>CAWFOA010000008.1:0-477029 GCA_963817275.1 uncultured Solirubrobacterales bacterium | reverse complement strand
CTCGAGCTCGGCGCGCTTGCGAGTCCAGCCTTCCTCCTCAGTCCCGAGGGTGAGGAACTGACGGGCGCCGAGAGCACGGAAGCGAATCGCGTAGCTCGTGCCGCGCTTCGTCTCGCGCTCGACGACTTGACCGGTTGCGGGGCGGGCCACCTAGATCGCCTCCCGCGAGCAGGGATAGGGTGAGAGTTGCATGGGAGCTAATACCTCCTGTGCCGGGGGCCGGTCGTTAGCGCGGCGCGGCCCCGTTTGCGTTGTCCGGGCGACCCTACTCGCAGCTTCGGAAGCGGTCAAGCTGACGCCGCCTCGCGATCCCGTGAGCTGAGGAACTGCACGGAGTCGGCGAGGATCGTCACCGCTTGCCACTTGGCTCCCTCCTGCGCCTCCCACTCGCGCCATTCGAGCCGACCGTCGATCGCGCCGGGCAATCCCTTCGTCAGGTGCTCGGCGCATGCCTCGCCACGGGCTCCCCAGACGGTCACGTCGAAGAAGTTGGGCTTGTCCTCCCACTCACCGCCGGCGGTCTTGCGACGGGTGTTGACCGCAACCCGCAGTTTGCAGACGGAGGTCCCGCTCGGTGTGCTTCGCAGCTCGGGGTCACGGGTCAGGTTTCCGGTGATGACGACACGGTTGATGTGCTGCATTCAGTCTGCCCTTTCTCTCAGCTCCCCTTGACCGGGAGCAGTTCGACGCCGGTGGGCTCTCGTCGGCGCCTGCGCTTTGGCGGACTGGTGGACTCGCGAGCGGCGCCGTTCGTGCCCGCGAGCGCGGCGAGTCGTCCTCGGGCCCGCTCTGGGTCGAAGTAAAGCCGCGGCCGGGGACCATCGCCGATGCGGATCGCCCCCAGCTCATCGGCGTGTTCGTAGATCCACCCGCGTGACTTGCCCAGTCGCCCTGCGAGCTCGGCTGGTTCCAGCAGCCGTGACGCGGGCTGGCGCTGTTCGCGGTCGTCCTCGAGCCGCTTGAGTGTCGTGAGGATCTCGCGTTGCTGCTTGACGACGAGGAGCAATAGAGGGTCGGCCACCCGGTCCCCGCAGTGGGCGCAGATCGAGACGCCTTCGACCAGTTGCGGATCCGCCGGAGTGCAACGACAGAAGCGCATCAGGGCTTCCTCCTGTCCGCCCGTATGCGGCCGTCCCCGGTGGGCGCTAGGACCCAACTGCGCGAACAGGGAGCGCAGAGGAGCCCGCCGTTGTAGCGGCTGAGGAAGGCGGCGCAGCGCTGGCACGCGCGCTTCGCCTGACGCGGCTGCGGCTCCGCTGTCGCGACGGCTGCTCTCACGGCGAATACCGCCAAGTGATCGCAGCCACCTTCGTCCAGTCGATGAAGCCGAGCGTGTCGCCGTAATCAGGATCCGTGATCCAGTCCGCGTCGACATCGGAGAGGGCGCCCCCGTCAAGCGGATTCGAGCTCACCACGGGTTCAGTCCGTGCGGCGAGATGCAGAATCGCGCCGGGCAGGACTACGCGGACCTTCCAGTGCGGCTCGAGGCCGTGCTCACTCGCTCTGATCGCCCTAGTCATCGGTTTACCCCCTCCCGGTGGTGACCGGACTCGTTTGCACAGTCGAGATGCGTCAACTGGTCGTGAACCAACCGGCGGCAGTCGCAGCGGCGCACCGTCTGCTCACAAGCCGGGCAGGTGGCGACCTCCTCGAACACCAGGCGGGCAATCCCAGCGATGCGCCGGTCGATCTCGTCCTCGCTCAGCGGCGGACGACGGCGACGCATTTCTTCACGGAGCGGTACGAGTTGCTTCGACAGCCGCTCGTACTCGGCGGGGGTGGCGGGATAGCGGTTCACAGATCCCGCTCCTCGATCGGGTCAAGGCCCATCGCACGCATCTGGACCTCGGTGGGTGACGGTTCGCCCGCAGTAGGAACACCGGCTTGGAGAGAGTCCCGGATGTCCCCACTGGAAGCCGGAATCCCACTAGGAATGTCCCTTCTGTCAGTAGGGACACGCTTTGTGTTCGGGGATGTCCCAACTGCGGTTCCCTGCCTGTCCCCACTGGCGAGGGCCCAGGTCGTCGTCTTCGGGAAACCTCCCGTTTCGACCTCAAGGTTTCCCCGATCGCGCATCTTCATCGCTGCCCTCTCGACGGTCTTCGGTGAGCAGTCGAGCTCGTCGGCCACCTTCTTCTTGACGGCTCGGCTCGGCTGCGATCCATTGACCAGCACGGCGCCGATCGCCTCCTCGGCGTCCGAGCCGTTCTCGTCTGGGGCCTGCTGCAGTTCCTCGACGCCGATCGTCGTCTCGCCCTTCATCGCCAGGTAGCCGACGTCGGCGGTGGAGCCGTCGTCGACCTCCACATCGCGCGATTCGATCTGTGCGGCAAGCGAGGGCGCATACCGTCCCCAGTTGCTTGAAACGTGGACCAGGACCCGCTCGTTGCCCTGCTCGCCCTCAGGGTCGCCGGGGTCGCGGGCGAACGCGAGCACCGAGCGGGCAGCGTTGACGAATGCGCCCGCCCCGCTCACGCGCTGGATCAGCCGTTTGCTCTCGTCCTTCGTCAGGTGCGCGACGACGAAAACCGCCAGGTCGAGCCGCTCAGCCAGCGCGGCGAGGGGAGCGAGCGCCCGCCGGACAGAGGCGTCACGATGGGAGTCGGTCGCATCCGACAGGAAAGCGCCGATCGGGTCGATGACCAGCATCCCGATGGTGCGTCCCTCGGCGCGCAGCTGCTTGATCTTCTGCTCGAGTTGGGGGCAGTCATCGGGCAGGGTCAGCAGCGAGTCGCCGGCCTCATCGCGCACTCGTACGCGGTGGACGCGATCGAGGTCGGCCCCGTGCGCGATCAGCCGCGGCTTGATCACTGAGGCCCAGTCGTCCTCGGCGGAGCCGATCAGCACATCGGCGGGTTTCCCCTTCATCTCCCCGTCGAGCGTGCCGCGAGTGATCTGCGCCGGGAGCCAGGCGTTAGTGAGGATTGACTTGCCGAGTCCCTTCTCGCCGGGGACGACGATGACACCGCGCAGCGCGGCTCGGTCCTGCCATAGCCAACGAACGTGCTCCGAACGAATGCCGCTCGCGAGCTCGAGTTCGACCTGGCGCCCTTGCTCCGAGCCGTTCGCGCTGGGCTCGAGGATCTCGGCCTCGCCTCCGTAGCACTCGGGGCAGAGCATCGCGCCATCCGAGCTTCGGATCTCGCCCTCGGTAGTGGCGCCCTGATCGCAGCGCGTCACGTCCCCTCCCGTCACCTTCCGACCCCCGTTTCCGCGCGAGGCTGTGGCGCGTTGGCTGCCCGCGTCTTAGGGTGGGACGAAATAGGGGTCGCGATGCGTCCAGCGTTCCCGCGGATGCGCTGAGAGGCCCTTGCGGCTTGCTCCCGTGCTTGTCGTTCCTGCCGGCGGAAAGTGCCACGGGCCCGTTCCCGGTGCTCGGTCAGGCCCCAGATCCGGACGGGCTGGATCGTCTTGCCCGTAAGACGGCAGATGCCATCGATCGCCTCGAAGCCTTCGGTCTCGGATGGAGCCAAGCATTCCCGAGCCCCCCAGTCCCCCTTGCGGTCAGGTGCGAAGGCGCGGTGGGCGTCGAACGCCTTTGTGCCCGAGAAGCGCAGACCGCAACTGGCACAGAGACAGCGCGCAGTCGGCCGGGGCGAGCGGCGGACGGTCATCGCCGCTCCCCGCTGTGATCCCTGACGGCTAGCGGGTGTTGTTCGCCGTCAGAGTCGGAGTCGCCGGATTCGCCAGGTCCGTCGCGACTTGCCGAGCTAGTCCGGGAAGAGGCTTGCCGGCGTGAGCCCCGGCGACGAGCGTTCGTTGCAGCTCGGGGAGCGCGCCCCCGCGAGCCACAGACGCGAACCGGCAGTTCGAACGAAGAAACACCCGCGAACCGAGCCTGCAGGTTGCGCTGCCTTATATGTGGCCGAGCCATTCGCATCGCACGATTGAGGCGCCGCGCTTCGGCAGCGGTCGGCTGGCGGGTTCCCTCTTGGGCGATTTCAGCGGCATCCTCTGGGCTATCAGCCTGGCTCATGCGGAGCCTCTGGAGATTGAGGGGCTCTTGCTCCTGTGATTCAGGAGTGCCAGCTCCGACTTGGTCGGTATCGACAGGATCGGTGGGAACTACTGGTACCGAGAGAGGCGCTGGGTTACCCCGGTCGCACATCGGCTCGAAGTTGGTTGTGAACGTAAGAGAACATCTCGGTCTAGTGATGACTTTAGAGCGGGGGTCGGCGGATAGACCACGCTTTCACCCCTAGACACGGAGCGGCCCCCGAAGGGACCGCCCAGCACAGCAGACCTTGAATGTTCCTTCGCCCAACTACGAGCAAGACCACTCTAGCCAAGCCCCCCGATGGTGAGCCGCGGCAGAGGCTGCCCTAGGCCAGGTTTGCCTTTATGGGAAGTTGCTCGATTGGGTGCTGCTGTTGGAGTACGTCACGCACTTACCACCCGGCTGAACGGTCGCGTTCGGATACACGCGGAACCGTCCAAGGGCGACGAGAACCGGCACCTGGCAATCAAGGTGCCAGTACCTGTACGGGGGATCGGGAAACGTACTTCCGGGCTTGACGCCCCAAAAGTCGACGATGCAGCCGAACTTGTTGCGGGCAATCCGGTTGCAGCCCTCGACCTGGTAACCGCCATAGAGCAGCGTGTTCGCGAGCTGTTCGCGATTAGCCCTGTCGAGGGCCGCTGCATAGGCTTTGCCATAGGTGAGGTATGGGGGCTTCCTCGTCTTAGCCTGAGCCGGGGCAGCGCTGACGGTAAGGAACGCCACCGAGAGAACAACACACAGAATCTTCATCTGTCGACTCATCGCGCTAGGGGATAACTCCACCGTGCCAGGAGCAGGTCCCTTCGGAGCATGCGTAGGGCTAGTCCGGGTTTGCCTTTGGCGAAGTCGATCGCGCCGACGATCAGAGCCGCCAGCAGGCCGACGCGGATTAGTGCTGACACGCTCACGACCCTAACCGCCCGGATCGAGGGTTGCCAAACCTGGACGGGGGTCGGCCGCGAGGGTCGGATCTCGTCCGCGAGGGGGTGGTGGGGGGGGCGGGGCCTATCTATACCTCCTAGTCACGCTGCCGGCTGCCGGGCACCCCTCCCCCTCGGGCCGATCCACATTTCGTGCATCCGTGTTCGGGTTCGCGGTGCCGCGACCCCAGCTCGAGCGTACGCCTGCTCGGTCGGCAGACAGTCAGACACCCCGCATCCCGCATAGCCGCGCCAGATGCGGCATGAGCTGGACGTGTGATTGGGCACTCGCCCCGTCTCCGTGCCCACTCGACCGCCGAGACAGCCCATCGTTGGCGTCGGGGGTGTGTAACAGCGCCCCCACGCGCGAGGAGCGTATGTCGGCGGTTCGCGTGCGTCGCGACTACTCGTAATCCGGCTGCTAAACCCGCCGCTAACCCTTGCTGCTACCCGTTGGCACTGCCTGGTAGCGCGCCGAAGCCACGTTCCAGAACCTCCAACCGCTCCTCGCATATCAAGAGCGCCTGGACAATGCTGGACTCGTGAGCGTTGTCCTCTATCTCGCGGACAACCTTCCAGTACAGCTCGTGATGAGAGTCACGCCAGCGGGCGAGTGTGCGTGCCGATACGGGGTGCCCTGCCTCGGTAAGGGTCCTTGCTGCACGGCTCACGTTCCCCGAATAGAAAGCGAGCATCTGCAAGGCAAGTGCTACCTCCTCGACGGTGCGGCCTCTACGGAGTTCCGTTGCCATCACGGCGAGTGTCCCAGCGGGTGCGGACTGCTGGGGGGTGCAGCACAAGGTCGAGCAGCTCAAATAGCGAAAGACGCTACGGCGCCCCACGTCTGGCGATCGCCTTCGGCTGAGGGAGTGCCCGTTGCGTGTCGCCACGGCCCAGCCCAAGCCCCCATGTAACCCCCGGTATGCCAGTGAGGGCAGCAGCCCAGCTTGTCGGCCTCACCCGCGAGGCCGTCTATGACATGTGGGCGCGCTACCTGCCCGACCGGGGCTAGTCGCTGTGCCCTGGGGGGTTGAAGGGCCGAGCTAACACGGCCCCCGCACGCATCTCGTTGGGGTAAGGGCTGACTCGACAGCGCCGCGCTCGTCTCTGGGAGCTGAGAGTCCAAAGTGCCGCTTTGCATGGAAAGCGGGACTGCTGCTTTTCGTCCAAAGCGGCTATCTGGATGGCCAGTCAAGAGGCAGCAGGCCACACAACGGAAATCCTCATTGACACGCTTCTTGGGGTCTGAGAGGGTCCGACCCCACGCGCCAGCACTGGAAGAAGGCGCGACTGGCGGCAGCCCTCCACTTGGCTGGTCCGCTCGATAGAAACGGAGCCTCAATGAAAGGGATACGCCGTCTCCTCGCCTTCGTCACAGCGAGCGTGGCGCTGCTGGCCCTCCCGGGTACAGCGGGTGCCGCAACCGTCACCAACGGGAATTTCGAGACCGGCACCCTCACGGGCTGGCAGACCCAGAACACCGGTCCCGACTGGTTCGCGTACTCGGGGACGGCCTCCCCAACAAACGCCCTGTCGATCGCTGCTCCGCCGCAGGGGTCCTTCGCCGCGGTCACCGACCAGAGCAGCCAAGGCACCCGCATCCTCTATCAGGACGTTGCGCTCGAGCCCGGCCAAACCCACACGCTCAGCCTCTACGTCTACTACAAGAGCAACTCGGCGATTGCCCACCCCGCTACGGACAGCCTCGATTACTTCGTCGTGCCGAATCAGCAATACCGCATCGACGTGATGAAGCCGAGCGCCCCGCTCACCTCGATCAACCCGGCCGACATCCTGCTGCCGATCTTTCGAACGGCGACCGGCGATCCCACGACGCTGGCTCCGACCATGATGACGGCCGATCTGACCCCGTTCGCAGGCCAGACGGTTCGCCTCCGGTTCGCCGAGGTCGACGGCGCGGGCTACTTCAATGCCAGCACGGACGCGGTCTCGATCACTAGCACGCCACGGCCGACCGGCCAACGCGCCGCGGCCCTCGCGGGCTGCAAGAAGCGAGCTCATAAGCACCACTGGTCGCACAAGCGCCTAAAAAAATGCAAGAGGAAGGCGAATCTGCTTCCGGTTTAGGCTCGGCGGTACAGGCGACCCCAGTCCTCAAGCGAGAATGCTGCTTTCCATGCAAAGCAGCGGTGCTGCTTTTCGTCCAAAGCAGCACTTTCGCTTGGCATTGAAGCGGCGGTCATCTGACGGGCGGTAGGATCGTCGAGAGGGAGGTTCGCGGCATGCGAACGAAGCTGCAGATTTCGGTGGTGGCGACCAGCGCCCTGGCGTTGACGTTGCTGGCCGCTCCGGTAGCGGACGGGGCCGTCTCTGTCGGGCAAACCGCCCCCGGCCCCACCCAGCTGTGCGGGACCGGCAACAGCGCGCAGAGCGCGGAGGCTGGCCCGCCCTCATACGTGATTCCCAGCGCGGGCGTGATTACGGCCTGGCAGCACAAGGCTCACGCGGACGGGGGCGATGGCAGGCTCCTGGTCTGGGACGGCCCGCCGGTCTCGCCGTTGACATTGGCCGGCCGCAGCGGGGTCGAGGTGTTCACGGCAGGCGAGCTGCGGAGCTATCCGACCCGCGTCCCGGTGTCGCCCGGCGACGTCCTCGGTCTCCGGGTGCACTCGATGAACGCCGGCTGCACGTTCATGACCGGAGCTGGCGACACCGCGATCGCTCGTGGCGCCGCCCCGGACATCGCCCCGGGAGAGTCGATGGCGACCACCAGCACTCTCCCCAATCAGCGCGTGAACGTCTCCGCGACGCTGGAGCCCGATGCCGACCTCGACGGCTTCGGCGACGAGACCCAGGATCAATGCCCCACAAATGCGGGCACTCAGGGGGCCTGCCCTGTCGCCCCCGTGAAGAAAAAGAAGTGCATGAAGAAGAAGAAGCACAAGCGGTCCGCCGAGTCGGCCAAGAAGAAACACTGCAAGAAGAAGAAGTAGCTCTGTCCCACGGGCCGGGCGAGCTGCCTAGGCCCCATGGCCGCTTCTCGTCCAAAGCAGCTACTCCGACAGCCCGGCGGCTTCGAGGGCCTCGGCCTTCTGAGCGAACCCTTGACCATGGACGACCTTGCCGTCCGAAAATTTCCACACTTGCCAGAACGTGAAGGTGGCAGGGATACCGCTTTGTCGCCCCGTCCCGCGAACAGTCGCGCCGAGCACCACCGAATCACCTGCGTCGATCAAGGCGTCGACTTGCGCGTGAGAGTCGCTGAATTCCTCAGCCAGCCACGCCACAAATTCCTTGTATCCCTCAGGCCCCCGGTAGGTGCCGGTGCGCCCTGGCACCGTTCCTGCCGCTATGTACTCGCAGTCGGGCGCAAAGTCCGCAACAGCCCCGTCGAGATCCCCTCGCTCGTATGCCTCGTAAGCGCGGCGGATCCTCTCGACGTTCTCCTCCGACATCGCCCACGCAGTATCTCTCGGCGGAGTGCTGCTTTCCATGCAAAGCAGTAGTGCCCGCCCTTCCAGGAGTTCGGTCCAATTTCCATAGGGCTGGGAATCTGGCTAGTTGAGATCAAGCGATGAGAGGAGTACCGTATTTTCGTCTCGCCCAAGGAGGCAAGGAGTGCCTAGGAAGTTCAGGGTGAAGTTGGTTGCGTTCGCGTTCGCCGTGGCGGCGATCGCGTTGAGCCCCGCAGTCGCGCACGCGAAGTCGGTCGACCTGGCGGTGCTCTCCAGCCAGCCCAACCAGGTGAGCGGCGGGGACGCGCTGGTTCGGGTAAACGCGCCCCCCGGGCTGCTCGACAAGCTCACGGTCGAGCGCAACGGCGAGGACGTGACGGCCGCCTTCAAGCCGCAGGGCGACGGGCTAGTCGGGCTCGTCGACGGGTTCGACCTCGGGAACAACGAGCTCACGGTGCACCGGAACGGCAAGTCCTCGAGCCCGCCCGCCGACCGCCTCCAGATCGTCGACTACCCGACCGAGGGCCCGATCTTCTCCGGGCCCCATCAGTATCCGTTCGTCTGCAAGACGATCCAGGCCGGGCTGGGCGAGCCGATCGTGGACAACCAGGACGGCCTCGGCTTCCGGGTGCTGAACCCCGACGGGAGCACCGCCGGCTGGAGCCTTGACTGCTCGGCCCACACCGTGGTCGACTACCTCTACCGCAGCACCGGCGGGCAGTTCAAGCCGCTTCCCGCCGATGGCTCGCGGCCCGTCGACCTCGCCACCACCACAGCTCCCCGACGGCCGCGTCGTCGACTACGTCGTGCGCCGGGAGCGCGGCACGATCGACCGCTTCATCTACTCCTTCGCGATGCTCGCGCCCTTCGGCGAGGACCCGAGCCACATCGACACATCGGAGTGGAACCGAAAGCTGATCTACACGTTCGACGGCGGGGTTGCGATCGGCCACAACCAAGGCACGCCCGGCTGCGAGCGCCCTGCTCGACCTCGGCCTGCGCCAGGGCTACGCGATCATCCATTCGAGCGGCAACCGACACCAACACCCACTACAACCTCGAGCTCGGCGGCGAGACAGCGCTGATGACCGAAGGAGGAGTTCATCGAGCGCTACGGGGTCCCGCTCTACACCGTCGGGCTCGGCGGCTCGGGCGGCGCGATCCAGCAGTACATCTACGGCCAGAACTACCCGGGCGCTGATCGACGCCGGGATCCCGCAGCGCTCCTACCCGGACATGGTCACCCAGACGATTCACGTCGGCGACTGCGAGCTGCTCGAGTACTACATGGACGTCACGGACGGCGCCAACCCGATCTGGCAGAACTGGGATAACCGCGAGTGGCTGATCGGCCTCAACGGTAACCCCAGCTTCCCCAATCCCTACACGCGGCGTGCGCCCGGAAGCGACGAGTGCGTGAACGGCTGGCGCGGCCTGACCCCGCTGGCGCTGAACCCGCTCTTCGGCAGCGCCGGGCGCCGGCACCGAGCGCATGGACCCGGCGGTGATGGCGGCGGTCCACTGGACCCACTGGGATGACCTCAGGAACATCTACGGCGTCGGGGCGAACGGCTACGCGCGCTCAGACCTGGCGACAACGTCGGCGTCCAGTACGGGCTGCAGGCGCTCCGGGACGGGCAAGATCACACCCGCGGAGTTCCTCGACCTGAACGCCAAGGTGGGGAGCTGGAAGGACCCGCAGGACATGGTCCAGGAGGGCCAGCCGTTCCTGCCCACCGGCGGGCTTCGATCCGTGGAGCTCGCGCAACATGCGGCTCTCACCCGACGGCGGGGTGACCCCGGCGCCGCGCCGGGAGGGCGACATCTCGGCGATGCACGCCGCCTACACCCATGGGCTCTACTTCGACGGCAACATCGACATCCCGTTGATCGACCAGCGCGACTACCTCGAGGAAGAGCTGAACATGCACAACAGCCACCAGTCGTTCGTCTCGCGCCAGCGGATGCTCGATCACGACGGCGATGCCTCCAACCAGGTGATCTGGTTCATCGGCCCCAACCCCCAGCGCGACATCGCCGCCGACGCCCTCCAGGTAATCGACCAGTGGCTCGCCAACATCCGCCAGCACCCGAAGCTGAGCGTCGCCGAGAACAAGCCGACGGATGCCACCGATCGCTGCTTCACCTCACAGGGCGCCGAGATCGCCCGCGGCGATCACGCCTGGGACGGGATCCTCGACAACCTTCCGGCGGGCGACTGCACGAAGTCCTTCCCGCTGCACTCCACATCGCGGATCGTCGCCGGCGGCCCCTTCCGGGGCGGCGTCTACAAGTGCCAGCTCCAGTCGGTCGGCGAGGCGGTCACCCGCGGGCTCTACGGCTCCTGGACTCCGTCTGCGAGCGAGCTCGCCCGCCTCGAGCAGATCTTCCCGACGGGCGTCTGCGACTACAGCCTCCCGGACGCCGGGCGGCCGTAACCGGGTCGCGCCTAGGGCTGCGCGACCGGGACCGGCGCCTCGCCGCCATCCTCTGGGGTGACGAGGATCGCGCCCTCGCCGCTCGGGTAGGCCTCCTCGCCGTGATGGACGCTGTCCATTCCCAGCGCCTCTTCCGGCTCCGGGCTGCGCAGCGGCATCACCATGCCGATCACCTTGAGCAGGATGAAGGTCGCCCCGAACGCGTAGATGGGCGTGGCCACCGCGGCGAGCGCCTGGTCGCCGAGCTGACCGATATGACCGTAGAACCAGCCGTCGGAGACGCCGTTCCATGATTGCTCGGCGACGAACCCGATGAAGAGGATCCCCAGGAATCCCGCTACCCCGTGGGCGGCGAGAACATCGAGGGTCTCGTCGACGCTCGTTCGCGGCCTGTAGACGATCACGAAGTAGATCGGGATCGCCCCCAGCGCGCCGAGGACCAGCGCCCAGCCCGGGCTGATGAAGCCGCCCGCGGGTGTGATCAGGACGCAGCCCGCGATGATCGCGGTCGCGGCGCCAACCGCTGTCACCTTCCTGTCGCGGATCAGGTCGAGCATCATCCAGACGAACAGGGCGGCGGCGGGACAGAGCAGCGTGTTGGTGAACGCCAGCACGCTCGGGTCGCCAGTCCCGAACCCGCTGCCGCCGTTGAACCCGAACCAGCCGAACCAGAGCAGGCCGCCACCGAGCAGCACGAGGACCGAGTTGTGCGGCAACAGCCCTATACGGCCATAGTCCTTTCGTGTCCCGACGACGATCGCGGCTGCGACCGCGGAGAACCCTGACGCCATCTCGACGGCGATGCCGCCGGCGAAGTCGAGAGTCCCGCCCTCCTGCAGCCAGCCACCACCGAAGCCCCAGTGAGCGAGCACGGAATAGACCAGCACCGACCACAGCGTTGCGAACACCATCCACGCGCCGAACCGCATCCGCTCCACGACCGCGCCGGAGATCAGCGCGACCGTGATGATGCAGAAGGTCGCCTGGAACGCGAAGAAGACCAGCTCGGGGATGTGCGTTCCCTCGCGCGGGAGGAACGTGACGTCGTGGAGACCGGCGTTGTGCAGTCCGCCGATCAGATCCCCGGTGCCGTCGAAGGCGAGTGAGTACCCGATCAGGGACCACGTGATTCCCCCGATGGCGATCGCGCTGACGCACATCATGAAGGTGTTCAGGGCGTTCTTGGAACGCACCAGGCCCGCATAGAAGAGCCCGAGCGCGATGGTCATCATCAGAACCAGCGCCGTGGCGGCGAGCATCCAGGCGGTGTCGCCCGTGTCGATTGAGGTGGCTTGAGCTATCGGCAGCGCATCCATCAGGAACCCACCGGGGTCACGGCGGCTTCATCGGTCTCGCCGGTGCGGATCCGCACCGCGCGCTCGACCGGGATGACGAAGACCTTTCCGTCGCCGACCTCGCCGGTCCGGGCGCCATCGCAGATCGCGTCGACCGCAGACTGCACGAAGTTGTCGGAGACTCCGATCTCGAAGCGAACCTTGTCCGCGACTTCGACCTTGACGGTGCTGCCGCGGTAGGTCTCGACCCGGTCGAGCTCTCCGCCGTGGCCCTGCACCTTGCTCATCGAGATTCCGCGTACCTCCGCTCGGTAGAGGGCCTCGAGAACGTCGTTGGCCCTCTCCGGCCGGACGATGCCGATCACAAGCTTCACGATCCACCCCTCTCTCGGACGAAAGACAGCGCCAGCCGCTGCCGTGGCGCGAACCTATAAGAAAGGCCAGGCGGAGGTCAGCAGACGTCCGGGCGATCGATCGAGAGGCGCACCGTCGAGCCGGGGCGAACCATTGAGCCCGGGCCCGGCGACGTTTGGCAGACATCCCAGTCGGATGAGATGAGCACCCCGAAGAGGCCGCCGCCGTCCTCGCTCGAGTGGAGGCCGAGATCGTCGAGCCGCTGCTCCGCCACGTCCAGCGGCTGACCGGTAAGCGAGGGCACCTCGATGCCGCTGGGCGGTGCGGTCTTGCCGCTGTCGGAGAGCTTCGGGACCTCGATCACGGCCGCCGCACCGAGCGCGGCGAGCACCAGCAGGACTGCGAGCACGGCGAGCCAGCGCCGTCGCCTCCGCCGTTTCGGCATCGGGTCGGTGGGCGGGAGGTCCGGGTCGCGGGAGAGACGAACTGTCTCAGGCAGTGGCGCCGCCTCGCCCGCACCGACGACCTGCTCGGGCTCGGTGACCGCTTCCCCTCGCGCGGTCGCGACCGCGGCGCGGCCGAGGTCGCCGGCGGACGGGTACCGGTCGGCCGGGTCCTTCTCCATCGCCCGGCGGATCACCGGATCGAGTACCGAGGCCCTGCGGCCGCCGGTGGCCGGCGGCGCCTCGTTCACATGGGCCCACATCTTCGCCGAGCTCTCCCGCTCGGCGAACGGGACCCGGCCCGTGAGCGCGTGGAAGAGCACGCAGCCGAGGGCGTAGACATCTGTGCGGGCGTCGACCCGGCGCCCCTCGATCTGCTCCGGCGCCATGTAGTCGACGGTGCCGATCACCTGGCCGGTGGTGGTCAGCCCGCTCGTCGAGGCGATCGCCTTGGCGAGCCCGAAGTCCGTCAGGTAGGCATCACCGTCCTCGCCGACGATCACGTTGTGCGGCTTGACGTCGCGGTGGACCAGCCCGGCGGCATGGACCGCGTCCAGGCCGTCGGCGACCTGAGAGATGAGGGCCGCGGCGTCGTCCGGGGGGAGGGCGCCGTCCACCGCCACCAGGCGGCCCAGGTCGCGCCCCGGCACGTAGCGCATGGCGACGTAGAGGAGGCCGTCGCGCTCCCCGGCGCCGAAGACGGTGACCACGCGAGGGTGCTCGACCGATGCCGCGGTCAGCTGCTCGGAGCGAAACCGGGCGCGGAAGTCCTCGTCGTTCGCCAGCTCGGCGCGGATCACCTTGAGCGCCACCTGCCGCTCGAGGCGCAGCTCCGTCGCCAGGTAGACGATTCCCATGCCGCCGTGGCCGAGCGTGCGCTCGATGCGGTAGCCGGCGAACTCCGAGCCTGCCGACATCCCCGGCCCGCCCCCTCTGATCGTTCCTTCGACTGACACGGGTCCCCAGTATGGCTGCACTTCCCGCGTCTCTGGCTAGTCTGGGTGTCGTGACGGAGCCGATGACGAGCGAGGAGCTGCGCGACCTGCAGCGGCCGATCAAGGACCGCTATGGCGACGATCCCGGAGCCGCCCAGATCACCCTCGAGGCCGACGGGACCCTGGACGAGGACATCGCCTGCTCGGTCCAGACCGGGCGAGCTCTCGTCAAGGCCGGGCTCCACCCCGGCACCGGAGGCGACGGCACACTGGCCTGCTCGGGCGACATGCTGCTGCAGGCGCTGGTCGCCTGCGCCGGCGTGACGATGCGCTCCGTCGCCACCTCGATGGGATTGGAGGTGACCGGGTCGGTCCACGCCGAGGGCGACCTCGACTGGCGGGGGACGATGGCCGTCGACAAGGAGGCTTCGGTCGGCTTCAAGGACATCCGGCTGCGCTTCGAGCTCGAGAGCGATGCGAGCGACGAGGAGCTCGAGACGCTCGAGCGTCTGACCGAGCGCTATTGCGTCGTCTTCCAGACCCTGGCGAGCTCGCCCGAGCTCTCGGTCTCGTTCGACCGCGCGTAGCGGTGCCGCGGTCGGCGCGCGCGAGCCAGGTCCTCGATCGCGTCCGCCGCGTCCCCGCCGGCTTCGTCACCACCTACGGAGATCTGTGCCCGGAGGCGCCGCGGTTCGCGGGGTTCGTGCTCTCCGAGTGCCACGACCCCGAAGTCCCATGGCAGCGGATCGTCCGGGCGGACGGATCCCTGGCGAAGGGAGAGCAGCAGCGCCGCCTGCTCGATGCCGAGGGCGTCCCGTTCCGCGGCGTGCGCGTCGACATGGACGTCGCCTGGGTTCCGGCCGACCGCTGACCGCCGGTAGTCGGCGCCCACGGGCAGGAGCCGGCCGCCTGGGCCGGAACAGGAACGCGGAGCCGCAGGATGATCGTCGACAGCGCCCACTACAAGGACGGCGTGCGCCAGCACGAGGAGGCGCTGACCCCTGAGCGGGCCGCGGAGCTCAGGAACGCCGCCGGCAACGGCGAGTTCGTCTGGATAGGCATACACGAGCCCGGCCCGGGGGACCTCGAGCAATTTGCAGCAGCTGTTCGGCCTGCACGAGCTCGCGGTCGAGGATGCGCAGCAGGCCCACCAGCGGCCGAAGATCGAGGACTACGACCAGGACGTCTTCGTCGTCCTGAAGACCGCCCACTACCACGAGGACCGGGAGGAGGTCCATTTCGGCGAGATCCACCTCTTCGCCGGCCCCGGATACGTGATCACCGTTCGGCACGGGCCGGGCAGCGAGCTCGCCACGGCCAGGCAGAGACTCGAGGCGCGTCCCGATCTGGTCAAGCTCGGAGCCTCGTCGGCCGTCTGGGCTGTCCTGGACAAGGTCGTGGACGACTACATCCCCGTGGTCGACTCGATCGAGGACGACATCGAGGAGGTGGAGAAGGATGTCTTCGACGACGACATCCCGGCCCCGACTGCCCGCATCTACAACCTGAAGCGGGAGGTGATCGAGTTCCACCGCGCCGTCTGGCCACTGCTCAACCCGCTCGAGACGCTGGAGCAGGGCGGATTCGAGCGCGTGCCGGAGGAGCTGCGCAGCTTCTTCCGCGACGTCGCCGACCACGCCCGCCGGGTGGACGAGCAGGTGCAGTCTCAGCGCGAGCTTCTCACGAGCGTCCTGCAGGCGAACCTCTCGCTGGTCAGCGTCAACCAGAACGAGGTGGTGAAGAGGATCTCGGCGATCGCGGGAATCGTCGCCGTGCCGACCTTCATCGCCTCGGTCTACGGAATGAACTTCGAGCACATGCCCGAGCTCGATTGGCGTTTCGGGTACCTGCTCTGTCTTGCGGTCATGGGGCTGATCGCGCTCGCCCTGGTCGGCTACTTCAGGCGGATCGACTGGCTCTAACCTGAGCCGCGATGTATCTGGCTCACGTCGGTGGCCCCGTCTTCGAGCCCCTGCAGGTCGCGGGGCTGACACTGGTCGCCACTGCCTACTCGCTGCGAATGCTGACCCTCTCGCGAGAGGGACGGCCGGTCCCCGGCTGGCGGATCGCCTGCTTCGCCTCGGGGCTGGCACTGATCGCGATCGCGTTCATCTCGCCGCTTGGGCGCCTCGACGACGAGCTGGTGCTCGCGCACATGGGCCAGCACCTGCTGATGGGGGACCTCGGCCCGCTGCTGATCGTGCTCGGGCTCACCGGCCCGCTCCTGCAGCCGCTGCTGCAGAACCGCTGGCTGGGATGGATGCGCCATCTCGCCCATCCGCTCGTCGCCCTGCCCCTCTGGGCGGCGGACCTGTTCATCTGGCACGTGCCCGTGCTCTACCAGGCCGCGACCGACCACAGCGGGATCCACGCGCTCCAGCACGGCTGCTTCATCGGCTTCGGCGTTCTGATGTGGATGCCCCTGTTCGGACCGCTGCCTCAGCCGAAGTGGTTCAGCATCCCGGCCAAGATCGGCTATCTGATCGGCGTGAGGTTGACCGGGACGGTGCTGGCAAACGTCTTCATGTGGTCGAGCAGCACCTTCTATCCCCACTACGCCGCCGGCGAGGCCAGCTGGCACATCGCTCCGATCACGGACCAGAGCATCGCCGGCGTGATGATGATGGTCGAGGGGGGGTTCGTCACCCTCGGGGTGCTCGCCTGGCTCTTCCTCCAGTGGGCCCAGCAGGACACGGAGCGCCAGCGGCTCCTCGACCTCGCTGACGCGCGCGGGGTTCCACTCGAGCGACGCGCGAGCGGCGCGAGCCGCGGCGGCCGGTCAGGGAGCGCGCTTGGAGGAGCGCATCAAGGAGTCGCCATTGAGCCGCGAGGCTCGGTTCCTCTATCTGCTCGTTTTCGTCGTGGGCATGGCGAGCCTCGGCGCGGAGATCGCCGCCGCCCGCCTGATGTCGCCGTACTTCGGCGCCTCGACCATCGTCTGGGCGAACACGATCGCGGTGGTCCTGGTCTCGCTCTCGGTCGGCTACTGGCTCGGCGGGCGGCTCGGCGACGAGCATCCGCATCTGCGCGGCCTCTGCCTGCTCGTCGCCGGCGCGGCGATGCTGCTCGCCCTGGTTCCATTCGCGGCGCGGCCCTTCCTGTCGGTCTCGGTGGACGCGCTGGACAAGATCTCGGCCGGGGCCTTCGTCGGGTCCCTGATCGGGGTCCTCGCCCTGGTGGCGGTCCCGATCGTCCTGCTCGGCGCCTGCTCGCCCTGGGCGGTCCGGCTCGCGACCCCGGACGTGGACCACTCGGGTCGGACCGCCGGGCGGCTCTACGCGATCTCGACCGCGGGATCGCTGGTCGGGACGATGTCGGCGGCGCTCCTCCTCATCCCGTTCATCGGCACCCAGCGCACGTTTCTCTGTCTTCGCCCTGACGCTGGCGCTCGTGGCGGCCGCCGGACTCGGCTGGCGCTACCTAGCCGTGCCGGCCGCTGTCGGCGGCGGTGATCGCGATCCCGGTCGGGACGGTCAAGGCGAAGACCGACTCCAGGCGACGAGGTGATCTTCGAGACGGAGACCCAGCTCCAGTACGCGCGCGTGGTCGAGGAGCCGGACGGCAACGCGGAAGCTCGAGCTGAACGAGGGGGTGGCCGAGCACTCGCTCTACCGGCCGGGCAGCTATCTGACCGGCGACTACTGGGACGGGCTGCGTGGTCGCTCCCGTTCGCGAGCCTCACCGAGGCCCCCGTCGCGGGTCGCGATCCTCGGCAACGCGGCCGGGACGGTGGCCCGCGCCTACGGCCACTACTTCCCGGCGACCCAGATCGACGGCGGTCGAGATCGACCCCGAGCTGGCCGAGATCGGGCGCCGCTACTTCGACATGCGTGCGCCGCACCTGGCGATCCACAACGACGACGCCCGGCCGTGGCTGCGGGACTCGCCGGGCGGCTACGACGTGATCGTCCTCGACGCCTACCGCCAGCCCTACATCCCGTTCTACCTCGCGACCCGCGAGTTCTTCGAGCTCGTCCGCGATCGCGCTTGCGCCGGGCGGGCTGCGTGATCGTCAACGTCGGCCATCCCGATGGCTCGACCGAGCTCGAGAGGGTGATCGGGCGGACGATGTCCGAGGCGTTCCCGCTTGTGCTTCGTGATCCGATTGAGGACGAGAACACGCTCATGATCGGAGGCGCGCGTGGGTCGGCCGGCCAGCTCCGCAGGATGGCGATGGGACTCGCGCCCGAGCTTCAGGCGATCGCCCGGGTGGAGGCGCGCCGGCTCGGACCGGCCCTCCAGGGAGGCGAGGTCTACACCGACGACCGCGCCCCGGTCGAGTGGCTCGTCGACCGCTCGATCCTCGGCTACGCGGCCGAGGAGTGACCGCCA
This sequence comes from uncultured Solirubrobacterales bacterium, assembly GCA_963817275.1. Taxonomy (GTDB): domain Bacteria; phylum Actinomycetota; class Thermoleophilia; order Solirubrobacterales; family 70-9; genus DASUPK01. The sequence continues at coordinate 458,896 of CAWFOA010000008.1, read as the reverse complement.
CGTAACCGGCGCCAGATCCGGCGCGTCGACCAGAGGCCCAGTGCCGCGAGGGAGAGCGCCAAGTCGATCGAAAACGACGCCAGGCGCCCGGGCGCGCCGGTGTAGAGCCAAGCGCCCAACCGCTCGCGTCGCGTGGTGTCTAAGGTGGTCACTTCCATGGAGACGACCGTAAAGGAGCTTCCCGACTCGCGGGTCCGCGTCGACGTCGACGTCGACCCGAAGGACGTGGAGGGCAGCATCAAGCGCACCGCCGCCCAGCTCGGCGAGGACATGAAGCTGCCGGGTTTCCGCAAGGGAAAGGTCCCGCCGGAGATGGTGGTCCAGCGCCTCGGGCGCGAGACCGTCCTCACCCAGGCGCTCGAGTCCTCGCTCGGCGACTGGTACGAGCGCGCGATGCTCAAGTCCGGAGTCAATCCGGTCGGCGATCCCAAGCTCGACCTCTCCGACCTTCCCGACGAGGGGAAGCCGCTGAAGTTCTCGATCGAGGTCGGCCGTGCGGCCCGGCGCAGAGCTCGGCGAGTACAAGGGCCTCGAGGTCGGCCGCGAGGAGCCCGAGGTGCCCGAGAACGCCGTCGAGACCGAGCTGAAGAGGCTGCAGGAGGGCTTCGCCCGGCTCAATCCCGTGGAGCGGGAGGCGAAGGAGGGCGACGTCGTCCTGATCGACTACGAGGGCAAGATCGACGGCGAGCTGTTCGAGGGCGGCTCTGCGAAGGACTACCTGCTCGAGCTGGGGGAGGGCCGGGTACTGCCGGAGCTGGAGAAGGCGCTGGTGGGCGCGAACCCTGGTGACGAGCGCCAGGCGACCGTTCCGTTCCCGGACGACTACCCCGCCGAGGAGGTTGCCGGCAAGACGGCCGAGTTCGAGGTCAAGGTCAAGGAGGTTCGCGAGAAGGAGCTGCCCGACCTCGACGACGACTTCGCCGCGGAGGCTTCCGAGTTCGACACCCTTGCCGAGCTGCGCGACCACATCTCAGGCCAGATCAAGGAGATCCTCGACGGCCAGATTGCCGAGCGCTTCCGTGAGTCCGCGCTGGACGCCGCCGTCACCAACGCGAAGGTCGAGTTGCCGGAGCCGGTGGTCGAGGCGCGCGCCGCCGAGATGTGGCGCCGCGTCGAGCGCTCCCTCCAGCGTCAGGGCATGGACCCCGAGAATTACCTGCAAATCCAGGGAAAAACTCGCGAGGAGATGATCCAGCAGGCCCGCCCCGAAGCCGAGCAGGCGCTGAAGCGGGAGGCCGTTCTGGAGGCTGTCGCGAAGGCGGAGGGCATCGAGGTCACCGAGGAGGACATGCTCGAGGCTCTGCAGGTCCCGCCGGGCCACGAGGACCACGGCCATCCCGAGCCGGCGGACGCGCTCAAGGACATCCGCGAGAGTGGCCGCGAGGAGCTCCTCAAGGAGGACCTCCGGATGCGCCGGGCCCTGGAGCTGATCGCCGAGCAGGCGAACCCGATTCCGCTGGAGCAGGCCAAGGCTCGCGAGGAGATCTGGACCCCTGAGAAGGAGCAGGAGGAGAAGGGCGCCCTCTGGACGCCCGGCTCCGACTAGATCCCGAGCGTCGTCTGCCGTGCTGGGTAGGTGACGACGCCGTTCTCGACCACCGCGAACTCGGTCAGCTCATGCGGCGTCAGCGTCCCCGTGGGCCCGAGGTGCAGGACGCGCCAGCCTCGCACGGTGAGGGCATCGGCCAGCAGGCGGCGGTGGCAGCGGGTCCAGTCCGCCTCCGCGCACATGACCGCGGTTCGGCGCTCCCGCGCCAGGTCCTCGAGCATCCCGAGCCCCGCCTCGAACTGCTCGCCCGCCATGTGGTCCGCGTAGCCGCGGAACGCCTCGACGTCCCAGCCCTGGTTGACGGTGTCGGAGTCCGGCACGCGGCGCCCGCCTAGGTCTGCGCCGAGAGGGGCATAGCCGATCCCTGACGCCTTCATGGTCCCGGCGAGCGCCGAGCGGTTGAACTGCGGGTAGCGGGAGCGGGGGTTGGCGCGCACGTCCGCGATCAGCTCGACGCCGGCTCCGCGCAGCAGCTCGAGGAAGTCCTGTTCCTCGTGATTTGAATGACCGACCGTCAGGATCTCCGATCCGGACGCCACCGGAGGATTCTCCTCGGTTCGGCCCGCCGATGCCGGTCGCTATGCTGCCGCACCTCATGAGTCCCTGGTCCCAATGGTGGTCGAGCAGACGTCCCGCGGCGAGCGGGCGTTCGACATCTACTCGCGCCTGCTCAACGAGCGGATCATCTTCCTCGGCACCCCGGTGACCGAGGACATCGCGAACCTGATCGTCGCGCAGCTCATCCACCTCGAGTCCGAGGACCCGGACAAGGACGTCTCGATCTACATCAACTCGCCCGGCGGCTCCGTCTACGCCGGCCTCGCGATCTACGACGCGATGCAGTTCATCAAGCCGGACGTGTCGACGATCTGTGTGGGCGTCGCGATGAGCATGGGCGCCCTGCTGCTCGCCGGCGGCGCGCCGGACAAGCGGATGGCGCTGCCCAACTCGAAGATCCTGATCCACCAGGTCTCGGGTGGCTTCTCGGGGCAGGCGACCGACATCGAGATCCACGCCAAGGAGATCATCGACGTCCGGCAGCGGCTCGACGAGATCATCGCCAAGCACACCGGTCAGGATCTGGAGAAGGTCGCGAAGGACACCGAGCGCGACTACTTCATGAGCGCGGAGGAGGCGAAGGAGTACCACATCGTCGACCGCGTCATTGAGCACCGGTAGACGGTTCTTTTTCCTCCTGATCGCGCTCGTCGCGGTCCTGGTCGTTCCCACAGCGGTCGCAGACGACGCCGTGGTCCAGAAGGCCTCCATCTCCCCGGATCGGGGCTTCACCGACTCGGCCGACGGCGTCCGTATCGAGTTCCGGATCAGCGGCTCCGCGCCCGCCGACGTGACGATCAAGATCGCCGGCGGCGGCGACGAGGTACGGCGGATCGAACTGTCCGGCGTGCAGCCCGCCACCGACAAGACCGTGAAGTGGGACGGGCTGACGAACGGCGGGCGCCTGGTCGCTGACGGGACCTACCGTGTGGTCGTCGCCGTCGCGGGTGGCAACGAGAAGGAGGCCGGCAGCGTCGAGTTGCATAGCCACTTCTTCCCGGTCCGCGGGTCGCACGGGACCCGGGGCGCGGTTGGCAGGTTCGGAGCGCCCCGGAATGGCGGACGCGTCCACAAGGGCTTCGACGTCGTCGCGCGCTGCGGCACGCCACTGGCGGCCGCCGTCACCGGAACGATCGTGAAGCGCGCCTACGACCCGCGCCTCGACGGCAACTACATCGTTCTCCGGGGCCTGGGGGAGAGGCGCAAGTACTGGTACGCGCACATGGTGCATCCCTCCACATTCCAGAAGGGGGACCTCGTGCACGTCGGCCAGATCGTGGGCTACGTCGGCAAGACCGGCAACGCCAGGACCGTCGGCTGCCACCTGCACTTCGAGATCCACGTGGGCGGGCGTCCGGTCAATCCCGAGCCCTACCTGCGCGCCTGGGACCGCTACTCATGATCAATCCGGAGTGGTCTCGGCCTGGGCGGGCCGAGTCCGACGCAGGAAACCGGCTGCTAGCGGCGTAACCAGGTTTCGTCAGACCGAGGTCGGCGGGCGTCTAAGCTTTCTCAGCGAGGAAGGAGCCGGCCGGGCGAAGCGAGACCGAGGGAGTAATCCGCTGGCACGTCCCACCGAATCCAACGAGCAGCTCCTCTGCAGCTTCTGCGGCAAGTCGCAGCGACAGGTCAAGAAGCTGATCGCCGGTCCCGGCGTCTATATCTGCGACGAATGCATCGATCTCTGCAACGAGATCATCGATGAGGAGCTGACCACACCGCCGACCTTCGAGCTCGAGAACCTCCCGAAGCCGAAGGAGATCTGGGAGGTCCTCAACGAGTACGTCGTGGGCCAGGAGGGCGCCAAGCGGGCGCTGTCCGTCGCCGTCTACAACCACTACAAGCGGGTCCAGATGGCCTCCTCCGACGAGCAGGGCGAGGACCCGATCGAGCTGCAGAAGTCGAACATCCTGCTCCTCGGCCCGACGGGGTGCGGCAAGACGCTGCTCGCCCAGACCCTGGCCAAGATCCTCAACGTCCCCTTCGCGATCGCCGATGCCACCGCCCTCACCGAGGCCGGCTACGTCGGCGAGGACGTCGAGAACATCCTCTTGAAGCTGATCCAGGCGGCCGACTTCGACGTGAAGAAGGCGGAGACGGGGATCATCTACATCGACGAGATCGACAAGATCGCCCGCAAGGCGGACAACCCGTCGATCACGCGCGACGTCTCCGGCGAGGGCGTGCAGCAGGCCCTCCTCAAGATCCTCGAGGGCACCACAGCCTCGGTGCCGCCGCAGGGCGGCCGCAAGCACCCGCACCAGGAGTTCCTGACGATCGACACCTCCAACGTCCTCTTCGTCTGCGGTGGCTCCTTCGGCGAGCTCGACAAGGTGATCGAGAAGCGGATCGGCAATCACGGCGTCGGCTTCGGCGCCGAGATCACCTCCGCCGCCCACAAGGATGCCGGTGAAGACTTCGAGCACGTTCTTCCCGAGGACCTGATGGAGTACGGCCTGATCCCCGAGTTCATCGGCCGCCTCCCCGTCGTCGCCGCCATCCACCAGCTCACCCGCGACGACCTGATCACGATCCTGACCGAGCCGCGCAACGCGCTCGCCCGCCAGTTCCGCCGCTTCTTCCAGTTCGACGACATCGACCTGGTCTTCGCGCCCGACTCGCTCGGCGCGATCGCCGACAAGGCGCTCGAGCGCGAGACGGGCGCCCGCGGCCTGCGCTCGATCCTCGAGGAGACGCTGCTAGACGTCCAGTTCGAGCTGCCCTCCCGCGGCGACGTGCAGAAGTGCGTCGTCACCAAGGAGACGATCGAGAAGGGCCAGCGCCCGATGCTGGTAACCGACGCCACAGGCGAGCACGAGGTCGTGCTCGAGGACCCGGCGCTCGGCGAGCAGACCGCGTAACCCTCGATACTTGTCGCCACGATGTCGCAGCAGGACCTCGAGTTCGTGCTCGGCGCCTACGCCAGGTTCAACGCCGGCGAGAAGCGGCCGGAGCTCTGGTTCTGGCACGAGGACGCCGAGTATCACGCCTCCCGGGAGGACCCCGATGCTGCCGTTCATCGGGGTATCGACGCAATCAGACGGCAGATCGCCAGTTGGCTCGACGCATATCCCGATCTCAAAGTGGAGCCGCTGGATTCCGGGGAGAACGGCGAAATGGTCTTCCTCTGGGTCCGGTTCAGCGGCCACGGGGGAGAGAGCGGTGTCCCGATGGAGATGGAGCTCGCCCACGTGATCACGATGCGGGACGGCAGGGCCGTTCGCCTGGTCGAGTATTTCGATCGGGCGGAAGGGCTCGAGGCCGCCGGGCTGTCCGGGTAGATCGCCAACCGAGCCGGATATCCTGAGTGCATGAGCACGCGCTCGTCCCGCGAGCCACTCGAGACCGTCAGGCACCAGCTTCGGCCCCTGTTCGACCAGGTGGTCCTGAAGGAGCTGGATCAGGACCGGATGCGACGGTCCGGGCTCGTGGTGCCCGCCGGGACCGACGAGCCGCCACCCCAGCAGGGGATCGTGCTCGCCGTCGGGCCCGGCCTCGACTGGTGGGAGAACGCCGGCGTCGACATGCCGGTCCAGCCCGGCGACCACGTGGTCTTTCCGTCATCCGCTGGAGTCTGGGTCGAGATCGACGAGGAGCGCCTGCTGGTCTGCCGCGTCGGCGAGATCCTCGGCGTGCTCGAGTCGCTGGACGAGCCGAGCTAGAGCGCGGCCAGAACTTCCGCGGCGGCCCGCTGTCCTGAGCGGACGGCGCCGTCCATGTAGCCGTACCAGTAGTCGGAGGTCTCGGCTCCCGCCCAGTGGAGACGCTTGAACGGCGCTCGCAGAGCGGTGCCGTGGGCGGTCAGGGCGCCCGGCCCCAGATAGCCCTCGTAGCAGCCGCGGGTCCAGGCCTCGTGCGTCCAGTTCATCTCGAAGTACTCGCGCGGGTGGCGGGCGGCCTCGCCGAAGTAGGTGGCGAAGGCGTTCAGGACCGCCGCCTTGCGCTCGGCCGCCGGGCGGCGCTGATAGTCGCGAGCCGCAGCGCCCTCGATGAAGCCGAGCAGGACCCCGGGGCTGCCATCCGGCGGAGAGTTGTCGAAGGTGACGCGGACCGGGCCGTCGAGGGCCACGGCCTGACCGGTGAGTCCCGAGTCCCGCCAGTAGGGCCTGTCGTAGACCGCCTGGCACTTGATCGTGGTGCCCTGCGGGAAGCGCTGGAGCAGCTGTCGGCGGTCGGCGGGCAGATGCGGGTCGTAGTGGATCTGGGCGGTGACCACCGGCGGCCCGGTGACGATCACCTGCTTGCCCGACGCCGTCAGGTTCTTGGTGAAGACGCGAACGCCGTGGCGGTGCTGCTCGATGCGGCGGACGGCCTGCTTGAGCAGGATGCGCTTCTTCCCGATCCGCTTCGCCATCCGCTTCGAGATCAGCTGCGAGCCGCCGATGAAGCGGCTGTCCTGTGCCCCGTCCGGGACGTTGAACAGCCGGTTGAGATCCGGCGGCTTCGTCTCGTTGGTTGCCGAGGCGATGTAGAAGAGCGCGAAGAGCAGGGAAAGGTCGCTCGACTCGGCGGCGAATACCGCGCCGATCCCGGCGTCGAACAGCCCTCGGCCGTTCGGCGTGTGGAGATTGGCCTGCTTCCAGGTCTCGAGCGTCTGGCCGTCCCAGTTGCCCGCTTCGGGCGCCGTCCATGGCGTCGCGACAGGCACGGTGCCGGCCATCTTGTTGAGGTTGTTGACCGCGGCGAAGACTTCGCCCACGGCGGTCGGATCCGGGGGGATCGGTCCGAGCGGCCCGCCCGATGCATACGGAGTCAGGACGCCGTTCGCCCAGTAGACGTTGTTGCCGGTGTTGTAGGTCTTGAAGGTGCCGATGCCGAGCTCGCCGGCGAGCTCCATCAGGTGGTCCTGGGTGGGGCCGACCCATTCCCCGCCGACCTCGGCGATCTTGCCCTTGCCGATCTTGTGGTTGAGCGTTCGCCCGCCGACCCGGTTGCGTGCCTCGAGGATCAGCACCGAGTGCCCTCCGCGCAGCACCTCGCGGGCAGCGGTCAGTCCCGCGAGGCCCGCGCCGACCACGATCACGTCGGCCCGGCGCCTTCGGCGCCGGTTCTTCGGTTTCCCGGCCTTGGCCTCCTCGGCGGCCGGCTCGCCCAGGGCCCCGGGCGTCAGATACCCGCCGAGCGCGGCGCCCGCTGCCGCGCCGGCCCCGGCTCCGATGAACCGGCGTCTGCTCAGGCGCTGCTCGTCGCGGTCTCCTTCATGAGCCACGGCGCTGGAGTCTGCCGATCCCGGCGCTCGGCCGCTTCGTGGCCGCAACTAACATCGCGGCGATGGACGCGAAAAGCCGCGAAACGCTCGAGGCGACCACCCGCTGGGACCCGGGCGCGGTCGAGCAGCGCGTCTTCGAGCGCTGGATCAAGGGGGGCTGGTTCCATCCGCCGGCCGAGGGCTCACCGGACGAGAACTTCTCGATCGCGATCCCGCCCCCCAACGTCACCGGCGCGCTTCACATGGGCCACGCCCTGAACGGAACGATCCAGGACGTTCTCGTCCGGCTCAACCGCATGCGCGGCCGCAACACGATGTGGATCCTCGGCACCGACCACGCCGGCATCGCAACGCAGTCCGTGGTCGAAAAGGAGCTCGCCAATGAGGGGACGCTGCGACGGGAGCTGGGGCGCGAGAAGTTCATAGAGAAGACCTGGGAATGGCGCTATCGCTACGGCAACACGATCATCGAGCAGTACAAGCGCCTCGGCGCTTCCTGCGACTACGACCGTGAGCGCTTCACGCTCGACGAGGGATACGTCAACGCCGTCTATCGCGTCTTCGCGGAGCTCTACTCGAAGGGCTGGATCTATCGCGACAACTACATGGTCAACTGGGACCCCGGGCTTCACTCTGCGATCTCAGACCTCGAGATCGAGAACCGAGAGGTCACGGACACGCTCTATGAGATCGCGTATCCCCTGGAGGACGGCGGCGAGCTGATCGTCGCGACAGTGCGGCCGGAGACGATGCTGGCTGACACGGCGGTCGCGGTCAGCCCCGATGACGAGCGCTACCGCGATGTGGTCGGCAAGCACGCGATCCTGCCGCTGGTCGAGCGGCGCCTGCCGGTGATCGCGGACGAGCACGTCGACCCGGAGTTCGGGACCGGCGCGCTCAAGATCACCCCGGGACACGACCCGAACGACTTCGAGATCGGCCGCAAGCACGACCTGCCCGCGATCAGCGTGATCGGTGAGGACGGGCTGATCACCGATGAGGCCCCCGAGCGCTTCCGCGGAATGACCGCGGCCGATGCGCAGAAGGGCGTCGTCGCGGAGCTCCGCGAGCAGGGGCTGATCAGGGGCGAGGAGCCCTATACGCACACGGTCCCGTTCTCACACCGCTCCGGCGAGCGGATCGAGCCGCTGATCTCCCTGCAGTGGTTCTGCCGCATGGACGAGATGGCGAGGCGCGCGATAGACGTCGTCAACGAGGGCAAGGTGCGAATCACCCCCGACGGCGCGCGGCGCCAGTACCTCGACTCCATGGAGAGGATCCCGCCCTGGTGCATCTCCCGCCAGCTCTGGTGGGGACACCGGCTGCCGGTCTGGTACCGGGGCGACGAGACCCACGTCGGCGAGCAGCCACCGGAGGGCGAGGGCTGGGAGCAGGAGTCCGACGTGCTCGACACCTGGTTCAGCTCGGCGCTCTGGCCCTACGCGACGCTCGGCTGGCCGGATGAGAAGGCGCCCGAGTACAACGCGTTCTTCCCGACCGACGTCCTCGTCACCGCCCGGGACATCATCGCCCTCTGGGTCGCCCGGATGATCATGACCTCGCTCGAGTTCACCGGCGAGGTCCCGTTCTCGGACGTCTACGTGCACTCCGTGATCCAGGCGCCCGACGGGCGGCGGATGTCGAAGAGCCTCGGCACCGGCATCGACCCTCTCGACGAGATCGACGAGCATGGCGCGGACGCCCTGCGCTTCGGCCTGCTCGCCATGACCTCGACGCAGGACGTCCGCTTCTCCCAGGCGCGCGTCCAGCAGGGCCGCGACCTGGCCAACAAGATGTGGAACGCCTCGCGGCTGGTCCTGATGGAGGCCCGCGACGACGTCGAGCCCGGCCCGCGCTCCGATCGGGTCGAGGACCGCTGGATCGCGTCGCGCCTGCAGCGCGCGATCCGGTCGGTGACGGACTCGATCGCGGCGTACGACTTCGCCCACGCAGCGCTTGACCTCTACGACTTCTTCTGGTCGGAGCTCTGCGACTGGTACCTGGAGATCGTCAAGCCCCGCCTCTACGACGGCGACGAGGACGCCTCGGCGACCCTGCTCTGGGCGCTGGAGGAGGTGCTGGCGCTGGCCCACCCGCTGATGCCGTTCGTCACCGAGGAGATCTACTCGTACCTGCCGAACCGGCCTTCCGAGGCGCTGGTCGTTCACACCTTCCCCCAGGCCGACGAGGCCCTGATCGACGAAAGCGCCGAGGGAGAGATCGGCCAGGCGATCACCCTGACCCGGGCGCTGCGACGCTGGCGTCAGCTCGCCGAGGTCCCCGTCAAGCAGGTCCTAGCCGCACGCGCAGACGAAACCAGGCCGCACGAGCTGGTCTCGAGGCTCGCCAAGGTCGAGTTCTCGGAGGACGGGGGCGAACCGATGGCGAGCGTCGGCGGAGTTGAGCTGCTCGAGACGGAGGGCGTGGACCCGAAGGCCGTCGCCGCCCGAATCGAGGAGCGCCGCGAGAAGCTGCGGGGCGAGGTCAAGCGCGGAGAGGGCAAGCTCTCCAACGACGGCTTCGTCGCCAAGGCGCCGGCCGACGTGGTCGACGCCGAGCGCGAGAAGCTCGCCGCCTATCGCGCGGAGCTCGAGGAACTGGGCGGATAAGCACCTCGTCCGAAGAGATCCTGCGGAGGCGCGAGGTCCTCGGCTGGAAGCTGGGGCTGGAGCGGATGCGGCGGCTCTGCACATTGCTCGGCATGCCGCAGAACCGCTTCGCCTCGATCCACGTCGTCGGGACGAACGGCAAGACCTCGGTGACGCGGATGACCGCGGCGCTGTTCGAGGCACACGGGGTCTCGACCGGCGCCTACGTCTCACCCCACATCCTCTCCTGGCGCGAGCGGGTCCTGATCCGGGGGGAGCCGATCTCCGAGGAGGCGTTCACCGATGCACTCGACCGTGCCGAGCAGGCCGCTCAGGTCGCCGATCGTTCCGCCGGGGACGAGGGGCCGGTGACCCAGTACGAGCTGCTCACCGCGGCCGCGTTCGTGGCCTTTGCGGCGGCGCGCGTCCAGTATGCGGTGATCGAGGCCGGGCTCGGCGGCCGCCTCGACGCCACCAACGTGATCCCCTCGAAGGCCACGGTGCTCACCTCGGTCGGCCTCGATCACACCGAGTGGCTGGGGGAGACGCTGGAGGAGATCGCGGCCGAGAAGGTCGCGGTGCTGCGGGATCACACGACCCTGATCGTGGGCGACCTTCCCTCGGAGGTCGAGCCGGTGATCGCGGGCGAGGTGGAGCGCCGGCACGCGTTGCTGGTGCGAGTCGGTGTCGACGCGGGCGGCGAGCCGGTCACCTACCGCGACCGGAACCTCGCCTTGGCGGAGTCGGCGGCGCAGCAGGTTTTCGGCCGGCTCGATCCCGATGCGGTTCTGAGGCTGCAGGAGATCACGATCCCGGGCCGCGCTCAGCTCGTGTCCGGCGACCCAGCGGAGGTCTTCGACGCGGCACACAACCCCGATGGCGCCAGGGCACTGGCCGAGGCGCTGCCGGGGCTGACCGGTGGCGCCGTAGTCGTCTGCTGTCTGGCCGTACTCGAGGGCAAGGATGCCGGCGGCATCGTCGGCGGCCTCGCGCCGGCCTGTGCCCACTTCGTCTGCACGGAGATCCCGCCAGACGCGATCGAGGGCTCCGGCCGCCCCGGTGGGCGGGCGCGGCCGGCGCTTGAGCTCGCCGCCCTCTGCGAGAAGGCCGGCGTCGAGGCGGAGGCGATCGCCGATCCGCTCCGGGCGTGGGAGCGTGCACGAGAGCTCGCCAAGTCACGCGGCGGGGTCGCGCTCGCGGCCGGTAGCCACTACCTTCTGGCGTGCTTATGGACAGAGAGGCCCGCTCAGAGCTCTTGACGATGATGGGCCTGGTGGCCATCGTCGTCGCGGTGGTGATCCTGGTCTTCTTCGCCTTCGGCTACGTGTTCGGTCTGCTCTTCCTATAAGCGCCAAAGAAAGCCTCTGACTCCAATGCCAGGCAGGGTTTCACGCCCCAATACGGAAGTACGTACACTCGCGGCTCCCAATTTCCCATGCCTCTCGCACTCTTCGGAATTGACGGCGGCCTCGGCCTAGTCGTCGAACTGGTTGTCCTCTTCCTGATCGTCGTCTATCTGGCGCTGATCTACTGGACCTACCTCGACGCCCGCCGGCGGATCGAGGATCCGGTGCTGATCGCCTGTGCGACGGCGGCGTCGGTCTTTCCCTACCTGGGCACGGTCGTCTACACGATCCTGCGCCCGCCGGAGTACCTGGAGGATCGCGAGGAGCGGGAGCTCGAGCTACGAGCGGCCGAGCTCGAGCTGCGACAGCGAATCGAGCAATCGTGCCCTCACTGCGAGTACCCGATCGAGCGCTCCTACCTGCGCTGCCCGAATTGCGAGCGGCGCCTGCGCAACCCCTGCCGCAAGTGCCACAAGCCGCTCGACCCGCGCTGGGGGATCTGCCCGTACTGCGAGACCGAGGTCCGCAAGCAGCAGCGGCCGGAGCGCGAAACGCGCCGCACCGACCGCCAGCGAACGGCCCGTGCATCCGCCCAGCGTCAGGCCGCCGGCTCATCCCGTTCGGACGGGCCCACCCGTCGCCAGGACCGCTCCGCCGTGGCGGCGCGCCCCCAGCAGCGCCCCTCCGGCTCCAGCCGCTAGTGCGCGGCGAAGCCCGCCACTCCTCTTACCTGTAGGTTCTCGCGCCGATGGCGACCGAGCGCACCCTGATCCTGGTGAAGCCCGATGCGTTCGAGCGCGGGTTGACCGGCGAGGTGATCGCCCGCTTCGAGCGCAAGGGGCTTCGCCTCGTCGCTCTGAAGCTGATGCAGGCCGATGTCGAGATCGCCAACGTTCATTACGAGGAGCACGCGGACAAGCCGTTCTTCGGCGAGCTCGTCGAATTCATCACGGGCAGCGAGTTGGTGGCGATGGTCCTCGAGGGTCCCAACGCTGTGAAGGCGGCGCGCCAGGTGATCGGGGCGACGGACCCCGTGGAGGCCGAGGCGGGCTCGATCCGCGGCCAGTTCGGCACCGAGGTCACCTTCAATCTCGTGCACGGCTCGGACTCGCCGGAATCGTCGGAGCGCGAGATCGGGATCTGGTTCCCAGAGCTGTAATCCTCGCTTCGAAGTCTCCGCAGCGCAAGGCGCTGCTGAAGGCGCTGGGTGTGAACTTCAGGGCGATCGCGTCGGAGGTCGAGGAGACGACCGAGGGAGACCCGCGGGAGGTCGTGCTCGCCAACGCATTGGCCAAGGGACGGGCGGTCGCCGCGCGGCGGCGCAAGGGAACGCTCGTGATCGCGGGCGACACCGAGGTCGTAATCGACGGTCGCGTCATCGGCCAGCCCGGATTCGAGGGCGAGGCCCAATGGTGTCTCGAGACGCTCTCGGGCCGCTCGCACGAGGTCCTCGGCGCTCTGGCGCTGATCGGCCCCGATCGAGTCGACGGAGAGTTCACCGTGCGGACCGGTGTCGAGTCCACTCGCGTGACCTTCGGACAACTCGGGCCGGAGCTGATCGACCGCTATCTCGCCAGCGGCGAGTGGCGGGGACGGGCCGGGGGCTACGCGGTGCAGGGATTGGGCTCCGCGCTGGTCGCCGGAATCGATGGCGACGTCTCCAACGTGATCGGTCTCCCGATCGGCCTCCTCCTGCGGCTGGCTCCGGAGCTGCCAACCGGCTAGCGGCCGATTTTCGCCCATTTTGGGCATTTAGAGCAAGCCGCTAGTCTGGGCTCGCTTGGCCAATCTGGCACTACCGATGAGCCTTCTCTCCTCGATATCCCCTGCCCGCGACATGGCCGTCGACCTCGGAACGGCGAACACGCTCGTCTATGTCCGGGGCCGGGGCATCGTCCTCTCGGAGCCGTCGGTCGTGGCGGTCGACGTCAGCAGCGGCGAGGTCCACGCCGTCGGAGCGGAGGCCAAGCTGATGCTCGGCCGCACGCCGTCGACGATCAACGCGATGCGCCCGCTCAAGGACGGTGTGATCGCCGACTTCGAGGTGACCGAGTCGATGCTGCGCTACTTCATCAAGCGCGCCAACCCCAGCCGCTTCACCCATCCGCGCGTCGTGGTCTGCGTTCCCTCCGGCGTGACCGGCGTCGAGAAGAGGGCGGTCGAGGAGGCGTGCCTCGGCGCGGGGGCGCGTGAGGCCTATCTGATCGAGGAGCCGATGGCGGCCGCGATCGGCTCCGGGCTGCCCGTCAGCGAGCCGACGGGCAGCCTGATCATCGACATCGGCGGCGGCACCACCGAGGTCGCCGTGATCTCGCTCGGGGACATCGTCGTCTCCCAGTCCATCCGCGTGGGTGGCGACGAGATGGACGAGGCCATCGTCAACTACTGCAAGCGAGAGCATCAGCTGCTCATCGGCCACGGCACCGCCGAGAACCTCAAGCACGAAGCCGGCTCGGCGGCCCCGCTCGAAACCGAGGTCGAGATCGAGATTCGCGGCCGGGACCTCGGCTCGGGCCTGCCTCGGGCTGTGAAGCTCAACTCAGAGGCCGTCCGCCAGGCGCTCGACGAGCCGATCGCCCAGATCATCGCCGCGGTCCGGGACACGCTGGACCGAACGCCTCCGGAGCTCGCCGGCGACCTGATGGAGCGCGGGATGACCCTGGCGGGCGGCGGCGCCCTGCTCCATGGGATGGCTGAGCGAATGAGCGAGGAGTGCCAGATGCCCGCCAGGCTCGCTGAGTCGCCGCTCACCTGTGTGGCGACCGGATCCGGCCAGGCTCTCGAGGAGTTCGAGGCGATCAAGCGAGCGCTGAAGAACTCGCGGGTGCGGAGGCGGTTCTGAGGTGAGGACCAACTAAGGGGGAATCGCGGCCATGTACCTCTTACAGCGCCCCGAGGACATCCCGCCGCGCCTGACCAATCGCCTCAATGCCCGAGTGGCGGTCCTGGCCGTCGTGGTGATCGCGGCGATCGCCATGGTGACTCTGAGGCTGTGGTCGCTGCAGATCCTTTCGGGCGAGCACTACCGCGCGCTCGCCCGCGACCACGGCGTTCTCGACGTGCGGGTGCACCCGCCGCGCGGAGAGATCCTCGACCGGACGGGCAGGGTCCTGGTCGACAACCGGACGGTGATGACCCTCGAGCTGAGGCCCTCTGACCTGCCGAGCTCGCATGCGGAGCGCCGGGCCGAGCTCCGCCGGCTGGGGAGCCTGCTCGGGCTCTCGCAGGGAGCGATCCGCCGCAGGGTTCGCGAGACGCCGCAGTACGCCGGGTATCCGGTCGTGCTCAGGCAGGGGGTCGACCGCCGCCTGCTCTTCTACATGCTCGAGAACAAGGAGAGCTTTCCGGGCGTCAGCGTCGAGCGCACCTACGTCCGCCAGTACAAGGATGGCTCGCTGGCCGCCCACCTACTCGGCCTCGTCGGGCAGATCAGCCCGCATCAGCTGACCAGGCCGGCCTATCGGACGCTGAAGCCCGGCGACATCATCGGCCAGGCGGGCGTCGAGTACACCTACGACAAGTTCCTCCGCGGCACCGCCGGAAGCCAGCGAATCCAGGTCGATGCCCTGGGCCGGCCCAGGGGCCAGCTCGGCAGCCAGCCGGCGCGGGCCGGGGACAACCTGCGCCTGACGCTCGATGCGGGTATGCAGGCGGTTGGCGAGGCGGCGCTGCGCGCCAAGGGGCTGCCGAGCGCCTTCGTGGCGATGAACGTCCGCACGGGCGCGATCCTCGCGATGGGCTCCTATCCCACCTATGACCCGTCCTTCTACACGCGGCCGCACACGAAGGCGCAGTACGACGCCTTCGGCAACCGCCCGGGCGACCCGCTCGTCGATCGCGCCGACCAGGGCGGCTACCCGACCGGGTCGGCGTTCAAGCCGATCACGGCGACCGCGGCGCTGGAGGACCACCTGATCTCGCCGAGCACGATCTTCGACGACACCGGCTCGCTCGACATCGGGGGCATCACACTCCATAACGCCGGGGGCGCCGCCAACGGCCCGGTCGACATGAGCACCGCGCTGAAGGTCTCGTCGGACGTCTACTTCTACAACCTCGGCCTCCATGCATCTGCGAGTGGCAACGGCGGCCAGATCCAGGACTGGGCCCGCTCCTACGGGCTGGGCCGGAAGCCCGGGATCGACGTCCCGGACGCCACCCCGGGCCTGATCCCGACGCCGGCCTGGCGCAACCGCGTCTACCGCAATCACTCCAATCCGTACATCGACAGGCCCTGGACGCAGGGCGACAACGTCAACCTGGCGGTCGGGCAGGGCGACGTCCAGGTGACGCCCCTGCAGCTTGCCCGGGCCTACGCGGCGCTCGCCAACGGCGGAACGCTCGTCACGCCGCACGTCGGCGGCCGGATCGTGGACATCCACGGCCGGACCGTCCGCCGGATCAAGCCGGCGCCGCGTCGCCACCTGCACATCTCGGAGGAAACCCGGAACGTGATCCTGGGGGGCATGCACCGGGCCGCCGACGAGGCTGGCGGAACCTCAGACGCGGTGATGGGCAGCTTCCCTATTCCGGTCGCCGGCAAGACTGGCACGGCGCAGCGTGATGGCCAGCAGGACCAGTCCTGGTACGGCGTGATCGCGCCCTACAACAACCCGCAGATCGTCGTCACCGTGACGGTCGAGCGGGGCGGGTTCGGAGTCGAGTCGGCGGCGCCGATTGCGCGCACCATCCTCGAGCGCTACTTCAATCTCAACAGCGGCTCGGCCGGCAGCGTCAACGCAGCCGCCGCCAGAGCCGCGGGGCCGGGCTGATGGAAGCCGCGAAGCCCTCGCTGACGATCGCACCGCGCAGGCCGCTGGCCGAGCGGCTCGGGCTGACCGGAGTCGACGGGGTCATGCTGGGCGCGTCCGTCGGGCTGATCGCCTTCAGCGTCTTCACCCTCGCGACGTCGACCCGGGATGAGATCGCCGGACGTCCCATGTACTTCGTCGAACGCCAGGCCCTCTATGCGGTGGTGGGCATCGCGCTGATGCTCGCGATCAGCCGGATCGACTACAGGCGCTTCCGCGACCTGAGGCTGACCATCTACGCGGCGATGGTCGGCTCCATCGCGCTGGTGCTCTTGGTGGGGACCGCGGTGCGCGGCTCGAACCGCTGGATCAACCTGCCGTTCTTCCAGTTCGAGCCGTCGGAGCTCGCGAAGGTTCTGCTCTGCCTGTCTCTGGCAGCGTTTGTCTTCGAGAGGGTCAGGAGGCCATTCGGGCTCCGCCAGACGGTGACCCTGCTGGGTCTCGGGCTGGCCCCGGCGGCGCTGGTGTTCCTGCAGCCCGATCTCGGGACGGGGATCGTGCTTGTGGCGATCGCGCTGACGATCCTGTTCGTCTCGGGCATTCCCTGGCAGCACTTCGCCGCGATCGGCGCGGCCATCGCCCTGATCGCCGGAGGCGCGTATGCGGCCGGGTCCGCGGCGGGCGTCAGCTTCCTCCACGGCTACCAGCAGGACCGCCTGACCGCCTTCCTGCACCCGAGTGACGACCCGAGCGACGCCAGCTACCAGGTGAACCAGGCCGTGATCGCGGTCGGCTCGGGCGAGGAGGTGGGGCGAGGCAACGACGCCACACAGACGGAGCTCCTCTTCCTGCCGGAGCGGCACACGGACTTCATCTTCGCGGTGATCGGTGAGCGCTTCGGCTTCCTCGGTGCCGCATTCGTGGTCTTCCTCTACGCGATTCTCTTCTGGCGGGCGATCCGGGTGATCCGGATCTCATCGAGCTTCTACGGGACGCTGATCGGGGGTGGGGTGGTCGCGATGCTGGCCTTCCAGGTGATCGTCAACGTCGGGATGAACCTCGGCCTGATGCCGGTCACCGGGATCACCCTTCCCCTGATCAGTTACGGGGGCTCGTCCGTGCTGGGCACGTTCCTGGCGCTCGGGTTGCTGCAGAGCGTCCACGCCCAGGCACGGGATTAGATGCGAGGGGGCTCCGCCAGGAGCCGCCCGTCAATGGAGGGAACTCTTTCAGTCTCATTGAAGGTAGGCGCTACATTCGGACGCCGCGCGGCCCGCCCGGGGGAACCAAGCAACCTTGACAGCTAGGAAGACATGTACCGCAAGCAGGTGCGCCGTCGACGGGCGGTGCTGTTGCTGCTCGTCGCCGCCTCACTGACACTGCTGAGCCTCTACTACCGCGAGGGCAACGCGGGGCCGCTGCATGGCGCGGAGAACGTGGTCTCGACCATCTTCTCCCCGATCCAGGGCGTAGCCGACCGCGCGCTCAAACCCGTCCGCGACACCGTCAACTGGTTCCACGAGACCTTCGACGCGCGCGGCGACAAGGCACGGCTGCAGGACCAGGTGGCGACCCTCCGCGACCAGCTTGCGCGGCAGCAGACCCAGCAATCCGAGGCCAAGGAGCTCTCAGCGCTCAACGAGCTGACCAGCGGCGGCATCGTCCCCGACGGCACGGACCCAGTCACGGCCCGGGTGGTGGGCCGCTCGCCGACGGTCTGGTACTCGACTGTGACCGTCGACCGCGGCTCCGGTGACGGCGTGCGGGTGGACGACCCGGTCGTCGCAGCTCAGGGCCTGGCCGGGAAGGTCACCCAGACGACCCCGAACACCGCCCAGGTCACCCTGATCACGGACGCCGACAGCGCCGTCACCGCGCGCGTGCAGCCGAGCGGAGCCACGGGCGTCGTCGAGCCCAACGTCGGCAACCCCAACGACCTGCAGCTCGACTTCCTCGAGCGCGGATCGCAGATCGCCGAGGGGCAGATGGTCGTCACCGCAGGCTTCTCAACCGGCGACCTGGGGTCGATCTTCCCGCCCGGGATCCCGATCGGGAAGATCACGAGGGCGACCGTGGAGGAGCAGCAGGCCTACCAGCGGGTGCACCTGTCGCCGTTCGCCGACCTCCGCGACATGGACTTCGTCAAAGTGCTGACGACCCATTCCGGAAAGGGCAGCGGATGATCCTCACGCCCGGCATCATCGCCCGGCTGGCCGCGCTCGGCGCGTTCGCCGCGGTTGCGCAGGTTGTCTGCTTCTCGAAGATGGACGTCTTCGGCACCAATCCCGACGTTGTATTGCTCGTCGTGTTCTCGGTGGGCGTACTGGGCGGGAGCCTGACCGGGGCGGTGTTCGGCTTCTCGGTCGGCCTGCTGATGGATTGCCTCTTGCTCGAGACCCTCGGCGGGTTCGCGCTCACCCTGCTGTCCGTGGGCTACGTCGCGGGGCGTTACCGCGAGACCGTCGGCCGTCCGACCCGAGGCGCGGTCACTCTGCTTGGCGCCGCGCTGACTCTGCTCGGCGCGATGGTGATCGCTGCGATCCAGATCGGCACGGGCGTGGATGCGAACGTCAGCTTCCTGGTCGTGCGTGATGCGGTCCTCAAGAGCATGATCGGCGCGGCTCTCTCGATTCCCGTCCTCCTGCTCGTCAGACTGTCCGTGCGCTCCGCGCTCGTCGACGAGCGACGGACGGCTCGGCGTCCAAGTGGGCCGCGGGCCGTCGAGGCGCCATAGCCGTGATGTATCTGCGCACACCCGAATCCGAGCCCGAGAGGCGGACCTCTCCGCTCGCACTGCGGATCTCGATCCTGACGGGGCTCGCGATCGCAATCTTCTCCGTCCTGTTCCTGCGCCTCTGGTACGTGCAGGTCCTCTCGGGTGACAAGTACCGGACCGAGGCCAACGACAACCGGATCCGCGAGATCCGCGTGCAGGCCCCTCGCGGCGACATCCTCGACCGGAACGGCAAGGTGCTGGTGGCGAACCGCACCGAGCTCGCCGTTGAGGTCAGCCCCGAGGACCTCCCGGACCCCGGGCGCACGCGATCCCGGGAGCTCCACCAGCTCTCGACCGTCACCGGAATGACGATGGCCGAGATCCACAAGGCGCTCACCGACGGCGACAGGGCGGCGCCCGGCGGGCCGGTGATCCTGAAGAAGGGGCTCGGCGTCGACAAGGTCTATTACCTGCGGGAGAACCAGTCGAGCTTTCCCGGGGTGAGCGTCGAGCGAGTGTTTACCCGCGAGTACAAGGACGGGGACGTCGCGGCGCATCTCTTCGGCAACGTGGGCGAGGTGACCGCCGAGCAGCTCAAGGAGCCGCGCTACGCGGGCCTCCACCAGGGGGACACCGTCGGCCAATCGGGGATCGAGTACGAGTACGACCGGTTTCTGAGGGGCAGGTCCGGGACGGACCGCGTCCAGGTCGACGCCCTCGGCCGGCCGACGGATCAGCTCAGGAGCAGGCCGGCCCAGGCCGGCGACGACGTGCGCCTCACGATCGATTCCGGCCTGCAGAGCTACGCGGAGGGGGCGCTCGACTCGTTCGGGCTCCCGGGGGCCTTTGTGGCGATGAACGCCCAGAACGGCGAAGTCCTGGCGATGGGCTCGGCGCCCAGTTTCGACCCGTCGATCTTCACCCACCCGATCACCCAGAGCCAGTACCACGCGCTCACCTCTCAGAAGACCGACGCACCCCTCGCCGACCGCGCGATCCAGGGGCTCTATCCGACCGGTTCCACCTTCAAGCCGATCACGGCGACCGCCGCGCTCCAGGACCATCTGATCTCGCCGAACACGATCTACAACGACACCGGCACGCTCAAGGTCGACATCCAGACGCTGCACAACGCGGGACACGCGATCAACGGGCCGATCAACATGAGCGACGCGCTCAAGGTCTCATCGGACGTCTACTTCTACAACCTGGGCCTCCATGCGAAGGCCTCCAAGGGCGGCGGCATGATCCAGGACTGGGCGCGCCAGTACGGGCTTGGGGAGAAGACCGGGATCGACCTGCCGGCGGAGGTCGACGGCCTGATCCCGGACCCCGCCTGGCGCAACCGCCTCTACCGGGAGCACCTCACCGACCGCCCCTGGAGCGCGGGCGACAACATCAACCTGGCGGTCGGCCAGGGCGACCTCGAGGCGGATCCACTGCAGATGGCCGTCGCCTACGCGGCGCTCGCAAACGGCGGCAAGGTCCTGAGGCCGCATCTCGGCGACGACGTGGAGAGCGCGACCGGCAGGGTGATCGAGGAGATCCGCCCCGCCCTTCGCCGCCAGATGCACCTCTCCCCGACCACCCGCGACACGATCATGACCGGCCTCACGCGCGCCGCGATGGAGCCGGGCGGGACCTCATACCCCGTCTTCGGCCACTTCCCCTTCCAGATCGCGGGCAAGACCGGAACCGCGCAGCGGCCGAACCAGCCCGATCAGTCCTGGTACATCGCGGTGGCGCCCGCGAAGAACCCGCAAATCGTGGTCGCGGTGACGCTCGAGCGGGGCGGCTTCGGCGTCGATACGGCCGCCCCGGTCGCCGCCCGGATCCTCGAGCACTACTTCAACCTGCCGATCACGCCTCCGGCCGGCACCGGGAAGACGCAGGAGTGATGGCGGCGGGATCCCGCCGGACCTCTACCCTGGGTGGAAGTCGCCCTCCCAAGGGGGCCGCGTAGCCATGGAGGCAGCACCACTCACGCTCAGACCCACCCGCGCCCGCGTCGGCGAGCGCCTTGGCCTTGCCTACTTCGACGGGGTCCTGCTCGGCGCCGCGCTCGCCCTGATCGCGTTCAGCTGCTTCACCCTCGCGGTGGCGACGCCCAACGACGTTCCAGGCCAGCCGCTGTTCTTCGCGATGCGGCAGGGGATCTATGCGCTGATCGGCATCGCCCTGATGTTCGCCGTCGCGAAGATCGACTACTCCCGCTTCCGGGAGATCCGGGTCGGCCTCTACTCGCTGATGATCGGGTCGATCTGCCTCGTGCTCCTGTTCGGGGCGGCGGCCCGCGGCTCGCGCCGCTGGATTGAGCTGCCCTACTTCCGCTTCCAGCCCTCGGAGCTGGCCAAGCTGCTCCTCGTCGTCGCCCTTGCGGCGTTCGTGATCGAGCGCACCCGCCGCGGCACTCCCGTCCGCCAGACGCTTCGCATCCTGGCGCTGGGACTGGCCCCGGCCGGACTCGTCTTCCTGCAACCCGACCTCGGCACGGGAATCGTGCTGGTGGTCATCACACTGACAATTCTTTTCCTAGCCGGGGTGCCCTGGCCGCACTTCGCGGTCATCGGTGGATTGGCGGCCCTCGCGGTCAGCTTCGTCCTCCTCATCGCCCCGGCGACCGGCCTGCCGAGCCCGCTTCACGGCTATCAGCAGGATCGGTTGACTTCATTTCTACATCCCAGCAATGACCCAAGCGATGCGAGCTATCAGGTCAACCAGAGCGTCACCGCGATTGGGTCCGGCGAGAAGACCGGACGCGGCGACAGCTCGACTCAGACCGAGCTCCTGTTCCTTCCCGAGCGGCACACGGACTTCGTGTTCGCCGTGATCGGGGAGCGCTTCGGCTTTCTGGGAGCCGCATTCGTACTGTCCCTATACGCCCTGCTCATCTGGAGAATGCTGCGCATTCCGACGCTCTCCAAGAACTTGTATGGGACCCTGATCGCCGGCGGCATCGCCGCCATGCTCATGTTCCAGATCCTGGTCAACGTGGGCATGACCCTCGGCGTCATGCCGGTTACCGGCATCACCCTGCCCCTCATGTCTTACGGGGGATCCTCGGTGCTTGCCACCTTCCTGGCGATCGGGCTCCTACAGAGCATCCACGCACAAGCGCGGCTCAGCTCCGGCACACGCAGCAGGGCGCCTATCCCACTGTTGCGCTGAGCCACCAAGAGCACACCCACACCAACACCCCTGTACCCGGATCCGCCGTTAGCGGTCCGTCGTACGCGTGTGTTCTGCTCGCGCAGAAAGGAACCACATGAAGAAGAACATCCTCGTCAGCGTCGATCGCGGTGAGACCCGCGTCGCCGTGCTCGAGGCAAAGGGCAGCCCCACCGAGGGCAAGCGCCGCAAGAAGGCGAGCCCGTCAAATGAATGGAAGGTGGCCGAGCTCTATGTCGAGCGTCGTGGCCGCCGGTCGATCGTCGGCAACATCTACAAGGGCAAGGTCGACAACGTCCTGCCCGGGATGGAGGCGGCGTTCGTCGACATCGGCCTGGAGCGAAACGGATTCCTCCACGTCGACGAGATCGTCCTGCCGGACGGCAAGGCCGTCCCCAAGCGGGGCCGCGGCCGGGGTCGCCGGATCGACGAGCTCATCAAACCCGGCCAGGAGATCATCGTCCAGGTCGTCAAGGATCCGCTGAAGACGAAGGGCGCGCGGCTCTCCATGCAGCTGTCGATCGCGGGCCGCTACCTCGTCTACATGCCGCAGGGCGGCGGCATCGGCGTCTCCAAGCGCCTCCCCGACGGGGAGCGCACCCGCCTTCGCAAGCTGATCGAGAAGGTGGACATCGGCAACGGCGGCGTGATCGTTCGCACCGCCGCCCAGGGCGCGAAGAAGGAGGACTTCGTCCGCGAGATCGCCTACCTGCACCGCCTCAACGAGGTGGTCACCGAGCGCGCGGAGAAGTCCGACGTCGGCCAGATGGTCTTTCAGGAGGCAGACCTCTCGATCCGCGTCGTCCGCGATGTCCTGGTCGAGGAGTTCGAGGGAGCGATCATCGACGACCCCAAGCAGCACGAGCGCGTCACCAAGTTCCTCCAGCGCACCGCGCCCGAGCTGGCAGAGCGGGTCGAGCTCTACAAGGGCAAGGAGTCGCCGCTCGAGAAATGGGGCGTCGAAGAGGCGTTCGACTCGGTGCTCTCTCGCCGCGTCGACCTCCCCTCGGGCGGTTATCTGATCATCGACTATGCCGAGGCCCTGACCGTCATCGACATCAACACCGGCAGCTTCACCGGCAAGGGCAAGGGCCGCCTGGAGGACACGATCACCAAGGTGAACGTCGAGGCCGCCGACGAGGTCGTCCGGCAGCTTCGGATGCGCGACATCGGCGGGATCATCGTCATCGACTTCATCGACATGGCGCGGGCTCGGAACCGCGACCAGGTGCTGAAGACTCTGCGGACGGCTCTCGATGAGGACCGGACCAAGACCTACGTGGTCGAGGTTTCGCCGCTCGGCTTGGTCGAGATGACCCGCCAGAACGTCACCGACGGCGTGCGCGAGATCCTCACCAAGCGCTGCCCGACCTGCGACGGCGAGGGAGTCGTCAACTCGGAGGAGACGGTCGCGATCACGATCGTCCGCAAGCTTCAGGAGGTCGTGGACGAGAACCCGGACCCGGAGGCCTACCTGGTCAGGGTCAACCCCAGGGTCGCCGCCGAGCTGCTCTCGCCCGATTCCGGCCTCACGGACCTCGAGGAGGAGACGGACAAGCGCTTCCACTTCGAGGGCGGCGATGCTCTGCCGCTCGACACGTTCCACGTGGTCGAGAGCGGCGGGCGTGAGGAGATCGAGGAGCGAGCACTGCCGTTCCAGGTGGGTGAGGAGGTGCTCGTCTCGATCGAGGAGCCGCACATGTACAACGTCGACGATGCGGTGGCCCGGGTCGACTCCTACATCGTCAGCGTGGCCGGGGCGGGTCCCCACGTGGGCGAGCAGCGGATGGTGCGTATCGAGAGCGTCGGGCGCTCCGCCGCGACCGCCCTGCTGCTCGACAGCGAGGGAAACGTGGTGCAGCCCGGGGCCAATGGAAATGGCGGCGAGAAGCTAGAATCCTCGGCCTCCAGCGGGCGCCGACGTCGCGGAAGCAGGGGCGGAAGGCGACGTTCCCGTGCCGGCGGTGGAAGCAAGAACTAGTCGAGCGGAGACAGAATTTCCATGTCCAGTTACGCAGTGATCGAGACAGGCGGCAAGCAGTACCGCGTCGAGAAGGGCTCGACCCTCCTCGTCGATCGCCTGTCCGCGAAGGAGGGCGACAAGATCGACCTCCGCGCCGTTGCGTTCCGCGACAAGGAGATGGTGCTCGGCAAGGACCTCGAGAAGGTCAAGGTCGAGGCCAAGGTCGCCGGCCACGAGCGGGGCCCCAAGATCCGGGTCTTCAAGTACCGGGCCAAGAAGGGCTACCGCAAGCGTGCCGGGCACCGCTCCGAGCTCACCCGGCTCGAGATCACCGATGTGAAGATGCTGCAACGCAAGCCCCCAGCGAAAAAGGAGACGGCCGCAGATGGCTCATAAGAAGGGACTCGGATCGAGCCGCAACGGCCGCGACTCCAACCCGAAGTACCTCGGGGTCAAGGTCTTCGCCGGCCAGACCGTGAACGGCGGGGAGATCATCGTCCGCCAGCGGGGCACCCGCTTCCGCCCCGGCGACGGGGTGGGGATCGGCAGGGATCACTCGATCTTCGCCACGCGGCCGGGCGTGGTCCAGTTCAGCACCGGGCGCCGCGGCCGCACGATCTCGGTCGTCGAGAGCTAGACCTAGCCGTTTCCCAGCCGAGATCCCGGGTAGGCGGGAAGGCTCATGCTCTCGACCAGGAGGAGGTGGGCCGCGTGCTCACGATCACCCCAGAGGCCTCGCATGCCATCCGCGGAATCCTCAGCGCATCGGATGCGCCCGACGGTGCGATGTTCCGCATCAGCCCACGGCCACAGGACGGGTCACACCCGGTTCCGGCCTGACGGTGTCGGTCATCGAGGAGCCTCCGCCCGACGACGAGATCGTCGAGGGCGATGAGATCGCGGTCGCCGTTGAGCCGAGCGCCGCGGCGATCCTCGAGGACAAGGAGCTGGACGCGACCGTGGTCGGCGATCAGATCAACTTCAGCATCGCCGAGCAGGCCTAGAGGGCCTCGGCGGTCGGCTGGACCGCCTGTCCGGCAGCTTTGGACAGCCGGGCGGTGTTGGCGGGTTGGGGCTTTTCCTAGCCTTGATGCATGGCGTCCCGCCCGCTGATCGGCGTCACAACCTCCGAGGTGCGTGTCGCCGAGGAGGTTCACCGGGCCGCAGAGGGCGAGCCCCCGCGACCCGAGATGGCGCTCGGGCTCACCTACCTGAAGGCGGTCGAGCGCGCTGGGGGAATCCCGGTCGCGATTCCTCCGCTCGGACCGGAGGCGATCACCCCGCTGGTGGAGCGGCTCAGCGGCCTCTGCCTCTCCGGCGGGCCTGACATCCATCCCTCCGCCTATGGCGCCGATCCACACCCGGCTCTCGGCCCGACCTGGCGCGAGCTCGACCTGGCCGAGATCGCGCTGGCCCGCGCCGCGGACCGGCGCGGCCTGCCGATCCTGGCGATCTGCCGCGGCGCTCAGGCGCTCAACGTCGCGCGGCGGGGAACTCTCTTCCAGCACCTGCCCGAGGGCGGGGGAGAGGTCGATCATCGCCCGGGCGACTACGGGCCCGATGTCGCCCACTCGGTGGACATCGAGCCCGACAGCCTGCTCGCCGAGGCCCTGGGTGCGACTGCGCTCGACGTTCCCTCGTACCACCACCAGGCGGCCGATGAGCTCGGCCGCGAGCTGCGGGCGGTCGCCTGGTCGCCGGACGGGATCGTCGAGGGGATCGAGGCGATCAACCGCGGCTTTGTGATCGGCGTGCAGTGGCATGCCGAGGGGGAGACGCCCGAGCACGGGCGATTGTTCCGGAGCTTCGTCAAGGCGGCGAACCGCCACGATTCGGCTCGGACCGAGCGCGAACCGGCCTTCGCATAGGCGCGGAAAAACCCGGAGGTTCGGCGCCTGAGGCCGTGTTAGCTTGACCCCGTGTTCCGCCGGCCAGGAAGGTTGGCGACGTGCCTCGTAATCGCCGCGTCCGCATGCCTCTTCGTCGCGGCGAGCGCCGAGGCCGCCTCGTCCCCCGAGCAGCAACGGCTCGTCTCGGCGTACGCGCCGATCCTGATGCTCCGAGAGCAGACGGACTCGAAGAACTGCAACATCAGGGAGGAGCAGTTCAACCCGCCGACCACGGTCGACACCGTGCTCGGTAATCCGGGGGTACGCCTCCTCCACTACGTCGACGGCAATGACGTGCTGGTCAAGAGGGCCCCAACCGCCGCGGACGTCGCGGGACTGGGTGACGACTACTACCTCGATCTCCCGGGAGATCCACTCGACGCCGGCTGCGACTACGGAGCCGGCTACAAGGAACTGAGGGACGAGGGCAAGGCGCCAGCGATCACCTACGCCCACATCGCAACGGAGCCGGGCTACACCGGCATCGTTGTCCAGTACTTCTTCTTCTACTACTTCAACCAGTTCAACGACCTTCACGAGGGCGACTGGGAGGGCATGCAGATCGCGTTCGACGCCGACACCCCCGCGGAGGCACTCGCCCAGGGGCCGTCGCAAGTCGCCCTCTTCCAACATGCCGGAGGGGAGCGGGCCGACTGGGACGACACCAAGGTGCAGAAGGACGGGAACCACCCGATCGTGTTCCCGGCCGCCGGGTCGCACGCCACCTTCTACGACAACGCGATCTACATCGAGAACGGGCAGAACGGATCGGGAGTCGGCTGCGACAACACCTCTGATCCGCTGATCCGGTCGGACCCTCGGCCCCTCATCGTGCCGACCGCCGCGGCGCCGGGGAGCGGGTTCCAGTGGCTCAGCTACCTCGGCCACTGGGGCCAGCGGGAGAAGGGGTTCAACATCGGGCCGCAGGGGCCGACCACCAAGAAGCAGTGGCTGCGGCCTTTCACCTGGATGGACGGGATCCGACAGGACAGCCCCCGGCTGCCGGGCGGAGCGATCCTCGGGCCGGCCGCCTCGACGGCGTTCTGCGGCGCGATCGAGGGCGTCTCGGAGTTCATCAACCTCGAGGCGAAGACGACCCTCGGGGCGATCGGCCTGGGGCTGGCTCTGCTCCTCCTGATCGTCGTGCCGCCGCTGTTCACCCGCTGGCGCCCGGTCGATCTCACCAGCCTGAGGCATCCCTGGGCATTCGGGCAGCTGGTCCGCGGCGCGCGCCAGTTCTACGGACGCCACTGGCGGATCATGCTGCTCATCGCCCTGGCCGGGTTCCTGATCCTCGGAGCGATCCAGGGACTGCAGTACCTGTTCATCCAACTCAACGGCAGCCAGGACTTCACAGTCTCGATCAGCCCCGGCGGCGCGGAATTCAGGTTCGACGGCTCGATCGGCGGCATCGCCGACCCGATCGGCTTCGCCTTCGTCTCGGGCGCCGTCGTGGCGTTCATGCGCCAGCTCGATGAGGGCGGGGAAACCGGGTTGAGGGCCTCCTTTCGCGCTATCTACGAGCGGCTCTGGCGCGTCGTCGGCGGACAGCTGCTCGTGACCGTCCTGGTGGTCGCGATGATCTTCACCCTGATCGGCATCCCCTTCGGCATCTACTTCTACGTCGCCTGGCAGCTCGTCCAGCAGGAGATCCTCTTCAAGGACTGCTCGATCCGGGAGGCTCTGAAGGGAAGCCATGCCCTGGTGCGCGGCCACTTCTGGCGCACGGTCCTGGTCGCGGGCTTCCTCTCCGTGCTCGGCGTGGTCACCGGCCCTGTCCTCGGCTTCTTCCTGATCTTCGCCAACCTCTCGGCGGTCCTGGTCAACCTGATCGGCTCGATCGTCTTCGCCCTCCTCATCCCCTACATCGCGATCGGCCGCACCCTCCTCTACTTCGACCTAGGGGCTCGGGAGGCGGAGGGCGCCGGAGAGCGGAAGCGCCGGCGCCTCAGGTTGACCCGGCCGAAGCCCGCCGCCGGCACGAGCTAGCCCATCGCTGAAACGCCTCGGGGGCTACCTTCGCCTCGATGCTCTTCGATCGAGCAAAGATCCACGTCGAGGGCGGCCGCGGCGGTGACGGCGTGGTCAGCTTTCGCCGTGAGGCCCACGTGCCGCGCGGCGGGCCGGACGGCGGCGACGGCGGCCGGGGTGGCGACGTCGTGCTCGTCTGCGACGCGCAGCGCCGGGACCTCGCCTCGCTCGGCCGCAGCAGGCACTTCCGCGCCGGGCGGGGAGAGCACGGCAGGGGCAAGCGGCAGCATGGCGAGAGCGGCGACGACCGGGTGATCGCCGTTCCACCCGGCACGGTGGTCCACGGGCTGGACGGCTCGGAGACGGAGCTGCTCGCCGACGGCCAGCGGCTGGTGATAGCCCGAGGCGGCTCCGGCGGCCACGGCAACAAGCGCTTCGCGACCTCCATCCGCCAGGCGCCGCGCTTCGCCGAGCGCGGGCTGGAAGGGGAGGCCGGGGAGGTGGAGCTGCGGCTGAAGCTGCTGGCCGACGTCGGTCTGGTCGGACTCCCGAACGCCGGCAAGTCCTCACTGCTCGCGCGCCTCACCAGGGCCGATCCGAAAGTCGCCGACTACCCCTTCACGACCGTCGAGCCGAATCTCGGCACGATCGAGCTGGAGGACCGGCAACTGGTGCTCGCCGACATCCCGGGCCTGATCGAGGGCGCGGCGGAGGGCGCCGGCCTCGGCCACGAGTTCCTCGCCCACCTCGAGCGCTGCCGGCTGCTCGTCCACCTCGTGGAGGTGGCGCCGCCGGAGGGGGATCCGGAGACGAACTACGTGACCGTGCGCGGCGAGCTGGCCGGCTACGGCGGGGGGCTCGACGGCTTGCCGGAGGTCATCGCGCTGTCCAAGATCGATCTGGTTCCCGAGGACGAAGCCGAACGGGCGGTGTCCGAGCGGGGTGAGC
The DNA here is from genome assembly GCA_963817275.1 of uncultured Solirubrobacterales bacterium. Lineage (GTDB taxonomy): Bacteria > Actinomycetota > Thermoleophilia > Solirubrobacterales > 70-9 > DASUPK01. Next base: position 430,240 of record CAWFOA010000008.1, on the reverse strand, counting down.
GGCATGGCTCTCAGGCCATTGAGGTGCTCGGCATCTCCTCCGCGACCGGCGCCGGCCTCGATCAGCTGACGCAGGCGATCTTCGCCACGCTTCCAGAGGAGGCGGCCGCCGTCGCGGCGAGCGACGGTCAGTTCGAGGCCGAGCACCGCGTCTACCGCCCGGGCGAGGAGGAGGGCTTCGACGTCATCCCGGAGGGCGATGGGCGGTTCCGGGTCGCCGGCCGCGGCATCGAGCTGTTGGTGGCTCGCCACGACCTTGAGAACGAAGAAGCGCTCGATTACCTCGAGGGGCGCCTTCGCGAGATTGGGGTGATCGCCGCACTGGAGCGCGCGGGCTTCGAGGCGGGCGACGAGGTGGTCGTCGGCGATCTCGAGTTCGAGCTGGACCCGGGATGATTGCGCCATGACCGTGGTCGCGAAACTCGGCTCGTCGATCGTCGCCGGAGATCAGGGCGCGCTCCGCAGCGACGTGCTCGACCGTGTCTGCGGGCAGGTCGCGGAGCTCCACTCGGGGGGCGAGAACGTGGTGATGGTCACCTCGGGCGCGATCGCCCGCGGCATGCGGGTCCTCGAGCTCACGCGGAGGCCCTCCGCGATCGACGAACTCCAGGCCGCCTCGGCCGTCGGGCAGGGGAGCCTCTTCCGGGCCTACGAGGAGCGCCTCGCCGAGGGTGACGTTCGGGCCGCGCAGGTCCTGCTCACGGCCTCGGACCTGCAGCTGCGAACCCACTATCTGAACGCGCGGCAGACGCTCAGCCGGCTGCTCGACTGGCGAGTGGTCCCGGTCGTGAATGAGAACGACACGACCGCGACCGACGAGATCACCTTCGGCGACAACGACTTCCTGGCGGCGCAGGTGGCGATCATGCTCGAGGCGCGTCTGCTGGTCCTGCTCACCGATCAGTCCGGCCTCTACACGAAGGACCCGCGACAGAACCCTGATGCCGAGCTCGTCACCGAGGTGACGGCGGAGGACCAGCTCGCCGGATACGAGATCGGCGAGCACACGTCGCCCTTCGGCCTGGGCGGCATGCGCAGCAAGGTGGCGGCGGCCGGGATGGCCGGCGCCTCCGGGATCGGGGCGGTGATCTGCGACGGGACCGCAGACGGAACGCTGCTGGCCGCCGCCCGCGGCGACGCCACCGGCACCCGCTTCAGCCCGCATCCGGAGCGCACGCCGAGCTTCAAGCTCTGGCTTCGCTACGCGAAGCCGAGCCACGGCAAGTTGCTCGTCGACGACGGCGCCGCCCGCGTCCTGCGCGAGAGCGGCAGCAGCCTGCTGCCGGTGGGTATCACCGAGGTCGAGGGCGAGTTCGACGCCGGCGATGCCGTTGACGTCACCTGCGACGGCAAGACGATCGGCAAGGGAATCGTCAACTACTCGGCCGGGGAACTGCGCCGGATCAAGGGCATGCGGACCGAGAAGGTGCGCGAGCTCCTGCCGCACGCCTCGGAGGAGGCCGTGCACCGCGACTATTTCGTGCTGACCTAGTCGTCGCGCGACCTAGTCGCGCCACCCAGCGGGACTGGCCAGCCAGCCAGTAGAGTCCCGTGTCGATGGGCTCCGGAGAGGAAGCTGGCACTGTGCTCAGCGATTCCCAGCAGGCGATCCTGACCGCGGTTTGCGACACGGTCGTCCCCTCGCTGCCGCGCGACCGAGACCCCGAGGGCCTCTGGGGGCGCAAGGCGAGCGACCTCGGTGTGGACGCCGGCGCCGCACTGCTGATCTCCGAGATCCCGGACCCCGAACTGCGGGGCGGGCTGCTCGAGCTGATCGATGCCCTGGGCGGCCAGGGAATCACCCGCGCGCCCTCGCAGGAGTCCCGGGAGCAGATCCTTCGCAACGTTGCCCTCTCCGATCCGCGGGCAGCCGCCGGCGTGGGGGCGCTGATCAACATGACCCTCTTCCTCCACTACGGCGCGCCCGATCCGAGCACGGGCCAGAACCCGAACTGGAAGACATTCGGGTTCCCGGGCCCGATCTCAGCCCCGCCGCAGGTTGAGAAGCGGCTTCGCATCCACGAGCCCGAGGGCGCCGAGGAGACACTGGAGGCCGACGTCTGCATCGTCGGCTCGGGCTCGGGCGGCTCCGTGATCGCCGCCGCCCTCGCCCAAAGCGGGCTTGACGTGATCGTCCTGGAGGCCGCGGGCTACTTCAACGAGTCCGACTTCAACCAGCTCGAGCTACCGGCCTACCAGCAGATGTTCTGGCGCGGGGGGCCGAATCCGACGGCGGACGGCAACGTCAGCCTGGTCGCCGGCACCACGCTGGGCGGCGGGACGACGATCAACTGGACCAACTGCCTGCGCACGCGCCCATGGGTTCGCGAGCAGTGGGCCGAACACGGACTGGAGGGGGTCGACGGTCCCGACTACGACCGCCACCTGGACGCAGTTTTGGAGCGGATTGGCGCCAATGACGGGTGCAGCGACCTGAACGGGACCCAGCAGCGCCTCCGAGAGGGCACCGAGGCACTGGGTTGGAGCTTCGAGACGATCGTCCGTAACACCGATCCGGGGTCATACACGCCGGAGATGGCCGGCTACCTCGGGTTCGGGGATCAGTCGGGCAGCAAGCGCAGCGCGGATCGCACCTGGCTCGCCGACGCTCAGGAGCACGGAGCGCGGTTCCTCACCCACACCCGCGCCACGAAGGTCTTGACCGAGGGGGGGCGGGCGACCGGTGTCGAGGCCGTCTGGCAGACGCCCGACGGTCGCGGGGCCCAGGTGACGGTGCGTGCCCCGCGGGTGGTCGTCGCCTGCGGCTCGCTCGAGTCACCGGCCCTGCTGATGCGATCCGGCATCGGTGGGCCCGCCGCCGGCGACAACTTGCGGCTTCATCCCTCGAGCGTCGTCGGTGCGGCCTACGGCACCGACCAGCAAGCCTGGTGGGGACCGCCGCAGGCCGGGCTCTGCGACGAGTTCGCCGACACGGGCGAGGGCTACGGCTTCCTGATCGAGACTGCGCAATACGCGCCAGGGCTGATCGGCTCCGCCACGCCCTGGATCTCGGGAGCCGACCACAAGCAGCGGATGGAGGAGTTCCCCTTCACGGGGACCTTCATCTCGCTGACCCGCGACCGGGGCAACGGCCGTGTGGACGTTGACGCGAACGGTGAGGCCGTGCCGACCTACGCGGTCACCGACGAGCTCGACCTTGCGAACCTGCGCCAAGGCATCGAGGTGCAGATCCGGCTGCACGAGGCGGCGGGCGCTCATCAGATCGGGCCGCTCGCCGAGGGTGCGCCGACCTGGCGACGCGGCGACGACATCGAGGCTTTCATCGAGGGCGTCAAGCGGATTCCCTTCCGAGCCGGCGGCTACAAGCTCTTCAGCGCGCACCAGATGGGCACCTGCCGCATGGGAGCAGACCCGAAGACCTCTGTCGCCGGCCCCCTGGGCGAGCTGCACGACACCAAGGGCGTCTGGATCGGCGACGGCAGCGCGTTCCCGACCTCGTCGGGGACCAATCCGATGGTGTCGATCATGTCGCTGGCGCATCGGACCGGCGAGGCCATTGCGGATGACGCGGGCGCCTCCGGTGAGGCGAAGCAGGCCGAAGCAGCGCAACCGGCTTAAGAGAACTTCGAAAGAAGGAGCGAACCTTGGCTACCGAGATAGCTGCCCCTCCCAAGGCGGGGCATCCGACAGAGCAGATCGTCCGCGACCGTCTCTACATCGGCGGCGAGTGGGTGGAGCCGGTGGGATCGGGGACGATCGACGTGATCGACTCCACCACCGAGCAGGCCATCGGCCGGATTCCCGAGGGGATCGCCGAGGACGTGGATCGGGCCGTCGAGGCGGCTCGCGCCGGCTTCGATGCCTGGCGCCAGGTCCCGGTCGAGGCCCGGGTCGACGCGTGCACCGCGATCAGCGCCGCGCTTGCCGAGCGGGCGGATGAGATCGCCGCGCTCGTTGCGGCCGAGGTCGGGATGCCTCTTGCGCTGGCGCGCACCATCCAGGCGGGCCTGCCGGCGATGGACTTCGGATCGCAGGCCCAGGTCGCCTCGGAGGTGGTCTGGGAGGAGCAGATCGGGAACTCCCTCGTCGTCCGGGAGCCGATCGGCGTGGTCGGGTGCATCACCCCCTGGAACTTCCCGCTCCACCAGATCTGCGCGAAGGTCGCGCCGGCCCTCACCGCGGGGTGTGCGGTGATCGTGAAGCCGAGCGAGGTCACCCCGCTGACCTCATTCATCCTGACCGAGATCATCGACTCGCTCGATCTGCCCGCCGGGGTCTTCAACCTCGTCAGCGGATACGGCCCGGTTGTCGGCGAGGCGATTGCCGCCAGTGACGGGGTCGACATGGTCTCGTTCACAGGCTCCACGCGGGCCGGCAAGCGGGTCAGCGAGGTGGCTGCCGGGACCGTGAAGCGGGTCGCGCTCGAGCTCGGTGGCAAGTCGGCGAACGTGATCCTCGACGACGCCGACCTGAAGGCCGCCGTCGGCCACGGGGTCGCCAACATCTGCCTCAACTCCGGCCAGGTTTGCAGCGCCCACACCCGGATGCTCGTTCCTCGTGACAAGCTCGCCGAGGCGACGGAGATCGCGGCTGCGGCGGCGGAGGGGGCCACTCCGGGTGATCCCTTCGATGACGGCAGCAGGCTTGGGCCGCTGGTCTCCGAGGCGCAGCAGGAGCGCGTCCGGGGCTACATCAAGAAGGGCGAGGAGGAGGGCGCGAAGCTGGTTGCGGGAGGCGCGGAGCCGCCCGAGGGGCTCGAGACCGGCTACTTCGTGCAGCCCACCGTCTTCTCCGAGGTGAAGCCGGACATGACGATCGCCCAGGAGGAGATCTTCGGCCCGGTGCTCTCGATCATTCCGTACGACTCCGAGGACGAGGCGGCCGAGATCGCCAACAGCACGATCTACGGGCTGGACGGCGGCGTCTGGTCGGCGGATCCCGAGCGCGCCAAGGCGTTCGCGCGGCGGATGCGCACCGGCCAGGTGCAGATCAACGGCGCCACCTTCAACCCACTGGCGCCGTTCGGCGGCGTCAAGCAGTCCGGGCACGGGCGGGAGCTCGGGCGGTTTGGGCTCGAGGAGTTTCTCGAGGTCAAGAGCATCCAGCTCTAAGGACCAAGCGCTCCGGCGCGCGGGTCCTGTCGCGGAATCTCACCGCGGATCGAGGCATCTCACCGCGGATGAGATTCCGCGCCACCCGCGCGAGGAGCGGATTCGTGCCCAGTTACTCTTTGGCTGTGGCCACTGCTGCCAAGACCGTTGAGCAGACCTGTCGTGAGGCCAAGGACGCCTCGCATCTGCTGGCGCGCGCCAGCCGGGATGAGAAGGACGCTTGCCTACGCGATCTCGCCGATCGCATTGATGGCAGCGTCGACGGACTGCTCGACGCCAATCGGGCCGACGTTGACGCGGGGCGCGAGGCGGGGCTCAATGAGGCGCTGCTCGACCGGTTGACGCTGACCGAGGCTCGGGTTGCCGAGATGGCCACGGGGGTCCGGGAGATCGCCGAGTTGCCGGATCCCGTCGGCGAGGTGGTCGAGGGGTGGACCCTCGAGAATGGTTTGGACGTCGCCAAGAAGCGGGTGCCCATTGGTGTGGTCGCCGTTGTGTACGAGGCTCGACCGAACGTGACCATCGATGCGGCCGCCCTTTGCCTGAAGAGCGGGAATGCCGCCGTGCTGCGCGGCTCCAGCAGCGCTGAGAGCTCCAATGCCTTTCTCGCCGGGTTGATTGCCGATGCGCTTGCCGCGGCGGAGCTGCCCGCCGCCTCCGTGTCCCTGTTGTCCGGCGGAGGGCATGAGCAGCTCGCGGAGCTCGCCACGCAGGAGGGGTTGGTCGACCTGATCATTCCGCGGGGCGGCGAGGGGCTGAAGAACGCGCTCAAGGAGGTTGCGAAGGTGCCGGTCATGTACGCGGCCGCCGGCAACTGCCACGTCTACGTGCACCAGGACGCCGATCTGGAGATGGCCGAGCGGGTCGCCTACAACGCGAAGGTGCAGCGGCCGGGCGTTTGCAACGCCGCCGAGACGCTGCTCGTGCACCGGGACGTGGCGGCGGAGCTGTTGCCCACCCTGCTTGCCGAGCTGAGCGAGGCGGGCGTCGAGCTCGTCGGCGATGAGCGGACGAAGGAGTCTGCAGGCGAAGCTCCGGTCGGTCAGGCGACCGATGCTGATTGGGACACCGAGTACCACGGCTTGAAGATGGCCGTCGCCGTTGTCGATTCACTCGGCGAGGCGATCGATCACATCAACCGCCATGGGACCGGGCACTCCGATGCGATCGTGACCCGCTCGCAGGAGGTCGGCGACGAGTTCACCGATGCGGTCGACTCGGCGGCTGTCTACGTCAACGCCTCGACGCGGTTCACCGACGGTTACGAGTTCGGGATGGGCGCGGAGATCGGCAACTCGACCCAGAAGCTGCACGCGCGTGGGCCGATCGGACTGCGCGAGCTGACGACCACCAAGTACGTCGTCCACGGCAGCGGGCAGATCAGGGAGTAGTGCGGTCACTCGGATCGGGGTCCTGGGCGGGGCCTTCAACCCGCCCCACGTCGGACATCTGCTCCTCGCCCAGGAGGCGCGCTGGCAGCTCGACCTGGAGCGGGTGCTGCTGATGGTGACCGGGCGGGCCCCGCACAAGGAGATCGAGGACGACCCGGGGGCGGATGTCAGGCTGGAGATGGCGCAGCTGGCGGCCGAGGGGGATGAGGGGGTGGAGGCGTCGGCCCTCGAGGTGGAGCGGGATGAGACGTCGTACAGCTACCGGACCCTGGAGCTGCTGGCGGATCGAAAGCCCGATGACGAGATCTTCTTCCTGCTCGGCGCCGATATGGCGGCGGGGCTGGCGAGCTGGAAGGAGCCGGCGCGGGTGCTGGAGCTGGCGAAGCTGGGGGTGGTGCCGCGACCCGGCGTCGGGCTCGGCGCGGTGCGCTCGGCGCTGGAGCGGCTCGGTGCCGCCGATCGAGCGGAGATAATCGACATGCCACTTTGCGGAGCCTCCTCGACCACAGTCAGGCAGCGAGCGCGGGAGGGAAAGCCGTTGCGACATCTGGTTCCGGATCCGGTGGTGCGGTTGATCGCGGAGAGGGGGCTGTACCGGTGACGCGCGGGACCGAGATGAGCTCCGAGGAGCTGGCGCGCCGCCTGGCAGCGATCGCCGACGACAAGAAGGGGGCGGACCTGGTCGCGCTGGACGTGCGGCAGCTGGTCGGCTACACCGACTACCTGGTGATCTGCACCGCTCGCAACGAGCGGCAGGCGAAGGCGATCCACGACGAGGTCTACCACCAGCTCAAGCGGGAGGGATGGCTGCCCGCGCGGGTCGAGGGCGAGCGGGAGGCGGAGTGGGTGCTGATGGACTACCTCGACTGCGTGCTGCACATCTTCACGCCCGAGTTGCGCGAGCGGTACCGGCTCGAGGTGCTCTGGGGCGAGGCGGGGAAGCTCGATCTGGATCTCGCGGGCGCCCGCGGGGCTGCCTGAATTACGCGTCCGAAGCCGCTTCTAGCCTCCCGCTCGTGTCGAAGGAGCGTTTCCGGCGCGCCTTGCGCGGCTACGACCCAGAGGAGGTCGATGCGGCGATTGAGGCGCGTGACGCGCGGCTCGCCCGCCTCGAGCGGGAGGCGCAGCGATTGGCGGAGCGGGTGGTGGAGCGCGAGAAGCGGCTGCAGGATGCGCTGAAGCGGCCGATGGCCGCCGCCGTCGGCAAGGGGATCGAGGAGATCTACGGGCAGGCGCGACGGCAGGCGACCCGGATCCGGATGAAGGCGCTCGAGGATGCTGTGCAGATGGCCGACAGGGTGACCGAGCTCTCCGGGCTCAGGGACGAGCTGGGGGCGCGGGTCTCGGAGCTGGCGGACGTGGCGCGGGTTCGCCTCGGGATCGAGGAGGAGGGCCGGCCGCCGGTTGGCACCGAAGCGGCCCAGTCCGGTATCTACGCCGGCCAGGTGGAGATCGAGGTGGGGCCGCTCAACGACTTCGCGCAGCTGACCGGCTTCGAGGACGCTGCGGCCGGCATCGACGGCGCGTCCGAGATCAAGGTGAAGCGTTTCTCCGGCGGCCGGGCGTGGGTCTCGATGAACCTCGAGAACCCGATCGACCTGCTGCGGGCGCTGGAGGAGAAGGCGCCGTTCGATTTCGTCGTGCGCGACACGCGCCGCAACGGCCTGGTCCTCGAGGTGGACGAGGATGGCCGCGAGCAGAACCGCGCGGCGTAGCTCCGCAGTTTCGCCACATCGCCATTGCACCTTCCTGACGCCCCAAGAGACAATTGCACTTGCGCCTCAGGCCACCACGAAATGGCCAACGCGCCTGCATTAACCTTGCAAGCGAATACCGGCTCGGGGCTATAGCTCAGTTGGGAGAGCGTCCGGCTGGCAGCCGGGAGGTCGTGGGTTCGAGTCCCACTAGCTCCACTCCGACGCCCGACCATCCGATCGCCGTAGGTGCCAATCAGTTTCGGGACCGTTTTGGATACTGGACTGAGCGGGCGTCCAGCGGAGACCAGATCCTGATCACGCGTCATGGGCGGCCTTTGGCCCGCCTCGGTCCCGCGGATCCGCAGCTCGCCACCACAGATACCGCTCCGGATCCAGAGCCAGCAACGGACCCGGAGGCGCTTCCGCCCGGTACTGCTCGTACTTAGCGCTGAGCGCAGCCAGTCCGGCTGCACCCTCGTCCAGGTCCAGGATCGACACGGTCCCCAGCACCTGCACCCAGGCCAGCTTCTCCCAGTCGTCCGAATAGCGATCCACCGTCAGCGCCGCCCGCGGGTCCCGCCGCAGAAACCGCAGCCGCGCCGGCTCACCCGCCCGCTTCGGCTTCTGGTCGATCGCGCTCCAGATCCGCCCCCCGGCCACCGCGAAGGTCACCGGCAGCACCCTCGGTCCACCCTCGTCATCGAGCAATCCCAGGCGACCGACCCGCTCGCTCTCGAGCAAGTCGTTTGCCCACACAACTAACTCGGTAGGTTGCGGGTCAGGCACACCTCGAAATGTAGGTCGACGAAAGGATCGGGATGGAACTGGGAATCGGACTGCCGAACACAGTGCCGGGGACGACCGGCGACCAACTCACCGACTGGGCGCGCGCCGCCGAGGACGTCGGCTTCTCGTCGCTCGGAACGATCGACCGCATCGTCTTCCCGAACTACGAGCCCGTGGTCGCACTCTCGGCCGCCGCCGCCGTCACCGAGCGCATCAAGCTCGTCACCGACGTCATGCTCGGGCCGCTGCGCATGAACCCCGCGATGATCGCCAAGCAGTTCCTCTCCCTCGATGCGCTGGCCGGCGGCGACCGAGCGGTCCTCGGCATCGGGGTCGGCGGGCGCGAGGACGACTACGAGATCAGCGGCCTCGACATGTCCGGCCGCGGCAAGTGGCTCGACGATGCCCTGGCCAGGATCCGCGCCATCTGGAACGGAGACGGCGAGCTCGAGTCGAAGGTCGGCCCCCGCCCCTCCGCCAAGGGCCCCACCCTCATGGTCGGCGGATACATCCAGAAGGCGTTCGAGCGCGCCGCCAAGTACGGCGACGGCTGGACGCAGGGCGGGTCCGGCGCCTCCCAGTTCGGAGCGGACCTCTCCAACCTCGAGGACGCCTGGAAGAAGGCCGCCCGCGAAGGCCGGCCCCGGACGCTGGCTCTGGGCTACTTCTGCCTCGGGCCCGACGCCGAGGCGAACGTTCAGGCCTACGTCGGCGACTACTACGCCTGGCTGGGTGACGAGGCGGTCCAGGGAATCGTCGCCGGCGCCCCCAAGGACGCCGACAGCGTCAAAGCGTTCATGAAGGCGTACGAGGAATGGAACTGCGACGAGCTCATCCTCTTCCCGTGCTCATCCGATCCCGAGCAGGTCAAGCTCCTCGCCGAAGCCGCCGGCCTCTAGAAGGAGCCTTCGGCGGGTAAGTTGCCCGCAGGCACTCTATCGGAGGAGCGGAGAAATGGCCACAGAGGCAGAGATTCAGAACCTCGAGCAGCGGCTCGAGTCGATGCTCGACATTGAGCAGTTCCCGCCGCCCGCCGATTTCCAGAAGCAGGCGCTCGTCACCGACGAGTCGCTGTACGAGGAGGCCGCCAAGGACCTCGAGGGCTTCTGGCGGCGCCAGGCCGATGAGCTGATCGACTGGATGGAGCAGCCTTCCCAAACGCTGGACGAGTCCAACGCCCCCTTCTACAAGTGGTTCGCCGACGGCAAGCTGAACGTTTCCCATAACTGCCTGGACCGCCACGTCGAGGCCGGCAACGGCGACCGCATCGCCTACCACTGGCGTGGGGAGGAGGGCGAGGAGCGCGACATCACCTACGCGGATCTCCACCGCGACGTCCAGCGCTTCGCCAACGCTCTCAAGTCCCACGGCATCGGCAAGGGCGACATCGTCGGGATCTACCTGCCGATGATCCCCGAGGTCGTCGTGGCGATGCTCGCCTGCGCCCGCATCGGTGCCCCCCACAACGTCGTCTTCGGCGGCTTCTCACCGGAGGCCGTCCGCGAGCGCATGGAATTCTCCGACGCCAAGGCCCTGATCACCGTGGACGGCGCCCGCCGCAAGGGCAAGACCGCCCCGATCAAGAGCGCCGTGGACGCGGAGATCGAGAACGTCTCCTCGATCGAGACGATCTTCGTAGTCAAGGCCACCAACACCGACTGCGAGATGAAGGACGGCCGCGACGTCTGGTTCGGCGAGGAGATGGAGAGGGCCGACGCGGAGTGCCCACCCGAGCCGCTCGACGCCGAGCACCCGCTCTTCGTCCTCTACACCTCGGGATCGACAGCCAAGCCCAAGGGCGTCCTCCACACCACCGGCGGATACCTGGTCGGAGTCAGCTTCACGCACCGCTACGTCTTCGACCTGAAGCCGGAGTCGGACGTCTACTGGTGCGCCGCGGACGTCGGCTGGGTCACCGGCCACTCCTACATCGTCTACGGACCTCTCGCCAACGGCGCAACGAGCATCATGTACGAGGGCGCCCCCGACTACCCCGAGAAGGACATCTGGTGGGAAATCGCCGAGCGCTACAAGGCGACCATCCTCTACACGGCGCCAACCGCGATCCGTGCCTGCATGAAATGGGGCGCCGACCAGCCGGCAAAGCACGACCTCTCGTCGCTTCGCCTGCTCGGCACAGTCGGCGAGCCGATCAACCCAAAGGCGTGGCTCTGGTACTACGAGGTGATTGGCGGCGAGCGCTGCCCGATCGTCGACACCTGGTGGCAGACCGAGACCGGCCACATCCTGATCAGCCCCCTGCCGGGAATCACCCCGGCCAAGCCCGGCTCGGCGACGAGGGCTTTGCCCGGAATCGATGCCGCCGTGCTCGACGAGGAGGGCAACGAGGTCGACGGGGACCAGGGCTACCTGGCGCTGAGGCGCCCCTGGCCGGGAATGCTCCGCACCCTCTTCAAGGAGGACGATCGCTTCAAGGAGACCTACTACTCCAAGTGGGACGAGACGACCTACTTCGTCGGCGACGCCGCGCGCAAGGACGAGGACGGCTACTTCTGGATCCTCGGCCGCGTCGACGACGTCGTCAACGTCTCGGGCCACCGCCTCTCCACGGCCGAGGTCGAGTCGGCGGTCGTCTCACACCCGAAGGTGGCGGAGTGCGCCGTGATCGGCATCGCCGACGAGGACACCGGCCAGGCCATCTGCGCCTTCGTCACGCTCGAGGGCGACCTGGAGGGATCGGACGAGATGGCGAAGGAGATCAACGACCACGTCGCCCACCGGATCTCGAAGATCGCCCGGCCCAAGCGCATCATCTGGTCCGGCGACCTGCCGAAGACCCGCTCCGGCAAGATCATGCGCCGCCTCCTCCGCGACATCGGCGAGGGCCGCGAGCTCGGGGACGTGACCACGCTCCGCGACCCGGCCGTGGTGGATCAGCTCGAGGGCAAGGTCAAAGAGCTCCAGGGTCGGGACGGCTGAGCCCGCGCATATACTCGCGGCGATCTCCGCGTCCCGAACCGAGTCCGGCATGAGGAGCGCAGTGACAGCGTCCACGTCACCGTTCGGACGGGAGGACCGTCGGCGACAACGAGCGGGTTCGCATCCAGATTCACACCATCTGCCAGTAGCCCGGCCTTGCCGATCGCCGGATCGCTTATTTGGCACTCTCGGTGAGGGGGGCCTGTAACCGTCCGTTCTCGCGTCTAGGTTCGCCCCATCCGCAAGCTCGCGATCCTCACCGCTCTCTCCACACTCCTCCTAGCCAGCGCGACGGCGGATGCCAAGACCTCATCGGCGCGCGGGACCCTCAAGCAGCTGCGCGGGACGGCCGGGTGCGTGGGCGCGCCCCGGGCACGTCGGGCCGGGTGCGCTACGGCTCGTGCCATGAAGGGCCCAGGCCCGTTCATGGGCTCGCGCGCGATTGGGATCAGCCCGGACGGCCGGAACGTCTACGTGGCTTCGTCGGGAAGCGACGCGATCGCGATCTTCGATCGGAACAAGACCACTGGCGTACTAACCCAGCCTTCCGGAAAGGGCGGCTGCATCGCGAGCGGGGGAGGGGGCGGCTGTGCCCGTGCCGCCGGGCTCGACGGCGCGAACTCGGTCGCGATCAGCGCCGACGGGCGCAACGTCTACGCCACCGCGCGCGACAGCAGCGCGGTCACGGCTTTCGCTCGAAACCGCAAGACCGGCGCCCTCCGCCAGCTGCCCGGCGGCTGCCTCTCCGGGCTCCCGCTGCCCGGATGCACGAGCGGCGAGGCCCTGGTCGCGCCGGACGTGCTCGTGGTCAGCTCTGACGGTCGCAACGTCTACGCCGGCGCCTTCTTCGGCAACGCCGTCGCGACCTTCACCCGCGACACCGCCACGGGCGCACTCACCCAGCCGGCGGGCGCCGCGGGCTGCATCGCCGAGTCGAACGCGGCCTGTGCGCCGGGAATCGCCCTGGGCGCCGTCGAGGGCCTGGCGATAACCCGGGATGGCACGAGCGTGTATACGGGCAGCGCGCTCTCCAACGCCGTCGCGATTCTCACACGCGATCCGTCCACGGGCGTCCTCGCTCAGGCGACGGACGGCAGCGGCTGCATCACCAACGCGCCACTCAGCGGCTGCGTGACCGGCGTCCAGCTCGCCGGCGCCAACGCGGTCGCGCTCAGCCCCGGCGACAAGCAGGCGTACGTGACATCTCTGCTGAGCAACAGTGTCACGTCGTTCAATCACGGAACGCTCACCCAGAAGCGCGGGACGACGGGCTGCCTGGTCCTGCTGCGCGCGCCCGGTTGCTCGTTCGGACGGGCGATGAGCGCGCCGGAGGGGATCGCGGTCGCCCCGGACGGCAGGAACGTGTACGTGGCCGCCTTCGCGACGGGTGCGCTCGACGTTCTCACGCGCAACCGCGTCACGGGCCGGGTGCTGCAAAGGCCGGGCCGCCCAGGCTGCCTCGCGGCTCGCCGGCGCCCGGGCTGCGCGGGGGCTCGCGCGGTGCGCGGCATCAGCTCGATCGCGATCAGCCCGGACGGCCGCTTCGTCTATTCGACCTCGTTCGCCAGTGATGCAGTCGACGTATTCAGGAGGAGAGGATGAGCGAATCGCACGATCGCGGTGACGGACTTACCCGCAAGGAGCTGCTCCAGTCGGGCGCGGGCGCGGCGGCGGGAGTGCTGCTCGCACAGAGCGGCCTGGGCAGGGCGCTCGCCGCCACCGAGGCGAAGGGCAATCCCATCGCCGGGATGAACGTGATCCTGGTCCTCACCGACCAGGAGCGGGCGATCCAGCACTTCCCGCCCAGGTGGATGCAGCGGAACCTCCCGGGGATGATGCAGCTGCGCCGCCACGGGATCAGCTTCGAACGCGCCTTCACCAACGCCTGCATGTGCTCGCCCGCCCGCTCGACCTTGATGAGCGGCTACTTCCCCGCCCAGCATGGCGTCAAGTACACGCTCGAGGAGGACATGCCCGCGTATCAGGGCTACCCGCAGGTCGAGCTGCCTCTCCCAAGGGTCCTGCCGAACCTCGCCACCGTGATGGATGCGGCGGGATACAACGTCGTCTACAAGGGCAAGTGGCACTGCTCGAAGCCCCCGTCCGAACAAGGACGCCAGCCCGGCCGACCTCGAGGCATATGGCTTCAGCCGCTGGAATCCTCCGGACGCCGGCGCGAACCAGACCATTCCCGAGGCCGGCGGCGGGTTCACGAACAACGACGGCCGCTACATGGACTCGATCGGCAACCCGGCGGACGGGGCCGAGGGAATTCTCCAGTACCTCTCGACGGCCGCCGCCAGGCAACAACCCTTCTTCATGGTCCTCTCGCTGGTCAACCCGCACGACGTCCTCTTCTATCCGGGCACGACCTTCGAGCAGTCCGGCTACGACAGCTCCTGGATCAAGGGCGACATCCAGATCCCGGCGACCAACGGCGAGGACCTCTCGACGAAGCCGACCGTGCAGAAGCAGTTCCTGAAGATCTTCAACCTGACCGGCAAGCCGAGGAACGACAAGCAGAAGCGCGCCTACCTGAACTTCTACGGCAACCTGATGCGCTCCTCGGACTACTACCTCACCCAGGTGCTCGAACAAGCTCCAGCAGACCGGCCTCTACGACAACACGCTGATCGTCCGCACCGCCGACCACGGCGAGATGGGGCTTGCCCACGGCGGCCTGCGCCAGAAGAACTTCAACTTCTACGAGGAGGCGCTCCGGGTGCCTCTCGTCTACTCGAATCCGAAGCTCTTTCCACGTCCGGCCTCGACCAACTCGATGGTCTCCCACGTGGACTTCCTGCCGACGCTGGCCAGCCTGGCGGGAGCCCCGCAGAGCGCCCGAGCGAACTGGCAGGGCGTCGACTACTCATCCCTGGTCCTCAACGCCGGGAAGGCGAAGCCGGCGCAGGACTACATCGTCTTCACCTACGACGACTACCAGTCGGGCCAGTCCAGCAAGCCCTACCCGAAGCCGCCGAATCACATCATCAGCATCCGCGAGCGCCGCTGGAAGCTCGCCAAGTACTACGACGTCAAACGCCAGAAGCCGCCGCAGTGGGAGATGTACGACCTCAAGCACGATCCGCTCGAGACGACGAACCTCGCCTATCCGGGCTTCCAGCGGAACGCCGTGCAGCAGGCTGAGTACGAGCGACTCAAGCAGAAGCTCGAGGAGGTCAGGAAGACCCGCCTCCACCGGTTCAAGTAGAGGCGGCGGCGATCCTCAGCGCCGGGCGCACCCGCTTGGGCAACTCGACCCGGAGCCGCCAGCTCGCGCCCGAGAAGTTGCGATTGGCGACCGTGGCGAAGCCCCGCTCATCCTCCCGCAGCGCAAGAAGCAGATGGGCGACACGGTCGGCGGGCGGCAGGTCACCGGCCTCGCCGACCCGGACGCAGAAGCAATGCACGCGGTGGCCGCCCGGTCGCACCAGGATCGCGCCCTCCTGGCCGACCAGCCACGCACCCAGCCGGCCGCGCTCGAGGGCCAGGCCGCTCGTGCCGAGGAGCTCGCGCGCCTCGTGGCCGACGAGGTCGCCGAGCAGGCCCAGGGCGGTCCGCTCGGCAGGGCCCGCGGCTTCGGCGGCATCGCCGATCGGATTCACGCCCCGCGCGCCGCGCCGGGCCTGCAGATGCAGGACCGCGACCGCGTGTCCCAGGAAGATCGCCGAGACCGGGAAGGCGAGCGGCTCGATCCAGACGAGCAGCGCCGCAGGCAGCCCGAAGGTGACGACGAGGGCGACGCTCCAGAGCGTCCAGATCCGCCCCTCCTTCTCGAGGCTCTTCTCGCTCGCGCGCCGCCGCCACGGCATCGCGGCGGCTTCGGCGAGGACCCCGGCCTCCATCCCTAGCCGCCGGCGATTGGCCGGCGCATCACGACCAGGTCCGCGTCCAGCGGCAGCTCGCGCACGACCTCGGCGGAGCCGTCCGGCAGCGTGGCGCTCGCCAGCATTCCGTCGTCCAGCTCGCGGCGGAACGCGTCGATCGCCGCCTCCTGGGCGTCCGTGTCCTCAGCCGTCCAGCTCGCCAGCTCCGTATGCCCTGTCCGGTCAAGCCTGATCAACCTCGACATCCCAATTCCTCCTTCTCTCGAACTTGACTCTGAATATACGACCCGGCTTCGCCATCAGATCGCGGCCACAAGCGGCCGCCCCGCTTAAGTCGCTGCGGGCTTCGCCCTTCGCTCCGAAGGTGGGCGGCCTGGTGGCCGCTTCGTACACTGGCCGCGTGGCAGCCGAACCGCAGACACCCGAGAACACGGAGCGCTACGACCCGCAGGCGATCGAGCGCAAGTGGCAGCTCGTCTGGGAAGCGGAGAGCACCTGGGTGGTGGCCAATCCCGGTTCCCCGGAGTTCGATGAGACGAAGCCGAAGAGCTACGTGCTCGAGATGCTGCCCTACCCATCGGGCGAGCCGCACGTCGGTCATCTGAAGACCTATTCGGTCGGCGACGCGATCGCCCACTTCCGCCGCCGCCGAGGGTTCAGCGTCCTCCATCCGATGGGCTACGACGCCTTCGGCCTGCCCGCCGAGAACAACGCCATCCAGACCGGCGAGCACCCGCGCG
Organism: uncultured Solirubrobacterales bacterium; assembly: GCA_963817275.1. GTDB lineage: Bacteria > Actinomycetota > Thermoleophilia > Solirubrobacterales > 70-9 > DASUPK01. The sequence continues at coordinate 413,788 of CAWFOA010000008.1, read as the reverse complement.
AGGCGACCGAGAAGTCGATCGCCTCCTTCCGCGAGCAGTTCATGCGCTGGGGCATCTCGATCGACTGGACGCGCGAGATCGGCACCCACCAGCCGAGCTACTACCGCTGGACCCAGTGGATCTTCCTCAAGCTGTTCGAGCGAGGCCTCGCCCACCGGCACGAGGCGCCGGTGCACTGGTGCCCCAAGGACCAGACAGTGCTCGCCAACGAGCAGGTGATCGACGGCCACTGCGAGCGCTGCGGGACGCTTGTCGAGCTGCGCCAGCTCGAGCAGTGGTTCTTCCGGATCACCGAGTACGCCCAGCAGCTGCTCGACGACTTCGAGCTGCTCGAGTCCTGGCCCGAGAACGTGATCACGATGCAGCGCAACTGGATCGGCCGCTCGGACGGCGCGGAGGTGATCTTCAGCTGTCGATCAGCCCGATCTCGACTTCCCCGTCTTCACCACGCGGCCGGACACGCTCTTCGGCGCGACCTTCTTCGTGCTGGCGCCGGAGCATCCAGAGGTCGAGCGCCTGGCGACGGGTACCGAACATGAGCAGGCGGTCCGCGAATACGTCAACGAGTCGGCCAGGGTCACCGCCGAGGAGCGCGCCGACGAGGAGCGGCAGAAGACCGGTGTCCCTCTGGGCCGGGAGGTGGTCAACCCAGTGAACGGCGAGCGCATCCCGATGTTCGTCGCGGACTACGTGCTGATGGAGTACGGGACGGGGGCGATCATGGCCGTCCCCGCCCACGACGAGCGCGACTACGAGTTCGCGAAGGCGTTCGAACTGCCGATCCGCCGCGTGATCGAGGGGACCGACCCCGAGCAATCGCGCGACGACGAGGGACTGCCCTACAGCGGCGACGGCGAGATGGTCAACTCCGACCGCTTCGACGGCAAGCACAACCGCGAGGCCTACGACGAGATCGTCGCGTGGCTCTCTTCGGAGAACCGCGGCGAGAAGGCCGTCAACTATCGCCTGCGCGACTGGCTGGTCTCACGCCAGCGCTACTGGGGTGCGCCGATCCCGATCGTCTACTGCGACGAGTGCGGGATGGTCCCGGTGCCAGAGGACCAGCTGCCCGTGCTCCTCCCGGACATCGAGGAATACGCGCCCAAGGGCAAGAGCCCCCTGGCCGCTGCCGAGGACTGGGTCAAGACCGAATGCCCGTCCTGCGGGGGCGAGGCCCGCCGCGAGACCGACACGATGGACACCTTCGTCGACTCGTCCTGGTACTTCCTGCGCTACCTGGACCCCCGCAACGACGAGGAGTGCTGGGCGAAGGACGTGGCCGATTACTGGATGCCGGTCGACCAGTACATCGGCGGCGTCGAGCACGCGATCCTCCACCTGATGTACGCGCGCTTCTTCATCAAGGCGCTGCACGACATCGGGACGCTGGAGGCGCGGGAGCCGTTCGCCAACCTCTTCACCCAGGGGATGATCACCCGCGACGGGGCGAAGATGTCCAAGTCGCGGGGCAACACGGTCAGCCCAGCGGAATACGTTGAGCGTTTCGGCGCGGACTCCCTGCGCACGTACATCTGCTTCATGGGCCCGCCGATCAAGGGCGGCGACTGGTCCGATGAGGGAGTGGAGGGGATCTTCCGTTTCCTGGCGCGCCTCTGGCGGCTGGGGCGCGAGGTGGCCGAGCGCACGGAGGCCGGAGGATCTGACGACGCCGCGGGCGGGGCCCGAGAGCTGCTGGCCAAGGCGCACTGGGCGATCGACAAGGCGACCCGCGACATCGAGCCTCGCTTCCAGTTCAACACCGCGATCGCCGCGGTGATGGAGCTGGTCAACGAGATCTACCGGCTCAAGGACGGGCTCTACGAGGACCCGGCCGGCGCCGCGGCCGTCCGCTTCGCCACCATCACGGCCGTCTCACTGCTCTTCCCGTTCGCGCCTCACCTCACCACGGAGGTGCATGAGTGGCTGGCCGGCGAGCGCCTCTGGGAGCAGCCCTGGCCGGAGGCGGACCCCGAGCTGCTCGAGCGCGACACCTACATGCTGGTCGTGCAGGTGAACGGCAAGCTGCGGGACCGGATCGAGGTGGAGAGCGACGCCTCGGAGGACCGGCTGCTGGAGCTCGCCCGGAGCAGCGAGAACGTCCAGCGGCACCTGGACGGCAAGGCGATCGTCAAGGAGATCGTGGTCCCTGGCCGCCTGGTCAACTTGGTCGTAAAAGGATGATCTGCTAGAAAGGCCGCGTGCTGGTCAGGCGGCTCGCGGACGCTCCCACCGAGGAGTGGCACAGGCTTCGCAATCGCATCCTCATGGACGCCGGTGAGCTCGGCTCCCGGAACATGTCCGTGACTTGGCTCGAGGTCCCCGCCGGCATCGACCAGGAGCTCCACTCGCATGAGGAGGCCGAGCAGGTCTACATCGTGGTGAGCGGACGCGGGACGATGACCGTCGCCGGGGACACCCAGGAAGTGGCCGAGGGCGACCTGGTGCTGGTCCCGCCGGCCACCGATCACTCGATCGCCAACGGAAATTCCTCGGATCTCTGCTGCGTGTCGGTGCAGTCGCCCCCGGTGACCTCGTCCGAGGTCTTCGGGCGGTCCGGCGTGGGCGTCGCCTCCGAGTACGACGACGAGGAATAGCTCCTTGACCCGGAAACGGGTCGTGGTCAGCGGTCGGGTCCAGGGGGTCTTCTTCCGGGACAGCACCCGGCGTCGGGCCGAGGCGGCTGGGCTCACCGGCTGGGTGGCCAACCGGGCCGACGGCGCGGTCGAGGCGGTCTTCGAGGGCGAGCCGGACGCGGTGGATGAGATGGTCGAGTTCTGCCGGCGGGGGCCGAGCCGGGCGGAGGTCGCGTCCGTCGAGGTGGAGGAGGAGCCGCCCGAGGGATTGACCGGCTTCGAGGTTCGCTGAGCTGACCCTCGCCGGTCGCTGATCCTTTACGAACTGGGCCTGTCCCTGGCGCCTTGCGCGGTGAGCTTCGGCGAATGCTCGAGCTGAGCCGCTCTCAACTCCTCGTCTATGGGGTGATCGCCGTCGCGGTCCTGGTGATCGGCGCTCGCTGGATTCGCTCGAGCGGGGGAGGGTCGACCGGTGGGGCGGAGGTCAGCTTCGCGGCCGACTCGTCGCACGAGGCCGAGGGCACGCGGGACGTCGTCGTGCATGTCGCCGGCGACGTCCGGCGCCCGGGCGTCTACCGCCTCCCGGCGGGCTCGAGGGTGACCGACGCCGTCAGGCGGGCGGGCGGCTTCGCGGGAGGCGCGAATCAGGACGCGATCAACCTGGCCGCGAGGCTCAGCGACGGACAGCAGGTTGTCGTCCCCGGCCCGGGCACGGTTGCCGCCAGCTCGGCGGCGGGAGGGGAGGCGGGACCGATCAGTCTCGGCAGCGCCTCGGTCGAGCAGCTCGACGGGATCGAGGGCATCGGCCCGGTCACGGCGCAGAAGATCATCGAGTTCCGCGACCAGCACGGCGGGCTCTCCTCGATCAACCAGCTCGACCAGGTCGACGGCATCGGCCCATCCACCATGGAGACGCTCAGGGCCGCGCTTCAGCCCTGAGCGTTGATCAGTGGCCGAGCACCCGGTCCCATTCGCCTCGCCGGTTGCCGACGTTGTCGTTATCGGGCTGCTGGTTGCCTCGCGGGATGCTGCCCGCATGGCCCTCGGCGTCCTGCATGTCGGCGCGGCGCCGGTCGAGCCGATCCTGCGCGGCCCTCTCTCCTTCGGTGCGGTGTTCCGCACCGCGTTTACGTTGGTCGCGGTTCGTGGCCATCGCTCCTCCATCGTCGAAGGTCAGTCTTTCGCGCCTACCACGTGACCACTGAGTGAAACCGGGGCGGCGAGCGGCGGGGGACGAAGGTCGCTGGTCGCGAGAGTGGCGCTTCGCCGCGCTGGCCGGCGCGGCAGCGGGGCTGGCACTGGCGCCCCTGGCCGCACCGGACCCGTCTCTGCGGGCCCTCGGGGTCGCGCCCATCGCCGTGGTCGGAATCGCGGCCGCGCGCCCGCAAGGCGGCGGCCAGCCGATCGCTTTCGCCTGGCTCGCGATTGTGGGGCTCGTGGCCGCCCTGGCCGGATTGCTCTGCGGGGGAGCACGTCTGCACGCCATCGACGACGGCGCCCTCCGTGCCCGGCTCGGGATGCACGCGAAGGTCGACGGATTCGTCACGGGAGTTCCGCGCCGGAGCGGAGACGAGGTCGACGTGCGCGTCGACTCACCGGCCGGCCGGGTGCTGGTGGTGGCCCCGGAGCCCGTGGGCGACCTCCCGATCGGCTCCGAGATCAGCGCGGAGGGCGTACTCGAGCGGCCGGAGCCCTGGCGGACGGGATACCTGCGGCGGCTGGGGATCTCGATGACGCTGCGGGCCGACCGGATCGACTCGAAGCCCGGTCGCCGCGGCGGGATCTCGGGATGGGTGGATGGCATCCGCGACCGGGCGGAGCGGGCGCTCGGGCGTGGGATGCCCGAGCGGGAGGCGGCGCTGGCGAGAGGCTTCGTCCTCGGCGAGGACGACCGGATCGACCACGGGACGCGCGAGGACTTCCAGCGATCGAACCTGACCCACCTGCTCGCGGTCAGCGGAGAGAACGTGATCCTGCTCTGCATCCTGGCCTGGCCCCTGCTGGCGATGCTCGGGCTGACGTTGCGCGCCCGGTTGGTCGGGGCGCTGCTGCTGATCGCGATCTACGTGCCGGTCACGGGGGCGGGTCCCTCGATCCAGCGCGCGGGGGTGATGGGAGCCGCCGGGCTGATCGCCGCGCTGGCCGACCGGCCCCGATCCCGCTGGTACGCGCTGCTGCTCGCCGTCGCGATCACGCTCGCGATCAACCCGCGAGCGGACGGCGACGCCGGCTGGCAGCTCAGCTTCGCTGCGGTGATCGGGATCCTGCTCTGGGCGGGGCGGCTGGCGTCTGCCATGTCGGGCGATGCGGCCCGCGGGTCGGTCCGCCGGGCGCTCGTCGATGGAGCCGCGGTCACGGTGGCGGCGACCGTGGCGACCGCGCCCGTGATGGCCGAGGCCTTCGACCAGTTCTCTCCCGCCGCGCTGCCCGCAAACGTGCTGGCGCTGCCCGCCGTCGCTCCGGCGATGTGGCTGGGAATGCTCGCCGGGATCGCCGGCCAGCTCCCGCTGTTGCCGGTGGAGCCGCTCAACTGGCTGGACTCCCTCTGCCTCGCCTACATCGCGCAGATCGCGCACTGGCTGGCTGCCCCGGGCTGGGCGCAGCTCTCCGTCCACCTGGGCTCGATCTGGTCGGTCGCCGGGGCGTACGGGGCTCTGTTGCTGGCCATGGAGCTGTTGCTCCGCCTGCGGCGCTTTCCGAGGCCGCGGCCCACCGTCCCCGTCCTCGTAGGGCTCGCCGTGGTCGCCCTCCTGCTTGCCTGGCCGTTCGGCTCCGCCTCCTCCCCGAAACCGCCCGAGGGCGACCTGGCCGTGCGCATCCTGGACGTCGGCCAGGGAGACTCGATCCTCCTCGACCCACCCGATGCCGACCCGATCCTGATTGACACCGGCCCGCCGGGCGACGGGGTGGAGGGCCGACTGCGTGAGCTCGGCATCGGCTCCCTCGCCGCGATGGTGATCAGCCATGACCAGTCCGATCACGTCGGCGACCTCGGCGAGCTACTCGACTCGGTGCATGTCGACCGGGTCGTCTACGGCCGCGCGGACCCCCGGCTGCGTGGCGCGGCGCTGGCGGCCGGCGCCGAGCCCTACCGGCTGGCGGAGGGCGGCGAGCTCGACTCGGGCGCTCTCCATCTGACCGCACTCTGGCCCCCGCGCGAGCTGCTGGGCGAGACCGGGGAGGACCCGAACCTGCTCTGCCTGGTGCTGGTGGCGCAGTGGCGGCATTTCACCATGCTGCTCACCGGCGACGCTGAGGCCGAGTCCGTCCCCATGGACCCCGGCCCGATCGACGTGCTCAAGGTCGCCCATCACGGCTCGGAGGACGCTGGGCTGGACGAGCTGCTCGACCGGTCGGTCCCGAAGCTGGCGGTGATCTCCGTGGGGGCTGGCAATTCCTACGGCCATCCCACGGCGCGGACCATCGACGAGCTCGCTTCGCACCGGGTGCGGACCCTGCGCACGGACCGACAGGGTGAGATCGACATCGACGCGAACGGTTCCCGGTGGACGGTGACCACCGGTCGCGGTTAGCCTTACCGCGATGGCTGCTTTCAGACGGGCGGGGGCCCTGTTGATCGTGCTGGTGCTTGTGCTCGGCGTGGGCGGCGCCGACGCGGGCGCCAAGAAGAAGCACCAGCGGAAGCGCTGGCCTACGACGGCAACGCTCACGCAGTCCTCGAGCACCCAGTTCACCGGGAAGGTGGGCTCGAAGCTGGGTGCGTGCAAGGGCATGCGGGTCGTGACGCTCTACTACACGGACCCCAACACACTCCAGAGCCAGCCACTTTCGGTGCATCGCACCGGTGGGAAGGGCGGGTACGAGGTGGACCTGACCAAGCCGGCTTTCATCGGGAGCTACTACGTCACGGTCGACAAGCGGAAGGTGCGGGCGAGGGGCGCCAAGCGGACCTGCAAGGCGAGTCAGAGCCCGGCGCTCCCAGTGCAGGGGACACCGCCGGCACCTTCGTAAGCGCGGGGCCGGATCGGACTCGCATCCCGACCCCCACCTAGACTCACCCCATGGCGGAGCCTGAGATGAAGCCCGCGTATCTGATCGCCGGAACCGATGAGGCGAAGATCGCCCGGACTCGTGGGCGGTTGCGGGAGCGTGCCGAGCGCGAGGGTGGCCCGGGCGCCCTCGAGCTGTTCGAGGCGGGCGATGGGCGTCGCTCGCCGGACGTCGATGCACTGATCGCCTCGCTGGCCGCGATCTCGCTGATCGCCTCTCGCCGCTACCTGCTGGTGGATGGCGTCGACGGCTGGGGAAAGGCTGACGCGGAGCGCGCGACCGAGGCGCTGGCGCAGATCCCGCCCGAGACGACCGTCGCTCTGGTTGCGCACGGCAAACCCCCCTCCGGGCTCGCCAAGGCCGTCGAGGCGGCGGGCGGCGAGGTCCTGGCCTTTGACGTGCCGAGGGAGCGCGAGATTCCCAAGCAGCTGGTCGCCGACGCCCGGGAGCTTGGCTTCGAGCTCGAGCCGGCCGCGGCCCGGCTGCTGGTCGAGCGCCTCGGGCCCAGGCCCATCCGGCTCCGCACCGAGCTCGAGCGCCTCGCGCTCTGGAGCGGGGAGGGAGGCCGCGTCGGCGTCGAGGACCTGGAGGCGATGATCGCCGACACGTCCGAGGAGGCAATCTGGACGCTCGCAGACGCCGTGGTCGCCGGAGACGGCGCCGAGTCGATGAGGGTCGCCGAGCTCCTCGTCGCACAAGGGGAGGCTCTGCCCAGGATCGTCTACTCCCTCGCCCCGCGCCTGCGCCAGGCGCTGCGTGCCGCCAGCGAGCTGGAGGCCGGAAAGCCGGCCGGCGAGGTCGCAAAGGGCCTCTCGATGCACCCCTACGCCGCGAAGATGCTGGTCTCGAAGGTGAAGGGACGCTCGCCGGAGGACATGGATGCGTCGATTCGCGCGCTCGCGGACCTCGAGCTCTGGTCTCGCGGCGGCTCGGATTACGCGGAGGGAGTTGCCTTCACGCTCTCGCTGCGCAGGGCGGTCGGCCTGGTGGCGGACGACACCGAGCCGCTCGCTTGGGCGTTGCAGTGAGCCCGGCTACTTCGATGCCGCGCCGACGAGGCCGGCGGCGCGGGACTTCTTGCGCGCCCCGGTATTGCGGTGCAGGGCACCCTTTTGCACGGCCTTGTCGATCCGCGAGATCAGCGCCTTGTGCTCCGAGGCGACGGTTTCGGCGTTGCCCGACTGGACGGCCGCCTCGAGTCGCTTGAAATGAGTCTTCACGGAGCTCCGAAAGCGCAGGTTCTCGACCCGCTCACGCTCTGTGCGGGCGTTCCGCTTCTTCTGTGAGGCGATATTGGCCATGAAAAGACCCGCGAGGCGGGCGGCGAAGAGAATAGAGCAATGACCGAGCGGGGCGATGATGGGATTGGGGGCGAGCCGCCGGCTCCGGCGGAGCCCTTCGATCCATCGACGCGCGAGTTCCCGGCGGTCGAGCAAAGAGAGGCCGAGCAAATCGAGCGCCGCCATGAGGCGGTCTCGATGGACACCTCGACCTTCATGGCGATCCCGGCGCCGACCCCGACGACGCCCTTCATCCCGCCGGACTTCGACGAGAAGGAGGGGCGTCTCGGCCGTTCGACCGCGTTCTTCTCGATCGCCACGGCCTTCTCGCGGGTCGCCGGCCTGGTCCGGGAGATCGTCGCGGCGAGTTACTTCGGCATCACCGGCCCGATGTCGGCCTTCACGATCGCCTTCCAGGTGCCGAACCTGGTCCGGTCGCTGTTCGCCGACGCCGCAATCCAGGCCGCCTTCGTGCCCGTCTTCACGGAGGAGCTGGAGAAGGGCAATAAGCGGGAGGCTTTCCGGCTCGCCTCGACCCTGATCTATCTCGTCACCCTGGTGCTCGGGGCGGTCACCGCGCTCTTCGTCCTGCTGGCGCCCGTGATCACGCCGATCTTCGCCCCGGGGTTCAGCGGGGAGATCCTCGACCTCACCGTCACGCTCTCGCAGATCCTCTTCCCGATCCTGATCATGCTCGGCGCCACGGGAATGGTGGTGGGGGTCCTGAACAGCTACGACCGCTTTGCCGCCTTCGCGATCTCCCCCTTCTTCTGGAACGTGGTGATCATCGCCGTGCTGGTCCTGCTGGAACCGCTCTTCCACGGCAACGACCGGATCTACGCGTATGCGATCGGGGTGCTGGTGGGAACCGTGGTGCAGCTCGCGATCCCGGCGTGGGACCTGCGCAACACGCCATTCCGCCTGACCAGGGACTTCGACTGGCACATCCCGGAGGTCAAGAGGGTCCTGCTCCTGATGCTGCCGGTGACCCTCAGCCTCGGACTGATCAACTTCGACCTGCTGCTCAACAGCATCGTGGGGACGCTCGTCTCGACCGAGGCGCCGGCGGCAATCGACAAGGCGTTCCGCATCTACATGCTGCCCCAGGGCATCTTCTCGGTCGCCGTCGCGACCGTCACCTTCCCGACCCTGGCGCGATTCGCCGCGCGCCAGGAGTGGACCAACCTGCGCGCGACGATGGCGAACGGGATGCGGCAGATCCTGCTGTTGCTGGTCCCGGCGGCCGCGGCCGTGCTGGTGCTGTCGGTGCCGATGACGCGACTCATCTACCAGCGCGGCGAGTTCGACGCCGCGCAGACCCATCTCGTCGCGCAGGCGCTCTTCTGGTTCGCCTTCTCGCTGCCCTTCAACGGCCTGTACCTGTTGTTGACTCGGACGTTCTTCAGCCTCCAGCGCCCATGGGTGCCGACTGCGGTCGCCGGCTCCAACCTGGTCGTGGACATCATCTTCTCGTTCGCGCTCTACTCGCCGTTCGGGATCGGCGGCGTCGTCGCCGCGACCGTGATCGCAACCGTCTCGAGCGTGGTGGCGGAAGTGGTGATCCTGCGTCGCCAGCTGGTCGGACTGGAGCTGGCTCGTCTGATGGCGACCGCGGCCCGCATCCTGTTCGCCGCCGCGCTGCTTGCCGGGGTGAGCTACCTGGTCTGGGACGGACTCGACCAGGCGCTCGGGCGCAGCACGATCGCCCAGATCGTCTCGCTCGGCGCGGCCCTCGCTGCGGGCTTCGCCACCTACTTTGGGGCCGTTCTGGCGCTTCGCGTCCCGGAGGCCAGGCAGATCATGCGGCTGGCACGGCACATTTAGCCGAACCTACGCCGGGCGCGGGTCGCCGACCCAATAGCGCGGCCCCGGACCCGAGCCGGCCGCTCGGTCGTTCGGGTTGGCGAGCTTGCATCGGTCCAGCGAGAGGCAGCCGCACCCGATGCACTCGGTGAGCCCGGCGCGCAGCCTTTCGAGCTCAGCGATCCGCTCGTCTATCCGCGAGGTCCAGCCGGCGGAGAGCCGTGACCAGTCGCTGCGGGTGGGGGCACGGTCGGGAGGGAGCTTGGAGAGCTCGTCCGCGATCTCGCTCAACGTCAGGCCAACGCGCTGGGCGAAGACGATGAACGCGATCCGTCGCAGCACCGAGCGCGGATAGCGACGATGGCCAGAGCCGGCGCGCTCGGACGTGATCAGATCGCGCTCCTCGTAGAAGCGAAGGGCGGAGGCGGCGACCCCGCTGCGCTTGGCCACCTCGCTGATGGTCAGCAGGTCTTCCATTCGCACAGGGAATCACGTTCCGCCTTGACTTCAAGCTCACCTGAGCTTGTAGCTTGGACGGCCCCACCCCACGATGAGGAGGCGCGATGACGGACGACAGGCCAGCCAGTGAGAGGATCACCGACGAAGTCACTTCCTGGCCGGGCGTCCAGGCCGGCTACGGCAGGCGCGGCGAGTGGAGCTTCCGCATCAATCACCACGAGGTCGGCCACCTGCACGGCGACCACGCGGCGCATTTCAGCTTCGGCAAGGAGGTCGGCACCGCCCTGCGCGAACAGGGGCGAGTCGTCGACCATCCGGTCTTCCCGGGGAAGAACGCGATGGCGGCGCGCCGGATCGACACCGACGATGATGTCCGGGACGTGATCGAGCTCATGCGGCTCAATTACGACCGCATCGTGGCCCGCTACGGCCTGTCCTCCCCGGCTACCGCGGCGTGATCTCGGCGACCACGTAGCGGCTGGTGACGCGGAAGGCCGAGGGGTCTTCGTTGCCCTCCTCGTAGATCAGCAGCCCCCGGTCGCGCAGCTCCTCGGCTCGCTGCGGCCCGAGCTTCTCGCGGGCAGCTATCCACATCGGGTGATGCTCGAACTCCTCCTCCGCGAACTCGCGCGCCGAGCTCGCTTCGAAGGCGATCGTCTGCTCCTCCATCGAAACCGAGAGGCCATGGGCTCCGAAAAGCCCGCCGAGCGCGCCGGGTTCGTGCCAGGCCAGGGGTGGCGGTCCCGCCGGCTCGTCGGCGATGGCTGCGAGCGCCTCGCGCCTGGTCCTGACCGCCTTGAAGATTGCGCCTTCCGGGATCCAGGCCGAGATCACCATCCGGCCGCCTGGTGCGAGAACGCGCGCGCCCTCGGCTGCCGCCGCCTGTGGATCGGGCGCGAAGATGATGCCGAAGATCGAGAGCACGACGTCGGCACTGTCGTCCGGGAGCGGGATCGAGGCGGCGTCGCCGAGCACGAAGTCAGCGTCGAGCCCGCGCTCCGCGGCTTGCGCCGCCGCCACGTCGATCAGACGCTGTGCCGGGTCGACGCCAGTGACCGTCGCACCCCGCTCGGCGGCGAGCAGGGCGCCGTTCCCGGTCCCGCAGCCGACGTCGAGGACGCGCTCGCCTTCGGCGGGCGCCGCCTTCTCGACGACGACCTCAGCGGCCGGCAGCAGCTGCTCGCCGATCCGCTCGTAATGCCCGAGTTCCCACTCCACGGCGCGCACTCTACTTCCGGGATCGCTTGCGCATCTACCCTTCTCCTCCGCCCATGGACCGGATTCGCAACTTCTCGATCATCGCCCACATTGACCACGGCAAGTCGACCCTCGCCGATCGCATCCTCGAGCTGACCGGCGCCGTCGACGCGCGCACTCACGTCCCGCAGATGCTGGATTCGATGGAGCTCGAGCGCGAGCGCGGGATCACCATCAAGGCCCAGGCGGTGCGGGTCACCTATCGAGCGTCCGACGGCGAGACATACAACCTCCACCTGATCGACACCCCGGGACACGTCGACTTCTCCTACGAGGTCTCGCGCAGCCTCGCCGCCTGCGAGGGCGCGCTGCTGGTCGTCGACGCCGCGCAGGGCGTCGAGGCTCAGACCGTCGCCAACGCGTACGCGGCGATCGACGCCGGGCTGGAGCTGATCCCGGTGCTCAACAAGGTGGACCTGCCCGGGGCCGACCCCGACGGGGTCGCCGCGCAGGTCGCCGACCTGCTCGGCGGCGATCCGGGCGAGCCGCTGCGGATCTCGGCGAAGACAGGGGAGGGCGTCACCGACGTGCTCGAGTCGATCGTCCAGCGGATCCCGCCGCCCGAGGGCCAGCCGGAGTCACCGCCGCGGGCGCTGATCTTCGATTCCGAGTTCGACCAGTACCGCGGCGTCGTCGCCTACGTCCGTATGGTCGACGGTCAGTTCGCCAAGGAGGAGCCGATCAAGGCGATGCAAGCCGGCACGCAGGCGGACATCGACGACATCGGGTTCTTCACTCCGAAGATGACGCCGGCGAAGGGGATGGCGGCCGGCGAGGTCGGCTACGTGATCACCGGGATCAAGGACGTCACCAAGCTGCGCGTCGGCGACACGCTGACCAGCCGCGAGCGGCCCGCGGCCGACGCGCTGCCTGGCTACCGCGAGGTGCGGCCGATGGTCTTCTGCGGGCTCTTTCCGATCGACACCGATCGCTACTCCGACCTGCGCGACGCGCTCGACCGCCTGGCTCTGAACGACGCCGCACTCTCCTACGAGCCGGAGACCTCGGACGCGCTCGGCTTCGGCTTCCGCTGCGGTTTCCTGGGCCTGCTCCACATGGACATCGTCCGCGAGCGGCTCGAGCGCGAGTACGACCTGGAGCTGCTCGCCACGACGCCCAACGTGCGCTACGAGGTGACGCTGATCAACACGGCGGAGGTGGTCGAGGTCCGCAGCCCGACCGACATGCCCGATCCCGCCGCCATCGAGTCGATCTCCGAGCCCTTCATCCGGGCGACCATCATCACCCCCAACGACTACGTCGGGGCGGTGATGGAGCTCTGCCAGAAGCGCCGCGGGGAGCACGTCGGGCTTCACTACCTTTCGCCGACGCGCGTCCAGGTCCAGTACGACCTGCCGCTGGCCGAGATCGTGCTCGACTTCTTCGACCAGCTCAAGTCGCGCAGCAAGGGCTATGCCTCACTCGACTACGAGCCGATCGACAACCGTCCCTCCGACCTGGTCAAGCTCGACGTGCTGCTCGCCGGGGACAAGGTCGACGCACTCTCGCTGATCGTCCACAAGGAGGCCTCCTATGACCAGGGCCGCAACCTGGTCGAGCGGCTTCGCAAGACGATCCCGCGACAGCAGTTCGACGTCCCGGTGCAGGCCGCGATCGGCGCGAACGTGATCGCCCGCGAGACCGTCAAGGCGGTGCGAAAGGACGTAACCGCGAAGCTCTACGGCGGCGACGTCTCCCGGAAGAAGAAGCTGCTCGAGAAGCAGAAGAAGGGCAAGAAGCGGATGAAGCAGGTCGGTGCGGTCGAGGTCCCGCAGGAGGCGTTCCTCGCGGTCCTGGAGATGGATGGAGATGCCAAGTAGCGAGCAGCGCAGGGCGATGGCAGAGGGCGGCATGGACGCCTTCAACGCCGGCGACGTGCCGCGGATGCTGGCCGTTCTCACGGAGGACGTCGAGGTGTACGCCTCGCCCGAGCTGGTGAACTCGGGGACCTACAGCGGTCACGACGGCTTCGTCTCCTGGATCCACTCCTGGACCGACGCCTGGGAGGAGGTCACCGCCGAGGTGACGGACAACATCCCGGTTGGGGAGCGGCACGTCGTCACCGCCATTCACCAGGAGGGACGAGGTCGTGCGGGGATCGCGGTGAGCATGGACCTCGCCTTCCTCTTCGACGTGAACGACGACGGGCTGTGCACCTATCTGGCGATGCTCCCGACGCCGGAGGAGGCAATCCGGATGGCGGAGGAGCGAGAGAAGGCCTAGGCGCCGACTCGCCTGAGCGGGATCCCGAGGCGACTCTCGACCTTCGCCAGGGGGTCCTTGCCGTTGGCGAGCAGCAGGACCACCTCGTCGGCGGCGAAGTCGCGAAGCTCGTCCTCCAACGCCTGCGCCGGATCGTGGTCCCCGACCGAGCCGCTCACCGGCAGCCCGGCGGCGACCAGCGCGCCGGCCGAGCGGGCCAGGCTGCCCTCGGCCTCCCGGCGGGCGTCGTCCTCCGCAGAGAGCCAGCGATCGAGCCGGTGGCTCGGAACGGGCACGACCACGCGGACATCCTCCGCAGATCCCGCGAGTCGCGCTATGCGTTGTGCGGAGTCTGCGGTTGCCTCGGTGACAGCGACCACCAGGACGCGGTGGCCGCTGTCCGCGGACTCGGCGACCTCGAGCCGCCGGTCGGGCTTTGCCCGGGACGCGAAGACGACGAGCGCCGTGGCGGCGACCGCCCCGACCGCCATACCGAGCCCCGCGCCGACGAGGCCGGCGAGCGCCATCGAGGCCACGATCGCGGAGCAGATCACGGCGATGATCAGGGGGATCGCGAAGGAGCGGAAGCGCATTCCACCCTCGGGATCCGTGGTGGTCAGGAACGAGGACACGTTCGGTTCCTAGCCTAGCCACGCCGCCACCAAGCGGCGCGCGGCACCGCTCTGTGCCTAGAATCGCGCGCCCTGATGCCCGTCAAGACCGATGCAATCGGCAAGCAGTGGCCCGCGACCACCTATGAGGTCGGGGCCGAGAAGATCCGCGAGTTCGCCGACGCGATCGGGGCCGCCAACCCCGTGCACCGCAACCACGACGCCGCCAGGTCCGCCGGATTTCGCGACCTGGTCGCTCCGCCGATGTTCTGCGTGGTCTACAGCGCCCGGGCGATGGGCCCCGCGATCCTGGATCCCGACGTCGGCATCAACCTGGCGACAATGCTGCACGGCTCGCAGGAGTTCGAGTGGGATGAGCCCGTCTGCGACGGCGACGTGATCGAGACGGCCGCCACCTGCAGGGAGATCTACGAGAAGGACGGCAAGGGCTTCTACGTCTTCGAGACGGTCTCCACCAACCAGGATGGCAACCAGACCGTCAAGGGGACCTGGACCAACATCGTCAGGGGGGTCTGAACATGCCCGATCTCAAAGAGCTCAAAGAAGGCGAATCCATCCCGGAGCTCCGGGTGACGCCCGACAAGTACGTGCCGCACCGCTACGCGGGCGCGTCGGGGGACTTCAACCCGATCCACATCGACCCTGAGTTCGCCAAGTCCGTCGGGCTGCCCGGCAACATCCTGCACGGGCTCTGGATGATGGCCCAGGTCGCGCGAGGAAGCGCCCAGCTCGCCGATGGCGACCCGCGGGCGCTCAAACGCCTCTCCGTCCAGTTCAGGGGAATGGGCTTTCCCGAGCAGGAATTGGTCGTCACCGGCACGGTCAAGGAGGCCGGCGATGGCCGCGTGGTGATCGACACGGTGGCGGCGCAGGGCGACAACCAGGTGATCAGGAACGCCCAGGCAGAGTTGAGCACCGGGTAGCGCACCAGACGTTCCTATCATCAGCTCTGTGCTTAGCGAACGCCAGAGCCAGATCCTGAGATCGGTGGTCGAGCGCTACGTCGACGACGGCCGCCCGGTCGGATCGCGCGCGCTCGTCAGCCGCGCGGACATCGACTGGAGCGCGTCGACGGTTCGCGCGGAGCTCGCTTCCCTCGAGGAGGAGGGCTTCCTCACCCACCCACACACCTCGGCCGGCCGGGTGCCGACCGACACGGGCTACCGCTTCTACGTCGAGCGGCTCCTGGCGCAGCAGGACCGCCTCCCGCAGCCGGCCTCGGACGAGCTTGGTATCTCGCGCATGCGGCGCGAGGTCGACGTCGCGATCCGGGAGACGACCACCACACTGTCCGAGATCACGGACCTGGTCGCACTGGTGACGGCTCCGCCCCTGCACACCGCGACGATCCACCGGATCGAGGTCCTGCTGCTGCAGCCGAAGGTGGTGATGGTGGTGGTGATCGCCTCCAACGGTGGCGTCACCAAGCGCGTCTTCACCTTCGGAGCGGAGGTCGATACCGGCCTTGTCGAGTGGGCTGCGAGCTACCTGAACGAGCGGCTTGCCGGCCTCGGCCTCGGGGCCCGCATGGCGGCCGACCGGCTTCGCGACCCTGAGTTGAGCTCGCAGGAGGCCGGCTTCCTGGCGGAGATCTCGAGCGCGTTCACGGACCTGGAGGAGTCCGCCGAGGACACGCTCTACGTCGACGGCACGGCCCGCCTTCTCTCGGAGGAGCACTTCGCCGACCTCCCGCACGCCGACGACCTGATGCGCGCCCTCGAGCACCGGGTGACCGTCCTGCGGGCGCTGCGGACCGCCCTCGACCGGCGCTCGGTCTTCGTCTGGATCGGTGGTGAGAACCCGGCTCCCGAGCTGCGCTCGGTGAGCGTCGTCGGCGCGAACTACGGCCTCGGCTATCGCAACCTCGGGTCGGTTGGGATCATCGGCCCGCTGCGGATGGACTACGCGAGCGCGATCGCCAACGTTCGGGGGGCCGCCGGCGAGCTCTCTCGTTTCTTCGAGACGGTCTACGACGAGTAGCTCCGCCCGGGACCTGCCGCATGGCAAAGAGCGACTACTACCAGGTGCTGGGCGTCGACCGGAACGCCTCCGATGGCGAGATCAAGAAGGCCTTCCGCAAGCTCGCCCGCGAGCTCCATCCGGACGTCAACGCTCACGACCCCGATGCCGAGGAGAAGTTCAAGGAGGCAGCGGAGGCCTACGAGGTGCTCTCCGACGAGGGCCGCCGCCAGACCTACGACCGCTTCGGCCACGACGGCCTCCGCTCCGGCGGCTTCACGCCCGGCGCGGGCTTCGGCAACCTGCAGGACATCTTCGACGCGCTGTTCGGGGGCGGCGACCCGTTCGGCGGCTTCGGCGGAGGGCCGGCGGGAGGCGCGGATGTCGCGGCGGTCGTCGAGATCGGCCTGGAGGACGTCCTCGAGGATCAGACCCGCGAGGTCTCCTTCGAGGCGGTCAGCGTCTGCGATCGCTGTCGCGGCAACGGCGCCGAGCCTGGCACCCCGATCGAGACATGCCCGCAATGCGAGGGAACGGGCCAGATCCGCGAGGTGAGCCGCAGCATCTTCGGCCAGGTGGTGCGCGCGATGCCGTGCAATCGCTGCGGCGGCGACGGCCGGATCCCGGAGACGCCGTGCGAGCGATGTGGCGGCGCGGGCCGGGTCTCCGAGACGCGGTCCTGGGAGGTGGACATCCCCGCCGGCATCGAGGACGGCCAGCGGGTGCGCATCGCCGGTGCCGGTCACGCGGGGGCGCCCGGCGGACGCCAGGGCGATCTCTACGTGGAGATTCGCGTTGCCGCTGACGAGCGGTTCGCCCGCCAGGGGACCGAGCTGATCGCCGGCGCGAAGGTCCCGGTGGCGACCGCGATCGTGGGCGGCGAGGTCTTCGTGCCCACGCTGGACGGCGAAATCAGCGTCGAGGTCCCGGCGGGGACCCAGCATGGCGAGGTCGCAAAGCTCGACGGCAGGGGCCTGCCGCCGCTTCGCGGCGGGACGGCGCGGCGATCAGCACGTGGTCTTCGAGCTCGTGGTCCCGACCGATCTGGACGACGAGCAGCAGGAAGCCGCGGAGCGCCTGGCCGAGGCACTCGGCCAGCGACAGCCCGAGCACAGATGATCCGCCTGGCGGTTCGCTGCGCTCCGGAGTACGCGGAGCCGGTGATGGCGAACCTGCTCGAGCTGGCGCCGAACGGGCTGGAGGAGGAGCGCGGCCCCGGCTGGGTCGAGTTCGCGATCTACGGCCCGCCCGGCGAGGTGCCCGACGTGGGCGAGGTCCAGGCCGCCGCCGGCGGCAGCCTCGTGGACGTAACCACCACCTCGGTTCCGGATGACTGGGCGGACAAGTGGACCGACTTCCACCGCCCCATCGAGGTTGCGGGCCGCATCGGCGTTCGCCCATCGTGGTGGGACCCCAAGGACGGGCTGATCGACGTGGTGGTCGATCCCGGCCGCGCCTTCGGCACGGGGGGTCATCCCACCACCCGCCTCTGTCTCGCGCTGCTCGTGGCGCTCGAGGAGGCGGGCGAGGCTTCCGGCCCGATCGCCGACTGGGGCACCGGCTCCGGCGTCCTCGGCATCGCCGCGGCCAAGCTCGGTTGGTCGCCGATCAGGGGATGCGACCGCGAGCTGGCCTCGCTCGAGACCGCAAAGGCCAATGCGGAGGCGAACGGTGTCGAGATGTCGATCGAGCGCGTCGACGTCCGCGAGGGCCCGCCGCCGGTGGCACCGAGCGTGGTCGCCAACCTGACCGGCAACCTGCTCACGGCATGCGCCCGGCAGCTCTCCCCGTCCGGTGAGATTCCTGCCACGTTGGTCTGCTCGGGAATGCTGGAGAGCGAGATCGACGAGGTGACGGCAGCGTTTGCTCCGATCGGACTGGTTGAGGCGGATCGTCGCATCGAGAACGACTGGGGGGCGCTACTCCTGCGGGCCGGACGCTGATGGAGCCCAGCTCCGAGCTGCCGATCGCGGTCTTCGATTCGGGCGTCGGCGGCCTCACTGTGCTCCACGAGTGCCTCGTCTCGCTGCCTGAGGAGGACTACGTCTACCTGGGCGACGACGCCCGCTTCCCCTACGGCGCCCAGACCGAGGATGAGCTCCGCGGCCACGTCGAGCAGGTCACGCGCTTCCTGCTTGCACGGGGAGCGAAGCTGCTGGTGATCGCCTGCAATTCCGCCGCCTCGGCCGGGCAAGAGGCCGCCACGCGAATTGCGGCGGAGTCCGGGGTCGAGGTCGTGGCCGTGATCGATCCGGAGGCCGAGATCGCGGGCGCCCTGACCCAGAGCGGCAAGGTCGGGGTCCTGGCAACACCGGCCACCGTGCGGAGTGGGTCCTACTTGCGGGCGCTCGCCGACCTGCACCGCTCGCTGACGGTAACCGAGGTCGAGGCGCCCGACCTGGCCGCGGTGATCCAGCGCGGCTTCCCATTCGACGAGGGCGTCGTCGAGATGGTGCGCTCCTATTGCGAGCCGCTGAAGCGGGCGGAGGTGGACACCGTGATCCTCGGCTGTACTCACTACCCGCTGGTGGCGCCGATGCTCCAGCGGTTCCTCGGTCGAGACGTGCGACTGGTCACCGCAGGCCACGCGATCGCCGCAACGGCGCAGCGCACCCTCGAGGAGTCTGGACTCGCCACACAGCGGACTGGGGAGGGGACCTACCGGTTCGTCTGCACCGGGGACGCGGCCACCTTCCGCGAACTCGGCACCCGCTTCCTGCAGATGCCGCTGGGCGAGGTCGAGCTGGTCGATCTGCCGTGATCCCGACCGCGGTGACCGTGGAGGACATCCCGTTCGTTCCGTGGGGGCTGCTGATGATCGCGGCCGCGTTCTACCTCGTCGCCGTGGCGGCTCTGATCGCGGCCGGCCGCCGCGAGGACGCCCGGGCGCTGGCCGGATTCATCCCCGACTGCCTGGTGCTGGTTTCGCGGCTCGCCCGTGACCCGCGGATCTCCCTGCCGCGCAGGGCTGTCCTCTTCCTGGTGCTCGCCTACCTGGCGCTGCCGATCGACCTCGTGCCCGACTTCCTACCCGGGATCGGCCAGCTCGATGACGCGGTGCTCCTCGGCCTGGCGCTTCGCCTGGTCGTGCACGGCGGCGGCTCCCAGATCGTGCGCGAGGGCTGGCCCGGCCCGGAGGCGTCTCTCACCCTCGTCCTGCGCGCGGCGGGCCTCGACACGAACGGGGCAGCCACGCCGCCGACTACGCTTTAGCCGATGAGCATCCTCGAACAGGTTCAGGAGGACGTGAAGACGGCGATGAAGGCCGGCGAGAAGGAACGCGTCGGCCAGCTGCGCATGCTCGTCAACGCCCTCCAGGCCGAGGAGAAGGAGGGCAAGGGCGACGAGGTCGCCGCGCTGCAGCGTGAGCGCAAGCGCCGGCTCGACGCCGCCGAGGCCCTCCGCGAGGGCGACCGAACGGATCAGGCGAACGCCGAGGAGGCCGAGGCGAAGCTGATCGAGGGTTACCTGCCCGAGCAGCTCTCGGATGAGGAGCTCTCGGATCTGGTGGCGAGCGCCGTCGAGGAGTCCGGCGCCAGCGAGGCCAAGGACATGGGGGGCGTGATGAAGGTGCTGATGCCCATGGTCGGCGGACGAGCCGACGGCAAGCGCGTCAGCCAGGCGGTGCGCGACAAACTTGGCGCGTAGGCAGCTGGAGATCGACAACACCGTCGCCGCGGAGCTGGCCGGCTCCGAGGACGCGGTTCTCCGCGCCCTCGAGGGCCATCTCGACGTCGACCTCTACCTGCGGGGCAACGTTCTCACCCTCGACGGCAACGCGACCGAGGTCCGGACCGCGGAGACCGTGGTCGGGGAGCTGGTCGAGCTGATCGAGCAGGGCCACGAGATCGCCCCGGGGACGATCGAGGCCGTCACCGGCGCTCTCGACAAGCATGAGAGCCCGGCGGAGATCCTCGAGGACGTCGTCTGGCAGCACCGCAACACGCGCGTCGCTCCGAAGACCGTCAACCAGAAGGCGTACGTCGACTCGATCCGCAGGCACACGATCACCTTCGGAATCGGGCCGGCCGGGACCGGCAAGACCTTCCTGGCCGTGGCCATGGCCGCCGCCGCCCTGTCGCGTGGCGATGTCAGCCGGGTGATCCTCACCCGGCCTGCGGTGGAGGCCGGAGAGCGCCTCGGCTTCCTGCCGGGCGACATCCAGGCGAAGGTCGATCCGTATCTGCGTCCCCTCTTCGACGCGCTCTACGACATGCTCGATCCCGAGAAGGTCAACTCCTACTTCGAGCGGGGCACGATCGAGGTCGCTCCGCTGGCCTTCATGAGGGGCCGGTCGCTCAACGACTCGTTCGTGATCCTCGACGAGGCCCAGAACACGAGCCCCGAGCAGATGAAGATGTTCCTCACCCGGCTCGGCTTCGGGTCGAAGTTCGTCGTGACCGGAGACATCACCCAGATCGACCTGGAGAAGGGCTCGCGGTCGGGCCTGATCGAGGTCGGCGACATCCTCACCGGGGTCGAGGACATCAGCTTCATTCGCTTCGGCGGCGAGGACGTCGTCCGCCACAAGCTCGTCCAGCGGATCGTCGCCGCGTACGGCGAGGCCGAGAGCCGCAGCCGGTCGGATCAGGACGACGGGGGCGGCTGACATCGACCTCTCGGACGTCCCGGGCGATCTGAGGCGGCCAGTCGGGGCGGCCCTGCACGCAGCGGGGGTCGACGATGGCCACATCGGGGTCGAGATCGTCGGCGAGGGGCGGATGCGGACGCTCAACTACGCCGCCCGCGGCGTCGACGAGGCGACGGACGTGCTCGCCTTCCCAATCGACGACCAGGCCCACGAGACGGGGCCGCGTGAGCTCGGCGACGTCTTCATCTGCCCGGAGAAGGCAACCGACGTGACCGAGGCTGCCGTCCACGGAGCGCTCCACCTCTGCGGCTTCGACCACGAGACGGACGCCGGCGAGATGCTCGAGCTGCAGGCCAAGGTCATGGCCTCGTTGTGAGCAGGGCCGGCTTCGTCGGCCTGGCAGGGCGTCCCAACGTCGGCAAGTCGACCCTCGTCAACGCGATCGTCGGCGCCCACGTGGCGATCGTCTCCGAGCGACCGCAGACCACCCGGCGGGCGATCCGGGGTGTGGCCACGGACATCGCGGCGGACTGGCAGCTGGTGATGACCGACCTCCCGGGCGTCCAGCGCCCGCGCGATGCCCTCACTGAGCGGATGCAGCGGCGCGTCGAGCGCGAGATCGCGGACTCGGACGCAGTGCTGTTCGTCGTCAACGCGGAGCAGGGCGTCGGCCCAGGCGACCGCTTCATCAGCAAGGCCCTCCTGCAGTCGAGCGTGGACACGCCCGTCGTCTGCGCCGTCAACAAGGTCGATCGGCTCAACAACGCCGAGACCGCGGCCATTCTTGCCGCGGTGGGGGAGATCGATGGCGTCGATGAGATCTTTCCCGTCAGCGCCCGCAAGGGGAATGGGCTCGAGCCTCTGATCTCGAAGCTCGTCGAGCTGTTGCCGGAGAGTCCCTTTCTCTTTCCGCCGGAGCAGCGCTCCGACCTGCCCAGTGACGTCCTGCTCGCCGAGCTGATCCGCGAGCAGGTGCTGCGCCGCACCCGCGACGAGCTCCCGCACGCCGTCGAGGTCCAGGTCTCCGAGGTGGCGCACCGCGAGGACGGGGTGGTCGAGGTCCACGCCCACATCTGGGCCGAGGCCGAGTCCCAGAAGGGCATCCTGATCGGCGCGGGGGGCAAGAAGATCAAGGAGATCGGAACCGCGGCGCGTACGGAGCTCGAGCGCGAGCTCGGCGGCCGCGTCTTCCTGGACCTCCAGGTCCGCGTCCGCAAGCGCTGGCGGAAGGACGAGGGCCTGCTGGACCGCCTCGGGATCGAGTAGCCGCTGAACCCGCGCCTTCAGGCGCGCCTGCAGGGGCTTCGTACACTTGCGCGATGGTCGTGCAGACCGCCAGAGATGCGGCGAAGGTTCGCTTCGACGAGCGCGGACTGGTGCCGTGCGTGATGCAGGACGCTCGTTCGGGCGAGGTGCTCACCCTCGCCTACATGAACGAGGAGTCGCTGCTGCTCACTCTCGAGACCCGCGAGATCCACCTGTACAGCCGCAGCCGCCGCGAGATCTGGCACAAGGGCGCGAGCTCCGGGAACGTCCAGCGGGTTCGCCAGATTCGCTACGACTGCGACGGTGACGCCCTGGTTGCCCTGGTCGACCCCGCCGGGCCTGCCTGCCACACCGGTGAGCGCTCCTGCTTCTATCGCGATCTGGAGGGATCGGCCGATCCCGGCGTGGACGCGCCCGGTGTCGTCGGCGAACCCACACTGCTGCCGTACGAGGCCCTGTCGACCCTGGAGCGGACCCTGGTGATCCGCCAGCGCAAGCGGCCGGAGGGCAGCTACACCGTCGAGCTGCTTGAGGATTCGAAGCTCGCGGGCGACAAGGTCCGAGAGGAGGCAGCCGAGGTCGTCAAGGCCGTCAACTCCGAGTCCGAGGAGCGGGTCGCCGAGGAGGGCGCCGACGTCGTCTACCACCTGGCGGTGCTGCTGCTATCCCGCGGCGTCTCGATGGCCGAGGTGCTCCACGTCCTGAACGGCCGCCGGCGGGCTCGATGAACACGGTGGGAGCGGCTACCAGCCTGCCGGGACTGGAGCCGGACCTCGACCGCGCCCGGGCGCTCGCGGAGTCGGCCAACGTGGTCCCGGTCCGCTATCGCTTCATCGACGACTGCGAGACGCCGGTCAGCGCCTTCCTCAAGCTGCGCGGCGACGGCCCGGCTTTCCTGCTCGAGTCAGCCGAGCAGGGCAGGCTTGGGCGCTGGTCGTTCCTCGGCTTCCGCCCGCGGGCGATCCTGCGCTGGGCCGACGGTCGCCTCTCCGAGTGGGGCGGCGACTCGGCGGCCGAGTCGGGCGCGGGTGCCGAGCCCGACCAGATCAGCGATGCACCGGACCCATACGCGGTCGCGGCCGAGTATCTGGGCCGCTACGAGATCGCGGAGCCCGAGGAGCTGCCACCGTTCGCCGGCGGGGCGGTCGGCTTCTTCGGCTACGACCTCGTCCGCACCGTCGAGCCGCTCGCCGCGCCCAACCCCGACCCGGTCGGGCTCCCGGACATGGCGCTGATGATCACCCACGTGCTGGTGGCCTTCGACCATCAGCGTCACGAGGTGACGCTGATCGCCAATGCCTTCGTGGAGGACGGAGGGATCGAGGAGGCCTACGCCCGCGCCGTGGAGACGATCGGCGAGGTCCGGGAGCGCCTGCGCGAGCCGGTTCCAGTCGCCGAGCCGACTGTGGACAAGCCCCCGGTGGATTTCCAGAGCAACATGAGCCGCGAGCAGTTCGAATCGACCGTCTCCCGGATCATCGAGTACGTCTATGCCGGCGACGCCTTCCAGGTCGTCCCATCCCAGCGCTTCACCTCGCCCTGCCCGGTCGAGGCCTTCTCGATCTACCGGGGCCTGCGGACGGTCAACCCCTCGCCCTACATGTACTTCCTCGACTTCGGCGACTTCGAGATCGCCGGCGCCTCTCCCGAGCCCCTGGTCAAGGTCACCGGGGACCGCGTCGAGACCAGGCCGATCGCCGGCACCTATCCGCGAGGCGCCGACGAGGAGGAGGACCGCCTGGCGGCGGAGCGGCTCCTCCAGGACCCGAAGGAGCGCGCCGAGCACGTGATGCTGGTTGATCTTGGCCGCAACGACCTCGGCCGCGTCTGCGAATACGGCTCGGTCACGGTCGACGAGCTGATGGTGGTCGAGACCTACTCCCACGTCCTCCACATCGTCAGCCAGGTGTCGGGCAAGTTGCGGGATGACGTCAGCGCAATGGACGCGCTCCGCTCGATCCTCCCGGCGGGGACCCTGTCCGGCGCCCCGAAGGTCCGGGCCATGCAGATCATCGACGAGCTCGAGCCGCAGAAGCGAGGGCCATACGGCGGCGCCGTGGGATACCTGAGCTACACGAAGGACCTGGACACTGCGATCTACATCCGCTCCGTGGTCGTCAAGGACGGACTCGTCCACGTGCAGGCGGGCGGGGGCACGGTCGCGGACGCGCAGCCGGCATATGAGTACAACGAGTCGGTCAACAAGGCCAAGGCCGTCTTCCGCGCGGTCGATCTCGCCGCCGAACAGCCGGAGTGGCCGTGATGAGCAGCGTGCTGGTCATCGACAACTACGACTCCTTCACCTACAACCTCGTCCAGTACCTGGGGGAGTTGGGGGCGGAGGTTGGCGTCGTGCGGAACGACAAGGCCACCGTGGGCGAGCTGGTTGGGCTGAAGCCCGATCGGCTGGTCGTCTCGCCCGGCCCCTGCACGCCGAAGGAGGCGGGGATCTCGGTCGAGGCGATTCGCACCTTCGCCGAGGCCGGCACGCCTGTGCTCGGCGTCTGCCTCGGGCACCAGTCGATGGTGGAGGCCTTCGGCGGCAAGGTTGTCCGCGGCGACCCGATCCACGGCAAGGACGCCGAGGTGAAGCACGACGGCAGGACGGTCTACGAGGGGCTCTCGAACCCGCTTGTCGCGGGCCGCTACCACTCGCTGATCGCGGACCCGGATCTGCCGGATGAGCTCGAGCTGACCTCCAGCTACGGCGACGTGGTGATGGGGGTCCGGCACCGCGAGCTGCCGGCGGAGGGCGTTCAGTTCCACCCCGAATCGGTCCTCACCCCACAGGGCAAGAAGCTCCTGGCTAACTTCCTCGGCGACTAGCCAAGCGCCTCGATCATGCCCAACGAAATCCTCACACGCGCGATCGACGAGATCTGCGCCGGGACCCATCTGACGGCCGATCACACCTCCGCGGCGCTGGCCGAGATCATGGAGGGCCGGGCGAGCGAGGTGCAGACGGCGGCGTTCCTGGTCTCGCTGCGGGCGAAGGGCGAGACCGTCTCCGAGCTGGTGGGGCTGGCGCGGACGATGCGCTCACTTGCAGCCCACGTCGAGATCGACAAGCCGGGCCTGCTCGACACGGCCGGCACCGGCGGGGGGCCGACCACCTTCAACATCTCGACCACCGCGGCGCTGATCGCAGCCGGCGCCGGCTGCTCGGTCGCGAAGCACGGCAACCGTTCCGCCACCAGCCGCTCGGGCTCGGCGGACGTGCTGGAGGCGCTCGGCGTCGACATCGAGCTCTCGCCGGCCGAGGTCGCGACCTGCATTGATGACGTCGGCTTCGGCTTCATGTTCGCGCCCAAGCACCACAAGGCGATGGCCCACGTGATGCCGGTCCGCAAGGAGCTCGCGGTGCGCACGATCTTCAACTTCCTCGGCCCGCTCACCAACCCGGCCGGCGCAAGCGCCCACCTGCTCGGCGTCTCCGACCGCGGCTACCAGGAGATCATGGCCGACGCCCTGCTCCAGCTCGGCTGCGAGCGGGCGCTGGTGGTCAACGCCGATGACGGCATCGACGAGCTCAGCATCGCCTCCCGGACCAGGGTGATCGAGGTCGCCGACGGCGGCACCGAGGAGTGGTTCGTCGAGGCCTCCGATCTCGGGCTTCGGACCGCGCCGCTCGAGGCGATCCCGGGCGGTGAGCCGGCCGAGAATGCGGCGATCGTCACCCGGATACTGGAGGGGGAGGCTGGGCCCGCCCGCGATGTCTCCCTCCTCAACGCGGGTGCCGCCATCTACGTCGCCGGCGGATCCGCCGACCTGGGCGAGGGCATCGCCAAGGCGACGCAGGCGGTCGATTCGGGCGCCGCGTTCGACGTGCTCGGCCGTCTGGTCTCCCGCTCCCGCGAGCTCTCCCGCGCGAGCTAAGGTCCAGCGGACGAGATGGGCATGATCGAAGAGCTGGTCGGGTCCGCGCGGGCAGGCGCTGAGCGACGACGTGCCGAGCTCCCTCTTGAGGAGCTCGAAGGGAAGCTGGCGGAGAGACCGGAGCAGCGCCCGTTCGGCGAGGCGCTGGTACGGCCGGGGCTGTCGGTGATCGCCGAGTTCAAGCGGCGCTCGCCCAGCGCCGGCGAGATCCGGGCGGGCGCGACCCCCGCTGAGATTGCACGCGGATACGACGAGGCGGGCGCCGCGGCGCTCTCGGTGCTGACGGATGCGCCGCACTTCGGCGGCTCGCTCGACGACCTGCGCGAGGCCCGTGCGGCCTGCGTGCTGCCGGTCCTGCAGAAGGACTTCACGGTCGACCGGTACCAGCTCTATGAGGCCGCCGTGGCGGGGGCGGATGCCGTGCTGCTGATCGTCGCCGCACTCGATCCCGAGCAGCTGGCACGGCTTCACGACGAGGCTCGCGAGCTGGACCTCGACGTGATCGTCGAGGTCCACAAGGAGGCGGAGCTCCAGACCGCCCTGACCGTCGACGCCGAGGTGATCGGCATCAACAACCGCGACCTGGATGACTTCACGGTCGATGTTCAGAGGACCTTCGAGCTGATCACAGACGTGCCGGCGGGCAAGACGGTCGTCTCGGAGAGCGGGGTAGCCGACCGCAGCACCCTCGAGGAGCTGGGTCGGATCGGGGTGGATGCGGTGCTGATCGGTGAGGCTCTGATGCGGGCTGACGACCCCGGCACGAAGCTCAGAGAGCTGATCGCCGACGAGGACTCGACCCGCGAGCACCTGCTTCCTTGAGTTATTAGAGAACCCGAAGACGGGGCTTAGAGACGGTTAAGCGGCGGGCCGCAGACTGGCTCGCATGCAGTCCCTGAGGAGATTCCTCTCGACCAGCTTCGGGTCGGCCGTGGCCGGGGGCCTCGTCGTCCTGATCGCGGGCCTCATCCTGATCAAGACCGGCGCGGTCGATACGAGCAACGACAACTCCTCCGCCGTGATCGCCCCGGCTGCCCTGGCGCGGCCGGCGAGCGACTCCAGCAAGGGCCTCACCGTCCACGACATTTACCAGCGTGACGCCGAAGGCGTCGCCTTCATCCGCTCGCAGATCGTGCAGAAGACGCAGTCGGTCTTCGGCTTCCCGCAGCAGCAGCAGAGCGAGGCGACCGGCTCCGGCTTCCTGATCGACAACGACGGCCACGTCCTCACCAACGCCCACGTTGTCGAAGGAGCGAAGAAGGTCACCGTCCAGCTCGGCAACGGCGCCGAGCAGGATGCCCAGGTCGTAGGCACCGATCCCTCGAGCGACGTCGCCCTGCTCAAGGTCGACAACGCCGAGGGCGCCCAGCCGTTGCCGCTAGGCGACTCCTCGAAGGTCCAGGTCGGCGATCCGGTGGTCGCGATCGGCAACCCCTTCGCCCTCGACCGCACGGTGACGAGCGGGATCGTCTCGGCGCTCCAGCGCCAGATCCAGGCGCCCAACGGCTTCTCGATCAGCGACGTCATCCAGACCGACGCCGCGATCAACCCGGGCAATTCCGGCGGTCCGCTCATCAATGGCGCCGGCCAGGTGATCGGGATCAACTCCCAGATCGAGAGCCAGAGCGGCGGCAACGTCGGAATCGGCTTTGCCGTTCCGATCAAGACCGCGGCCGACGTCGTCTCGCAGCTCGAGAACGGCGGCCAGGTCCACCAGGCCTACCTGGGGATATCCGGCGGAGACATCACCCCGGATATCGCCCACGCGCTCAACCTGCCCGTCACCCAGGGCGTACTGATCGAGCGCGTTCTCAGCGGCGGCCCGGCGGCCGACGCCGGGATCAAGGGTGCCACCGGTCAGGCGACGATCTCCGGACAGACCTTCCCGGTCGGCGGCGACATCATCACCAAGGTCGACGGCAAGCCGATCACCGGGATGGACGACGTCGTCTCGATCGTCAACGAGCACAAGCCAGGCGACGAGATCACGCTGACCGTCTTCAGCGGCGGGCAGCAGAAGGACGTCACGGTCAAGCTCGGCGACCGTCCGAACCACGTCCAGGATTCGAACTCCAGCTCGCTTCCTTAGACGGTCGGGCGCTGAGCCCGGCCACCTACTCCCCCCAGCCGCTTGGGGCGGCGGTACGCCCCTCGACGTCGAACCAGTACTCGCGGAATTGGGTGCAGCGACCTTCACCGTCCAGCTGCGCCAGGAGGCAACCGGCGATCGTCGCCTCCCGCCCGCGATTGACTGCTGTCACCCAGAACTCGGCCGCGACATGGTCTCCCTCGACTATCGGCCTGCCCATTTCCACGTGCACCTTGCCCTGCTCGCCCTGCTCCTTGCGGAGATATTCCCCGAGCGCTTCCCTTCCCAGCACGGTCTCCTCGGTCGGGTGGGCCACGTATACGACCTCATCGGCGAACAGGTCCAGGAAAGCGTCGACGTCCCAGCTCTCCCAGCTCTGCCCATACCGCTCCACGAATGCCGTTGCACTGTCGGGGCTGGGGCCCGTCACGTGCTTCCCCCTAGGCGGGGGTCGACGCTGGTGCGTCGACGACGCCGTGGTGGACCAGGCTCTCGCCCGTTTCCGCGATGGTGTCCTCGATCGGTCGCGGCGCCCAGCCGAGTGTGCTCCGCGCCTTCTCCGAGCTGAGCTCGGCGCGCTTTCCGAGGCCGCCCACCACCGACCGGATGCCGCCGTCGAAGAGGGCCATTCCTCGCACCACGAAGTCTGGGATCCTCCGCGTGGGGACCTTGGATGCGGCGTCGCCGAGGCGATCTCGCAGGATCTCCGCGGTGTCCGCGAACCACAGGAACTTCGTGACCGCGATGAAGCGCTGGCCACCGGCCTCAGGAGCTGTCATCGCCCTGATCTCCAGGTCCGCCACGTCCCGGACGTCGACGAAGCTGAAGCCAAGTCTCGGTACCCCCGGCATGCCCTTGAGCAGCCGCTGGATCGACTCGATCGAATAGGAGATGTCGTCGTTCAGCACCGGGCCGATGATCGCGCCGGGATTGACCACCGCCAGGCGATCCTGCTCGCCGCGTTGGTTGACCAGGTCCCAGGCGGCCTGCTCGGCGATCGTCTTCGAGCGGACGTACGGGGTCAGGCCGGGCTCGTCGGGGTCAGTCCAATCGTCCTCCGTCAGGGTGTGGGCGTCGGCGCCCTTGGCGAGCCTGACCGCTGCGATCGATGACGTAACCACGACCCGCTTGACGCCGGCATCAAGAGACTCGCGCAGCACACGCAGGGTGCCCTCGCGCGCCGGGACAATCAGCTCGTCGTGGTCCTTCGGCTGCTTGGAGGGGAAGGGCGAGGCGACGTGTAGCACGTAGTCACAGCCCTCGATCGCGTGGGGCCAATGCTCATCGCTCATCAGGTCGGCCTGGTGCACCGTCAGGCGGCCGCCGGGATCGACCTGCGACTCGACGGCGGCGTGGACGTCGCGCTCTCGCGACGGATTGCGGACCGTGGTCCTGACCCGGTAGCCCCGCTCGAGCAGGCTGATGACGCACCAGCCGCCGAGGTAGCCGGAACCTCCGGTTACCAGGACTGTCTTGCCGTCGCCCTCGGCCATGCCTCGTCCGTGACCGTAGTCGAGTGTTGCGGCTTCGCAAACAGCACCTGGACGTCCCGCAGGCGGCGCTCACGGAAGCCCGCCTCGCTCATCGCGAGCCAGAGCGTCCACAGGCGCCGGAACGGCTCGTCGTATCCGAGCTCGCCGGCGAGATCCGAATTGGCGACGAAGCGCTCGCGCCAGAGCTCGAGCGTGCGGGCGTAATGGGCGCCGATCTCGTCGAGCCAGACCGTGCTCATGTCGGTCTCGCGGGCGACGCAACCCTGAATCACCTCCACCGACGGCAGGCATCCCCCAGGAAAGATCAGCTTGTTGGAGAAGCTCCGGGCCGCCTTCTCCTGCTCGTAGAGCCGGTCATCGATCACGATCGCCTGCAGGAAGAAGAGCCCGTCGGGCTCGAGCAGCTCCGAGCAGCGGCGGAAGAAGAGGTCGAAGTACTGCCAGCCGACCGCCTCGATCATCTCGAGCGAGACGAGCTTCGAGTAGCGGCCACGGACGTCCCGGTAGTCGTCGAGCAGGACCGTGACGCGATCCTCGACCCCCGCGTCCCGGATCCTCCGCAGGGCTCCCTCGCGCTGCTCCTCTGAGATCGTCGTGCTGGTCACCCGGCAGCCGTAGTTGCTCGCGGCGTACGCCGCCATCGCGCCCCAGCCGGTGCCGATCTCGAGCAGGTGGTCGTCGGGGCCGAGCTCCAGCGCCCGGCAGATTCGCTCGAGGCGATTCTGCTGGGCTTCGGCGAGGGTTGCCTCCGGGTCCGGGAAGACCGCGGACGAGTACATCATCGACTCGTCGAGGTAGAGCGCGAACAGGTCGTTGCCCAGGTCGTAGTGGGCCGAGATGTGGCGGCGCGAGGCGCCCCGGCTGTTCCGCGGCACCCGCCAGAGCGTCTTCTCCAACGGGACGAGCAGTGGGTGGAGGCGGCGCCGCCAGGCGTCGAGCGAGCCAAGATTCCGGCAGGCGATCCGGATCAGCGCGACCAGGTCCTCGCAGTCCCAGAGGCCGTCGCGATACGCCTCGCCGAGGCCGACGCTGCCGCCGAGCAGCGCGCGGTAGAAGCGAGCGGAGTTGACCTTGATGGTCGCCGCCAGGTCGGCCGCCGCGTCCCCGAACCGGAATCTCCGGCCGTCGGGTTCGACCAGCTCCAGGCAGCCTCCATGCAACCGGGAGAAAGCGCTGTGGGCCAGTCGCCTGGAAGCACCCTCGATCGCGGTCATCGACCGTCAGCCTACTGCGGGATGGGCCCTTACCCTTGTCGCATGACCAAGGTCAAGGTATGCGGCATGACCAACCTCGCCGACGCCGAGCATGCGGCGAGCCACGGTGCCTGGGCGATCGGGCTGATCCATCACCCGGAGAGCCCGCGATTCGTGCGTCCCGAGGTTGCCGAGGAGATCGGCGCGGCGCTCAAGCGCCGCTGCGAGATCGCCGGCGTGTTCGTCAACGCGACCCTGGAGGAGGTGATCGACGCCGCCGAGCGCGAGAACCTCACCCTGCTGCAGTTCCACGGTGAGGAGGGCCCGTCATTCTGCGTGGAGGCGCGCCGCCGCACCGGGGCCAAGGTGATGAAGGCGATGCGGGTCACCAGCGCAGCCGACGTCCAGGCCGCCGAGGCCTTTCGCACGGACTTCCACCTGTTCGACGCCTACTGGCACGGCATTCACGGCGGCACCGGTCAGAGCTTCGACTGGGACCTGATCGTGAAGCGCCGCTCCAAGATCCCGATGGTGCTGGCGGGCGGGCTCACCCCGGACAACGTCGCCGAGGCGATCGGGCGGGTGAAGCCGTTCGCGGTCGACGTCGTCAGCGGCGTCGAGGCGGAGCCGGGGCGCAAGGATCACGCCAAGGTCGAGGCCTTTCTCGAGGCCGCGGGAGTTCAGCTGCCCACCAAGGCTGCATCGCCGTGACCACCGCGGTCGAGGAGCACTTCGGCCCCTATGGGGGCCGGTTCGTGCCCGAGACGCTGATCGCAGCGCTCGATGAGCTCAGCGCGGCCTGGGCCGAGGCACGCGAGGACCAGGGCTTCCAGTCCGAGCTGTCGACGCTGCTTCGCGACTTCGTCGGCCGCCCGACTCCGCTCTATCTCGCCGAGCGGCTCTCCGAGCAAGTCGGCCGCCGCGTCTATCTGAAGCGCGAGGACCTCGCCCACACCGGCGCCCACAAGATCAACAACGCCGTCGGCCAGGCCCTGCTCGCCCGGCGGATGGGCAAGACCCGGGTGATTGCCGAAACCGGGGCGGGGCAGCACGGCGTCGCGACCGCGACCGCGTGCGCCCTGTTCGGCCTCGAGTGCGCCGTCTACATGGGCACCGAGGACATCCGCCGCCAGGCGCCCAACGTCGACCGGATGAGGCTCCTCGGGGCCGAGGTGATCCCCGTCGAGGCCGGAGCACGCACCCTGAAGGAGGCGGTCAGTGCCGCCATTCGGGATTGGGTTGCCACGGTAGGGAGCACTCACTACGTGATCGGCTCGGTCGTCGGGCCCGCGCCCTATCCCGCGCTCGTTCGCGACCTCCAGCGCGTGATCGGCGACGAGGCTCGCTCGCAGGCCCTCGACGCCGAGGGCGAGCTGCCCAGCCGAGTGATCGCCTGCGTCGGCGGCGGCTCCAACGCGATCGGCAGCTTCCACGCATTCCTCGATGATCCCGTCGAGTTGATCGGGATCGAAGCCGCAGGCGAGGGTCTGGACAGCGGCCACCACGGTGCCTCGTTGATCGCCGGCAGCAACGGAGTTCTGCACGGTGCCTTCTCGTCTGTGCTCGCCGACGCCGAGGGTCAGATCCTCGAAGCGCATTCGGTCTCTGCCGGGCTTGACTACCCGGGTGTCGGTCCCGAGCACGCGTTCCTGCGCGACTCCGGCCGGGCAACCTACGACTCCGCCACAGACGTCGAGGCCCTGCGCGCATTTCGGGAGCTCGCCAGGCTGGAGGGGATCATCCCGGCGCTCGAGCCCGCTCACGCCATCGCCTGGCTCCTCGAGCACGGCGGGGGAGATGGCTACGACGTTCTCACGCTCTCCGGGCGTGGCGACAAGGACATGGACGAGGTGACGGCGAAGCTCGCCGAGCTCGATGGCTGAAGCCACCACCACCTCGATCGAGGCCGCCTTCGCGGCGACCCGGGCGGAAGGGCGAGCGGCGCTGATGCCCTACCTGATGGGCGGCTTCCCCGACCAGGAGACCGCGACCGCGGTCGCCGGCGCCTACGCCGATGCCGGCGCGGATCTGATCGAGCTCGGCGTTCCGTTCTCGGACCCGCTTGCGGACGGCCCGACGATCCACGCCGCCGACACTGCGGCGCTGGCCGCCGGGGCGACGCTGGAGGACGTTCTCGAGACATGCGCGGCCGTCGGTGATCGGATCCCCGTTGCGCTGATGGTCTACGCGAACATGATCCTGGCAAGAGGGGTGGAGGAGTTCGGGAAGCTCGCCGCGGAGGCGATGGCATCGGGCGTGATCGTCCCCGACCTGCCGTTGGAGGAGCAGGGCGAGCTCGCCGAGGCGCTGGGCCGGCACGGGCTGGCGCTGATCCCCCTGGTGGCGCCCACCACGCCGCCGGAGCGCCGCGCGCGGATCTGCGCGGACGCACATGGCTTCGTCTACCTGGTCTCGACCGTGGGCGTCACCGGCGAGCGCGACGAGCTGCCGGCGGAGCTGACCGAGCTGATCTCGGCGGCGAAGGAGGAGGCGACTGTCCCCGTCGCCGTCGGCTTCGGCATCTCGACGCCCGAGCAAGCCGGCGCGGTGGGTGAGGTTGCCGACGGGATCATCATCGGGACCAGGCTCGTCCGGGCGGTCGCCGATGCGCCCGACAGTCAAGCTGCCGTCGCAGCCGTGGCCGGCTTCCTGAGCGAAACTCGCGCCGCGCTCGCCAGATAGGCTTCCGGGCCGTGCAGGTAGTCCTCTTCACAGTCCTGGGCGGTTGCGTGATGGTGATCGCCTACGCACTGGGCATCCCCGGTCCGGTCGACGCCCTCCTCTTCCTCGGCGGCGTCTTCACAGGCGCGCTGCTCCGCTACGCCCAGCCGCTCATCGACTGGCTGACGCGCCCATAGCGCTGGCCTACGAAGTCCGGCCAATTGGGCGGGTCGAGTCGCCCCTGACCGAGATGGGGTCGGCTCCGAAGCAGGGCGACGAGGGCGCACCGGACGCGTGGCTCAGCTTCGAACCCGACATGCTCGAGGGCCTGCGGGGCGTCGAGGCCGGCGACGAGCTCCTGATCCTCACCTGGCTCGATCGCGCCGACCGGGACGTACTCGTGGTTCACCCGCGCGGCGACACCTCGCGGCCCGAGGCCGGGGTGTTCACCACCCGCTCCCCGCACCGGCCAAACCCGATCGGAATCCATCGCGTTGAGGTCGACTCCATCGACGGCGCCAGGGTGAAGGTCCGAAATCTGGAAGCCTTGGACGGGACACCGATCGTCGACGTGAAGCCGGTGCTGAGCGCCGACGTCTCCGAGCGCTGACCGGTCGCGCGGCCCAGGTAGATTGACCGCGTGCGGATCGGCGTTCTCACCGGTGGAGGCGACTGCCCCGGACTGAACGCGGTGATCCGCGCCATCGTGCGCAAGGGGGTGGGGGAGTACGGCCACGACTTCGTCGGCTACCGCAACGGCTGGGCCGGGCCGCTCGAGCGCCTCAGCGCGCCGCTTGGCATTCCGGAGGTTCGCGGGATCCTGCCCCGTGGCGGCACGATCCTCGGTTCGTCGCGGACCAATCCCTTCAAGGAGGACGGCGGCCCCGAGCGTCTCGCCGAGAACCTGAAGGCCGATGAGGTCGACGGCCTGATTGCGATCGGAGGCGAGGACACGCTCGGGGCGGCCGCCAAGCTGCACGAGGAGGGCGTTCATGTCGTGGGGGTGCCGAAGACGATCGACAACGATCTCTCCGCCACCGACTACACGTTCGGCTTCGACACCGCGGTCAACATCGCGATGTCGGCGATCGACCGGCTCCACACGACCGCGGAGAGCCACAAACGCACGCTGATCTGCGAGGTGATGGGCCGACACGCCGGCTGGATCGCGTTCCACGCCGGGCTCTCCGGCGGCGCAAACGTGATCCTGATTCCCGAGATCGATTTCGACCTCGACCGGGTCTGTGAGTACATCGTCCGGCGGTTCGAGAGCGAGTACTCGCCGATTGTGGTCGTGGCAGAGGGCGCAACGCCCAAGGGCGGGATGCCGCAGGCAGATGGTGCGCCAACGGACGCCTTTGGACACGCACGGCTCGGCGGCATCGCCAACTGGCTCGAGGGGGAGATCGAGCAGCGCACCGGCCACGAGGCTCGCGCGACCGTCCTCGGCCATGTCCAGCGTGGCGGCACACCCACCGCGTTCGATCGCGTGCTCGCGACCCGGTTTGGCCTCCATGCGATCGACGCGGCCCACAACGGCGAGTGGGGCAAAATGACCGCCCTCCACAGCACCGACATCGAGCTCGTCGACCTGGCTGAGGCGACCGCCGAGCTGAAAACCGTCCCGGAGAGCCTCTATCGCGAGGCCGAGGTCTTCTTCGGCTAGTGCATTGATCTCGCGTGTGGCGCTCGCGGCGCTGCTGCTCAGCCTTCTGGTCGCCGGCTGCGGGATCGCCGGCACCGCGAAGATCGAGGCTCCCGTATCGGTGTACGTCAGCCTGCCGCTGACCGGCCCGCGGGGCGTTGACGGACGCGAAGCGGCCGATGGGGCGCGCCTCGCCCTCGAACAAGCGCAGGGCGAGGCCGGCTCGATCGAGGTTCGCGCCCGGTTCCTGGACGACGCCAAGGGGAAGCCGTGGGACCCTGTGGCGGTCGGGGCAAACGCCCGCCAGGCAGTCCAGGACTCGTCCGCGGCTGCCTACATCGGCGAGCTCGACTCCGAGCCGACCCGCGCCTCGGTGCCGATCACCAATGACGCTGGATTGGTGCAGGTCTCTCCAGGTGCCGGCGCGGTCGATCTGACCGCTCCCGCGGCCGGGTATCCGAACTCGCCCGACCGCTACCGGCCCTCGGGCTCGCCCAACTTCGCCAGGACCGTGCCCGGCGACGACGTGGTGGTCGACGCCGCGGCCAGCTGGGCATCGGAGCTCGGCGTGACCCGCGCGGCGGTGACCACCGACGGCTCGGCCTTCCAGAACCTGGCCGCCTCGGAGTTCAAGTCCTCGGCCGCCGAGCACGGGATTCAGGTCATGCCGGGCAAGCCTCCGGCCCACGTTGCCACGACCGGTGGTCCGGGAAAGCAGGCCGTCTACGAGCCCGGGCCCCAGCGCCTCGGCATCTACGGCTCCGCCCCGGCCACGCTCGCGGTGAGCGCCGAGCTCGACGGGAACCGTCTGCCCGACAAGCAGTTCGAGCGGCAGTTTGCGACGCGGTTTCATCGGGCGCCGGGCCCGTATGCCGCCTACGGCTACGAGGCGATGGCCCTCACGCTGCAGGCGATCGGGGACGCCGGGACCGACGCGTCGTCATTCCGCGACAACGTCCGCAACGGGGTCTTCGGGGCGCATCGCGACGGGACCGTCCTGGGCAGCTACGCGATCACCACGGAGGGCGACACCACCGAGTGCATGATCCAGCGCTACCGAGTGACGGGCGCCGCGCGGGTGCCGCTGGGTGCCACCTGCCCGCCCCGCTAGCGAGCGGAGGGCGGGCCCTCGATCACGGGTTGCCCCGAGATCACCGAGGCGACCCAGTCGCGCATCTCCGGGATCAGGGCGAAGTCGATCGAGTGCTGGACCCGGGCCTCGCGGAAGGTGACGTAGAGGCCGCCTTCCTCGAGCAGGTCGCGGGCCTTGCGGCCGAATCCGACCGGGATGATCGGGTCGTAGGAGCCATGGGTGACGTAGACGGGCATGCCGCGCTTCGCCCGTGGGTCGAGCTTCCAGCCGCGGACCATCGGATAGAAGCCGCTCATCATCAGCAGGCCCGCGGCCCTCGGGCGGCCCATGCCCAGGGCGACCGCACAGGCGACCGCCGCTCCCTGGCTGAACCCGCCGATCACTGTCTTCTCCCATGGGATCCCGCGGTGGCGGAGCTCGTCGTCGAGGAACCGGCACAGCTTCTCCAGCGTGTCGATGAAGGTCTGCTCGTCGGGGTGGCCGATCTGCTCGATCACATACCAGTGGCGTCCCCCGGGCGGGACGTTCGTCAGCGGCGCCCCCGGGGTCATCCCGAAGAGCTTGTGATCCGGGTCGAGCTCGTCGAGCATCGGATAGAGGTCGCGCTCGTCGACGGCGCGGCCGTGGAGCAGGATCAGCGCGCCCTCCGGCTCGCCGGCCGGTTCGCGGGTCAGGTGAACCAGCTCGACGACCTGACCCGGCCGGTCGCCGGGAGGCTGCTCAGGCGTGGACACGCGGGTTGTTGATCGGCCGCAGGACCGGCTCGACCTGCTCCCTGAGGTGCTCGTAGTCGGGTGGCAGCGAGAGCTTCTCGCCCAGCGACTCGAGCGGCTCGTCGACCGTGAAGCCGGGGCCGAGGGTGGCGATCTCGAAGAGCACGCCGCTCGGCTCGCGGAAGTAGATCGAGCGGAAGTAGAAGCGATCGATCACCGGGGTGGGGCGGGCACCGGCGGCGATCACCCGGTCGCGCCAGGCCTCATGGTCGTCGACCTGCGATGCCCAGGCGATGTGGTGAACGCTGCCCGCGCCCTGGAGACCGCGCTCGGCCGGCGGCTCGGAGTAGCCCCAGAGCCCGCCCCGGCTGTCGCCGCGGCACTCCCATCCGCGCTGGCCCTCCTCGCCCTCCAGGGGCTCGAAGCCCAGGGCATCCTCGAGTAGCGGGCGGCTTGCCTCTGGGTTGCTCGAGTAGGCGATCGCACCGTCGAAGCCCTGGAGGGCGAGCTCGGCGGGGATCTCGGGGTGCTCGGCGGTCAGGGGCTCGTCGGTTGTCTCTACGACCTTGAGGGCGTGCCCGAGGCCCTCGGGATCGGCGAAGCGAAGCACGCCGTCGTCGGCGAGCTCCGCCGGCGTCCCGTTGTCCTCGAGTCTCTGCTTCCAGAAGCCCAGCGCGTCGCTGCTCCCGAGTCGCCAGCGGATGCCCCAGATCATCCCGTCGCCGGCGCGGCCTGGAGGGGCGCCGGGGTATTCGAAGAAGGTCAGATCGGAGCCGGCGGAGCCCTTCTCGTCGGCGAAGAAGAGGTGGTAGACGGTCGGGTCGTCCTGGTTGACCGTCTTCTTCACCAGGCGCAGTCCCAGCACGCCGGCGTAGAAGTCGACGTTCTTCTGGGCGTCGCCGGTGATCGCGGTGATGTGGTGGACGCCCTCGAGCTTCATCCCGAGCATCTTCCCCTATCGGAGCGCGCTGGTGAGGGCCTCGTCGAGCTCCGGGTGCCGGAACTCGTAGCCCATGTCCAGGGCCCGCCGTGGCAGGACGCGCGCGCCGCCGGCGACCGCGTCCGCCAGCTCGCCGCCGCGCATCGCGCTGACCGCGAACTTCGGAACCGGCATGAAGGCGGGACGGTGAAGGGCCCGGCCCAGCGCCTTGGAGAACTCACGATTGGTGACGGGATTGGGGGCCGTCGCGTTGATCGTGCCGGAGACTCGGTCGTTGTCGAGGGCCCAGAGCAGGAGCCCGACCTCGTCGTCGAGGTGGATCCACGACATGAACTGCTCGCCGCCCGCGATCGGCCCGCCCACCCCGAGCTTGAAGGGGAGGAGCAGCTGCTTGACCAGGCCGCCGTGCTTGGTCAGCACCAGGCCGGTTCGGAGGATCACCACCCGCGACACGATCCGCTCCGCCTCCCGCTCGGCCCGCTCCCAGTCGATCGGGATCTCCGCCGTGAAGCCCTCGCCCGGCTCGGACTCCTCGTCGAGGATCTGAGCGCCGCGGTCGCCGTAGTAGCCGATCGCGGATTGCCCGATGAAGACGCTCGGCTTGTCGGGCGCCGCCTCGATTGCCTGGAGCAGGTTGCGGGTACCGACCAGACGGCTCTCGCGAATGCGGATCTTGGCCTGGTCGCTGAGCCGCTGGTTGATCTCCTCGCCGATCAGGTTGACGACGCCGTCGATCCCTTCGAGCGCCTCCGGCGGCGGCCGCTCGGTGCTGGCCTGCCAGGCATGCCAGCGGACCGTGGGGTTCTTCGGCTTCGCGCGGCCGGGGTCGCGGGTCAGGCCCACGACCTCGTCGCCCCTCGCGAGCAGGGCGTCGCAGAGGGCAGAACCGATCAACCCGGTGGCTCCCGTGACGAGAACGCGCATTCGGCGGCGGATGCTAGCCGCGAGCGCCGGTTAGGTTCTGGCGATGGCCATTGGTGTGAGAGAGGCGCGTCCGGGAGAGGGAGCTCGGCTCGCCGAGGTCTTCCTCACCTCGGGCCGCGCGGCGTGGGCGCGACATCTCTCGCCCGTGGGCCTTGCGGGTGTCACCTCTCCTCCCGAGGAGTGGGAGAGGCAGATCACGGATCCCGAGGTGGTCTGTCTCGTCGCCGAGCGGCGAGGCGCGATCGCCGCCTTCGCGGTTCTCCGCCGTAGCCCCGATGAGGACGCCGACCCGGCAGCCGTCGCCCTGCTCGACAGGCTCTACACCGAGCCCGCGCAGTGGCGAAGAGGGCTGGGCCGGGCGCTGCTCACGGCCTCGATGGAGGAGCTCTCCTCCCGCGGCTTTCGCGAGGTGACCCTGTGGACGGCGGAGTGGAATACGTCGCGGGGCTTCTACGAGGCGAACGGCTGGTCGCTGGACGGCGCCACCCGGGAGAAGACCTTCGCCGGGAGCACGTACACGGAGGTTCGCTACAGGACCGAGGTTCGAAGCTGAGCGCCGGCCACCTAGGTCGTCGAGGCAGATGCGGCGGGTACCGCCTGCGCTCCGACGGGCCGGCTCGGCAGCGCCGTTCGACGTGCCCATGCCCGGGAGGGGCGCTCGACGAAGTGCACCATCGCGTAGGCGTACAGCAGAGAGACGGGCAGCACGACCCCGAACCAGAGAGCCACGGCGCCGATTGAGCCGTCGGTGGGAAGTGAGAGGAGGCTTCCCCCGATGTAGAGGGCTACGACGAGGTGGATGAGATAGATCGCGTAGCTGAGCTCGGCCAGGGACCGCGTCTGGCGATTGGCGAAGGGTGCTCGGATCCAGAAGGGGCCAAGGGCGATCGCGGCCATCAGCGCAGCGCGCGAGGCGCTGAACGCGATCACGAGGAACGTTGAGCTCCGAGCGACGCTGCCGCCAACCTCCCCGCTTATGGCGGAGGCGTCCTGCCCGTATAGGTAGGCGCAGAGAAGGCAGGCGAGGAGCGCGACCGGGGCGCCCCTGATGGCTATTCGTCTCACGGCGGCCTGGTCGAACGCTTGAATCCGCTGGTAGCCCCAGGCGCCGGTCATGCCAAGAGCGAACGAGAAGGCCCAGCCGGGGAGTTGATCGATCGCGACCAATCTCACTACCCAGGCCGGATGGTCGCCCACGTTGAGCGCCGCAAACCATTGCGGCAGATGCACTGCCGACTCCCGCCACACGATCGTGATCGCCGCCGCAATCGCGAGCCCCGCCAGCGGGTGGCGGTAATAGGACCTCACAATCAGCGGGAACACGAGGTAGAAGCAGGTGATCACCGAGATCATCCAGAGCGCGCCGTTGATCCCGAACCCGATCGAGATGTTCGGGTCGAACAGGCGGGCTGGCATCTGCATGGCGACGAGGTGGACGGCGAAGTTCCCGACCCCCGGCAGGCCGTCCGCCGCTACGCCTGGCGGCGCGGCGGCGAAGGCGAGGAGCCCAAGCATCAGCGCGAGCGTGATCCAATAAGGCGGTATCAGCCGGGCAACCCTGCCCACGGCAAAGGCGCGCAGCGAGCCGAGCTCCCCTCCTCGCGACACTACCGCCAGGAAGAGGCCAAAGCCGCTGACGATGAAGAAGGCATCGATGACGTTGCCGAACAGCCCCCACGCGACCAGGCTGGTCGTCGTCCCGGGCTGCACGGCCCCGGCAATCAGGAGCAGGTGGAGGGTGACGACGCCCAGGATCGCGTAGGCCCGAAAGCCGTCGATGGCGTCGATGCGCCTAGGCGCCCGTCCCGCCATTGGCGCTCCCGTCGGTGTCGACGATCTCATAGGTACCGGTCTCCTCTGAGAAGCGGGCGAGACCCGCCTCCTTCGCCTCCTCGACCACGGCCTCCGCAACGCTTGTCGCTACGTCGCGATTGAAGACCGACGGGATGATGTAATCCTCGGCGAGGTCGTCATCGGTGACGACCTCGGCGATTCCTCGGGCGGCTGCAAGCTTCATCTCCTCGGTGATCCGCGGCGCCCCGGCATCGAGCGCGCCGCGGAAGATCCCCGGGAAGCAGAGCACGTTGTTGATCTGGTTCGGGTAGTCCGAGCGGCCGGTGGCCATGATCCGGACGTGCGGTTCGGCGTCCTCGGGCATCACCTCGGGCGTCGGGTTGGCCATCGCGAAGACGATCGCGTCATCGTTCATCTTCGCCAGCGATTCGGGCTCGATCAGGCCCGGGCCGGAGAGGCCGATGAACATGTCGCAGCCCTCGATCACCTCGTTGGGGCCACCCGCGAGCTTCTCGTGGTTGGTGTTCTCGGCGAACCACCGCTTGATGTCCGACATCGAGTCGTCGGCGTAGTCGGCCCGGTCGGTCGAGATCGCCCCCTGGCGATCGCAGCCGATGATCTGGGTGATCCCCGACTCCTGCATCATCTTCGTGCAGGCGATGCCGGCG
Organism: uncultured Solirubrobacterales bacterium; assembly: GCA_963817275.1. Classification (GTDB taxonomy): domain Bacteria; phylum Actinomycetota; class Thermoleophilia; order Solirubrobacterales; family 70-9; genus DASUPK01. The sequence goes on along the minus strand of CAWFOA010000008.1, from coordinate 372,666 downwards.
GCGCCGGTGCCGAGCACCAGCACCCGGAGGCTCTCGATCGGCTTGCCGACGATCTTCAGCGAGTTGAACAGGGCGGCCATGACGACGACGGCGGTGCCGTGCTGGTCGTCATGGAAGACGGGGATGTCCAGCTCCTCCTTCAGCGTCTCCTCGATCTCGAAGCAGCGTGGCGCGGAGATGTCCTCGAGGTTGATGCCGCCAAAGGTCGGCGCCATCAACTTGACGGTTTGGATGATCTCCGCGGGGTCATTGGTGTCGAGGCAGATGGGGAAGGCGTCGACCTGGGCGAACTCCTTGAAGAGCATCGCCTTGCCCTCCATCACCGGCATTGCCGCCTCGGGGCCGATGTCGCCGAGGCCCAGCACGGCCGAGCCGTCGGAGACCACGGCGACCGTGTTCGCCTTGATCGTGAAGTCAAAGGCCTTGCTCTTGTCCGCGGCGATGTACTCGCAGACGCGTGCGACGCCCGGGGTGTAGGCCATCGAGAGGTCGTCGCGGGTCTTCAGCGGGTACTTGTTGTGCTGCTCGATCTTGCCCTTCTTGTGCATATCGAAGGTGCGGTCGGTGAACCCGAGGACCCGCGCGCCCCGCGTGGAGCCAATCGAGCGCAGGATCTGCTCCCAGGCGTCGGCGCTGTTGGCATCGATCGTGAACTCGCGGACCCGCTTTCCCTCCGGCCCCGCGCCGGGGATCAGGTCGACGGACTGCAGCGCCCCGCCGGCCTCGGCGATCTGGGCCGTGATCTTGCCGAGGGGCTCCTGGCGCGCGTCGAGCTCGACGCGGACGGTGACGCTGTACTGAGCGGAGGCGGCCATGGCGAGCGGATCATAGGCAGCGGCGCTGGTCCGGCCGCTCACCGCCGAGCCGCTACGCTGGCCGGCGCCGCCCGGCAGGGATGTCCAGAGGCGGCGATTCGATCCCAGAGGCTCGACGAAAAGGAGTTCGTAGATGCCCCGCGCCCGGCACGGCCGCGCCACCAGCGTCGCGGTCGTCACCGTGCTTCTCGCCCTGCTCAGCCTGGCCGCCCCGGGTGGCGCGCTGGCGAAGAAGAAGGCAGGACTGCCGCCGGTACACGTCCGCGGGACGGTCTACACGTTCGACGATCAGACCCCGATAGCGGGCGCCACCGTACGGGTGGCCGAGCTCCCGAGCCTGAGCACGCAGACGGGGCCGGACGGCAGCTACGACCTCCTGGTTCCCGACGGCACCAAGTTCACGCCATACGCCGACTCCGCCGGCCACCACCGGATCTACCTGCAGACCTATGTCAGCCAGGGCAAGGACCTCGAACGGGTCAACTTCCAGATGCCCTCCGACGCGGCCTACAACGGGCTTGCGTTGATCCTCAAGGCGCCGCGCGATGCGAACAACCAGCTCGTCGACTGCGCGGTGGTCTCCACCTTCAGCACCGTCAACGTGCGCGAGCTCAGCTTCAATGACTTCGTCGCCTATGGCGCCCACGGGGTCGCGGGAGCGACTGCCAGCGCGAGCGCAGCACTGCCCAACCCCGTCTACTTCAACGAGTCGGTCATCCCCGATGCATCGCGGACCGAGTCCTCCGTCGACGGCGGCGTCGTCTGGCCAGTGGTGCCCGCCGGGGTCTACCGTTTCACCGCCCACCATCCATCGACCCGCTTCGCGTCGTTTCGCGCGACCTGCGAGCCCGGACGGGTGGTCAACGCGAATCCGCCGCAGGGGTTCTACGAGCTCCGTCCCGGCGAGCAGGTCGACTCTTCCGTGGCCGCGTCGCTTGCCTCCGTCCATTTCGACCTCAGCGGACAGGCTCGCCTCAAGGCGCGGGTCAAGGCCCGCGAGTACGTGGCCGTGAGCGGCGTGCTGCGGCGCGGGAAGCAGGCCCGGGCCAAGCGTCGCACCAAGGGCTACGCGCCCGGGAAGCGAACTCTGTCGTTCCCGATCGCCCACCGCCTGGCCGGGAAGCGGGTCACCGTGAAGCTGACGATGGAGGACGGTCAGGGCAACCTGAGGACGCTGACCCGAAAGCTGCGAGTCCCCGCACCCTGATCCGCTCCGGCGTCGACTACGGCGGCGCGTAGGATCGAGGCATGCCCGCGACCAAGTCCAAGGCCGGCACGAAGAAGGGGGCCAAGAAGCCGGCCGGAGAGCTCTTCCTGATCGACGGCAATTCGCTCGCCTACCGGGCCTTCTTCGCGTTGCCGGAGTCGATCGCGACCCACGACGGGCGCCCGACCAACGCCATCTACGGGCTCGCCTCGATGTTCGCCAAGATGCTGATCGATTTCGATCCGGCGGCCGTGGTCGTCTGCTGGGACGCCGGCTGGTCCGGCCGCGAGCTCACCTACGAGCCCTACAAGTCGCAGCGCAAGCCGCGTCCGGACCTGCTGCGAGACCAGTGGCCGCACCTGATGCCGCTGGCCGAGGCCTTCGGCTTCACCAACATCAAGGTGGACGGCTATGAGGCTGACGACGTGATCGCCTCGCTGACCAAGCGGGCCCGCGAGCAGAGCCTGGACGTGATGGTCGTCTCCGGCGACCGCGACGTGTACCAACTGGTCGAGGACGGGGTTCGGGTGATGACCACCTCCCGCGGGGTGACGGACACCAAGATCTACGACCGCGACGGCGTGGTCGAGCGCTACGGCGTCCCGCCCGAGCTGGTCACGGACCTGATCGGGCTGAAGGGCGATACCTCGGACAACATCCCCGGCGTCCCCGGGATCGGCGACAAGACAGCCGCCCAGCTGCTCCAGGAGTACGGGGACCTGGAGAGCGTGCTCGCCAACGTCGACAAGATCTCGGGCGCCAAGCGCAAGGAGAACCTCACCAACCACGCCGAGGACGCGCGCGTCTCCAAGCAGCTTGCGACCGCCATCACCGACATCGACATCGAGCTCGACCTCGACGAGTTGATGTCGAAGAAGATGGATCGCGGCCGGCTGCGCGAGGTCGCCCGCGAATTCGAGCTCCGCGTGATCCTGCAGCGCCTCGAGGAGGAACTGGGTGCGGACTTCGTCCCCGAGGGGAAGGCCGAGGAGGAGCTCGACGTCACGGCGCAAGAGGGCTCGATCGGCGACCTGGCCAAGGGAGAGGTCGCCCTGGCGATCGCGGCGGGAACCTGGTCGGGTTATGACGGCAAGCACCTCGTTGAGGGCGAGTGCCCCGACCTGTCCGCGCTCGCCGAATCCCTCGGCAAGCGCAAGCTGATCGGCCACGATCTGAAGAGCCTGGGCGGGGGCGCCCGGCACGGCCTGCTCGCCGCAGCCGGTCCGGGCGGCCTGGATCTGCGCCACGACACGATGGTCGGCGCCTACCTGCTCGATCCGGCGCGCCGCACCTACGACCTGGTCGACATCGCCGCCCAGCGCGGGCTCGCCGCCGCCGCGAAGGAGTCGGACGGCGCGGACGGCGATCAGCTCGAGCTGGGGGAGGAGCCGCCGCCGGATCCCGCGGCGGAGGCCCGCCTAGTTTGGGAGATCGCCCAGCTGCAGAGAAAGGGAATCAAGGAGGGCGGGCTGGAGAAGCTGATGGACGAGGTCGAGATGCCGCTGATCGAGATCCTGGCGGCTATGGAGCAGGTCGGAGTGCTGCTCGACCAGAAGCGTCTAGCGGACATCGGCGAGGGCTTCGAGCAGCGGATCGAGACCCTGCAGGCCGAGATCTTCGAGCTGGCCGGCCACGAGTTCACGATCGGCTCCCCGCAGCAGCTGGCGGAGGTCTTCTTCGACGAGCTCGGCCTCACGAAGAAGCGCCGCGGCAAGACGGGCTTCTCCACCGACGCCCGCGTGCTCTCCCAGATCCGGGAGGAGCACGAGATCGTCGCGAAGGTCGAGCAGTGGCGCGAGCTGACCAAGCTGAAGAGCACCTACCTCGACGCGCTCCCCGAGCTGATCGACGCGGACACGGGGCGCCTGCACACGACCTTCAACCAGACCGCGACGGCCACGGGTCGGCTCTCCAGCACCAACCCGAACCTCCAGAACATCCCGATCCGCACCGAGGAGGGCCGCCCGATCCGGTCCTGCTTCGTCGCGCCGCGGGGCCACAGGCTGCTCTCGGCCGACTACAACCAGATCGAGCTCCGGATCCTCGCCCACATCGCCGGCGAGGAAGCGCTGCGGGAGATCTTCGCCCGCGGCGAGGACATCCACGCCGCCACCGCCGCGGAGGTGCTCGGCTCCGACCCGAAGAAGGTCACTCCCGGCGATCGATCGAAGGCGAAGATGGTCAACTACGGCATCGCCTACGGCCTCTCCTCGTACGGCCTGGCCGACCGCCTCAACATCGAGCAGGAGGAGGCGGGCGCCTACATCGACCGGTACTTCGAGCGCTTCCCCGCGGTGAAGCGCTACATCGTGGAGACGGTCGAAGCCGCGAAGGAGGACGGCTACGTGACCACGCTGCTCGGCCGGCGCCGCCCGATCCCGGAGCTGCGCTCCGGCCGCCCGCAGGTTCGCGGCCAGGGCGAGCGGCTCGCGGTCAACATGCCGATCCAGGGAACCTCGGCGGACATCATCAAGATCGCGATGGTCGCCTGCCAGCGCGCGCTCGACGAGTCAGACCTGGAGACCCGGCTGGTGCTGCAGATCCACGACGAGCTCCTGTTCGAGGGCCCCGCGGCCGAGATGGACGCAGCCTCCGAGCTGGTCGAGCGGGAGATGTGCGGGGCCTTCGAGCTCGATCCGCCGCTGGCGGTCGACGTCGGCGTCGGCAAGGACTGGCTGGCAGCGAAGTAGACACGCCGATCCTCTGAGAGGATCACGCAATGGACAGGGGATTCGCCGTCCTGATCATGGCCGTCGTCGGGGGCTGCATCGCCCTGCAGGCGCCGATCAACGCCGGGCTCGGCAAGTCGACCGGCAGCTTCGCGGCGGCGACCGTCTCCTTTGCAGTGGGGACCTTGCTGCTGGGCGCGATCGTGACGCTCAGCGGCAAGGCGGGTGGGATCGGCGAGGTGGCCCACGTGCAGTGGTACTACCTGCTCGGCGGCGCACTCGGCGCGGCGTACGTCTTCTCAGCGCTGGTCCTGATCAGCCAGATCGGCGCTGGCGCGGTCGCGGCGGCGACCGTGACGGGCCAGCTCACCGCCTCGGTGGTGCTGGACCGGATCGGCTTCCTCGGCCTCGACCAGCAGCCGCTGACGGCGAGCCGAGTGGCGGGCGTGGGGCTACTGCTCGCCGGGACGTACCTGGTCGTCCGCTAGGGGCCACCAGGCCGCTCCACTTAGGAGCGGAGGGCGGAGCCCGAAGCGACTTGTGTGGGGCTGCCGCCCGTGGCCGCGACCTGGTGGCGAAGCCGTGGACCGGAACCGTTTGCGAACTCCGGCGGTGCGATCCGCAAGTAGTGGCCGAAGGCCCAGTCGACGAAGCGCTTGCGGCCGCAGGCGCGGATCACGGCGCGCTGCACGCGGGCAGGGAGCTTGGGAAGCATCTTCTGGGCGCGGAGCATCCAGCGGAACTTCCACTCGTGGTCGTCGACGAACTCGGCGTAGTTGCGCAGGGCCGTCTCACGGCCCCGCTCGCCGGCGACGACCGCTCGCAGCTCGTCGCCGAGCTTGATCCCGAAGTAGAAGGCGGTCCTGATCCCCTCGGCCGTCAGCGGGATGCAGTGGCCGGCCGAGTCGCCGACGAAGAAGATGCCGTCCTCGGTGCCGGGCCGCAGCTTGTGCGGGATCCAGTTGCCCTGATACCGCACGGCGGGCCGCTCGAGGTCATCTGCCAGCAGGACCGTCGTGTCCTTGACGTGGAAGCGCGGATCGAAGGAGCCGACGCCGATCCGCTGCTCGTCGCGCGCGGGGAAGCTCCAGCCGTACCCGGCCGTCACGTAGCGGCGGTCGATCCAGACCTCGAGGTCGTCCCCGCCTCCGTGGGGATGGACCTCGAGCCCGCGCGAGAGCGGCGCGTCGGGTGGCTGGTAGCCGCCATCCGAGGCGAGGATCCGGCGCCAGCCGAGCGCGTCCACGATCAGCGGCGCGGAGACGTCACCGCGGTCGGTGTGGACCGTCTCACCGGTGCGCCCGTTGACCTTGGCGGTCTCGAACCGGGCGTCGCACTGCTCCCAGAGCAGCCGGCAGAGCTCGCGGTAGTCGAAGGTTGAGAAGGTCCAGGGGAGCTCGTAGCGCGAGGTGCCACGCGGCGTGTGGACCACGAGCTCGCCGAACTCCTGCCTGGCGGAGGCCTCCAGGCCCATCCTCTCCAGCCAGGCGGTGGGGACGCCACACGCGGAGGTCTGGCGCTCCCCGATCTCGTAGCGATCGAGCACCAGCACGCTCGCCCCGGACCCGGCCAGCTGACGCGCCACGGTCAGGCCCGCGAAGCTCGCCCCGCAGACGATCACGTCGTGGTTGCCGCTCAGCGGAGTGCGCTCATCGCCGCGTTTGGTCTGGCGTTTCGGCATCCCTCGCAAAGGTAGTGGAAGCCTGGGCGTTCCCGGTTCAGCGGAACCGTACGCCAGGCATACGTCTGCCACACTGTGCGGCCGTGCCCGAGACCGACACAACCACCGAAACCGAGCAGCAAACCGAGCCGGAGGCCGCGCAGCCAGACAGCACCGGCAACGGTGCCGCGAGCTCGGACGACTTCCTGATCGAGGTCGACGGCAAGCTCGTTCCGAACTACGACGCCACCATCCACCCCTTCAGCGAGGGGGATGTGGTTAGCGGCAAGGTCGTCCGTATCGACCAGGACGAGGTCCTCGTCGACATCGGCTACAAGTCGGAGGGGGTCATTCCCTCCAACGAGCTCTCCATCCGCAAGTCGGTCGATCCCTCGGAGGAGGTCGAGCTGGGCGAGGAGGTCGACGCCCTGGTCCTCACCAAGGAGGACCAGGAGGGGCGCCTGATCCTCTCCAAGAAGCGCGCCCGCTTCGAGAAGGCCTGGCGCCGCATCGAGAAGGCGGCCGACTCCGGCGAGCCTGTCGAGGGCACCGTGATCGAGGTCGTCAAGGGCGGCCTCATCCTCGACCTCGGCGTGCGTGGCTTCCTGCCCGCGTCCCTCGTCGACATCCGCCGCGTGCAGAATCTCGACGAGTTCATGGGACAGAAGCTCGAGTGCAAGGTGATCGAGCTCAACCGCTCCCGCAACAACGTCGTGCTCTCCCGCCGCGCGGTCCTCGAGGAGGAGCGCAAGGAGGTGCGCGAGCAGATCCTCGGCAAGCTGGAGCCCGGCCAGGTGGTCGAGGGGAAGATCTCCAACATCGTCGACTTCGGCGCCTTTGTCGACCTCGAGGGCATCGACGGCCTGATCCACATCTCCGAGCTCTCCTGGAGCCACGTCAACCACCCGTCGGAGGTCGTTTCGATCGGCGACACGGTGACGGTCAAGGTGCTGGACATCGACAAGGATCGCCAGCGCATCTCCCTGGGCTTGAAGCAGACGCAGGAGGACCCGTGGCAGAAGGTCCTCAACGAGTACAAGGAGGGCGACGTCGTCGACGGCAAGGTCACCAAGATCGTCGCCTTCGGCGCCTTCGTCCAGATCCTGCCCGGCGTCGAGGGCCTGGTCCACATCTCCGAGCTTGCGCAGCACCACGTCGAGAGCCCCGCCGAGGTGGTGCGCCCGGGCGACGAGCTTCAGGTGAAGATCCTCGAGGTCGACGACTCCCGCCGCCGCCTCTCGCTGAGCGTCAAGCGGGTCGAGGGGCAGGAGCTTCCCACCCGCGAGGTGAGCGACGACGTCGTCATCGAGGACGCGGAGCCGCCCGAGGACCTGGCGCCCGAGGCCGATGCGGATGCCGCGCCCGAGGCCGAAGCCGCGCCGGAGACCGACGCCGCGCCGGAAGCCGAGGCGCCGGAGGCCGAGGTCGCGCCGGAGGCCCCGCCGGAGGAGGCGCCCGCCGAGGAGCCTCCCGCCGAGGAGCCTCCCGCGGAGGAGCCTCCCGCAGAGGAGCCTCCCGCAGAGGGGCCTTCCGACGAGGAGGCTCCGGCCGAGGAGCCGCCTCCCGCGCAGGATTGACCCGTTTCGTAGGACTCACGGGGGGAATCGGGGCGGGAAAGTCGGAGGCGCTGGCCGCGTTCGAGAGGCGTGGCGCGGCGACGCTGTCGACGGACCGCGTCGCACACGACATCCTCGATGACGAGCAGGTGAAGGCTGCGCTGATCGAGCGCTGGGGCGACGCGATCGCTCCTGGGGGTGGCGTGGACCGCGACAAGGTCGGCGAGATCGTCTTCGGGGACCCCGAAGAGCTCGCCTGGCTCGAGAGCGTCACGCACCCGCGTGTCGGAGCGCACGTGCTGGAGTGGCGGCAGAGCCTCGGGCCGGAGGTCGAGATTGCGGTGATCGAGGTCCCCCTGCTCTTCGAGACGGCCATGGAGGACGCCTTCGATGCGACCCTGGCCGTCGTCGCCGGCGACGAGACGAGGGACGCCCGCCTGCGGGAGCGCGGCCAGCCGGGCCTGGAGGGCAGGGAGGAGCGCCAGCTGGACCAGGGGGAGAAGGTGCGCCGTGCCGACCACGTCATCCGCAACGATGCCTCCCTCCAGGAGTTGGATAAAGAGGTGGAAGAGCTGATCGCCGAATTGAGCACCCGGGAGAGCGAATGAGCCCGAGGACGTCGGTGCGCTCCGCGCGCACCCGCTCGCGGCGCAGCGGCACGCGCTCGAAGAGCCGCCGCGCGACCCAGACGAAGGCCCGGCGTCGCTCGCAGCGCCGTCGCCGCGCTCTCGTCATCGGCGGCACGCTGATCGTCGGTGCGCTGGGCGGCTTCCTGATCGCCAACAGCGACCGCTTTCAGCGCACGTTGGAGGAGGTCACCCTGCCGCTGCAGCACGAGGACATCATTCGCCAGCAGGCCGCCCAGAAGGACGTGCCGGCGGACCTGATCGCGGCAGTGATCTACTCGGAGTCCCACTTCCGGGATCAGACCTCCCACGCGGGGGCCAGGGGCCTGATGCAGATCACGCCGAGCACGGCCAAGGTGATCGAGGGCCTGAGCGGAGGACAGACCTTCAAGTTCGACGACCTCTCCGACCCCGACATCAACATCCGCTACGGGACCTTCTACCTCCACTACCTGATCCAGAAGTTCGGCGACAACGAGATCGCGGCTCTGGCCGCCTACAACGCCGGCGAGACGAACGTCGCCGCCTGGGGCGGCTCGAGCCTGAGCCTCGACGACATCGCCTTTCCCGAGACCCGCGACTACGTAGAGAATGTGCTCGAGAAGCGAGACGAGTACGCGCGGCACTACGGTCACGAGCTCGGCCTCGACTGAGGCGGGACACGGGAGAGAGGACGCAATGCAGCTGAGCGCAAGAAATCGCAGCCTGCTGGCAGCCATGGCCTGTGCAGTCGCGCTGACGGCCGGCGCTCCGCCGTCCACAGCCGCCGCGGCGGCGCCGCGTGCGCACTCCTCGATCGTCGGGGGCAGCGCCGCGAACCCGGCCGAGTGGCCCTATGCCGTCGCCATCTTCCGCAAGGGACACATGCACTGCAGCGGGTCGGTGATCGGCCCAACCGAAGTCCTGACCGCCGGGCACTGCGTCGCCGGCTTCAATCTCGCCAACTTCCAGGTGATCATTGGGCGTCCCAGGCTGCGCGACGCGGCGATCGGCCAATCGATCGGCGTGGTCTCCGGGCGCGTTCACCCGGATTTCGAGCAGACCGGCCTGCACGACGTGGCCGTGCTCAACCTCGCTCAGCCGACGGGCGCAGCCCCGATCGCTCTGGCCACGCCGGATCAGAACGCGGCGACCACCGCCGCCGGCGCTCTGCTCCAGGTCGCGGGATTCGGGGCCACCAATCCGTTCGGCACGCACCTCTCCGGATTCCTGAAGTCGACGACCGAAAAGGTCCGCACCGACCGCAGATGCCTGAAGGCCTATACGCAGGACCTGTTCGCGCCCGACAGCATGATCTGCGCCATGGGCGCCCGCCGAAAGAAGGCCGGGCGCTTCAAAATCCACACCACGGCCTGCTCGGGCGACAGCGGCGGGCCGCTCGTGGCGAACACCGCCACGGGCCCGATTGAGGTGGGAACCGTCTCCTTCGGCGGCGCCCTCTGCGGCCTGCCCGCGGCCCCGACCGTCTACTCGAGGGTCTCCGCGAGCCTGGACTTCATCGAGACGCCCTAGCGCCTCTTGTGGTGCTTCTTCTTGTGCTTCTTCTTGTCGGTGACCACGACCCGCTCCTGCATCTGCGCCGGATGTAGGGCGCAGAAGAACCGGTAGGTCCCCGGGCGGCTGAACTTCTGGGTGTAGGTCCGATTGCCGTCGAGGTTGTCGGAGCCGATGCCCTGCGGGCCGTTGGCGAGCGTCAGGTTGTGGAGCTCCTGCCCGCCGAACTGCCAGGTGACGGAGGAGCCCCGCCTCACCCTGAGGTTGGGATCCCCGAAGAAGCGATCGCCCACGGGGACCACCGTGCCGGAGGGCGCATTCTGGAGCTGCCCGGGTGGGGCATTGATGGGGATGGCCTGGCCGTTGGCGTCGAGCCCGGTGAGCGGGATCGTGAACGGAATCGGTCCGCTGCGGCCCGGCTGGTCGGTCTTCAGGATCTCCCAGTTGGGAATCGGCCCGCAGTTCTGGGTCACCGACGAGTCCTTGGCGAAGTAGGCGACCAGGATCCCCATGACCCGGACATGGGGCTGTGAATCGTCGTAGATCGAGTTGAGACGCAGCGTCTCACCGGCGTGGATCGGCAGGCCGGTCGTGCTCCGGAAGGCGCTCATGTTGATCGGCCCGGGCTCGTGCAGGATCGGTCTGACGTTGTAGAAGGGGTGATCTGCCAATCCCCAGGTGGGATCCGACTCGGCCACCTGGCGGTTGCCGCAGTCGGGCTGCGTGAGGGTCTCCTTGATCGCACCGCCGTGCACGTGCCCGGCACCGGCGATCATGTAACCGCTCTCCGGGAAGGTGATGTCGTGGGTGGCATCGGTGGTTGGCGCCACCCTGGCCTTCTTGTGCTTCTTCTTGCCCTTCCTGTTCTTGCTCTTCTTGTGGTTGCCCGCGGTCGAGGCCTTGCCGCGCTTGCCCTTCTTCGCCTTCTTGGCCTTCTGGGCGACGCTCGGGATGTTGTAGATCGGGTCGGCGTTGCAGTCGCGGACGTCGAACCAGTAGGGCGTGACGGCCTGGAGGCCCGGGGCGGTGTCGATCGTGACCTCGTAATGGATGTACGCGTGATCGGAGGTCGAGCGGTGGTTCATCACCATCGCCACGATTCCCCAGTTGTCGCTGTCGCGCGTCTGGTAGCCGTAGCCGGCCGGCAGCGACAGCTTCGCCCGCTCCTCACCGGCGGCGTAGAAGCGCTGCGGGGCGAAGGTGGTGCCGAAGTCCTTGCGGCCGTCGAAGCCCGTGTAGCCCTGGCCCTTACAGGTGGCGTCCTGGCGGTTCAGGTTGGTGAAGACGATGTGGTGGAGCATCAGCCTCTGGATGGGCACCTGCGCACCGGTGTCGACGTCGACGACGTCGGTCTCCATGTGGGTGATGGAGCCGCCGCTGGCCGGAGTGGGGTTGGGGACGGGTGCGACCCACTGCCGAACCTCGTACCCGCCGATCGTCCCGGTGGGGACGTTGCAGGCGTACGTGGTGGCGGTGGCGCTCGGGTGGGCGATGGCGCTGCAGCTGCCTGCCGCGGCCGCACCGGCGGGCGCGAGCAGCGCCAGCGCGACGAGTGCGCCCAGGAACCCTGCAAATGCAGCCGGCCTCGCGGCGGCCCTTGTTCGAGACCGCGCTTCCGTGCGCGAGCTTCCCACAATCTCCTCCTTGCGACCCCGGGTCTGACTCGGAGTCAACGACCGCGCCTGACATTACCAGCGACCCTGGGCGCCCGGTCACCAACTAGTGGGTGTTGACCCAAAGTCAACCCGGACTATCCTGGTTCATCGCCTCACGTCCCCTGACAACGGAGCGGGCCGGCGAGCGCCGCTCCCAGCTCCTCGCCGCCGCCCTGGAGGTATTCGGCGATCGCGATTACGACGACGTCTCGGTCGATGAGGTCGCGGAGGCCGTCGGCGTATCGCACGGGTTGGTCTTCCAGTACTTCGGCAGCAAGAAGGGGCTGTACGTCGCCTGCCTTGAGCCGCTGATCGAGGGTTTTCGCTCCCGGGTGGAGCCCGATCCCGAGCTGCCTCCTGTGGAGAAGCTGCGCGAGGGCCTCCGCAACTTTGCCGACGCGATCAGCGAGCACCCGGCGGGCTACAGCAACCTGATGACGCGCGCGACGGGATTCAGCGAAGTTCGGGAGGCCCTGGAGCGGGCGCGATGGTGGCGTGTCACCCGGCTCGCCGAGGAGATGGGGCTGGATCCGCAGGAGCCGGCTGTCCGCGTGGGCCTGCGCGCGTGGACGTCCTATGTGGAGGCGGCGATGCTGACCTGGCTCGAGGAGGGCAACCCGGATCGCGACGCGCTTGTGGAGATGCTCGTGAAGGCGCTCGGCGCGACGGCCGAGGGGATCGCGGCGGCTGAGTAGGCCGCCGCTGCGTCGCGGGCACGCCTGCGGTCCCCAGTACGCTGGAGCCGTGCCCAAGTTCAAGCTCAATCCGGCCTATACGCCGACCGCCGACCAGCCGAAGGCCATCGAGGGCCTTGCCGAGGGCATCGAGTCGAAGCAGCGGTTACAGACTTTGCTCGGGGCGACCGGCACCGGCAAGACCTTCACGATGGCGGCGACCATCGAGCGCGTCCAGCGCCCGGCGCTGGTGATCGCCCACAACAAGACGCTGGCCGCCCAGCTCTGCAATGAGTTCCGGGAGTTCTTCCCGGACAACGCCGTCGAGTACTTCGTCAGCTACTACGACTACTACCAGCCCGAGGCCTACGTCCCGGCGCAGGACCTCTACATCGAGAAGGACTCCTCGATCAACGACGAGATCGACCGGCTCCGCCACGCCGCCACGGCGTCGCTCTTCGCCCGCGACGACGTGATCATCGTCGCCTCGGTCTCGTGCATCTACGGGATCGGCTCGCCGCAGCTCTACCGGGAGCAGATGCAGCTCTTCAAGGTCGGCGACTGGATCGACCGCCAGGACGTCTTCCGCAAGCTGGTCGGCATGCAGTACCGCCGCAACGATCAGAACCTGGCCCGCGGCGCATTTCGCGCCCGTGGCGAGGTGCTCGAGATCTATCCGGCGTACGCCGAGTCCGCCTACCGGATCCAGCTCTTCGGCGACGAGATCGAGGCGATCCAGCACTTCGACCCGCTGACCGGCGAGATCCTCGACGTGATCGACCACGTCTCGGTCTGGCCGGCGAGCCACTACGTGGTCAAGGAGGAGACGATGGAGCGCGCGGTCGACGAGATCGAGCGCGAGCTGCGCAACCAGGTCGCCTACTTCGAGGAGCACGGCAAGCAGCTCGAGGCGCACCGGCTCCAGCAGCGCACCCGCTACGACATGGAGATGATGCGCGAGCTCGGCTTCTGCCCGGGAATCGAGAACTACTCGCGGATCCTCGACGGCCGCCCGCCGGGCAGCCCGCCGTACACGCTGATCGACTACTTCCCTGACGACTTCGTCCTCTTCGTCGACGAGTCCCACCAGACGATCCCGCAGCTCGGCGGCATGTACGAGGGCGACTACTCGCGCAAGTCGACGCTCGTCGACTTCGGCTTTCGCCTGCCGAGCGCGGTCGACAACCGCCCGCTCAAGTTCGACGAGTTCCTCGACCGGATCGGCCAGATGGTGCTGGTCTCGGCGACGCCGGGGCCGTGGGAGCGGGCAGAGTCCTCCAACGTCGTCGAGCAGATCGTCCGCCCGACCGGGATCGTCGACCCCGACGTCGAGGTCCGCGAGACGAGGAACCAGATCGACGACCTGATGAACGAGGTCCGCGTGCGCGCGGAGAAGGACGAGCGGGTCCTGGTCACGACGCTGACCAAGAAGATGGCCGAGGACCTCACCGAGTACCTGCTCGAGCACGGCTTCCGGGTCCGCTACCTCCACTCCGAGGTCGACACCCTGGAGCGGATCCAGATCATCCGCGAGCTGCGGCTGGGCGAATACGACGTGCTGGTCGGGGTCAACCTGCTGCGGGAGGGGCTCGACCTGCCCGAGGTGTCTCTGGTGGCGATCCTCGACGCCGACAAGGAGGGCTTCCTCCGCGGGGAGACGAGCCTGATCCAGACGATCGGCCGGGCCGCGCGGAACGTCGACGGACGCGTCCTGATGTACGCGGACAAGGAGACCGACGCGATGCGCAAGGCGATCTCCGAGACCGACCGCCGCCGCGCCATCCAGCTCGCCTACAACGAGGAGCACGGCATCACCGCCGCGACCGTCACCAAGGGGATCTCCGACATGGCCGAGTTCCTGGCGATGGAGTCGAATGCGCCCCGGCGCCGACGCCGCCGCCGGGATGAGACGGCCACCAAGACACCGGAGGAGCTGGAGAAGCTGGTGATCGAGCTGGAGGAGGAGATGCTCGCCGCGGCCGACGACCTCCGCTTCGAGGAGGCCGCGCGGATCCGCGACGAGCTCAAGGAGCTGAAGGCGGACCTGGACGCGATCCGGGCCTAGGGCGGGGGCTCGGGATGAGAATCGGAATCGTCGGGGCGGGCCGGATCGGCGGCAACTGCGCTACGCAGCTCGCCAAGGGCGGTCATGAGGTCAAGCTGAGCGGGCGCGACCCGGCGAAGCTCGAGCCGCTCGCGGCGGAGATCGGAGGTGCGGCCAGCATCGGCACGCCGGCGGAGGCGACCGAGTTCGGTGAGGTCGTGGTCTTCGCGGTTCCGTGGGACGGGTTCGACGCCGCCGTTGCCGCCGCCGGCCCGCTCGACGGCAAGATCGTGATCGACACGACCAACCAGTACGGCAGCTCCGAGATGCCCGCGGATGGCGAGACCGGCGCGAGCTTCCACGCCGCTCGCGTGCCGGGCGCCCGCTACACGAAGAGCTTCAACACGCTCACCTCGGCCTTCCAGGCTGAGGCGGCCTTCCGGCCCGAGGCCGATCGCGTCGTCCAGTGGGTCTGCGGCGACGACCCAGACGCGAAGGCGGTGGTCATGGGCCTGATTTTCGACGCCGGCTACGCGCCCGTCGACCTGGGCGGCAATGCGGATGCGACTGTGATGGAGGCGCCGCGGCGGCCGGGTGCCGTCTACGGCGAGGAGTACCGGCTACCCGACGCCGAGAGGGTGGTCGAGGCCGTCCGGGCGGGCGAGGAGATTCCGCCCACTCCGAGCTACGAATGAGGGCTATTTGAGCAGCTGGTAGATGAAGTAGACGATCACGACGAGGTTGACCAGCCAGGCGTTGGTGGTCAGCCAGTCGCGGATCCGCGGCATCGCTTCGCGCGCCCGGCGTCCCAGCAGCAGATAGGCGACGATCGGCAGTGCCATCAGAACCAGCGTCGCAGCCAGGAGCGGCCAGGCGTGCAACACGTTCAGGTGGCCGTTGTGGAGCCAATGCACGGTCGAGATGACGGCGACGATGTCCGTGGGCATCAGCAGGATGAGCAGGAAGCCGAGGCTGAAGGCGCGCTTCGGCTCGGCCGTCTGAAGGGCGCTCATCCACTTCGGGACCGAGGCGTTCCCTCGGCCCAGGAAGGTGTGAATGCCGGCGAGCGCCAACAGGCCGGCGACGACATAGTCCGCGGTGCTCGGCCCCGATCCCGACGGGGGCTTGATGTCGAGGATCTCGTAGAGCCCGAACCAGATCAGGACGCTGAGCGACGCCGCGACCAGTACCCCAATCAGCATCGCGACCGAGTTCTTGACCGGCTCCTTGCTCGTCACCAGGAAGATGGCCGTCAGGATCTGCGGCCCCATCACCATGATCAGGGACAGCGGAAGGATCTGGAGCTGGGTCGTAGTCGAGGACAAGACGCGGCCTTTCAGTGACGGCCCACGATCCTATGCCACGGCGATCTAGCTGGAGCGCTTTCGCTCGCGCGCCAGCAGCCCTGGGCGCCAGAGGCTGACCAGCCCGGCGACGAGGGTGACCAGGAAGATCTGGCCCATCAGCATCTCGAGCCCGGAGAACATCTTGCCCGGCTGTCCCGCGGGGACCAGGTTGCCGTAGCCGGTGGTGGTCAGCGTGGTGAAGCTGAAGAAGAGGAAGTCCCCGCCGTTGACCGTAACGCCGGTGCCGAAGAAGGGGGTGGATTGCACCCGGTCCATCGCCGCGTAGAGGAAGCTGAACAGCAGCCCCAGGATCGTGTAGACGCTGATCGCGCCGAGGATCGTGCGAAATCCCACCTCGGTCTCCATCAGGACGGTCCGCAGGATCGCCCCCGCCGCGAGCAGCAGGAGGCCGACGACGACGAACGAGCTGGCACCGAGCAGGTGGACGTTGTCGACGAGCTCGGCCAGCACGGCGAGAACCACCGCCGCCAGCGCGAGGATCCCGGCCCCGCGGACAACGGTCGGGCGCACGCCCGATCCGGCGAGCCCGACGACGCCGGCCAGCCCGGCGACCAGGGTCGTGAGCACCGCGGTCCAGCCATGGAACCCGGTCAATGAGCCAAGGACATAGGTGGCCAGCACCAAGAGCAGGACAAGTCCGTAGGCGTTCGCGACCCTCTCGGCGAACTGTCCCCAGCGCTCGCCCGGCTGCCGCGAGAATCCAAGCGCCCGCCTCCTATCTCGCCGTTGGCCTGGATCTCGGACCACTTCCGACGATTCGGGCCACCTGACGGCTTTCCTGCTGGTGGGCGGAACGGGTCAGGTGGGGTCTGTCGCCGCGGCTCGGTCCGGTTCCGTGGCGGGCACGACGGCGGAGGTTGGCAGCTTCCTCGTGAACCAGAGGGAGAGCAGCGCGATCGCCGCGACGGCGCCGACGGAGATGCGCAGCGCGTCGAGCTGGGCGTCGCCGTAGTCGGTCGCCACGGCCTGGGCCTGGTCCTCCGAAAGGCCCTTCGACAGCGCCTGTTGCTCGACCTGGGCGGTCGGCACGATGTCGATGCCCTCCTCCGTGTTGGTGGCGATGGTCTCCTGCACCGATGCGGGCACCTGCGGGTTGTCGGTGATGTTGTCGTTGAACCCGTTGATCAGGTTGAGGATCAGGATCGCGCCAATCAGGGCCGTGCCGAGCGAGGACCCGAGGTTGAGGGCGGTTCCCTGCAGGCCTCCGGTCTCGCTCGCCTTGGAGGGGTCGGTCGACGACATGATCACGTTGCCGAGCTGGGAGGCGAGGAACCCCCCGCCGGCCCCGACCAGGACCATGGCGATCTTGAACCCGGCGTCGTTGAGGTTCACGTCGAGCGTGGCGAGCATCACGACTGCTCCGGCGCTGATCAGGACGAGACCCGCCTGCGCGACCGTCCGCGGGGAGCGCCTCCCCGCCACCTTGGGACCGGCCATCGCGCAGATCAGCATCGCCACGGAGAGGGGAAGCAGCCGCTTACCGGTCTCGAACGCGTCCAGCCCGACCACGACCTGCAGGTAGACGGGAACGACGAAGAAGAGCCCCATCAGCACGAGCTGCTGGCCCATCAGCGTCGTGAGCCCGGCGCGAAGCTGCGTGATCTTCAGGAGAGCCGTGTCAAGGAGGCGGTCCAGGCCCAAGCGGTGCCTGCGCTCCTCCCAGTGGACGAATCCGGCGAGTATCCCGAGCCCGGCGAGGACCATGAAGGGCACCACCGAGAAGCCGAGCGGGGTGATCTCGTTTCCGTTGATCGTCGGCGCCGCGAGCGGCTTCACGAATCCCCACTTGCTGCCCATCAGGATCCCGAAGACGGCCAGTCCCAGGCCCGCGACGGAGAGCACCGATCCGATGATGTCCATCTTCGGGGGGTGCTCGGACTTCGGCGCCTGGGCGATCTGTCCCCGTACCAGGATGATCCCGGTCACGATCACCGTCTCTCCCGCGAACACGTAGCGCCAACTCGCGTTGGTCGTCACCCAGCCGCCGATCAGCGGGCCCGCCGCGACGGCGACCGCGGTGATGCCGCCGATCAGCGCGTATGCGACCGCTCGGTCCTTGCCCTGGTAGTTGGCGGCGGTGAGAGCGGCGATCCCGGGGATCACCATGATCGCCCCGAGCCCCTCGATCCCGGACCAGCCCACGAGCAGAACGGTGAGATTGGGGCTGAGGGCCGTGATCATCGAGCCGGTGCCGTAGACGGCGAGCCCGATCGCGAACATCCGGTTGCGTCCGTAGATGTCGCCGAGCTTCGCGCCGGTGAGCATCAGGGCGGCCATCACCAGCGCGTACAGGGTGATCGCCGCCTGCACACCCTGGATCGAGGTGTTGAGATCGGCCGTGATCTGGGAGATCGAGACGTTCATCACGCTCGTGTCGAGCGTCATCACGAACTGACCCGAGGCAAGGATGATGATGGGGATCCACTTGCGCATAAGGGGGGTGACGCGGCCGGATGGTATGGGCTACTACGCTTCGACACGTGAGCGATGAGCGCAGAGCGGAGGAGCTGGCGTCGAAGGCTGCGGAGACGGTCCGGCGCATCGTTGCCGAGGCCGAGGAACGCGCCGCGGAGATCCTGCGTGAGGCCGAGTCCAAGGCCGGCAGCATCCGCGAACAGGCCGAGGCCGAGGCATCGCAGATCCGTGAGAGGGCCGACGCGGATGCCCGCGGCCAGATCGAGGCCGCCAAGAGGGCACTCGACGAGCTTGGGGGCACGTTGGCGGCCGCTGCCACGGCCGCGATTCCCGGTGCGGAGAGCGTCCCGGCGGAGCCCGAGCCGCAGCCGGAACCCGCGCCGGAACCGGAACCCGCGCCGGACCCGGAGCCAGTCGGTCCCTCCGCAGCGAACGGCGATGACGCCGCAGAGCGGCTGGTGGCGATGAAGCTGGCAGTGGAGGGCAAGGACCGCGCCGCGATCGAGGCCGAGCTGAGCCGGAAGTTCGGCGCGGGCGACCGCTCGGCACTGCTCGACGACGTGCTCAGCCGCGCGGCCCGCTAGGCGGTCGCCGCCGCGGGCTCGCGCCGCAGGATGCCGATGTAGGCGATCGCGCCCGGGATCGTCGGCAGCCAGAAGGAGAAGGCGCGATAGGAGAGCACCGCGACGATCGCGAGACCGCCAGGGACGCCGAAGGCGATCAGCGAGCCGATCATGCCGCCCTCCACGCCGCCGATGCCGCCCGGCAGTGGCAGCAGGTTCGCGGTCATGCCGATGAAGTAAGAGGCGACGATCACCCCGGCCGGCGGGGGCGTTCCGAAGGCGTGCAGGCAGGCCCAGAGGACCGCGATGTCGAATCCCCACCACCCGATCGCCCACAGCCCGTTGACCGGGCGGTCCCTGAGGATGGCGATCGCACCGCGCACGCCGCCCGCCAGCGTGTTCGGCACCGTCGCCAGGGCCGCCCGCCAGCGCTCGCGCCGGCTCGGGTGGCGCAACCGCTTGGTGGTCTCGCGCAGCTCCCCACCGAAGTACCCGATCAGCAGGGCGGCGACGATGATCAGCCCGGCCACCGCGGCGGGGATCAGCGTGAAGGCGAGAGGGCTCGGGCCCGAGAGGATCCCGATCCGCAGGCCGAGCCCGGTGAGCAGGACGGCTCCCATGTAGACCGTGTAGAGGAGAACCAGCAAGGTGGCCATGCGAAGGGCCACCAGCGAAGCCGACAGCCCGTCACGTCGCAGCGCCCACGCGGTCAGCGCGATTCCGCCGATCCCGCCGGCCGCGAGCAGCCTGGTGGCGGCCAGGCTCGCCAACGTGATGCGGTAGCTCTGCGCCCAGCCGATCCCGGCCTCGTGGCCGATAACGCCGCGAAAGAGGGCGACGTAACAGAAGAACGAGGCGATCTCGAGGAACAGCCCGGCCGTCAGCCACCCGGGCTCGCCGCGATCGAGCCTCCTCCAGGTGTCGCCGAGGCCGGCGAGGTTCGGCAGGACGATGTAGAGCGCGCCGAGGGACACCGCCGCGAAGGCCAGGCCGATCAGCAGCTGCTTCCTGGTTAAGCCTCTGGGTGCTTCGTTCATCCGCGGCGGAAGGTCCCCGGGCCGCCGCCGGCACGGGCGCCCTCGGTGTAGTAGGCCATGTCCTGGCTCCAGAACTCGACCACGTTCCCCGCGGGGTCCGTGACGTAGATCGCCCGGCCCGGCCCGAGCTGGATCGGGCCCTCCACCTCGGCGCCCGCCTCCTCGATTCGCTGTTTGAGTGGATCGATGTCCGCATTGGCCACGCTGAACGCGAAGTGGACATGTGCGCCGCCGCGTCCACCGGCTAGCCCCACCTGCTCGGTCCAGAGCCCGAGCCTGGCCGTCTCACCGACCAGGTACCAGTAGCGCCCTTCGGCTCCCTCGCCGTAGAGGGTCTCCTCGAACCCAAGCACGTCCCGGTAGAAGCGCCGCGCGGCCTCGAGGTCGTCCACCTCGAGGACGAGCTCCGAGATCCCGCTGACTGGCGGCCTCCCGCTCATCAGGGCCGAGCTTAACCTGGCCTCGGATGTTCCCCGAGGCCTACAAGCGCATACTCGGCGCCGCCGGCGTCAGACAGCCACTCATCGGCGTTGTGATCGGGCGTCTTTCGATCGCCGCGGAGCCGCTGTCGACGGTGCTGCTCGTGCACGGTGCGACCGGCTCCTTTGCGGCGGCGGGCGCCGTGATGGCGGCCTACTCGATCGCCGCCGCGCTCTCCCTGCCGGTCCAGGGCAGGGTGATGGACCGGATCGGACAGACGCGAGTGATCCTGACGACGACGGCGATCACCGCGGCGGGTTTCACCGGCCTGATCCTGCTCGCACACGGCGGGGCGTCGGTGGCGGCGCTCTGTGCCGCCGCTGCCTTCGCCGGACTCGGCACCGTCCCAACGGGCACCGCAATGCGGACGCTCTGGTCGACTCTCGTCCCGCAGAGCGACCTCCGTCAGGCGGCGTTCGCGCTGGACGCCGTCGCGATCGACGTCGCGTTCATCGTGGGGCCGCTGATCGCCGCCGCCGTGATCGCGCTGGCGTCACCGACGGCGTCGCTTTCGGTCTGCATCTTCCTGACGCTGCTGGGGTCAGCCGTCTTCGCGTCGTCACGCGCGTCTCGGACGTGGCGGGGCGCGCAGGCCGAACACCGGCGGATCGGGCCGCTGCGATCGGCAGGCGTCTGGGTGCTGATGGGTGCGGCCCTTGGCGTTGGGATCGCGGTGGGCGCCGCCGAACTGGCGATCACCGCGTTCGCATCCGCGCACGGGGCGGCAGAGCTGGGTGGAACGCTGATCGCCGCGCAGGCCCTGGCCAGCACCGCCGGGGGTCTCTGGTACGGCGCGAGGAGCTGGCGGAGCTCGCCCGGAGAGCGGCTGCCGGCGGTCGCCATCGTCTTCGCGCTCTGCCTTGCACCGCTCGTCGCGGTCCCGACGCTGGTGGCCGCCTTTCCGCTGATGGCTCTCAGTGGCCTGGCGCTGGCCCCCGCGATCTCCCTGATCTATCTCCTGCTCGACTCGCTGGCGCCCGTCGGCACGGCCGCGGAGGCCACCGGGTGGGTGTTGACGGCGATCGTCGGCGGCGCCGCGCTCGGGAACGCGCTGGCGGGCGTCGCCGTGACCGAAGCGAGTCCCCATGCGGGTCTGGCCGTGGCCCTTGCCGGCGGGCTTGTCACGCTGGGGGCGACCTGGCTCGGCCGGCACCATCTGAGCGCGCCCGAGCGGGGAACGCCTGTTCGGCTCCTATCATCGACGTAGTGGCTCCTTCCGAGCGCATAGTCATTCGCGGGGCGCGCGAGCACAACCTCAAGGACATCGACCTCGAGCTGCCGCGCAACTCGCTGATCGTCATGACCGGCCTCTCCGGGTCCGGTAAATCGAGCCTTGCCTTCGACACGATCTATGCCGAGGGGCAGCGCCGCTACGTCGAGTCGCTGTCCGCTTACGCGCGGCAGTTCCTCGGCCTGATGGAGAAGCCGGACGTCGACTCGATTGACGGCCTCTCCCCGGCGATCTCGATCGACCAGAAGACGACCTCGCGCAACCCGCGATCCACGGTCGGAACCGTGACCGAGGTCTACGACTACCTGCGGCTGCTCTGGGCGCGGATCGGCAAGCCCCACTGCCCAGAGTGCGGCGAGCCGATCGAGGGGCAGTCCGTCGAGCAGATCACCGATCGGGTCATGACCCTCGACGAGGGCACTCGCTTCATGGTGATGGCGCCGGTCGTCCGGGGCAGAAAAGGGGAGTTCGAGAAGCTCTTCGAACAGTTCCGGTTGGAGGGATACAGCCGCGTCCGGGTCGACAACGAGCTCCGCCGCCTGGACGAGGAGATCAAGCTCGACAAGAAGTTCAATCACGACATCTCCGTCGTCGTCGACCGGCTGGTGATGAAGGGCGATCTGCGACGCCGGCTATCCGAGTCGGTGGAGGCCGCCGCCGGGCTCGCCGGCGGGGTGGTCGAGATCGACGTACTGGCCGAGGGGAGCTCGGGCGACGCCGAGAGCGGCGGCTCCGAGCCGCGCGAGGGTGGCGTCAAGGGCGCGAAGGGCGCGGGCGAGCTCCCGCCCGGCGTCAGCGACCGCCTCACCTTCAGCGAGCGTTTCGCCTGCCTCAACTGCGGCACATCGATCCCGGAGCTGGAGCCGCGGATCTTCTCCTTCAACTCACCCCATGGCGCCTGCGAGCGCTGTCACGGCCTCGGCTTCCAGCGCGTCGTCGACCCCGAGCTGGTCGTGCCGGACCCGACGCTGTCCCTGTCCGAGGGCGCGCTGCAGCCCTGGCGGGTCGGGCACTCCCGGTACTGGAAGCGGCTGGTCGAGGCGGTCGCCGAGGACTACGGGATCGACTCGGACGCCCCGTGGCAGGAGCTGTCCGACGAGGACCGCGAGATCTTCCTCTACGGCACCGGCGGCGAGCGGCACAAGGTCAACTACACGAACCGCTTCGGCAGGCGGCGGTCCTACAGCGTCCGCTTCGAGGGAATCGTCAACAACCTGGAGCGCCGCTACGAGGAGACGGACTCCGACGGCGTGCGCGAGCGGGTCGAGGGCTACATGGCCGAGCAGCCCTGCCCTGACTGCAAGGGCGCCCGCCTGCGGCCGGAGAGCCTCGCGGTCCAGGTCGGTGGGATCTCGATCTCCGAATACTGCGAGCTCTCGGCGCCGGGCCGCGCTGGAGTGGATCAACGAGCTCGAGATGACCGACACCGAGCAGGCGATCGCCCGGCTGCTGGTCCGCGAGATCAACGAGCGCCTCGCCTTCCTCGACAACGTCGGCGTCGGCTATCTGAACCTGGCTCGCTCCGCCAGGACGCTGTCGGGCGGCGAAGCGCAGCGGATCCGCCTCGCGACCCAGATCGGCTCCAGCCTGGTCGGGCGTTCTCTACATCCTGGACGAGCCCTCGATCGGCCTGCACCAGCGCGACAACGCCAAGCTGATCCAGACCCTGGAGCGCCTGCGCGACCTGGGCAACACCGTGATCGTGGTCGAGCACGACGAGGGGACCATGCGCTCGGCGGACCACATCGTCGACCTCGGCCCGGGCGCGGGCGAGCACGGCGGCCACGTGATCTCCGAGGGGACCCCGGAGGAGATCGAGGCCGATCCGGCGTCGATGACCGGTCAGTTCCTGAAGGGCGAGCGAGAGATCGCGATTCCGGAGAAGCGCCGGAAGCCCCGCGGCGAGCTGGTCGTCAAGGGTGCGCGGCAGCACAACCTGAAGAAGATCGACGTGCCGATCCCCCTGGGCGTCTTCTGTTGCGTCACCGGGGTCTCGGGATCCGGCAAGTCCACCCTGATCAACGAGACGCTCTACCCGGCGGTCGCCAACCGGCTGCACCAGGCGAAGCTGCGGCCCGGCTCGCACGACCGGATCGACGGCATCGACCAGGTCGACAAGATCATCAACATCGACCAGTCGCCGATCGGGCGGACCCCTCGGTCGAACCCGGCGACGTACACCAACGTCTTCGACCACATCCGCCAGCTCTACGCGCAGACGCGCGAGGCGCGGGCCCGCGGCTACAAGCCCGGGCGGTTCAGCTTCAACGTCAAGGGCGGGCGCTGCGAGGTCTGTCGCGGCGATGGCCAGATCAAGATCGAGATGCACTTCCTGCCCGACGTCTACGTGCCCTGCGAGCAGTGCCACGGCAAGCGCTACAACCGGGAGACGCTCGAGGTCCGGTTCAAGGGCAAGTCGATCGCCGACGTGCTCGAGATGTCAGTGGCCGACGCCTGCGCCTTCTTCAAGGACATCCCGAAGATCGCGAGGCGCCTGGACACACTGCACGACGTCGGGCTCGACTACATCCGCCTCGGCCAGCCGGCGACCCAGCTCTCCGGCGGCGAGGCGCAGCGGGTGAAGCTGGCCACCGAGCTGTCCAAGGTCGCCACCGGCGACACCCTGTACATCCTCGACGAGCCCACCACCGGGCTCCACTTCGCCGACGTCCAGCGCCTGCTCGACGTGCTCGACCGCCTGGTCGAGGCCGGCAACACGGTGATCGTGATTGAGCACAACCTCGACGTGATCAAGACCGCGGACCGGATCATCGACCTCGGTCCCGAGGGCGGGGAGGAGGGCGGCAACGTGCTCGCCATCGGTACTCCCGAGGAGGTGGCGGCGACGCCCGGCTCCTACACGGGTGAGTTCCTCGCCGGCCTGGTCGAGCCGCAGGTCAAGGTCAGGCGCACAGGCCGGCGCAAAGCGCCGATCGCCGCCTGAGGACGCCGTCGGCTAAGGGATTACCCCGATTCAGCCGAAGAGACTGGAGGCCGCGTGTGCGCGGCAGGCCACGGATGGCTTCTCCATGGGGCAAAAAGCGGATACGCAGGGCCACCATCGCCCTCGTATCCGCCTGCGCGCTGAGCTCGCTGCTCGCGACACCCGCGGTCGCAGCACCGCCGCCGCCGGTGCTGAGCGGAACCACTCCGGCCTCGCCCGCCAACGCAAGCAGCGTCTTCGTCTTCGGCACCGCCGAGGCCGGATCGACGGTCAGCGTGTACCCGACTGCGAACTGCTCCGGTCCCCCGTATCCGCTCGGCTCCGCGGCGAGCTTCGCGTCGCCGGGCCTCCAGGTCCAGGTGCCGGACGATTCGACGACGACCTTCAGCGCGATCGCCGAGGACGCCTCGAGCAAGGTCTCGGCGTGTTCGGCACCGATCACCTACGTCGAGGACTCGCGCCCGCCGCACACCTTGATCAGGCGGCTCCATTTCAATCGGGCCAAGGGGACGGTGACCCCGGTGTTCAGCAGTGACGAGCCCTACACGACCTTCGAGTGCAACTGGACCCGCTGGGGCCGCTGCCTCCCGGGGCAGCGCACGTGGCACATCCGCCCGGGGCGCCGCATCTTCCGAGTTCGGGCCCGCGATTCGGCCGGCAACGTCGATCCCACCCCGGCCATTAAGACCGTCACGTACAACCCCGTCGTCTGATCCGCCAGGCGCGATACTGGCCGGATGGGAGAGGGCTTGCTAGCCGACGTCAGCCTGACGATCCACAGCGGCGCCGCGCTCGACACCGCCGATCAGCGCGCGGGCCTGATCCTGCTCGGCTCGATGCTCCTCTCCTTCGGCTTCATCCGCTTCAGCACCCGCATGATCAGGGCCGAGGTCTCCTGGTGGCCGGGCAACGTGTCCCCAGGCGGCGTCCACATCCACCATCTGGTCTTCGGGATCATCGCGATGATGATCGCGGGCTTCCTGAGCTTCGTGCTCTCGCCCGCGAGCCCCTGGTTCGAGGTTCTCGCTGGGCTGTTCGGCATCGGCATGGGGCTGACGCTGGACGAGTTCGCGCTCTGGCTCTACCTCGAGGACGTGTACTGGGCGGAGGAGGGGCGCAGCTCGGTCGACGCCGTGATCTTCGCGGCGATCATCGGCGGCGGCATCATCGTCGGGTTCGTTCCCCTCGACGCCGGTGATGGTGGATCGACCCTGGCGATCGTCACCACCGTCCTCATCGATCTGAGCATCTGCTCGGTAGTGGCGCTGAAGGGCAAGCTGAGCACGGCCGTGATCGGGATGTTCATCCCACCGGTGGCGTGGGTCGGCGCGATCCGGTTGGCCAGGCCCGGCTCATGGTGGGCGCGGCACCGCTACAAGCCCGGGAGCGGCAAGCTCGTCAAGGCGGAGGCGCGGAAGGCGCGCCACGACGGGCGCGTAAGGCGCTTTCAGGATCTGATCGGCGGGGCGCCGTCACTGCCCAGCACGCGCACACCCGGCTCTGGCCGCTCTGAGGAGTAGCCTCGCGCCCATACGATCGTCTTCGGGGACGGTCGGCAAATGGAGAGGAGACCCACATGAGAGGTGCGGGTCGAGTTGTGTTTGCGGCGATCCTGCTGCTGATGATCGGGGTACTGAACATCATCTATGGCATCGGAGCAGTCAGCGATGCCAGCTTTTATGTGAACGACACCCGGTACATCTTCACGAACCTCCACACGATGGGCTGGGTGCTGATCATCCTCGGGGTGATCCAGCTGACCGGCGGGTTCTCGCTGATGGCGGGTAACGCGTACGGCCGCGTGATCGGGATCATCGGAGGCAGCCTGGGGGCAATCGGCGCGCTTCTGTCGATGGGCGACCATCACCCATTCTGGGAGCTGGGCATCTTCTTCCTCTGCGTCTGGGTGGTTCACGGCATCGTCGTCTTCGGCGAGGACGAGAGAGCTACCGGAGTCTGAGCGAGCTCCGCGGGAGCCTGGCCGCTGGCCAGGCTCCCGCGATTTGCTCTCAGCCTGAATCTGAGGGCGTCGATCGACGCGTCTTAGTTCTCGGCGAGCAGCGCCGCGCCGATCGCTCCGCCGAGGTCGCCGAGCGCGGCGAGGCGCATCTCCGGCGGGCGGTCGTCGACGAACAGATGAGGATGCATGCGTTGCGCGATCCGGTGGACGTACTTGTTCCCGAGCCGCTCCCCGAGGCCGCCGCCGATGATCACGGCCTCCGGATCGAGCAGGTTGACCGACGAGGCGATCCCGACGCCGAGCGCCTTCACCGCACGGTCGATCAGCGTCGTGGCCAGATCGTCGCCGTGTTTGAGCGCGCGCTCCCAGATGCCGCTGGTGAGGCGATCACGGTTGTGCTCCTCCATGATCTTGAAGAGGTCGGTCTTGGTCCCCTTCTTGGCCCGCTTGCGCGCCTCGATCTCCATCGCCAGCCGGCCCGCGTAGGCCTCCATGCAGCCCTTGCGCCCGCAGGTGCAGCGCGCGCCGCCGCGCTTGACGACGACGTGCCCGATCTCACCCGCCGCTCCGCGGCCGAGCCATTGCTTGCCGTCGAGGATCAGGCCGCCGCCGACGCCGGTTCCCCACCAGACGCCGAGGACAGTCTTGAACGGCTTGCCGGCTCCGAGATCGAACTCCCCCTGGACGGCTACCGAGACGTCGTTGCCGATCCGGACCGGCACCCCGAGATCCTTCGAGAGGGTCTCGCCGAGTGGGAACGAGCCGGTCCAACCCGGCAGATTCCGGGCGTCCGAGACCACGCCCGTCTCCTCGTCGGCGTCGCCGGGAGAGCCCATGCCGACGCCGCTCAGGTCGCGCGTGCCGAGCCCGGCCTGGGCGGCCGCCTCCCGCATCGCCGCGGCCACCTCACGCGCTACGTCCTCCGGGCCGCCCGTGGCGGGCGTCGGTCGCCGCGACTGGCCGAGGACCTTGTTGTCGGCGTCGACGACGACCGTCTGGATCTTCGTCCCGCCCAGATCGATTCCCCCGCGCGCTGCCTGCTTCGAGTCGGCGCTCACGACGCAGACCATATCCGCCGCCAACCGGGCGTTTTGGGAAGCTCCCGCAGTGGCCTCCTGGAGGCAATGGCGCACCTGGTGGGTGAAGCGGCGCTGGTACGAGCGCAACCATCGCCGGCGACGCCGGCTGCGGCTCAACCGGCATGCGGCCGAGGGCGGCTTCTTCATCCGTCATCCGATCGAAGGCGAGGCGCTCGAGGCGCTCGACTCCGGGCGCCTGGAGATAGGGGAGGGAACCCTGCTCGAGCCCGGGTGCTGGCTGACGCTCTCGGGGGAGGCGCGGATCCGGATCGGCGAGGGCTGCTTCCTCAACCGCAACACGATGCTCGCCGCGCTCGAGCTGATCGAGATCGGCGACCACGTCATGTTCGCCAACAACTGCTTCGTCGGCGACTCGCACCATCGCTACGACGATCCGACCAAGCCGATCACCTGGCAGGGATTCGAGCCCCAGGGCCCGGTGCGGATCGGCTCAAATTGCTGGTTCGGGGTCGGGTGCGTGGTCACCGGGGGCGTCGAGATCGGCGAGCGCTGCGTGATCGGCGCGAACTCGGTCGTCACGCGCGACCTGCCGGCCGGTGTGATCGCTGCCGGGGCCCCGGCGAAGGTGATCCGGGAGATCGAGTTCAGGCGTAAATAGCGTTCGCGTCCCGCGGCGTTTCTAGACTCGCCGCGTGCTCCGACTCCGCCTCGCGATCGATGACCATCGCGCCGACCTTGTCACCAAGGCGCTTGAGGAGACCGGCGGGGTCCACCGGATCGTCGCGCTCAATCCCGAGCGGACGGGGACCGGCGTGGTGCTCGCGGCGGACGTGATGCCGTCCGTGGCCGACCGGGTGATGCAGCTGATTCGCGAGTGGGAGGTATCCGATGCCGACTACCTGCTCACGCGGCAGGAGGTGGTGGCGCCTAACCCACCACACGGAAGGCTCGCGGGGGGCGAGGAATTCGCCTGGATCGAGGTGATGGGCGAGGCTCGAACCCACTCACGCCCGCTGGGTCGCTACCTGGCGCTGATGTCGGTAGCCGGCGTCCTCGGCGCGCTTGGGGTGATTACGGACAACCCGATCCTGGTCGTCGGCGCGATGGCGGTCAGCCCCGACATCCTGCCCATCTGCGCCGCCTGCGTCGGGTTGGTCGCAGGCCGAGCCCGATTGGCCTGGCGCGCAACCGTGACCCTGCTGCTCGGCATCGTGCTCACCTGGGCCGTCGCCGCAACGCTCGCCTGGTGTCTCCAGGCCGTTGACATCCTGAGCTCGAGCTTCCAGGTCCACGACAGCTCGCTTCACGGCCTCGCACACGTCGACTACTCGACCGTGCTCGTGGCCCTCGCAGCGGGGGTCGCCGCGATGCTCTCCTTCGAGACCCGAGCCGCGGCTGCGGTCGGAGTCGCCATTTCGGTCACCACCATTCCCGCATCGGCTCTCTTCGGGGTCTCGCTCGGCCTCGGCGAGGTCGGTGTCAACTGGGGCGCCGCCGCAGTGCTGGCGGTCAACGTCACCCTGCTTCTGCTCTCGGGGACCGCCACGCTGGCTGCGCAGCGATGGCTGGTGGCCAGGTCGGGCCGGCCTGTCAGGACGTAGGAGCGCGGCGCATCAGGAGACGACCTGCACGACCACAGCCCGCTCTCGCGGCCGGTCGTCGAAGTCGATCAGGACGAGCTGCTGCCAGGTCCCCAGGGCGAGGCGCCCGTCGATGACCGGCACCTGCTCGGACGCGCCGATCAGCGAGGCGCGCTGATGGGCGTGTGAGTTGGTGTCGTGGTTGAGTCGGTTGTGCTCGTAGTCGCCCTCCACCGGGATCAACCGGTCCAGCAGATCCCGCAGATCTGCGACCCCGCCCGGCTCGAACTCCATCGTCGTGATCGCGGCGGTGGAACCACGCACGAAGGCGGTGACGATTCCGTCGGCCACCGGTCCCTCGGCCACCAGCCGCTGGATGTCAGCCGGTGATGTCGATGACATCGGCGCCGCCCCGCGTCGAGTAGGTCGACTCCGCGCTGAATACGCTCACGGGGCCACGCTAGCGGACGGTCTCTCGCCGCTCGTGTATCACCCCATTCGGGCGATGCGAGGACCGTGGTGAATGAAAGACTGGCGGCCCCGATGTGCCCACGCCACCGATGAACGCCGCAACCCCCGCAGCAGAGCCGAAACATCGTCACCGCACGCTCGTGTGGGCCCTCGTCGTGCTCGCGTCGATCGTGCTGGTCGTTTCGATGATCGCGAACTGGGTTCAGACCGAAGTCCTCGACTCCGACCAGTTCTCCAACAACACCGAGGAGATCCTCCAGAACCAGGACGTCCAGGAGCAGCTCAGCATCTTCGCGGTCGACCAGCTCTACGCCAACGTCGACGTCCAAGCCCAGATCGAGCAGAAGCTGCCGCCCGCCGCACAGCCGCTCGCCGCTCCGGTCACGGCGGCGACGAGACAGCTCGCCACGAACGTCGCGGAGACGGCGCTCGCCTCGCCTCGAGTTCAGCAACTCGTCGCCACCGCGATCAATGGGGCGCAGCAGCGGTTCGTCAGCCTGATCGAGGACAAGGGCCAGTTCGTCTCGACGCAGGGGGGCGACGTCACCCTCGAATACGGGAGCTTCGTTGCCGATGTTGCCACTCGCCTGGGCGTTGACCCCTCGACGATCTCCCAGATTCAGGGCCTCATCCAGCAGTCCTCGACCGAGCTCAAGCAGCGCCTGACGAC
Source organism: uncultured Solirubrobacterales bacterium (assembly GCA_963817275.1). Lineage (GTDB taxonomy): Bacteria > Actinomycetota > Thermoleophilia > Solirubrobacterales > 70-9 > DASUPK01. Next base: position 342,508 of record CAWFOA010000008.1, on the reverse strand, counting down.
GATGCAGAGCAAGATCGAGTCCACGCGAGCAACGCTCTCCCAGACGCAGGCGGGCACGCTCACCCCGCAGGCACAGCAGAACCTCACGACTCTCGAAACGGATGCCGCCCAGCTTCACGCGACCGTCGCTAGCCTCGAGCAGAAGATCACGGGCATCCAGCCGAAGGCCCCCGCCCAGCTTCAGAGCCGGCTGTCCGACCTCCAGGGCCGCCTGACCAAGCTCGACAAGCGGCTGGCGACAGTGCAGGGACAGGCCGCCGCGGTACTCAAGGATCCAAGCCAGGCGAACATCCTCAAACTCGACCCCACGCTCGCCTCGCTCCAGACGCGCGTCACCTCCCTCCTCAACCGTCAGGCGATTCAGCACCCCGGCGAGCTCGTCGTGATGAAGTCCAGCGAACTGAGCGGTCTCCAGGACCTCGTCAAGGCGCTGCGCAACCTCGGCTTCGTGCTGCCGATCCTGGCCCTCGTGCTGTACCTGGCCGCTCTCTTCCTGGCGCAGGGGTGGCGGCGGGAGGCGCTGATCGCGGCCGGGGGCGGGATCCTGGCTGCGACGCTGCTCACCCTGCTGGTGAGGCGGCTGATCGGCGGCGCGGTCATCGACTCGGTGGCGAGCTCCGACGCCGTCAAGCCGGCCATCACTTCCGTCTGGAACATCATTTCCGCCGGCCTGCGCGAGCGGGCGCTGTTCGTGCTCGTGATCGGGCTGGGGTTCATCGGCGGGGGGCTCCTCGCAGGACCCGGCCGGCATGAGGTCGCCGTGCGGCGCATCCTGGCGCCGTACCTGCGCGAGCGACCCATTGTCGTCTATGCGGTCCTGGCCTTCATCTTCCTGCTCTGGCTGACACTCCTTCCAACGATCAACAACGTCGGTCAGGTGCTCGTAGTCCTGATTCTCGCCGGCCTGGCGGTGGTGGGCGTCGAGATCCTGCGCCGCCAGACGGCACGGGAGTTTCCGGACGCCTCAACAGCTCCCGCCCCAACCCCGCGCCCGTAGCCTGGCGTCGGCGGCGCAACGGGATCCAAAGGGCCGAGCCGGGCACGTGGCCCGGCTCGGATGATGAGAGAGGGTGCGCGTAAGCGCAACCCGATTAGTGCTTGGGCTGGTTAGACGCCGCGCGGATGTGGGCCCGCGCCGATGTGCAGCGCCTCGAGCAGCCTCGGGATGTAGAGGAGCCCCGCGACGCCGATCACGGTGTAGACGACGTCGAGGAACGTGCCGGATCCGAATATGTCATCCAGCACGTTCGTGTCGCCCCCGGTGACGCCGACGATTCCCCAATTGAGGGCACCGGCGATCATCAGGAACAGCGCCAGAGGCTCGAACCTCTTAAGCATCTCCATCGCTCACCTCCTTGGTGAACTGAGAAAGTGCTAATTGCAACTAAGTTACACCGCGCCCAGGCGGCGGTTACCGGGCTGAACTACCAATCCCAGGGCGTATCCGTGCCGACGAGGGTCTCCTCCTCGAGGTAGCGGGCGAACTCCTCGAGCTCCTCCTGCGGGATCGAGTAGGTGTGCTGCTCGTCGTTGGGAAAGGTGCCGGCGCGGACCTCCTCGGTGTACGCGAGGACGCCCTTCAGCGACTCGCCCCGGACGTCCGCGAAGCGCTTGACGAACTTTGGCTTGTGGCCGGCGTAGACGCCCAGGAGGTCGTGCAGCACGAGCACCTGCCCATCGGTCGCCGGGCCGGCGCCGATGCCGATCACCGGGATCTCCAGCTTGGGCATCAGAGCCTCGGTGACGGCAGACGGGATCGCCTCGAAGACGATCGCGAAGCAGCCGACCGACTGCAGGGCGAGGGCCTCCTCGCAGAGCTTGGCGGCGGCCTCGGCCGTCCGCCCCTGCGCCTTGAAGCCGCCGAGCGCGGTTGCGGTCTGAGGTGTGAGCCCAACGTGACCCATCACCGGGATCCCTGAGCGGACGATCGCGCGGGCGCGGTCCACCGAGGGCCCGCCGCGCTCGAGCTTGACCGCGTCGCAACCCGCCTCCTTGACGAAGCGCTGCGCGTTCTCGACCGCCAACTCGTTCGATCCCTCGTATGACCCGAAGGGCATGTCGCCGATCAGCAGCGGGTGGTCCAGCCCGCGGTGGACTGCGCTCGCCATCATCACCATCTCGTCCATGCCGACCGGAGTGGTCGCTTCGTGGCCGAGCACGACCATCGCCGCGGTGTCGCCCACCAGCACGATGTCGACGCCGGCCTCGTCGACGATCTGGGCGGAGGGATAGTCGTAGGCGGTGACCATCACGATCGGCTCGCCGGCGCGCTTCATCTCTGCGACTCGCGGGAGGGTGATCTTGTCCTGGCTCACAGCAGCGCCTCCTGCTCCGGGTTGCCTTCCCCGAGCAGCACGGTGGGGTCGCTGTCGACCGCGATGACCTCGTTTCGGTCATCGACGTGGACGACGACAGGCGAATAGCGCTCGAGGTCGTTCTCATCGAAGGCGCCGAAGCTGGCGATGATCACATTGTCCCCGGTCCGGACGAGGCGGGCGGCGGCGCCGTTCACCTGCACCGTGCCCGAGCCCTGCTCGCCCTCGATCGCGTAGGTGACGAAGCGGGCGCCGTTGTCGATGTCCCAGACGTGCACCTGCTCGTTGACCAGCAGGTCTGCCTGCCTCATAAGCTCGGGGTCGAGGGTGATGCTGCCGACGTAATCGACGTCACAGTCCGTGATCGTCGCGCGATGGATCTTCGACTTGAGCATCTGACGCTGCATCAGGCCTCCGTTTTCGGATTGATCAGGACGTTGTCGATGAGGCGGGCCTTGCCGACCCGGGCCGCGACCGCCACCAGCACGGGCCGCCCGTTCAGCTCGGCGATCGGGGAGAGGTCCTCCGCCGCGCGCGCCTCCACGTATTCCGGCTCGATCCCGGAGTTACGAAGCTCTTGCTTCGCCGCCTCCACCAGGGCACGCGTGGAGGTCTCGCCCTCGCGGGCCGCTTCCTCCGCGGCGCTCAGAGCGCGGGAGATGGCGGCCGCCCGCTCCCGCTGGTCCGCCGTCAGGTAGGCGTTGCGGGAGCTCAGCGCCAGACCGTCCTCCTCGCGGACGGTCGGCAGCACGGAGATCTCGACCGGGAAGTCCAGGTCCTTGGTCATCCGCTCGATCACCAGCGCCTGCTGGGCGTCCTTGCGGCCGAAGTAGGCGATGTCGGGCTGGACGGAGTTGAAGAGCTTGGCGACGACGGTGGTGACTCCGCGGAAATGGGACGGTCCGCGGTGCTCCGGGTCCCCCTCGAGCACCCCGGCCAGAGAGCTGGCCACCTCGATCGAGGTGGCGAATCCCTCGGGGTACATCTGGTCGGCATCCGGCGTCCAGAGAAGGTCGACGCCCTCCAAGGCAGCGAGCTCGGCGTCCCTGTCCTCGTCCCTGGGGTAGGAGTCGAGGTCCTCCCCGGGGCCGAACTGGGTCGGGTTGACGAACAGGCTCACCACGACGACATCGCACTCCCGGCGCGCGCCCCGCATCAGGGAGAGGTGGCCGTCGTGGAAGTAGCCCATCGTCGGGACCAGCCCGATGCGCTTCCCCTCGCGCCGTGACCCAGCGAGAGCTTCGCGCAGCTCGCTCCGGCTGCGGACGATCTTCATGCGGACACCTCGTTGAGCGATTCCCTCGCCACCGCCTCAGCCCGCGCCGTCAGGGCGTCGTAGACGGGAAGCAGCTCGGGAGCGGTCTCAGCCAGGGCAGCCCGGTGGCTCTCCACCGTGGCGCGGTCGCCGCGGTGCGATCGGGCCGGTCAGCGCCGCCGGTCCGCGCTCGGCCCAATTCGCGGCCGAGCGTAGGACCAGCGGGGCAAGCAGCTCGCGCGCGTTCTCAACCCCCAGCCGCTCGACGAGCTCGGCGGCGGACTCCTCGAGCGCGATCAGCAGGTTTGATGCCATGGCGGCGGCGGCGTGGTACGCGGCGCGGCTCTCCTCGCGGATTTCGAAGGGCGTCATGCCGAGGGATTCGGCCAGCGAGCGCGCGAAGGAGGTCGCCTCTTCGTCGGAGCCGGCGATTGCGGCCGGGGTGCCCTCGACCGGAGTCTCGCCGTCGGCGAAGGTCTGCAGCGGATGCAGGGAGAACGTCGACGCGCCGCGCTCGCGGGCGGTTGCCAGTGCGTCCAGGGTGCTTGCTCCGCTGACGTGGCCGACCAGGGAAGGCTTGGCCCCGGCGATGCGGTCGCAGACCTCCGCGATCGCGTCGTCCGGGACGCAGATCAGGATCGCGACGCCCTCGACCGCCTCGTCACGGCCGGCGGTCCTCACCTCGATCCCGGCCAGCTCGGCGGCCTTCGCCAGCGAACCGCCCACGCGGCCACGGCCAACGACGACCAGCGGCGCGGCGCTCAGGGGGGAGGGGAGGGAATCCCGTTCCAGTTCCCGCATTGGAGATACCAGACGGTTGTCTTTAGAGGGACGAGTTTGGGTTCGGTGCTTGAAGTTGATCGGGTCCGCGCCCTTTCAAGTCACGGCCCGTGGCGGAGTATAGAGAGCGGCACTGGCCAACCAGCCAGTCTGAGATCAGCCGAATCGGCCCAATTTGCGGTCCCAAATCCGGCCGGGGTGGTCGCCTCCCGGAACTACCATCAACGAGGTGCCGATCTACGAGTTCACCTGTCAGTCCTGCGGCCATCCGTTCGAGGAGCTGGTGGGGTCGCATGTCGGGCTGGAGGCGGCCGACGTCGCCTGTCCCGAGTGTGGGTCGGCCAAGGTCGAGCGCCTTCTCACCAGTAGCTACGCGCCGCTCCACCGGCAGATGACCCCGAACCAGCGTCGCCGCGCGGAGGACAAGCGCGGGACCGACCGCGGCGGCGCCAAGGAGCGCTTCAAGCAGCAGCGTGCGGCCGAGAAGCGCGCCGCCCCTCGGCGCGGCGGAGGGAGCTCTTGAGCAACGCCGAGTCCCGCCGGCTGGCGCTGGTCGAGGTCTACAACGAGGCCTCCGTCTGCGAGCGCTGTCCCCTGTCCGAGACGCGCAACCGGGTCGTCTTCGGGGCGGGCAACGCGGACGCGGACCTGATGTTCGTCGGCGAGGCGCCCGGCGCCGAGGAGGACCGGCAGGGCCTGCCCTTCGTGGGGCGCGCCGGCGGCTTCCTCACGGAGCTGCTCGAAGGGATCGGGATGAAGCGCGAGGACGCCTTCATCGCGAACGTCTTGAAGTGCCGGCCTCCCGGCAACCGCGATCCTCAGCCCGAGGAGATCGATTCCTGCCGTCCCTACCTGGAGCAACAGGTGGGTCTGATCCAGCCGCGGGTGATCTGCACCCTCGGCAACTTCTCGACGAAGCTGCTGACCGCCAATCAGACCGGCATCACCAAGGTCCGCGGCATTCCGCAGCAGCACCTGATCGGCGGGCGACACCTGTTCCTGCTGCCGCTCTTCCACCCGGCCGCCGGCCTCCGGACGCCGCGCGTGGCCGAGCAGCTGCGAGAGGACTTCCGCCAGATCCCAGATCTGCTGGCGCAGCCGCTTCCGGAACCTGAGCCGCTGGTCCCCGAGCGAGAGGTCGAGCCGGATCAGATGGGCCTGTTCGGCGGTTGAAGACCGGCAGCGCCGCCGAGACCGAGGCGGTCGGAGAGCGCCTCGCCGCCGATCTGGGGCCCGGCGACGTCGTCCTGGTCAGCGGCGAGCTGGGGGCGGGAAAGACCACGCTGATCCGGGGGGCCGCTCGGGCGCTGGGCGTGACCGAGCCGGTCACCTCGCCGACGTTCACGATCGGGCACACCTACAGAGGGCGTTTGCCTGTCTCTCACCTCGATCTCTACCGGCTGGTCGACCTGGGCCAGGAGGACCCGGCGCTGCTCGAGGACTACGTGACGCCGGAGGCGGTCGCGTTCATCGAGTGGCCCGGGGCTGCCGAGCCCTGGCTGGAGAAGGTCACGCGGCGCGTCGAGATTCGCCATGCGGGCGGGGACGAACGCGAGATCGTCCTCTAGTGCCGCAGGCAGTCATCGGCCGGTCATCTCCCCGTCATGGGGGGTTCATCCGCCATACCTACGGTCATCTCCGATCAGTCAATTCCCCAAGGAGGCACTTGATGACTTCAATGACAGTAAGGACGATCGGGGCGGTGGCAACGCTCTCGGTTGCCGCAGTGATGGCGGCCGGGACGGCGTCAGCCGCGACCGCACGAGGCCTGCCCACCCCAAAGGCCTCTCATTTCAGCCACAACTCGACTCGCGTCACAAACCCCTGGTTCCCGCTGGCGCGGGGTTCGATGTACGTCTACGAGGGTCAGAAGGACGGCAAGCAGGCCCGTGACGTGATGACCGTGACGCAGAAGACGAAGGTGATCGCCGGGATCCGGGCGCTTCCCGTCGCAGACCGGCTCTTCCTGAACGGCGGCCTGGCCGAGCGCACGACCGACTGGTACGCGCAGGACAAGCGCGGCACGGTCTGGTACCTGGGCGAGAAGACCGCCGAGCTGAATGCCCAGGGCAAGGTGACCAACACAGAGGGCTCGTTCCTGAACGGTCGCGACGGAGCGAAGGGCGGCATCTTCATGCCCGCCCATCCTGCGGTTGGTCAGTCCGGTCAGCAGGAATCATTCAAGGGCGAGGCCGAGGATCGCTTTCGGATCCTCAGCCTGGCGACCAGCATCGCCACGCCCGCCGTCACCTCCCAGGTCGCGATGCTCACGGAGGAGACGACCCCGCTCGAGCCCGGAGTCGTGGACCACAAGTACTACGTCCAGGGCATCGGCACGGTCAAGGAGCAGCAGGTCGCCGGAGCTCAGCCCGGTCAGGAAGAGGTCACGCAGCTGGTCTCATTCCAGGCGGGCCAGCCGAACCGGTCCTTCGGGTCATGACTAATAGCCGTACTGGCCGCTGCCGCCGTTCTGGTTCTGATTCTGCTGGATCTGCGTCTGGACGCTCTGCACCTGGCTCTGAACGCTCTGCGCCTGCTGCTGTGCGTTGGTGATGGCGGTCGAGATCTGGCTCTGAACGCTTGAGGCCTGTGACTGGACGCTGTCGATCGCGTTGTTGACGCTGTCGCTGTTGCTGTCGCTGCCGCAACCGGCCGCGCTGATGGCGAGGACTGCCAGTGCCGCCGCGGCTGCCCCCGCACGCCGTAGGTGCGAGGGCGCGCGCCAGCGCGACCCGTTTGGTGCTGACCTGCTGGACTGCTCGGACATGGTGTCTCTCCTTCTCCTCGGGTCGATGGACGCCGAACCGCTTGTTCCCGCACTCTAGTGGTGGTCGTTCTGGGCTTGGATACCGCGACCGCCGACGCCGTGGTGGGGGTGACCGCGGACGGCGAGGCGATCCGCGAGGCGCGCGTGGACCCAGGGCCCGATGGCCGTCCGCGCCATTCCCAGGTCCTCCTGCCCGAGATCGAGCGCAGCGTCGACGCCGCCGGGGGCTGGGAGGCGATTGAGCGGATCGCCGTGGGGATCGGCCCGGGTTCGTTCACCGGCCTGCGGATCGGGATCGCCACCGCGCGCGGGCTCGCCCAGGCGAGGGAGATCCCGATCGTCCCGGTGGGCTCCCTGGTCGCGCTGGGACGCGGGATATCCGCTGGAGGAGGCGACGGCACGCCGCTCGCCCTGCCGGTGATCGATGCCCGCCGCGGCGAGGCGTTCGCGGCGCTGGTCGAGGACGACGGAACCGAGCGCTGGCAGCCGTTCGTCGCGCCACCCGCCGAGCTGGCCGATCGGGTGCGAGGCCTCGATCGGCCCTGCCTGGCGGCCGGGGACGGGGCGCTACGATTCGCCGCAGAGCTGGAGGCCGCCGGCGCCACGGTTGCCCCGCCCGAGGACCCAATCCACCGACTTGCGGCAATCGACGTTTGCGCGGTGGGGGAGGCGGCATCGCAGGCGTCACCGGACCAGATCCAACCCCTGTACCTGAGACCGCCCGATGCAAAGAAATGGCTTGAGCGAGATCGTGGAGTCCCCGGGGGATGAGCGGGGCGATCTGAGGCTGCGGCGGCTTGGGTATGGGGACCTGCCCTCGGTGATCTCGATCGAGCGCCGGTCGTTCCCGACGCCCTGGTCGCTGGCGATGTTCGTGCTGGAGCTGTCCAAGCCATCCGGCATCTGCCTTGCCGCCGAGGATGCCGACGGCCTGATCGGCTACCTGGTCTGCGCGCGCTACGACGACGTCTGGCACCTGATGAACGTCGCCGTCCATCCCGAGCGGCGCCGGCGTGGTGTCGCGACCGATCTGATCGAGCGACTCTTCGAGGAGGCCGGCGAAGCCTCTCGTTTCACCCTGGAGGTCCGCGTCTCCAATGCTCCGGCGATCGAGATGTACCGCCGCTTCGGGTTCCGATCGGCCGGCCGCCGTCGCCGCTACTACCACGACAACGGCGAGGACGCATTGATCATGTGGCTGGAGGCCGCCGAGGGCGCCTCGGTGGCTTGATTCTTGCCCTCGAGACCTCCTGCGACGACACCTGCGCCGCCGCCGTCGACGGGTCCCGGATCCTCTCCAACGTCGTCTCCTCTCAGGCGGAGTTCCACGAGCGCTACGGGGGGGTCGTCCCGGAGGTCGCCTCACGGCACCATCTCGAGCTGGTCAACGCGGTGGTGGCGGCCGCGCTGGAGGACGCGGGTGCGACCCTCGACGACGCCGAGGCCATCGCCGTCACCCAGGGCCCCGGCCTGATCGGTGCGCTGCTGGTCGGGCTGAGCTCCGCCAAGGCGCTCGCCGCGGCCCATCGCAGGCCGCTCATCCCGGTCGACCACCTGCAGGGCCACGTCGCCGCCAACTTCCTGGAGCCCGATGCGATGGAGCCCCCTTTCCTCTGCCTGATCGCGAGTGGCGGCCACACGCTGCTCGCGGGAGTCCGAGAGCATGGCTCATTCGAGGCCCTTGGCTCGACGGTCGATGACGCGGCCGGCGAGGCCTTCGACAAGGGCGCTCGCCTGCTCGGCCTCGGATACCCGGGAGGGCCCGCGATCCAGAGTGCCGCGGGCTCCGGCGATCCGGATGCCTTCGAGTTCCCGGTGGCGATGAGTGAGCGCGGCCTGGACTTCAGCTTCAGCGGACTGAAGACCTCGCTCGTCTACCGGGCCCGCGATCTGGGCGCGGAGGAGACCAAGCGCCGGCGAGCCGACCTTGCCGCCTCATACCAGCGCGCGATCGTCGATCAGCTCATGGCCAAGCTCAAGCGCGCCGCCGGCTCGGGCGACTGGCCGGCGATCGCGCTGGGCGGCGGTGTGGCGGCGAACGCCGAGCTTCGCGACCGCACGCTGGCGCTTTGCGATGAGCTCGGCCTGCGCCTGAAGCTGGTGCCGATCTCGCTCTGCACCGACAACGCGGCGATGATCGCCTCGGCCGCACGGTTCACCGAGCCGATCCCGTATCCCGACTATTTGGGGTTCGATGCCTTCGCGACTGGTTCTGTACGCGCGGCCTGACTGCCACCTCTGCGACGAGGCTCGGGCCGACCTGGAGAGGCTGTTGGCCGACGGCGCCTCCTTCGAGCTCGAGGAGGTCGACATCGACTCCGATGACGAACTCCTCAAGCGCTACCTCGAGCGGATCCCGGTGGTGGAGCTGGATGGCGAGATCGTCTGCGAGCTCTGGCTGGACGCGGACGGCCTGAGGGCCCGTCTCGATACCTTGTCCGCATGATCGAGGACGTGGCGGCCGAGACCGCCGAGCAGGCCTCGGAGCTCACGGATGGGGACCGCCTCTCACTCGGGGTCGCCGCGAGGCTCTCCCGCTATCTCCAGGTGCTGACCCAGGCGCGGAAGATGGGGAAGGAAACGATCTCCTCGCAGGAGCTCTCGGACTACACCCACATCAACTCGACGCAGATCCGGCGAGACCTCTCGGGCTTCGGCAAGTTCGGCAAGCGCGGGGTCGGCTACAAGGTCGATTCGCTGGTCCGGGAGATCCGCAAGATCCTGCGGACCGCGGGCCAGCACAACATTGCCCTGTTCGGCGCGGGCCACCTGGGGCAGGCGATCGCGAGCTCGGACATCTTCGCCGACCACGGCTTCAGGATCGTGGCGATGTTCGACGTCGACCCGACCGTGATCGGTCGCCGGGTCGGCGGGCTCGAGGTGCGCTCCTTCGACGACATCGACTCGGTGGTCGAGGGGGAGCAGGTGGTCGTCGGCGTCCTTGCTGTGCCGGCCGATGCGGCCCAGGAGGTCGCCGACCGTCTCGTCAAGGCCGGGGTGAAGATCATCTTCAACTACTCCGAGCGCCTCCTGCAGGTCCCGCCGGACGTCACGGTTCACACCTCGAGCCCGGCGGTGGACCTGCTCTACGCCCTCTACTTCTATTTGACCTAGGTCGGACCCCCCCGAGACGGTGACAACCGATCCGGATCCACAGCACGACGGGCTGAACCTCGACGAGGTCAGAGAGACCTTCGAGTCGGCGGCCGACTTCACCATCGGGATCGAGGAGGAGTTCGCGATCCTCGATCCGGCCGTCCTCGACCTCGAGCACCGCTTCGAGGAGATGCAGGCGGCCTGCCTGCGGGACGAGCTGCTGGCTCCCGCGGTCAAGGGCGAGCTGATCGACACGGAGATCGAGATCCGCTCCGGCCGCGGCGAGACGTTTGCCGACGCCGCCGAACGGCAGCGGGCCCGGCGCGAGCGGCTCTTCGGGATCGCGGATGAGATGGGGGTGGCCCTGGCGGCGATGGGGACCCACCCGTGGGCCAACTACCTGGACCAGCACATCATCCAGACCGAGCACTACCGCCGTCTCGAGGGGGACCTGCGCTGGGTCGCCCAGCGCAACAACACCTGGAGCCTTCATGTCCACGTCGGGATCCAGGGCCCGGACCGCGCGGTTGCCGTGTCCGACCGGATGCGTGAGGTGCTGCCGCCCCTGCTCGCGCTCTCCGCGAACTCCCCGTTCCTCGATCATCGCGATACCGGCCTGCACTCGGTGCGCACCGAGATCTTCACCCGCACCTTCCCGCGCTGCGGCGTCCACGAGCCCTTCGGGGACTGGCGCACCTACTCGGACTTCGTCCGTCTCCTACAACAGACCGATTCGATCATCGAGGCGACCCAGCTCTGGTGGAGCGTGCGCCCCCACCACTCGTTCGGCACGGTCGAGGTGAGGATCTGCGACGCGCAGACCCGCGGCGACGAGTCGCTGAACCTGGCGGCCCTGATGGCGGCATGCGTCGCCCAGTCGGCGATCGACATCGACGAGGGGCATGTCTTGGAGCCTCTGCGCCAGCGCGAGATCGAGGAGAACCTCTGGCGCGCGATCCGCTTCGGCATGGATGGAGAGATGATCGACTTCCGTGAGGGGCGGGTAAAGCCCACCCGAGCGGTGCTCGAGGAGCTGCTGGCGTGGACGGAGCCTGCCCGGCAGGCCCTCGCGCTGGAGGTGGAGATACCCGAGGACAACGGCGCCCAGCGGGCGTACGCGCGCTTCGCGGAGGGAGCCCCGATCGAGGAGATCTACCGGCGAGCAGTCGAGGAGACCCGGAAAACCTATGCACCGGAGGGAGCTGTCAGTGGCCGATGAAGAGCAGGAGATGAGAGGGGGCTCCGCAGGCGAAGCCGAGGAGCCACCCGATTCAGGTAGTGAGCCGACCGAGGAGGAGATGCGCGCCCAGCTCGAGGAGGAGATCCGAAAGGTGCGGGTCGAGGACGTCGTCCTGCAGAGCGTGGTCAGCATCCTCAACCTGTCCGCCAGGCGGATCGCGAAGGACGACGAGCGCGACCTGGACCAGGCCAAGGTCGGGATCGACGCCGGGCGGGCGCTGGTCGACCTGGTCAGCCCGGAGGCGCAGCCGCAGCTGCGCCAGGCGATCTCCGAGCTGCAGGTGCTCTACGCCAAGCACGCGGGTGAGGAGACTGCGGAGGAAGCGGCGGAAACTGCTCCTGAGCAGGGATCTTCCGAGCAGCCGAAGGGCGACTCCGGGCTCTGGACGCCCCCGACATCTGATTGACGGGTAGACTGCCGCGCCGCTTTCACACGAACCTGACGGGAGCCTCAGTTGACTAAGTTCTTGACCGATTACGGAGTCGTCGTCGCGCTCGGCTGCGCGGCCGCGGCGGTGGTGTACGGCCTGCTGGTCACCCAGCGCCTGCTCGCGAAGTCGCCCGGAAACGAGCAGATGCAGGAGATCTCGGGCGCCGTGCAGGAAGGCGCCAGCGCCTACCTGAAGCGCCAGTACATGATCATCGCCGGGGTCGGAGTGATCGTGGCGATCCTGCTGATCCCGCTGCAGAACGTGGAGACGGCGATCGGGTTCGTGGTCGGCGGCATCCTCTCCGGCTCCGCCGGGTTCATCGGCATGAACCTGTCGGTTCGCGCCAACGCGAGGGTGGCCGAGGCGGCGCGGGGCGGCATCCCGCCCGCGCTCGACATCGCCTTCAAGGGCGGCTCGGTGACCGGGCTCCTGGTCGTTGGCCTGGCGCTGCTGGGCGTCGCCGGCTACTTCGGCGCGCTGCTGATCTTCACCGACCTCTCCGACAAGGAGTGCGTCGACGCGCTCGTCGGGCTCGGCTTCGGTGGCTCGCTGATCTCCGTCTTCGCGCGACTCGGTGGCGGCATCTTCACCAAGGCCGCCGACGTCGGGGCGGACCTGGTCGGCAAGATCGAGGCCGGGATCCCGGAGGACGACCCGCGCAACCCCGCCGTGATCGCGGACAACGTCGGCGACAACGTCGGCGACTGCGCCGGCATGGCCGCGGACCTCTTCGAGACCTACGCCGTCACCGCAGTGGCGGTGATGCTGCTCGGCGTGATCACCTTCACCGGGTTCACCCGCGAGGTCGCGATCTACCCGCTTGCCATTGGCGCCGTGGCGATCATCGCCTCGATCATCGGCGCGCTCTCGGTGCGCACCCGCACCGGGAACGTCGAGGCCGCGCTCTATCGCGGCCTGGCCGTCTCGGCGGTGCTCTCGGCGGCCGCCTTCTACCCGATCACCAAGTGGCTGATGGACGATCCGCTGGGCGGCGGCTCCCTGGGCAACACCAGCGTCACCGACCTGTGGCTCTGCGGCCTGATCGGCGTCGGCGTCACCGCGCTGCTCTTCGTCCTCACCGACTACTACACGTCCACCCGGTTCCGGCCCGTGCGCACGATCTCGCGCGCCTCGCAAACTGGACATGCGACGAACATCATCCAGGGGCTGGCGCAGGGCCTCCAGTCGACCGCGCTGCCGGTGCTGGTGATCGCCATGGCGATCCTCGGCTCCTGGAAGCTCGCCGGGGGTGGCAGCGACGGCATCTACGGGATCGGCGTCGCCGTGATGGCGCAGCTCTCCCTGACGGGGTTGATCGTCGCCCTCGACGCCTTCGGCCCGATCACCGACAACGCAGGCGGCATCGCCGAGATGGCCGATCTGCCGCAGGAGGTGCGCGACGTCACCGATCCCCTGGACGCGGTGGGCAACACGACCAAGGCCGTCACCAAGGGATATGCAATCGGCTCGGCCGCTCTCGCCGCGCTGGTGCTCTTCAACGCGTTCACCCACGAACTGCAGACAGAGGCGGGTAGCAAGGCGCTCAGCTTCCAGATCTCGGATCCGCCCGTGCTGATCGGCCTGCTGATCGGCGGGATCATGGTCTACCTGTTCTCGTCGCTTGCAATCGAGGCCGTCGGCCGCGCCGGCGGTCAGGTGGTGGAAGAGGTGCGCCGCCAGTTCCGGGAGAAGCCGGGGATCATGAAGGGCACGGACAAGCCCGAGTACGGGCACGCGGTGAGACTGGTGACGGCAGCCGCCCAGAGGGAGATGATCCTTCCGTCGCTGATCCCGATCCTGGTGCCGCTGATCGTCGGCCTGATCTCCTACCAGGCGCTCGGAGGCCTGCTGATTGGCGTGATCGTGGTCGGCATCTTCTCGGCGATCTCGATGACCGCCGGAGGCGGCGCGTGGGACAACGCAAAGAAGCTGATCGAGGACGGGGAATACGGCGGCAAGGGCTCAGACGCCCACGCGGCCGCGGTCACCGGTGACACGGTCGGAGATCCCTACAAGGACACGGCCGGCCCGGCGATCAACCCGATGATCAAGGTTGCCAACATCGTTGCCATCCTGATCATCCCCATAATCGCCCTGTAGCGACCGCCAGGCAGCTCCACTCAGGAGCAAAGGGCGTAGCCCGTAGCAACTTATGCTGGGCGGCCGCCTGCGGTCGCGGCTATATGGCGAAGCCGATCAACAAGAGACGCCCGTCCCCCGACGAGGGCTATCAGCTCGTCGTCCGGATCTTCTCGGTGGTGATCATCGGCTTCGGGCTGCTGATGCTGGTCCTCACACTGGCGCGCGGCGGGGGGCCGCTTGCGGTCGGATTCCTCTTCGGACTGCTCTTCATCGCCCTCGGTTCCGGCCGGCTGTACCTCTCGATGCGCGGATGAGAGCCAAGCGTCTACTCGGCGTGCCGTTCCTGTATTCGGCCGCTTCGGCCGCTGTCGGCTTCTCGATCTACTTCTCGGTCGGCGTGGTCGCCGACCGCGGGCTTGGGTTGACGCCGCTGATCTTCCTGGTGGCGGGGTTGATGTTCGCGCTCACCTCGCTGTCCTATGTGGAGGGCGGCGCGATGCTCCGCGAGCGGGGCGGATCGGCGACGTTCGCGCGCCACGCCTTCAACGAGCTGATCAGCTTCATCGCCGGTTGGGCAATCCTGATCGACTACCTGATCGTGATCGCGGCGGCGGCGATCACCGTTTCCCACTACCTCACCCCGATCTCGGGCAGGTTCGGCGGGGGTGATGTGGAGCTGGCCGTGGCCATTGTGGTGATCGCGCTCGCCGCGATCCTCAACATTGCGAACGTCACCGGCCGCAATCGCCAGGCGCGTCTGGTGGTGCTCGCGCTGGCGGAGCTCGGGCTGCAGCTGCTGGTGATCATCGTCGGCCTGATCGTGGTCCTCCATCCGGACCGCCTCACGGATCAGCTCGACCTCTTCACCTCGCCGAGCGTCAAGGACATCGTCTACTCGCTGGTGATCGCCACGATTGCCTACGCGGGCATCGAGGCGGCGAGCGACCTGGCGCCGGACCTCGAGTTCGAGCCGGGCGACCTGAAGCGAGTGCTGGGGGTTGGCGCGATCGCCATCCCCCTGATCTATGCGGGCATCGCTGCGGTAGCCCTGATGGCGGTGCCGGTCGTACACGGGCCGCAAGGACCGGAGACGGCGCTCGCCGGCCAGTACATCGAGGAGCCGATTCTGGGGGTGGTGGCGAACTACGACCCGAGCTGGGTCGCCGACTTCATGAAGTGGGCGGTGATGCTGGTGGCGGTGCCAGTGTTGTTCTGGGCGGCGAACACGGCGATGCTCGGCCTCTCCCGGCATGTCTACGTGCTCGCCACCAACCGGCAGATCCCGAGCTGGGCGGGGAAGCTCGAGCGCAATTACTCGACCCCCTATGTCGCGATCTTGATCGCCGCCGTTCTCGCGCTTGCCCTGGCGATACCGGGCGACATCCGGTTCCTCGCCCGCGTCTACGCGTTCGGGGCCCTGCTGGCGGTGACGATCGCCCAGATCTCGATCGTCCGATTACGGGTCGTCGAGCCCGACCTCGAGCGGCCGTACAGCGTGCCGTGGAACGTCCGGTTCGGCTCGCACCGGCTGCCGCTGCCCGCGATCGCGGGGGCGCTGATCAGCGGGCTCGCCTGGATCAGCGTCTTCCTCCTGCACCGGACCGCCGTCTTCGTCGGCGGCGGCTGGATGCTCTTCGGCCTCGTCTTCTACGTGATCTATCGCCGCTACGTGGAGGGAACGCCCCTGACCCGGCGCGTTCAGGTGCCCGAGGCGTCGCTGAAGAAGCAGCCGGCGGAGGTGGAGTACTCGACGATCCTGGTGCCGGTGTTCGGCACGCAGCTCGACGACGACATCGTCAGCACGGCGGGCAGGCTCGCCGACGCCGAGGTCGAGAAGGGCGAGCGCCCGCCGCGGCTGGACGTGGTCTACGTGGCGCAGATGCCGCTCACGGTCCCGCTCGATTCCCCGCTGCCGAGGTCGGTGAAGGAGCAGGGGGAACGTGCGCTCGAGCGCGCCCGCGAGGTCGGCGACGAGTACGAGAACGTCGAGGTGACCACGAACCTCGTCCCCGCCCGATCGATGGGGTCGGGGATCATCCAGGAGGCGCGCGACAAGGGCGCGGAGGTGATCGTCATGGGAGCCGAGCCGCCAACCAGGGTCAGGGGCGGAGCTGTCCTCGGGGGTATCGGGGGCGCCCGCCCCGAGGAGATCGGCGAGGTGACGGAATACGTGCTGAAGAGGGCGCCCTGCCGCGTCCTGTTGACGGCCCCGCCCGAAGAGGGGTGACTACGCCGGAGCCGTGGCGCTCGCGGAGGGGCGCAGCCCATCCGCCTCGACGCTGCGGCGACGCACCGGCTTGGTGGCGGTGAGCTCGCGAGCGCGTTGGTTCCAGGTCGCAAGCCAGGCAGGAACCTCGCGCGCCGGCAGCGGCTTGGAAATCAGGAATCCCTGGGCGCGCTCACAGCCCATGCTGCGCAGCTGCCGCCAGGCCTCCTTCGTCTCGACGCCCTCGGCCACAACCGCCAGGCCCATCTGGTGGGCGAGGTGAATCGCAGAGCGGATGATGGTCCGGTCCTCGTCCTCGTCCAGGGCGGCGACCAGCGAGCGGTCGAGCTTCAGCTCCTCGATCGGAAGGCTCTGCAGCTGCCGGAGGGAGAAATGACCAGTCCCGAAATCGTCGATGGAAACGGTCGCGCCCAGCTCGCTCAGCTGACCGAGCAGCTCCGCGGCGACGCCGGCATCGCCGAGCAGCCCTTCCTCGGTGACCTCGAATTGGACGGCCTCGCCGGGCAGGCCGGACGCCGCCAGGGTGTCGGCGACGAACTCGGGGAGGTCCCAGTCAGAGCTTGAAATGTGCCCGAGCGGGAGGTTGAGGGAGAGCTGCATGCCCAGGCCGGACCGCCACCAATCGCCGGCCGCGCGCGTAGAGAACTCGATCACGCGCTCGGTCAGCGCGCGCATGTGGCCGCCGGCCTCGACCCGGTCGAGGAAATCCCGCGCGGAGATCAGCCCCAGATTCGGATGGGCCCATCGGGCCAGCGCCTCGACTCCGACGGCGCGGGCGGTGCGGAGGTCCACCTTCGGCTGGAAATAGGCCTGGATCTCCTGCTGGCCCAGGGCGCGCGCGATATCGGTATCAGGCCGCTCGGCCCTGCCGTCTTGAGTTGGGATCAAAGTCATGCTGGTTCTCGGCGATCCCCCCTTGAGCTCGCCGCGCGCACCGGCGCGCGTGAACCGTTCATGAAGTGTGGATCTGACCCCACTTTTCTACAAGGGGTCGAACTACCACCTGAAGTCAGTAGTTGTTCCGGATCGCCCGGGCGTCGGCGCCGCAGAACACAGGACTAAGATCCGAACCGAATGTTCGTTCTCATCGTTGGCTGCGGGAGGGTTGGGTCCTCCGTTGCACGGACCATGCTCCGTGAGGGTCATGAGGTCTCGTGCCTGGACGAGGATCCGGAGGCGCACGCGCGCCTCGAGGTCAACCTCGACCGCTCCTGGGAGGACTCCGGCGGTCAGTTCACCGTCGGCACGGGCCTCGAGGAGGAGGCGCTCACCTCCGCCGGCATCGAGCGAGCAGACGCCTTCATTGCCTCGACCGACGGCGACAACACGAACATCGTCATCGCCCAGATCGCGAAGCGGAAGTTCAACGTCCCGACGGTGATCGCGCGGATTCTCGATCCGCTGCGCGCCGAGTGGTACGAGAAGCAGGGCGTCAACACGGTCTGCCCGACCCGGGTCGCGATCGAGATGCTGGAGAAGGAGGTCCTGGAGGCAGCCGGGTCCGGGTCGTGATGACTGATCCCACGGCCATGCACCCCTGGATGACGCCCGTGGCCTTCGCATCTCGGCGTCCTCGGACTCGCCCTTGCCACCAGCAAGGGCTTCGCCCTGCGTCCCCCGATCTGCTCGGCCCCGGGCGCCCCCAGGCGCACAGTGCCGTGGCATCAGGCATCGGCTGATGGGCGGGGGCAAGTACATCATCATCGCCGGGGCCGGAAAGGTGGGTTGGAACCTCGCCCGGGAGCTGCTCGACAAGGGCAATGAGGTCACCGTGATCGAGGACAACCGGAACCGGTACACGACGGTCGAGCAGGAGCTCGAGCACAACATCCAGTTCGGGGACGCCTCGGAGCTTTGGGTCCTGGAGCGAGCGGGTATATCCCGAGCCGACATGGTGATCGCGGTAACGGGCGACGACGAGGACAACATGCTGATCTGCCAGGTGGCGAAGGAGAAGTACCTGGTCGACCGGATCATCGCCCGCGTCAACAACCCGCGAAATCGACCGCATTTCGAGCTTCTGGGCATCAAGCCCTACGTGTCGGCGACCGACCTGATCCTGCGGCTGCTGGAGCACGAGGTTCCCGAGTACGGCCTGGTGCACCTGCTCGACCTGCCGGAGGAGCGGCTGGAGATCATCGAGATGCTGCTCGCCGACGACAGCAGGGTGGCGGGGCAGCGGGTCGGGGACCTCAACATGCCCGAGGGGAGCCTGCTGATCTCGATCCTGCGCGAGGGGCAGGGCGGGTTCGTGCCCACGCCGGACACCGTCCTCGAGGCGGGCGACGAGGTGCTGGCGGTGCTCGATCCGGGGCTGGAGGAGGAGCTGAAGGTGTTCTTCGGCTCAGACGGTGCCGCGGCAGGTTGAGTACCTGCTGATCGGGGGCTTTGCCTCCGGCTACTGCGCCGCCGAGCTGCGGAAGCGCGGTGCGGATGGAGACATCCTGTTGGTAGGGAGGGAGCCGGAGCCGCCGTACGAGCGGCCGCCGCTCTCCAAGGAGTACCTGCGCGGGGAGTCGAAGCGGGAGGACGCGTACGTCAACCCGGTCTCCTGGTATGAGGAGAACGGTGTCGAGCTGAGCAGCGGAACCAACGTCATGTCCCTGGACCTCGAGGCGCGCACGGCGAAGCTGCAGGGCGGGGAGGAGGTCGGCTTCGAGAAGGCGCTGCTGGCCACCGGCGCGAACGTGAACATCCTGCGCGTCGAGGGCGCGGCGCAGGAGGGGATTCACTACCTGCGGGCGTTCGGCAACTCGGACGGGATCCGAGAGGCGGCGGAGGGCGCCGAGCGCGTCGTGCTGATCGGCGGCAGCTACATCGGCTGCGAGGTGGCGGCTTCGCTGAAGTCGAAGGGGACCGACTGCGCGATCGTGATGATGGAGGACGTGGCGCTGTCCCGGACCTTCGGGGACGAGGCGGGGCGCTGGTTCCACGAGCTGCTCGAGTCGAAGGGGATCGAGATCCATGGCGGTGAGACGCTGGAGGCGTTCGAGGGGGACGGGGACGTCAAGGGTGTGGTGACCGAGAGCGGCAAGGTGATCGAGGGTGATGTGGTCGTGGTGGGCGCGGGGGTGAAGCCCGACGTGATGCTGGCCCAGAAGGCGGGGCTGGAGGTCGAGAACGGGATCATCTGCGACGAGACGCTGCAGACCTCGGTGGAGGGGATCTACGCGGCGGGCGACGTCTGCTCCTACGAGAGCCGCGTGCACGGCAGGCGGCTGCGCGTCGAGCACTGGGACGTGGCGATGCAGCAGGGCCAGCACGCTGCCGGCTCGATGCTGGGTGAGGGCAAGCCGTACGAGGTCGTGCCGTACTTCTTCAGCGACCTCGCCGACTGGGCGGGCCTCGAGTACGTCGGTCCGGCGACCGACTGGGATGAGGTGGTCTGGCGCGGCGACCGGGACGCGGGCGAATTCGCGGTCTTCTATCTCAAGGACGGGAAGGTCGCGGGAGCCCTTACCGTGGAGAAATCGGAGGAACTAGCCCACGCGCGGAGGCTGCTGGCGGAGGGCGTGGACGTGGCCGGCGATAAGGCGAAGGCCCTGCTCGGGGACCGCGACAGCGACCTCGCTGAGCTCACGTCAAGCTAGGCTTTCGGGGCCGTTGCGGGCTGGTGTAATTGGCAACACGTGCGCCTCTGGAGCGCAAATTCGGGGTTCAAGTCCCTGGCCCGCAGCTCTGAAGGCGTTTCCCCGGATCCTTGCTACCTTGCGCGGCCGTATGTGGCGCGCACGGCACCTTGTCGTTCTCGCCGGGGCAGTGGGCGCGGGGATCGTGCTCTCGGCCTGCGGCGGTGACAGCTCACCGGAGACCCCGATCGTGGTCCCGACCGAGACGTCCCAGGCCTCAACGGGCCAGGCCGACTTCATCGCTCAGGCCGACTCCGCGTGCGCCGAGGCGAACGCCTCGATCGAGCAGTTCGCGGCCGCCGGCCAGGGCGAGAGCGAGGCCGCCCAGATCGCGCAGCTGCGGCAGGGCGTCATCGACACGATCAAGCAGCTCAATCCCCCGAGCGACACCAATCTCGACGCGTTCCTGACGGCGATGTCAGACGAGGTCTCCGCCGGGCAGAAGATCGGGCTGGCCGTCCAGCGTGGCGAGGACCCGACGGCGTTCGAAACCCAGCTCGAGAGCGCCAAGTCCCAGGCCGAATCGGCCGCCTCTGCCTACGGCTTCAAGCAGTGCGGCGCCGCGATCAGCTCCTCCAGCACGAGCTCGAGCTCCAGCAGCAGCAGCAGCAGCTCCAGTGCCAGCAGCGGCACCGTCACCCCGAGTGCCCCGAGCTCCTCGGGCGGCACCGCCGGCGGCACGTCCGGCAGCTCCGGGACGAGCGGCAGCAGCGGCACCTCCGGATCCTCGGGCGGATCCGGGTCCGGCGGGTCCGGCGGCATCGGCCCGGGTTAAGCCGCGGCCAGGTCCGCCCAGGTCCCGTACAGCTCGGCGTAGCGGCCGCCCGCCGCGATCAGCTCGTCGTGCGTGCCGCTCTCCATGATGCGCCCGTGCTCGAGCACGGCGATCCGGTCCGCGCCACGGATCGTCGACAGCCGATGCGCGATCACGATCGCGGTCCGTCCCTCGAGCAGGCGCTCCAGCCCTGTCTCGATCGCCCGCTCCGTCCGCACGTCCACGTTCGAGGTCGCCTCGTCGAGGATCAGGATCCGTGGCTCCGCCAGCAGCGCCCTGGCGAACGCGATCAGCTGGCGCTGGCCCGCGGACAGGGACACGCCGCGCTCGCCGACCTCCGCCTCGAAGCCGCCGGGCATTCGCCGGATGAACTCCCCGGCGCCGATGGCGTCGGCCGCGGCCTCGATCTCCTCATCGCTCGCGTCCGGTCGGCCGAAGGCGATGTTCTCCCGGACAGTGCCCGAGAAGAGGAAGCCCTCCTGGGGCACGATCCCGAGCTGGCTGCGCAGGCAGGTGGAGCTCAGATCCCGGAGGTCGTTCCCATCGACCAGCACCCTGCCCCGCTGCGGGTCATAGAACCGGGAGACCAGCTTCGCGAAGGTGGACTTCCCAGCGCCCGTCTCGCCGACCAGCGCCAGGGTCTGACCGGCCGGGACGTGGACCGAAACGTCCTCGAGCGCCCACGCCGCGTCGTCCTCTTCCTCAGGGCCGGTCTCGATCAACCCGCTTGAGCGCTTCAGCCCCGCTGTCTTGTCCAGCCCGTACGAGAACCAGACCCCCTCCATCTCGATCTCGCCGCGGAGGGTCCCGGGGTCGAGGGCGTCGGGCTTGTCGACCATGTCGGGTTCGGTGTCGAGCAGGTCGAAGATCTTGTCCAGCGCCGCCATGCCCTGCTGGTAGGTCGTGTAGAGGTTCGACAGCTGCTGGATCGGGTCGAAGAAGGTGGAGAGGTAGCCGACGAACGCGACGACGATCCCGATCTGGGCGTTCCGGGCCGACTCGGTGGCCAGGTCGAGCGCCTGGTAGCCGCCGTAGAGCAGGATCACCGCCGTCCCGATCGCCGAGAGCAGCTCGACCGCCGGGAAGTACGACGCGTTCAGGTAGACGGTCTTCAGGTTGGCCTGGCGGTTGAGCTCGTTGAGCTCGGCCATTCGCTCGACGTGGCGACGCTCCTGCGCGAAGCTCCGCACCACCCGCACGCCGCTGAGGCTCTCCTGCAGGTAGGCCGTCACCTCCGCGATCCGCTCACGCGTGATCCGGTAGGCGCTCGCGGCGACGATGCGGAAGACAAGGCTGGCGATCGCGAGCAGCGGCAGGGTGAGGAACACCACCAGTGCCAGCTGGACGTCGGCCACCAGCATGATCACGACCACGCCGACCAGGGTCAGCGTGCTCGAGAAGAGCGTGACCACCCCCGAGCTGATCAGCTGGTCGAGCGCGTCGACGTCGTTGGTGATCCGCGAGATCAGCACCCCCGGCCGGTTGCGGGTGAAGAACCCGATCGACATCTGCTGGAGGTGGGTGAAGATCCTGATTCGCAGGTCCTGCAGCGCCCGCTCCCCGACCCAGCCCACCAGGTACGTCTGCAGGTAGCTCGTGCCCCAGCCGATCAGAGCGGCCCCGAGGAAGCCCGCGACGATCAGGTACAGGGCGGTGGTGTCTCCGTTCAAGCCGACGTGGACCGCCTGTCCGACCAGGTAGGGAGGGGCCAGGGTTGCCCCCGTGGCGAGGATCAGCGCGCCAAGCATCATCAGCACCTGGCGCCGGTAGGGCCGGAGCAGCGAGAACAGCCATTTGACCTTCCTCCAACGCTGGTCCTCGCCGCGCACCAGGCGCCAGAGAGAGCGGAAGAGCAGCAGCACGTTCTGAGCGGCGTTCGTCTCGTTCACAGCTTTGCCAGCTCCTCGCGCTCCTCGAGATCCCGCTGCAGGTACACCGAGTCCTCCAGGCCCTTTTCGGCGATCTCCTCGTAGAGGGGACACCGCTCGAGCAGCTCTTCATGCGTGCCCCGGTCCACGATCCGGCCGCGGTCCAACACCACGATCTCGTCGGCGAGCGAGATGGTGGAGAGGCGGTGCGCGACGATGAACGTCGTCCGGCCCTCCATCGCCTCGCGCAGCCCAACCTTGATCTGCGCCTCGGTGCGGGCGTCGACGGAGGAGGTCGCGTCGTCCAGGATCAGGATGCGCGGCGCCGCGAGGAGCGCCCGGGCGATCGCCACCCGCTGGCGCTGGCCGCCGGAGAGCGTCAGCCCGCGCTCGCCGATCACCGTGTCGTAGCCGTCGGGCAGCCGCGAGATGAAGTCATGTGCCTGAGCCTTCCGCGCGGCGGACTCGATCTGCGCCTGGGTCGCGTCGGGACGGGCGTAGGCGATGTTGCCGGCGACCGTGTCGGAGAACAGGAAGCTGTCATCGGCCACGAACGCGATCTCGGATCGCAGAGAGGCGAGATCGACGTCGCGGATGTCGGCCCCGTCGATCACCACCCGGCCCTCGCTCGGGTCATAGAGGCGCGCCAGCAGCCCAACCAGGCTCGTCTTCCCGGCGGCGGTGGGCCCGACCAGCGCAACGGTTCTGCCCGGTTCCACGTCCAGGTCGATGCCCGTCAGGGCCGGTTCCGCGCCGTCGTAGCGCAGCGTCACCCGCTGGAGCGAGACTCGCCCGCGCCCGTCGGGCAGCGGCGGCGCGTCCGGGGCGCTCTCCATCGACGGCTCGCGGTCGAGGATCTCGAACATCCGGTTCCCCGACGCGACGGCGCGCTGGGCCATGCTCAGCGACATACCGAGCCAGCGCACGGGGCCGGAGAGCATCACCACATAGAGGTAGAAGGCGGTCAGGTGGCCGATGTTGGTGTGGCCGTGGATGACCTGGAGCCCGCCCACCAGGAGCACGGCCGCGAGCCCGAGGTTCGGCAGGAAGCCCATCAACGGCGTGTAGAAGGCCTGCAGGCGCGTCGAGACCATGCTCTGCTCGAAGACCCGATTCACCGAGTGGGTGAAGCGACCGAGCACGTGCCGCTCGCGGGCGAACGCCTTGACGATCCGGATCCCCGAGATGTTCTCCTCGGCGCTCGCGGTCACCTCCCCGATCCGCTGCTGGACCTCCTGCTCGGCCGGTCGGTTGCGCCGGCTGTAGCGGGTCGCGGTCGCCACCAGGAACGGCACCGGAGCCAGGGCGAGCAGCGCGAGCACCGGGTCGAGCACGAACATCGCGGCGGCCGCGAAGAAAATCGTCAGGGCGCTCTGGCTCACCCAGATCAGGCCATAGCCGAGGAAGAACCGGATCGATTGCAGGTCGACGGTCGCGCGCGACATCAGCTGTCCGGTCTGCTGGTTGTCGAAGAACGCAAGCTCGAGCTTCTGCAGATGCTCGTAGAAGACCTGGCGCAGGTCGAACTCGACCGCCAGCGAGACCTTGCCCGCGATCAGCCTGCGGCCCACGGTGAGCGCCAGGCGAAGGATTCCGGCCCCAAGCAGCGCCAGGACCAGCGGCATGATGTCGTCCCGATGCTCGGACTCGATGGCGTTCACAGCCGCACCGCTGAGCAGTGGGATCAGCACCGTCATGCCCATCGCCAGCCAGGCGAGCACGAGGGAGAAGATCAGCTGGCGGCGGTAGGGACGCAGGAAGCCGAGTAGGCGCCGGAACGTGGGCATGCACCGACTATACAAAGTGAAGTAACGAGCGCCGGCGGGCTCGCGTCACGCTTCATTACCCTGGAGGCCGTGCTCCGGGAGCTCGTCACCTGGCCGATCTCGATGGCCCGCGCGGCCATCGACCTGCCGCGCAGCATGGAGCGGAGCATCCGCGAGGCCAACGACCTGATGGAGGTCTCGCGCGAGCAGCTCGAGGTCATGCGCCGCCAGGCCGACGAGGCTCTGGAGCAGGCGGAGAAGATGAACGAGCTCCTCGCCCGCGTGGTCAGGCTGACCGAGCCGCTCGAGCGCGCGCAGCGCGGCGGCGAGTACGCGGCCGGCGCGCTCAAGCGGGCCATCTTCGGCGAGGAGCAGGCTGCGCTCGAGGCGGAGGAGAAGGCATTGGACGCCGAGGAGGCCGCGGTGGACGCCGAGGAAGCGGCGCTTGACACGGAGGCCGAAGCGGAGCGGTGACTCGTCCGAGCGCCGGCCTCTGTGATCGCTGCCGGCACCAGCGCCTGATCCGCAACACTCGGGGGTCGGAGTTCTCGCTCTGCGAGCGCTCCAAGACGGATCCGGACTTTCCTCGATATCCACGGCTGCCGGTCACCAGCTGCCGCGGTTTCCAGGAAGGAGGCAGGGGTAATGGCTGACCAGGAGCTTCGAGAGATGCGCACGGGGAATCTGAAGACCGCCGGGGCGGCGGTTCTGCTCGTTTTGGCGGCCATCGGCCTGGGCGCATGCGGCTCGGGCGGAAGCGGCTCGACCGTCGCACAACGGCCACCGGTCTCGGCAGCCACCGCCGACCGGCTCGCCAAGCTGAGCGACCGGATCGCCTCCGATCTGGACTCCGGAGACACCTGCCACGCGGCCCATGCTGCCGATGACCTGCGAGCGGCCGTCGAGGAATCGGACCTGCCGGCGAACCTCCGCCCCGGCGTGGACGAGGTTGCCACCAGCCTCGTCGATCAGGTCAACTGCCCGCCGCCGCCCCCGCCGCCGGAGGAGAAGAAGAAGCCCGACGAGAACAAGGACCAGCACGGCGGCGACCATCACGGGGGCGACGAGCATGGCAGCGACCACGGCCCCGGGCCCCCGGGCCACGGCGGCAAGCTCCCTCCGGGGCAGGCCAAGCTCAAGGGTGAGCCCGGATGACCCGCCACCTGGGCGCGAAGCGCTACGAGCTGGAGCACCGGCTGGGGCATGGCGGGATGGCGACGGTCTTCAGCGCGCGCGACCTGAAGCTCGACAGGCTGGTCGCAATCAAGCTCCTCGCGGACAACTACGCCGGGGACGACGAGGTTCGCAAGCGCTTCTCCCGCGAGGCTCGCGTCGCCGCCAAGCTCGATCACCCGAACGTGGTCCAGGTGTACGACGTCGGCGAGGAGGATGGCCGCCCCTTCATCGTCATGGAGCACGTCGAGGGCGGCACCCTGGGGGACAGACTCGACGGCAGGAAGCGATCCATCGCCGGGAGCGAGGCCCTCCGCCTGCTCTGCCAGCTCTGCGATGGGCTGGGCCATGCCCACGCGAGGAAGCTCGTGCACCGGGACATCAAGCCCCAGAACCTGCTGCTGCGCGAGTCCGATGGCTGCCTCAAGATCACCGACTTCGGGATCGCCCGGGCCGCCGAGGAGACGACGCGGCTGACGAGGCCCGGCAAGGTGATCGGAACCGAGCGCTACATGGCCCCCGAGCAGCTGGCCGACGGCAAGATCACGCCCGCCGTTGACGTCTACGCATGCGGCGTTGTCGCGGACGAGGTCCTGCCCCAGACCCGGGCGCCGGAGCTCCGCGAGATCATCGAGCGCTGCCTCCGGGAGGACCCCGGACAGAGGTTCAGCGACGCCCGCTCTCTCGGCGAGGCGCTCGAGACGCTGGACGGCGACGGAGACGCCGGGGTGGTCCGACGGATCAAGTCGCAGGTCCGGCCGACGAAGCGGCTGCCGGCCACCGGCGGGGTCACGGCGAACTGGCCCGCTCCCAGGGAGAGGGTCCCATGGAGCCGCTCGGCCCGCATAGCCGCCGCCCTCGCGCTCGTGCTCATCGTGGCCGCGGGAGTGATCGCCCTCTTGAGCTCGGGCGACTCGGGATCGCCGACGAAGGCCGACAGCGCCGCCCGGCGCCCGGCGCCCGCGGCGTCGGTACCTCGCTCCACCGATCCGGCGGTTCAGGCGAGGGAGCTCGCCGACTACCTCCGCGCGCAGTCGCGCTGAATTAGGGAGTCGTCTTCGGGACCGGGGCGGTGGGAGTGGGGGTGGGCTTCGTCGTCGTGGGCGGCGCGGGGGTGGTCGGCGCGGTCGTCGTTGTGGCCGCCGTGGTCGGCGAGTGGACCGCCGGCTCCGATTTCTCGCCGCATCCGGCGGCCGCAAGCGCAGCCAGCGCCGCCGTTGCCAGCAACAGCGGCAGCCGCTTTCCCGCCTCGGGTATGGACCTCACGGCCCAACCTTATCCCGGTGGCTGCTCGGGAAACTCGACCTCAGCCAGCGGGCTGCTCTCAACCCACTCTTCGAGGCTCGCTGATCCTCGTCCCAGGTCCTCGAGGATTCCGGCGATCACCTCGCGGCGCTCGCCCTCGTCGGTGATCGGCCGAGCGACGGCGGCCAGGTCCGCCTGGACGCTGCCCTTGAGGTGGAAGGTGAACTCCGGCTTCTCCACGAGGTTGGCGTACCAGTCTCGCCTTCCCGGCGACCCGCTCAGGAACGTTCTGCCGTCGTACCTGTAGCGCCAGATCTCGAGACGCCGCGGCTTACCGCTCTGGCGCCCCGTGGTGGTGATGTCGATCGTTCGATCGTTCTCGAGGGCGCGTTCGACGGCCTCGTCCAACTACGCGGCCTCGGAGTACGCGGCATCCTGGGACTGCGCCAGCTCCTCAGGCATCTCATCGCCGGCGAACTGCTCGGCGGCCTTGTCCTCCGGCTGGAGCACGACCGCGGCGACGCCGATCGCGGCAACGACCAGGCCCGCGGCGATCCAGAAGGCCAGGTGGTATCCGCTGGTGAGCGCCGAAGCCGTGGAGTGCCCGGCGTCCTCGAGAGCGTTGCTGCGCGAGGTGGAGAGGGTCGCGAGCACCGCGAGCCCAAGCGCACCGCCGACCTGCGCCGAGGTGTTGACCAGCCCGGAGGCGAGCCCTGCGTCGGCGCGGGTGGCCCCCGACATGGCGATCGTCATCAGCGCTGGGAAGCAGACGCCGATGCCGGTGCCCATCAGGACGAGCACGGGGAAGACGTCGGTCCAGTAGTTGGCGTCGACCGGGGCCCGGGTAAAGAGCACCAATCCCGCTGCCACCAGGGCCAGGCCCGGGAAGAGCAGGGTCCGGGCGCCGAAGCGCATGATCAGCGGCTCCGAGTAGCGGCCGGTGAGGACGCCCATGATGATGCAGATCGGCAGGAAGGCCAGCCCGATCTGGAGGGCGTCATAGCCCTGAACCAGCTGCAGGTAGAGCGAGCCCATGAAGAACATCCCGAACATCCCGGCCACGGTCAGGATCTGGACGGTGTTGGCACCGCTCACGTTGCGAGAGCGGAAGATCCGCAGGGGAATCAGCGGGGTCTTCGCGGTTGCCTCGCGGGCGATGAAGAGCGCGCCCAGGACCAGCGACCCGGCGCCGAGGCCCAGGGTCGTCGCGGCGCCCCAGCCGTCCTTGGCGGCCGGCTCGACGATCGTGTAGACGCCGAGCATCAGAGACGCCGTGATCAGAACCGCACCGAGTAGGTCGGCCCCTTCGCGGAAGCCGATGCCCTTGTCGTTTTCGAGCAGCCGCCGGGCCCAGATCGCCGTGGCGAGCCCGATCGGCGCGTTGACGAAGAAGATCCAGTGCCAGCTGATCAGCTGAGTGATCACGCCGCCGATCAGCAGTCCGACCGCGCCGCCGGCGGAGGCGACGAAGGCATAGATGCCGACCGCCTTCGCCTGCTCCCCCTGCTCCGGGAACATCGTCACGATCATGCCGAGGATGACCGCGGAGGTCATCGCGCCGCCGATCCCCTGCAGCAGGCGTGCGCCGATCAGCATGCCCTCGGTCTGGGAGGCGCCGCAGAGAATCGAGGCCCCGACGAAGACTGCAAGGCCCCAGAGGAAGATCGTCCGGCGGCCGATCAGGTCGCCGAGTCGGCCGGCCAGCAACAGCAGGCCGCCGAAGGTGATCAGGTAGGCATTGACGACCCAGGCCAGACTCGACTGATCGAAGCCGAGATCGTCCTTGATCGAGGGCAGCGCGACGTTCACGACGGTGATGTCGAGAACGATCATCAGCATCCCCGCGCAGAGGACGTAGAGCGCGATCCACCGGGACCGGTCGCTCATCGCCTCTCTCTGCTGTTCCTGATCCTGGGTTCCGCCCTGTGCCTGCGTCATCTGGAATTGGCCTCCTCTGCCACAAAAGGGGTCGTTTCCCAATACGACCGGGGACCCCCCCGAAACTCATCGGTTCTTTGTACAAGTTCGACCGCGCTCGAAGTCAAATAGCGGTCGAAGCGGACCGTCAATCCAAAGTAGCAGGCAGCCCGAACCGGCCATAGGCCTTGGCCAGCTTCTCGTAGTCGGCCGGCTGCTCAGGCGTGCGGGCCTGGACCTCGGGGTCCGGGTCCTGGGAGCCGCGGAGGATGAAGGCGTCGACCTCCTTGATCTTGTCGCCCTCGAAGGTGAGCACGTTGACCGCGAACGGAACGTGCGCCTGCTTCTCCTTGTCCCAGCTGTAGAAGGCGAGTGCCGGCTGCCCGTTGGCCGTCGTCGGGATCGACTTCCAGCCCCAGTCGGGGAGCATCGACCACTGCTCGAGGAACCCGCGGATGCCGTCGTGGCCCTGGAACCAGCGGGCCATCGGCGGCATGGTGAAGGCCGCGTCCTCGGCGAGCATCGAGACGACGGTGTCGACGTCGTTGCGCTCCCAGGCGTCCGCGTACTGCTCGACGAGCTCGCGCAGCTTCTCGTCGCCGAGCGACCGCAGCGTCTCCTGCTGGCTCTGCTCGGGGAGCCTCTTCTCGATCGTCGCCCGGGCGCGCTGCAGGGCGCTGTTCACCGAGGCGACGCTGGTGTCGAGCGCGTCCGCCGTCTCCTGGGCTGAGAAGCCGAGCACCTCGCGCAGGATCAGGACCGCGCGCTGGTTGGCGGGCAGCAGCTGGAGGGCGGCGACGAAGGCGAGCTCCACGGACTCCCGCTGCTCGTAGCGGGCGTCGGGCGAGGCGTAGCCGTCCTCGATCCCGAGCGTCTCGTCGGGGAATGGCTCGATCCAGACCGACTCCACGAGCGGCTCGCCGACACCGCCGTGCGGGTCCGCCGGGGGCCCGTAGTCGATCGGCAGGATTCGCTTCGGCCTGCGCTCGATGGCGTCCAGGGAGGTGTTGGTGGCGATCCGGTAGAGCCAGGAGCGCAGCGAGCTGCGGCCCTCGAACTTGTCGAGTCCGCGCCAGGCGCGGACGAGCGCCTCCTGGAGGGCGTCCTCGGCGTCCTGCACGGAGCCGAGCATCCGGTAGCAGTGCGCATGGAGCTCGGAGCGGTGGGGCTCGATCAGCCGGGCGTAGGCGTCCTCGCTGCCCTTCTGGGCGGTCTCGAGCAGCTCTCTCTGCTCCACAGTCGACTCTGTCGGTGTGGGGTTCATCCCGTCTATGGAGAGTAGACGGACGACACCTTCGGAACTCATCGCCAAACCGATGAATTTCCGCCGCGCGGTCGGTCTATCTGGCAGGGAATGAATTCGCGCTCAGCCAACCCTGTGATCCACATCGAGCTCCACACCGGTGATCTGGCGGGCGCGGTCTCGTTTTACCGCGAGCTCTTCGGCTGGCGGCCGGAGCGCATCCATGCGGGGACCGGCTCCTACCTCGCCCTCGGAATGGGCGACCGGGTTGGGGGAGGGGTGGTGGAGTGCGCCGCGGAGCGGTCGCTCTGGCTGCCCTACGTCGAGGTCCCGGACGTCGGCGCCACGACCGATCGCGCTCGCGACCTCGGCGGCCAGGTGCTGCTGGGGCCTCGCGAGGGCCCGGATGGCTTCCGCAGCGTGGTCGCGACACCCGATGGCAGCGAGGTCGCGTTCTGGGAGTCGAAGAACGGCATCCGGGAGGACTAACCTCCTCAAGGGTGGCGGCGGTTCGCGGTGAGCTGCGGTACTGGCTGGAGCTGGCGAGGCTGCTGGCGGATCGCCGGTTCCATCGCGTGGAGCCCGCGGTCGAGCCGCAGCCCGTACTGCTGATTCCGGGCTTCATGGCCGGGGACGCCTCGCTGACGGTGCTCGCGGGGTGGTTGCGCCGACGCGGCCACCGCGTGTGCGGCAGCGACATGCTGATCAACGTCCGCTGCGCGGGCCGGGAGCTCAGTCGGCTCGAGGACAAGCTGGGGGAGCTTGACGGTCCGGCGATCGTCATCGGGCAGAGCAGGGGCGGGACCCTGGCGCGCGCGCTGGCCGCCCGAAACCCGGAGTCAGTCGCGGCTCTGGTGACGCTCGGCTCGCCGGTTCGCGACCCGCTGGCAGTGTCGCCTTCCGTGATGCGCACCGTTCGCTCGGTGGCCCGTCTCGGCGATCTCGGCCTGCCGGGGGTCTTCTCGAGCAACTGCATGGACGGCGTCTGCTGCGCGGACTTTCGGGCGTCGCTCGTCGCCCCGCTCGAACCGGGCATCCCGGCGCTGGCGGTGCACTCGCGCAGCGACGGGATCGTGGACTGGCGTGCGTGCCTCGATCCGCACGCCGATTGCGTGGAGGTCGAGGGAAGCCACATCGGCATGGCCGTGAACCCGTCGGTCTACCGAGAGCTCGAGAGCCTGCTCGACCGGACGGAGGTCGCGACATCCAGTCGATGAGCCCGCAGGACGCGATGTTCCTGCACGTCGAGAACGACGTGACCCCGATGCACATCGGCGGCGTCAGCATCTTCGAGGGACCCCCGCCGCCGTTCGAGGATCTGCGAGCGATGGTCGAGCGCAAGCTCCATCTGACGCCGCGCTACCGGCAGAAGGTTCGCTTCGTCCCCCTCGGCCTGGGCGAGCCCGTCTGGGTCGACGATCCCCACTTCAACATCGACTACCACCTGCGGCACACCGCGGTGCCGTCGCCGGGCACGGACAATCAGCTGCGGGCGACCGCCGCTCGCGTCTTCTCCCAGCACCTGGATCGCTCGAAGCCGCTCTGGGAGATCTGGATGGTCCAGGGGCTCGAGGACGAGCGCTGGGCGCTGCTCTCCAAGGTCCACCATTGCATGGTCGACGGCGTCGCCGCCACGGACATGATGTCCCTGATGTTCGGCGAGAGCCCAGAGCCCTCGAACGGGGAGGTCTGGCTGCCCGAGCCGGAGCCCTCGGGACTCGAGCTGATCGCCTACAGCGCCCGCCACCGGGTGCGCGACCCGGCGGCCCAGCTCCGCTTCGCCCTGCGGGCGCCGTCCGAGGTCCTGCAAGCCCTGGCCGGCGGCGCGCGCGCTCTCGCCGCCGCCGCGCCGGCGATGCGCCCCGCGACCTCCTCGCTGACCGGCGCGATTGGTCCTCACCGCGTCTGGAGCTGGGCGAATGTCCCGCTCGCCAAGGTCAAGGAGGTCAGGTCGGGGCTGGGGGGCACCGTCAACGACGTGGTGCTGACCCTGATCGCCGGCGGCTACCGCAAGCTGCTGGAGGAGCGCGGCGAGGCGATCGCCCCGGACGGCGTCGTGCGCACGATGGTCCCCGTCTCCGTCCGGGCGCCGGGGGAGCGCGGCGAGTACAACAACCGCGTCTCCGCGGTGTTCGCCAAGCTGCCGGTCGGGATCGAGGACCCGGCGGAGCGGCTCGCGAACCTCCGCGAGCAGATGGACGGGATCAAGTCCTCGAAGCAGGCGGTTGCCGGCGACGCGCTGGCCCAGCTCTCTGGCTTCGCTCCCCCGCTGCTCCTGGCGCTGGGCAGCCGCTTGGCGACCCGCTCGGCGCGCCTCAACATGGACACGGCGACGACCAACGTCCCCGGCCCGCAGCTCCCCCTGCGCACGCTCGACCGCACGCTGCTGGCGTCGTATCCCTACGTCCCGATCGTGGGCACGATCCGCATCGTCGTCGCGATCTTCTCCTACAACGGCGAGCTCTACTTCGGCGTCACCGGCGACAGGGACCACGCGTCCGACGTCGATGTCCTCACCGCCGGCATCGAGGCAGACCTCGAGGGCCTGCTGGAGCCGGCGGCGGCCCCGGTTAACGGGTTTTCGCATCCGAGTCGGTCCGCGTAGCTACCCTAAATCCGTTGAACGAGCGTCGACTCACGGATGAGCGACTCGGGCAGCTGCTCGAGGTCGGGCGAGCGATCGTCTCCGAGCTGGACCTGGAGACCCTGCTTCGCCGGGTCCTCGATGCTGCTCGCGACCTGACCGGCGCCGAATACGCGGCACTGGGGATCCTCGATCGGGAGAAGAGCGGGCTCGAGCGCTTCCTGCACTCCGGCATCGACGAGCAGGCCCGCCGCGAGATCGGGCCGCTGCCCAGGGGCCGCGGTGTGCTCGGCGAGCTGATCCGCAACCCCAGCCCGCTGCGCCTCAAGGATGTGGGATCCCACCAGCGCTCCTACGGCTTTCCACCGAACCACCCCCCGATGAAGACATTCCTGGGGACCCCCGTGCTGGTGCGCGG
Source organism: uncultured Solirubrobacterales bacterium (assembly GCA_963817275.1). GTDB lineage: Bacteria > Actinomycetota > Thermoleophilia > Solirubrobacterales > 70-9 > DASUPK01. The sequence goes on along the minus strand of CAWFOA010000008.1, from coordinate 309,698 downwards.
GGAGGCCTGGGGCAACCTGTACCTGACCGAGAAAGAGGGGGGCGCGGAGTTCGACGAGACGGACGAGCAGGTCGTCATAGTGCTGGCCGCCTGGTCCGGGGTCGCCATCGAGAACGCCCGCCTGTATGAGGGCCTCGACCGGCGCGCCGGCGAGCTCGAGAAGGCGCTGGGCGGGCTGGAGGCGGCTTCGGACATTGCCCGGACGGTTTCGAGCGCGATCGAGCTGGAGGAGCTCCTAGAGCTGATCGCAAAGCGCGGACGCGGCGTGGTCGCGGCCAGCACCTCGATGGTGCTCCTCTCGGACGGGTCAGAGCTCGAGGTCGTCGCCGCCGCGGGCGAGCGCCCCGAATCGATCGTCGGTCACCGGGTGCAGGATGAGGAGACGTGGCTCAACGACCTTCAGGCCGAGGTGCCCGACCTGCGCGGCCTGCCGACCCTGGTGTCGCCGCTCGAGCTCCGCGGCCGGCCGCGCGGACTGCTGGTGGCGATCGGGTTCGCGCACGGGCCATTTCGACGCGGACGATGAGCGCGTCTTCATGTCCTTCGCGGCCAGCGCGGCGACCACCATCGTCACGGTGCAGGCGGTCGAGGCCGAGAAGCTCCGGCTCTCGCTCGAGGCCTCGGAGCGCGAGCGCCACCGCTGGGCGCGCGAGCTTCACGACGAGACCCTGCAGGAGCTCGGGGCGCTGCGCGTACTGCTCGAGGCTTCGGAGGGGTCCGAGCTCTCCGCCGAGGCTCGCCGGCTGGCGATCGAACACGTAGATCGCGGCATCCGCAACCTCCAGGGGCTGATCACGGAATTGCGCCCGGCGTCCCTGGACGAGCTCGGCGTCGGTGCTGCCGTCGAGGCGCTGGCGCGCCAATCGAGCCTCAGGTTCGGGGTGGAGATCGACGTCGACGTCGACCTGGCCGCCGGCGACGCGGGGCCCGCCCGCCTTCCCGCGGAGCTGGAGGCGACCATCTACCGATTGGTCCAGGAGGCGACCAACAACGCGATCAAGCACGGCGAGCCGGATCGCATCTCCGTGACCGTGAGCCGGGAAGCGGAGTGCGTCGACGTGGTGATCGCGGACGACGGCACGGGATTCGATCCCGATGCGGCCGAGCGGAGCTTCGGACTGGTGGGGATGGAGGAGCGGGCGACGCTGTCAGGCGGCCGGCTGGAGATCGAGTCTGCTCCGGGACGGGGGACTGAGGTCCGGGCCCGGCTCTCGCTCTCCGATCCCGCCGGGACGGGCGGACCGGCCACCGAGTCGGCCGAGTCCTCACCGCGTCCATAGACGGGCCTACTGGTTCTCGATCAGCCCGTGCTCGCGGGCGAACGTGACGACCTCCGCCCGGCTGCTCGTGTTCAACTTGCGGTGGATCGCTGCCCGGTGTGTCTCGACCGTGCGGATGCTGATCACGAGCTTCTCGGCGATCTCGGGGTTCGTGTATCCGGCCGCGACCGTGCGGAGCACCTCGATCTCGCGCGGGGTGAGCCCGCCCGGCGGGCCCTCGGGCGCCGCCGCGAGGCGAGCCCCGAGAAGCGGGTTTATGTAGGTCTCGCCGCGCGACGCGGCCCGGATCGCGTCGACCAGCTCGGCGCCGGCGGCGTGCTTGACGACGAACGCCCTGGCCCCGAGGCGGAAGGCCTCCCGGGCGAATGCAGGGTCGTCCTGCATCGTCAGAACGACGACCGCGGTCTCGGGCGACCCCTCCAGGATCGAAGGGATCGTGGCGAGGCTCGGCTCGCCCGGCATGTTCAGGTCGAGCACCAGCACGGCCGGCTTCAGGCCAGAGGTGCGCCTGCGCGCCGCTTCGGCGTCGCCCGCCTCCGCGACGACCTCCATGTCTCCCTCCGCTTCGACGATTCGCCGGAGGCCGTCGCGGACGATCTCGTGATCGTCGGCGAGGATGATGGTGACCGTGCCGGCCTCGCTGGGGGCGTTCTTCTCAGAGGACATCAGCTTGGTACCCGGCACGGTAGTCACCTCAGGCGTCGACTTCCTTCTTCTGCTGCTTGATCTCATGGGCCATCGCGTCAAGCGCGTCCTTGGTGCGCTGCGCGTGGACGGCGCGGACTCCGAGCTCGCGCCGAGCATCCTCGGTCGCATCTTCGAGGGCCCGTTGCCAGTCGGCGGCTTGGTTCTTCGCCCGCGTCCGCAGGTTCTCGGCGCGCTCCTCGGTGTCGGCGCGGAGATCTTCCAAGGCTTCGCGAGCCCGGCTGATCGCCGAATCGATTGAGGAGCGAAGCTCCTCCTGAGCGCTCTGGCGGGCCGTGTTCAGGTCCTCCAGCGCATCCTCCAGATGCTCGGCCGCGCCGGCTTCGCTTTCACTGGTCTTCGTGGTCATCATCGTCCTCCGTTTTCGTAGGTTGTCTCGCAGGACGAAGTGTCAAGCCCACTCCGCTCGCGCATATCCGTGGGGAACACGTATCGCATGCCGGGGCGGGACACGGTTCTATGACCGCCGGCACGCTGATTCGCTTCATGGGCACGTTGGAGACCCACGAAGACCATGACCAAGCCCATGACCAGATTCGCGATCCGCAGAGTGAGAGCGACTCCTGAGGCGCTCGAATTGGTCGAGCAACTCGTTGAGAAGCACGGTCCCGTTGCGTTCTTCCAGTCCGGGGATTGCAATGAGGGCGCCGCGGCGACGTGCCTGACGCGGGCGGAGCTGCTGCCGTCTGACGACGACACCAAGCTCGGCGAGATCGGCGGGGCGCCGTTCTACGTGAACGCCGAGCGCTACGCGCGCTCGGGGCGCCCGACCTGTCTGCTCGACGTCGCCCCCGGCGCCGCCGGCGGCCTCGCGCTCGAGGGGCTGGAGGAGGTCCACTTCGTCACCCGCGCGGACGCGACGCGAGAGCTCGCGGCCGATCTTCACTGACGGCTCATGACTGAGCAGCACGGGCGAATCGCCGTATTCGGTCCCAGTCCGATGCTGAGCGTGACCATCGAAAGGCGGGGCGCGGGGAACGACGATGTGCACTGCCATCCGGCGGGACAGGGAGTGTGGCTCAGCAGGATGGCCGCTGAGCTCGGCGCCCGCCCGGTGCTCTGCTCGTTCATCGGCGGCGAGACTGGAGCTGTGCTCGAGCCGCTGCTCGAGCAACTGCCGGGAGATCTTCGCCTCGTCCGATCGACGTGCGCCACCGGCTGCTACGTCACCGATAGGCGCAACGGGGACCGGCAGGTCCTCGCACACGCCCGCGCGGGCCCACCCTCGAGGCACGAGGCGGATGAGCTGGTCGCCGCGACGACGGCAATGGCCCTGGACAGCGATGTGCTCGCAATCTGCAACCCGTATCCGGGCGAGGCCCTCCCCCTCGACGTCTACTGGGATCTCGTCGCAAACGCGCGGGGTGCCGGGGTCCAGGTCGTCGCCGACCTTTCGAGCCCGCGGCTCGAGGCGGCCGCGGCGGCCGGGCCCGAGCTGGTGAAGCTCAACGACTGGGAGCTGGCCGCCTACGTGAAGGGACCTGTCGATACGCCGCAGAGACTGCGCGGCGCGGCGCAGAGGCTCCGCGACCTCGGTGCGCGGAACGTGCTCGTCACCCGCGCCGGCGACCCCGCCCTGGCTCTGCTCGGCGGCGAAGCCTGGGAGCTGGTCCCGCCCAAGTTCGACGCGGGCTCGCGCGAGGGCTGTGGCGACACCATGATGGGCGCCATCTCGGCTGCGCTTGCCGCCGGCCGGGAGCTCCCGGACGCCCTCGTGCTCGGGGCCGCCGCTGGGGCGGTCAACTTCCTTCGTCACGGGCTCGGCACCGGCTCCCGCCGAGAGGTCGAGGAGCTCAGGCCAGAGGTAGAGCTGCGGCGGCTCTAGCCGATCGGCTCGAACGGCGGCGTCGGCGCCTCGCCCCGCAGGATCGCGCGCGGAGCCTCCTCGGCGATCCAGGCGAGATGGGGCCGGAGCGCCTCCACGTCCCCCAGCGCCGCGATCCCCTCGGAGAGCTGCGGCGGCCTGCCTCCATGAGACGAGTGGGCGTCGCTCCCGAGCACATGGATCAGGCCGCGTTCGGCGAGCGCCACCATCCCCGCCTGGGCCGCACCTCCGGCCAGATGGGCGGCGGTGGCCTGGACCAGGGCGCCGTGCCGGATCAGCTCCGCGATCCGGGCCGGGAGATCCTCCGATGTGTGGCGCTCCGGGTGCGCGATCAGGGCTCCGAAACCCAGCTCGTGCAGTCGCTCGACCGCATCGAGCAGGCTGTCGCCGAGCGGCCCCGGCTTCGGCTCGAGCAGGATCCACCCCCCACCGGCCAGGGACACCGCGCGCAACTCGGGCTTCTCCAGGCCCTCGAGGGCCGTCTCCGCCACCTCGCCGCCGGCGACCACGTCGACCGCGACCCCCTCACTTGCCAGGGCGTCGTTGAGCTTCTCCACGCGCCCGGCGAGCTCGGGGATGCGAACGTCGTGGTCGTGGCGGATATGGGGCGTCGCCGCGATGACATCTGTGCCGTCGCCGGCCGCCAGCCGCGCCATGGCGAGCGAGTCCGCCAGGTCGATCGCCCCGTCGTCGATCGCGGGGAGGATGTGAGTGTGCAGGTCGATCACCGCGGAGCGACGTGCTTTACACGCGCGTCCTCAGGAGCGACCGTACGCGACGGCCGCCGCGAGATCGCGAGCGGAGATCATCCCGGCCGGAGCGTCCATGTCGGGTTGGACCGCGATCAGGTGCGAGATCCCATGCTCGGCCATCAGCTTCGCCGCCTTCTCGAGCGGCTCGTTCGACTTGATGGTGACGAGGTCGGTGCTGGCGACGTCCCCGGCCGTCAGCGAGTCGAGCTTGTCCGGCGAGCGGGCGAGGTCCAGGCTGGTGACGATCCCCCACGGCTGCCTCTCACCGGCCTCCTCCACGACGATCGAGTGAACGTCGTAGCCGACCATCATGCGGGCGACGTCCGCCAGCTTCGTCTCCCGGCGGCAGGTGACGACCCCGACCCGCATGACGTGGTGGACCTGGGCGTCCGCGAACGCGGGTCCGAAGTAGCTCCTCTCCATGGCGCGAACCGTACTGCCTGCGGAATTCGTGCGACGGCACGAGGAGAGGCATAGTCTTGGCCGGAGTGAGCTCCGAGACCGCGTCCGTGATCCGAAGTGCCGCGCTCGACGACCTGATCGCGGCGCTGGCGAAGCGGGGCTACACGGTGATCGGGCCGCGGGTCCGCGACGGGGCGATCCTCTACGAGGAGATCTCCTCGGCCGCAGACCTTCCCGCCGGCGTCACCGATGAGCAGGAGGGCGGCACCTACCGGTTGAGAGAGCGCGATGACGGCGCGCTCTTCGGCTTCAACAACGGGCCCAACTCCTGGAAGCACCACCTCTTCCCGCCCAACCTGACGCTCTGGAAGGCACGCCGTGCCGAGGGCGGCGAGATCTCCTGGCAGCCGCAGGATGAGGAGCGCCCGCGCTACGCGTTCCTCGGGGTCCGCTCCTGCGACCTGGCCGCGATCGGCGTCCAGGACAAGGTCTTCATCGGCGACTCCTACACGGACTCCGACTACGAGGCTCGCCGGCACGACGCTTTCATCGTCGCGATCAACTGCTCGAAGGCGGGCAACACCTGCTTCTGCGTCTCGATGGAGACCGGTCCGCGCGCGAAGTCCGGCTATGACCTGGCGCTGACCGAGCTGCTCGAGGGCGAGCACCGGTTCCTGGTCGAGGCGGGCTCGGAGCGAGGGGAGGAGGTCCTGGCGGAGATCGGGGCGGCGGAGGCCGAGCAGAGCGATGAGGCGGCCGCGCAGTCGGTCTCCGAGGAATGCGCCTCGCAGATGGGCCGAGAGCTCGACACGGATGGGATCAAGGAGCTGCTCTACCGGAATATGGAGCACCCGCGCTGGGACGAGGTCTCCGAGCGCTGCCTCACCTGCGGCAACTGCACCCTCGTCTGCCCGACCTGCTTCTGCCACACGGTCGAGGACACCAGCGACCTCGCGGGCGAGGAGGCCGAGCGAACCCGCCAGTGGGACTCCTGCTTCACGCTCGATCACTCCTACATCCACGGCGGCAGCGTCCGCAACTCGGCGCCATCGCGGTATCGCCAGTGGATGACCCACAAGCTCGCCACCTGGATCGACCAGTTCGGCACCTCGGGCTGCGTCGGCTGCGGGCGCTGCATCACCTGGTGCCCGGTGGCGATCGACATCACCGAGGAGGCAGCGGCGATCCGCGCCACCGACCTGGGTCCCACGCCCGAGGGTGAGAGGGGGATCAGTGCAGACCATTGAGCAGCTGCTCGCAGAGGCGCCCGCATTCAACGGGATGTCACAGGAACATCTGGAGCTGATCGCCGGTTGCGCGCAGAACAAGACATTCGAGGACGGCCAATACCTGTTGCGCGAGGGCGATTCGGCCGACACGTTCTACGTGATCCGGTATGGCCGCGTGGCCCTCGAGGTCTTCGTCCCGCAGCGAGGAGCCCTGACGATCGAAACGATCGACGACGGTGACCTGCTCGGCTGGTCCTGGCTTGTGCCCCCGTTTCGTGTGGACTTCGATTGCCGTGCGATTGGCAACGTCCATACGGTCGCCTTCGACGCGGGGTGCCTGCGCGGCAAGTCCGACGACGACCCCGTGCTCGGCTACGAGCTGATGCGCCGCTTCATCCCGGTGATGGTTGAGCGCCTGCAGGCCACGCGGGTCCGCCTCCTCGACGTCTATGGGCACGTCGGCGCGGGCTGAGCGATGGTCGCCGATCCGATGCTGCCGGTCTCTTACGTCGTCGCGGACAAGCGCCAGGACCTGCCCGATACGTGGACGCTCGAGCTGGAGCCCGTCGCCGGTGAAGGCGTCGGCGAGTTCCGTCCCGGCCAGTTCTCGATGCTCTACGCCTTCGGCGCCGGCGAGGTGCCGATCTCCGTCAGCGGCGGCGGCGGAGCCGGCAAGAGGCTCGGTCACACCGTGCGCGCCGTCGGCGCGGTCACCAGCGCTCTCTGTGCGATCGAGCCTGGCGCCCAGGTCGGCGTCCGTGGCCCGTTCGGCAACAGCTGGCCGCTCGCCGATGCGGAGGGGGGTGACGTGGTCGTCGTCGCGGGTGGGATCGGGTTGGCGCCACTCCGCCTTGCTATCGAGCACCTGATCCTGAACCGCGACTCCTACAGGGCGGTGTCGCTCCTCTACGGCGCCCGCTCACCCGACGAGATGCTGTTCTTCAGCGAGCTTCAACGCTGGCGGGAGTCCGGGATCGACATCAAGTACACGGTCGACGCCGCCTCTGGGGATTGGGACGCTCGCGTGGGGCTGGTCACGAAGCTGATCCCGATCGCCGGCTTCGAGGGCGCTCGAACCACGGCGATGGTCTGCGGCCCGGAGGTGATGATGCGCTTCGTCACCCAGGCCCTCCAGGAGCGCAGCGTTCCCACGGACAACATCCACGTCTCGCTGGAGCGGAACATGAAGTGCGCGATCGGCCACTGCGGCCACTGCCAGCTCGCCCACCGCTTCGTCTGCAAGGACGGGCCGGTCTTCCCGGTCGGGCGGATCGGCACGCTCCTCGGGGTGAGGGAGCTGTGAGCGCGGAGCGCCCCAAGCTCGCGGTCTGGAAGTTCGCCTCCTGCGACGGGTGCCAGCTGTCGTTACTCGACTTCGAGGCCGAGCTGGTCTCGCTACCCGACCAGATCGAGGTCGCCTACTTTCTGGAGGCGACTCGTGGCGAGGTCGAGGGGCCGTACGACCTCTCCCTGGTCGAGGGCTCGATCACCACGCCACACGACGCCGAGCGGATCAAGGAGGTCCGGGCCAAGTCGCGCCGCCTGGTGACGATCGGGGCCTGCGCCACCTCGGGCGGGATCCAGGCGCTCCGGAACTTCGCCGACGTCGAGGACTTCATGTCGGTCGTCTACGCCACCCCCGACTACATCTCGACGCTGGAGACCTCGACCCCGATCTCGGCCAACGTCCACGTGGACTTCGAGCTGCAGGGCTGCCCGGTCAATCGGCACCAGCTGCTCGAGGTGATCAGCGCCTTCGTCAACGAGCGCAAGCCGGCGGTCGCCAACCACTCGGTCTGCATCGAGTGCAAGCGCGCCGGGAATGTCTGCGTGATGGTCGCCCATGGCACGCCCTGCCTCGGGCCGGTCACCCACGCCGGCTGTGGCGCGCTCTGCCCGAGCTACGACCGCGGCTGCTACGGCTGCTTCGGGCCGATGGAGTCGCCCAACGCGCCGTCGCTCTCGGGCTGGTTCGAGGGGCTCGGCATGGAGGAGGTCGACGTGATCCGCGTCTACCGGACCTTCCACACCGCGGCGGAGCCGTTCAAGGAGGAGAGCGAGAGGCTGGCCGGCGATGGCTGAGAACGGCGAGACCCGGACGATCCGCACCGAGGCGCTGGCCCGCGTCGAGGGCGAGGGTGCGATGCAGGTGAAGATCCGCGGCGGCGAGGTCGAGAACGTCGAGCTGCAGATCTACGAGCCGCCGCGCTTCTTCGAGGGGTTCCTGCGCGGCCGCGATTTCAAGGAGGCTCCGGACATCACGGCGCGGATCTGCGGCATCTGCCCGGTCGCCTACATGACGAGCGCCTTCAACGCGATGGAGGACGCGCTCGGGGTCGAGGTCTCGGACGGGATCCGGACCCTGCGCCGCATCATGTACTGCGGCGAGTGGATCGAGTCGCACGCGCTCCACGTCTTCCTGCTGCACGCGCCGGACTTCCTCGGCTTCGAGTCGGCCTGGGCGATGGCGCGCGATCACCGCGAGGTGGTCGAGGGCGGCCTGCGGATCAAGGCGATGGGCAACGAGCTGTTGCGGACGGTCGGCGGCCGCGCGATCCACCCGATCAACGTGCGGGTGGGCGGTTTCTACAAGGCGCCGAGCAAGGCCGAGATGCAGAAGCTCATTCCCGGGCTGGAGGAGGCACGCGAGCTGGCGCGGAGCTCGGTCGCCTGGGTCGCCGGCCTCGATTTCCCGGACTTCGAGCAGGACTACGAGTTCGTCGCCTTGCGCCATCCCGACCGCTACGCGATCGAGGACGGCCGCCTTGTCTCCGGCTCGGGCCTCGACATCGGGCCCGGCGAGTACGAGGAGCACTTCTCCGAGCAGCACGTCCCGCACTCGACCGCTCTCCAGTCCCGGATGTCGGACGGCGGCACCTACTTCCTCGGGCCGATGGCGCGGTACTCGCTCAACTCCTCGCAGCTCTCCGACGTGGCGCGTGAGGCCGCCGAGCAGGCGGGGCTGGGGGAGGACTGCCGCAACCCGTTCAAGTCGATCGTCGTCAGGGCTGTTGAGATCCTCTACGCCTTCGACGAGGCGCTGCGGCTGATCGACGAATACGAGCCGCCCGACCCGCCTGCCGTCGAGGTCGAGGGGAAGGCCGCCACCGGCACCGGTTGGAGCGAGGCGCCTCGCGGGATGCTCTGGCACCGCTATCGGCTAGAGGACGACGGCTCGATCGCCGAGGCCACCATCATTCCTCCCACTTCGCAGAACCAGGCCCGGATCGAGCAGGACCTGCTCGAGTTCGTCCGGCCGCGCGTCGAGCTGCCCGACGATCGCCTCCAGTGGGAGTGCGAGCAGGCGATCCGCAACTATGACCCGTGCATCAGCTGCTCGACCCACTTCCTGAAGTTGGACGTGGATCGAGGTTGAGCCCATGGTCAAGCACTTCATCCACCGCGAGATGCACCTCAGCGATCCCGCGTTTCTGCGTGAGGAGCGCAAGTACCTCGACCACCAGCGCGAGGCGCTGACCGTGATGGAGCAGGACCGTGCACAGCTCGAACGCGACATCGAAACGGCCCGGAAGAAGGCACATGGCCTCAGGATCTCCCTGGCGCACGCCCCGGAGTCCGGCTATCGGGCCTGGCTCGCGCTGATCGGTGTCGGCAACCACTTCCGCCGGGACGACGCGGCGGGTCTCGAAGTCGCCGCGCGGCTGCGCGCGACGCGCCCGCCCGGGATCCGGATCATCGAGGAGGAGGGCGAGCCGGCCTCGCTGATCCAGTGCTTCGAGCTGATGCAGGAGGCCCTGATCATCGACGCGGTCAGCACGGGCGGCAACCCCGGGGACCTCTATCGCTTCGACGCGACCAACGACCCGCTACCGGCCGAGACGTTCCGGTCCTCGACCCACGCGCTCGGCATCGGCGATGCGGTCGAGCTCGCCCGCGAGCTCGATCGCCTTCCCGCGCGGATCGCGGTCTACGGGATCGAGAGCGAGAGCTTCGAGACTGGGGAGGGGCTGACCCCGGCCGTCGAGGCGACCGTCTCGGCGCTGGTCGCCGAGCTCCACGACGAGCTCGGCGGCGAGCCGCTGCCCGACGACGACCAGGTGATCGACGAGCCCGGGGCGGGCACCCTCTGATGGCCGCGCCGGACAACGTCGGCGTCATCCGGGGAATGCTCGATGCCGTCGCGCGGGCGGACAGGGACACGTTCCTGGCCTTCCTCACCCGGGACGTCGAGTGGGACGACCGCGAGGGCTGGCCCGGGGTCCGGAGGATGTACCACGGCCACGACGGTGTGCGCCAATGGTGGGATGCCTTCACCAGAGTGGGAGGTGAGGTCCTCGACGTCGAGGTGGACAACGTCGGGGAGGTGCGCGAATCCGTGGTCCTGCTCTGCGTGATCGGGACCTTCAGGGCGTCGTCGGGCGCCGATTCCGAGTTCAAGGCGCGGGCCTGGTTCGTCTTCTGGCTGAGAGGCGGGAAGGTCGGGAGGGCCCAGCTCTTCTGGGACAGGAAGGATGCCCTCGAGGCGGCGGGCGTCCTGGAGCAGGACCCGAGCGCGCCCTGATGCATGAGCTGGCCGTCGCCCAGGCGATCGTCGCCGCGGCCGAGCGCCACGCCGAGGGCCGGCCGGTGGCGATCGTCCGAGTGCGGGTCGGCCGCCTGCGCCAGGTCGTCCCCGAGTACCTGAGCTTCTACTTCGAGATCGCCACCAAGGAGACGGTCTGCGAGGACGCCGCCCTCGAGTGGGAGCGCGTCCCCTCGCTGCTGCGCTGCTCCGCCTGCGGCGCCGAGTGGGACCCGGCGCCGCCGCCCGCCCGCGAGCAGGATCAGCTGATCGTCCGCTTCCGCTGCCCCGAGTGCGAGTCCGCCGACCATCGTGTCGTCAGCGGCGACGAGCTGGTAGTCGAGTCGATTGACGTCACCGAGCCGGCCGTGCGTGGGTCCTGAGATTGGGCACCGGCTGGAACCTGGTCCTGGCGCTTCATCTTCTGGCGATGGCTTTCTTCGTCGGCGGGCAGCTCATGCTCGTGGTCGCGGTTGTACCCGCCGAGCGGAGTGCTCCGGATCGCGAGCGGTTGCGGGCCATCGCGCGGCGCTTCGGCTGGGGAAGCCTCGTGGCGCTCGTCGTTTTGATCGCAACCGGCGCGGCCATGGCGGGTCATCTCGGCAAGTGGGGCGACTCCGAGCTGCAGGTGAAGCTGGCCCTCGTGGCGGTCGTCGCTGCACTCATCGTCTGGCACATGCGCCGCCCCCAGCAGCACGTGCTGGAGGCCGCGATCTTCGTGGTCTCGCTGGCGATCGTCTGGCTGGGCGTCTCGATCGCCGGCTAGCCCACCGGCCGGCTACCTCCAGGTCGCGGGCCAGGGGCGCGGCGGCGCCGTGCTCTTCAGCCTGATTCGAAAGTCGACCGCGACCGCGCCCTCGGGCCCGGCCAGTACGGGATTGAGATCGAGCTCGGCGATCTCGTGACGTGCCTCGACCATCGCGCTGACGCGGAGCAGCAGCTCCTGAATCGCGTCGAGGTCCGCCTCGGGGCCCCCGCGAAACCCGGTCAGGAGCGGGAAGGTGGCCAGGGAGCGGAGCATCCGCCGGGCATCGTCGCGGGTGATCGGGCAGATCCGGACGGCAACGTCCTTGAGCAGCTCGGCCTGCGTGCCCCCGGCCCCGCAGGCGAGCACCGGGCCGAAGGTGGCGTCGTCGACGACGCCGACGAGGAGCTCGACCCCGCCCTCGACCATCGCCTGCACGATGAACTTCTCACGCTTCGCCCCGGCGCCGGCGATCGCCTTGTCCATCTCCTCGGCCGCGGCGGTCACCTCCTCGGATCCGGCAAGCCCGATGCGAACGGCGCCCATCTCCGTCTTGTGGAGAAGGCCGGGTCCCTGTGCCTTCAGGGCAACCCGGCCTCCGAGCTCCTCCGCGGCCTGGCCGGCCCCGGCGGGATCGGAGGCGACCTTCCAGCGCGGAATCCCGATCCCGTAGCAATCGAGGAGGCGCGCGGTCTCCTCGATCTCCATCCACTCGTTGCCGCCCTCGAGCGCATCCGCGATCACCGCGGCGGCCTCGTCGGCGCGAACGTCGTCGAATTCGGGTGGCTCCTCCGCCGGCTGCTCGCGCCAGTCGACGTGGCGCATGACCCGGCCCAGCGTTCGCGCCGCGTCCTCGGGATAGAGGTAAGTGGGGACCCGCCCGCCGGCCATTGCCGCCTGGTCCTGGACCGACATGAACACGGCCTGGACCGGGATCTCTCGCGGCATCTCGTCGATCGCCTCCCGGATGGCGGCGGCGACCTCCTCGGCTCGGGTGAGCAGGGGGCGGATGAAGATCACGATCAGGGCATCGATCCCGTCCCACTCGGCGAGGGCGTGGATCGTGCCGCGGTAGTGCTCCGCGGTCGCGGTGGCGATCATGTCGACCGGGTTGAGCAGCGAGGCCTCGGGCGCCAGGAGCTCGCGGAGCGGCGCCCGGACCTCCTCGGGGAGCTCGGGGACCTCCAGGCCGCTCGCCTCGCAGGCGTCCGCGCACATGATCCCGGGCCCACCCGCGTTGGTGACGATCCCGACCCTGCTCCCGGCCGGCAGCGGCTGGTTCTCGAGCAGGGAGGCGACGTCGAGCAGCTCCGCGAGGCTGTCGGTTCGGATCACGCCCGCCTGCTCGAAGAGGGCATCGACCGTCACGTCCGAGGCCGCCAGCAGCGCGCCGGTGTGGGAGGTGGTGGCGCGCTGACCGGCCGCCGAGCGGCCGCTCTTCACGACCACGATCGGCATCTCACGCCCCAGCCTCCGGGCGACTCGCGAGAAGCGGCGAGCGTCGCTGAACGACTCGATGTAGAGCAGCGCCACCTGGGTGGCGTCGTCGTCCTCCCAGTACTCGAGAAAGTCGTTCGCCGTGATGTCCGCGCGGTTGCCGATCGAGGCGAACGAGGAGACGCCGATGCCGCGATCGCTCGCGAGGTCGATCAGCGCCAGGCCGAGGGCGCCGCTCTGGGTGGCGAAGCCGATGCCCCCTGGCGGAGGGGTGCCGGGGGCGAAGGTCACGTTCAGGCGCGCGTGCTCGGCCGTGTTCAGGATCCCGAGGCAGTTGGGCCCGACCAGGCGCATCCCCGCGGCCCTGCAGACCTCGACCAGCTCGCGCTGGAGGTCCGTGCCCTCGGTCCCCGTCTCGGCGAACCCGGCCGAGATCACCACGAGCGCGGGAACCCCCTTGTCCGCGCACTCGCGCGCGACATCGATCACCGCGGGCGCTGGGACGGCGATCACGGCGAGGTCGACGTCGTCGGGGACCTCGGCGACGCTCGGGTAGGCCCGCACCGACTGCACCACCTCGGCCGAGGGATTGACCGGATAGACGACGCCCTCGAAGCCGGCCTCAAGCGCGTTGTGGAAGAGCTGGCCGCCGACCGTCCCGAGCTCGCGCGATGCGCCGATCACGGCGACCGCCCGCGGCTCGAGGATCGGGCGAATCGCGGCCTGCGCGGCGAGCCGGTCCCGGTCCTCGAAGCGGGAGACGGCCTGATCCGAGAACGAGGTCGGGAGCTCCACATGGATCGTGCCCGGTTCCGACGACATCTCGACTGGGAAGCCGCTCTCGCGGAAGACCTCGATCATGCGGTGGTTCTGGGACAGCACCTCCGCGGTGAAGACCGAGATCTCGTTCTCCTGCGCGACCTCGGCCAGATGGGCGAGCAGGATGGTCCCGACCCCGAGCCCCTGCAGGCGGTGGGCGATCGCGAACGCGACCTCGGCCTGCCCCGCCGCCTCACCGATGTAGAGCCCGTGCGCCACCACCTCGTCGCCGGCCCCGCGAACGGCGACCAGCCCGTAGCGCTGCGTGTAGTCGACGTCCATCATCATGCCGACGGCCGCTTCCAGGTCGGTGCCACCGGAGAAGAACCGGAACGTCCGCGACTGGGGATCCAGCTCCTCGAGGAACTTGAGCAGCGCGTCCTCGTCGCCGGGGCGGACCGGGCGAATGTGGACCGTCGAGCCGTCGCGAAGCGCCACATCCGCTTCCCGGTGTGCCGGGTAGGCGCTCGCTGCGGCTGATCCCTGCGTTTGCTCGGTCAAGCCAGCAAGGCTAACCCCCGGTCTGCCCGCTGCCATGAGAGCCTTGTGACATGCATCAGACCACCGTCCGCGTCGCCGAGGGCGCGCTCGACGCCAACCAGACCATCGCCGAGGCCAACCGCGCCGACTTCGATGCCGCCGGCGTCACCGTCATCAACCTGATGAGCGCCCCCGGCGCCGGCAAGACCTCGCTCTTGGAGCGGGCGCTCCAGGACACCGGCGACGTCCGGGTCGGCGTACTGGAGGGCGACGTCCGCGGCAGCCTCGACGCCGACCGGCTAAGTCACCTCCACGTCCCGGTCACTCAGATCAACACCGACCCGGCCTTCGGCGGCGAGTGCCACCTCGACGCCAACATGGTCCGCTCGGCGCTCGGCCAGGTCCCGCTGGATCAGATCGACCTGCTGGTGATCGAGAACGTCGGCAACCTCGTCTGCCCGGCCGAGTTCACGGTCGGTGAGGACCACCGCTGGATGATCTCCTCGGTCACCGAGGGAGAGGACAAGCCCCTCAAGTACCCGCTGATGTTCCGCACCTGCGAGCTGGTCGTGATCAACAAGATCGACCTGCTGCCGCACGTCGACTTCTCGATGGAGCGCTTCCTGGAGAACCTCGATCAGGTGAACCCGTCGGCGGAGACGCTTCAGGTGAGCGCTAAAGGGGGAAAGGGATTGGATGAGTGGCGAGAGCTGCTGCTCGGCGCCTCGGGCTAGGCGCCTGCCTGCTGCTCGCGGGCGCCTTCGTCTCGGTCCCCGCGGCGCTCGCCGCGGGCACCGAGTACGTCGATTGCGCGGCCTCGCCGATCGGCGCGGACGGCACGCAGGCGCATCCGTGGACCAGCCTCTCTGACGCCTCGGCCGAGCCGCTCACCCCCGGCTCGGCGCTCCTGCTGAAACGGGGCACCTCGTGCGACGGAACGCTCGCGCCCGCCGGCTCGGGGAGCGCCGCCGCTCCGGCGCGGATCGGCGCGTACGGGAGCGGGCCGCTGCCGCGGATCGTCGGCGATGACCAGGACGCGGTCCGGCTCGAGAACACCAGCCACACCGTGCTGGAGGACCTCGAGATCACCAATCCAGCTGACAACACCGACCCGCGGCGGGGCGTCCACCTGATGGCCACCGACCAGACGGTGACCGGGCTGACGGCGCGGGATCTCTTCATCCACGACGTCGACGGAGAGCTCGCCAAGGACCGCGGGGGCAGCGGCGGCATCCAGGTGGACGCCACCGACACCGGAGACCCGGGCTTCGGGCGCTTCAACCGCCTCTCGATCGAGTCGAACACGATCCAGCGGGTGAGCAGGAGCGGCATCTACGTGGTCGGTGCCAGCGCCGGCGACCGGCCTCTTCATGCGGGCGACTCGTGGCCGGAGGCGTCGGTCAAGGTGCGCATCACCGCCAACCGGATCGCCCACATCGCCGGCGACGGCATCGTCACGGTCGGCACCGACCGCGCCCTTGTCTCCGGCAACGTGGTCAGCGACGGAAACCAGGCCGGGGACCTCTCGGGCGGGATCTGCAACGCCGGGATCTGGGTCTACAGCGCGAACCGGACGATGATCGAGCACAACGAGGTCTTCGCGATGAACCTCAACAGCTGCGACGGCACGGGGTTCGACATCGACCGGCATGAAGACGGGACCGTCGTCCAATACAACTACAGCCACGACAACGGCGGGGGTTTCCTCCTGCTCTGCACGGAGGACGAGCCGAGGACCGCCCAGGTGCGCTTCAACCTGAGCGTCGACGACCGATTCATGCTGCACAGCGTGCCATGCAGCAGCTCATCCGGCTCATACACGGGCGTCAAGATCTACAACAACACAATCGTCGCGCCGGATCCCGGCTTCGCGAAGCTCGGCACTCCCTCCACCCAGCTCTACGGCCCCGCGAGCCTGACCTTCTTCAACAACCTGGTCGCGGCGACCGGTGCGGCTTCGGGCTTCGAGTGCGCGCCCGTCTGCCATCACAACCTCTTCTGGCGCGTGCCGCCGGTCGGCACGAACAACGTCACCGGCGCTCCTCACTTCCTGGACCCGAGCCGCCGCGGCACTCCCGACACCCCGCAGGGCTTCCAGCTCCTCGCCGGGTCGCCCGCGCTCGGCGCCGGTGCCGCGATCCCCGCCGGCGTCGCGGCCGACTACTTCGGCAACCCGATCGATCCCTCGCTCGCGGCGAACATCGGCTTCGACCAGGCCAAGCCGCACGTGCCCGAGGCGGCGGTCGCCGTCGGTCCCGGGCCCCTGCTGAGCAAGCTGCGGCTCCGCCCGCGCCGCTTCGAGGCCGCGCTCGGCCGAGGCCGGAGCATCGCCCGCCACGGGGTCGCCAAGCTGCGCTTCCTCCTCGACTCGGCGGCAACGGTCGACTTCCGGGTGCTTCGCGTCGGTCGGTCGAGCGCCAAGGGCGGGCAACCGGTTGGCGACTTCGAGCTCGCAGGCCACGCGGGCATGAACAAGCGCCAGTTCACGGGCCGCATCGATCGGCGTCCCCTGCCGCCTGGCCGCTACCGACTGCGCGCCGTCGCCTCCAACGGCCAGGGCAGCAGCGACGAGCTGGCGGTGGGATTCCGGGTGCTCGGCGTCGCGGACTAGCCGGACGAGACGTCCTCGGCGTCCTTGGCGTCGGTGACCGCCCAACCGACGCGCTCGATCAGCTGCGCGGCGTGGTGGTCGCTGGCCAGGTGCTCCGGTTGAACATTTTCAGCGAGCGTCACGGCAGATTCTTGGTCGTCGCTTCCGTTGCTGCTGACGATGATTGTGGGCATGAGTTCGTTCCTTCCAATCGAGTTGGACAGCTTCGGCGCTCCGGCTTCGGCTAGCGGTTTACGTCGCGTGAGACGTGTGGGACCCGGCGCTCCCGATGGAGCCGGGCGACCTCGTCCAGAACGTCACGGCGAGTGCCGAACTTGCGCTCGTACCCACGCACCCGCTTGATCGTGTCGACGTCGGCCTTGTCGAGCGCTGCGATGACCCCGTCCACGTCGAGTGCGTCGTAGCCTGGAAGTGGCTCATCCTGGCGCATCCAGCGGAGCTTGTCGAACACCACGCGGCGGTCCTGGTGGGAGCGCTCGTAGCTCTCCACCTCCGCCAGCTCGACCTGGGAATGGTCTGAGAGCGACGCGACCACTTCCTTGTCCTTGAGCTTGTCGTAGCCGGCAAACGGCTCGTTCATCGTGGCAGTGGTCATTGTGTCTCCATTCCTGGGGCCCCCGCCGGGACGATTGAGGGGGGCGGGATCGGTGTGGCGGCCGGCATCGGCGATGCAGCTGGAATCGGAGACGCTGGAGGAATCGGTGTGAGTTCCGTGGCCATGTAGACACCCTACCACTGATTCATGAAATACTTTTCTAGCGAAATGGAGCAACACTCGAAGCAAACCGCTCCACGCTGGGACTTTCTGACCAACCACGCCCACGTCCTGGTCTGCGTGGCTCGCGACCCCGGCATCCGCCTGCGCGACATCGCCACCGCCGTCGGCATCACCGAGCGCGCCGCCCACCGGATCCTGTCCGAGCTCGTCGACGAGGGCTACGTGGTCCGCGAGCGGCAGGGCCGCCGCAACCACTACAAGGTCAAGACCAAACTGCCGTTGCCCCACCCCCTCGCCGAGGAGCGCGACGTGGGGGATTTGCTCGATGCCCTGCGATAGGCGACCCGAATCCTCTAGGTGATCAGTGCAGCAGCTTGACGTTCACGGATTGGGTGCTCGGGTCGCCGCCGGTTGGGGTGAAGTTGACGCTCGCCTGGACCTCGACCTTGCCGGTCTGAGTGAGCTTCTTCCTCTTCTTTCCATGAGCCCGCACGACCAGCTTGAAGCTCCCCTGCGCGGCCACCGCTGCCGCGGCCGTCTTCACGCCGTTTCCGGATAGCGCGAGATCACCCGGATTGGGGGCATCGATGGTGAGCGCCACCGTCCCAGTCTTCCTCTTGGGCTTGCCCTTGGTGACGGTGAACGAGTTCGAGGGCGAGACGACCGCTGAGACGTTCAGGCTCCTGCCGGTGGCGGGGGCGCCGAACGCCGCCGACTGACCGTCGGCCAGATTGGTGGAGCTCGCCCGATAGGCCCCGGTGGTGTCCATGAAGGTGCAGGCAGAGGTGGCCGGTGTGGCCGTGATCGTCCCGAGCACGTCACCCGGCTGTACGGGGATGTTCGCCTTGAAGGTGTTGAGCGTGGCCGGGAAGAGGGTCTCCGTGTCATGTCCGACGACCCGGTAGGTCGCTGGATCGGCGACCTTGCGGAAGACCTTCAGAGACATGGGCCCGGGCGCGGACAACGTCGGGGTGCCGGCGGCACTGTTGTGGCTCCAGGAGCTGATCACCAGGGCGCTGGCGGGAGGGATCGGCGGCACGACGTATGTGGTCCCGGATGCGACGGTCGGTTCGATCAGGTCGAGGGTCGAGCCCGCGCAGCTGATCACCGGGGTCGGGGCCAGTCGCCCGATCGTCACTGAGGCAGCAGCCTGGGACGCGGTCGTGAGCGATGCGAGCGTGGCGACGAACGCAGTGATGATTCTCCCCTTGGAAATTCGCATGAGTGGTGTTCTCCCCTGTAGTTGCCTGGCTTCATGGAACTTACGGGCGAGGACCGCGAAGAGTTTGCTCGCTTCGCGGATAGGGTTGAGCCAGTTCGCCCAGACCCGTGCGGATCCTCCTCAACATCATCTGGCTCGTCTTCGCCGGCCTCTGGGCGACGATCCTCTGGTGCCTGGCCGGGATCATCATGTGCGTCCTGATCATCACGATCCCGTTCGGCCTCCAGGCCTTCAAGATCGCGAGCTTCACGATCTGGCCCTTCGGCCGCACCCTGGTGAAGCGCCCCGACGCCGGAGCCCCCTCGCTGATCGGCAACATCATCTGGATCCCCCTCGCCGGCATCTGGCTGGCGATCGCCCACCTGATCACGACGGTCACCCTGGCGATCACGATCATCGGCATCCCGCTGGCGCTGGCCAACCTGAAGCTGGTGATGGTGTCGCTGATGCCGTTCGGGCGGGAGGTCGTGCCGATCAGCGAGGCGCGCGCGGCCGGCGCGGACGCTCAGAACATCGACTTCGGGTCGCTGTAGCGACCGCTGGGGCAGCGACCTTGGGACCGACCAGCCCCGCCTGGCATCTGTCTTCGGTTCAGCAGATCCTCGGCAGCGGGTCGCCCGCCAGCATGTCCACGACCCGCGAGCCGCCGAAGGTGGTCTCCAGGGTCGACGAGGCCCGGCGGGTCCGGCGTGACCTCCGCGATGATCGCCGCCTCCCGGCCCAGCGGGTGCGAGCGGAGGGCGGCGAGCGCGGCGTTGGCTGAGTCCGGGGCGACGATCGCGATCAGCTTGCCCTCGTTCGCGACGTAGATCGGGTCGATGCCGAGGATCTCGCAGGCGCCGGCGACCTCGGGGCGGATCGGGATCTCGGACTCCTGGATCGTGATGCCGACCTCGGCGGTGAGGGCCAGCTCGGCGAGGACCGTGGCGAGGCCTCCGCGGGTCGGGTCGCGCAGGCAGCGGACGCCGACCACGTCGTTGAGCAGCACGTCGACGAGGCCGTTGAGCGGGGCGGTGTCGGACTCGAGCTCGACCTCGAGCTCCAGCTCGCCGCGGGCGATCATCACGGCCATGCCGTGGTCGCCGATCGGGCCGGAGACGAGGACCTTGTCGCCGGGGCGGATCGCGCGGGGGCCGAGGATGTGCTCGTGCTCGACGACGCCGACGCCCGAGGTGTTGATGTAGAGGCCGTCGGCCTTGCCGCGCTCGACGACCTTGGTGTCGCCGGTGGCGATCCGGACGTCCGCGGCCTCGGCGGCGCGTGCCATCGAGGCGGCGATCCGCTCCAGGTCGGCGACCGGCAGGCCCTCCTCGACGATGAAGCCGCACGAGAGGGCGAGCGGCGTCGCGCCGGTCATCGCCAGGTCGTTGATCGTGCCGTTGACGGCCAGCTCGCCGATGTCGCCGCCGGGGAAGAAGAGCGGGCGGACGACGAAGGAGTCGGTGGTGAAGGCGAGCTGGTCCTTGCCGGTGCCGACCAGGGCGCTGTCGCCGAGCGGGTTGAGCAGCTCGTTGGAGAACTCGCGGACGAAGATCCCCTCGATCAGGTCGTGGGAGGCCTTGCCGCCGGCGCCGTGGCTGAGGGTGATGCGCTCGTCGAGGACCTTGCGGCGCGGGCGGCGGCGGCGCGCCTCGATCGCCTCGAGGACCTCCTCCTCAGACCGCGACACCCTCACTCCTTCCGCCGCCCGGCGTGGCGGCCGTAGTTGTAATAGGCGGCGCAGGCGCCCTCGCTGGAGACCATGCAGGTGCCGATCGGATGCTCGGGCGTGCAGGCGGTCCCGAACACCTTGCACTCCCAGGGGCGGATCACGCCCTTCAGCACCTCGCCGCACTGGCAGGCCTTGGGGTCGGCGACGCGGACGCCGGGGACGTCGAAGCGGACCTCGGCGTCCCAGTCGGCGAACTCGGGCCGGACCTTCAGCGCGCTCTGGGAGATGAAGCCGAGGCCGCGCCACTCGAAGGTGGTGCGGAGCTCCATCGTCTCGGCGATCGCCGCGAGCGCCAGCGGGTTGCCCTCGTCGCGGACCACGCGCTGGTACTGGTTCTCGACCTCGCAGCGGCCCTCGGCGAGCTGGCGGAGCAGCATGTGCACGCCCTGGAGGACGTCGAGCGGCTCGAAGCCGGAGACGACCACGGGCTTGCCGTGCTGATCCGCGATGAAGCGGTAGGGGCGCAGGCCGATCACGGTGGAGACGTGGCCGGGGCCGATGAAGCCGTCGAGGCGCAGGTCGGGCGAGTCGAGGATCGCCCGGATCGCGGGGACGATGGTGACGTGGTTGCAGAAGGCCGAGAAGTTCTTGACGCCCTCGGCTCGTGCGCGCTTCAGCGTGATCGCGGTGGAGGGGGCGGTGGTCTCGAAGCCGATCGCGAAGAAGACGACCTCACGGTCCGGGTTCTCGCGCGCGATCTTCAGGGCGTCGAGCGGCGAGTAGACCATCCGCACGTCGGCGCCGCGCGCCTTGGCGTCGAGCAGCGAGCCGTTCGACGACGGCACCCGCATCATGTCGCCGAAGGTGGTGAAGATCACCTCGGGGCGCTCGGCGATCGCGATCGCGTCGTCCTGGCGGCCCATCGGGATCACGCAGACCGGGCAGCCGGGGCCGTGGACCAGCTCGACGTTGTCGGGCAGCAGGTCCTCGACGCCGTGCTTGTAGATGGCGTGGGTGTGGCCGCCGCAGACCTCCATCAGCTTGTAGGTGCGGCCGGGGTCGGCCAGCTCGGCGATCTCCGCCGCCAGGCGCTTGGCCAGGGCCGGGTCGCGGTACTCGTCGACGAACCTCATACGCCGGGAGGCCCGCCGCGCTCGCCGATCGCGTCGAGCAGCAGGTGGTAGATCGTCGCCTGGGCCTCCTGAATGCGGGGGATGTGGTCCGAGGGGACGACGAAGAGGTGGTCGAGCGCATCGAGGGCGGCGAGCTGCCCGCCCTCGTAGCCGGTCAGCCCCACTGTGGTCATGCCCTGGCGATGGGCCTGATCGATCGCCTGGACCACGTTCGGGGAGCCGCCACTGGTGGAGATGGCGATCGCGACGTCGCCACGACGGCCGAGGGCAATCAGCTGGCGGGCGAAGATCTGCTCCGTGCCGATGTCGTTGGCGACCGCGGTGACCGTGGCGGCGTCGTTGTTGAGCGCGACCGCCGGCCAGCCCCGGCCGAGCGCGTCGGTGGCGAGGTCCTGCGCGTCGGTGGCCGAGCCGCCGTTGCCGAAGGCGAGCAGGCGGGCGCCCGCGTCGAGGCGCTGCCGGAGCTGATCGGCCGTGCGGGCGATCGCGCCGGTGCCGATCACGGCGCGTAGCGCGGTCACCTCGCCGGCTTTCTCGAGGGTGGAGGCCTGGACGTCAGCGAGCACCGAGTCGAGATCGGTCGCGCCGGATCCCTGGAAGGGGTAGAGGAAGTCCGTCGGCTCGTCGGGGACCTTCTCCAGCGCGACCCCGGCGTGGCAGAGGACCATGTCGCCGCGCTGAACGCCCTCGACCAGGTCGATCGCAACCTGCTCGAAGGCGCCGTCCTTCTCGATCACGGCTGTGGGCCCCTGTATTTCGACGACTCGCGCGGTCACCGCGACGTCACCGCAGGTGATGCAGGCCTCGGGATCGTCGGTCGCCGTTGCCGCGGGCGCGGGCTCTTCGAGCGATCCCGGCTGCTCGAAGAAGACATGGACCAGCTCCCAGAGCACGTGGTAGGCGGTCTCCTGGGTCTCCTGGACGATCACGGGATCGTCGCTGGGAACGGCGAAGACGTTGTCCGGCGCGGGATCGCCCGCCCGCATCTCGATGGTCAGCAACCCCCTGGCGCGAGCCGCCTCGATGAAGCGCGAGGTCTGCGGATCCGTAGCGCCGTGGGAGATCGCCAGGGCGATGTCGTCGGGGCCGGCGATCTGCGAGAGCGTGGTGGCGCCGGTGGGATCGTTGCTCGGTGCGATCGCAGGGAGCGCCCGCTTGCCGACGATCACCGGATGCATGAACTCGACGGCGGCGTGGGCCGCGTCGGTCGCGGCGGGGCCGGAGCCGAAGGGGATCAGCGTGCCGCCGCGCGCGAACGCGCGAGCCATCGCGTGGCAGGCGCGGGCGAGCTCGGCGGCCTCGCGCTGGAAGAACTGGCCGACGACGCGCGAGCGCTCGGCGATCGCCTCGTCCAGGGAGGCGCAGCCGATCCCCGGCTGCTCAGTCGATCGCGCTGGCCTTGAGATCGGCGAGCTCCTCCTCGTAGGTCTGCCCCAGGGCCTCCAGTGCCCTGCAGCGTCTGACGCGCCTCGGCCTCGTCGATCCGGGAGATCGCGAAGCCGACGTGGATCAGCACCCAGTCGCCGACGCCGACCGCCTCCGGGCCCTCCCAGAGCAGCCCGACGTCGCAGTTCCGCCGCACGCCGGAGACGTCGACCTTGGCGACGCGGTTCTCCGTGTCGACGATCTCGACGATCTGGCCGGGGATCCCAAGGCACATCGCTAATCGACTCTCCTCGCCGCGATCGCGGCCTGGCCGAAGCTGATGCCGCCGTCGTTGGGGGGAACGCGGCGGTGGGTCAGCACACCGAAGCCCAAGGTATCGAGTCTGCGGCCGACGCTCCGGAGCAGGCGCAGGTTCTGGAATGTGCCGCCGGAGAGGACGACCTTCGGGAGCAGCCCCTCCGGCATCCGGGCCTCGGCCGTCTCGGCGCAGGCGCGGGCGGCGACGGCCGCGACGCCTTCGTGGAACGCCGCCGCGATTCGGTCGCGGGGCCGGCCGGCCTCCAGGTCGTCATGTGCCGCGGCGATCAGGTCCGCTCCCATGATGCGCCTCTCCTCGATCCGGCAGGGATAGGGATCGGCGTGCGTGTCGCCCGCGAGCAGCTCGAGCTCGATCGCGGCCTGGCCCTCGTAGCTGACCTGCTCGCGGACGCCGAGCAGCGCCGCGACGGCGTCGAAGAGCCGGCCCATGCCGGAGGAGAGCGGCGCGTTCACCCGCAGGCTCTGGCGCACCTCCGGCCAGCGCTCGAACGGGACAGGGCGCTCCGCGGCCTCGAGGTAGGCGGCGGCCGTGCGCCAGGGCTCGCGGATCGCCGCCTCGCCGCCGGGGAGCGGGACCGGGTCGAGGTGGGCGAGGCGCTCGTAGCGATCGAGCGAGGCCCAGAACAGCTCACCTCCCCAGATCGTGCCGTCGGGGCCGTATCCCGTGCCGTCGAAGACGAGCGCCAGCGCGGGCGCCTGCTGGCCGTGCTCCGCCAGGCAGGCCGCGGCGTGGGCGTGGTGGTGCTGGACGGCGATCGTCTCGGCGTCCTGCTCCAGGGCCCAGCCGGTGGAGAGGTAGTCCGGATGGAGGTCGTGCGCGACCACCTCGGGCGTGACGTCGAGCATCTCCAGGTAGAGGGCGAGGTCGGAGCGGAAGGCCTCATAGGCGAGCGGCGAGTCGAGGTCGCCGAGGTGGGGGGAGAGGAATGCCTGCTCGCCCCTCAGTACGCAAAACGTGCTCTTCAGCTCCGCTCCTGTGGCGAGGATGGGAGTGGATCCGGATCGAAAGAGCGGCAGAGCCTTCGGGGTCATGCCGCGCGAGCGCCGGACGTACAGCTGGCGCCGCACCACTGAGTCCTCGCAGCGGCGGTGGATCGGGCGGTCGTGGGAGAGGAAGGCGTCGGCGATTTCGCCGAGGCGCTCGCGGGCCTCGTCGTCGCCGGTCGCGATCGGCTCGTCGGAGCGGTTGCCCGAGGTCATCACCAGCGGGCGGCCGACATCGGCACAGAGCAGATGATGGAGCGGGGTGTAGGGGACCATCACCCCGAGCCACTCGGTGCCGGGGGCCACCGATGGCGCGATCGCGGTGCGGTGGCGCCGCCTGGAGAGAACGATGGGCGCCGCGGAGCCCGCGAGCAGCTCCTGCTCGCGCTCGTCGAGGTGCGTGATCTCCTCCGGGGCGGCGGTCATCACGGCGAACGGCTTCTCCTCGCGGCGCTTCAGGGCGCGCAGCCTGCTCACCGCCCGCTCGTCGGTGGCGTCGCAGGCGAGGTGGTAGCCGCCGAGCCCCTTGACGGCGACGATCGCTCCCTCGAGCAGCAGCTCGACCACCTCCTCCACGGGCATCGAGAGCCTGGGCCCGCAGTCCGGGCAGGCGATCGGTTCCGCGTGGAAGCGGCGGTCCGCGGGGTCCTCGTACTCGGCCCGGCACGCGTCGCACATCTCGAAGCCGGCCATCGTCGTGTTGGCGCGGTCGTAGGGAGGGCGCCGGACGATCGTGAAGCGCGGCCCGCAATGGGTGCAGTTGACGAATGGGTAGCGGTGGCGGCGATCGGCCGGGTCCCAGAGCTCCCGCAGGCACTCCTCGCAGGTGGCGATGTCGGGCGGGACTAGCGCGCCCGCCGGGCCCTCGGCGCTCGCCTCGATCCGGAACTCGCGCTCTCCGCGCAGTGGCACCCGGGAGGTGGCGAGCTCCTCGACAGAGGCGTGCGGCGGGGCGTCGTCGACAAGCTCGCCGGTGAACAGGCCGAGCACCACCGGATCGCCCTCGACCTCGACGATCACGCCGCGCCCGTCATTGAGCGCGAAGCCGCCGAGGCCCCAGCGTGTCGCGAGCCGGTGGACGAAGGGCCGGAAGCCGACGCCCTGCACGACCCCGCGGACGACGATCCGTCGTCTCTCGATCGTCTGGACCTCGGCGTCCACCGCCCAAGTATCCCGCTAGCGGTCCGCGGGTCAGTCGTCCCCTGGCTCGGGGTTCGTCGAGGTGTCAGAGCCCCCGCCGGTGGACGGCGCCGGTGCCGGGCTCGGTGCGGCGGGCGTGACGGGGTGCAGGTTGCCCTTCGGCTTCGAATCGTCAGTCTGAGGCTGATTCGAGCCCGAGTCCTCCGAGCCGGTGCTGCCCGAGACCGTTCCGGTGTAGCCCGACCCCGTCGTCGGGGTGGTCGGCACGGGCGACGCCTGGCTCTGCCGATGTGGGCGATGCTCTCGATGAGTCTGCTTCGGCGACAGCGATTCGCCCGCCGTGACCGGCTCGGAGCTGATCCCGATGCTCTCGCTCACCAACCGGTTCGCGAGCAGCGCGATGGCCACCGCGATCAGCAGGCCGATCAGGGCGAACAGGGGCCAGCGCAGCGTTGAGGCGGTCATGCCGACGCACCTCCGGAATCGCCGGCATCCCGGTGGCGCGGGAGGGCGATCACCGCCCGGGCACCGCCGCCCTTCCGATTGGCGATCGTGACCTCGCCGCCCCAGGATGCGGCGAGCTCGCGTGCGATCGAGAGGCCCAACCCGGTCCCCGGGCGGCCGTGGCGGCCGGCCCGGCCCCGATGGAACCGCTCGAAGACCATTTCCTCCTCACCGGGTTCGAGCCCGGGCCCGCGGTCGAGGACCTCGATCCGCTCGGGCGTCGTCACCACGCGGACCACGGAGTCCGGCGGCGAGTAGAGCACGGCGTTCTCGATCACCGAGTCGAGGACGCGATCGAAGTCCGACCGGGCGCAGACACAGCTCGGGGCGCCGCCATTCCGGGTGTGGGTCAGCTCGATGCCCGCATCGCCCGCGGCCTTTCGCCAGCGGGACACCGCCTGGTCCACACCCGCATCGACGTTGATCACCTCGGCGGGCATCTCCCGCTCGCCCGCCCGGCTCAGGATGAGCAGCTCGTTGACGATGCTGGCCAGCCGGTCGACCTCCTTGAGCGCGGCGTCAAGCTCCGCGGCCCGCGGATCGCCGGACGAGACCTCATCGCGGAGCTCCTCGAGCTGCAGGCGAATGCCCGTCAGCGGTGTCCTGAGCTGGTGCGAGGCATCCGCCACGAATTCTCGCTGGCTTCCCAGCAGGCGCTCGAGCCGCTCGGTCATGCTGTTGAAGGAGCGGGCCAGGGCGCGCTGCTCGCTGCTCCCCTCGACCTGCGCCCGGGTGCCCAGATCGCCCCCCTCGACCTGCTGTGCGGCTCGCTCGAGGCGCCCGATCGGCCGGGACGTCTCCCGGGCGATCAGGGCTCCGGCGAGCCCTCCGAGCAGGAGCACGATTGCTCCGAGACCGACCAGGCGGACTATCGCCGAGCGGGTGGCGTCGCTGACCGCCGAGTTGCTCTGGGTCACCCGAACGGCGCCGATTGGCCGGCCTCTCTGGAGGATGGGCACGGCGGTCGCAAGCAAATCCTCGCCGAGCGTGTTGCTCCGACGGACCTCCTGGGAGGTCTCCCCATTGAGCGCCTTCGCGACCTCGGGGCGGGAGGAGTAGTCGACGCCGATCTCGGCGGGGATGCCGCTGTCGGCGATGACTGTCCCCTTGGCGTCGACCACGATCACGCGGCCGCGCTGCGCCTCGGCGGAGCGGAACACCAAACGCTGGAGAGTGGCTGTCTGGGAGTGCTCCACCAGCTCGGGAGCGCTCGCCGCGACGACCTCCGCCTGGCTCCTGGCCTGTGACCGCACCTCCGAGTCGACCCGCTTGCCGAGGCTGACGCCGAGCGGCACGCCGAAGGCGACCAGCGCGAGCAGCAGCAGGTACGCCACCGCGATCGTCAATCCGAGCCGAAGGCTTACGGCGAACCATCCTCGGGTGTAAGCAGGCGGAAGCCGACCCCGCGCAGCGTCTCGATGAAGCGTGGATTCGCGCTGTCGTCTCCCAGCTTGCGGCGGAGCGTTCGGATGTGGACGTCGAGCGTCTTAGTGGAGCCGAACCAGTTGACGTCCCAGACGCGGGACATCAGGTCCTCGCGGGTAACCACCTGGCCGGCGTTCCGCGCCAGCTCGGCCAGCAGATCGAACTCCCTGCGCGCGAGCTTCACGGGCTCGCCGGAGAGCAGCACCGAGCGGGCGCCCGGGTCGATGCGCAGCGGGCCGACGTCGATCGGCTCCGCCGGGGCCTGGGAATCGGAGCGCGCTCGCCGCAGGACGGCGCGGATCCTCGAGATCAGCTCACGTGAGCTGAACGGCTTCACCACGTAGTCGTCCGCGCCGAGCTCGAGGCCCAGGACGCGGTCCATCTCCGTGCCCCGCGCGGTCAGCATGACGATCGGGACGTCTGAGTTCTTCCGCAGCGTCCGGCAGACGTCGGACCCGTCCCCGTCCGGCAGGTTGAGGTCGAGCAGTACCAAATCGGGCTCGATCTGCCCGGCCGAGTCAACGGCCTCGGCGGCGGTGCGCGCGATCACCGGTTCGAATCCGTTGCGGCGCAGGGCCTTGGAGAAAGGCTCGAATATGGCGGCCTCGTCCTCGACGAACAGAATCCGCCGCGAGGCCTGTGAGCCGGGCATGCTGGCCAATGTAGCGCCGTACCGCGCCGCCGCCGGCTCTCAGGTGGCATCCCTTCCCTTCTCTTTGCCTACCGCTCCCCGGGCCCTTGCCCGGCGCTACTGAGAATCCGGTCTCCCGTCAACGGACGTTAGGAGTGAAGGTGCGCAACCTGAGGATCAAGATCGCCACGTTCGCGTTGGCCCTGGGCCTGGGTGGCCTGGGCGGCTACGCGATGAGCCAGAGCAAGAACTCGCAGGACAGCAACGGGGTGCTCGCGGAGGGCACCAAGGTCGTCCGGCGGACCATTCACGCGAAGAAGCCGAAGCCGAAGCCGATGGCCATCCAGGAGGCACGGGCGGCCAGGAATGAGGCTCTCGCCTCCCAGCCCGTTTCCACCGGCTCGAGCGGCTCCTCATCCTCGGGATCGAGCAGCAGCCGGCCTGTGCACACCGGCAGCAGCGGATCATCGAGCCACTCCGGCGGCAGCAACCACAAGCCGGTCAACACCGGCAGCAGCGGCTCGTCGGGCGGCGGCTCGAGCCAGCCACCCGTCTCGACCGGATCGAGCGGCGCAGGCGGCGCGGGCGGCGCAGGCGGCGCGGAGGGCAACGACGGCGGCGAGAAGGAGGTCGGGGACGACTGAGCGCGTCCCCAACCCTTCCCAAGCCCTAACCCGGAGTTCCACTGCCGCTTGACGGGTGCTCCGCACAATTCCCGTAACAGCACGATCAAAGGAGCAGATGCGGTGAAGGACTTCAGAACCAAGCTCGCGGTTGCGGCGGTCGTCTTCGGCCTCGGCGGACTGGGTGGCTATGCGATGGCCTCGAATCCCGCCGGCCATGGGCCGATCACGGTGGCTCCGACCGCGGCGCACACCCAGGGCTCGCCGGGCTCCACCCCGGTGACCACCGGCGCCAGCGGAGCCACGAGCGCGCAGGCGATCAACACGCCGGCCTCGCAGGCGCTGCCGCGCAGCACCAGGGTCGGCCAGGGGGGCCAGGAGTGACTGACCGCCCTGACCGCCCTGAGCGCCCGGAGGCGGGCACCCGCCCGCGCAAGCCGCGTCCCCTGCCGACGGTGCTGGCGGCTCTCGCCGTCTTCGGCGTCGCCTTCGAGTTCCTGGCCTTCCAGCTGAGCTCGGGCAGGGACCCGGCCGTCGGGGCCGGCGTGGTGGCCGGCGCGCCACATCCCAAGACGAGACCCGCGAAGAAGCTGATCATCACAAAGGTGATCCCGGCGAGCGGCGGCACCGCCGGCGGCTCCAACTCCAGCTACTCGTCGTCCGGGTCGGCCGCCGCGCCGGCACCGGTGACGACCTCCTCGTCATGACCCTCCACGACCTCACCTTCGACGCGATGGGCTGCGAGGTCCGGGTGCTCGTCGGCGAGCCCCTGCCGGGCTCACCGCCGGCCAGCGACGCGGCCGAGCGTAGCCGGTCGTTCATCGCGGACTTCGAGGCTGCCCTGTCGCGCTTTCGCGCCGACAGCGAGTTGACTTCGCTGAACGAGGATCCGCGGCCGGAGGTCTCCGCCTCGCCGCTTCTTCGCGACGCGGTCCGGGCGGGCCTGTGGGCGGCGGAGAGGACGGGCGGCCTGGTCGATCCGACCCTGCTCGACGCCATCGTCGCCGCGGGCTACTCGCAGTCGCGAGCCGGCGAGGAGCCGGTTCCGCTCGCGGACGCTCTCGCACTCGCCCCAGAGCGCCATCCCGCGCGCCCACGCCGCACGGCGGAGTGGCGGCTGATCGAGGTCGACGACGAGGCGGGCACCATCCGTCGCCCGCCCGGGGTCGGCTTCGACACGGGCGGCAGCGGCAAGGGGCTGGCGGCCGATCTCCTCGCCGAGCGACTGCGGGGCTATTCCCGCTACGTGGTCGACTGCGGCGGCGACGTGCGCGTCGGGGGCTTCGCCCTCCAGCTCGACCCGTTTCCAATCCACGCCCGCCATCCGGTCGATGACGAGGCAGCGGCGATCTTCTACGTGTCCACGGGCGGAATCGCGAGCTCCGGCATCGACACCCGCGTCTGGCGCCGCGACGACGGCTCCTTCGCCCATCACCTTCTCGACCCGAGCACCGGCGAGCCCGCCTGGACCGGTCTCGTCGGTGTGACCGCCCTCGGGGCCGACGCTCTCGAGGCCGAGACCCTCTCCAAGGCGGCCCTGCTGAGCGGCCCGAATGCCGCTCGCGAGCTGCTCGCCCAACGCGGCGGGATGCTCGTGGACGAGACCGGCGAGGTCGAGATCGTCGGGCCGGTGAGCGCCAAGCTCGTCGGCCGGCGAAGCCTCGGCCTCCGCGCCGTCCCGGCGACCGCGGGTGGCCTGCCATGAGCCAGGCTCTGACCCAGCATGTCTGGTGGCTTGCCAGCAGGGCCTCAGGGGTGGTCGCGCTCGGGCTGGTGACGATCTCGGTCGTCCTGGGCCTGACGATGGCCGGCAAGCTCTCCCGCAGGCCGGGCGCCGGGCGCGTGCTGAGCGCGATCCACGAACAGACCGCGGTCACCGGGCTGGTGGCGATCGCGGTGCACGGGCTCACGCTTCTCGGCGACCCCTGGCTCAACCCCGGTCCCGCGGGGATCGCGATCCCCTTCACGATGGCCTACAAGACGCTCTGGGTCGGTTTCGGGGTCACGGCCGGCTGGCTTGCCGCCCTGCTCGGACTGAGCTTCTACGCGCGCCGCCGCATCGGCCCTCGCCTCTGGCGGCGTGCCCACAAGGCGACGATCGTCGTCTACGTCCTCGGAATCATGCACACGCTGGGCGCCGGAACGGACGCCTCGAGCCCCTGGCTCTTCTGGCCCGTGGTGGCGAGCATCCCGATCGTCGCCGTCCTCTTCGCGGCGCGCGTCGTCCAGGGGATCCGGCGGGGACGAGCCCGCGCGAGGAAGGCCGGCGCTCGCCGCGGGGCAATCGAGGGCAGCGGCCGCGAGCTGCCGCCCGACGTCGAGATCCCGCCGCGGCATCGCCGCCGCGAGATCGAGGAGCCGGCGGTCGCATGAGGGGCGACGGCGTCGTGATCGTCGGCGGCGGCCTGGCCTCCCAGCGCTGCTTGGAGACGCTGCGGGCGCGCGGCTACGAGGGCCGGGTCGCGATGGTGTGCGGCGAGGCCGAGCTGCCCTACGACCGGCCGCCGCTCTCCAAGGAGCTGCTCGCCGGCGAGCTGGACGAGTCTGAGGTCGGATTCCGCCCGGCGCGCTGGTACGCGGACCAGCAGGTGGATCTGATCTTTCGCCGCGCCGTGGGACTCAATGCCAAGCGCCGCCGAGTGCGGCTCGATGATGGCGGCGAGCTGGCCTATGAGGACCTGGTGATCGCCACGGGCAGCGCACCGCGCATCCTTCCCCAGCTCGAGGGCTACTCGAATGTGCACTACCTGCGGACCATCGCCGACGCGCGGAGGCTGCGGTCCGAGCTCCGCAAGGGGGTCAGGCTCGCCATCGTCGGGGCGGGTTTCATCGGCCAGGAGGTCGCGTCGACCGCTCGCGCGGCCGGCGCCGAGGTGACGATCGTCGAGGCGCTCCCGGCTCCGCTCGGGGCGGTGCTGGGCGAGCGAATCGGCCGGACCCTGATGGGCATGCACGCCGACCAGGGGATCGACGTCAGGCTGTCGACGAAGCTCGAGGGAGCTCGCGGAAACGGCTCGGTGGAGGAGCTTCAGCTGAGTGGCGGCGGGACGCTCGCCTGCGATGCGGCCGTGGTCGGCATCGGGGTCGCCCCCGACTCGGGCTGGCTGAAGGGAAGCCCACTCGGAACGGACGGGGTGATCACCGACGGTGCCGGGCGAACGCGGGTTCCACACGTCTTCGCGGCGGGCGACGTCGCCATCAGCTTCGATCATCGCCTCGGCACGCATCGGCGCAGCGAGCACTGGGACGCGGCCGCACGGCAGGGCGGGGCCGTCGCCCGGGCCATCGTCGGTGAGCGGCCGGAGCCGGGTCCACTGCCGAGCTTCTGGAGCGACCAGCACGGGATTCGCATCCAGTACTTCGGCCACGCCGATCTCGCCGACGAGATCACCGTCGAGGGCCGACCCTGCCGACCGCCGTTTCGCCGTCGCCTACACCCGCCGGGGGAGCCCCGTCGGCGCCCTCACGGTCGACGAGCCGCGCGCCTTCGCGCGACTGCGGAAGGAGATCGAACGCGCTTTTGCCAGCGAATCCAGTGAAAAGGAGAAACGATGAGCTACATCCCAAAGGTGGACCGGAGCGCCTGCAGCGCGCACGGCGATTGCGTCGACATCGCCCCCGGAGTCTTCGCGTTGGGCGATACCGCGGAGGTGATCGGCGAGGGCAAAGACAAGGAGATCCTGAAGGCCGCCAAGGCCTGTCCCGCCCTCGCGATCGAGGTGATCGACTCGGAGACCGGCGAGACCGTCTACCCCTAGGTCACATCAGAAGCCGCGGCGCTCCTTGTCGGTGTGGTCGACCTCACGGGGGTGGTTGTGGAGCTCTCGCCTCAGCAGGACCTCGTGGACCGCGAAGAGGCCCAGCAGGGTCAGGCAGACGACGCTGATCACGCCGAGCTCAAGCGGGCTATACGCCTGGAAGAACAGCCCGTAGAGGTAGAGGCCGATGATGCCCGCGCTGAACACCCAGAACCCCACTCGGAACTTCGCGAATGCCTGCCTCATGGCCACTTCGTCTCCTCTCGTCAGATCTTCTCAGGAATCATCTCGATCGCGCCGCACGGGCACTCCTTGACGCAGAGGCCGCAGCCCTTGCAGAAGTCGAGGTCGATCTCGTAGAGCTCGCCGCGCCGCCTCGGCCGAGCTTGATCACGGCGTTGTCCGGGCAGACGCCGTAGCAGTTGTCGCAGCTGAAGCAGTTGCCGCAGGACATGCAGCGCCGCGCCTCATACAGCGCGTTCGAGTCGTCGAGCCCGCCGACGACCTCGTCGAAGGTGGAGCTCCGGCGCGCCACCTCGAGCTCGGGCTGGACGGTCATCGGGGAGCGTCGGCGTAGTACCAGGTGTTGAGCTGGTCGAAGCTGACGACCTCGTGCTTCGGCGGCGGCTCGTAGCTCTGGCCGCGCAGCCACCCGTCGATGTTGCGGGCGGCCTTCTTGCCGTGGCCGACGCCGACGGTGACGGTGCGCTCGGCGGGGACCATGTCGCCGCCCGCGAAGACGCCGCGGTGCCCGGTCATCATGTTCGGCCCGACCTGAACCACGCCGTCCTCGACCTCGATGCCGGAGACGCCCTCGAGCAGCGAGAGGTCCGCCTCCTGGCCGAGCGCCAGGATCACCGAGTCCGCCTCGAGCTCGTCGAGCTCGCCGGTCGGCTGCGGGAAGCCGGTCTCGTCGAGCTCCATCTTCTCGACCGTGATCTTGTGGCCGTCGACCTGCTTGATGGTCTCGAGCCAGCGCATCATCACGCCCTCCTCCTCGGCCTCGGCGACCTCGAACTCGTGGGCGGGCATCTTGTCGCGGTTGCGGCGGTAGACGACGACCGCGTCGGTGGCGCCGAGGCGCTTGGCGGTGCGGGCCGCGTCCATCGCGGTGTTGCCGCCGCCGTAGACGACCACCCTGCGGCCGAGCAGCGGCTTCTCGTCGGACTCCATCGACTCGAGGACGGACACGGCGTCGAGGATGCGCGCGGCCTCGCCGGCGGGGATGTCGGCGTGCTTGCCGATGTGGGCGCCGACGGCGAGGAAGGCCGCGTCGAAGCCGCCCTCCTTCATCGTCTCCTCGATGTTGGTGACCTTGCGGTTGAGCTCCAGCTCGACGCCCATCGCCAGGATCCGATCGACCTCGGCGTCGAGGACGTCACGCGGCAGCCGGTAGGTCGGGATGCCGAAGCGCATCATGCCGCCGGCCATCGGGCCGGCCTCGTGGATCGTCACCTCGTGGCCGAGGCGCCGCAGGTGGTAAGCGGCGGATAGCCCGGAGGGCCCGGCGCCGACGACCAGCACCCGCTTGCCGGTTGACTCGGCCGGGGGATCGAAGGACCAGCCCTGCTTGATCGCCTCGTCGCCGATGAAGCGCTCGACCGAGTGGATCCCGACGGCCTCGTCGAGCTCCGCGCGGTTGCAGGAGGTCTCGCAGGGGTGGTAACAGACGCGCCCCATGATCGCCGGGAAGCGGGTTGTCCTCGACGATCTTCTGCCAGGCGCGCTCGTAGCCCTCGCCGCCGTCCTCGGCCTCGTAGAGCCAGGCCTGGCAGTTCTCGCCGGCGGGGCAGGCGTGGTTGCACGGGGGCAGCCGGTCGACGTACTGGGCGCGCTCGGTCCGCCAGCTGCCGGTCTTGTTGGCGAGGCTGGAGCCGACGTCGAGCGTGATGGCGTAGGGATGCGGAGGCCCATCACTGCGGTCCGTGCGGTGTGTCGGCGAGCAGGTCGGGCTCGCCCCTCGTGGAGCAGATCGGGCAGCGAGCCGTAGCCGC
Source organism: uncultured Solirubrobacterales bacterium (assembly GCA_963817275.1). Lineage (GTDB taxonomy): Bacteria > Actinomycetota > Thermoleophilia > Solirubrobacterales > 70-9 > DASUPK01. The sequence continues at coordinate 275,404 of CAWFOA010000008.1, read as the reverse complement.
CGTTCAGGCCGAAGCGCCTGATGTTGGCGTCGGCGCGGGCCTGGATCGCGTCGATCACGTCGGTGCGGGGCGGGTCCTTGAAGAGGTGCGCGTAGCGCTTCTGCAGCTTCAGGTACTCGGTGACCGGCACCTGCTTGCGGATCTTCGAGACGCCGACCACCTCGCCGTCCTCGGCCTCGAAGACGGGGAAGATCCCGGTCTCCTTGGCGAGGCGCGCGATCTTGACCGTGTCGGCGGAGGCGGAGCCCCAGCCGAGCGGGCAGGGGACGAAGACGTGCAGGTAGCGGGCGCCCCTGAACTCCATCGCCTTCTCGACCTTGTACTCGAGGTCGCGCAGCTCGGCCACGGTCGCCGTCGCGACGTATGGGATCTCGTGCGCCATCGCGATCAGCGGCGCGTTCTTGCCCTGGCCGAAGACGTTGCCCGGCTCGTCGCCGACGGGCTTGGTGTTGGCCGTGCGCGCGGCGGGCGGGGTTGCGCCCGAGCGCTGGACGCCGGTGTTCATGTAGGCCTCGTTGTCGTAACAGATGAACAGCACGTCGTCGTTTCGCTCGAACATCCCCGACAGGCAGCCGAAGCCGATGTCGAGGGTGCCGCCGTCGCCGCCCTGCCCGACGACGCGGATGTCCTCGCGGCCCTTCGCCTTCAGCGCCGCGGCGATCCCGGTGCTGACCGCCGGCGCGTTGCCGAACAGCGAATGGATCCAGGGCAGCTGCCAGGAGCTCTCCGGATAGGGGGTGGAGAAGACCTCGAGGCAGCCCGTGGCGTTGGCCGCGATCAGCTTGCCCTTCGTGGCCCGCATCGCGGAGTCGAGGGCGAATCGAGCTCCCAGGGCCTCGCCGCATCCCTGGCAGGCGCGGTGCCCGCAGGTGAGGGTGTTGGAGCGCTCCATCCGCGCCTGCACCGAGCGCTTTTCCGGATCGAGCAGCCGACCGCCGACCGCGTAGGTGCCCGTCTGGTAGAGCTTGACGTCCTGGTAGGGCATCAGTGGGCCTCCGCCGCGACGACGCCGACGTCGCGGAGCATGTTCTCGGCATGGGGGCCGGGGGGCTTGCCGTCGCGCTCGCGGGCCAGCTCGCGCTGGACCAAGTCGATGTCCAGGTCGAGGAAGTTGAGCGGCTCGAGCTCGTCGCGCCCGGCCTGCTCGAGAAGCCCGTGTAGCGACTCGCGGGTGATCGCCCTTCCGCCCAGGCCGGCGATCACGGTGCTGCAGCGCGCGTGGCCGCCGACCATGCGCCTCGTGGACGTCGGTGGAGACGATCCCGCCCCGGCCGGGGGCCAGGGCCTTCTCGAGAACGACCACGCGGCAGGCGCCCGCCAGAGCGTCGCGGACCTCCTCGAGGGGGAACGGGCGGAAGGACTTGATTCCGAGCGCGCCCACCCTGACGCCCGCTTCGCGCATCTCGTCGACCACCTCCTCGATCGTCCCCAGCACGGAGCCGAGCGCGACGATGATCGTCTCGGCGCCCTCGGTCCGGTAGCGGCGCACCAGGCCGCCGGAGGGGCGCCCGAAGTCGAGAGCGAACCGCTGGGCCACCTCGGGGATCACGTCGAGGGCCTGCATCTGCTTGTGGTGGGCGAGGTACTTGACCTCGAAGAAGGCCTCTGGACCGACCATCGCCCCGATCGTCATGGGGTCGGCGGGGTCGAGCAGTTGCTGGGGCTCGAAGGGAGGTACGAACGCATCGACCTTCTCCTGGTCGGGGATGTCGACCTCGTCGTAGGCGTGGGTGAGGATGAAGCCGTCCATGCAGACCATCACGGGCAGCGAGAGCTGCTCGGCGATCCGGAAGGCCTGGATGTGCATGTCGAGCGCCTCCTGATTTGACTCGGCATAGATCTGGATCCAGCCTGAGTCGCGCATCGACATGGAGTCGGAGTGGTCGTTCCAGATGTTGATCGGCGCGCCGATCGCCCGGTTGGCGATCGTCATCACGATGGGCAGCCCCAGGCCCGACGCGTTGTACACCGCCTCCGCCATGAAGAGGATGCCCTGGGACGCCGTCGCCGTATAGGTGCGAGCACCTGTGGCCGATGCCCCGATCGCGGCGGAGAGCGCGCCGAACTCGGACTCGACCATCAGGTACTCGCAGGGATCGAGGTCGCCGGTCCTGACCAGGTCGGAGAGGTGCTCGACGATGTGGGTCTGCGGTGAGATCGGATAGGCGCTGATCACCTCGGGGCGGCAGAGCGCCACCGCCTCGGCGACGGCCCGGGAGCCCTCCTCCTGCCTAAGCACGGGTGAGCTCCCTGATCTCGTGCTGCACGAGCTCGTAGGCGACGTCGGCGGCGAGCATGTTGCGGTCGGCGACCTCGCCCGAGAACTTCTGGGCGATCGCCCGGACCACGGCCTGCAGCGAGACCGCGCCGGTCATCGCGGCGAACCCGCCGAGCAGCGCGGTGTTCGGCATCGGGCGATGCAGCTGGCGGTTGGCGATCTCGCTCGCCGGCACGGTGAGCAGCCGCCCGGGGGCAAAGCCCGAGGCGAACTCGCTCAGCCCGAGGTCGTCAAAGCTCCGCGAGGTGTTGATCAGGACGTAGCCGCCCTCGCTGAGGCCGCTGAAGACCTTCACCTGATGAAGCAGCGTGGGGTCCTGGATGATCAGAGCGTCCGGCTCCGAGATCGGCTCCCGCACGCGGATCGTCTTGTCGTCGATCCGGCAGAAGGACGTGACGGGGGCGCCGGTCCGCTCCGAGCCGAAGGTCGGGAAGGCCTGCGCGTGCTCGCCGTCCTCGAAGGCGGCGATCGAGAGCATCTCCGCCGCGGTCACGACTCCCTGGCCGCCTCGTCCGTGGATCCGCACCTGGAACATCTCAGGCGGGGGAGGCCGTCTTGGCGGCGAGCTCGCCGAGCTCAGCGAGCGACTCGGCGATCCCGACGTTGAGCACGTCGAGGTCGGGGACGGTGTCGCGATCGGCGTTGATGCAGAAGAAGAGCTTCCCGTCGTAGCTGAAGACGGCCAGGCCGATGGCGTGCGAGGCCGCGATCGGCACGAGCGGCCAGATCTCCTGGACCTTGGAGCCGAAGTAGTAGAGCGGCGTCTGCGGCCCGGGGACGTTGGTGATCGTGACGTTGAAGAGCCGCGTGGCGAACAGCGAGCGCGCGACGAAGCTGTGCAGGACGGGCGGCATGTGGTTTCCCAGGTTGAGGAGCATGCTCGAGCCCTCGCCCTGCGTCCCGGCCTTCAGGGTCTCGGCCTCCTCGACCTGCAGCCGGTAGCGCTCGGCCGCATCGGCGGCGGCGACCGGCAGGTGGACGAAGAGCGAGGAGATCCGGTTGCCCATCGACAGGCGGTCGGCCGCGGTGCGGATGTTGACCGGGACCATTGCGCGCAGGCCGGGCTCGGGGACCACCTCGCCGCGCCCGGTGAGGAGCCGGCGCAGCCCGCCCGCGGTTGCGGCCAGGACGACGTCGTTGAGCGTCCCGCCGAGCGCGTTCTTGATCGGCCTTGAGCTCGTCGAGCTGCACGGTGATCACCGCGAGCTGGCGGCTCGCGCCGATCGGCCGGTTGAGGCTGCACTCCGGCGCCGCGATCAGCTCGTCCCGGACGATCAGCTCGGCGAGGGCCCGCGAGCGATGCGCAGGCCTCGCGCGCCCGGCTCGGGATGCGTCGGCCATTCCGACGGCCGACTCGGCGGCGTGGAGCCCGGCCTGGGCGGTCCGCAGAGCGCGCGTGGCCGACAGCCAGGTAGGGCTTCGCGAGCAGCGAGGCGGTGTGCCGCCAGCCCCGAATCGGCGTCCCGTCCGTGTTCGCGTCGGTGCTCGACGGGCGAGCCGTTCGAGGATCCGTTCCGCGCCGCCCGGCGCTCGGGCTCGGTGTCGAGCAGGGTGGTCGCCATGTCCACCGAGCCGACCCCGTCGATCATGCAGTGATGGGTCTTGGTGACGATCGCCCAGCGCCCGTCGGCGAGCTCGAGGATGACCATCTCCCAGAGCGGCTTGGAGCGGTCGAGCCGCTGCGAGTAGTACTCGCCGGCCCACTCCATGAGCTCGTCGACGCCGCCCGGAGCGGGGAGCCCGGCGACCTTGCACGTGCCGCTCGATGCGAAATCGCCTGTCGGTCTCCCACTTGGGCCAGTGCAGCCCGCCGGTGTGCGGAGTCGAGAGCCGCTGCGTGTAGCGCGGCAGGTCCGGGAGGCGATCGATCACGTCCGGCGGATCAGGTCGATCGGCGGTGCCCCGCCGCCGGGTTGCGGCTCCAACAGCATCACGCCGCCGATGTGCATGTGGGCGCTGTCGTCGGCACTCCTCGAGCTCGAGGAAGGTCGCGTCGAGGGCGTTGAGCTGCTCCTCCATGGCCTGTCCTCAGCTCCCCGATCGCGCGGCGTCGAGCAGCACGCGCCGCTCTGCCGAGGCGACCAGCCGCCTCGCCCTGTCGACCGCGTCGATGTTGACCGAGATCGCGTCGATGCCGGCCTCGACCAGCAGCTGGGCGTACTCGCGGTGAACCGAGGGCGCCTGGCCGCAGATCGAGGTGGCGAGGCCAAGCTGACTTCGCCTTCGGGATCAGCAGGCGCAGGTAGTCGGTGACCGCGGAGTCACGCTCGTCGAAGAGCTCCGCGAGCAGCTCCGAGTCGCGGTCGGCCCCGAGCATCAGCTGGGTGAGGTCGTTGGAGCCGATCGAAATGCCCTTCACGTCGAGCTCCGCGTACCGCTCCAGGTGGAAGTAGACCGACGGGACCTCGGCCATCACCCAGAGCTCGAACCCGGGCCGGTCGAGGAGCCCGGCCTCGTCGCATCATGTCGCGGCAGGCGGTCAGCTCGCGCGGGGTGCGGACGAAGGGCAGCATCACGTGGAAGTTCGTGTGGCCCGCGTCCCAGACCTTGCGGATCGCCGCCAGCTCGAGGCCGAAGAGGTCGGGCTCGCGCATGTAGCGGAGCGCGCCCGCGGTAGCCGATCATCGGGTTCGACTCCTCGGGCTCGAAGCGATCGCCGCCCTCGAGGCCCCGGAACTCGTTGGAGCGGAAGTCGATCGTCCGGTACGTGATCGGCCGGGGCGAGAACGCCTCGGCGAACTTCGTCAGGGCCTCGCCCATCCGGTCGACGAACTCGTCGCCCTTCTCCTGCTCGATCAGCAGGCGCGGGTGCCGGCCCTCGAGCGCCTCGATCACCATCAGCTCGGCGCGCAGCAGGCCGACGCCGTCGACGTCGAGCTTCGTCGCCCGCTCGATCTGGGAGGGCTCCGAGAGGTTGACGAGCAGCTGGGTTGCGGTGACGGGTGCCCCACCCCCTAGGGGGGCGGGCCCGTCGTCCGCCTCGCCAACGAGGGCGACCTCGCCCTCGTAGACGGATCCGTGGGTTGCGTCGACCGTGACGAGCTCGCCGTCGCGCAGCTTCGTGGTCGCGTCGGCGGTGCCGACGACGCAGGGGATGCCGAGCTCGCGGGAGACGATCGCGGCGTGGCACGTCATGCCGCCGGAGTCGGTGATGATCGCGGCGGATCGCCGCATCAGCGGCACCCAATCCGGGGCGGTCATGTGAGTGACGAGGACGTCGCCCTCCTTCAGGTCATTGCCCTTCGCGAGGTCGGAGATGATCTTCACCTCGCCGTGGCCGATGCCGGGGGCCGCGCCGAGGCCGCGGACGATGGCCTCGCCCTCATGCTCGGCGAGCTCCTCGCTCTTGTCGCCGCCGGAGGCGGTGACCGGGCGTGATTGCAGCATCCAGGCGAGGCCCTCCTCGTCGAAGGCCCACTCGGTGTCCTGGGGGGTGCCGTAGTGCTCCTCGTCGCGGATGCCGAGCTCGGCGACTTGAAGGACTTCGTCGTCACTGAGCACAGGCTTCGTCGACTCGTCGCCGGACAGCTCGCGGGTGCGGGTTCCGCCGTCGGGGAGTGGCTCGATCACCAGCTCCTTGCGCTTCACGTCGCGCTTGAGGATGTGGAGCGACTCCTTCTCGATCACGTAGCGGTCGGGGGAGACCTGGCCCGAGACGACCGACTCGCCGAGGCCGAGGGAGCCCTCGATCACGAGGTGATCCCTTTCGCCCGAGGCGGGGTCGATGGTGAACATGACGCCCGCGCGGGTGGAGAGGATCTGGATCTGGACGACGACGGCGATGTCCATGTCCGCCTGGCCGAAGCCCTGCTTGGCGCGATAGAAGACTGTCCGGGCGCCGAACAGCGAGGACCAGCAGCGACGGACGGCGTCGACGACCTCATCGGGGCCGCGGACGTTCAGGAAGGTCTCGTTCATGCCGGCGAAGGAGGCGGCCTCGGTGTCCTCCGCGGTCGCGGAGGAGCGGACGGCCACAGGCGGGTTGTCGCGGTCGCCCGCGAGCTCGAGGTACGCGGTGCGGATCTCGCTGGCGACCTCGTCGGGGACGGGCTCCGCCTCGACCATCTTGCGGACCTCCTTGGTGGCTATGTCGAGCGCCGCGGTGTCGTCGACGTCCACAGCGGAGAGCTGCTCCTCGATCCGGTCGCGCAGCCCGCCGGTGTCGCAGAACAGCGCATAGGAGGACGCGCCCACCACGAAGCCGGGGGGGACCGGGAGGCCGGCCGCCGTCATCTCGCCGAGGTTGGCGCCCTTGCCGCCGGCGTAGTCGACGTCCTTCTTGGACAGGTCCTCGAAGCGGCGAAGCAGAGCGGTCGCGACGGCCATTTGTTGATCTCCTCCGTGGTCGGGTTGTTGCGTTCAATCTACGCCCGGCGCGTGCCTGTTCCATCCGCGCGGGGCACCGGTCTTGCGGGTGTGGCGAACTACGTACCTGTTCCGGTGCGGAGCACCGATGGGTCTTACGCCTGAGTGGGTAGGTTCCCCGGCGTGAACAACGACGCGACGGGTAATGGAGCTCGCGTGGTGATCGTCGGTGGAGGCGTGGCGGGCGTCGAGGCGCTTCTCGCCCTCTCCGACCTCGCCGGCGATCTGGCCGCGCTGACGCTGGTAGCCCCGGAGCCGGACTTCCTCTACAAGCCGCTGCTGGTCGAGGAGCCGTTCGACCTCGGCCCGGCGGCCCGCTACGAGCTCGAGCCTCTGGCGCGGGAGACGGGCGCCGCCTTCGTCCAGCGCGCGGTCAAGGCCGTGCGGCCGCAGGATCACGCTGTCGACCTCGATGATGGCTCGGCGCTCGACTACGACTACCTTGTTGTCTGCGCCGGGGGGCGCTTCGTCTCAGCCGTGGAGGGTGCGATCACCTTTCCCTCCGGCAGGGAGCCCTTCGACCCCGACGCGCTCCTCGACCGCGCCGAGAGCAGTTATCACCGCGTGGTCTTCATCGTCCCCTCGGGCGTGACCTGGTCGCTGCCGCTCTACGAGATCGCGCTGATGACCCAGCGCCGCGCCGTGGAGAGGGGAGGGGATGTGAAGATCGCGATCATCACGCCGGAATCGGGCCCGCTCGCGATCTTCGGCCCCAACGCGAGCGCGGCGATCGGCGACCTGCTCCGCGGGAGGGGGATCGAGGTGATCCCGAGCTCGAGCGTGCGCGAGGTCGGCGAGGAGGGAATCCGGCTGACCCCCGGTGACCGCGCGCTTGGCCCAGCGGAAGCTGTCGCGTTGCCGGTGATGGAGGGCCCGGCGATCGAGGGCCTGCCCGCCGATTCGGGCGGCTTCATCCCGATCGATGATTACTCCCGGGTCAAGGAGCTCGACGGCGTCTACGCGGCCGGGGACGGGACGACCTTCCCGATCAAGCAGGGTGGCCTGGCGACGCAGCAGGCCGATGCCGCCGCCGAGGACATCGCGCACCGACTCGGCGCCGGCTCGGCGCCGGAGCCCTTCCGGCCGGTCCTGCGCGGCAAGGTCCTGGCGGGCGACGAGTCGGTCAGCCTTAGGGCCGAGGTGGCCGGCGGGGGCGGCGAGGGGGAGGCGTCCCTGGACGCTCTCTGGTGGCCGCCGCAGAAGATCAGCGCGCGCTATCTGGCGCCCCTCCTCTACCACGGCAAGGTGCGCGAGGACCCGGAGCCGCCGCGCCGCTCCCTCGACGTAGAGGTAGCGCTGCCCCAGGAGTGGCACGAGGAGCCGATGGCGATCGACCCCCTGGAGCCTCCGAACGTCAGCTGACGCCGAGCGCGGCGCTCAGCGCGAGCATCACGCCGCCGCTGGCGACCAGGCCGACCGGGCCGCTCCAGCCGAGCGGCGAGAAAGTGCGCGGCAGAAGATCCCATGCCACGAGCGCCAGCATCGCCCCGGCGGCGAACGCGAACGAGACGGGGAGGAGCGATTCGACCGTCTCCACCAGCGCGTAGGCGATCGCCGCGCCCACCGGCTGAGGGGAGCTGGTCAGGACGGCGGCCCAGAACTGCTGGGTCCGGCTGAATCCGGCCTCCGCCATTGGGATCGCCACGCTCGTGCCCTCGGGGATGTTCTGGAGGGCGATCGCCAGGATGACGAATGTCCCGAGTGCCGCGGTGCCGGACGCATAGGCCGTGCCGACCGCGAGCCCCTCGGGAAGGCTGTGCGCGAAGAGGACGGCGAAGACGAGGACCGCCGTCCGGACGTCTACTCCCCTGAGCTGTCCAACGTGGACGTCGCGCCTCCCGAGGAGGATGTGGGTGGCGCCGAGGAAGGCCACGCCGGCGACCAGCCCGCCCACCACGGCGGTGGCGGAGCCCCGGTGGATCGCGGGCAGGAGCAGGCCAACAATCGAGGCGACGCTCATCACGCCCGCGGTCACGCCCCACAGAGCCGGCTCCCAACCCGTGGTCCGGGGTCGCAGCAGGAACACGGGAATCGCGCCGAGGCCGGTGGCCAGCGCCGTCGCTGTCCCGAGCGCGACCACGGTGAGCATCGGCGGAAATGATCCCAGCCTCTAGTGTCTGGCGAGCGGTGCCCGCGCTCACCCAGGTTCCCGTAGCACCCGCGTCGCCCGAGCGCTTTCGGGCGCTCGTGGGAGAGGACTACGCCGCCGTCGATCAGGCGGTGAAAACCGCCGAGCAGGTGCTGGCGGGCCGGGTGATCTGGCATATCAACTCGACCGCCCGTGGCGGAGGGGTGGCCGAGTTGCTGCAGTCGCTGCTCGCCTACGCCCGAGGTGCCGGGGTCGACGTGCGCTGGCTCACAATCGGGGGCAACCCGGATTTCTTCCGGGTCACCAAGCGGATCCACAACCAGCTGCATGCCTCCGACGGCGACGGCGGCGGGCTCGGGCCCGCGGAGCGCGAGATCTACGAGCACACGCTGCTCGAGGCCGCCGACGAGCTGGTCGAGCTGGTCCGCGACGGGGACATCATCTACATCCACGACCCCCAGCCCGCCGGCCTGATCCCGCACGTGAAGAGCGCGGGCACCAAGATCGTCTGGCGCTGCCATGTCGGGGTCGACCACCCCAACGGGCTGGCGCGAGAGGCCTGGAACTTCCTGCGGCCCTACGTCGACGAGGCCGACGCCCTGGTGTTCTCCCGCCAGGAGTTCGTCTGGGAGGGCCTCGAATCGGAGCGGCTCTGGCTCGTGCCGCCCTCGATCGATGCCTTCTCTCCCAAGAACGAGGAGCTCGACCCGCAGGCGGCGCGCTCGATCCTCAACGTGATCGGGCTGGGTCAGGGCGACCACTTCAAGCAGGCGGTCTTCGAGCGCGAGGACGGCAGCACGGCGCGCGTCGATCGCGCCGCCGAGCTCGACCAGGAGGGACCGATCCCCGAGGATGCTCCGCTGATCGTCCAGGTCTCCCGCTGGGACCGTCTCAAGGACCCGATCGGAGTGTTGCGCTGCTTCGCGGAGCACGTGGCCAACCCGGCGGCGCATCTGCTCCTCGCCGGACCGTCTGTATCCGGGGTGGCTGACGATCCGGAGGGGGCCGAGGTGCTGACCGACGTTCGAGGGGTTCTCGAGCAATTGCCCGCCGAGGTGCGGAGCAGGGTCCACCTCGCCTGCCTGCCGATGGACGACGTGCAGGAGAACGCGGCCATGGTCAACGCGATCCAGCGGCGGGCGGACCTAATCGTGCAGAAGAGCCTTGCCGAGGGCTTCGGCCTGACGGTGGCGGAGGCGATGTGGAAGTCGAAGCCGATCGTCGCGACCCGGGTCGGCGGAATTCAGGACCAGATCGTCGACGGAGAGTCCGGAGTGCTGATCGACGATCCCGCTGACCTGGCCGCGACGGGGGAGGCGATCGATCGGCTCCTCGACGACCCGGACCGGGCCCAGGCGATCGGCGCGAGCGCGCACGAGCGGGTTCGCCGCTCGTTCCTCGGAACCCGGCATCTGGCCCAGTACATGCAGCTGATCGAGCAGATGCTCCGCTCCGACGGGCAGGACGGGGGCCAACCGGCCTAGGAGCCGGTGCGAAGCGGCTCCTTAGCCTCGACTACCCTCAGAACGGACTTCATGGCCCAAGAAGCCAGATCCGACGCACCCGTCCTGATTGCCTATGACGGTTCCGACTTCGCCAAGGCGGCGATAGCGCAGGCCGGTCGGCAGCTCCACATGCCGCGAGACGCAATCGTCCTTTCGGTCTTCGAGCCCCTGGAGGCGCTCCCCTTCTGGGGAGTCGCATACGCGAGGGTGCCCGCCGGCTTTGCCGAGGAGGCGAAGCAGCAGGCAAGCGAGATCGCCGCCGAAGGCGCAGCCTTGGCCAAGGAGGCCGGCTTTGAGGCCGAGCCTTTCGTGATCGAAGGCAGCCCGGTTTGGAAGCGGATCATCGAGGTGGCGAAGGACCGTGGAGCCGGGGTGATCGTGATCGGCTCGCATGGGCGAAGTGGAGTCAGCTACGTCGCGATGGGGAGCGTCGCCACCGCGGTGGCCCACCATGCCGATGCTCCCGTCTTGATCTGCCGCGTTGCGAATAGCTAGGCAGATTCAGCTTCGTCGTAGACGCGAATGAATCGGAGGTAGTTCTCAGCGATCCGGGAGGCTGCATCCTCCCGGGAGGCGCTGCCGTCGATCCAGCCTTCGAGGGGATCACCCCAGTTCGACCGACCGATTGCGAAGCCGACGTATCCGTCCACCGGAGCTCCCTGGCGCAACCAGTGGTCGACCTTGTCGTTGTCGGCTCCTCGTCCCAGGACCACGCAGACGACCCCGTCCCGTCCCCCTTCTCGGCACTGAGCGGCTATTCGCTCGCAGTCCCCCCGTTCGTCCACGCCCTCGATCTTCCAGATGTCGGACTCGATGCCGGCGTCCTGTAGCTCGGCGATCGCGCGGATCATCAAGTCTGGACGGAGCTCGGCGTCATAGCGGTCCGTATCTCCATCGACGCTTGCGAGTTGAGCTTCTTCAGCGGGGACCAGAAGCTCGAAGAGAAGCTTGCGATCGTGCTCATGGAGCCAATCCGAGAGAAGTCGCAAGCGCCCGGCCTGCCTCTGGTTCATCTCGGCGTCTCCAGCGGGGTTGTAGCGGACCAGCACCTTCGAGAAGTCGGGGTCGTAGCGTTCGATATGCGCGCCGAATTCGTCGCCGTACTCGAAGTCGAATTCCGTCTGGCCGCTCTTCTCGACCGGCATCGCCAGCTTGATGCCCCGGGCCTTGGCTTCCTCGGGCACCTGCGTCGGGCCTCCGAACTGCTCGTCGACTAGCGCCCCGGTCACAGATGGATCGGCGCCCCGCGCCAGCGCGGCCTCGATGCCCTCGAAGATCAGGTGCTTGCCATCGGCGAAGCGCTTCAGGTCCTGGGGAGTTGGATTGCCTTCGACGCCGAAGCGCTTGACGAAGGATCCGCGATGGTCGAACGCAAGGATGTAGAGCTTGCCGTCGTAACCGAGGCCCATGAGCTCAAGCCGCCCGTTTCGCTCGGATCGGCCCGGCGGCCTCGTTGTCGTCGAGCATGCGCCTCGCCCGGACGGCGCGCTCGATTGCCGTCACCGAAAGCATCCCGATTTCGCCATCGTGACCGCGAACGATCGCTCGCCCGTGCCGCCGGAAAGCGGGGTTGGCGAGCAGCCCGTCGATGGTTACGTCGTCATCGACGAAGACCGAGGAATCCCGGTCGGCGAGGTCGCCGACGCGGGTCGTTGCCCGCTTGCTGGCGGGAAGCGCCTCGACCTGGTCGATGTCGAGTAGGCCAACGGGTACTCGCCCCTCGACGACGGGGAAGGCGTGATAACCGAGCCGGGCAAACGAGTCGCGCAGCGCGTCCGAGACCAGGGTGTTCGCGTCGAGCGTCGCAGCCGGCACCGCCATCACTCGCCGCAACCCAAGGCCTTTGAACGTCGACTGCATCGCGACGCTGGTCTCCTCTGCCTTCCCCGCCATGATCAGGAAGAAGCCGATCAGACCGAGCCAGAGGAGCCCTGGCGCTCCGGCGAAGACGCCGAGGACTCCGATCCCAACCATGCCGTAGCCAAAGCCACGCCCTACCCGAGCAGCCTGTGCCGTCGCCCGCTCGAAGTTGCCAGTTCGCTGCCAGAGCATGCTGCGCAGCACTCGGCCGCCATCCAGCGGGAACGCGGGCAACATGTTGAAGACGAGGATCACGGTGTTGATCAGGGCCTGATAGGCGAGCAGGGCGGTTACGGCATCCGGCGTGGAGGAGGGAAGTGCCAGAACGGCCACCCAGAAGAGCAGCGCGATCACCACGGTGACCCCGGGTCCCGCCAGGGCGAAGCGGAGCTCCTCGCCGGCCGCATGGGCGGTCCCCTTCATCTTCGCGACGCCACCCAGCAGCCAGAGCTCGATGCCCTCGATCTCAACCCCGTATTGGCGCGCCACGAGCGCGTGACCGAGCTCGTGGAGGAGGATGCTCGCGAACAGCAGCAGAGCGCTCGCCAGCCCGAGCGCATAGGCGGCGACGGGCGCGATGCCAGAAGCCTGGTCCGGGTAGTAGGTGCTACCCAGCGACCAAGTGATCAGCGCGACGATCACCAGCCAGAGCGGATGAATGCTGATCGGAATACCCGCGAGCCGACCGATCTTGAGACCACCGCCGAACATGCACACAAAGGTAATCCCGCGCCTCGTGCGTGGCATCGCCCGCCGCCACGGATCGCCCACCCGTGCTCAACACCTAGCCAGGAGGCGCCTGCAGTGGTCATCGTTTCGGTGAAATGAGCGGCGCGACCCAGCCCCAGCTCGCGGTCCCACCGGGTCAGGGACTTACGACGAGCGAAGCCGAGAGCCGGCTGCACCGGGAGGGCCCGAATCGCCTACCCGAAGCGCCGCCGCCGTCGCGACTCGAGCTGGTGGGCCGGCAGCTCGCAAATCCGATGGTGGCCCTGCTCGGGCTCGCCGCGGCGGTCTCGGTGGCGATCGGCGAGTGGCTCGACGCCGCGATCATCGTCGCGATCGCGCTCGCCAACACCGCGCTGGGCTACTTCCAGGAGGGGCGGGCAGAGGGAGCGAGCCGCCGCCTGCGGAAGCTGATGGCCCCGATGGCCACGGTGCTGCGAGACGGTCACATCAGGCGCGTCAGTGCCGAGGCGCTGGTCCGCGGCGACCGGGTGAGGCTCCGCGGAGGCGACCGCGTGCCCGCCGATCTCAGCCTGACCAGCGGAGACGGGATCGAGGTGGACGAGTCGGCCGTCACCGGCGAATCGCTGCCCGTCTCGAAGCCGCCCGGCTCGACCCTCTACGCAGGCGCAATCGTCACGCGTGGCGCGGGCGACGCGGTGGTCACGGCAACCGGCAGCCGGACCGAGATCGGCCGCGCCGTGATGAGCGCCCTGCGCATCCCCCCGACGCCAACCCCACTGCAGCGCCGACTCCAGCGCTTTGCCGGGTTTCTTCTGCGAGCCGCCGTGCTCCTCTGCTTGACGCTCGCCGGGCTGGCGTGGGCTCAGGGGGAATCGCTGACCGACAGCATCCTGATCGGAGTCTCACTCGCGGTCGCCGCCGTTCCGGAGGGCCTCCCGGCGGTGCTCACCATCGCGCTCGCGCTCGGCGTGCAGCGGATGGCGGAGCGCGGCGCGATCGCGAAGCGGCTCGAGGCGGTCGAGACGCTGGGGTCCGCGACGGTCATCTGCGCGGACAAGACGGGGACGATCACCGAGAACCGCATGAGCCTCGCGCGTCTCTATCCCTGTGCCCTGGGGGCCGAGGTCGCGCCGCAGGACAGCGTGGGCGCGGAGGCGATCGACGAGCTGCTGACTGCGAGCCTGCTGGCATCCGACGAGCTGGTTCGAGTGTCGGACGGGTCCACCGATGCGTCCGTTGAGCCGGTGGAGGCGGCGATCGCGTCGGCGGCGGCCAGCCGCGGCATCGACGCCGGGAGACTGCTCGGTGGGAGGAAGGTGGTGGGCATGCAGCCCTTCGACTCGGAGCGAAAGCGGATGAGCGTCACGATCGAGTCGGCAGATGGGCGAGTGCTGTTCGCGAAGGGCGCGCCAGAGAGGATGCTCGAGCGCCTCGCCGGCGACGCCGATCAAACTGAGCTCAAGGAACGAAGCGAGCGCTGGGCCGAGCGGGGCATGCGCGTGCTCGTCGTCGCCAAGCGAGAGCTCCAGGCGCACGAGGACGACGACACTGAGCTCAGGCCACTCGGCATCCTCGGGATCCACGACGCGGCGAGGGCCGGTGTCGCACGAAGCGTGGAGGAGGCCCGAGAGGCCGGGGTCCGCACCGTGATGATCACCGGCGACCATCCGGGCACGGCGCTGGCGATTGCGCGCGAGACGCGGGTGGTGGAGGACGACCACACGAGCGTGATGACCGGAGCCGAGCTCGACGAGCTCTCGGACCAGGACCTCGCGGCGCGCAGCTCCGACGTCCAGGTCTACGCCCGCGTCGTCCCGCGCCACAAGGTCCGCATCGTGGACGCATTGCGCCGCCGCGGGGAGGTGGTGGCGATGACCGGCGACGGGATCAACGACGTCCCCGCGTTGGAGGCGGCGGACATCGGCGTCGCGATGGGCGAGCGCGGCACCGACGCCGCCAGGGCGGCGGCCGATCTCGTCCTCACCGATGACGACTACTCCACGATCGTCGAGGCGATCAGGAGAGGCCGCTCGATCTACGAGAACGTCCTCCGCTTCGTCCACTTCCTGCTCGCGGCCAACGCCGGAGAGGTGCTGGTCTTCGCGCTCGCGATCGCCCTCGGGCTCGATGCTCCGCTGACGGTGGTGCAGATCCTGGTCGTCAACCTGCTCACGGACGGCCTGCCGGCGGTGGCGCTGGCGGTCGACCCTCCCGAGCGAGACGCGATGCAACGACCGCCCCGGCCGCCGACGCAGGGGATCCTGGACCCGATCCGCAGCCGGCTGATCGTCGGAGGTATTGCCACCGGCCTCGCGGCCTTCGTCTCCTTCCTGATCGGGGAGTCGGACAGCCACGCGGTCGGACAGTCGATGGCCTTCGCGACGCTGGTCTTCGCGCAGCTCACCCATGTCTTCGCCGTGCGGGGCACCGATTGGTTCTTCCGGGCCGGGCGCAACGCCGCCCTGATCGGAGCCGTCCTGCTCTCCGCGCTCGTCCAGGCCGTGATCCTGGCCGTGCCCGCCGTCGCCGAGCGCTTCGACGTGGTCGCGCTCTCGCCCGTCCAGGTGGCCTGGGCGCTCGCCCTGGCGACGATCCCCTTCCTCGCGGTCGAGCTGTTCAAGGTGAACATGCGACGGCGCCAGGCAACCGCGGCGTGATCCTGCAGACCTTCAATCAGTAGCGGAGCAGCGCCGCGACTCCCCCCTGCTCATCGAGGGCCTGCGCGCTCTCACCCTCCACCGGCGTGATCGCTGCCCCGCTCGCGAGTGCGAGCTCGACCATCCTCTCGATCGGCTGTAACCCGGAATCTCCCTGGCCGTCCCACTCGAATTCGGCGTCGGTGTACTCGCGGCCCTGGTCGTACACCAGGTGCTCCACGCGCCCCTCGCTCAAAGCCTGAATCGTCTCCGCGACCCCGAGCGAGCTCCGTGCCTCCGAGTAGGCGAGATCCTTGATGCGGTCGACCAGAGACTTCTCTCGGGCCCGGTTGAGACCGGGCACGATCTCTTCGATGCGCCGCTCGATCAGGACGTTGGTCTCGGAGACGAGGTCCTCGGGACCGGCGTGGAAGCAGCTCCTCACCACCGCCCGCCCCTTCGCGGAACTTCGCGGCATACCGCTCGTCGCCGAAGATCAAGAGCTGGCGCCACTTCCCTCTGGTGCTCTCGGTGCCGGCGAGTCGCCCGGTCTGCAGCGCGAAGCGCTCGCGGTTGGCCTCGAGGCGTTGGTTGTACTGATCGCGACCGGACGACGAGACTGCCTGGCCCCTGGCGGGATCGCTCGGCCTCTGCGCCTTTCGCTCCTTCCAGTCTCCGGCGAAGTACTCGAGCTCCCAGTCGTGCAGCTGATCGAGACGCCCGAGCCGCCAGTCGAACAGCCGGACCCGCTCCGAGGAGACCGCGGCCACACCGAGCGGCGCGCCGTCGTCGAGCAGCTCGAGCAGCGGAGGCACGTGCGGCACCGGTCCGCTCGACACCTCGGTCCGTGGCGTCGGGATTTGAGTTGCGTACCAGTGCTCATCGCCGGGCTCGGGTGCGATCTCGACGAACCCGATCAGACCCCGGTGCTCGCCCTGCCGCTCCGTGTCCAGCAACTCGTGCTCGAGTCGGGTGACGGTGCGCGCGCAGAGCCTGAGATCCCTCATGGTCGTCGCGCCCGGCGCTCTTGATCACCGCGTTGAGACCGTTGCGTACCTCGATGTGCCAGCCATCGCTTCGATCCCCGGGATCGACGCGGATGTAGAGCGAGAGCACGCCGTGCCCCGGTCGCCATCGCAGCAGCTGTGCGGGCGTTTCCGGCACCGGCGGCTCGAGCTGGTCCGGGCCCGGAATCATCCGGCGAGCACTTCCCGCATCTCCTCGGGGAAGACCGCGATCACGTCGGCGATCTCGCCTTCCGAGACGTGCCGTCTGAGGACTCGCGCGGCCGCCGCGCATGCGAAGGACGCCTCGGTCTCTCCGGCCAGCTGAGCTTCACCGGCGACGCGATCCAGGAACTCGTCGACCGTCCGGTACTTGAGCGGGGTCCGGGCGGGAACCCAGTCCTCGTAGTAGATGCCCCGGATCAGCTCGGGAAGCTGGGCGGCGAGCTGAGCGGCCTCGTTCACCATGAGTCGGTCCCGGACGGCGTGCAGATAGGCGCGTAGAACGCGGTACGCCGCCTGGTGGTCGTCGCTGCCGAGCTCCTCCGCGAGCTCGTTGATCCAGATATGAGCCTTCTCGACGCTGCGGCCGATGATGTCTACGTCGGTCATCTCCAACTCCTCCTCGTGTTCGTTCAGCCGATCGAGACCATGCGCTCGATTGGCCGCCTGGCCCGCTCGGCGATCTGCTCGGGAACCTTGACTTCATACTTGCGGTCCCGCAGCGCATCGCGCAGCTTGGGCAGGGTGATCAGCTTCATGTACTTGCACACGGCCTTTGGGTTGGCCGGCGTAAGGTGCGCCCGCGGAGCCGCCTTGTGCATCGGGTGGAGCATCCCCGTCTCCGTGGCGACGATGAAGTCGC
Organism: uncultured Solirubrobacterales bacterium; assembly: GCA_963817275.1. Lineage (GTDB taxonomy): Bacteria > Actinomycetota > Thermoleophilia > Solirubrobacterales > 70-9 > DASUPK01. The sequence goes on along the minus strand of CAWFOA010000008.1, from coordinate 258,112 downwards.
CGTCGGGGTGCTCGCGGACATGGTTCAGCATCCCCGAGGTCGAGAACATGTGGACGCCTGCCGCCTCGATATCTCCGGCGGCGACGTACTCCATGCAATCCGTAGCGCATCCGCACTCGGGGTGGATCAGGAACTCCGCCCCGGGGTGCTCCGCGCGAGCGCGATTGATGTCCTCCGGCCTGATCCCGGCGTGCACGTGGCACTCGCCGGGCCAGACGTTCATCCGCCGGCCGGTCACGCGCTCCACGTAGGAGCCGAGCCACATGTCGGGGCCAAACAGGATCTCGACGTCATCGCCGTGCTCGCGCCGGACGTGCTCGACGACCTCGACCGCGTTCGTCGAGGTGCAGCAGTAGTCGGTCTCCGCCTTCACCTCGGCGGAGGTGTTCACGTACATGACGACCACGGCGCCAGGGAAGCGGGACTTCCAGTTGCGGAGCTCGCTCGCCGTGATCGAGTCCGAGAGCGAACAACCCGCCTCGAGGTCGGGGATCAGCACGGTCTTGTCGGGCGCCAGGACGGAGGCCGTCTCGGCCATGAAGTGGACTCCGCAGAACGCGATCGCATCGGCATCGGTTGCGGCAGCCTCACGCGACAGGCCGAGCGAGTCGCCGACGAAGTCGGCGAGATCCTGGATCTCCGGCACCTGGTAGTTGTGTGCCAGGATCACGGCGTTGCTCTTCTTCGCGAGCGCTCGTACCTCGCTCGACAGGCGCTCGATCTCCTTGGCCCCGAGGTCGAGGACGGGGACCGGCTCGTCGATCGTCGGGGTCTCCCTCATGGAGCTCGCCCCTAGCGCTTCTTGGCTCGCTTCGGCTCGGCGATGTGCTGGATGAAGACGTCGGAGCCCGGGAAGACCTCGGTCTCATGGCCGTCCTCCCAGCGGACCAGGTAAGGAGGGCCTCCCTCGTCACCGAGTGCCTTCAGGACCTCAGCATCGCGTTGGGGCTCGCCCTGATGATGTCCGCGAACCACGAGGCGGTCGCCCGGACGAGCGTGCAGTGGGGTATCACTCGAAGTCATGTCTTCGTCCTTCCGCTGGGTTGGGGCGCCATGTTCACTCCGCCCCGCCCCGACCACATCCGTGGGAACCCCGTATCCCCGACCGGTCCTCCGCACGGATGTGACGCCAACTTCCCCGCCATAGCGTCAGCGCATGGCCAATCGCCTTGCGCTTTTTGCCGATCGCCGCGACGCGGGCCGTCGATTGGCAGAGGTCCTCGAGCGATTTCGGGACGAGGATCCGGTCGTCCTGGCGCTGCCGCGCGGCGGCGTTCCGGTCGCCTATGAGGTGGCGAAGGCGCTCGAGGCGCCCCTGGACGTCCTGCTGGTCCGCAAGATAGGAGCGCCGTACCAGCCCGAGTATGGGATCGGCGCGATTGCCGAGGGCGGCATTCAGCTCATTCGCGACGAGGATGTCGAGGTCAGCGGCGTTGAGAGGCGTGCGATCGACGAGGTCATCGCACGCGAGACTCGCGAGCTGGAGCGCCGGTCCCGCATCTACCGGGGGGATCGCGAGCCGCTCCCGGTCGATGGCCGGACGGTCCTGCTGGTGGATGACGGGATCGCGACGGGCGGCACGGCGGTTGCGGCCGGTCGCGCGCTGAAGGCACGGGGCGTGGCGAAGGTGATTCTGGCGGTGCCGGTCGGCCCGCCGGGGTCGGAGATCCGCCTGCGGGACGAGTTCGACGAGGTGGTCTGCCTCGCAGAGCCACATGGCTTCTTCGCCATCGGCCAGTTCTACGTCGATTTCGGCCAGCTCTCGGACGACACCGTGATCGAGCTGCTCGCAGCGGCCCACGCGCCGGTCCCAACTCCCGCGCCCACCCCAGTGGCCGATCCGCCGGTGATCGAGCGGACGATCCGAATCGAGCCTGGCGCTCGAGTGCGGCTCACGGGCGATCTCCGCATGCCGGAGGAGCCGGCCGGCCTGGTGCTCTTCGCCCACGGCAGCGGCTCCAGCAGGCTCAGCCCGCGCAACCGCCAGGTCGCCCAGGCGCTGAACGAGGCTGGCCTCGCCACGCTCCTCTTTGACCTGCTCAGCGAGCGAGAGGCGATGGATCCCTCCAAGGTGTTCGACGTCGACTTGCTTGCCGAGCGCCTCGTGACCGCGACCCGGCAGGTCCTGGAGGACCCGCAGCTCGCCGGGCTCCCCCTTGGATACTTCGGTGCCTCCACAGGCGCCGCCGCCGCGCTCTGCGCCGCCGCCGAACGCGGTGGCGGCATCGGCGCGGTGGTTTCCCGCGGTGGACGCCCGGACCTGGCGGCCCATCGCCTGAGCGAGGTTGCGTCGCCCACGCTTCTGATTGTTGGCGGCGCCGACTGGCAGGTCCTTCGTCTGAACGAGGAGGCGGCGAGGCTCATGCGCTGCGAGCACGAAGTCGCCGTTGTGCCCGGCGCCACCCACCTGTTCGAGGAGCCGGGCGCGCTGGAGCGGGTCTCCGAGCTCGCCGGCCATTGGTTCCTCACCCACCTCATTAGGCACCCGGCCGCACCGGCGGCGGCCGAATTGACCCAGGCCCATCCGGCCACCTAGCCAGGCGTCGTCTCAACGGTCATCGTTTCCCAATACATGGAACCCGAGCCTCACGTCGACCCGGAGGAGCGTTTGGAGTTGCTGCTGCAGCACCTTGGCTCTGGCAGCGAGGGCCTCGGTACACGCAATGCGGCCCGCCGGTTGGAGCAGTTCGGGCCGAACGAGATCCGCCGGCGCGAGGAGCGGAGCCATCTCCGGGATCTGGCGCGGCAGTTCACGCATCCGCTGGCGCTACTGCTCTGGGCCGCGGCGGTTCTCGCTGGGATTGCGGGGATCGTCCCGGTGGCGATTGCGATCGTCGTCGTGATCTTCGTCAACGCGATCTTCGCCTTCGTCCAAGAGCTCCAGGCCGAACGTGCGGTTGAGGCCCTCGCCGCCTACCTCCCGTCGGAGGCGCGGGTCATCCGCGACGGCGAGGAGCTCGGCATCCCCACGACCGAGCTCGTCCCGGGCGATGTGCTCCTGATCGAGGAGGGAGAGCGGATCTCGGCCGACGCGCGCCTTCTGGCGGGGGCTCTCGAGATCGACATGTCGACCCTCACCGGGGAGTCCGCGCCTGTCGATCGCGACGCCGCATTCGCCGATACGGGCGTCCCGCGGGTCGAAGCCAGGGATCTGGTCTTCTCCGGGACGAGCTGTGTCGAGGGCGAGGCCCGCGCCCTGGTCTACGCGACCGGGATGCACACCGAGCTCGGCCGGATCGCCACGCTCTCTCAGCGGGTCACGACCGAGGCATCCCCGCTCGAGAACCAGGTCCGGAAGGTCGCCTGGCTGATCGCCGTGATCGCGGTCGGGGGGGCCATCGCGTTCATCCCGCTCGCGACGCTGGTGGCGGGGCTCTCGGTATCCGACGCGGTCGTCTTCGCGGTCGGGCTCCTGGTGGGCCTGGTTCCCGAGGGACTGCTGCCGGTGATCACCCTTGCTCTCGCGGTCGGCGCCAGGGACCTGGTGCGGCGCGGAGCCGTGGTCAAGCGGCTGAGCGCGGTCGAGACCCTCGGCTCGACCAACGTGATCTGCACGGACAAGACAGGGACGCTGACCGAGAACCGGATGAGGGCCACGTCGATCTGGACCGAATCGGGGACGCTGAGCTTCGAGGACGGAGAGTCGAGGGCCAACGGCGGCGGAAACCCGGCCCGGCTTCGGGCCCTTGCGGCCGCGATGGTCGCGTGCAACAACGCGCATTCCGACGCGGGGACGGGGGAGCCAGTCGGCGACCCGACCGAGGTGGCCATCCTGGAGGCCGCCGCGCGTCTCGGCGTCGAGCTCGACGCCGCGCGGCGCGAGCGCGACCGGCGTGCCCTCTTCCACTTCGATCCGTCACTGCGGCTGATGTCGACGGTCGACAAGCGTGGGGGCGGGCTTTGGGTGGACACGAAGGGGGCGCCCGAGGCGGTGCTTCCACGGTGCAACTCGATCGCCGCGGACGGCGAGGTCCGCACCCTGGATGCGGAGGAGCGCGACCGAATTCAGTCGATCGTCGACGGGTATGCGAGCCAGGGGCTGAGGGTCCTCGCCGTCGCTCAGCGCGGACCGCTCGCCAATGGCATCCCCGACGCGCGAGAGGAGGCGGAGACCGGCCTTACCTTCCTCGGCCTGGTTTCGATGCTCGATCCTCCCCGGCCCGAGGTCGCGGCCGCGGTGGAGAGCTGCCATCGGGCCGGCCTTCGGGTGATCGTCATCACCGGGGACCATGGCCTGACCGCGGCGGCGATCGCAAAGCGCGTCGGGATCGGGACGGGCGACTCGAAGGTCGTCGTCGGGAGCGACGTCGACCAGATGACCGACAGCGAGCTGGACTCGCTCCTGCGAGAGGGCGACGAGCTGATCTTCGCGCGCAGCTCTCCCGAGACGAAGCTGCGGATCGCTGAGTCGCTGCGCGAGGAGGGGCGCATCGTCGCGATGACCGGCGACGGGGTCAATGACGCGCCGGCCCTGCGGCGGGCCGACATCGGCGTGGCGATGGGGCAATCCGGCACGGACGTGGCCAGGGAGGCGTCAACGATGGTCCTCACCGACGACAACTTCTCGACGATCGTCGCCGCGGTCGAGGGCGGGCGGCGCGTCTACGACAACGTCCGCAAGTTCATCTTCTACATCTTCGCCCACGCCACGCCGGAGGTGACGCCCTTCGTCGTCTTCGCCCTGGGGGGCGGGGCGATCCCCCTGCCGCTCACCGTCCTCCAGCTGCTCTCCTTCGATGTCGGGACCGAGACGCTGCCTGCGCTTGCCCTGGGCCGCGAGCCCGCGGAGCCGGGGCTGATGGAGCGTCCGCCCCGAGAGCGGTCCGAGGGCGTGATCCGTCCGCCGATGCTGGTTCGCGCCTGGCTCTTCCTGGGCCTGATCTGCGCCGCCCTCGCGATGGCCGGCTTCTTCTATGTCCTCGGCGGCGCCGGCTGGTCGCCCGGCGATCCCACCGGAGCGGGACATCCCCTGCACCATGCGTATGAGCAGGCGACGACCATGACCTTCCTGGGCATGGTGATGGGGCAGATCGGAACAGCCTTCGCGGCCCGCACCGAGCGTGCTTCGTTGCGCTCGATAGGCGTGTTCTCCAACCGCCTGCTGCTCTGGGGGATCGCCTTCGAGCTCGCCCTCTCGGCGCTGATCATTTACGCGCCGCCGCTGCAGTCGCTGCTCGACACGGCCGCCCTCGCGCCCCACATGCTGCTCTTCACGCTGCCCTTCCCGTTCATCGTCTGGGGGGCCGACGAGCTGCGCCGCTGGCTGCTGCGCCGCCGCGAGACCGACGAGGCCCCTCGGTGACGGTCGATCCTGCCCTTCTGCTGGCCGCCGAGCGGGCCGTCGACTCGGGAGCCGCGCTGCTCCGCCGCGGCCGGCGCAGCGTTGGAACCGTCATCTCCAAGGGCGACCGTGACTTCGCCACCGAGGTCGACCTGAGGATCGAGGAGACGATCCGGGCCACCCTCGAGGAGGCGGCGCCCGGCATCGCCTTCCTGGGAGAGGAGGAGGGCGAGCGCGACGGCCGCCTGGAGGCGATGTGGGTCCTGGATCCGATCGATGGGACCGTGAACTTCGCGAACGGCAGCCCCCTCTGCGCGGTCTCGCTCGCACTGGTGGAGCGGGGCGAGCCCACTCTCGGGCTCATCGACCTGCCACTGATCGGTGAGCGCTACCTGGCGACCCGGGGCGGGGGCGCCTCGCTGAACGGTCGCACGATCACGGTCCTGGAACCGGCCGGGCTGCACGAGGCGATGGTCAGTTTCGCCGACTTCGCCGTGGGTCCGAGGGCGAAGGTGGAGAATCCGATCCACCGTGAGTTGATGGACCGCCTCGTCCCGAGATGCCTGCGGGTTCGGGTGCACGGGTCGGAGTGCCTCGACCTGGCCTGGCTCGCCGCCGGCCGCCTCGATGTCTCGGTCATGCTCTCGAGCCTTCCCTGGGACGTCACCGCCGGTGTGCTGATCGCCCGTGAGGCGGGGGCCGAGGCCTTCGACCATGGCGGTTCCCCGTGGACGCCCCAGGCCGAGTTCACCATCTGCTGCACGCCCGGCCTCGTGGACGAACTGTTGCCGCTGGTTCAGGAGGCGGTCGAAGCGGCGGACGTCTCGCCGCCCGCCCCGAACTGATCGAGCCGCAGCGGATCGACCTGAACCTCCTCGGCGAGTCTCGACACCTCGCGCATGTGGCCCGTCCCGAGCCCGTGACGGGCGACGTTGAGCGCTCCCGCCGCGACCCCCAGCTTGACCGCGACCTCGATCGGCAGTCCCGCCCCGACCGCCACGCCGACTCCGGCGAACACCGAATCCCCAGCGCCGTGCTCGTCGACCGGTGTGAAATGCGGGCTGTGGACGATGAACGAGCGCTCTCGTCCGAGGAGCAGAGCCGGCTCCGCCGAGCGGGTGACGAGCACGTTCGCCGCACCCTCGGCGAGAAGACGGCCGGCGGCCTCGATCGCTGACGCCAGCTCCCGGTCGTCCATGCGCCGGTCGTCAACCAGATCCGCATCGCTCACCTTGAGGAAGTCGATGCCGCCTCGAAGCGCGGCGGTAAGCGGCTCGCCGCTGAGGTCGGCCAGGACGAGGCGGCCGTTGCTTCGCAGATCCCGGCAGAGGCGCTCGAACACTTCCGCCGGGAGGACGCCCTCATTGCGCGGCCCGGTTACCAGGACGGCGGCCGAGTCCAGGCCGGCGGTGAGTGTGACGCCGTAGAGGTCATCCAGCTCATGCCTCGCCAGGGTGGGACTCGAGGTCTCGGCGATGACCTCGCGCTCACCGCCCCGCCGGTCGTGCACGTAGGTGCCGTTGGCGCCCTCGGTTTCGACCGAGAGGACGGAGATCCCGTCCACCGTCAGCAGCGACTCGAGCACAGCGCCGGTCTCGCCCCCCAGGGGGACGCAGAGACTCACCCTGGCGCCGAGTCGGGTCGCCATGCGCGCAACCCAGAAGCCCTGGCCGCCGGCATGCAGGTGGATATCGGGCTCCTCGCCAGGGCTCGGCTCGACTGTGATGGTCAACACCGGCGACGGGGCGAAGATAGCCAGCGAACACGACACCGGAGGCAGGTCGGGAAGGCTGGCGGTCTCGGACATTCAAGAAGCCTACGACTGCGGAGCCAGGCGATCTAGGTGGTCAGCGCGGACAGGAGTACCTGCGTGAGCACGGATGTGGAGTCGCGGCGGCGGTGGTTGGGTTCGCCATATGAGCAAGGTGGTTGTCGGCTTCGACGCGAGCGAGCAGTCCGACGATGCGTTGGCGCTCGGCCAGGCACTCGCAGGGGTGTACGGCGCCGAGCTTCACGTCGCGATCGTCCTACCGCGGACCCGGATCCCGTTCGAGCGGGCGATCGCAGGCGGTCAGGTCTCCGCACAGCTGGAGGAGCGCCTCTACGAGTCTGCCGAGCGCCGGTTGGGGGAGGCGGAATTCATTCGCGCGAGCCTCGATGGTGAGGTCGGCGGGCGATCGGCGGCCCGAGCCCTCTACGAGTACGCGGAGGACCAGGATGCCGATCTGCTCGTGGTCGGATCCTCACATCGCGGAAAGGTCGGACGGATACTTCCCGGCAGCGTCGGGGAGAGCCTGCTGCGGGGCGCGCCGTGCGAGGTAGCAGTCGCGCCGCGCGGCTTCGCCCGCCACGAGCACGCCGGCTTCCACCTGGTCGGGATCGCGTATGACGGATCCGAGGAGGCGGATCTCGCCCTGAAGCAGGCCCAGCGAATCTCGAGCTCCCTCGATGCCGACCTGCGGGTGATCACGGTTGTGCCCACGCTGGTGACCGTGCAGATGCAGGCCGCGCTCGCTGGTGAGTTGCTGGAGGACCTTCGGGAAGAGTTTCGTGGAGTGCTGGAACGAGGGCTCTCGGAACTGGATCAGAAGACCGAGGCAAAGGCTGTTCTTCGTGAAGGCGACCCGGCGAAGGTGCTCGCCGAGCAGGGAATCGAGCTTGACCTACTGGTGATGGGATCGCGCGGCTACGGCCCGGTACGCGGCGCGCTGCTGGGAGCAATCTCGTCCGCGGTGATGAGGACTGCCCCGTGTCCGGTGCTAATCACGCCGCGAGGATCTGATCTCCAGTCAGAGCCAGGCGAAAAGAGCGCAAGTGGTGAGCTTGCCGTGGAGCAGTAAGGCCCGCGGCGAGGACGCTAGGTCCGTTAGAAGTGCTGGGGCGGCTGGGCGGCAATCGCCTCGACCAGCTCGCCGGTCTTGCCCTCCGGGGCGTGGGTGGCGATGTCGGCCTCGGTGATGATGCCGCTCAGCTTCTTGTTGTCGTCCATGACGCACAGGCGCTTGACGGCGTGCTCGCGCATCATGCTGAGCGCCTCGTCGAGCGACGCGTCGGTGGCGATCCAGCGCACCGTGCCCTGGGCGAACTCGCCGCACAGGGTGGTGGCCGGGTCGCGGCCCGGGGCGAGCGCCTTCACGACGATGTCGCGGTCGGTGAGCATCCCCTTCAGGCGATCGTCATCGCCGCAGATCGGCAACACGCCGACGTCGAGCTCCTCCATGCGCTTCGCCGCGTCGAGCAACGTTTGGTTCTCGCCGATGCACTCACAGCCCTCGTGCATGGCGTCGCGGACGGTGTTAGCTGCCATTGCGATACCTCCTCGCTTGCGGTCGTCCGATCCTACTCCGGAGCGGACACCTGGTTCAGGAGCTCGCGACCGACTTCCAGCGTTTGAGCCGTTCCGCGATGAGCTCGGCACGCTGCCGATCGTCGTCCCCGTCGAGGATGCTCACGTCTTCAGGATCGGCGCGCACATAGACACCGGACGTTCGTGCGTTGAGTTCCGGAGAAGTCTCGGATCGAGTTGTCCAGAACCCGGCCGCGCGATCCGTCGTCTCGATCAGGATCTCTCCCGTCCCGTCGAGCTTAGGCGCGTTGGGGTCCCGAGGCCGTTCCCCGTTCCAGTAGTAGAAGACACCCGCAGGGTCTGACCTCTCTTTCGACGCTTCGCTCCAATACCGCGCTGACAGCGTGCCGTCCTCTTGCCATGAGCGGCCGGCCACGCCCAACGTCCCGTCACGGCCTCGCGAGATCCGCAAGAGGCTCACGGCCGAAGGTTCCTCCGAGCTGCGCTCCGTCAGGGAGAACTGCCACCAGGCGCCCTCGATCCGGGCGATGCGGCCCTCGCTCTCGATCGCCTTGCGGAGCTTGTCGTTGACGCTTCTCATCTCGGCGGCGGTTGTCGCCTGTTCGTAGCGCACGCTGGTCAGGCCGAGAAGGTCGCTGGGAAGCTTCGCGCCGCTCGCATGGAGGATGAACGTGCGGCGCATCCCGAGCGCACTGCCGAAAAGGCCGGCCTCGAAGACCACGTTGTCGCGCGGCGAGGCCTGGCCTTGATCCGCCGGATCGGAGGTGGGGTCGCTCTCGGTCGTCCAGTCGTCCTGTGCGAACACAAACGCCGCGAAATCAACCTCACCCGTGAGGTCGATCAGCCGCTGCAATGTCGTCGTCCCCGGATTGAACGAAGTCGTCCAGGGCTCCACATCCGCAACGCTCTCGAGCCCACGCGTCAGTGCCTGGAGAAGCTTCTCCTGCTTTCCTGAGGATCCGAGGAAAATGCGGGGCTTTTCCGTGCCTTCCACCAGGGACCGAAACTATCGGAAGACGCCTCGATAGTCGGTGATAGCTTGTCCTCGGAGGGGGATAAGCGCATGGAAGCTTCATTTCGACCCGGGGTCCGTCTGCTGGCCGCATTCGGCTGTGCGCTGGCGGTGCTGCTCGTGATCTCTCCCGCAGCCAGGGCGGGAGTGAACGGCCAGTGCCCGCCGATTGCCGACAAGCCCAATGCCATAAATCACGTCGACTACACGGGCGTCCAGCACCTGACCTACTGCTACGGGCCGATCACCATCACCCCGGGCCAGAACATCATCCGGCTCCGACCGGCGATCGATGGCAACGGGACGAAGCTTTGGCCCCAGCAGGACGGCTACATCACGCGATTCGACCCCGAGCTCATCTATGCCGATGGAACGGTCCCGCGGGTCGACGTCCTCCACCTGCACCATGCCGTCTGGGGAGTCAACGGCAGGCCGCAGTTCGCTGTGGGGGAGGAGAAGACGATCCAGCAAATGCCAACCGGGTTCGGCTGGCCAAGCCATCCCGGTGATTCCTGGTTCCTCAACGACATGTTGCACGACCTCGTCGCCCAGCCGGCCCAGGTCTACGTCGTCTGGCGAGTGGACTTCGTTCCGTCGAGCTCGCCCGACGCCGCCTCCATACACCCGGTGCACACCAAGTGGCTTGACGTCGCGGGGAACCCGAGCCTCTACCCGGTCTTCGACGCGCTGCGATCGGACGGCCCCAACGGCACCTACACGTTCCCCGATCAGGCGCCGGCGGCGGACCTCCATCCTTGCGGGCCGGACGGGCGGCCTCCCGAGAGCCACGGTTGTCTCGGAGCAGCGCAGAGCTGGACCCCGAGCCAAAACGAGACCCTGATTGCCAGCGCCGGACACCTGCACCCGGGCGGCCTCGACATGCAGCTGCGAGACACCCGCGGCGGCGCGACCAACACGCTCTTCACGTCCGACGCCCACTACTACGAGCCGGCGGGAGAGGTCTCATGGGACGTCGCGATGGGGGCGACGCCGGATTCGTGGCGCGTGCGCGTGAATGCCGGCGACAGAGTGAGCGTGCACGCGACCTATGACACCCGAAGAGCCGACTGGTACGAGGTGATGGGGATCATGCCCGTCGCGGTCTACGACGGGACCGACGTCGGCGGTAAGGACGCGCAGGCTTCGGATATCCCGCAGACAGAGGTCCTGACCCATGGGCATCTGAGCGAGAACAACAATCACGGCGGGGAGCCGACGGGCGCCGCGGACCCGTTCTCGCTGCCGAGCGCTCCGGTGCCGAACCGCACGGTCGGTATCCAGTCGTTCACGTACCAGGCAGATCCGAGTGCCGGCTTGAGCGTGCCCACTATCCAGCCGGGCCAGACGCTCACGTTCCAGAACCTCGACGCGGTCCCGAGCGTCAATGCCTTCCACACGATCACGGCCTGCAAGGACCCATGTAACGCCAGGACCGGCATCGCCTACCCGATCGCCAACGGGCCGGTGACCTTCGACTCCGGCGAGCTCGGCTTCAACGGAAACGCCGGCGCCATCGGGAATGCACCCGCCGCCGACCGCGACACGTGGAAGACCCCCCAGGATCTGCCGACGGGCACTTACACGTACTTCTGCCGGATACATCCGTTCATGAGGGGCAACTTCCGAGTCGAGCAGCAACCCAACCCGTTCCAGAGGCTGAAGGCGAAGAAGAAGCAGACTCTCGCGAAGGCTGCGGTCCGCGAAACCCTCGACAAGGCCGGCACGGTTCAACTTCGGGCGAAGGTGATAGCCGCGAAGAACGCGGGCCCCGCGAGCCGCCGGAGGGTCCTCTCCCAGGCACTGGACGCCAAGCGGTCCACCCGCTCGCTCAGGCCAACGGTCAGGACGAAGATCAAGCTCAGGTTCTCGAAAGCGGCGCGCAAGAGGATCAAGGCGGAGATCGCCAATGGCGGGCCGTGGAAGGTGGTCGTCACCGCTACGGCCACGGACGGATACGGGAACACCTCAACCGCCAAGACCCGATTCCGATTGATCGGCTAGCGGGGCCGAATCGCGAGTCACACGGCAAGGCGTTCAATGGCGCCGATTCTGCAGGGACTTCATGCCGGAGGAGGGACTCGAACCCCCGACACGCGGATTATGATGACGGCCAGGAGGGGTCGTCTGAGGGGGGCTAGGCAAGGATTAGGCGTGTTGACATGCCCTCAGTTCGGGCCGAAGTCGGGAGTTCGACGCACAGTTCGACGCACGATTTTCGCGAGCTTCGTTAGAGGGCATCCAGGTGGAGGCCCATCAGTAGATGCCCACGACTGAGTTTCGCGCCGGGTTATGCCGGGCAAGCCACGCGCATCTGCCGGCTATTCGGGATGAGCGGAGGACGGCGCCCGACAATCGAGGTGAGCTCGCGAGTGCTCCTCGACCGGCCTCCGGCTCATCAACTCCGGATCGAGGACCTCGAGCCGCTCGCGGCCGCCTCTCAGTATGACCCACGCGATAGCCAGCCCGTCGGGGCGCCACTTCGAATCGCGGAACGTCTGAATGGAGTGGTCACTGGCGATCATTGCGCTCGCGGTCCTGGCTGTGGCCTCGGTATCGGGGCGAATCGCAGGCACGCCCCTGACCCCGGCGATCCTCTTCGTCGCCATCGGCCTGTTTGTTGGACCCAAGGTCCTCGGTGAGGTCGACCTCTCGAGCTCCGGCTCGACTGTGCGAACCCTTGCCGAGGCGACCCTGGCCCTGGTGCTCTTCTCCGACGCCTCGCGGATCAACCTGCGGGAGCTGCGGCTGGGCGCGAACGTTCCTGTGCGGCTGCTCGGCATCGGACTGCCGCTGACGATCTTGCTCGGTGCGCTGGCCGCAGCGGCGATCTTCGGGCAGCTCAGCATTGAGGAGGCGGTGATCATCGGGGTGGTGCTGGCGCCGACCGATGCCGCCCTCGGCCAGGCGGTCGTCACCAACAAGCTTGTGCCGGCGCGCATCCGCCAGGGACTGAACGTGGAGAGCGGGCTCAACGACGGGATCTGCGTACCGCTGCTCTTCATCGCGGTGGCGGCGGCGGACGTTCACTCCGAGCTGGCTGGCGGCCGATCCGCCGGGACGCTGGTGCTCGAGGAGATCGGCTACGGGATCGTTGGCGGTGTCGCCGCGGGGCTGTTGATCGCCGCGATCATCCGTTACGCCGGGCCACGAAAGCTGATCACCGGGGCATGGCTGCAGGTGATCCCCGCCGCGGGTGCGGCGCTGGCCTATGGGATCGCCTCCGGCCTCGACGGATCCGGTTTCATCGCCGCCTTCGTCGCCGGAGGGGTCTTCGGCGGTGTTCTCGGCCGCGATCCCGCGGACGTGAATCGCCTGATTGACGAGGTCGGAGGCGTGTTCAACGGGGTCACCTTCCTGCTCTTCGGCGCCATTCTGCTCGGGCCCGCACTCGGGCAGGTGAGCTGGGATCTCGCCATATACGCGGTCCTCAGTCTGACGGTCGTGCGGATGGTGCCGGTGGCGATCTCGATGCTCGGCACCCGAGCGCGCCCGGCGACCCTCGCCTTCATGGGCTGGTTCGGTCCTCGCGGGCTGGCCTCGATCGTCTTCGCCGTGATCGTGGTCGAGGAGTCGCAGCTGCCACACCAGCAGACGATCCTGCTTGCGATCTATCTGACCGTTGGGCTCTCGATCCTCCTGCACGGGATCACCGCGGCGCCCCTGGCTGACCGATACGGGCGCTGGTTTGAGGCCCACTCGCGAGCCTCCCGGCCTGGGATGGAGGGCTCGCCGACGACAGTGACGCGGTCGCGGTGAGCTGGGCAAAGGTAGGAGCCCCCGTCGATCGCGATCAGCAAGCGCGCCTTGGGCTGGCGGTTGACACGACGGCGCGTCGGTGCGTCAAGAATCCGCGTGTTGGCGAGCGCCCACTTACGCACGGGTTTCCTCGTCTTCAACACGCGGACTTTGCGGCGGAGCCAGAATCAGCGTGTTCACACTGTCCGACAAAGTCCCGATTTGCAGCAACTTCATGCCGGAGGAGGGACTCGAACCCCCGACACGCGGATTATGATTCCGCTGCTCTAACCGACTGAGCTACTCCGGCGGGGACCGAAAAGCGTAGCGGCGGTCAGGTCGCCAATGAGAAGCGAAGCTCGATCATCCCATTGGCGAAGGGCCGGCTTCCGAGCAACGTCATGCCCCTCTCGATCGGACGGCTGAACAGCGGTTTGCCCGAGCCGAGGACGACCGGGACGACCGTGAGCAGGAGCTCGTCGAGCAGGCCCGCATCGGCGAGATCGGAGGCGACCGGCCCGCCGCCCACGACCCAGAGGTCGAGGTCGCCCGCCGCGGCGACCATCTCGGGATGGATGTCGGCGACCGGACCGTTGTGGAAGCGGACGTCGGCGCCCTCGACCGGCGGCAGCTCGCGGCTGGTCATCACCCAGGTCGGGCGCTCGCCGTAGGGCCAGTCGTGGCCGAGGATGTACTCGTAGGTCGAGGAGCCCATCACCAGGGCGCCGAACCCCTCGAGGTAGGAGTCGATCGCGTCGAGCACCTTCTCGCCCGGGCCCTTGATAGCCGGATTCGAATCCCGTGAGCCAGTCGATCTGGTCGTCTGAGTCGGCGATGAATCCGTCGAGGGTCGCCGCGCAGAAGTACTGGGTCTTCGCCACGGCCGGATTCTGGCAGCGCATAAGCTGGCCGCGTGTCTCCCAGCGACCTCGATCGAGCGGTGCGGGCGGTCGTACGGGACTGTCTCGCAGTGAAGCCGGAGGAGGAGGTTCTCGTCGTCTGCAACCCCGCCACCCAGCACCTGGGGGAGCGGCTGCGCGAGGAGGCCGCCGACGCAGGGGCGGACGCTGTCCTGGCGGTGATCTCCGAGCGCGCCTCGCATGCGGCGGAACCGCCGCGGACCGTGGCGGACGCGATGGCCGCCGCCGACGTGTTGCTCGCCCCGACGGTCCAGTCCCTCTCCCACACGGCGGCGCGCAAGCGAGCCAGCGAGAACGGCGCGCGCTGCGCGACGCTGCCCGGTGTGACGGAGGAGATCCTGGCGCGCGTGATGAGCGCCGACATGGAGGGACTCCGCCTCAAGGGACACGCCGTTGCGGAGGCGCTCGAGCGCGCGTCCGAGGCCCGCATCACCGATTCGAACGGCACCGATCTGCATCTCGATCTCTCCGGGCGGGAGGCCATCCCCGACGCCGGCGAGCTGACCGAGCGTGGCGCCTTCGGGAACCTGCCCTGCGGGGAGGGATTCATCTCACCCGCCAGTGGCAACGGGACGCTGGTGATCGACGGGTCGATGGCGGGCGTCGGGCTGGTCGATCAGCCGGTCGAGCTGGTGGTCGAGGGCGGGCACCTGACGTCGGCGCGCGGCGGCCAGGGCATGGCGTTCATGGAATTGCTCACCGAGCACGGGGACGACGGCACGACCATCGCGGAGCTCGGCGTCGGGACCAACGAGAAGGCCACGCTGAGCGGCGAGATCATCGAGGACGAGAAGATCCTCGGCACGTGCCACATCGCCTTCGGCGCCTCGGCCGGGATCGGCGGCACGGTTCAGGTCCCGGTCCACCTCGACTGCGTGGTGATGAAGCCGACCCTCGAGCTCGACGGGGAGGCCATCGTCCGCGACGGCGAGCTGCTGATCCCGTGAACGAGACCCACTCCGAGCACGAGATGCCGCTCGTCGGAGTGCCCAACTTCTCCGAGGGCCGCAACACCCGGGTGATCGGCGCGCTGGAGGCGACCCTCGGCGCTCACGCCCGGATCCTCAACCGCCACTACGACGCCCAGCACAATCGCTGCGTCTTCACGATCGCGGCCGACAGCGGACAAGCTGGTCGAGGCGCTGGTCGCGGGCGCGGAGCACGCCCTCGACCTGATCGACCTGCGCGGACACCAAGGAGTGCACCCGCACATCGGCGCCATGGACGTCTGCCCGGTGGTCTGGCAGACGGACGATCGCCGCGACGACGCGGCGGCCGCCGCCCACAAGGCGGCCAAGGGAATCGCGGCGCTGGGGATCCCGGTCTTCCTCTACGGAGAGCTCGCCACCGCCCCGGAGCGCCGGGAGCGGGCCTACTTCCGCCAGGGCGGCCCCGCGGAGCTGGCGCGGCGGATGGCGTCCGGCGAGCTCCGGCCCGACCTGGGCCCCTCCGAGCCCCATCCGAGCGCTGGGGCGACCCTGGTGACGGCCAGGGAGCCGCTGGTCGCCTTCAACATCGAGCTCGACACCTCGAATCCGGAGATCGCGCGGGAGATCGCAGCCGATCTGCGAGAGGCGGGTGGCGGGTTGCCCGGCGTGCGGGCGCTGGGCCTGCCGCGCGACGGCGAGCGCACGCAGGTCTCCATCAACGTCCACGACCCGCGCGCGGTGCCGCTCGCGAAGATCGTCGCGGAGGTAGCGCGGCTCGCGAGCGCGCACGGGGTCAGGCCGATCGAGGCTGAGCTGGTCGGCCTGGCGCCGGAGGCGGCGCTGGAGGGATACCCCGACGAGCCGCCGATTCGGGACTTCGACCCGAAGCGTGACGTGATCGAGAACGTCCTCGGCTAGATTGGTGTGAGATGGCACAGACCAAGAAGAAGCGCCGCCGCAAGCACCGCGGCACCCAGGGCGGCCGAATCGACACCCGTCCCAGCCGCGGGCGACCGCAGAGCCGCGCCGAGGCGAAGTCACGCGCGCGCAGCCGAGGGACCAAGAAGAAGGGCAATGGCGGGCCGCGCGTCCCCGGCCCGCCGAGCTGGTCGAGCGCGCTGAAGAAGGGCGCGGTCGCCGCGGTCCTCTTCGTCGGATTGCTCGCGTTCATGGGGCAGGCCCCGGGCACCTCGCTGGTGGTCGGGATCGCGATGCTCGGCTTCTACATCCCGATGGCGTTCCTGCTGGACCGCTTCATGTACCAGCGCTATGTCCGCAAGGAGGCGCAGAAGCGGGCGGCCAAAGAAGAACAGCGCACCGGCGCCCGTCAAGCGGAGGGCTGAGCGGTGGACGTCCGCATGCTCACGGTCGGCCAGATCGCCGAGAACTGCTTCCTGCTGCGGAAGGACGGGTCCGACCGGGCGCTGATCGTCGACCCGGGCGATGAGCCGGAGCGGATCCTGGCAGCCGCCGACGAGCTCGGGGTGACGATCGACGGGATCCTGCTCACCCACACCCACTTCGACCACATCGGCGCCGTCGCCCCGATCGCGAAGGCGACGGGCGCGCAGGTCTGGTGTCCGGAGAGCGAGACGCCGGTGCTCGCCGACATCAACTCGTATGTGCCCTGGCCCGGCTTTGGCCCGTACGAGGGCTACGAGGCCGACCACACCGTCAGCGGCGGCGAGAAGCTCGAGCTTGCCGGCATGGAGATCGACGTGATCTTCACCCCCGGCCACAGCCCCGGCCACGTCACCTACTCCGTCCCCGACGAGTCGGCGATCTTCTCGGGCGACGTCCTCTTCCAGGGGTCGGTGGGGCGGACCGACCTGCCCGGCGGCGACTGGGGGACGCTGCTCGAATCGATCCGCACCCTGGTCGATTCCCATCCGCCGGAGACCACGGTCTATCCGGGGCATATGGGGGTCACCACCCTCGGTGCCGAGCGGGCAACGAACCCGTTTCTCGCGGAGCTGGCGCGTTAGCCGAAGTCCCGGTTAAGGTCGCTGCGCAATGAGCGAGAAGTTCAAGGCCCCGCGGGGGACGTTCGATGTCGTGCCCGAGCAGCAGCCCGTGCGCCGGCGGATCGGAGACGTCGCGCGACGGCGCCTCGAGGCGGCTGGCTACGGCCGCATGGATACGCCGATCTTCGAGGAGACCGACCTGTTCGCGCGCGGTGTCGGAGAGTCCACAGACATCGTCCAGAAGCAGATGTTCACCTTCGAGGACCAGGGCGGCCGCTCGTTGACCCTGCGCCCGGAGGCGACCGCCTCCGTCTGCCGCGCCTACCTCGAGCACGGCATGCGAACGTGGCCCCAGCCAGTGAAGCTCTGGACCGAGGGGCCCTTCTTCCGGCACGAGCGTCCACAGGCGGGCCGCTACCGGCAGTTCACCCAGGTCAACGCCGAGGCGATCGGCTCGGACTCCCCACTGGTGGACGCGGAGCTGATCCTGCTGGCGGGCGACATCCTCGCCGAGCTCGGGGTCGAGGACGTTCGGCTCCGCCTCGGCAGCCTCGGCGCTCCCGCGGCGCGCGACACGTACCTCGATGAGCTGCGCGAATACCTGCGCTCCCGCCAGGACGAGCTCTCCGACGAGGTCCGCGGCCGGATCGACGCCAACCCGCTGCGCGCCTTCGACGCCGACCACGAGGGAACCCGAAAGGTGATGGAGGACGCCCCGACCCTGCTGGACAGCCTCGATGCCGCCGACGCGGAGCATTTCGCCGAGGTCCGCGCCCTGCTCGATGAGAACGGCGTCTCCTACGAGATCGATCCCACCCTCGTGCGCGGGCTGGATTACTACACGCGCACGCTGTTCGAGTTCGAGTGCGAGCGCCTCGGCGCCCAGTCTGGGATCGGCGGCGGAGGTCGGTACGACGGCCTGATGGGGCAGCTCGGAGGCCCGCCGACACCGGGTTGCGGCTGGGCGCTCGGGGTGGACCGCATCGCCCTGGCGCTCGAGCAGCAGGAGGGTACTGCGGCAGATGTCGCCGACCAGCGAGACGGGGTCTTCATCGTCGCCGAGGATGGTGATCGAGAGCGGGCCCTGACACTGGCTACGGAGCTTCGCCGCGCCGGGATCCCGGCCGAGCTCGATCTCGCCGGCCGCGCACTAAAGGGCCAGATGAAGCAGGCCGATCGCGTTGGCGCGCGCCACGCGCTGATTCTCGCCGGTGATGCGAAGGGAACGCTACGTGACATGAGCTCCGGCGAGGAACGTGAGGTCGATCCGGCGACCCTGGTTGAGACACTCTCGTCGCCATGAGCCACGGGTTCCCAGCGCTGCGGGCCAACGGCTACCGCGATGCCTGGTGCGGGCAGGTCCTGCCGGACAGGGTCGACTCCGAGGTGCGCGTCGCGGGCTGGGTCCACCGGCGGCGCGATCACGGTGGCCTCGTCTTCATCGACCTCCGCGACCGCACCGGGCTGGTGCAGCTCGTCTTCAATCCCGACGAGGCGGGGGAGGCGTTCAAGCTCGGGCACGAGCTGCGCTCGGAGGACGTGCTCAGCGCAAGCGGCTCGGTCGTCAAGCGCTCGCCGGAGACCGTCAACAAGGAGCTGCCCACCGGCGAGGTGGAGGTCCGGGTGACCGACGCCCAGCTCCTCTCCGACGCGGACACTCCGCCGTTCGAGATCGAGTCCTTCTCCGGGGAGGTCAGCGAGGAAATGCGCCTGAAGTACCGCTACCTCGATCTCCGCCGCGACCGGATGAGGGAGGCGATCGAGCTGCGCCACCGGGTCAGCGACGCGATGAGGGAGTTCCTCTCCGGAGAGGGCTTCGTCGAGATCGAGACCCCGGTGCTCACCCGCTCCACGCCTGAGGGCGCCAGGGACTTCCTGGTCCCGAGCCGCCTCCAGCGGGGCTCCTTCTACGCACTGCCCCAATCGCCGCAGCTCTTCAAGCAACTTCTCATGATTGGCGGCTTCGAGCGGTATTTTCAGATAGCGCGTTGCTTTAGGGATGAGGATCTGCGCGCTGACAGGCAACCGGATTTCACGCAGCTGGACATCGAGATGTCCTTCGTCGACACGGACGACGTGATTGATTTGAACGAGCGCCTCCTGGCGCACGTTCTGGGTCGCTGTGGCGTGGAGGTCGAGCTGCCGATGCGGCGGTTGCCCTACGACGAGGCGATCTCCCGCTACGGCTCCGACAAGCCCGACCTGCGCTTCGGGCTCGAGCTGGAGGATCTCACCGAGGTCTTCCGCGGCTCCGAGTTCAACGCCTTCCGCCAGGCGATCGAGGGCGGGGCTCTCGTCCGCGGCCTGAACGCGGGAGGACACGAGATGTCGCGCGCGGACCTCGACGGGCTGGTGGCGGAGGCCACCGATCTGGGGGCGAAGGGACTGGTCTGGGCGGTGGTCGAGGGCGAGGGCTGGCGCTCGCCCGTCGCCAAGTTCCTCTCGACCGAGGAGATCGCGGCGGCCAACGAGGTGCTCGGCGCCTCGGAGGGGGACGTCGTCCTGCTGGTCGCCGATGAGCCGCTGCTCTCGGCCGAGGTGCTCGGCGAGCTCCGGCGCAGGCTGGGCGAGCGGCTCGGGCTGATCGACCACGAGGCGAACGTGCTCACCTGGGTCGTCGACTGGCCGCTGCTCGGCTGGGCGCACGACGAGGAGCGCTGGGACCCGCACAACCACCCCTTCACCTCGCCCGATGGACCGTTCGATCCCGGCGATCCGGGCGCCGCCAGGGCCAAGGCCTACGACGTCGTCTGGAACGGATGGGAAATTGGTGGTGGCTCGATCCGCATCAGCGACCCCGAGGTGCAGCGAAAGGTGTTCAAGGCGATCGGAATCGACGAGAAGGAGGCCGAGGAGCGCTTCGGCTTTCTGCTCGACGCGCTGCGCTATGGCGCGCCTCCGCACGGCGGAATCGCCTACGGGCTCGACCGGATCGTCGCCCTGCTGCACGGCACCACCTCGATCCGGGACGTGATCGCCTTCCCGAAGACCGCGTCCGGTGGTGACCCGCTGACCGGCGCTCCGGCCCCGGTCGACGATCGTCAGCTGCGCGAGCTGGGAATCTCAGTTCGCGGCGGGGGTGGAAAGGGCTAGAGGGATGGAAGGGCGGCTCCCCCCCGACGGCGACGACCTGTTCGAGTGGACCGACGCCCCCGCGCGGCCACCCACTCCGTCGCGCGAGCCGGAACCGACCGAAAGCGAGAGCCCTGCGACCGGCGAGCGCCCCCCGGTCGAGGCGTCACCGAGCCCGGCCCCGAGCACGCCACCGGCCACGTCGCCGGATACGGAGGAGCGCCGCCGCATCCGGGGCGACACGGGCGAGTTCGAGCGCAGCGGGCGGCGCCCTCCGCCGGGCCGGCGCGCGCGCCGTCGCGACCTTCCCGCCCGAGTGCGACGCCGGCAGGACTTCATGATCGGCGGTGTCGCCGTGATCGTGATCATCGGCTTGATCGTGCTGATCTCGAGCATCGGCGGTGGCAGCAGCGAGAAGCCGGTTCCGCTGAAGCGGCTGGTCGGCCAGACGATCGTCGCCAAGCTCAGCTCCAAGGGGCCGGACCAGGCTCTCGTCAAGAGGGTCAAGAAAGGCCAGGTCGGCGGTCTGATCGCCTTCGAGACCGATCCCCAGCAGCTGAAGGCTGACGTCCAGAAGCTCCAGTCGGCGGCCAGCGCCGGCGGCAACCCGCCGCTGCTGGTGATGGTCGACCAGGAGGGCGGCGACGTGAAGCGGTTGAAGGCCGGGCCGCCCGACATCTCGCCCGCCGACCTCGGCAAGAGCGGCGACGAGGGCCAGGCCAAGGACCAGGGGCAGCAGACCGGCTCCTTCCTGAAGGGTCTCGGCGTCAACGTCGACCTCGCACCGGTCCTCGACGTCTCCCACCCGACCACGGCCGACACGATCAAGAGCCGCACCTTCGGCTCGAGTCCCGATACGGTCGCCAGCGTCGGCGTCGCGTTCGCACAGGGGCTGCAGGACGGCGGCGTGGTCGCCACCGCGAAGCACTTCCCCGGCCTCGGGTACGCGACCGTCAACACCGACGACCACGCCGTCAGCATTGCCGCGACGTCCAATCAGCTCCAGACCGATCTGACGCCCTTCAAAGCCGCCGTGGAGGCGGGCGTCGGGATGGTGATGGTCTCGACCGCCAGCTATCCGACGCTGGGGGCGAAGAAGCCGGCTGCCCTCTCCCCGACCATCGTCAAGGGGATGCTCCGGGGGCAACTCGGATTCGACGGGGTGGTGATCACCGACGACCTCGAGGGCCAGGCCATCTCCGGCACGCTCCCACCGGCGATTGCCGGAAAGGGCGCGCTGGAGGCCGGCGACGACCTTCTCCTCTATGCAAAGAACACGAACACCTCGAACGACGCCTTCGGCCAGCTCGTCAAGGACGTGAAGAGCGGGCAGCTCGACCGCTCGGTGGTGCAGTCCGCCTACGACCGGATCACCTCCTTGAAGGACAGCCCCACGGGATAGGGTGCCGCGCGAGTTCCCGTCCACCCCTTGGAGGCAAGCAATCGATGAACGACCTCTTCGAACCTGACGACACACGCGATTCGCTGCGCAAGATCGGCGGGCTTCTGATCGGCCTGGCCGCCGCGATGATCTACGTCCGGAAGGGCCCGTTCCTGACCGTCAACCCGGACCAGTGGGCCGCGTTTCCGATGTTCCTGGTCCTCGCGATTCCGGCGGTCTACCTCTACGGGGGCATCCTGACCAGGCCCCAGACGGGCGAGCTGCGGACCTGGCAGGTGGTCCACAGCGTCTTCGGCCTGATCTTCGTGCCCTTCGCGCTGCTGCAGTTCGTCGACATGATCGGCGGCGACCCGAACGCCCAGCTCAACCTGTTCTGGGTCTTCGCGGTCACGGCCGGCCTCGCCTTCTACGTCGGCGCGGTCGCCGGTGTGCGCGTTCAGCTGCTCTTCGGCTCGATCGTCCTGATCATCTCGTGGACCGCGCTCTGGGACAAGATCCTCTCCGGCGGCATCGGCGCCCACTGGGGCGTCTACCGAGGGCTTCTGGGGCTGATGGCCATCGGGTTGCTCGCCGGCGGGCTGTATGTGTGGCGAAGCAATCCCGGCGGCGACGAGGTCGCGGGAACCCCGACGGCACCCACCGGGGATCTGGGCCTGTGGAAGGCCTCCGAGCTCCTCACCGGGGCGGGGATCGCTGCGGTGATCGCCTGCTCACTCGGGATCACGGCTCTCGGCAATCTGAACCCGCTCGGCACCGGCACGCCCCCGATCGAGACGACCAACCTCTGGGACATCCTGCTGCTGGTTGTCTCCCTGGGCCTGGTCGGGATCGGATCCCAGATCGGCGTGAGGGGGCCGGTCTACGTCGGTGGAATCGGGCTGCTCCTCTTCCTCGTGATCGCGGGGCTCGACCTCAACTCGACGCCGCCGCATCCGTTCAAGCTGGGCGTGTGGCCGTGGGTCCTGCTCGTGCTGGGACTGATCGGCATCGGCCTCAGCTCCGTCCGAGAGGCAAGCCTCGGCGACCAGCCGAAGCGGCTGGTCGAGACCCTGCGCGGTAAGTAGCAACTGGACTCTTCAGAGCTCGCTCGCCGCTTCCTGGCCGCGCTCAGCGCGGGCGACCAGGCGGCGGTGGGCGAGCTCGTCCACCCGGAGGTCGAGATCCGAACCGAGCGAACCGTCCATCGCGGCCGCACGGCGGCGATGGAATGGTCGGGCAAGGTCTTCGATCACCTCATCCGCCGCTACGTCCCGGTGGAGATCGAGGAGACCGAGGGCGGGCTGCTGGTCCACGCCGAGCTCCAGTACGTCTGGCGCAACAGCGGCGAGGTGGGGGACAGCTCGCGCGTGGCGATCGAGCTGGGGATCCGGGACGGACTGATCTCGTCCTGGTACCTGCTCGACGAACCTGAGTAGCTCAGGACCGCTGCTAGGGTTGAAACCGAGGCCCGAGCCTGTACGCGAACCGCTCCAAACGTTGACCCAACACAACTGGCTTGGGGGTCGATTTCCGGCAGTCCCTCGGGGTTGCCGGTAGACCACCACCTATGCGACACGGGTTACCAAGCCGGGGCGGAAAACGGCAGGCTGGAGCCTTCTAATCTTCTCGCCGTGAATCGGGAGCTCTTTGAGCAGTACCTCGAGGACGAGGCGCGGCGTGGGCCCGTCCCCGACGGGTCGTTCAGCGGCTCCGCGGGCGGCGCGCCCTGCGGCGACCTGATTCGGGTGTCGCTCGTCGCGAGGGACGGCCGGATCGAGCGGGCCAGCTTCGACCGCGAAGGATGCGCCGCGAGCGCGGCCGCGGCCGCGGCGACGGCGGAGCTTGCCGACGGAGCCTCGGTGCTGGAGGCAGCCCGGATCGGACCGGACGAGATCGAGGCCGAGCTGGGCGGGCTTGCGCCGACCCACCGTCACGCCGCCGTGCTCGCGGCCGATGCGCTGCACAGGGCGCTGTCGGTGCTGGCCGGGTCCGGACCTGCCACTTGCCGATCCGCCGGCTGATCGCGAGCGCGTTCTGGTCGCGCTCAGCGGCGGCGTCGACTCAGCGGTGGCCGCTCTGCGGGAGCGGGAGGCCGGGCGCGATCCGGTAGCGGTGACCCTCAAGCTCTGGGCCGACGTGCGCACCGACGGGGAGCGCAGCTGCTGCTCGCCTGAGGCGGTCCTCGGGGCCCGCCGGGTGGCCCACTCGCTCGGCATCCCGCATCTGACGCTCGACCTCGAGCGGGAGTTCCGCGCCGGCGTGGTCGGCCCGTTCCTGCGCGGCTATGCGGAGGGGCGCACGCCCAACCCCTGCGTGCTCTGCAACGGCGAGCTGCGCATCGACGCGATGATCGCGCTGGCCGATCGCCTGGGCGCGGCGAGGCTGGTCACCGGTCACTACGCGCGGATCGCCGACGACGGATCGGGGCCGCTTCTGGCCGGCGCCGCCGATGCCGCCAAGGACCAGACCTACATGCTCTCGGCGCTGGGGCCCGCGTCCCTGGCGCGCCTGCGCTTTCCGCTCGCGGAGTTGACCAAGCCCGAGGTGCGCGAGATCGCCGCCCGGGCGGAGCTGGAGGTGGCTGGCCGCGCCGAGAGCCAGGACCTCTGCTTCCTCGCCGGACAGGGAAAGCGGGAGTTCCTGCGCGCCCACGCAGGCCTCGAGGACCGCCCCGGCGATGTCGTTGATCGCTCGGGCCGCCGCCTCGGTCAGCACCCCGGCCACCACAACTTCACGGTCGGCCAGCGGCGCGGGCTCGGCGTGGGCGGCGGCGAGCCGCTCTACGTGCTGGGGACTGACGCCTCATCCAACCGGGTGATCGCCGGGGGGCGCGATCAGCTCGCCACGCGCCGGGTGCGGATCCGAGGGGCGACGCTCCACCGCGCCGCCGAGCGAGTGGACGGGGTGCGGCTCCGCTACCACTCGCCCAGGCGCGACTGCCGCCTCGAGGTCGATGGCGACCCGCGCGAGGCGGTTGTCGCACTGGCCGAGCCGGTGGATGGCGCCGCGCCAGGACAGGTCGCCTGCCTGCTCGACGGCGACCTCGTGGTGGGCCACGGGACGATTGTCTAGTCCCTTCCGTCTCGCCCCGATTCGGAGTAGGTTGCCACCCGTCAATACCGGGATTGGAAGGGGAGAGCATGCATCTCGACTCACGAATCAAGGCTCTGGCGGGCGGCGTGTCGCTGGTCGCATTGCTGGCCGCGATGGCCGCGGGCGGCAGCGCGTCGGCGTCACCCCAGGCGCATTCCGCGGCCTGCAAGAAGGCGACGAACATCGAGGCGATCATCGACGACTCGGGCTCGATGGACCTCACCGATCCCGGGCAAGTTCCGCACGACGCTGCTCGACGCATTTCGTGGCACTGCAGCAGAACCAGGGCAAGATCCTCGGGCGGGGTCGAGTTCGGCGACACGGCGAACGTGCTGTTTCCGCCGGCGACGATTCCGGGCGTGATTCCCGCGATGGATGCGTCGTTCGCGAACGTGAACGCCGACAACGGCGCGACGGACTACAACCTCGCCTTTGCGACGGCCAAGACCGCTAACCCCAATGCCGACGGCAGGATTTTCCTGAGCGACGGCGAGCACAACGTCGGCGCCTACGCCGACGGTCACGCGAGTCCCCCGGTCAAGACCGACACGCGTCGGCTTCGGGACGATCGATCCCACGCTCCTGAACAGGATCGCCAGCGACACCGGCGGCAAGGCGTTCGATCTCATCGACTCGAGTCAGGTGCCTGCAGTCGCCGCCGGGATCACAGCGGACATGAACTGCAAGCGGCCGCCGCTCGACGTTCACGGACAGTTTCACCCGCCAGGGTCAGTCGTTCGGCCATGCCTTCAAGGTCAAGGGCAAGTCCGCTGACATCCTGGAGACGTGGACTGACCAGACGGCCGTTCTCGTCGTCACCGGCTTCTCGACGAGCGGCGGCCACAAGGCCTCCGCGAGCTCCGTCGCCCATGCTTCCGTCAAGGCGCGGAAGAAGAGCGGCAAGGGATTCGTCACGGTGCACCTGAAGGGCCTGAAGAAGGGCACCAAGGTCAGGTTCAAGGTGAAGGCGAAGCAGCTGGCGGGGTCGACCTCGGCCACCGCATCGGTGATCCGCTAGACCGGATCCAGATTGCGAGAGGCAGGCGACCGAGGGATAACCCTCAGGTCGCCCGCGCCTTCTTAGACTGGGGCGCGTGAAAGCCGAGGAGATCCGCCAGACCTACCTCTCGTTCTTCGAGGAGCGGGGCCATCGGATCGTGCCCTCGGCCTCTCTGGTCCCCTCCGTCCACGACCCGTCGGTCCTGCTGACCACGGCGGGAATGCAGCCCTTCAAGCCCTACTTCCTCGGTCGGGAGAAGCCGCCGGCGCCGCGGCTGGCAGACGTGCAGCGCTGCTTCCGCACCACCGACATCGAGGAGGTCGGCAACACCGCCCGCCACCTGACCTTCTTCGAGATGCTCGGCAACTGGAGCTTCGGCGACTACTTCAAGGAGCAAGTCGATCCCCTGGGGCTGGGAGCTCTCCACAGAGGGCTTCGGCTTCGATCCCGAGCGGATCTGGGTGACCGTGTTCCAGGGCGACGAGGAACTGGGCCTGGGGCCGGACACCGAGGCGATCGAGATCTGGCGCGAGGTCGGGGTGCCCGACGAGCGCATCGTCCAGCTGCCGCGCTCCGAGAACTTCTGGCAGGCGGGGCCCGACCGGCCCCTGCGGTCCCTGCTCGGAGATGTACCTGGACCGCGGCGTGGAGTTCGGCGGCGCCGACGACCGCCCCGGCGACGACACCGATCGCTTCATCGAGTACTGGAATCACGTCTTCATGACCTACGACCTCGCCGAGGACGGCGCGCTCACCGAGCTGCCGATGAAGAACATCGACACCGGGATGGGCCTCGAGCGGATGGCGGCGATCCTCCAGGGGGTCGATTCCGTGTTCGACACGGACGCTCTGCGCCCGCTGGTGGACCTCGCCGAGGAGCTCTCCGGTCGCTCCTACTCCGACGGCGGTGCGACCACTCGCGCGATGCGGATCCTGGCCGACCACTCGCGCGGCACCGCCGCGCTGATCGCCGAGGGGGTGGTGCCGTCGAACGAGGACCGCGGCTACGTCCTGCGCCGGATCATGCGCCGCGCCATCCAGCAGGGCCGCTCGATCGAGCTCGAGTCGCCCTTCATGGAGCGCTTCGCCGACCGCGCGCTCGAGTTGCTCGCCCCGGCCTACCCGGAGCTGGCCGCCGAGCGGGACACCGTGATGCGCTGGGTCAACGACGAGGAGGAGAGCTTCGGCCGCACGCTGGAGAGGGGCACGCAGATGCTGGCCGACCTGATCCGCCATGCCCACGAGGACAGGACCTCGTGGATCGACGCGGAGGACGCGTTCAAGCTCCACGACACCTATGGCTTCCCGTACGACCTGACGAAGGAGCTGCTCGCCGAGCAGGGCCTCTCGGTCGACGACGAGGGCTTCGAGGAGCTGATGGAGGAGCAGCGCACTCGCGCCCGGATGGGGACGGCGACGGCGCACGGCTCCGAGGACCACCACGGCGCCGTGCTCAGCTTCGCCTCGGAGGCCCCGCCCTCGCGCTTCGTCGGCTACGAGAAGCTCCGCGCCGAGACCAGCCTGCTCGCGGTCCAAGGGGACGATGGCCGTGCGCTGGTGAAGCTCGAGGAGAGCCCCTTCTACCCGGAGGGCGGCGGCCAGGTCGCCGACTCGGGCGAGGTGCGCTGGGAGGGCGGCAGCGCCCGCGTCGCCGACGTCTACCGGATCGGGGACGACCAGGCGGTAGAGCTCGACAGCCCCTCCGACGGGCTGGCAACCGGAGCGCGGGTCGAGGCCGAGGTGGACCACGTGGCCCGCTTCGCGACGATGCGAAACCACACGGCGACCCACCTACTGCACGCGGCGCTGCGTGAGCTCCTCGGGACGCACGTCCGGCAGGCGGGCTCGGCCGTCCGCCCCGACAAGCTCCGCTTCGACTTCACCCACGGCGCGCCCCTCACGACCGAGGAGCTCAGGGACGTCGGGGATCGAGTCAACGACTGGATCAAGGAGAGCCACTCGGTGCGAGCGCTCGAGATGTCGCGCATGGACGCGGAGAGGCTTGGGGCGATGGCCCTGTTCGGCGAGAAGTACGGAGATTGGGTTCGGGTGGTCGAGGTCGAGGACGTCTCGCGCGAGCTCTGCGGCGGGACCCACGTGCTCAACACCGCGGCGATCGGCATCTTCGCGATCGCCTCAGAGGGCTCGAGCGCCGCGAACGTCCGCCGCATCGAGGCCCTCACAGGCCCGGCCGCCATCGACTGGTTCCGCTCGCGGTCTCGCGATCTCAGCGAGGTCGGGAGGATCCTCGGGTTCGGAGCAGGACCCGGTCGCCGGCGCCCGCCGCGCCGCGGGGCGCCTGGAGGAGCTCGAGCGGCAGAGCGAGAAGGCGGGTTCCGCCGATCTGTCCAAGAAGGCGGAGGAGATGGCGGCGACCGGTCAGCGCATCGGCGGGATCACGGTTTTCGTCGGCCGCGGACACGGTGCCGACCAGCGCTCGCTGCTCGACCTCGCGGACAGGATCAAGTCGCGAGCGGGTGAGGCTGCCGTCGTGCTGGGCGGGGTCGAGGATGACAAGGTGGCGCTGGTGGCGAGCTTCAGCAAGGAGGTCGTCGATCGTGGGATCTCGGCATCGGAGGTGATCCGCGAAGCCGCGCAGGTCGTCGGCGGGGGTGGGGGAGGGCGCGACAACGTCGCCCAGGCAGGCGGCCGCGACCCGTCGAAGCTCGATGAGGCGCTCGCCGTCGCCCGCGACGCCATCGAGGCCAAGCTCTCGGCCTGATGCGGGAGACTCCAGCCGGGGTGCGCGGCGAACTCTTGCAGATTGCGGCTGTGGCTGTCGTGGTCGCGGCCGCGACCGGCTGCGGGAAGTCCGAGAAGGTGGTCGGCGGCTCCGCCAGCGTGGCGATGTCGACGGCACCCGACTACCTCGACCCACAGCTGGCGTATCTCGACGGAGGCGGCCGAGGCCGATTGGATCGCGTACACACCGCTGCTCACCTATAGGCACAAGAGCGGGGCCGACGGCGCCGAGCTGATTCCCGGGCTTGGCGCTACGGCTTCCGCGGATATCGCCCGAGGGCCGGCGCTACCGGCTCGCGCTGCGTGAAGGGACTCGTCTACTCGAACGGCCGGCCGGTCAGGGCGAGCGATTTCGAGTACTCGATCGAGCGCGCCCTGCGGCTCAACTGGGGCGGGACAGCGGTTCATCACCGACAACGTCGTCGGCGCCGAGGCTTACGACACGGGTCAGGCCAAGCAGATCTCGGGGATCGCGGCCGACGACGCAACCGGCAAGCTCAGTATCAAGCTCAGTCGCCCGAACGGCGCATTCGCCAACGTGCTGGCGCTGCCCGCCACTGCGCCTGGTGCCGAGCGGCACGCCGATCAAGGATCTCAGCGCGCGCGCCTCCCCCCGGCGTGGGCGCCTACAGGATCACGGATGTGACGCCGGGGCGCCGCTGGACGATGGTCAAGAACCCGCTGTTCGCCTCCCTGGAGATCCCGGACATTCCCGTCGGGAGCCTGGAGCGGATCACCGTCAAGGTCGAGCCCAATGCACGCTCCGCCGCGGACAAGGTGCTGCGAAACCGCGCCGACGACTTCGACCCGGCAACCCCTCTTCCGCCTGGAATCGCGGCGAGGGCGCGCTCCGTGGCCGGGGACCGCTTCGACACCGTCCCGATCCCATCGACGCTGTACTTCTTCATGAACACCGCGGAGCCGCCGTTCAGCGACGAGCTGGCTCGGAGGGCCGTCGTCACGGCGCTTGACCGGCCGGCTCTGGAACGGATCGGGAAAGGGAGCTGTGCTCCCCGACTGCTACCTGATCCCGCCGGGAATCGTGGGGCACCCGACGGGCTCATGTCCATACGGCCAAGCCGACGACGACGGCGACATCCAGGCGGGCCGCCAGCTGGTCAGGCAATCGGGGGCATCCGGCACGCCGGTAACCGTCTGGGTCGAGGACAGCTCCCCTCAGCGGGCGTACGCTCGCTACTACACGAAGCTCCTCAATCGGCTCGGATTCACGGCGCGGATGACCGTGACGACGAGTTCGCATGACTTCGGCAGGATCGGGAAGTCGAGCACCGATCCACAGACGGGATTCGCCAGCTGGTTCAACGACTTCCCGAACCCGATCGACTTCTACTCGGTCCTCGACTCACACGCCATCGGACCTCCCGGAAGCCCGAACGTGGGCCGGGTCAGCGACCTCTTCATCCAGCAGCAGCTTGAGAAGCCCGGACCTGGTCCCGCCGCAGGACCTGGCCTCCATGGCGGGCGCAATGGAGCGACCTCGACGAGTACAGCGGCGACGAAGGCGTACCTGGCCGTCATTCGGCGCACAGCAGGTGCCGAAGCTGATCAGCGCCGGATCGACTTCAACGCCGCGGTGATCCATCCCCTCTTCCTGAGCGACTGGAGCAGCTGGTCGCTCCACTAGGCCTCGCCCAGATCACGAGCTCGCCGTGCCGGCCCGGAGGGCTGGATAGTCTCTTGCGGGTGCTCGCCCTCGATTACGGCACCGCCCGCTGCGGCTGTGCGATCTCGGACCCGACCGGGACTCTGGTGCGGCCGCTCGAGGCGGTCGAGCCGCCCGACCCGGCGGCGATCGCGGCGCTGGTCTCGGCCGAGGGAGTCGAGCGGGTGATCGTCGGCCTGCCGACCGACGCTCCGCGGGGAGGAGGGCGAGCAGGCCGGGCTCAGCCGCGCCTTCGCGGAGGAGCTCGGCGAGCTGCTCGACGTCCCGGTCGAGACCTACGACGAGCGCCTCACCACCCGGATGGCGGACCGCAGCGCCCGCGAGGGAGCCCGCGCGGATCGCGACTCGCTCGCCGCGGCGCACCTGCTCGAGTCGTACCTGGCGGCCATGGAGGAGGACGGGTAGTGCCCGAGGAGCGAGGCGACTGGATCGTGGACACCGAGGGGAACCTCACCCCGCCCGAGGGCGATGGGCTGAAGCCACGACCGACGAGTTCGGCCGGGACGACCCCGACTCCCTGGAGCGCGAGCGCCGTCGCCGCGAGCGCCAGGCCAAGCGCGGCGGCGCCCCCAAGGGCCGCAAGGCCAAGCCGGCCAAGAAGGCGAAGGCGGCCCCCGCGGATCCCCAGCCCGAGGGTGCGGCTGCAGAGCCGCCGCACAGCACCCCAAGCGCGCCGGCGGCAGGCGCCGCCCCGGATCAGGCGGCGGCTCCCACCCCGCCCGCCACTCGGCCGCGGCCGGCCGCGAGAGCTCCCGCGGGACGGCGCAGCCCGCGCCGCCCGGCCCGCCGCAGACACCGCCGCCCACGGGAGGCCGTAAGCGCGGCGCCTATCACCGCCGTCGCCTGATCGCTCTCGGCCTGGTCCTGGTGGGCGCCCTCTTCGCCTGGTTCCTGATCGCGCTCTTCCAGCCGCCGCCGTTCGACCCCGGGCGACGGGGACGGCGACGGTGGCGGTGACGTCCCCGAGGGCGCCACCGCGGGCGAGATCGCGGACTCCTCACCGAGAACGACGTGGTCTCGAACGGCACCCTCTTCGAGCTGCGGCTGAAGCTCGCCGGCGAGAGCGACGACGATCCAGCCCGGCCGCTACGTGCTCGCGCACAACATGAGCTACGGGGCGGCGATCGACCGGCTCACCGGGCGCGGGCGGCCAGGCTGACGGTGACGATCCCCGAGGGCGAGGACCGCTACCAGATCGCCCCGCGGTGACCGACCTCGGCATCACGGGCGACTACCTCGACGCCTCGCTAAGCTTCCAGGGCTTCGATCCCGCCAAGTACGGCGCCAAGCAACCCGAAGTCGCTCGAGGGCTTCCTCTTCCCGGCCACGTACGAGCTCGATCCCGGGGCAACGTCGACCAGCCTGGTCGCCGAGCAGCTCCAGGCCTTCCAGCAGAACATCGCCGGGGTCGGACATGTCCGTACGCGAAGTCGAAGAACCTGACGATCTACGACGTGCTCACCATCGCCTCGATGATCGACAAGGAGGTGCAGGTCGCCTCCGAGCGCCCCCTGGTCGCGGCCGTGATCTACAACCGGCTGCACCGGGGCATGCCACTCGGGATCGACGCGACGACGCGATTCGAATTCCACAACTACACGGGCGACATCACCGAGTCGCAGCTCAAGTCCCCGTCGCCGTACAACACCCGCATCAACGCCGGGTTGACGCCGACGCCGATCGGCAATCCCGGGCTCGACGCGATCAAGGCGGCCGCCCGTCCGGCGAAGGTCAACTACGTCTACTACGTGCTGAAGGCGAACGGCAACGGCCAGCACTGCTTCACCGCGAGCGGAGACGAGTTCAACCAGCTAGTGGCGGCCTACAACGCAGGTCGCGCGCCCGCGAACTGCCGGAGTTGACGGCCCGAGGGGTGAGCGAGTGGTGAAGCGGCTCGCGGTGCTCGGGTCACCCGGTCTCGCACTCGCGCTCGCCGGTGATGCAGACCGCCGCGCTCGAGGCGCTCGGCCTGGGGGGCGAGTGGAGCTACGAGGCGATCGACGTCGACCCCGCCGAGTTCGACGAGAGGACCAGGGGCCTGCCGGGTGATGGCTTCGTGGGCGTCAACGTGACCATCCCGCACAAGGAGGCCGCCCTCGCGATCGCGGATGAGGCTTCCGAAGCGGCGCAGCAGATCGGCGCCTCCAACACCCTGAGCTTCGCCAGCGGGCGCATCCGGGCGGACAACACCGACGCCACGGGGCTGGTGGCCGCGTTGCCGGAGCCGATCGACGGGCGGACGGCCCTCGTCCTCGGCGCCGGCGGGTCGGCCCGAGCCGCGGTCTGGGCCCTCGCCGGTCAGGGAGCATCGGTCTCGGTCTGGAATCGCACCTCCAAGCGGGCCGAGGAGCTGGTCCGTGAGCTCCCTGGCGTGGCGGTCAGCGGCGATCCGGCTCGAGAGGCGTCGTACGACGTGATCGTCAACTGCACAGCGATCGGGATGAAGGACGAGGACCCGTTCGAGCATCTGCCGCTGGATCCGGAGCACATGGTCAGCGGCACCATCCTCGTGGACCTCGTCTATGCCGGAATGGAGAGCCGCCTGGTCGCGGAGGCCCGCGCCCGAGGAGCGACAGCGATCGACGGGCTGGAGATCCTCGTCCGGCAGGGTGCCGAGTCGCTTCGCATCTGGACCGGGAAGGATCCGCCACTCGACGTGATGCGCCAGGCTGCGAGGCCTCATTAATCGGGTAGTCGGTCGTGCTAACTTTTAGTTAGTGCCTAAGCTGAAGCTCATCTCGGGAGGCTTGAAGTTGATCGACGGGGTCGCCAATGGCGTCTCGCCGAGCAGCGCCGAGCGCCTGCCGGACGCCGACGCGTTCGACGCCTACTCCCGGACCGTCTCCGGGGTCGCCGATCGGCTCACTCCATCGGTGGCCCATCTCGCCGTCTCGCGGCGCACCCGCCGCGGACGGGCGGAGGGCGCCGGCAGCGGCGTCGCGATCTCCTCCGACGGCTACATGCTGACCTCGGCCCATGTCGTCGCCGGCGGCCACGGGGTCAGCGCCTCGTTCTCGGACGGCCGTGAGCTCAGCGCCGAGGTCGTCGGCGCCGACGCACTCTCCGACCTGGCGGTCGTGCGAGCCGACGCTCGCGATCTCACGCCTGCCCAGCTCGGCGACGCGGATGAGCTGCGCGTGGGACAGCTGGTCGTCGCGATCGGCAGTCCCATGGGTCTGGCAGGGACGGTCACCGCCGGAGTGGTCTCGGCTCTGGGCCGCGCACTTCCCACGCGCTCCGGCTCGGCCGGGCGGCTGGTCGAGAACGTGATCCAGACCGACGCGGCTCTCAACCCCGGCAACTCCGGCGGTGCGCTCTCCGACGGACTCAGCCGCGTCGTGGGCATCAACACCGCCGTGGCCGGCATCGGCCTTGGTCTCGCCGTGCCGATCAACGAGGCCACCAGGAAGCTCATCTCGGCCCTGATGAAGGAGGGCCGGGTGCGCCGCGCCTACATCGGCATCGTCGGCGGCTCGCGGCCCCTGCCGCCCAAGATCGCCTCCCGCCTCGAGCGCGACAAGGGGATCGAGGTCGTCGAGGTCGTCTCCGGCAGCCCGGCGGCCCGGGCCGGCCTGCGTCCCGAGGACCTGATCGTCTCGGTCGACGGTGAGCCGATGGGCGATGTCGGTGACCTTCAGCGGCTGATGGTCGCAGAGCGCATCGGGCAGGGCATCGAGGTCGACGTCTTCAGGGACGGCTCGTTCCTCAAGGTCGACCTGATCCCCCGCGAGCTCGAGACTTAGGTTTCATCGCCTTTGCGGCCGCCGCCGCCGAGAGGACCTCGATCCTCGCCGCTACGGTGTGGTCGGAGGTGAACAGGACCCCGACCCGCGTCGGCTCGTCGAGGAGAAGCTGGAAGAGGGCGGGGGAGTTCTGATCGGCGACTCCGATCAGGCCGAAGGCCGGGATCTCGAGCTCGGCCTGCTTCGTCGAGAAGACCTTGAGCGAGAGCTGATCGCCGACGTGGATCGGCTCGCAGCGCGGCTTGCGCTTCGCGCACACCGGGCCGGCGACGACGGGCACCTTCTTGCCCACGAGGATCTTGGCGCTCAACGCTCGATTGTCCGGCGTCGCGGTCGTCGTGCTCTCGGTCGTCTGCGTGACCGTCGTCCCGGTGGTGGTCCCCCCGCGAATCGCGTGCTGGGGGACGAGCGCCGCCGCAAGCGTGGAGAGGCCGAGCAGGATCAGCATCACGATCAGCAGGCGGCGAGCGGCCATCAGGCGTTGTGCCCCTGCGTGGGTGGGGAGAGCTCTGGCGTCATGGCGCTCTCAACGATATGGCCGCCGCGCTGCTCGACGCCTCGCTCATCGCCCTGCTCGGGGTGGTCACGGTCAGCGACCTGCGCACCCGGCTGGTCCCCGACGGCGCCCTGGTGGCGAGCCTCGCGGTCGCCGTTCCCGTCTGCCTGCTGTCCGATCCGGGCGGGATGCCCGCGCGGCTGGTCGCGGGGCTCGGTGCCGCCGCCTTCCTGCTCGCGGCGGCGCTGATTCGCCCGAACGGCATGGGCCTCGGCGACGTCAAGCTCGCCGGCGTGCTCGGCGTATACCTGGGCGCCGCCGTGATCGAGGCGATGGTGGTCGCCTTCGCCGCCGGGTCGATCGCGGGCGTGGTCCTGCTCGCTCCGCCACGGCTGGAAGGCGCGGAGCCGGACGATCCCGTTCGCCCCGTTCCTCGCCATCGGCGCGCTGGTCGCGATGGCGTCGCAACCCTGAGCCCGAGGCCGGGAGTCGTCCCCATCTACGCTGCCCGCGTGACTTTGAGGTTCACAACTGCGGGCGAGTCCCACGGTCCCGGCCTGGTCGCGATCGTCGAGGGCCTCCCGGCGGGGCTCGAGCTCGATCGCGAAGCGCTCGACCGCGACATGGCGCGGCGCCAGCTCGGCCATGGCCGCGGCGGCCGCATGAAGATCGAGAGCGACACGGTCGAGATCCGCTCCGGGGTCAGGCACGGCCGGACCCTCGGCAGCCCGATCGCGGTCCTGGTCGCCAACCGCGACTACCCCAACTGGGACGAGCGGATGAACCCGTGGCCGGTCGACGCGGAGGTCGAGGAGTCGCACCTGCCGCGGCCCGGACACGCCGACCTCGCGGGGCTGCAGAAGTACGGCTTCACCGACGTGCGCAACGTGCTCGAGCGCGCGAGCGCCCGCGAGACGGCGGCCCGCGTCGCGGCGGGCACGATCGCCAAGGGCTTCCTGCTCGGCGGTCGGCGTCAGCATCCACAGCCACGTGATCCAGATCGCCTCGGTCTGCGCGCCCGAGCGCGACGACCTGGCACCCAGAGGACTTCGAGGGCGTCGACGAGTCGCCCGTCCGCTGTCTCGATCCGGAGACCTCGCAGGCGATGGTCGCCGAGATCGACCGCCTGCGGAAGGAGAACGAGTCCCTCGGCGGCAAGTTCGAGGTGCGCGCTTTCGGGCTCGTGCCCGGGATCGGCTCGCACGTCTCCTGGAGCGAGAAGCTCGACGGCCGGCTGGCCCAGGCCGTCTGCTCGATCCAGTCCGTCAAGGGCGTCTCCCTGGGCGAGGCCTGGGACGTGGCCGGGAAGCCCGGCTCCGAGGCGCATGACGAGATCCTCTACTCGGAGGAGAGCGGCTGGTACCGCGAGACGAACCGGGCCGGAGGCCTCGAGGGCGGGATGACCAACGGCGAGCCCCTGGTCGTCCAGGCGGCGATCAAGCCGATCTCCACGATGACCCAGCCGCTCCGCTCGGTGGACACCGAGACCAAGGAGCCGGCGCAGGCGATGCGGGAGCGGACCGACTCCACGGTCGTCCCCGCGGCGGCCGTCGTGGCCGAGGCGATGGTGGCCCTCGTCGTGGCGGGCGCCTACCGCGAGAAGTTCGGCGGGGACCACATCGACGACGTGCTCTCGGCCCTTGCGGCGTACAAGGAGCGCATCGGATGGCGGCGGTAACGGCGCACCACGGGATCGTCTTCATCGGGTTCATGGCGGCCGGCAAGACGCGGGCGGCCCAGGCCGTCGCCGAAAGGCTCGGGCTCGGGGTGATCGACACCGACGAGCTCCTGGAGAGCGAGCTTGGCGAGCCGATCCCCGCGTTCTTCGAGCGCGAGGGCGAGGCCGAGTTCAGGCGCCGCGAGGAGCGGCTGGTCGTCTCCGTGCTCGAGGCCCTCGCCGCCCAGATCGGCGGCCCATCCTCGGTCGTCGCGCTCGGAGGCGGCGCGATCGAGAGCGACAGGGTCCGGGGCGCCCTGGCCGAGCACATGCCGGTCTGGTGCAACGTCGAGGAGGAGATCGCCTGGGAGCGCGCCTCCGTCTCGGACAGGCCGCTGGCAGCCGATCGCGACCAGTTCTCCCACCGCTTCGCCGATCGCCGGCCGCTCTACGAGTCCCTGGCCCGCGCGATCCTCCCCTCCGAGGCGCGGGCGGCCGCCGACAGGGCTGCCCCATGGTTGGCCGCGATGCAGGGCGCACCCGGGGTTCGAATGGTCTGGGCGGAGTCGGCCGGCGGCAGCTATCCGGCCGCGGTCGGTGCGGGCGCGATTGGGCTGCTGACCGACGCGCGCGAGGTCGTGCCCGACGATCTTCCCGCCCGGATCTTCTGCGTTGCCGACGACGAGGCGCTGCGGCGCCACCGCGCCCTGCTGCCGCGCTGCGAGGCGACGATCGGTGTCCAGGGCGCGGAGTCCTCGAAGACGATCGCCGAGGCCGAGCGGATCCTCGGCGAGCTGTCCTCCACCGGCGTCCGACGCGACGACGGTGTGCTCGCCTTCGGCGGAGGCGTGGTCGGAGATCTGGCCGGCTTCTGCGCCGCCACCTACCAGCGCGGTGTTCCGCTGATCCAGGCCCCGACGACGCTGGTCGCGCAGGTGGACTCCGCCTACGGCGGCAAGACCGGGGTGGACCTGCCGGAGGCGAAGAACTACGTCGGTGCGTACCACCAGCCGATCGCGGTGCTGGCGGACCCGTCGACTCTCGAGACCCTCCCGACGGAGGAGCTCGCCGCCGGGTTCGTCGAGGTGGTGAAGACCGCGCTGATCGCGGGGGGCTCGCTCTGGGACCGGGTCCGGGGGCTCCGCGAGCTCGACCCGCGGTCGCTCGGCGATCTGATCTTCGACTGCGCCCGCACCAAGATCGAGGTGGTGGCCTCCGACGAGCGCGACACCGGCCGCCGCGCGGTGCTCAACCTCGGCCACACGGTCGGTCACGCGATCGAGGCCCAGACCGGGTACTCGCGCTACCGGCACGGCGAGGCCGTCGGCCTCGGCCTGCTCGCGGCGCTGCGGCTCTCGGGCACCGATGCCCTTCGAGACGAGGTCGAGGGCCTGCTCGCCTCACACGGGCTGCCCATCTCGCTCGACCCGTCGGTCGAGGTGGACGGGGTGCTGGCGGCCATGGAGCGCGACAAGAAGCAGACCAGCGAGGGGCTCGGCTTCGTTCTGCTCGAGCAGCCCGGCGCACCACTCTGGGGACAGACGGTGGAGCCGGATAGGGTCCGCGCCGCAGTCGAGGAGCTGAGGTGATGGCCAGCACCCGCAATCGAGTCCAGGTGATGCACGGCGTCAACCTCGACATGCTGGGCAGCCGCGACCGGGACATCTACGGCGACTTCACCCTGGCCGAGCTCGAGTTCAGGATCAAGCGATTCGCCCGGGAACGGAACCTGGAGGCGTCCTTCTTCCAGACGAACTCCGAGGGCGAATTCGTTGAGCACCTGCACCGGCTGCCGGAGATCGCCGATGCCGCGATCGTCAACGCCGGCGCCTGGACCCACTACTCGTGGGCGATCCGGGACGCGCTCGACCTGACGGGGATCCCTGCCGTCGAGGTGCACATCTCCGACATCTCCAAGCGCGAGGAATGGCGACGGCATTCGGTCTTCGAGGGCCTCGAGCTGCTCATCGGCCAGATCTACGGCAAGGGCCCCGAGGGCTACGAGGAGGCGCTGGGGCTGATCGCCGAGAGGCTGGGCGTGTGAGCCGCGGGGAGCGGCTCGCCGAGCTGGTCGCCGAGCGCGAGCTCGACCAGCTCTTCGTCTCGGACCTGACGAACGTCCGCTACCTCACGGGCTTCGCCGGGACGAACGGCGCCTGCCTTGTGGGCGGCGAGGATCTCGTCTTCTTCACGGACTTTCGCTACACCGAGCGCGCGAAGGATGAGGTGACCCCGGAGTGGGAGCGGCCCGAGGCCGAGCGCGAGCTCGTCCCTCAGATCGTGGCGCGGATGAAGGGGCGGGTCGGGTTCGAGGACGCCAAGCTGAGCGTCCGCCAGCTCGCCCGGCTGGAGGCGGCCGCCGGCGACGACGTGGAGCTCGTTCCCGCCGGCGACCTGGTCGAGCAGCTCCGCGCGGTCAAGGAGCCCGAGGAGCTGGAGCGGATCGCGGCCGCCGCGGAGCTCACCGACGGGGTCTATGAATGGGCGCTCGAGCGTGGCCTCAAGGGGCACGCCGAGCGCGACGTTGCCCGAGCCTGCGAGGCGCGCCTCCGCGAGCTCGGCGCCGAGCCCTCCTTCCCGCCGATCGTGGCGGCGGCTGAGAACGGCGCATTGCCGCACGCCGAGCCGGGCGAGCGCGAGATCGGCTCTGGCGAGCTCGTCGTCTTCGACATGGGCGCGCTCCTCGACGGCTACTGCTCGGACTGCACGCGCACCTTCGCTACCGGAGACCCGGGCGATGAAGCCCGTGAGGTCTACGAGCTGGTCCGCCGGGCCCAGCAGGCCTCCCTCGAGGCGGTCCGGCCCGGCGCGGGCGGCAAGGAGGTCGACGCCGTCGCGCGGGAGATGATCTCCGAGGCGGGCCACGGCGATCGCTTCGGGCATGGGCTGGGCCACGGCGTCGGCCTCGAGGTCCACGAGCGGCCGCGACTCGCGACCACCTCCGAGGACGAGCTGGCGGAGGGCAACGTGGTCACCGTCGAGCCCGGCGTCTACCTGCCCGGGCGCTTCGGAGTCCGCATCGAGGACCTCGTCGTGGTCACTTCGGACGGCCACCGCAACCTGAGCGGCCTGCCGAAGGAGCTCCAGATCGTCGACTGACCCGGTGGCCGGCCTCGGAGAAAGGGTTCTCTATGACCGGATGGTGGCGAACCTCCTCGGCACGTGGACTCGTATTGCGGAGGGGACCCGTGGAGCCACGGTCGAGCGGCTCCCCGGAGCGGCGATCGCCGTGTTTCCCGCCGGCCCGGAGCGGGCTTTCTACAACAACGCGGTGCTGGCCCGCGATCTCGATGGGGCGCGAGCAGACGAGGCGGCCGCGTCGGTCGTCCTGGCCTACGAGGACGCGGGGGTGGACCGCTACGCGATCTGGGCGCACGAGTCAGAGGAGGCGGCGATCGCCGAGATGAGGAGACGCGACTTCCGGGTCGACACGACGACGCGGGCGATGGCGATGTCGCTGAGCGACATCGCCGTTCCGCCCCCTGACGTTGAGCTGGGTCCCCCGGACTGGGACGAGTACCTGCGGATCATCGAGGTGCCTGACGGGCTGCTGGCGGGCGTCGACACAAGCCACTTCCATGTCCTCGTCGCTCGGCTCGATGGGGAGAACGTGACGGCGGGAATGGCCTATGACCACGACGGCGACTGCGGCATCTACAACGTCGGGACCCTGCCGCATGCCCGGCGGCGCGGGCTTGGCACCGCCCTGACGGCGTCCCACCTGTACCGGGCGCGTGAGCGAGGCTGCACGACCGCCAGCCTCCAGTCCACGGAGATGGCGGATGGCGTCTATGCCGCCGTCGGCTTCCGGGGCCTGGGGCGCTTCATCGAATACGTGAGGTGAGGCGTGAGCGGCCTTGTGGCCGCTAGGCCGTGGCCGGCGCTTCGATGGGCCCGGCGGCGGGTTCGCCACCGCGCCTGATCCGCGCGCCGAGCAGCGGGAAGATCAGGGTGGAGATGATCGCAGCGCCCACCAGTCCCGCAGCCGTGGAGGTCTCCATGTGCCCGGCGTCGATCGCCAGGGTGGTGATCGCAACGACAAGCGGCAGCTCGGTCGAGCAGTAGACGGCGAGGGCGAAGCGATCCCGGAGAGCGAGTTCGCTGCGATAGAGCAGCAGGGCCGGCACGCCGCGCACGATCAGGAAGAGACAGACGAACATCGGCACCTTCAGCATTGCCGTCGCGCTGGAGGTGAGCGCGTCGAGGTCGAACGCCATCCCGCTGGTGACGAAGAAGAACGGGATCAACAGGCCGTAGCCGACCGCGGTGAGCTTCGAGTCGAAGACGCTGACCTCGCGGCCCCGCAGCGCGATGCGGGTGATCATCCCCGCGACGAATCCGCCGAGCAGGAGGTCGAGGCCGAGCTGAGCGGCCAGCGCGACCAGGCTGAACACCAGCACGACGGCCAGCCGTACGGCGAGCTGGCTCGAGGTCTCAAAGGTCTTTTCGACCAGCGGCCATCCCCGCCAGGCGGAGCGAACCGCCAGGAGCCCGGTGAGCACCGCGAGCACGATGAAGAGCACGAGGATCACCGCCTCGTGGATCGGGTGGCCGGTGGACAGGATCAGCGTCACGAGCAGGATCGGTCCGAACTCCCCGATGGCGCCCGCGCCGAGCAGGTACGTGCCGAAGCTGGTCCGCATCTCGCCGGCGTCGCTGAGGATCGGGATGAGAGTGCCAATCGCCGTCGTCGCCATGGCCGATCCGGTGTAGAGGAAGGAGAGGATGATTCCCGCGCCGGCGAGCGCACCGCCGATCCCGTACGCCAGAGCGAGCGAGATGGCCCAGCCCATGACGGCCAGCTCGAGCGGCCGGCCCTTGATCCGGTCGAAATCGATCTCGTAGCCCGCGAAGAAGAAGAGCATCCCGAGTCCCAGATCGCCGAGCAGCGACGTGGTCGGGTCGACCTTCGCGATATCGAGTCCCTGCGGCCCGATCAGGATCCCGAGCAGCAGCTCCAGTACCACCACCGGAATGGTCAATCGCGGCGAAACGGCCAGAACGATCATGGCCGCGACCGCGGCGGCGATCACCATCACGAGCGCCGACGTCTCGTCCACGCCGGCGGCGACGATGACACCGCTTGGGAGCTGAGGCATCAGCAGGACTCTAAGCCGGGCATCGGCGCGACGGCGCCGGTGCCTGCGCCTCAGCGCCGAGGGGCCTTACTTCTTCTTGTGGCGCCTCTTCCGCTTCCCGCCGCAGTGCTTCTTCTTGTGCTTCTTGGCGCTGGCGGCTGCCTTCCTGGTGCCCTTGGGACATTTCCCCAGCGCCGGCGGCGCGGAGCTCGAGTCCGGCTGTTCGGGCGTCGAGGCGGAAGCCGCTGTCCCTGCGCCGATCGGCGCGGCCCTGTTCTCGAAGGGCTGGTAGTCGCGGCACGGCTCGCCACGCAGGCCCGGGCACGGCGGCAACCCGGTCGGCGCGCTCTCGCCCGGCACGACCGGGAGCTCGAGGCGGGACGGCATGTCCCCGCCGTAGCCGATCGCGACGTTCGCCTGTCCGGCGGGCACGGTCTCGGCGAAGGACCAGACCGGCTGATCGCCGTTGGGCGCGCTGATCCGCACGCGGATCCGCGAGCCCGCGCGGTACATGTGGCCCTCGTAGTAGAGCGGGATCGTCACCGGCACGAAGCGGTTCGCTGGGCATGTCCGCGAAGTCCTCCTGGCGGAAGCTCGGGACGGGCTCGAGCTCGGTGCTCTTGGCCGGATCGAGCGCTCGCGCCTTGGCGCGAATCCAGCCGCCCTGCACGAAGGTCTCCTTGCCGTCGGGCCTGACTTCGCTGATCGTCGCCTGGAGCTCGACGTCCGGGGTGGATGAGCGCACCCAGAGGTC
Source organism: uncultured Solirubrobacterales bacterium (assembly GCA_963817275.1). Classification (GTDB taxonomy): domain Bacteria; phylum Actinomycetota; class Thermoleophilia; order Solirubrobacterales; family 70-9; genus DASUPK01. The sequence continues at coordinate 216,264 of CAWFOA010000008.1, read as the reverse complement.
CACGCGACCCGCTCCAATGACGGCGGTGTCGCTGCCTAGTGCCGGCGTCACGTAGGAGACTGCGGTGCCGTCGGGATCCTGCGTCCACTGGTAATTCGGCATCGCGGTCCAGAGGCCGCCGGGGCCCGCGGCGGTGTCGCCGGTGAAATTGGTCAGCGGCCGGGCGTGGGCGTCCCAGGTGAACTCATCCGCTGCGGCGCCGTTGGGTGACTGGTCGGCGAGCTCACCGCCGGGGTTCAGGTACCAGGAGCGTCCCTCGGTCCCGGGGATCGGGAAGCTGTCATACGAGCGCTCGAAGCCCGGATACGGCCAGCCCGGGTTCGAGTTGCCGGCGCCGTTGTCGAACAGCACCCGGATCGAGGGCTGCGCGTCGAATGCGGCCTTGGCGCCGTCGTAGGTCGGCTGCTGCTGGATCGGGTCGTCAGGCAGCGTCGCCAAGGGCGGGGCGCACCCGGCACCGTCCAGACACGGACCGTTGATCCCGAAGATCGCCTGCATGGCCAGTGGCCAGCTGGCGTGGACCAGGGCCGATTTCAGGCTCGGCGCCTGCTGGTCCACGTATAGCTCGAAGAAGTCGTATAAGCGGTTGTAGGTCTCTGGATCAAGCGAGTCGGTGTGCACGCCGTTGGTGTACGTAAACCACTTCTTGTCGGTCCCCGTCATGTGCTCGGCGAGCGTCGGGCAGTGACCGCCCGTCTGCTCGTCGGTCCACTGGCACGCCATGAAGACCGGGACGTTGATCTTGTTGACGAAGGTGATCGGGGAGAGCGGGTCAGCGACCTCGGGGATGTAGTGGTCGTTCGCGCGGATCTTGCCGAGCAGGTCTGCGGCCTCGGGATGCAGCGTCTGGTTGGCCGCGCAGGTCGTATCGCCCTCCTGGATCCGCTGATAGGCCCACGGCTGACCGCTGTCCGGGCCCGCCGGCAACGCCTCGTGCTGGCGCTCCTGGGCCCAGTTGACGGCGAAACCGGTGTTGAGGATGCCGCCGGGGTAGAGCGTCGTCTGCGTCTGGTCGATCACCGAGAGGGGCGCGATCGCCGCGAGGTCCGGCGGCTCGGTCTGCGCGGTGAACAGCTGGCTGATGCCGCCGTAGGAGATGCCGAGCATGCCGACCTTTCCGTGGGCGACCCAGGGCTGATGGGCGACCGTCTCAACGACGTCGTAGCCGTCGAGGCTCTGCAGCGGCTCGAAGAAGTCGAACGCCCCGCCCGAGCAGCCCGTGCCGCGCATGTTGACGTCGACGACGGTGAACCCCATCAGGTTGGCGAGTGCGGCGATGCCGCTCACCGGCCCGTCGGGCTTCGCGTAGCCGTACCCCGAGTACTCGACCAGGGTCGGGGACTTCACGCCGGGCGCGGCCAGCGACGAGAGCTGGCTGGTTACCTCGGGCGGCAGGTCGAGTCCCTCCACGTTGGCGAGGTCCGTCGGCGGGTGCACCGAGTAGGCGAGCTTGGTGCCGTCCCGGGTCGACATGTAGCCATAGCCGTCCGACGGGACCGACTGGCCGTAGATGTTGGTGTCGGGAGGCGCCGACTGCGTCGTCAGCACCGTCAGCGGCCCGGAGGTCTCGCCCGTCGTGTCGAGGCGCACCCGGTAGCCGTCGCCCGGAGTGACATTCCGGAACAGAATCCCGCCGAGGTTGTTCGCGGCCCTCGTCGTAACCACCTGATCGGAGGAATCGAGGAGGGAGGTGGAGGCGCCGGCGGGGAGCCCGGTCGCGTAGACCTGCTCGACGCTGCCGTGTGCGTCGAAGGACGGGTCGGCGGCAGCCGCGCTGCTCGCGAAGACGAGAGTGAGGAAGACGGCCAGCAGGGATGTACCCACTTTTAGGTGCACGCCGCGGATTACTTAACCACACCGCGCTCGAGCAGGTCGCAGTTCCCCCGATTAGGGCGATCACCGTCCTGGCTGATCGGGGTAGGGTCGCCCGCATGGCGACACGGATAGTCGTGCTGGGGGCGGGGTTTGGCGGCCTGGAGCTGGCCACGATCCTTTCGGAGGAGCTCGGCCAAGACGCCGATGTGACCCTGATCGACAAGGGCGATGCCTTCGTCTTCGGATTCTCGAAGCTCGACGTGATGTTCGGGCGGCAGACCCTCGAAGCGGTCCGCCTTCCATATCGGGACTTCGCCAAGCCCGGGGTTCGCTTCGCGCAGGAGACGGTCACGGCGATCGACCCGGAACGGCGGGGAGTGAGGACGGACGCCGGCGAGTACGAGGCCGACATCCTGGTGGTGGCGCTTGGCGCCGATTACGACATGGACTTCACCCCGGGCCTGGCAGAAGCGGGCAGCGAGTTCTACTCCGTCGCCGGCGCGGAGCGTGTGCGGGAGGTCCTGCCGGAGTTCTCCGAGGGGCGGGCCGTCGTCGGCGTCTGCGGGGCGCCATTCAAGTGCCCGCCGGCGCCCAGCGAGGCAGCCCTGCTGCTCCACGATCACCTCTCCGCGCGTGGCGTCCGGGAGCAGTGCGAGATCACCTTCCTGATGCCCCTCCCGAGTCCCGTGCCTCCGTCACCGGCGACCTCAGAGGCCCTCCTCGAGGCCTTTGCCGAGCGGAACATCGAGTTCGTCCCTGACGCGCGCATCGTCTCCCTGGATGAGGACCGAAATGTGGCGGTGCTGAAGGACGGGCGAGAGTTCCCCTTCGACCTCTTCCTGGGGGTTCCGAAGCACCTAGCCCCCGACGTCGTCCTGGAATCCGGGATGGCGGAGGAGGGCTACATCCCGGTGGAATCGAGCACGCTCAGGACCCGGTTCCCGGGCGTCTACGCCGTGGGCGACGTCGCGACCGTGGGGGTCCCCATGGCCGGCGTGTTCGCGGAGGGGGCAGCGCGCGTTGTCGCCGCCGAGGTGCTCGCGGAGATCCGCGGGGTGGAGGCGCCTGCAGGCTACGACGGGCTGGGCTCCTGCTACGTCGAATTCGGCGGGGGCCGGGTCGGTCGGGTCGACGTCGATTTCCTCTCGGGCCCAAAGCCGACCGGGGAATTCCAGGAGCCCTCCGGCGCCCTGGTCGCGGAGAAGAAGGAATTCGGCTCGAGCAGGCGTGCCCGCTGGTTCGCCGGCTGAACAGGCGATCTCTGGGGTTTGCACGGATGAGAGAACTCGATTCGCGGCATATCGTCGGCAGCTCAGATGACGACCGAGCTTGCAGCGAACCTGTCGCATCAGGGCGGATGGGCCGCCCCGGGCTTCGAGGAAGTGCGTGCCGAGTTCGACCGGAACTTCGCGGAGCGCGGCGAGATCGGTGCTGCGGTCTCCGCCTACTGGCGTGGCGAAAAGGTCGTCGACCTTTGGGGCGGCCGCCGCATCCCCGGCGGCGACGAGCCCTGGAACGAGGACACGCTGGTCCTCGTCCACTCGACCACCAAGGGTCTGGCAGCGATGACGATCGCCGTCGCGAACTCGCGCGGCTGGATCGACTACGAGGCGCCGGTCGCCCGGTACTGGCCCGAGTTCGCCCAAAACGGCAAGGGCGAGATCACCGTGCGCCAGCTCCTCAGCCACGAAGCGGGGCTGGTCTGGATCGACGAGCCGCTCCACGCCGAGGACATGAGGGACCTCGACCACGTCTCCGCTGTGCTCGCCCGGCAGAAGCCGGCGTGGGAACCGGGAACGCGGCACGGCTACCACGCGATGACGATCGGGCTCTACATGCAGGAACTGATTCGGCACGTCGACCCGGGCGGCCGCTCCCTCGGCCGGTTCTTCCACGAGGAGATCGCGACACCGCTGCAGATCGAGTTCTACATCGGGCTCCCGCCCGAGATTCCCGATGAGCGGCTCGCGCAGCTGAGGCTCTTCTCTCCGGGACGCTCCATCCGGGCGCTTCCTTCGGTCCCCAAGGGATACGTGATGCGAATCCTGTGGCCGTGGTCGCTGCTGCGAAAGTCGATGCTCTTCGCTGACGTCGATCCGAATGACCGCCGGTGGCTCGAGGTCGAGGTCCCGGCGGGCAGCGGCGTGGGGACGGCGCGTGGGATCGCGCGGGCCTATTCGGCGTTCGCGGAGGGTGGAGCGGAGCTCGGTATCGCCCCCGCGACGCTCGCGAGCCTGACGGAGGTCATCGACGTCGAGCGTCAGAGGGATCAGGTGATGGGCGTGCCGAGCTGGATGTCGCTCGGCTTCCTCAGACCGGGACCGGGACCGGAGTGGGGCTCCAGCCGGCGCGCCTTCGGTACGCCGGGCGCAGGCGGCTCCTTCGGCTTCGCCGATCCCGACGCGCGGCTCGGCTTCGCCTACGTGATGAACAACATGGACTACTACATGTTCGATGACCCGCGCGAGAAGGCTCTTCGGGATGCTGTCTACCGCGCCATCCGACGGATCTCGGGCTGAGCGCATCCGCCGGGGCGGATCGCTCGTTCGCCGTAGATTCGGCACCCTGCGCTCCCGGGCGACCTCGCTTGGGATCTCCGAGGCGTACGTCGTCGTCGGGCTGATCCTCTTCGCCCTCGCCCTCGGCGGCGCGATACACATCTTCGAACCCGGCGACGCGGGGGACAAGGTCTGGGCCGTGGCGATCGTGCTGACGCTGATCCCGCTGAGCTGGTCCGTGCTGCGGAGCGTGATGCGGGGGGACATCGGGGTGGATGCGATCGCGCTGGTGGCGATGGTCGGGGCACTTGTGCTCGGCGAGTACCTCGCCGGGGCGGTGATCGCCCTGATGCTGAGCGGAGGGAACGCCCTGGAGGCGGCGGCGGGGCGACGGGCCCGACGTGAGCTGACGGCGCTGCTGGAGCGTGCCCCACGCATCGCGCACCGGCGCCGAGGCGAGAAGCTCGAGGAGGTCCCTGTGGGGGAGATCGGCGTCGGGGACCGGATTCTGGTGCGGGCGGGTGAGGTCATCCCGGTCGATGGCGCGGTGCAGAGCGAGCACGCGGTGATCGACGAGTCGACCCTGACCGGGGAGCCATTGCCCGTCGAACGCTCGCGAGGGACGACGGTCTCGAGCGGCACGCTCAATGCGGGCGATGCTTTCGACCTGCGGGCGACGAGAACAGCGTCCGAGAGCGCCTACGCGGGCATCGTCCGGCTGGTCCAGCAGGCCGAGCGCCAGCGGGCGCCCTTCGTCCGCATGGCGGACCGCTACGCAGCGATTCTGCTGCCGGTCACTCTCGTGGTGGCCGGGGCGGCCTGGGCACTGAGTGGCGACCCCGTACGCGCACTCGCGGTGCTCGTCGTGGCGACGCCCTGTCCGCTGATCCTGGCCGCGCCGGTGGCGCTGATCTCCGGCGTCTCGCGCGCCGCACGCCGCGGCGTGATCGCCAAGGGCGCCGGCACGATCGAGAAGCTGGGGCGGGCGCGCACGGTGCTCTTCGACAAGACTGGGACACTCACTCACGGCCGTCCCGAGATCGAATGGGTGCGCAGCGCCGACGGGCTCAGCTCCGAGGATGTCCTCAGACTTGGAGCCTCGGTCGATCAGCTCTCCGCCCACGTCCTGGCGGAGGCCCTCGTTCACGGCGCCGAAGCCCGCGGGATCGAGCTCGCCTTTCCCGAGCAGGTCGTGGAGGAGCCCGGCCAGGGGATCGAGGGGCAGGTGGCCGGGCATCGCGTTGCGGTCGGGAGCAGCGACTGGCTTCGCCGCCGCGGCTACTCGGGAGTGAAGAGCACGGCGGAGCTGTTCGATGACTCGAACGAGCCGGGGCTGGCTCGTGTGCTGGTCGGGGTCGACGGCGACCTCGCCGGGGCGATCCTGATGGCGGACCGGCTGCGGGACGATGCTGGGGAGCTGACGGCGAGCCTGCGGACCGCCGGAATCGAGCATGTCGTGCTCGTGACCGGGGATCAGCGGGCGGTCGGCGAGGCGGTGGGCGGATCGGTTGGGGTCGACCGTGTCTTCGCCGAATGCTCACCCGAGGAGAAGATCGACGTCGTGCGCAAGGCGCGCGAGCTGACCGACGAGGGCACGGTGGTGATGGTCGGCGACGGCGTCAACGACGCACCGGCGCTGGCCCTGGCAGACGTCGGCGTCGCGATGGGTGGGGTTGGGGCAACCGTCTCCTCCGAGACGGCCGATGCGGTGATCGCCGTAGACCGGGTCGACCGGGTCGCCGACGCAATCCGCATTGGCCGGCGCTCGCTGGGGATCGCGCGGCAGAGCGTCCTCGCCGGGCTTGGCCTCAGCTTCGTCGCGATGGGCTTCGCCGCGTTCGGCTACATCGCGCCCGTCGCCGGAGCCCTGCTGCAGGAGGGAATCGACGTGGCGGTGATCTTGAATGCGCTGCGGGCGCTTCGCGACTGATCGCCGCGTACTCTGCCTCGGGTGAAGCGGAGCCCTGCCCTGGAGCCCCTGTCGCGGGACCACCATCAGGCGCTGGTAGCGGCACAGCGCCTGCGCCGGACCGCGTCGGTCGCGGAGGCCGCCCCGCAGTTCCTCGAGTTCTGGGACGAACACGGCCAGCCTCCCTCCACGAACTTACCGCTCGGCCACGGCCGCTAGCCTGCCGGGCCGTGATCAGTACCAACCAGTTCAAGAACGGCGCCCACATCGAGGTGGACGGGACAGTCTTCCGGATCGTCGAGTTCCAGCATGTGAAGCCGGGCAAGGGCGGCGCCTTCGTGCGCTCGAAGCTGAAGCGGGTCGACGACGGCGCCGTGATCGACAAGACCTTCAAGGCCGGGGAGAAGTTCAGGCCGGTGCGCACCGAGACCCGCAAGATGCAGTTCCTCTACGACTCGGGCGACGCGGCCGTCTTCATGGACAACCAGAGCTATGACCAGGTCGAGATCCCGAAGGCGATCGTCGGCGACGCCCTCAAGTGGGTACCGCCCAACTCCGACGTTGAGCTGCTCTTCGTCGACGAGCAGGCCGCCGGCGCGCAGCCGCCGAGCGCCGTCGACCTGGCGATCACGCAGACCGATCCCGGGCTGAAGGGCGACACCGCCTCGGGCGGGGGCACGAAGCCCGCGACCCTGGAGACCGGCGTGGTCGTCCAGGTCCCGCTCTTCATCGAGGAGGGCGAGCGCGTCCGGGTCGACACGCGCAGCGGCGAGTACGTCTCCCGGGCGTAGTGCTAGGGTGCGCGCCAGCGCAACCCGTTTAATGCAGGTATGAAGAGGTCCGATCAGCGACGGGACGCGGTCTTCGCGCTCTACCAGCACGAGGTCACGGGTCGGCCCCTCGGCGAGCTGCTCGAGGGCGCGAAGCCTTTCTCGGTCGAGCTCGCCGAGGCGGTCGAGGCCAACCGGCCCGAGCTCGACGAGCTGATCGCCAAGCACTCGAAGGGCTGGGCCCTGGAGCGGATCGCGCCGCTCGAGCGCAGCATCATGGAGACGGCTCTCTACGAGGCGCTCCACAGCGACGACGTCCCGGTCGAGGTCGCGATCGACGAGGCCGTCGAGCTCGCCAAGGAGTACTGCGGCACCGACGCGCCGGGGTTCGTCAACGGGATCCTCGGCGCGGCCCTGGCGGAACGAGGCGCCGTCGACTGATGGCGACCGCGCTCGAGGGTGTGGAGGGGCTCCTCCTCGACCTCAGCGGGGTGATCTACGTGCAGGACGAGGCCGTGCCCGGGGCCGCCGATGCCCTGGAGCGCCTGCGCTCCGAGGGGATCCCGATCCGCTTGGTCACCAACACGACGATGCGCCCGCGCAGCTCGATCCTGGAGCGCCTCGATCGGCTCGGAATCGAGGCCGACCCGGCCGAGCTGATCACCCCGGCTACACTCGCGAAGCGAGCCGCTGCGACGAGGCGGGCTACGAGTCGGTCGCCCTGGTCGTCCTCGACGAGCTTCGCGAGGACCTGGAGGGCCTCGAGGAGCGGGGCGACTCGGTCGACGCGGTGATCGTCGGCGACCTGGGGGAGGGCTGGGACTACGACATCCTCAACCGGGCGTTCAGGCAGCTGATGGATGGCGCCGCGCTGATCGCCCTGCAGAAGAACCGCTACTGGGAGACAGCCGAGGGGCTCTCGCTCGACGCCGGTCCCTTCGTCTCCGCGCTCGAGTACGCCACCGGACGTGAGGCTGAGGTGGTCGGCAAGCCCTCACCGGCGTTCTTCGTTCTGGCGCTCGGCGAGCTGGGCGTGAGCGCCGACCATGCCGCGATGGTGGGCGATGACGTGGAGGCGGACGTCGGCGGCGCGATGGAAGCCGGCCTGGCGGGGATCCTGGTGCGCACCGGCAAGTACCGGGAGGATCTCGTCAGGGAGTCGGGAATCGAGCCGACCGCGACGGTCGACTCGATCGCCGACGTGCCAGCGCTCGTCCGATAGCCGGCCGACGGACAGCTAGCATCGCGGCCCAATGGGTGTCGGAGCCGAATCGACAGGCGGTGGCGCCGAGGAGCTCGAGCGCATCACCGCACGCCTCGAACAGCTCGCGGCGCAGCTCGAGGGCGATGTCGATGACGATCGCGCGGCGGAGCTCGTGCGCGAGGCCTCCGAGCTCGCTGCCCAGGCGGGGAGCGCGGTCGAGGGCGCTCTGCGCGGCGCCTCGGGCTCACCCGGGGACTGAGCCGGCAGATGAGCGAGTACCCCGATGACCTTCGGGAGATGGTCGACCGCTACCTGACGCGCCTCAGCTTCTCGGAGACTCCGGCGACCGCCGGACTGGCGGAGGCGATGCGCTATTCGCTGCTGGCGGGCGGCAAGCGCATCCGCCCGGTGCTGGCGCTGGCGACGGCGCGCTCGATCGGGCTCGATCCGGAGCGGGTGCTGCCCGCCGCGGGGGCGATCGAGCTGATCCACACCTACTCCCTGATCCACGACGACCTGCCCGCGATGGACGACGACGAGCTGCGGCGCGGAATGCCCACCTCTCACGTCAAGTTCGGGGAGAACGTCGCCATCCTGGCGGGGGACGGCCTCTTCGCAGAGGCGATGCGCCTCTTCAGCCGGCGCCAGGAGGGCGAGCCGGCGGCGGTCCTCGCCGCGCTCCAGGAGCTGGTCTCGGCCACGGGCATCGACGGCATGGTGGGCGGCCAGTACATCGACGTCACCGAGTTCGAGGAGGGCGGACCGGGCGAGGGGGGCCAGGTCGATCCCGGTCGGCTCCGAGAGATGCATCGACTCAAGACAGGTCGGCTGATCGCCTCGAGCATCGTGGTCGTACTCGTTCTTGGTGAACTGCCCGAAAATGAGACAATCCCGTACCGCCGTTTCGCCGATGAGCTCGGGGTCCTGTTCCAGATCGTCGACGACATCCTCGACGTGACCGGATCGGACGAAGAGCTCGGCAAGCCGAGCGGCAGCGACGAGAGACACGGCAAGCTCACCTACGTGAGCGCGTTTGGCCTCGACAAGGCCCGCGAGCTAGCCTCTGAGTCGCACGGCAAGGCCAGGAAGGCACTTGCCGAGACGGCGGCGAAGACCGACGATCTGGCACGGATCACCGACTTCATCCACACCCGACACACCTGATGGCCAACGAAAAGACTCTGCTCGACTCGATCGACTCGCCCGCCGACCTGACGGAGCTCACGGACGACCAGCTCCAGCGTCTGGCCCAGGAGGTCCGCGAGCTGATCATCGACACGATCGGTGAGATCGGCGGCCACTTCGGCGCCAACCTCGGCACCTGCGAGCTCGCAGTCGCGCTGCACAGCCTGCTCGACTCGCCCACGGACAAGATCCTCTGGGACGTCGGGCATCAGGCCTATCCCCACAAGGTGCTCACCGGCCGCAGGGACCGGCTCAACACGATCCGCCAGTACGAGGGCCTGGCGCCCTTCTGCTCGGTGTTCGAGTCCGAGCACGACATCATGGGCGCCGGCCACGCTTCGACCTCCATCGGCTACGGGGTCGGCCTCAAGGAGGCCATGCTGAAGGGGATCGGGGAGGACGGCAAGGTCGTCGCCGTGATCGGCGACGGGGCCCTCACCGGTGGCGTCGCCTACGAGGCCCTCCATCACGCCGGCGGTCTCCAGACCCCGATGGTGATCGTCCTCAACGACAACGGGATGTCGATCTCGCCCAACGTCGGGGCGATCTCCCGCTACTTCCAGCGCGTGCGATTGAACAGGCGGCTCTACCAGGCCCGCTCCACCACGGAGGAGCGCCTCACGCAGCTTCCGCTCGGCTTGGGCAGGCGAATCGAGCGGCTAGGACCCGAGGTGAAGGCGGCGATCAAGGCCTACTGGGCGCCGGGCCTGTTCTTCGAGGAGCTCGACCTCGCCTACATGGGAGTGATCGACGGCCACGACGTCGCGGCGCTGCGGCGGGCGCTCACCAAGGCCCTCGACGCCGACCGGCCCGTCGTCGTCCACATCCACACCGTCAAGGGCAAGGGCTTCGAGCCCGCCGAGGAGGGCGGCCTGGAGGGGATGGAGAAGTGGCACGCGGCCAAGCCGGGCTCGATCGTGGACGGCAAGGAGGCGCCGAAGAAGCCGGTCGTCCCGGTCAGCGAGAGCGACTCGCCGGAGAAGATCGAGAAGCTGGAGAAGCCGGCGCCCAACTCCCCGCCTCAGTACACGGCCGTCTTCGCCGACGCGCTGGTCGAGGAGGCGAAGCGCGACGAGCGGGTGATCGGGATCACCGCTGCGATGGCCGGTGGCACCGGCCTCAACAAACTTCACGACGAGCTTCCCGACCAGTACTACGACGTCGGGATCGCCGAGCAGGACGCGGTGCTCTTCGCCTCCGGGCTGGCGATCCAGGGCGCGAAGCCGGTCTGCGCGATCTACTCGACCTTCCTGCAACGCGCTTTCGACCAGCTGGTTCATGACGTCTGCCTGCAGAAGCTGAACGTGGTCTTCGCCATGGACCGAGCGGGCCTGGTCGGCGACGATGGCCCGACTCACCACGGCGCCTTCGACGTCTCCTACTTCCGGCCGCTGCCGAACGTGGTCGTAATGGCGCCGCGCGACGAGGCGATGCTCGTGCACATGCTTCGCACCGCCATGGCGTACGACGACGGCCCGATCGCCTTCCGCTATCCGCGCGGCGCCGCCGAGGGCGCGCCGATGCCGGACGCGCCCAAGGAGATCGAGATCGGCAAGGGCGAATATCTGCTGCCCGGCGAGCGCGTTGCGCTGCTCGGCTACGGATACGGCGTCCAGGTGGGACTGCGGGCGGCCGAGATCCTGCGCGGCAGGGGGCTCGAGCCGACCGTCGCGGACGGCCGCTTCGCCAAGCCCCTGGACGGCGAGCTGATCGAGAAGCTGGCCGCGGAGCACGACCTGCTGGTGACGATCGAGGAGAACGTCCTGCCGGGCGGGTTCGGCTCCGGCGTGTTGGAGCACGTCGAGGACGCGTTCGCCGATGGATCCGAGCGGGCCCGCGTCCTCCGTGTCGGCCTACCGGACCGCTACGTCACGCACGGCAAGCCCGCGCTGCTCCGCGAGGAGGTCGGCTTCACCGGCGAGGACGTCGCCGAGCGAGTGCTCGCCGCGCTGGGAACGCGCGAAACCGTTCTCGGCTGATTACCCAGTAACGCTGGTTCGCCCCGGCGCGAACACGGGTATACGAGCTTCGTCGGCGAGAGCCCTTGCACAGCGCGCCGCGTTGGGGGAACAGGGCAGACGAACGGCATGGCCGGCTCGTCCCACGGAATCGACTGCCCTGTGAAAGGGGACTCGCATGACCTATCTGAGATGCCCGGGCTGCGGCTTGACCATGTTCGACCGCAACCCACTGACGTCGCCACGACACTGTCCGCGCTGCGCCCGACGACGGGGAGCTTCGGTCGAGCTCGAGCGCGTGACGAAGCTCAGCGGTGCGGCCGCCGCCTCGCTGCTCGGCGAGCAGCCAGGCCGGGACGAGATACTGCGTCCCGATGACCCCGAGGAACGTCGAGATCGTCCGCGAGATGTACGACCGGCGTGAGGGTGGGGACATGTACGTCGGCGAGTTCGTCCACCCAGAGATCGAGTTCGTCCGGATCGGCTCCGAGGCGCCGGACTTCACGGGTGTGTGGCATGGCAAGGACGGCATGAGGCAGGCCACCGCCGATTACCTGAACGTCTGGGAGGACTACCAATTCGAGGTCGACCGCATGATCGATCTCGGCGATCGTGTCCTGGTTCTCGAGAAGCAGACCGCCCGCGGCAGGCGGAGCGGGGCGGTCATCAGCCAGGACGTCGGCACGCTGCTGACGCTCCGCGACGGGCTGATCGTGCGCTGGGAGTACTACTGGGAACGGGCCGACGCCCTGGAGGCGGCCGGGATCACCGAGTAGAGGGGCGAGAGGCGACGCAGGCCGTCGATGGCGGACAGCACCCGGGGCGCCAGCGCAATCGCCGCGACGTCGAAGAGGACGTAGACGCCCGCGATGCCGCTCGGCGGGTTGCCCGTCGGCAATGGGGTGTCCGGGGCGGTTGCGGCCCAGTGCCAAGCGCCGATCGAGGTGCCGTAGATCTCGAGGAAGCCGACCATCAGGAAGACCCCCGCGTAGAGGGTCGCTGCGCGGCCGCGGAGGAGGACGCAGATCAGCAGCGCGCCCGTGATGGCTCCAAGCGCGTCGGTCCGGCCGAGGACGACCAAGCCGGCCGCGCCCCAGGCCGCCACCAATGCGATCACGGCCCAGAGGAAGGCACGGGGGTGCCTGCGGACGGGCGCGGATTGGCTGATGCGAAGCCCAGCCAGGAAGACGAGCCCGTGTCCCGGTGGGACGAAGGCCGGCAGGTTCTCCAACCGGTAGGTGTAGGCGCCGAGGACGATCGATCCGAGCACCTCCGCGCAGGTGGCGACCAGCACCACCAGCAGGGCCCGGGCACGGTCCTCGCGGCTGAGCGGCGCGCATGATGCGATCAGGATCAGCCAGGTCGCGGCTCCGAGGAGGAGCTGCTCATCCCCGTTGGCGACGTGATCGAGGGCCAGGAAGCCGGCGATCACGCAGAGGACCATCCCCGCGAATGGCAGCGGTGCGGACAGCGGGTGGTTGGCGGCTCCTCTCCCCATGGTTCGAGCGGCTTCCGGCCGCTCGGCGGGTCCTTCGCGGGCCCGAAGCGATTGGATCATCCCTTTGGGGGCCGTGTCAAATGCGACACTGCTGCCCGTGATCGCGCGCAGCACAGCTTCGTGCCCCGCTGGAAGCCGCCGTTCATCTCGCAGCACCAACTCCTTCATGCTGCCCGAGGCGCAGCCGGCGGCCGGATGAAGCCGATCGACCGGGGCACCTGGCTGGCTCTGATCGCGATGGGGATCGCGGTCTTCGTGATCGCGAACGACTTCTCCGCGATCAACGTCGCGATCCCACAGATCGAGAAGGACTTCCACACCGACGTGACCACGGCCCAGTGGGTGGTGAACGCCTACGCGCTCACCTTCGGAGTGCTGATCGTCACCGGGGGACGGCTCGCCGACCTCTTCGGCCGCCGCCGCGCCTTCTTCATCGGGACGGCGATCTTCGCGACCTTCTCAGCCCTTGGCGGCGCCGCGCAGAGCGAGGCCTGGCTGATCGCGATGCGGGTGCTGATGGGCATCGGGGGCGCGTTGATGTGGCCCGCGATCCTGGGGATGACCTACGCGGCACTGCCGGAGGAGCGAGCCGGTCTGGCGGGCGGCTTCATCCTCGGCGCCGCCGGAATCGGCAACGCCGCCGGGCCTCTGATCGGGGGTGCCCTGACCGACCTGCTCAGCTGGCGCTGGATCTTCTTCCTGAACGTGCCGGTGTCGGCGTTCGCGATCTTCGTCACCTGGCGGGAGATCCACCAGCCTCGGCCCGAGGTCGAGGACACCCGGATGGACTACGCCGGAATCCTCTGCGTGTCGGTCGGCCTCGTCTCCCTGCTGCTCGCCTTCGATCAAGTGATCGACTGGGGCTGGGGAGATCCACGGATCATCGCGCTGCTCGCCCTGTTCGCCGTCCTGATCGGGAGCTTCGTCCTGGTCGAGCGCCGTGCGCGGGGATCACGCCCTCGTCCCGCCCGACGTGATGCGGAACCGGGACTTCGCCTACACCTGCGGGGCGATCCTGATGATGTCGGCCGTCTTCTTCGCAGCGATGCTCTACTTACCGCAGCTGATGATCAACGTGCTCGGCTTCTCGGCGGTCGGCGCGGGGGCCGGGATGCTGCCGATGATGGCGACCTTCGCCGCGGTCTCCTTCGTGGCGGGGAATCTCTACAACCGCTTCGGCGCCAAACCCCTGCTGATCTTCGGGTCGGCATGCATCGCAATCGGACCTGCGCTCGTCGCCCTGCTCGCCGACAACGAGACCTACGGCGCGCTCATCCCCGGGATGGCGGTCCTCGGACTGGGGATCGGGCTCTTCTATCCGACGGCCACCACGGTCGGCGTGACCGCCGTGGTTGAGGCCCGTCGCAGCCTCGCCGGGGCCATCATCTACATGTTCCAGATCGCCGGCGGTTCGGTCGGCCTCGGGCTGACTACGACCGTCTTCATCGGCGCCAGCGATCGTGCCCAAAGCGGGAGCGGCTTCATCGACGGGATCCAGACCGCGTTCACGATGGATGCGGCGATCGCCGTCGGCGGCTTCCTGATCGCCGCCTTCCTGATCCAGGGGAGGGTGCACGCGCCGCACCTCCGCAGGCTTCTGCTCGCCGGCCACTCGCCGCGCGGCCACGGACCCTGAGCGCGCGATCAGTTCGGTCCGGGGCCGCCGCCGTCGCTGGTGACGGTGTCGTCGGAGCCGTCCTTGCCACCGCCACCGTTGTCGTCGGATGTGGTCGTGGGCGCACTCGAGCCGCTGCCCGAGGATCCGCTCGTGCCACTGGTGCCGCTGGTGCCCGAGCCGCCGCTGGTGCCCGAGCCGCCGCTGGTGCCCGAGCCGCCGCCGTGGTGATCCTTGCCGGAGCCCTCATTTGACGAGCCGGACGAGCCGCCGCCATCGGACGAGCCGGAGCCCGGGCCCGAATTGGAGCTCGAGTCATCGGGGGTTGCGGCGGAGCTGCCCGAGCCAGGACCCTGAACGTTCCCGCGCTCGTGCTTCGCCGGAGCCGGCCTCGGCGTCGGCGTGTTCGAGGCGAGGGACACCGGCTGGGCGGAGAGCCCGATCGAGTCTCCGGAGACCGCGTTGGCCGCCAGGGCGATCGCGCCCGCCGCAACGATGCCGACGATGCCGAGCAGGATCGTGAGGAGTCTCTCTCTACCGGTCACGGGAGCAGCGTAGAAGCACCGGGTTAGGAGTTGGCAAAGTCGGCGGTGGGCAGAACGACCTCGGCGCGGACCCTCTTCCCATCGACGCTCTCGAGCCTCGCCCGGCCCCCGCGGCGCTTCGCGAGGGCCTGGACGATCGGCAGCCCCAGCCCGGTGCCCGACCCGCGGCCGCCGCGCCCGCGGTAGAAGCGCTCGAAGGCGTGCCTGGCGACCTCCTCGTCAAGCGGCCCGGATTCGCTGATCACGCCGACGCGCGCGCTCCCGTTCTCACTGCCGCATTCGATCGTCACGGACGATCCGCTCGGCGAGTACTTGATCGCGTTCTCGACAAGGTTGTCGAGGATCGCAGCGAGTTCGCGCGAGCCCGCCCGCACCACCACCTCGCCGTCGGCTTCGAGCGTGATCTCATGACGACTCTCGCTCGCCGGCCCGCGCCAGCGCTCGGCCGCGGCCCGCGCCTCGACCGCGAGGTCGGCCCGCTCGTCCTCGGCTGGCTGTTCGCTGGAGGCAAGCTCCAGCAGGTCCTCGACCAACTGGCCGAGGCGCTCGGACTCTCCCTCGGCCGCGGCCAGCTCCTTCGCGACCTCCGGGTCGTTCGTCTTCACGTCGGCGGCTTCGAGGCGCAGGCGAAGCCCCGTGAGCGGCGTGCGGAGCTGGTGGGAGGCGTCCGCGACGAAGGCGCGCTGGGACTCGAGAACCGCCTCGAGGCGGTCCGCCATCTCGTTGAACTCCCTGGCCACCTGCACCTGCTCGCGCGATCCGCGCTCGGGTGCCCGCGCGTCCGTCTCGCCGGCGGCCCGGCGACGAGCCGCGTCTCCGAGCGAGCGCAGCGGGCGGGCGATCGAGCCCGCGAGAATCCAGGCGACACCGAGCCCGAGGATGAGCGCGAGCCCGCCGATGCCGATCAGCGCCAGCACGTCCTGGCGGACCTCGCTGTGGACGGTGCCGAGGCTCTGCTCGACCTCGATCGCGCCGACCGTGCGGCCGTTGCGAACGATCGGCACGGCGGTCGAGAGGACGTCGCGCCCCTCATGGTGCCGGCCCTGAGCGATCTCTCCGCCGAGAGCCTGCCGTGCGACCGGGTCGTCGGAGGGCCGGGGTGGCGTGGTGACCCCGCCCTCGGAAGTCGCGATCTCCCTGCCACGTGCGTCGATGACGAACACGAGCCCATTGAGGCTCACTGCCGCACTGCGAGCGGTGTCCTCCAGCTCCGCCTTGCTCCCGAGCTGGTCGACGGCCGACGCTGCGACGACCTGGGCCTGGGCGGCGGAATCGGCCTCGACCTCCGCGTTCACCCGGTCGCTGACGTTGCTCGCGAGAGGCACCTCGAGGGCGACGAGCACCACCAACAGGGTGTAGGCGAAGGCCGCCAGCAGGCGGGCGCGCAGGCTCATCCAGGCCTAGACCTCGTCGGCGGCGGAGAACCTGAACCCGACGCCGCGCACCGTGTGGATGTAGTGCGGCTCCCTGGGATCGTCGTCAAGCTTCCGCCGCAGGCCGCTGATGTGGACGTCGAGGGTCTTGGTGGAGCCGAACCAGTTCATGTCCCAAACCTGTTCGATCAGGGCCTCCCGGGTTAGTACCGAGCCGGCGTTCTCCATAAGGACTCGCAGCAGCTCGAACTCCTTGCGGGACAGCTCCATCGGCTCCTCCCCAAGCCGGACTTCGTGCTTGGCTGGGTCGAGGATGAGATCGCCGATCGCCATCCGCTCGTCGCCGTCCGCACCGGCTCCCGATGACGTCCGCCTTAGCACCGCGCGAACGCGCGCCATGACCTCGCGAGCCGAGAACGGCTTCACGATGTAGTCGTCGGCGCCGAGCTCCAGGCCCGCCACCCGGTCGGCCTCCGCGCCCCGCGCCGTGAGCATGATGATCGGGATCTCAGTCTCGCGGCGTAGCTCCCGGCAGACGTCGAGGCCGGAGCCGTCGGGCAGGCCGATGTCGAGGAGGACGAGGTCGGGGGTCGAGCCGCGCGCCTTCTCCATGGCCTCGGCAGCGGTTCCCGCGATCGCGGGGATGAAGCCCTCTCGCTCGAGTGCCTCGGCGAGGGGCTCCGTGATCGCACGCTCGTCTTCGACGAGCAGGATGGTGGGCCGCTGGGAGGAGACGTTCACCGCGCTGATGCTAAGGGTGCCGGACGAGGGTGGATCGGGCCACCGGACGCGGGCACGTCCAGTGGCCCTTTCCCTCGCTCGACCCGCCTCAGTCGTCGCCGGAGCCGCCGGATCCGGAGTCATCCGAACCGGAGTTATCCGAACCGGAGTCATTCGACCCCGAGTCGTCCGAGACCGACTGGCCGGAGCCGCCGGATCCCGGCCCGGAGTTGTCCTCCATGGCGTCGTCGTCGCCCTGGTCCTCGGCGTTGCCGGGCCCCGAATTCTCAGAACCGGGACCGCGGTTGCCGTGATGCTCGACCTCTCCCGGGTTGTCGTCGTTGACATCGTTGACGTCGTCCGCACCGTTGTCGTCGTTCACGTCATGACCGGGGTTGTCATCCACCCGGTTGGCGTGGTAATGCTCGACCTCGTTCGGGTTGTCCTCCGGCACCTGCGTGCCCGCGCAGCGTGGATCGTTCGCGTGCTCGGCCTCGTCGCAGGGGCCCTTGACGTCGGCAGCCGCCGGTGCGGCCGGCTTCGACGAATGACCGCCGGGGGCCGCGGCTACGTACGCGCCGCCGCCGACGAGCGTGATGGCCAGCGTGGCCAGCAGCGTCTTGGTCAGGGTGCTCATCGATTCCTCCTTGGACGTTGGATGACGCCACTATCGGCGGCCGGCGTCAGGCGATGCCCAGGCGGAGGGAACGTGCGGGCAAGCAGATGGTTAAGCCTTGGTAGGCCGGGCCCGCACATGAAACGACCCGCACGAGGCGGGCCGTTTCACGGGTACTGCATGTCCGAAGGAGTTCCTACTTCTTCGACTTCTTTGCCTTGCACTTCTGGGTCGACGTCGAGCTCTTGCTCGAGCCGTCGGCGAACGAGGTCGTCGCGCTGTTGACCCACTTCTTCTTGCACCGAGCCATGACGTAGTAGACCGGCTTGCCCTTCTTCTTGCCCGACTTCACCTTGTTGATCGTCGTGTCGAAATGCGTGATCGAGGTGCCGGTGGGCGGAATCGCGACGGTGAGCGTGTTCGTGGCGGTGCTCAGGACCCCGGTCAGCGTCGTGCTGAACGTGTAGGTCGAGCCCGCGAACACGTCAACGTGCAGGTAGACCGCGGGATTGCCCCCTGACGGCGTGCCGTTGTACGCGGCCACCTTTCCGGTCAGCGCTCCCCCGTTGATGATGGCGCTGCCTTGGCCGATCCGGCTGGCGCCGCAGGCGGCGTTGGCGGTGGCTTCGGGCGCTGTGTTGACCTGGCTCAGCTGGCAAACGGGAACATTTCCCGGCGTGAACTTGATGTCCCGGCTGAACTGAAGGACGGTCTGAACCGGCGTGGGGGCGAATCCGCCGGTGTAGAACGTCTCGATGTTGTTGGTGATCGACGCGGGGCCGAACGTCTTGGACTGCTGCTTCTTCGGCGAGACGGTGGTCGTGAGGCTGATGCCGGTAACGGCCGCCGAGGCAGTTCCGCTCATCAACAGAGCACCAATGACGCCCAGAGACGCAGCGAGCACATACTTGCGCTTGCTCATGCAACTCCTCTTTTCTTTTGCGTTGCCGTACCGGCAACTTCCTGCTTCGTAATAAGGAACACGCCGAAGCAAGGGAAGTACCGAGTCTGACACCGGAAGCGCACGCGCCGTCGGGGCTCTCGACGGATCTTGCCTACGCGGTTGCCACGGATACGCCTCCGACGGGCTTTCGCTCAGGGGCCGCTTTCATTGGAGGCGAAACCCCTGCACCCATGCACAATGAAACGGCCCTCCGAAGAGGGCCGTTTCAGGGGTACTACAGGGAGGAGAGATATGTGTGTTGTCTGTGGGAGGTAAGCCGGTATCAGGCTCCGAGCGGACGACTGAACCGCGTTGAAGCGGTCAGTGCCATATGCGCGGAGCCGAACCCGACCAAAAAGACTGTTGCGACGTAATCCCCGACGATCCCGGCAATGACACCGGCGCCAATGGTGGCGGCGGCCAGCGTGTAGTCGAGTCCCGCGTGGGCGCTCAGCGGCAGGTTGCCCCGATCGCCCTCGCCATAGACAGACGTGCCGAGACCGATCAGGAGAATGCCGAGAGCGATGCTCAGGGCGCCGGCCAGGTAGCCGAATCCCAGCGCGAAGGGAGCCACCATCAACAGAGGGGCGGCCGCCACTTCGAGCGCGGCGTGCACGTGGATCGGGATTGCCCTGAACAGAGTCATCGCAAGAAGCAGGGTACGAACGTATGTGCGATTCGTCTGTGAGCGCCATCACAGTGGGCGTGGCAATCGACTCCCGCTCCGGCGAACCCCGCCTATGTACGGTTCGCCGCGTGACCCGTCGTCGCGCCGACACCCTGCTCGCCGAGCGCCGACTGGCGCCGTCTCGAACCGCGGCGGCGGCCTCCGTGCGCGCCGGCCGGGTGCGGCTGGGACGCGACGGCCCCGAGGTCGCCAAGCCGAGCGAGCTCGTCGACGAGAACGCCGAGCTCGTGGTCGCCGAGGCGCAGCAATTCGTCTCCCGCGGCGGGATCAAGCTGTCCAACGCGCTCGACGAGCTCCCGGTGGAGGTCGAGGGGCGCCGCTGTCTCGACGTCGGCGCGTCGACCGGCGGCTTCACGGACTGCCTGCTCCAGCGCGGAGCGGTGATGGTGCTCGCGGTCGACGTCGGCTACGGCCAGCTCGACTGGAGCCTGCGAGAGGATTCCCGCGTGCTGGTCATGGAGAGGCTGAACGCTCGCTATCTCGGGGACTCCTCGTTGCCCTTTCGGCCCGAGCTGATCACCGTGGACGTCTCGTTCATCTCCCTGGCGAAGCTCCTGCCCCCGATCGTCGCGTCCGCGGCTCCCGAGTTCGACCTGCTCGGCCTGGTCAAGCCGCAGTTCGAGCTGAGCAAGGAGAAGGTCGGGAAGGGAGGGGTCGTGCGCAAGGCTGAGGATCGACGCGCCGCGATCCGCCAGGTGGCGGAGGCGGCACAGGGGGAGAGGCTGGTCGTTCGCGCTCTGGTTTCCTCCGGCCTGCCCGGCCCGAAGGGGAATCGTGAGACCTTTGTCTGGGCCTCGAGGAGCGGTGACCCCGTGGATCTCGATGCGGCCCTCGAGGAGGTCGAGCCATGACGCGAGCAATGCTGATCACCCACACCCATCCGGAGGCTGCATCGGACGCCGTGGCGGACGCGGTCGCGGCGACGGTGGATGCCGCTCAAACGGCCTCGGTGAAGCTGATCTCAACGCCGGACGAGCTCGAGAAGCACGGCGACGTGGCCGCCGGGATCGAGCCGGTGGAGGATGGGGAGCGGCCCGACGTCTGCATCGTCCTGGGCGGCGACGGCAGCATCCTCTATGCCCTGCGCCGTTTCGCGGACACCGAGGTGCCCGTCTTCGGCATCAACTACGGCACGATCGGCTTTCTCGCCGCCGTGGAGCGGGAGCAGCTGATGGACGGTCTGCAGAAGGCGTTCAAGGGCGAGTTCGTGTCCCTGGACTTGCCGGCCCTCAAGGTTCAGCTGCCGGTCGAGCAACCTCTTGCGCTGAACGACGTCAGCTTCAACAGGCGGCCGGACGGCCGAGTCGCGGAGCTCTCCTATGCGATCGGCGAGGAGGAAGTGGGCAGCGTCCGCTGCGATGGACTCGTGGCGGCGACCCCGGCGGGTTCCACGGGATACAACCTCGCGAACGCCGGACCGATCCTGGCCTGGGGCGTGAAGGGATACGTGGTCAGCTTCATCGCGCCCCACACCCTCGCCGCAAGGGCGCTGGTGGTTGCGCCCGACGACGCGCTCCAGGTCCGCAACGCCGCGGGTCGAGAGCCCGTCGAGATATCCCTCGATGGTGAGACCGCCGGGGAGCTGGCGCCGGGGGACGGGCTCGAGATCCGCTTCGTGGAATCGGTCAGCCGGCTGGCCCAACTGCCGGGCTCGAGCTTCTATCACCGCATCCGCGAGAAGTTCGGGAAGCTCGCGTAGCGGTCACCAGGCCGCTCCATCCATTTGCCAGACTGCCGCGCATGGAACGCAAGTGGTGGAGCCTGCTCGCGGTCTGCCTGGCGACGTTCATGTTGCTGCTCGACATCACCGTCGTCAACGTCGCGCTGCCCGACATCCAGAAGGAACTCCACACCGACCTCACAGGGCTGCAATGGGTGGTCGACGCCTACACGCTCCTGCTCTCGGCCTTCACGCTGACCATGGGCACCCTCGCGGACCGCTTCGGGCGGCGGCGGCTGTTCGTGATCGGCGTTGGGGTGTTCACGTTCGCGTCGCTGCTCTGCGGGTTGGCGACCAGCGCGACCTTCCTGCACCTCGCGCGGGGCCTGCAGGGCATCGGCGGCGCGGCGATGTTCGCGACCTCGCTGGCCCTGATCGCCCAGGAGTTCCAGGGTCCTCAGCGCGGCACCGCGATCGCCGCCTGGGGCGCGACGATCGGCGGCGCGGTCGCTGTCGGGCCGCTGGTCGGCGGGGCGCTCACCGACGGGCTCGGCTGGGAATGGATCTTCTTCGTCAACGTCCCGATCGGGATCGGCACCGTGATCCTCGCCGAGACCCAGGCCGGCGAGTCGCGCGATCCCGAGGCCAAGCGTCTCGACTGGGCGGGTCTGACCACGTTCTCGCTCGGGCTCTTCGCGCTGATCTTCGGCCTGCTGCGCGGCAACGCCGAGGGCTGGGGCAGCACGCTGATCGTCGGCTCGCTCGTCGCCGCGGTGGTGTTGCTCATTGCGTTCGTGCTCTTCGAGTGGCGCCAGGAGCACGCGATGTTCGACCTCAGCCTGTTCCGCAAGCCCGCGTTCTCCGGCGTCTCCTACGGCACCTTTGCGATCGGCGCCGGGATGTTCGCGATGTTCCTCTACATCACGATCTACATGCAGAGCGTGATCGGGATGACGCCGCTCCAGGCCGGCGTCCGCTTCCTGCCGCTGACCCTGTTCGCGTTCATCGTGCCGCTCGTCACCCGCAACCTGGTCGCGAAGCTCCCGGCGCGGGTGCCGCTGACGATCGGGCTGACGCTGGTCGGCGTCGGGTTGCTGCTCATGCGCGGCGCCAAGCCCGACTCGGAGTGGACGACCCTGCTCGCCGGTTTCATGGTCAGCGGCTTCGGCATCGGGCTCTCCAACCCGTCGATCGCCTCGACCGCGCTCGGGGTCGTGCCGGCGGTGCGATCGGGCATGGCCTCGGGGATCAACAACACGATGCGGATCGCCGGAGTCGCGACCGGGATCGCCGCCCTCGGCGCGGTCTTCCAGAGCAAGATCGCCGACTCGCTCCACCAGCTGCTGCCCCAGGCGCCGAGCGGGTTCGCCGACGGGGTCGCAGCGAGCGGCACCCAGGCGGCGAGCCAGGCGCCGCCCCAGCTCCACGACCAGGCCGTCCAGGCGGCGGGCGTCGCGTTCACCGACGCCTTCAACGACATCCTCCTGATCGGGGCGCTGATCCTGTTCAGCGGCGCGCTCATGGTGTTGGTTCTGGTGCGCCAGAGCGACTTCGTCCCGCATGGCGCGCCGGAGGGCACGGGCGCGACGGAGGAAGCGGAAGAACCGGCCGCCGCTTAGGGGAGTAATCCGTCGGCCCCTCTCGTTAGAACGGGGGCCGATGCTCCTCGAACTCCGAATCGAGAACCTGCTGCTGATCGAGCGTGCCGAGCTGCGGCTCGGGCCGGGCCTGAACGCGATCACCGGCGAGACCGGGGCGGGCAAGACGATCCTGGCCCACTCCTTCGACCTGCTGATGGGCGGGAAGGCGCGCGCCCAAATCGTGCGGCCGGGCGCGAGCGAGGCCTATGTCGAGGGCGTCTTCGAGCTCCCGGACGGGCTGCTCGACGACCCGGACCTGGCGGAGATCGCCGAGCGGCTGCCGGAGGGCGCCACCGAGGTCGCGATCGGGCGCCGCGTCTCGGCGAGCGGAAGGACGAGCGCCTTCCTCGCCGGGCGCTCCGCGTCGGCACCGGAGCTGCAGGCCCTCGGATCTCGGCTGCTCGCCTTCTACGGGCAGCACGAGCACCGAAAGCTGACCCTTTCGGGTGCCCAGCTCGAGACGCTCGATGGCTTCGCCGGAGAGGAGCACCTCGAACGGCGCCGGGCTTACCGAGAGGCGCACGCGGAGGTGATCCGGATCGAGCGCGAGCTGGCGCGAATCCGCGAGCGCGAGGGCGCCCGCGAGCGGGACCTGGACATCCTGCGCTACGAGCTCGACGAGATCGAGGCCGCGAAGCCCGACCCCGCCGAGGAGACCGAGCTCGCGCCGGAGCGCGAGCGGCTGCGCCATGCCGAGTCCCTGCGCGGCGCGGCGGCCGAGGCGCTGGCGGCGGTGGCCGGCGACGAGGGCGGGGCGTCCGAGGGGATCGGCTCCGCGGAGGCCGCGCTCGCGGGGCAGGAGGGGGTGGACCCCGAGCTCGACAAGCTCGCCGAGGCCGCCAGGGGACTGCGGGTGGAGCTGCAGGAGCTGGCCGGTGAGCTGCGCGGGTACGCCGAGGGGATCGAGGCCGAGCCGGGCCGGCTCGAGCAGGTCGAGGAGCGACTCGACGTCCTCGACCGCCTGAAGCGCAAGCACGGCGGCTCGATCGATTCGGTGCTGGCACACGCCGGCCACTGCAGGACGGAGATCGAGACGATCGAGGGCGCCGAGGAGGCGACCGACCGGCTCGAGACGGAGCTGGCGAACGCACAGCGAAAGCGAACCGATGTCGCCGCGCAGCTCAGCGAGGTCCGGGCCAAGGCGGCGCGACGGCTGGAGAAGAGCGTCGCCGCCGAGCTGGACCAGCTGGCGATGGGCGGGGCAAAGCTAGAGGTGGCCCTCGAACCGCATCCCGACGGCTTCGGGGCGCAGGGCCAGGAGCGAGTCACATTCCAGGTCGCCACCAACCCAGGGATGCCGACCTCGCCGCTGCGGGACGCAGCGTCCGGCGGCGAGCTCTCCCGGGTGATGCTGGCGCTGGCCGGGCTGGGCGCTCGAGGTGGGGCTGCCACCTACGTCTTCGATGAGATCGACGCCGGCATCGGCGGCAACACCGCCAAGGCGGTCGGCGAGCGCCTGCGCGGCCTGGGCTCCGAGCGCCAGGTCCTCTGCATCACCCACCTCCCTCAGGTGGCGTCGATGGCCGAGGCTCACTTCCGGATCGAGAAGAGCGTCGACGGCGGGCAGGCGACGGCGCGCGTCGAGCGAGTCGACGGTGATCGGCTCGTCGCCGAGATCGTCCGGATGCTGGGCGGAGAGGACGGCGACGAGGCGGCCGACCGCCACGCCCGTCAGCTTCTCGAGGCCGCGTAGAACTAGGCTCTCCGGCGATGGCGATCGCCACCGCCACGGCAATCCGAGGGACTGCTCGCCTTGGGCGGCGCACCAAGGAGCTGGTCAAGCGGCTGGGGCCGGACGACATCGCCGTGATCGATCACCGCAACCTGGACCGGATCGCGGCTGAGGAGCTCGCGGCCTGCGGCGTCCGGGCGACGCTCAACGCGTCCCCGTCGTCCGATGGGACCTACCCGAACACCGGCCCGCTCGCGCTGGTGCGCGCGGGGGTCCGCCTGATCGATGCCGGGCCCGAGCTGTTCGAGCGGATCGGCGAGGGCGATCCCCTGGAGATCGACGGGGGTCGGATTCGCACGGGCGAGAGCGTGGTCGCCGAGGGCCGGGTGCTCCGCGCTGACGAGCTCTCGATGCGACTCGACGACCAGCGCCGCCGGATCGACCGCGCGCTCCACGACTTCACCGAGAACACGATGGCCCACCTGCGCGAGGAGGGCGGCCTGCTCTTCGGGACGATCGACCTGCCCGAGACCAGGACCCGGTTTCGGGACCGGCACGTTCTGATCGTCGTCCGCGGGACGGACTACGTCCAGGACCT
The DNA here is from genome assembly GCA_963817275.1 of uncultured Solirubrobacterales bacterium. Classification (GTDB taxonomy): domain Bacteria; phylum Actinomycetota; class Thermoleophilia; order Solirubrobacterales; family 70-9; genus DASUPK01. Next base: position 191,357 of record CAWFOA010000008.1, on the reverse strand, counting down.
GCGCGCGCTCCGCTCCTACATCGAGGACGTGAACCCGATCCTGGTCGGCGTCGACGGGGGCGCCGACGCGATCGTCGGCGAGGGCCTCGTCCCCGACGTCATCCTCGGCGACATGGACTCTGCCGGCGAGGGGGCGCTGCGCAGCGGCGCCGAGCTGATCGTGCACGCCTATCCCGACGGCGAGGCCCCAGGGTCGGAGCGCCTTCGGCAGCTCGGACTCGCCCACACCGTCGTGCCCTCCGCCGGGACCAGCCAGGACGTCGCGATGCTCCTCGCCTTCGAGAAGGGCGCCGCCCTGATCGTCAGCGTGGGGGCGCATTTCAACCTCGTCGAGTTCCTGGAACGGCGCAGGGGCGGGATGTCGTCCACGTTCCTCACCCGGCTCCGCCTCGGCGAGGCGCTCGTGGACGCCAAGGGCGTCAGTCACCTGTACCCGACTCGGTAGCGGACACATGCTGCGCCGGACGAACTACCGGGGCAAGACGGTCGCCTTTCCCGTCGGCGCGGTTCTGCTCGTTGCCGCACTCGCCGTTCTCGCCGCGGACCCCAGCCGCTGGCTCGTCTTCCTCTCCGGCGTCGGTTGCCTCGGGCTGGTCGACGATCTTGTCGGCTCCGCCCCGCGTGGCTGGCGGGGACACGCTCGCGCCGTCCTTCGAGGTGAGCTCTCCACCGGCGCGATCAAGGCGGCCGGCACGGCCGCTCTCGCCGCCTACGCGGCGGCGGGTACCGGCGCCGTCGGCCTCGACTACGTCACCGAGGTCGGAGTGCTCACGCTGGCGGCGCACCTCGGGAACCTGCTCGATACGCGTCCGGGGCGCTCCGAGAAGGCGCTCGCCCTGACCGCCGCGTGCACCTGCCTGGCGTCCCGGAGTCTGGCTCCACTCGCGCCGGTCGCCGCCCTGATCGGCCCGGTGGCGGTGGGCGCGTGGTTCACCCTGCGCGAGCGAGCGATGCTCGGCGACAGCGGGGCGAGCCTGATCGGGGGCATGATCGGCGTCCTGCTGGTGACGACACTGGCGGCGCCGGCGACGTACGCCGCGCTCGGCGGCCTGATCGCGATCTCGGTATATGGGGAATCGCGTTCGATCTCCTCCGCGATCGGCCGGATTCCGCTCCTCGAGCGACTAGACTCGCTCGGCAGATCGAATTGAGCCAACCGAAGCCCAGCGACACCCGATTTCTCTTCGTGACCGGCGGTGTCGTCTCGTCCCTCGGTAAGGGGATCGCCTCCGCCTCACTCGGTCGCCTTCTCGTCTCCCGCGGCTTACGCGTTCAGCTGCAGAAGCTCGATCCCTACATCAACGTGGACCCGGGGACGATGAGCCCCTTCCAGCACGGCGAAGTCTTCGTCACCGAGGACGGTGCCGAGACCGATCTCGATCTCGGCCACTACGAGCGCTTCACCGACGAGAACACCTCCCGGGCCTCCAACTTCACGGCCGGCGGCGTCTACAACTCGGTGATCCGGCGGGAACGCCGCGGCGATTACCTCGGGGCCACCGTCCAGGTGATCCCCCACATCACGGACGAGATCAAGAACCGGATCCTGATCGTGGCCGAGTCTCAGGCCGTCGACTTCGTGATCACCGAGATCGGCGGGACGGTGGGCGACATCGAGTCGCTGCCGTTCCTCGAGGCGATCCGCCAGCTCTACACCGACCTCGGCCCGAAGCGCTGCATGTTCATCCACCTGACCCTGGTGCCCTACGTGGGCCACGCGGGCGAGATGAAGACGAAGCCGACGCAGCACTCGGTCAACGAGCTGCGCAGGATCGGGATCCAGCCGCACGCGCTGCTCTGCCGCTCCGAGCAGGGCCTCGACCGGGAGATCCGGAAGAAGATCGCACTCTTCGCCAGCCTGCCCGAGGACGCGGTGATCTCGGCGCGCGACGTCGACAACGTCTACAAGGTGCCGCTCGTCCTCAGCGCAGAAGGGGCGGACGACCTGATCCTCGACCACTTCGGGATCGAGTCCGAGACGCCGGACCTCGCCGAATGGGAGCAGCTGATCAGGCGCGCCGATGCGTCGCGCGAGCGCAAGGTCAAGATCGCCCTGGTCGGCAAGTACGTCCAGCTCGAGGACGCCTACAAGTCCGTGATCGAGGCGCTCACCCACGGCGGGTGGGAGCACGGCGTGGAGGTCGACACCGAGCTGGTCTCGGCCGAGGACATCGACGAGGCCGAGCTCGAGGGCGTCGACGGGATCCTGATCCCCGGCGGCTTCGGAGAGCGGGGCATCGAGGGCAAGGTCGAGGCCGCGCGGATCGCCCGCGAGAAGGGGATCCCCTACCTGGGGATCTGCCTCGGCATGCAGATCGCGGTCGTTGAGTTCGCCCGCCACGTCTGCGGCATGGACGGCGCCAATTCGGCGGAGTTCGATCCCGAGACGCCGTTCCCGGTCGTCGACCTGCTGCCCGAGCAGAAGGAGGTCTCAGACCTCGGCGGCACGATGCGGCTCGGCGCCGACCCGGTGAAGCTCCACGAGGGCACCCAGGCGCGGGAGATCTTCGGCGAGGCGGTGATCTACAAGCGCCACCGTCACCGTTATGAGGTCAACAACATGCTGCGCCGCCGGCTCGAGGACGAGGGCCTGGTCGCGAGCGGGACCTCCCCCGACGACCGGCTGGTCGAGGTGATCGAGCTGCCGGGTCACCCGTTCTTCGTTGCATCTCAGTTCCACCCGGAGTTCAACTCCCGCCCGACCCGCCCGGAGCCGCTCTTCCGCGACTTCGTGGGCGCCGCGGCGAAGCGCGCCTCCGAGCGCCCTGCGAAGCCGGAGCCCACCGCGGAGGCCGAGGCCGCCGCCGAGGACTCCGAGGACGTCAGCGTCCGCCGCTCGGCCTAGACGGTCGCCAGGACGACGATCGCGACCAAGAAGACGCCGGTCGCGACCGAGAGGGCGCCGATCTTGATCCGCCATCGCGAGCTGATCCCGGCGACGCCGAAGAGGAACAGCGAGGTCGCGAGGATGACCTCGGCCAGGGTGTAGTTGGCGGCCTTGTCCTGATGATTCTCGGCCAGCAGGATCTCGCGCCCTGAGGCTTCCTCCAGCGCGCGCCCCGCGGGTGTGCGGATCCCGGCGGCGGTGGCGTCGAGGAGCCGGTGGGTCGCCTGATGGAAGTCGAGGTTCGCCTTGTGCTCCTGGTGTTCGTTGAGGTAGACGGCGCCGGCGGTGACGATCGCGGCGAGACCGAGAGCGATGGCGATGATCACATCGAGGCGGCCCTCCGTGGCGCTCGATGGGGCGCCCGAGGTATGGGAGGAGCGGTGCTCCGCCTGGGCGGGTCGCCGGGCCATGCGGGTCTTCTATCAGCGCGCTGGCGGCGAGGGGCTGAGCTAAATAGCCTGTCGCGCTGTGACTGCGGAGGATCAGCGAATGCTCGACCGGTTCGTTCGACTCTGCGAGATCGCGAGCCCGACGGGCCGGGAGCGGGAGGTGGCCGACGCCGTGCTGGAGGAGCTGGGGGCGCTCGGCGTCGACGTCGGCGAGGACTCGGCGGCGGAGCCGGCCCAGGCCGGAGCCGGGAACCTGATCGCCCGCATCCCCGGCCGCGGCGATGGATGGCTGTCGTTCTTCGCCCACCTCGACACGGTCCCGCACGAGGGCCCGATCGAGGTTCGCGCGCGAGAACGGGGTCTTTCGCACCCGCGGCGACACGATCCTCGGCGCCGACAACAAGGCCGCGGTGACGGTTCTGATGGAGATGGCGGCCCGTCACGTCGGCGGATCCAGGAGCGCTCGGGCTGGAGCTGGTGTTCACGGTGGCCGAGGAGGATGGCCTGCGGGGCGCCAAGGAGCTCGACATCTCGTCGCTGCGCGCACCCTTCGGCTTCGTCCTGGATCACGCCACCCCGATCGGCGAGGTGATCGTTGCGGCCCCCACCTATAAGAGGCTGATCGCGGAGTTCACCGGCCAGGAGGCGCACGCGGGCATCAACCCCGAGGACGGGCACAGCGCGATCGCGGCGGCCGCCGCGGCCGTCGCGGGGATGAAGCTCGGGCGCCTCGACGACGAGACCACCGCGAACGTCGGCATCATCGAAGGCGGCACCGCCTCCAACGTCGTCGCGGGGCACTGCCGCATCCTCGGCGAGGCGCGCAGCGTCGACGGAGAGCGCGCCGCGGCGACGATCGGCGAGATGGTCGACGCCTGCACCTGGGCAGCGGGCGAGCAGGGGTGCGACGTCGACGCGAAGGTGATCGAGATGTTCCGCGGCTACCGGCTCGACCCGAAGTCCGAGGCGGTGGGGATCGCCACGGAGGCGTTGCGGCGAACCGGCCACGAGCCCGAGCTCGTCGCGACGGGCGGCGGCAGCGACGCAAACGCGCTCGTCGCCTCGGGTTACGAGGCCGTGCTGCTCGCCAATGGGACCGAGGCGAACCACACACCCGACGAGCTGGTCACGGAGGCGGCGATCGTGGAGATGCTCAAGGTGTGCGAGGCGGCGATCGAGATCGCTGGAAATGCTGAAGCTTCGTAGGGGGGTGGTCACCCGGGCCGATCCGCTCAGAGTGCGAGTGGGCGCTGAGGAGAGGCCGGCGTGGGCCGACGTAGGGCTCGTCGGCCAGGTGCTCGAGGGCGACGAGGTGGTCGTCAACACGGAGGCAGCCGACCTGGGCCTCGGCTCGGGCGGATTCGACGTCGTTCACGTCAACCTGACACGAGGACTCGATGGACAGGGGGCGGACGAGGCGGCCGCGGTGAAGCTCAACTACACGTCGATCCAGCACCCGGTGGAGCCGGTCGAGGCCAGATCGCATGGCGACGTCGGATCGGCGAATTCCCGTCCTGGTGCTCTCACTGCACGGCCAGCTCGCGCCCGCCGCCTGGGCCGCGGACCGCGATGGCCGGGACATGCGGGTCGGCTACGTCCAGACCTGGGGAGGCGCGCTGCCCGGCTCGCTGTCCGAGGACGTCGGCGAGCTTCGCCGGACCGGGCTGATCTGCGAGCACGTCACCGCCGGGCCGGCGTACGGCGGCGAGATCGAGGCGCTCACCGTGATCGGTGCGCTGCAGGCGGCAAGCGGGTTACTGGGCTGGGACGCGGCGATCGCCGGCCCTGGTCCCGGGATCGCGGGTTCGGGATCTGCCCTCGGCCACGGAGGAATGGCGGCGTTGGATACGGCGCATGCCTCGCTGATCCTGGGCCTCGAGACGCTTGTCGCGCCGAGGATGTCGAGCGCCGACCCCAGGCCACGGCATCGCGGCCTCAGCCACCACACGGCGACGGTGCTCCGGATGCTCCTGGGCGACGTGAGAGTGCCCGTCCCCCCGGACGGGCCCCTCGATCAGCTTCGAGATGCCTGCGGCGACCGGCACGAGGTCTGGGAGCGCGAGGCGCCGGTCGACGAATACGCGGCCAGCGGCCTCCCCGCGACGCACATGGGCCGGGAGCTCGCCGACGACCGGCTCTTCTTCGCGGCGGCGCTCGCCGCCGGCGATGCCCTGGCCGCAGCAGCGCTGACCGAGAGCGTCAGGTGAGCGACGAGCGCCTGAAGAAGGTGGGTAGCAAGCTCGTCCACCGCGGGCCGATCGCATCGGTGCGGATGGAGACCTTCCAATACGCGGACGGCAGCAGGGCGACGAGGCAGGTCGTGGTCCACCCGGGAGCCGTCTGCGTCATCCCTCATGACGGGCGGGTCCTCTACATGGTCGAACAGCCGCGGGAGGCCGTCGAGGAACCCGCGCTGCTCGAGCTCCCGGCTGGAAAGCTCGACGTCCCTGGCGAGACTCCGCTCGAGTGCGCCCAGCGCGAGCTGGCGGAGGAGATCGGCAAGGCGGCGGGGGACTGGCGCGAGCTGAAGAGCTTCTACACGAGCCCCGGCTTCGCCAACGAGCGGGTCTGGCTGTTCCTGGCGACCGAGCTCTACGACGTGCCCAGCGAGCAGTCACCCGGCGAGCGGATCGAGGTGGTCGAGATCCCGCTCGCCGACCTCGACGGCGCGATCGAGCGCTGCGAGGACGCGAAGTCGCTGATCGGGCTGATGATGCTGAGGGAGCTCATCTAGGGAGGTACCCGGCGCCGGCCGCGGAAGTACTTCGTATGGCCACGATCGCGCCCGCACGCGAGGCGACCCAGCCCTCCGAGCGCTACGAGGCGCTCGTGCTCGACTTCCTCGCGCACCTCGAGTTCGAGCGTGGTCTCTCCCGCAACACCCTCGCCGCGTACCGGACCGACCTGCTCCAGTTCGGCCGCTTCCTGGCCGAGCGCGACCGAGAGGCGACCACGGCGGGCCCGGCGGACCTCTCCGACTTCCTGGCCGATCTCGCGCAGGGCGACGGGAACGGCCGCGCGCCCTGCTCGACGGCGACCGTCCACCGCAAGGCGGCCTGCCTGCGCTCCTTCTACCGGCACCTGCGGCGCGAGGAGGCCATCGAGGACGATCCGGCGGCGCGCCTGGAGACGCCGCGGCGGGGCAGGAAGCTGCCGGAGGTTCTGAGCTACGCCGAGGTCCAGCGCCTGCTCGCTCAGCCGCGGGGCGACGATCCCGCGACGCTGCGCGATCGGGCGCTTCTCGAGCTGATGTACGCATCGGGGCTGCGGGCGTCGGAGACGATCTCGCTGGAGATCTCGGACGTCGACCTCGACCACGGGATCGTTCGCGCCAGGGGCAAGGGCTCCAAGGAGCGGCTCGTCCCGGTGGGGGGTAGGGCGCTCGCGGCGATCAGGGTCTACCTGCGGGCGGGCAGGCCCCAGATGATCCGCTCGCACGACGAGCGCAAGCTGTTCCTCAACTTCAGAGGCGGGCCGCTGACACGCCAGGGCCTCTACAAGATCGTGCTGCGGCACGCCGAGTCCGCCGGCCTCGGCGATCGGATGAGCCCGCACACCCTGCGGCACTCGTTCGCGACACATCTGCTCTCCGGCGGGTGCGACCTGCGCTCCGTTCAGGAGATGCTCGGCCACGCCGACCTCTCGACCACCCAGCTCTACACGCACCTCTCCGGTGAGGAGCTGAAGGAGGCCTACTTCAAGGCCCACCCAAGGGCCCACCTGGCTCACTAGCATCGCTTCATGCCCGAGTTGCCCGAGGTGGAGACGGTGCGTCGCCAGCTCGAGCCCGAGCTCGTCGGGAAGCGGATCGAGACGGCGACCGTCCTCGACGAGCGGCTCGACCCGACCAGAGCCGCCGCGCTCGTTGGAGCGGGCGGTCGAGGGCCGGGAGGTGACCGCGGTCGCGCGGCGGGGCAAGTACCTGCTGATCGGCCTGGAGGGCGGCCGCACGCTGGCGATGCACCTCCGGATGACCGGGAACCTCCTGCTGCGGGATCCCGAGGTGGGGGAGACCGCGGATCTGATGAAGACCGAGCGGCTCGGCGGCCCGCGGCTGTACGAACCGGCTCCGGAGCCGAGCCACGTCCGGGCTCGCTTCGAGCTCGACGACGGCAGGACGCTGGTCTTCACCGACGTGCGCCGCTTCGGTCAGGCCGTGATCCTCGACGCGGGGGATCAGCTCGATGAGTTCTTCGCCGCGCGTCTCGGTGTCGAGCCGCTCTCGGGAGAGCTCACCGCCGAGAGATTGCTCGAGCTGGCCAGGGACCGCACGGCGCCGCTCAAGTCCTTCCTGCTCACTCAGTCCCGGGTGGCCGGGATCGGGAACATCTACGCAGACGAGGCGCTCTGGCGAGCCCGCCTGCATCCGCTCTCACCCGCCGGCTCGATGAAGCTCGAGCATGCCGAGCGCCTGGTCGACGGGATCGTGGCCGCGCTGGAGGCCGGGCTCGAGCACGGCGGAGCGAGCATCGACGACTACCTGGACTCGCGGGGCGAGCGAGGCTCGATGCAGGACGAGTTCCTCGTCCACACCCGAGAGGGAGAGCACTGCCTCCGTGGCGACGGCGTGATCCAGCGCATCGTCGTCGCGGGCGGTCGACCTACTTCTGCCCGTCCTGTCAGGAGCGGCTGCGTCGCCGCCCGCCGCAGAAAGGCGAAGCGCCCGGCGGGTCAGGCGGGGGCGAGGTGAGCGAGCCGCCGCCCCTGCCGGATGGGTTTGCCGTCGGGCACTGGTCGGACCCGGTGGGTGGCACCGGTTGCACCGTGGTGATCCCGCCGCCGGAGACTCCGCGGCGGGGTCTGCGTGCACGGCGGCGGGCCCGGGACCCGTGAGACCGACACCCTGCGGCCGCTCGCGAACGCGCAGGAGGCGAACGCCATCCTGATCACGGGCGGCAGCGCCTTCGGGCTCGCGGCGGCCGACGGCGTCGTCCGCTGGCTCGAGGACCACGACCGCGGCTACTTCACGCCCTACGGCCGGGTACCGCTGGTCCCGTCCGCGGTGATCTACGACCTCCCGTCGGGCGAGGGAAAGGTACGTCCCGGGCGCGGAGCAGGGGTACGCGGCCTGCGAGGCCGCGCACGCCGGTGTGCCGGAGCGCGGGAGCCGTCGGGGCGGGGACGGGTGCGACGGTCGGCAAGCTGCTCGGGCGCGGATCGCTCGCGGCAGGGCGGCGTCGGCTACGCCGCGCTGGTCACCGGGACGGGTCACACCGTCGCCGCGGTCGCCACCGTCAACGCCGTCGGCGACGTGATCGACGAGGACGGCTCGGTGCTCGCGGGGCCGCGCGGGGAGGAGGACGAGCCGGTGCGCGGCGCCGAGCTGATCGCCGCGATGGAGCGGCCGCCGGAGTTCCGAGTGCCCGAGGGCAACTCGACCCCGGTCTGCGTCTGCACCGACGCGACGCTCGACAAGCGGCAGTGCTCGATCGTCGCGCGGGCCGCGACCGCCGGGCTGGGCCGGGCCGTCGACCCTGTCTTCACCCCGGTCGACGGCGACGTCGTCTTCTGCCTCGCCTCGGGGCGGGGCGAGCACGACCAGTTCGCGCCCTTCCAGATCGGCGCGGCGGCGGCGACCGTCACCGCGGCTGCGATCCGGGACGCGGTGCGCCAGACGGCCTGATCCGTCCGGGCGCTGCGGCAGCTTTGGTGGGCATGCCCGGGAACTTCAAGACCGAGGCCGTCGTGCTGCGCAGCATCCGCTACGGCGAGGCCGACCGCATCGTCCACCTCTACTCCGCGACCCGCGGGCGGATCGGGGCGATCGCCAAGGGATCGCGGCGGCCGAAGTCGCGGTTCGGGGGGCGGCTCGAGCCGTTCTTCCGGCTGAACCTCGTCCTCTATGAGGGGCGAGGGGAGCTGTTCACCGTGACCGGGGCATCGACGGTCGACGGGCATGGCGGCGCTGCGGTCGAACGGGCCGGCGCTGGGGGCGGCCGGGCGGGCCTGCGACGCGGTGCTGCGGCTGCTCGACTCCGGGGAGCCGAACCCGGCCGCCTACAACCTGCTCTGCAGCTACCTGGGCCTGCTCGACGCGGACGCCGCGGCGGCCAGCGCCCCCGGCGCGGCGCTCGCCTTCCGGCTCAAGCTGGCGCTCGCCGCGGGGTTCTCACCCGAGCTGGCGAGCTGCGCGAGCTGCGGGGAGGCGGACCACCTGGCGGCCTTCTCCGGCTCGGCCGGCGGCGTGGTCTGCGCGAGCTGCGAGGGGGGAGGCTTCCCGCTCAGCGAGGAGGCGCACCGGTTCATGGTCGAGGCACTGGCGCGGCCGCTGGCCGAGGCGCCGGCGGCGGATCGGCAAGTGACCTACGCAGGCCGACCGGGCGATCACCGAGACGCTCGAGCACCACGCCCACGTGCACCTGCGCGCCGCGGCTTAGTCCGGGCGGTAGATCCGCTCCGTGACGCGGAGCTTGATCGGCTTCGGCGCGACGGTTGCCGCGCATGACCCAGGGGAACAGACGGCCGGGGATCATCGAGCGCTTGCCGCGGTCGTAGGCGCGGAGCGCATCGGCTGCGCACCTGCTCCGCGCTGATCATGCCGGGCATCAGCCGGGTGTTCTCGTCGTAGCCGGCGATCGACTGCCACTCGGTCTTCACGGGGCCCGGGTTGACGACCAGGCACTTGACGCCGGTGTCCTCGCAGCTCCATCGAGAGGGCCTCCATGAAGGAGATCGCGAAGGCCTTGCTGGCGCCGTAGGTGGTCTCGTAGGGGAGCGGCTGCATGCCGGCGGTCGAGGCGACGGTGATCACGCCGCCGCGGCCGCGCTCGACCATGGCGGGGACGAAGGCGTGGGTGAGGACGACGACGGCCTCGCAGTTGACCCGGACCATCTCGGCCTCGCGCTCGGGGTCGAGTTCGAGGAAGCGGCCTCGGAGGCCGAAGCCCGCGTTGTTGACGAGCAGGTCGACGTCGACGCCGAGCTTGGCGACCTTGCCCGGGAGCTTCGCGGCCTCGGAGCCGAGATCGCACTCGATCACGTGTGCCGTGGTGGGGAGCTGCTCGGCGAGCCGCTCGAGGCGGTCCTTGCGGCGGGCGACCAGGATCAGGTCGTGGCCGCGGGCCGCGAGCTGCCTCGCGAACTCCTCGCCGATGCCCGCCGACGCGCCGGTGATCAGTGCCGTCTCTGCCATGCAGGAGGAGCCTATTTCCAAACTTCGGGAGGCGCATCCCGGCGGTGGTGCCGGGCCGGGTGCGAACATCGAGACATGACCACGCACACCACCAGCCTCGAGGACCGAGTCCGTTCCTGGGAGGCCGAGTACCTCTGGGAGCGGGCGACGCCCTCCTATCCCGCCCAGCGCCGCGAGCCCGAGGCGGACAGCCCGGTGCGCACGCCGTTCCAGCGCGACCGCGACCGGATCGTGCACTCGAAGGCGTTCCGGCGCCTCAAGCACAAGACGCAGGTCTTCGTGGCGCCGGAGGGCGACCACTACCGGACCCGGCTCACCCACACGCTCGAGGCCTGCTTCATCTCGCGGACGGTGGCGCGGGCGCTGGCGCTGAACGAGGACCTGACCGAGGCGATCGGGCTGGGTCATGACCTCGGGCATCCGCCCTTCGGCCACATCGGCGAGGAGGTGCTGGACGAGGCGCTCCAGGAGCACGGGATGCGCTTCCGCCACAACGAGCATTCGCTGCGGGTGGTCGAGGTGCTCGCCCGCGACGGCCGGGGGCTGAACCTGACCGAGCAGGTCCGGGACGGCATCCTCAATCACACCGGGTCCCGCAAGCCCGCGACGCTGGAGGGGCGGGTGGTGCGGATCGTCGACCGGGTCGCGTACATCAACCACGACATCGACGACGCGCTGCGCGCGGGGATCATCTCGGAGGGCGATCTGCCGAGCGAGGAGATCGAGCTGCTCGGCGAGACTGGGGCGCAGCGGATCGACCTGCTGGTCCAGGACATGGTCGAGCGCTCCCGGGCCGAGGGAGACATCGCGCAGAGCGACGAGGTCGGCGGGGCGATGCTGCGGCTCCGGAAGTTCATGTTCGAGCGCGTGTACCTCGGCGAGGAGGCGCGCGCCGAGCAGGAGAGGGCGCGGGTGGCCCTGCGGACGCTCTTCGACCACTACCTCGCGCATCTCGATGAGGTGCCGGCGACCGACCCGGAGGCCGGTCCGGTGCAGCGCGTCACGGACTACATCGCCGGAATGACCGACCGTTTCTGTCTCAGCACCTACGAGCGGCTGGTGGCTCGGAAGTAGATTGGGTGGATGGCGAGGTTCACGCGCGACAGCGTCGATCGGGTCAAGGAGGCGTCAGACATCGTCGAGATCGTCTCGGCGCACACCGACCTGCAGCAGCGCGGGCAGGACTACTGGGGCAACTGTCCGTTCCATGACGAGAGGACGCCGTCGTTCAAGGTCAATCCGCGGGACAAGCTCTACTACTGCTTCGGCTGTGAGGCGAGCGGGGACGTCTTCCGGTTCGTCGAGGAGAAGGAGGGCTTGGACTTCGCGGCGGCTGTCGAGTCGCTGTCCGAGCGCTACGGAGTGGAGCTCGAGCGGGAGAACGAGGACCCGCGGGCGGAGGAGAGGCGGCGCAGGAAGGCGCGGCTCTGGGAGCTGCTCGAGCGGACGACCAAGTTCTACGAGCGGTACCTGTGGGAGTCGCAGAAGGCGGGAAAGGCGCGCGCCTATCTGGAGGGGCGCGGGCTCGGCGAGGATGTCCTGCGGCGATTTGGCGTGGGGATGGCGCCGAGCCCGTGGGATCAGGTTCTGACAGGGAGTCAGCGGGCCGGATTCAAGGTCGATGAGCTGCTCGCTGCCGGGCTGATCCTGAAGGGACGGCAGGGCGGGCATTACGACCGCTTCCGGAGCCGGATCACCTTCCCGATCCGCGACCAGCGCGGCCGGGTGCTGGGGTTCGGGGCGCGAGCTCTGAGCCCGGACTCTCAGCCCAAGTACATGAACTCGCCCGAGGGCGAGCTCTACCGGAAGAGCCACACGCTCTACGGGATCGACCGGGCGCGCGGGCCGATCGCGAAGGCGCGCAGGGCGATCGTGGTGGAGGGCTACACGGACGTGCTTGCGCTCCACCAGGCCGGGGTGGAGGAGACGGTGGCGATCATGGGGACGGCGATCACTCCCGAGCAGATCACGATGCTCGCCGGGCTGACCGAGTCGGTGGTGCTGGCGCTCGACGCCGACCGGGCCGGGGCGGACGCGATGATCCGGGCGCAGAAGGTCGCCGGCGGCAAGAGCCTCGAGCTGCGGGTCGCGGCGATGCCGGAGGGCGAGGACCCGGCGGACATGCTCCAGGAGGGGTCGGTCGATCGCTTCATGAAGCTGGTCGACGACGCGGTCGACCTGCCGAGCTTCCGGGTCGACGTAGCGCTGGGGCGTGGCGAGCTGGGCAGCCTCGCCGGCCGCGAGCGGGTCCTCGAGGAGGTGGGCCCTGTGCTGAAGGCGATGGGGGAGACGGCGCTTGGATTCGATGAGCTGGTCCGCAAGGTGGCTGACCGGCTCGACACGGACGCGAGTCTGGTGCTCGCCCGGGTTCGGTCGGCGCCCGAGGCGAGCGCCGCGCCGATGGGCGATGGAAACGGCGCGAAGCCGCCTCGACCGGTGGTGGTGTCGCTGACCCCGAGAGAGACGCGAGAGCGCGCGCTGCTGGCGATGTGCATCTCCGAGCCGGGGACGGGGCAGGGGTTCATCGACCGGCTCACGGAGGAGCACCTCTCGCCCTCGGGAAGGCCGGCCCTTGGCTGGCTGGGCGAGCACCTGGCTGATCCGATGGCGGGCCTGCCGAGGGAGGATGCAGCGCTCACCTCGTTGATCACGGAGCTGGTGATGAGGGCGGAGAGCGAGCCGGCGTCCGAGGGGGCGATGCAGCTCAACTTCGACCTGCTCGAGCAGCAGCGCCTGGAGGACGGGATCGCGGCCGCGCAGGAGGCGGGCGACTACGAGGTCAGCACGCGCCTCTCGGGCGAACGAGCGGCGCTCACGGACCGGATAGCGCACGCCGGAATCGCCTCGTAGGCAACGCTAAGGTTCGCTGGGCGTTCCGGGGTAGCTCAATCGGTAGAGCACTCGGCTGTTAACCGAGTTGTTGTGGGTTCGAGTCCCACCCCCGGAGCTTCTCGGGAGGCGGTGGCGAGCTCCTCGACAAGCCCCGCTGCGGTCGCGGCACCGTCATGTGTGCCCGACCACTCCGCGACCGACCGCGCCGCCGCCCGAAAGCTCTCCTCACTCAGCAGCCGACGTGTTGCGAGCCTGATCGCCCTGCGTGACAGCAGCCGGCGGGGCACTGAGAGTCCGGTCCCAGACCATGCAACCCGCGCCGCGTTCTCACCCATGTCGCCGACCGAGGGGCAGATGAGCAGCGGCTTGCCCGCCGCCAGGGCTCGGGCCACCGTCCCGTGCCCGCCGTGGCAGATCACCACGTCTGCAGCAGGCATCGCCTGCGAGTAGAGCAGCCAATCCACCAGCCTCGCGTTGGCCGGCACCTCGATCGGCCGCTCCGGCCGGTGCCGGTTGGTCGTCGCCAACACCCTCACCGGTTCGTCCGCCAGCGCGTCGAGCGCGGCCCGGAGCAACTCGCACTCCGGGTCCTGCGACGTGCTCGGCGCAATCACCACCAGCGGCCCATCGCCTTCCGGAATCGCTACCTCCTCGCCTGCCAGCTCGAAGAACATCGGCCCGGTCACCCGCACATGCCCCGGCCATTGGCGCGGGTACTCCAGTTGCGGGAGCGTCGCGACGATCGCCAGCAGCTCGCTGATCCCGCCGTGGAACCGCTCGACCGGCGGAAGTCCGAGTCGCGCCCTCGTCTCGTTGAGCTCGTCGCGGCCCCGCCGCAGCCCCATCCCCAGCAGCGGCCCGGTCGCCCGCCAACCAAGCCGTCCCAACGCCGTCCTGGGCGGCCGCAGCCCGAGCGAGTAGAGCGGCATCCCCGGCTGCTGCACCGGATAGACATGGGGAATCAGCGTGGCGTGGGGCACGCCGGCCACCTCCGCGGCCAGGGTCGGCGCGAGGGTGAGGATGTCGCTCACCACCAGGTCCGGCTCGAAGCCCTCCATCAGCCTCGCCAGCGCCCGCGCCGCCGCAGCGGCCGTCTGCCCATCCGGCGTGTCCGGACCGGGGGGCGGATACACGGTGTACTCCTGCGCCCCGGTGAAGCCCAGCCCCTCCGCCTCCACCGGCTCACGCCACCGCTCCCACGTCTCCACCAGCACCTCGTGTCCCCGCCTCCCGAGCTCGCGCGCCAGCGCGATCGCCGGAAACGCATGCCCGGGATCGCCAAAGGCGGCGACGAGCAGGCGCAGGCGTCGGTCTGGGCGGGCCATTGCGCGGACCCTACGCCGTTGCCGGTATCCCTTGAGGGGATGGCCAGGCCCCGCAACAACGCCGAGCGGCTTCGCAACTCCGTCTACGCCATGCCCGCCCGCACCAAGGCGGCGATGCTCCGCGGCATCCGCTCGAACCGCGTCATCGTCGGCGCCTACGTCGACAAGCGCGGCGGCGTCTGCCCGATGCTCGCTGCGCATCGCAACGGCGGCCGCACCAACTTCGGCACCTTCGCCCGCGCCTGGGACGCCTTCACCGGCGCCAACCAGCGCAAGCCCCGCCGTGCCTCCCGCCGCGAGGTCCGCACACTGGAGGGCTACCTCGAGATGGCGCTGATCCGCGAGGGCGCGGTCGGTGCCGACCCGATTCCCGAGCGACCGCTCGCAGAGGAGGTCCAGGACGTGAAAGCCACCCGCCGCCGGCTTGCGGAGGCCGAGGCGCACGCAGCATCCGACCTCCCGGTTGCGGATGTCCTCGCCGCCGCCTTCGCGGAGCACGCGGAACCCGACTCCGCGGAGGCCTGGTCCGCCGAGCTCAAGCGTGCCGACGAGGAGCTCCAGCGCGCCGACGCCTAGCCGCGGCTAACTTGCGCCCGTGACGCGGGCGCCCGGCCAGCCATTCGTATCCGTGATCGTCCCCGTGCGCGACGGGGAGCCCACGATCGCCGGCTGCCTGGACGCGATCCTCGCCACCGACTACCCGGCGGAGCGCCGCGAGATCCTGGTCGTGGACAACGGCTCGACCGACGGCACGTCCAGCCTGATCCGAACTCGCCCGGTCCGCTACCTCCGTGAGCCGAAGCGCGGCGTCTCGAACGCCCGCAACCGCGGCATCGCCGAGAGCACCGGCGAGATCCTCGCCTTCGTCGACGCCGACTGCCTGGTCGAGCCCCAGTGGCTGACCGAGCTCGTCCGCCCCTTCGAGGACCAGGAGGTCGGCAGCGTCGGCGGCGACCTCCAGCACGTCCCGCCAACCACAGCCGCCGAGCGCCAGGCGGCGCGCCTGCTCGGCAACTGGCAGCGATTTGCCTTCAACTCGAACCCCGCCTACCCGATCACCGCCAACGCCGCCTACCGCCGGGAAGTGCTGGACCGGATCGGCACCTTCGACCCCCAGATGACCCGCGCCCAGGACGTCGAGCTCGGGCTCCGCTTCCAGGAGCGAAGCGGCCGCCGCCTGGCCTACGCCGAGAACGCAACCGCGCGCCATCGCAACCGCTCCACCCAGCTCGGCTTCTTCCGCCAGCAGCTGGGGTGGGCCTACGGCGCCGGACTGGTAGGAGCCAAATTCGAGGCGATGGGCGGCGATCCGGTCAACCCGCCCCGGATCCGCGAGATCGGCCGCACCGCCCGCGGCCTCGGCATCGTCCTGCGAGCCCGAATGCGCGGCCACGGCCGCAGGCAGTGGATCGAGGACGCCTGGTACGACCTGCTCCGCCAGGTGGCCTGGTGGGCCGGCGCCCGCGCCGGCCTGCGCAGGGGCGCGAAGATCTGGAGAGCCTCAGCCTAGGTCGGGTGTGTCGATCGTGTCCCCGGGCCTCAGGAACATGATCTCGGGGACCATGCAGTTCGGCGAAGTACGGAGCAGGAACCGCACCGCCTCGGCGATGTCCTCGGGCCGGATCATCGCCTCGGCCGCGACCTGCTGCTTGGCGAATTCGGTCATCGGCGTATCGACGAAGGCGGGAGCGAAGGCAGTCACCTGAATCCCCTGTCCCGCGATCTCCTTCTGGGTTGCCTGCGAGAAGCCGATCACCGCGGCCTTGGTCGCCGAGTAGACGCTGAGCCACGGCTGACCCGCCTTACCCGAGATCGAGGCGGTGTTGACGAGCAGCGCCTTCCCGTGCTCCGCTCCCGCCTCCTTCAGCAGCGGCAGGCACTCCCGCGTCATCAGGATCAGGGCCCGCAAGTTGACCCCCAACTGCATGTCGACGTACTTGGTCGTCAGCGCGTCCATCGCCTCGCCGATCCCGACCCCGGCGTTGTTGATCAGGACGTCGAGGCGCCCGTAGTGATCCTTGTGCGTCGCCACCAGCGCTTGCAGGTTCTCCTCGTCAGCCATGTTCGCCGGCACGCTCTGCACCTCGAGCCCGCCGGAGCGCAGGTCCTCGGCTGCCGCCTCGAGCTTGTCCGGGCGCCGCGCTGAGACCGTGATCCCGTATCCGTCCTCGCCGAGCGCGCGGGCGATCGCCAGCCCGATTCCGCTCGAACCACCAGTGATCAGGGCCGCCTTCTCCGCCAACGTTCCTCCTTCGCAAACGCCCTTAGGTAACCGCTAACTGCGCGCGCCACCCTATAGGTGGCCCAACTACGATGCCGCCCGTGCCCACCAAGCCCTTCGCCATCGCCGCCGCGCTGATCTCGGTCGCCCTAATCGCCGGCTGCGGCGGCTCGGACAACGGCACCGGCAGCCGCAGCCGTCCCGCGCTCGCCGCCTCGGAGTTCCCCTCGGCGCAGGGCAAGACGCTGCGGGAGGTGCTTCTCGCGTCGGGCGCCTCGCAGGGCCCCGTCGTCTCGCCCGCCGCCGCTGAGTTCCACCTGGGCGTCAACCGATTCCCCTTCGGAGTCTTCACCGCCGGTCGCGATCAGATCACCGACGCGCAGGTCGCTCTCTACGCCGCCCCCGGGAGGGGAGTGAACGGCCCGGCCATCGGCCCCTTCCCGGCGAGGATCGAGGACCTGACCACCAAGCCCGCATTCCGAGCCAAGACCACTGCGGACGACCCCAGCGCCGCTCAGGTCGCGTACGTCTCCGACGTCCCGCTCGACAAGCCGGGCCCATGGGCGTTCGGCGCGCTGATCAAGAGCGGCGGCTCCTACCAGTACAGCCTGTTGCCGACCCCGAACCCCGTCGGCGACTATCCGATGCCGCAGGTCGGCCAGCAGGCGCCCGTCGTCCACACCCTGACCGCCGGCCAGGTCTCGGACATCTCCCAGATCGACACGCGCGTTCCGCCCGACGACATGCACAGCGACGACCTCGCCAACGTGCTCGGCAAGAAGCCCGTGGTCCTGCTCTTCGCGACCCCGGCCCTCTGCCAGAGCCGAGTGTGCGGCCCCGTCACCGATGAGGCCGAGCAGGTGAAGCAGGAGTTTGGCGACAAGGTCGCCTTCATCCACCAGGAGATCTACAACAACAACCGGATCAGCGATGGCCCGCGGCCGCAGATGCGCGCCTACCATTTGTCCACCGAGCCCTGGGCCTTCGTGATCGACAAGAGCGGCAAGGTCAGCTCGGTCATGCAGGGCCCCTACAGCGTGCAGGAGCTGGAAGCGGCGGTCCAGAAGGTCGCCGGCTAGCCGGTCCTGCGCCGCGGCCGCCCGCGAGCGAGTAGAACTAAGCTCGTGGGGGATCCCGAACTACTCAGGATGCTGGCGGCGGAGGCCGAACGCCGGACGCCGACCATCATCACCGGGGTCGAGGCGCTCGCGGCGTCGGGCGAGAAGGACTCGGCTCGCATCGAGGAGTTCCGCGTCGAGGCCCATGGGCTGAAGGGCGCGGCGCTGGTCGTAGGTCAGAACCGGCTCGCCGACCTCGCCAGGAAGATCGAGCAGTACCTCGCCGACCGGCGCGATTCCGGCGGGATCAGCACGGGCGAAGCCGCCACGGTGGTCGCCGCGGCCAGCGCGTTCATCGAGGGGGCTCAGGCCGCGGCCGAGGACGTCGCGGAACCCTCGTCCGTGACCGAGTCGCTCGAGGCCTTCGACGACTGAGGTCAGTCCGCGTGGTGGAGGGCGAAGGAGATCGCCCCCAGCACCATCGCGCCCATGACGAGCCACGCGGGAATCAACCAGCCGGCGACCTCAGCGACCCGCAGGGCCGCGCGCCGGTAGGCGGGCAGGATCAACGCGACCATGCTCGAGGCGAAGACCACGATCGCGCCGAGGATCACCGGCGCCGCTACCAGCGTGCGCGCCGGCGCGTCGACCTCGTCCTCGAAGCCGCGCCCGATCTGCGAGTCGAGAATCGCCACCACCGCGACGATCACGATGGAGCCGTAGAGCGCGCCGAGCAGTGGCCACGTAAAGGTCGCCTCCTCGCGCTCCTCCGACTCCCTCTCCATGGAACGAATCTACCCCGGACGGTACGCTCGCCAGCCGTAGGGCCGGTAGCTCAGCTGGTCAGAGCAGCGGACTCATAATCCGTAGGTCGGAGGTTCGAGTCCTCCCCGGCCCATGAAGACCCGGCGCTGCAGACTGCTCGTTACGGCGCCGGCACCTCACGCCGCAGCGTGTGCATGCTCCAGCCCAGGGCGAACATGCCCATGCCGTTGAAGATGAAGGCGATCCCGGCGAGCAGCGCGAGCGTCGCGAAGCCGATGTTCGGATCGGAGACGATCACGATGCCGGCGAGCAGCTCCACCGCTCCGGCGAAGAGGGTCCAGCCCCGATGCTCCTCGAACTCGAAGGCGGCGATGATGCGGATCACGCCCACCGCGATCAGCCAGATCCCGATCAGCAGCGCAATCGCGGCGATCCCCTGGATCGGGTGGCGGATGAGCAGGACGCCGACGATCGCGGTGAGCGCCCCGAGCAGTGCGAGCGAGTTCCGCGGCTCTGGGTGCCGTGCATGAGGGAGGCCGCCAGCTCGAGGATTCCGTCGACGAGCAGGAAGATTCCCGCGATCACCGCCAAGGTTGCCAGGCTGTCGCCTGGCTTGACCAGGATCGTCACACCGGCGGCGATGCTCAGCACGCCGGTAAGTGCAAGCAACCACCACCCTCCGGTCGCTGCGCGGACGTCAGCCGCAGTCACTTGATCAGCCATCACTCCTCCTCAACGTGGACGACGCTTGGACCATCCGTTAGCGTCGATGGCGCTTCGACGATGCTATTGGCCCAGTCCGAGCACGCCCGACACCGCGCGGGCGGCGAGCAGCTCGTCGTGCGGCGCCTGCCCGGCGACCGCGATGACCTCGCCCTCGAGTGCGCCGAAGAGCGCCAGCGCCGTTGTCCGCGCGGGCGGGCCGGGGGGGATCGACCCATCCCTCCGGCCGGCGGCGATCAGCCGGGCGATCCGCTTGACCGCACCGTCCAAAATCCGCTCGGTCTCTTGACCGACCGGGTGGTCGTGGCCGCTGAACTCGACCCTGAGCGCCATCACCACCCGGGCGATGTCGCGGCGGCAGAAGACGGCGTGCCCGCGTGCCAGGGCGAGCAGCTCGGAGACCGGATCGGGCTCGCGCCTGGCGGGCTCGCCGACCTCACGTGTCCAGTTCTCATTGACCCATTCGATCACCGCCAGCGCGAGCTCCTGTTTGTCCTGGAACTGGTGATAGAGGGCGCCGCGCGTGTAGCCCGCCTCGCGCGCGACCTCCTCTAGCCGGAGGTGGCCGTAGCCATAGCGGGAGAGGCCCCTTGCGGCCGCCTCGAGCAAGGCGCTCCGTGACCGCGCGCTCCGCTCGGCCTGGGTCGGTCTCTCCGTACTTACGTGCATGCATGTATGTTACCTTACGACGATGACGATGCGGCTTCCGAACAGCGCCCACACCTCGCGGCCCTGGCGAATCCACGAGCTGACGCGCGACTTCGACGTCGAGGATGTCTGGGCGCTGCCCACGCCCGGTGCCCGGGATGACTTCCCCCTCCTCGTGGAGGGGTTCGCCTCGGCGGATCCGTCGGAGAGCGGCTCCGGCGCCGTCCGCACGCTCTTCGCGATCCGGTGGAAGGTCGGCGAGCTGCTCGGCTGGGACGGCGATAGCACCGGGATCGGCTCGCGGGTCCCGACGCTCCGCGACCGGCTGCCGGCGGATCTACGCGAAGCCGGGTCCGGGCCCGAGTTCAGCGGCCTGCCATTCAGCCCCCTCTACATGCTCGACGATGAGTGGGCCGCCGAGATCGCCAACCGGACCATGCACGGGGTGCTCCACCTGGGCTGGGTTCCGGATGGGGCCGGGGGGTACCGAGGTCAGATGGCCGTCTTGGTGAAGCGAAACGGCCCGCTCGGAACGGCCTACATGGCGGCGATCAGGCCATTCCGCCACCTGCTCGTCTACCCGCAGATGCTGCGAGACATCGAGCGGCGCTGGCGGGCCCGCAACGTGCAGACGGCGGCGGCTCACCCCACCTAGTCGATCGCAGTAGTGTCGCGGTGGAGCCGGTCAGCCGGCCGCTACCACAAGGGGAGTGAGATGGCGGATTTGAAGCTCGAGGTCGTGGTCTTGCCGGTCGCCGACGTCGATCGTTCCAAGGACTTCTACGAGGGCTTGGGTTGGCGGCTCGATGCGGATCTGGGCGACGGGGAGAAGTTCCGCGTCGTCCAGTTCACGCCACCCGGTTCGGCCTGCTCCATCCATTTCGGGGTGGGGGTCACATCGGCCGAGCCCGGATCGGCCGTGGCGTACCTGATCGTCAGCGATCTCGATGAAACCCGAAAGGAGCTCGCTGATCGGGGTGCAGATGTCGGTGAGGTGTTCCATCGCGAGGACGGCGAGCAGGTGGCCGGTCCCGACCCTGACGGTCGTAGCTACTTCTCGCTCGCCTCATTCGACGATCCGGATGGGAATCGCTGGCTGCTCCAGGAGATCACCGAGCGGCTACCCGGCCGGGTGTGAGTGACTCGCCAATCCCAGGAGGAGAGACCATGGACGTTGAGACGCTGACGGGGCTGCTGCGCGAAGCGGAAGAGCATCACGGTCCCTATGAGGCGGAGGCCCCCAAGCACCATTGGTCGGGGTTCTACGCGGCCTACATCGTCGCTCGCGAGAACGGGCGCGATCCCGATCAGGCGGACAGCGATGCCAGGACCTACATGGAGGGCGTCCTGGCCAAGGGGGAGCAGGACGGATGAGCACCGACTACGACGTCATCGTCATGGGTGCCGGATCGCCCGGCGAGCACTGCGCCGGCCGCCTCGCAGAGGGCGGCCTGCGGGTCGCGGTCGCCGAGCGAGAGCTCGTGGGTGGCGAGTGCTCGTACTGGGCCTGCATTCCATCGAAGACTCTGCTCCGCCCTGGCGAGGCGATCGCCGAAGCGCGCGATGCCCCCGGCGCCAGCGAGGCCGTCACCGGCGAGCTCGATGTCCCGTCGGCGCTCGCATGGCGCGACTTCCAGGTCTCCGACCACCACGACGACGGCCAGGTGAAGTGGCTGGAGAGCGAGGGCATCGACCTCCTGCGTGGCGAGGCGCGTATCGCCGGGCCGGGCCGGGTCGCCGTGGGTGACGTGGAGAAGACGGCGGAGCACATCGTTGTCGCCACCGGCTCAGACCCCTTCACCCCGCCGATCGACGGCCTGCGTGAGCTCGACGGCATCTGGACGAACCGCGAGGCCACCGGGATGACTGAGGTTCCCCGCCGGCTGCTCATCCTGGGTGGTGGGCCGGTCGGCGTGGAGATGGGCCAGGCGATCCGGCGGATGGGCGCCGAGGTCGCTCTGGTCGAAGGCATGGACCATGTTCTCCCCAACGAACCCGCTCCGCTCGGTGAGGGTTTGGGCGAGGCCCTTTCTCAGGACGGAATCGAGCTCCACCTCGGCCAGATGGCCGATGCGGTCTCGAAGGAGAACGGCGAGTTCGTCTTCTCCTTCGAGGAGCGCGAAGACCTCCGCGGCGACCGCCTGCTGGTCGCCACCGGCCGCCGCCCGCGCGTCGACGGCATCGGCCTCGACACGGTCGGCATCGAGCCCGGCAAGCAGGGCATCGAGGTGGATTCCCACCTGCGCGCTGGCGAGAACATCTGGGCGATCGGTGACGTCACCGGTATCTGGCCGCTCACCTACGTCGGCAAGTACCAGGGCCGGATCGTGGCAGACAACATCCTCGGCGGCTCTCGCGAGGCTGACTACTCGGCCGTGCCGCGGGTTGTCTTCACCGACCCGCAGGCTGCCTCGGTCGGCGAGGCCGAGGGACCGCATACGTCGACGGTCCAGATGGCCGCTGTCGCACGCACCTCGACCTACACCCGCGCCTACGACAGGCGGCCGGGATTCATGACCCTGATCTCGGACGGGCAGTTCATCACCGGGGCCCACGCGCTCGGGCCCGAGGCCGGGGAGTGGTTGCAGCAGGCCACGGTCGCGATTCGCGCCCACATTCCGCTGGACGTGATGAACGACGTGATCCAGCCTTTCCCCACCTTCTCGGAGGCCTTCCTCGACACGCTGATGGAGCTCACCGCAAAGGCGCCCGTGGCCGCCTAGCCCGGAAGGACGCCGGGGCGCCGCCCCTATTCTGGACGGATGCCCGCCGAGAGCGCCAACACCGCCGCGCCCGCTCCCGTGACGGAGGATGACCACGCCCTCGGCGCGCAAGAGCCCGCGGTCACGCTGATCGAGTTCGGGGACTTCGGATGCCCGCACTGCTTCGCGTCATGGCGGCCGGTCAAGTCCCTGCTCGAGCGCTACGCGGGGCTGCGACTCGTCTGGCGCCACTTTCCGGATCCCCAGCTTCACCCGAACGCCGATCTTGCCGCTGAGCTCTCCGAGCTCGCGGCGGCTCACGGGAAGTTCTGGGACGCTCACTCGCTGCTGCTTGCCGGCCGCGAGGCCTTCTCGGTCGAGGGCCTGCTCGAGGTCGCCAGGACCCTCGGCCTGGATGCTGATGAGGCCGAGGCCGCGCTTCGCGACCGCACGTATCGGGAACCGGTCGACGAGGACATCGCGGACGGTGGGCGGGCAGGAGCGCATGGGACGCCGACCTTCTTCATCGACGGCGTCAGGCTCACCGGGCACTGGCGCCAGCTAGCGCAGGCGATCCCCGAGCGACTCTCCGGCGGGACTGGCTACTGCTTGTAGTTCTCGACGGTGTTGGCGCTGCGCGCCGAGACGTTGTCCGGGTCCTGGTCGAATTCCTCGCGTGCCCGGCGCTGGCGAAGCAGGTCCCAGCAGCGGTCAAGTTCTACCTCCACCGCGCGCAGCCGCTTCCTGTCCTCGCCTAGGGAATCGTCGTCGTCTCGATCCTTCTGCTCGCGGCCGCGGAGCTCATTCTCCTCGGTGACCAGCTGCTCGATCCTGGCGGCGATGCTTTCGTCGCTCATCGGCTCATCCTACGCCGTCGCCACCCAGTGCTCAGCCGGGGTAGCGTTCAGGCATGGCTCCGCAGTGGCCCGAGCTCTCCTACGAAGCGTGGAGCGCAACCTGCGACACCCTCCATGTCCACACCCAGGTGCTCGGAAAGCTCTGTGTGGAGCTGGCGCCTCCGGAGCCGCAGCTTCAGCACGCCGCGCTCCATCTGACCGCGCGCGGCTGGGAGACCGCCGCACTGCCGGCGCCGGACGGCTCGGGGGCGATCGTCGCGGGGCTCGACCTCCAGACCCACGAGGCCTTTGTGGAGCACAGTGGCGGTCGGGCCGCCCGGGTCGCTCTCACTCCGAACCGCCCTGTCGCCGAGGTGACGCGAGAAGTGCTGGAGGAGGTGGGCCGCCTGGCGGGGGAGGTCACGATCAATCCCGCCCCGCAGGAGATGCCCTGGGACGACATCCCCCTGGACGAGGACATGGAGCATGCGACCTATGACTCCGACCGTGTCGCCTCCTACTTCGCGGCCGCCAGCCAGGCGGCGCTCGTGCTCGCCGAGTTCAAGGCGGCGTACCGCGGCCGCTCGACGCCGGTCAACGCCTGGTGGGGGACGTTCGACCTCGCGGTCGCCCTCTTCTCGGGGCGAGCGGCTGAGCCACCAGCCGACGACTTCATCTCGCGGAACGGGGGGGACGCGGAGCTGATCGAGCTCGGGTGGTGGCCCGGCGACCGCAATTACGGCCGGGCGGCGTTCTTTGCGTTCGCCCACCCGGCGCCGGATGGCTTCGCGGACGCTGACCTGAGTCCGGACGCCGCCCGCTGGGACGCGGACCTGGGTGAATTCGTGCTCGAATGGGACGACATCAGGGAGGCCACGGATCCGCATGCACTCGCCCTCGAGTTCGCACACTCGGCCTTTCGCCACGCCTGCGACGTGTGCGAATGGGATCCGGTTCTCGCGAGCAGCGCCGAGGGCTCGCC
The DNA here is from genome assembly GCA_963817275.1 of uncultured Solirubrobacterales bacterium. Classification (GTDB taxonomy): domain Bacteria; phylum Actinomycetota; class Thermoleophilia; order Solirubrobacterales; family 70-9; genus DASUPK01. The sequence goes on along the minus strand of CAWFOA010000008.1, from coordinate 166,857 downwards.
GCCGCCGGTCAGGTGACCGGACCGCGGGCGGTCGGGCGACCAGATCTGCAACTGTGAGCGTCGGTGAGCGATTCCGAGACGAATGGCGAAGCGATTACGCCGGAGGGCATCGTCGCCCTACGCGCCGAGCTCGAGGAGCTCGAGGGGCCTCGCCGCAGCGAGATGGCTGCGCGGATCAAGACGGCGCGTGAGCTCGGCGACCTGAAGGAGAACGCCGACTACCACATCGCCAAGGACGACCAGGGCCATCTCGAGGGGCGGATCCGAAGGCTGCGCGAGCGGCTCCGAAAGGCGACGGTGGTGGAGGCCAGCGAAGGCGCCCCTGACTCATTCGCGTTCGGACGCACGGCGGAGGTCCTCGATGAGTCGAGCGACAAGGTGAACAGCTGGACTCTTGTCGGGCCCACCGAGGCCGATTTCGCGAAGGGGAAGCTCTCGATCGAGTCGCCGGTGGGTCGCGCGCTCAGGGACACCTCGGTCGGCGACGTGGTAGCCGTCGAAACCCCCCGCGGCGAGAAGACCTACCGCGTACAGAAGCTCATCGACCAGGCGTAGCGCGGGCGCAATTCAGAGCGGGAGCGCCTGTCAGCGCGTACCCAGCAGCTTCGCCTTCTCCCGCTCGAACTCCTCGTCCGACAGGACGTTCTGCTCGTGGAGCTCGCCGAGTTGCTTCAGCTGGTCCATCACCTCGGGCGTCAACCCACTCGCAGCGGACGGCTCCGTCTGGCCGGCGTCTCCAGGCTGCGCGGCAGCAGCCTCCTGTTCGCTCTGAGCCTCCTTGGCGTCGTGGTGCTTCTTGGCCGCCATTGCGGCCCCTCCGATGGCGGCTGCCCGCCGTCGGCGTTGACGTCTGTCTCGTCCCAGTGCCATCTCGAATCCTCCTCTTGAGGGTGTGTTGAAAAGGGAGCCCGGCCTAGCGGCCAGGCTCCCGAAATGCGTCAGGCTCGTGTACCTGTCCCAGCGCCCGACCCCGACGGTTCGTCCGAGCCGAGGACCGCGATTCCGTAGACGATCCACACGCAGAGGAAGAAGATCCCCAACTCCCAGAACGGGTGGTGATCGCCCATTGACAAGAGGGCCCCAATCGCTCCGAGGCTGCCGCCGACGATCCCGACGATCCGGCCCCAGGCGTTGCCGGCCATCAGCGAGAAGCCACCGGTCAGCTGGATCACTCCGAGGATCACCAGCACCCAGCCCATGGTGTGGAGATTCGTGAGGACCAAGCGCGTGTCGTTGACGTAGAAGTTCGCGTCGCTGATTGCGCCGATCCCGTAGATGATGTTGAGCGTACCCGCGATCAGCAGAAGGATCGCGACGAAGACAGCTCGGCCTGCACCTCTCATCTGTTGTTTCCTCTCTATTGCCGGCCGCCACGGAAGGCTGCCGTGTCCGATTAGTGGGCGCGCGAATTCGCGCCGCCTGGAAAGCTGGCAGTGGACCCGTCGCCCGGCATCCCCCGATCCGGGTGATTTGGCGATCAGCCCGCAGCCTGCCGGGTGGAGCGGCCGGCCCGACGTTTCTCCTTGAACTCCTCGCTCTTCACCTTGGCCTGCTCGTAGGAGCTCTTCACCAGGTCCTTGCCTCCGGACCAGCCGAACACCCAGGACACCATGATCACCGCGAATACCACGTTCCACGCCGAGGTGATCAGCTGCTGGGAGGCCGAGTAGGCGGTCGCATCCTGAGCGCTCGTTTGGTTCTTCAGCGCCGCGCTGTTCATCGCCTGGGTGACGCCCACGCCGCCGGGCGTCAGCGAGACGCTGTTCGAGATCGAGTTGGAGGCGGTGACGGACGCGACGTTGTGGAAGGTGACCGGGATGCTGTAGGCGCCGAGGAAGACGGCGATGATTCCCAGCCGCGCCAGGTAGCTGCCGAGCTCCGGCAGCGCCACGCCGACCAGCGCCCTGCGCGGAGAGCGGAGGATCGCGCCGCCGACGAACAGCTGCTCGCGCAGCTTGTGCCACTGCTTGCGGAAGATCCGGGTGCCAAGCACCGCGAGGAAGACCACGCCGGCCGCGATCGCCACCACGAGCACCCAATGGTCGGCCAGTCCACCGAGCTTGATCGAGAACGAGCCCGCGACCGAGAGGAAGAGGTAGAGGTAGACGGCGATGTTGAAGATCGAGAAGGGGATCTTCTGGACCGCGATCCCGGAGAGCATCGCGGCAAAGGTGGCGCCTGCGATCACCGTCGTGAACATGATCAGCATCACCCAGGTCCCGATATTGGCCGGGAGAAAACTGTTCATCGCCACCGAGGTCGCATAGGCGGCCACGACAAGCCGGACTGTGATCTCCACACGTGGGTAGGCGGCACGCAGGATGGCCACCCACGCGATCGCCGCCAGTGTCGTCTGCGCGGTCTGGAGGAGGACCCCCGCCACCACCGCCCAGGCCGGCACCTCCCGGATCTTCTTGAACAGGGAGCGGATCCAGTCGGAGACCGGAATGCCGAGCAGGTCGAGGACGAACATCAGCAGCGCGATGGCGCCCACCCAGATGACTATGCGCGTCAGGCGTGCGAACAGGGCCTCATCTCTTGCGAGGGCTCTGAGTCTGCTTCGCACCCGGCCAACCTACTGGCGGAGTCGGGTCCTCAGATCATTCGATCGGGGTGAAGGCCCAGGACGGCGGTGCGCTAATCCTTCTCGTCACACATCGTCAACTCATGGAGGAACGAATGACTGGAAAGGCCGACTTCACCGAAGAGGAATGGAAGGTTGTGCTGGAGGGGCCGCCCAGCGCCGGGATGATCGTGATCGCCTCGGATCGCGGCGGATCCATTCGCGAGAGCTTCTCGATGGCAAAGGCCTATACCGAAGCCCGGAAGCAGCACGGAGAGAGTCAGCTGCTGGACGAGATCGTCACCGCCAAGCCCGAGATGGACCACACGCGCTACAAGACGCCCGAGGAGCTCAAGGAGGCCTCTCTCAAGAACGTGACCGAGGCCGTCGCCCTGCTCAAGTCCAAGGCCACGAGCGAGGAGCTCGATGAGTACAAGAAGTTCATCCTCGGGCTCGCGCAGCGCGTCGCGGAGGCCCGCAAGGAGGGCTTCATGGGCCTGAGCGGCGATCGTGTCAGCGACGACGAGAAGACGGCGATCGGGGAGATCAGCGGGGCTCTCGGCTGAGCGGACGCCGTCGGGGATTTCACCCGTAATGAGTGATGCGTCGGATGCCCCCATCCGATTCGATCCTGGTCACGGTCACCAAGGAAAGGATTCGCGATGCCGCTGATCGGAAGAAGAAGGCCCCTCATGCGCGCCGCGATGGTCGGCGGCGCCGGCTACGCGGTCGGCAAGCGGCGGGCACGGTCTCAGGAGCACGAGGCCGAGCAGGACGCTGAGATCCAACAGGCTCAGCCGGGTGACGCGGCCCCGGCGTCCGGCGGTGGCGGAATGTCGGAGATGGACCGCATCGATGCCCTCAAGAAGCTCGGCGAGCTGCACGACTCCGGCGTCCTCACCGACGAGCAATTCGAAGCCGAGAAGGAGAAGCTGATCTAAATGGAATTCGGTCCGGTACAGCTCCTGGTGGTTGGCTTCGAGGACGGAGAGTTCTCCGGCGAGATCCTCGCCGAGCTCCGTCGGCTTCGCGAGCACGACATCGTCCGCCTCATCGACCTGATGTTCGTCGCTCGCGGCGAGGACGGCGAGTTCGAGGCGGTCGAGCACAGCGACCTTCCCAGCGACGAGGCGGAGGCTTTCGGCGCCCTGGCCGGGGCGCTGCTGGGACTTGGCGCGGCAGGTGAGGAGGGCGCCGAGGCCGGCGCCCTGGCCGGTGCCGCCGCGGTGGACGAGCGAGGCTCCGTCCTCGACCCCGACGCCGTCTGGTACCTGGCGGACGAGATCCCGCCCGGTACATCGGCCGGCATCGCCCTGCTCGAGCACCGCTGGGCGATCCCGCTGAGGGACGCAATCGAGCGCGCCGGGGGTCACAACCTGGTCGACGCATGGGTACACCCGAGCGATCTGGTCGAGATCGGCGCTCAGGCCGCCAGCTGAACCCGGGGCAGCGGGCGGCTGCGATCGCCGCCCTCGTCCTGGCGCCTGCGGTCCTAATCCTGGCGCTCACAATCGTCGTGATGGAGTTTCCGCGCGGCCTGATCGTGCTCGGCTGTGTGGTGGTCGCGATCGGGGCCGCTCTCTATGGCGTGATGCGCAAGGGCTTCGCCCGGCTGCTCGGTCTTGGCGTGGCGCTGGCCGCTCTGGTCGCGCAGGGCGTACTGCTCGTCACAGACGGAGACCATCTCGTGGAGGCGATCGCCATCGTCGCCGGTGTAGGCGCGGCCGGCTACGCCGCCAGGACGGCCTTCCGCGTTCGGGTGCACCTGCCCCCGGCGCCGGTTCCCGCACATCCGGTTCTGCTCTACAACCCGAAGTCGGGTGGTGGCAAGGCCGAGCGCTTCTCGCTCGCCGACGAGGCGGCCAAGCGCGGCATCGAGTCCGTTGAGCTCACCCGCGGTGCGGACCTGGAGAAGCTGGTCAGAGACGCAGTTGCGGGCGGCGCCGACGCGCTGGCGATGGCGGGTGGCGACGGGTCTCAGGCAGTCGTGGCATCGATTGCCTCAGAGCTGGATTTGCCCTACGCCTGCATCCCCGCCGGAACACGAAACCACTTTGCGCTCGATCTCGGGGTCGATCGCGACGATGTCGTCGGTGCCTTGGACGCGCTCGTCGAGGGCGGAGAGCGCCGCGTGGACCTCGCCGAGATCAACGGCCGTGTCTTCGTCAACAACGTCTCCCTGGGGCTCTACGCCGAGGCGGTGCAGCGCGACGAATACCGCGACGCGAAGCTTCGAACGATCCTGAACACGGTCCCCGAGGCGCTTGGGCCCGACAGCGCGGGGCTGGACCTGGCCTGGACAGGGCCGGAGGGCGAGCGGGAGCGCTCCGGGGCGGCCCTCCTGATCTCGAACAACCGCTACCGGCTCGGGCGGGCGGTCGGCTCGGGCACCCGGCCCAGGATCGACGCGGGGGTGCTCGGGGTCACCGTGGCCTCCGCGCCACCGGGCAGCGGCTCCGAGCCGCCGCGGAAGCTCTGGCGCGAGTGGTCCACCACCAAGTTCGACGTCGATTCGAGCCGGCCCGTCCCGGCCGGAGTCGACGGCGAGGCGATGACGCTCGAGCCGCCCCTGCGCTTCAGGATCCGCCCGGGCGCGCTGAGGGTGCGGATCGCGCCGGCCCATCCGGGCGCCTCGCCCTCGGCTGCGATCCCCGAGGGGTTCTGGGACGGCGTGCGCACGCTGGCGGGCGTGGCGGCGGGCCGGGCGCCCGCGCCCGCTTGAGCGTTCCGGGTCAAGCTTCAATCCAAACAACGGAAGGAGCACCGATGGACATCCTGGAGATCGAGCAGAAGGAGACGGTGACGCGCGAGGAGGCCGCGGCGAGGCTGAAGAGGTTCGCCGAGATGCTCTCCAAGAACAACGATCTGGAGTTCGAGCGGGGCGGGATGCAGATCAAGGTGCACGTCCCCGACGAGGTGCGGCTCAAGGTCGAGCTGGAGCTCGAGACCGACGAACGAGAGCTCGAGATCGAGCTCACCTGGTGAGCACGGGCTCGGCCTCGAGTGCGCTGGAGGAGCTGCGGCGCCTCGACGCCGCCGTCTACGCGGCGATCGCCGAGACCGACACGCCCGCCCTCGACCATCTCTTCAGCCGCCTATCCCGCTCCGCTGACTATTCGAAAATCTCGATCGCGAGCGCCGTGGCGCTGGCGGTAGGCGCAGGCCCGGACGGCCGCCGGGCGGCCGTTCGGGGCATGGCGGCCGTCGCCGTGACCGCGGCGATCGTCAACCTGGTCATCAAGCCGATTTCCCGGCGCGCCCGACCCGATCGGGAAGGCGCCTCCGTCCCGCCGGATCGCCAGGTCAGGATGCCCGCGTCCCACTCGTTTCCCTCGGGACACACGGCCGCGGCGTTCGCGTTCGCGACCGGGGCGGGGCGGGCGCTTCCGTGGACGGCGCCGCCACTGAGCCTCCTGGCGACGCTGGTGGGGTACTCCCGGGTCCATACCGGCGTGCACTACCCCCTCGACGTGATCGTGGGCGCCCTGTGCGGGGTCGCGCTGGCCACGGTCAGCGACCGGGCTCTGGATTTCATCTCATTGAGGTGATCCCGAGGGGCCGATCGTCCCCGACCATCCGTCTCCATCCAAGGAAGGAGCCTCAGATGCTGTGGGTTGGACTCGGAATCGTGTATTTCATCCTGCTGGTCACCCTCGGGATCATGTCGATCAGGAAGGGGCACTGGGTCATGTTCCTGCTCGGGATCGTGTTCCCGGTGTTCTGGCTGATCGGCGCGATGATGGCGCCGCGCGGCGCGGCCGCAAGCTCCGGGACCTACTGATCCTCCCGGCCGAAGCTGGCTGACCCGGCCCGAGCGGCCGGGTCAGAGCAGCTCGATCGTGCCCTTCACGATCAGCAGGGCTCCGATCACGAGTGCTCCGCGAAAGGCCAGGATCTTCGAGTGCCGGTTGAACCAGGCCTTGAATCGGTCGACCGCGTCCGGCGTCCAATCGGGCGCAAACGTGAACGCGAGCAGCGGCAACTCGAGGAGCATCAGCATGATGAGGTTGAAGCCAACGATCATGGCGACGGTGGCCGCCGTGCTCGCATCCTGGTCGGCGATGTGGCCCAGGCCGATCAGATAGGACGCCCCGGGAAGCGTCAGCAGCGCACCGATGACGAAGGTGGTTTTCGCCGTTCCCTGACTCAGTTTCTGCTGCCACTTCGGCGGCCCCTTGTCCTTCTTCTTCTCCTCGCGCCGACGCCGGCGCTCGGCGAGGCGGCCGTTCTCCTTCGGCACCTTGCCCGGTCTGATCAGGTAGGCGACCGCCAGCAGTAGGCCGCCGAGTGCCAGGTCCATGGTCGGGCTGAGGGTCGACTGCGCCGTCTCGGTGCCGCTCGAGGATCCGTCGAGGGCGAACACGATGATCAGGCCCAGCGTGACGCTGGTCATCATGGCGCCGCACAGGTAGCCGAGCAGCAGCCGCTTCGGATGGTCGAGCAGCAGCATCACCGTGGTTGCTCCGAGCAGCGTCGGGTTGAACGCCGCCGTGAATGCCCAGAAGACCGCGCTGTCCATCTCAGCCCGCCGTCGCCGGTTCCGAGGGGCTCGAGTGCGCGTCGAGCGCCTGCACCGTCAGGTATGCCACCACGACCCCGACGATGATCAGGGGGCCGGACCCAAGTCCAGTGTGGACCGTGAAGAGCGTGGCGAGCACGACCGCCGACAGCGGCAGCCTGAGCACTGCAACCACCGCGGCCCCGAGGCCCACCGCGACAGCGGGGGTAGTCTCGAATCCCGGCAGTTGCGCCGCCATCAGGCCGGCGGCAGCTCCCAGAAACATCGCCGGGAAGGTTGGGCCGCCGCGGAAGGTGCCGAGGGAGAGGCCGTAGGCGAGGCCCTTGAATGCGATCAGGAGGGCGAGCGCCGATAGGGACCAAGCGCTCGGGTTGTCCACCAGGGGACCGATCGCGTCCTGACCCGAAAAGAGAACCTGGTTTACGCCGTGGTCGGCCGTCTGATGGAAGGCGATCCCCAGCCCCGCGACGAGCAGCCCGACGATGGGAAGCACGATGAACGGCCTGGGAGTCGCGATCCGCTGTGCCTTTCGGGCGAGGCGAAAGATGACGAATGTGGCCACCGCGATCGCGGCGGCCAGCGGGACCGTCCAGAGGAAATCGACGAAGTCCGGACGCGCAAAGGACGGCAGATTCAGCGTGCTGAGCGAGATGTCGGCGGTGCTGAGGCCCGTCAGCGATCCCAGTCCGATTGAGACCAGCGACCCGATCCCGGCGGCGAGCAGGCCCGGAATCAGGACCAGCGGCATCCGCGATCCACCGAGGCCGGCGGCTTCGATCAGGATCACCGCCGCGATGATCGGGGAACCGAACAGGAACGAGACCGCGGCGAAGGTGGCCGAGGTGGCCAGTAGCGTGCCGAGTTCGGGCGGCGCATCCGGGCGGATCGCCCGGACCATGAGAAATCCGATGCCTCCCCCGAGGGCGATCAGGGGCGCCTCGGGGCCGACCACCAGCCCGAGGCCGATCGAGGCGATGGCCGCAAGCACGACGCCCGGGAGGTCGATCGGCTGCGTGGGCGACGCCTTCAATCCCTCGGCCGGGATGTGGCCCCCGTTTCCCGGCAGGCGGGCGATCGCAAATGCTGCGATCACGCCGGCTAGCGCGAGCACGGGCAGGTACCACCACAGTGGCGGCCCGGTGTCGTAGCCGAGGTCGTGGGGGATGTCCGTGAACACCCAGCGCTGGATGTAGAAGACCAGCTCCAGGAAGCACCACGCCGCCAGCGAGGCGATCACCCCGACGATGGCCGCCAGGACGAGCACGGCGACGAAGGATCGGCTGCGCAGCGTCGACGCGGGATCCGGTGCAGTTGGCTCGTCAGCCACGTGCGAAGCCTGATCCGCGGAGGTATCCGGCAACCACATGCCGATCCAATCATTCCGAGCGGCGTCCAGCATCACCCGAACGTGATGACGCCCAAAACCGGAGGCCCTAGGTAGTCACTACTGAGGAGGTCTCAGGAGCTTTCCCGGTTAACTGCCCTCATACGGCGAGTAGGGTGCTGGTCGACCCGTAGAAGAGACCGAGAGGGACCATGGATGCGTGTCCTCTCGAGGATCGAGCTAGGGGAATGAATTCCACAATCCGGGATGGTGATGTGTCCGAATTGGTGCTTGATTCGCCCGCGCGGGACGCCGGAACTTCGTCGCCACGCACGCACCTGATTCCCCGTCCGCGGCTCGTCGCGCGGCTGCGCGAGGCCGCCAGGTTCCCGCTCGTGCTCATCACGGCGCCCGCCGGCTACGCGAAGAGCACCCTCCTGGCTCAATGGCGAGGAGAGGATGAGCGCCCATTTGCCCTGCTCACCCTGGATTCGCGCGACGATCGTCCCTCGCGCCTGCTGAACCTGCTGGTGCAGGCGGTCGACTCCGTGAGCTCCCATGGCCGCCCGTTCGTCGTTGCCGTCGATGAAGCCGACGCCCTCCGGACCAAGGGTGCGCTCACGGCGCTTCAGACCTCAATTGCCGCCCTCCCGCCCGAGGGCCAGATCGCGCTCGCTGCACGCCGAGAGCTCGCCCTGCCGCTGGGCCGGATGCGCGCGCACCGCCAGGTCTTCGAGCTCACCCACCATGATCTGGCGCTGACCAGGGCCGAGAGCGCCGCGCTGCTGGAGACGATCGGCGTTCGCCTCGATGATGGCGACCTCGACGCGCTCCACGAGCGGACGGAGGGCTGGCCCGCCGCGCTCTACCTGGCGGGGCTCTCGCTGCAGGACGGGGATGCGACGGCCGCCGATGTTGCGCACTTCGGCGGCGATGACCGCTTCGTCGCCGACTTCATCACGGACGAGTTCCTGGCGGGCGTTTCGGTCGCCCGCCGGAGATTCCTGATGCGGACCTCGATCCTCGAGGATCTCGCCGGCAAGATCTGCGACGACGTGCTCGAGCGGACCGGATCCGCCCGGGTTCTGCGCGAACTGGCCCGGTCAAAGCTCCCGCTGGAGCCCCTCGATCACGCGGACGGCTCCTACCGTTACCAGCCCCTCTTCAAGCAGGCGCTGACCGCGGAGCTCCATCGCCGGGAGCCAGAGCTCGAGCCGAGCCTTCATCGCCGTGCCAGCGCCTGGTATGCCGAACGCGAGCGTTTCGAGGAGGCCATCGATCACGCGATCTCGGCGGGCGACGGAAAGCTGGCGGCCGAGCTGATCTGGGCCCGGGCGGCGTCCTATCTCGCAGAGGGTCGGCGAGAGGATCTACGCAGCTGGCTCGACCAGTTCAGCGACGGCAAGGTCGCGCGTTCCCCCCAGCTCGCACTCGCCGCCGCCCACCTCTACCTTGCGCTCGGCGAGGGGGATCGCGGGCGACATTGGGCAGCTGTCGCCCAAAGGGTCATCGACGAGGCAGCGGTCGACGCTTCAGAACTGGAGGGCGACCTGCTCCTGCTCCAGGCGACCCTGCCGAGCCATGGAATCGAGCAGATGGGTGCCGACGCGGTCCGGGCGGCCGAGCTTCATCCTCCGGATAGCCCGTGGCGGTCCATGGCCTGCTTCTACGCGGGGACGAGTCGTCACCTCGCGGACGATCCGGGGAGCGCGCGCGAGCTGCTCGAGGAGGCGGCACGCACGGGCTCTGCCACGGCTCCAATCGCACACGTCTTCTCGCTTTCCCAGCTGACCCTGCTGCACATGGACGGCGGCGACTTCGAGGACGCGCTTCGAGTCGTGGCCCAGGCCAGGGAGCAGCTGGAGCGTTACCGGCTCGGCGAGTATCCGATCCTGGCCTTCTTCTTCGTCGCGTCAGCGCTGACCCGTGCGCATGAGGGGCGCATGGACGAGGCGGTGGCGGACCGTCGGAAAGCGGCCAGGGTGCTCGATGGCCTCGACGGCTTTCCGGACTGGTACCAGGCGGAGGCCCGGGTCTTTCTTGCCCGAGCCTGCCTCCTGATGGATGATTCAGCCGAGACCATGAAGCTGCTGTCCGAGGCCTCGGAGATCGCCGGGCGCGTCGAGGATGCACCGGCGCTCCGTCGCTGGCTTGCCGAGACGGAAGCGGCTGCCGCCGCGACGCCGAACGGTGAGGACCGATCCGAGCTCACCCCTGCGGAGCTCAGGACGCTGCGGTTCCTGCCCAGCCATCTCTCGTTCCGAGAGATTGCCGATGAGAGCTTCGTATCCGCGAACACGGTGAAGACTCAGGCCCAGGCCATCTATCGCAAGCTGGATGCCTCATCCCGGGCGGAGGCAGTTGAGCAGGCCCGGAAGAGGGGTCTTCTCGAAGGTGTGGCTCATGGCTGATCTTCCGACCCCGGCGGAGAGCGAGGCAGCGGGCAAAGCTGCGCGGCGCAGGACGCCACGCTCGGCGCATGCGGGCTGGGAGGCGCCTTCGGATCGTCAGGATCCGGTGAAGATCCTCGTGGGTCAGGACAAGACGCGGGTCAAGGAACTGGTGCCGATCCGCCACGGGCGGATGGCCGCCTCGGCGTTCACCTTCTACCGCGGGGCTGCGGCGATCATGGCGGCTGACCTCGCCGCAGGTCCGGATTCCGGCCTGACGGTTCAGCTTTGCGGTGACGCGCACCTGTCCAACTTCGGCGTCTTCGCCGCGCCTGACAGGCGACTGATCTTCGACATCAACGACTTCGACGAGACCCACCCGGGCCCGTTCGAGTGGGACGTCAAACGGCTCGCGGCCAGCTTCGCGATCGGCGGGCGCAACCTCGGCTTCCGCGAGTCCGAGCGGCGCGCGGTGCTTGCCGAAGCCGCCGGCGAGTATCGGCGCGAGATGCGCAGACTGGCGGCGATGCGCACGCTCGAGGTTTGGTACGAGCGCATGGATATCGACGCGATCGAGCGCTACCGGTCGCAGATGTCTCGCAAGACGACGAAGCGCTACGAGAAGCAGCGGGCCAAGGCGGAGAGCAAGAACAGCATGCGGGCCTTCGCCAGGCTCACGCGTGCGGACGGGGGTGAGGTCCGCATAGTCAGCGACCCGCCCCTGATCGTCCCTATCGCGGAGATGCTCGAGGGCGTTGACGCAAAGATGATCGAGAAGCGGCTCCGCGACGTCTACGCCGCCTATGTGCGAACGCTCGACCGGGATGTGCGGCAGCTGGTCGAGCGTTATCGATTCGTGGATATCGCTCACAAGGTCGTCGGAGTGGGGAGCGTCGGAACCCGTGCCTGGATCCTGCTCCTGCTCGGTCGGGACTCGCAGGATCCACTGTTCCTGCAGGCGAAGGAGGCCCAAAACTCGGTGCTCGAGCCATTCACCGGCGCCGGGCCGTTCAAGCAGCAGGGGAGGCGCGTAGTGGAGGGGCAGCGCCTGATGCAGGCGGCCAGCGACATCTTCCTGGGCTGGACCACGGCGACGGGAGTGGACGGCAAGCAGCGCGACTTCTACGTGCGCCAGCTCTGGGACGGCAAGGGCTCGGCCGAGATCGAACGGATGAACCCCACCACCATGGGCCTCTACGCCAAGCTCTGCGGATGGACCCTTGCCCGGGCCCACGCGCGCTCGGGCGACCGCATTGCGATCGCCGCCTACCTCGGCAAGGGAGAGGCTTTCGACCGGGCCATCAGCGACTTCGCCGAGGTCTACGCGGACCAGAACGATCGGGACTTCAAGGAGTTCACAGAGGCGATCTCCAAGAAGCGGCTCGACGCAGTCACCGGCCTTTGATCTCGGCCATACGCCGCTCCAGGAAGCGCCTCTCGGCGTCCGAGTGCACGAGCTCGAGCGCCCGCTTGTAGGCCGCCAGGGCTTCATCATCCCGGTCCAGGCGCCGCAGCAATTCCCCGCGAGTCGAGTGCAGGTAGTGGTAGGTCTGAAGATCGAGACCGTCGGCCAGCGCAAGCGCAGCCTCCGGGTCGCCGGCCTCGGCGAGGGCGGCGGCCCTGTTCAGCTCCACCACCGGTGAACCCGTCAGCCGGGCGAGCTCTCCGTAGAGGGCGGCAATCCGCGGCCAGTCCACCGTCTTCTCCGTGTGGAGGATCGCGATCGCCGCCTGCAGCACGTACGGGCCACGGCCGCCGAGTGCCATCGCGCGGTCGAGCGCCGTCCGGCCCCGACCGATCTCCTCGTCATCCCAGAGCGAGCGGTCCTGATCGGCGAGCAGGACCAGCTCGCCCGCCGCGAACCGAGCCTCGCTGCGGGCGTTGTTCACCAGCATCAAGGCGAGCAGCCCGTGCACCTCCGCCTCGTCCGGCATCAGCTCTGCCAGCGCGCGATCGATGCGGATCGCCTCCGCCGCGAGCTCACCTCGGCCACCGTATCCCTCGTTGAAGATCAGATAGATCACGGCGAGCACAGCGGCGAGCCGGTCCGGGAGCAGGTGGGGGGAGGCACGCGGAAGGGGATCCCGGCCGCCTCGATCTTGTGCTTCGCGCGGACCAGCCGCTTCGCCATCGTCTCCTTCGGGACCAGGAAGGCGCGGGCGATCTCGTCGGTCGTCAATCCGCCCAGCGTCCGAAGCGTCAGCGCAACCTGGCCGTCCAGCGCCAGCGCGGGGTGGCAGCAGGTGAAGAGCAGCTCGAGCCGCTCGTCGGGAATCGTCGTCTCATCCACCTTGTCCTCCACTGCCTCGGGTACGTCGAGCAGGCGCGTCTTCTCGGCGAGGGTGCGGTCGCGCCGGATTCGGTCGATGGCCCGGTTGCGAGCTGTCGTCAACAGCCAGGCCCTGGGGTTCTCGGGTGTCCCCTCGCGCGGCCAGCGCTCCGCCGCGATCGCGAACGCCTCCTGAGCGGCCTCCTCGGCCAGCTCGAAGCTGCCGAGGAAGCCGATCAGGTTGGCGAGGACGCGGCCCCACTCGTCGCGGAAGACCTGCTCGAGGATCGCTATCGCTCCATGATCGGCCGGATCTCGATCGCGCCGCCCATGCGAGCCGCCGGAATCTTGGAGGCGAGCTCGATCGCGGCGTCGAGGTCGTCGGCCTCGTAGGTCAGCCACCCTCCGATCGCCTCCTTGATGGAGACGAATGGGCCGTCGGTGGTCAGCGTCTTGTCGTCGTCCACGCGGACGGTGGTGGCCGTCTCCGGGGAGTCCAGCTGGAAGTCGTTGGGCGTCACGCCGGGAGTCTGATTGACCTCCTGGTATGCGCCGTAGACCGCCTTCTGCTCGTCCTCGGAGAGGTTCTCCCACTCCTCCGTGCCGGGAAGGGGGGTCGTGCCCTGATGAATCAGCAACGCGTACTTCATGACTACCTCCTGGATGTGAGTTTCGCCTCAGAGACGAACGGAGGGCGTGGAAATGGACAGCTGCTCGGAGATTCTGCGGAATTCGCTCATCACCCATTCCGAGTGATGACTAGCCCGGCCGGGCGTTCTACAAGTGCACCCATGGCAAATGATTCCCCGCAAGAGGAGGAGCGTGGGCTTGATCAGGGCGCCGACGTGTCCGACCTGATTGGCGTCAAGCTGACGCTCGGCCTTGCGCTCTGGTTCCTGGTGGTCCTGGCGTGCTTCTTCTTCATCGGCCCGGTCGTGGGCATCATCGCGATCGTCGCCGGACTCGCGGTCGGAGCGATCCTCGCGGTCAGCGTGATCCGCAGGGCGGATACGACCGGCTGAGTCGCTCAGTGGCTGATGTTGGTCTTGACGCGCTTCCGCTCGGACTCGCTGACAGGACCCTTTTTCTCCAGGGTCTTGATCGCGTCCGCGATGTCCTCCACCAGCCGGTCGACGAGTGAGCGGCTCAGGTTGACCTTGACCAGCGCCCGCATCATCTTCACGTCGTGCGCGTCCGGCGGCATCGTGTACGCGGGCAGCATCCAGCCGCGCTCGGCCGAGAGCTGGAAGGCGATGTCGAACTCGTCGTAGGGGTGTGCCTCCGCGAGGTTGAAGGCCACCAGTGGAAGCGTTTCCTCCCCGGCCCCGATGATCTGGAACGGGCCCATGCCGTCCAGGTCCTTGGCGAGCGCCTGCGCGTTCTCCTGCATGATCTCCATGATCAGCCGGTAGCCGGCCTTGCCGAAGCGGACGAAGTTGTAGTACTGAGCCAGCACCATCGCGGAGCCGGTTGAGAAGTTGAGGGTGAAGGTGGCGTCCGTCTTGCCGAGGTAGTTCTCGTAGAAGACGAGGTCCTCCGCGAGGTCCGCCTTCTCGCGGAAGATCAGCCAGCCGATGCCCGGGTACACCAGGCCGAACTTGTGCCCTGAGGCATTGATCGACCGAACCTGCTCCAGCCGGAAGTCCCACTTCGAGTCCGGGTAGAGGAAGGGCCACACGAAGGCGCCGCTGGCGCCGTCGATGTGCAGGGGGATGTCGAGCCCCTTCTCGTTCTTGTGATTGAGCAGCAGCTCGTTGATCCCGACGACGTCGTCGGCGTGGCCGGTGAAGGTGGTCCCGACCACGGCCGCGACGCCGATCGTGTTCTCGTCGAGGTGAGGCTCGACGTCCTCGGGGCCGATCGTGTACTTGCCGGCCTGCAGGGGAACGATCCGCGGCTCGACGTCGAAGTAGCGGCAGAACTTCTCCCAGACCACGTGCACGTCCCCGCCGAAGACGAGGTTCGGCTTGTCAGTGTCCTTGCCGTCCGCCTCACGTCGCTTCCGCCAGTTCCACTTCAGCGAGAGCGCGCCGAGCATGATCGCCTCGGAAGAACCCTGCGTGCGAGCGCCCGTCGTCTCGCCCGGGGCGTTGAAGAGCTCGGCGAGCATCCTGATGCAGCGCTGCTCGATCTCCGCGGTCATCGGGTACTCGGCGTGATCGATGAAGTTCCGGTGCAGGTTCTCGTCGATCACCACGCGAGCCTCGGGCTCCATCCAGGTGGTCACGAAGGTCGCCAGGTTCCGCTCGGGGATTCCCTCGACGGCAAGCTCCTGACTAACGAGCCGCATCGCGGCGATCGAGTCCATCGCGTGCTCGGGAATCGCCTCCCGCGGCGCGTCCTCCGTCAGCCAGGCCCCGCGCGGCTCCTCCTTGAACTGATCGAGCAGCTTGCTCAGCTTGTCCTTGCCGGTCGCCATCAGCTGATTGATACCCGAGCAGTCCTCGCGACGCTCAGCAGGCAGAGAAAGACGATTGCGTCCAGGGCGAGCAGTGCGATCGCGACCCAGGGCGCATCCGGGAAGAACATGACGAGCGCCACCACGTGACCGATCACCGAGATGCCGCCGATCGCGAGCGCCCCGAGCTTCATGAGCAGGACACCGGGGGCCGCGGCCAGTTGGATCAGCGCAATGATCAAAATCAACCAGCCTTCCGGACGCGTGTCGCCGACCAGCCAGGAGGCGGTCGTGATGAAGATGTGCGAGCCGGCGAGCACCGAGATCGCATAGAAGAGATTGAGCAGGCCGATGGTGAGCAGCCACCCGCTTGGGATGACCGCCTCCGCCACGACGGGGATCCGAGGGCGAGCCGTGTACTGGAAGTTGTTCGGGTTGGCCGTAGCGGTGGTCATGCGGGAGCCTCTGCTCGCGGCGAAGCCAACCTGATCGAGCCGGTCTCGTCGTCATCCCGATCGGGTGAAATCGCAACGGCTCCGAGGGAGAGGCGGTGGACGCTTTCACCCTGTTCGGATGATGTGTTCCGAGGGACGAGGGTGTTTGGTCCATGCTCAATGGATTGCCAGGCAACCTCGCCATCGGCCAAGTGAACCTCCGGAGGAGACGATGAGCCAGCCCGATCGCAGCAAGCTCCCGATCCGCATGCCGCCCTTCGGTGGTGTGACGAACCGAACGCTCGACGGCTCGCAGCCTGACTGGGAGGCGATCGGTCACGTCGAAGCTCCCGACGGCGCCCCGAACGTCCTGCTGGTGCTGATTGACGACGCAGGCTTCGGCAACCCCGCAACCTTCGGAGGGCCGATCGACACGCCGAACTACACGCGAATGGCCGACGAGGGCGTCCGCTACAACCGCTTCCATGTTCCCGCGCTCTGCTCTCCGACGCGCGCGGCGCTGCTGACCGGCCGCAACAGCCACGCGGTCGGCTTCGGCTCGGTTGGCGAGTTCTCGACCGGGTTCCCTGGCTACACCGCGTTCGTCCCGGACGACTGCGTTCCGTTCCCGAGGATCCTCCGGGACAACGGCTACAGCACTTCCGCCTTCGGCAAGTGGCACCTGACGCCGGACGGCCAGCAGGGCCCGGCCGGGCCGTTCAACCGCTGGCCCACCGGATGGGGTTTCGACTACTTCTACGGCTTCCTGGGCGGCGGATCGGGCCAGTGGGACCCATGCCTGGCTGAGAACCAGAAGATCATCGGCACGCCCGAGGCCTACTACGACGAAGGGGAGGACCCGTACTACCTGCCCGACGATATGGCGGACAAGACGATCGAATGGCTGCACAGGATCCGGGCGCAGGACGCGACCAAGCCGTTCTTCACCTACTTCTCCACGGGCTGCAGCCACGCTCCGCATCACGTCGCCGAGCACTGGGCGGAGAAGTACAAGGGCAGGTTCGATCAGGGCTGGGACAAGATGCGCGAGGAGACCTTCGCGAGGCAGAAGGAGCTCGGAGTCATTCCCCCTGACGCTGAGCTCACCGAACGCGACGACGCGTTCCCCGCCTGGGAGGACGTGCCGGACAAGCTGAAGGCGTTCTACGCGCGCCAGATGGAGGTCTACGCCGGCTACTCGGAGAACGCGGACCACAACGTCGGCCGGGTGATCGACGCGATCGACGAGCTGGGCGAGCTGGAAAACACGCTCATCTTCTGGATCTGGGGCGACAACGGCGCCAGCATGGAGGGCACCATCACCGGCTCCTTCAATGAGCTGACGATGCAGAACGGGATCCCACTGACGGATGAGATGCAGCTACAGCTCTCCGAGCGCTACGGCGGGGTGGAGGCGTGGGGGAACCAGATGATGGCGCCCCACTACTCGGCGGCCTGGGCATGGGCGGGCAACACGCCGTTCAAGTGGGGTAAGCAGGTCGGTTCCCACCTCGGCGGCACCCGCAACCCCATGGTGGTCCACTGGCCCGAAATGGTCAGAGAGGGGGGTGCCCTCCGGAGTCACTTCACTCACGTGATCGACGTCGGCCCGACCATCCTCGACATCGCGGGCATCCCGATGCCGACCCACATCGACGGGATCGAGCAACAGCCGATGCACGGCGAGACGTTCGCCGACTCGTTCAAGGACGAGGACGCTCCCGAGCGTCACACCCAGCAGTACTTCGAGACGATTGGCAACCGAGCGATGTACAAGGACGGCTGGTGGCTCGCGATGAGGACCGAGCGGATCCCCTGGGTGCTCACGCCGGAGGCGCTCGAGCCGTACAAACCCGGCGTCTGGGACCCGGACCAGGACCCCATCGAGCTCTACTACCTTCCCGACGACTTCTCCCAGGCGAAGGATCTGGCCGCGGAGAACCCCGAGAAGGTGAAGGAGCTAAGGGAGCTCTTCTGGGCCGAGGCCGAGAAGTACAACGTGACGCCTCTGCTCGCCACCCTGGCGCCGTTCTTCGGCATCGTCCCGCCGCTGCCCGAGGTTTCCAAGTTCGAGTTCCGCGGCGACGTCCAGAACGTCCTCTCGGGGATGATCCCGCGGATCTACAACCACTCCTACTCGATCAGTGCCGACCTGGTGATCCCGAAGGGCGGCGCCGAGGGGGTGATCGTCGCCGAGGCCGACCATCTCGGCGGGTTCTCTTTGTTCATCGACGGCGGCAAACTGACCCACACCTACTCGATGATGGGCGTCTTCGTCTTCCGCCAGGAGGCAGAGGAGTCGCTGCCCGAGGGTGAGGTGACGGTGCGGATGCAGTTCGATGCCGACGAGGCGAAGCCGGCCACCGGCGGGGAGGTGACCCTGCTCATCGACGACCGTCCCGTCGGCAAGGGACGGATGGATCACACCGTGCCGATTCGCTTCTCGGGCTACGCCGGGATGGACATCGGGCGGGACAACGGCGGTGTGGTCGATCAGGGCTATGAGGACCGAAAGCCGTTTGCGTTTACCGGAAAGATCAAGAAGGTCGTCTTCGACATCAATCCGCATGAGTCCGAGGAAGAGGCGCAGGAACTCCACAAGACGGTGCACCACGGGCACGCGGCGCACGCGATCTCAGCGTGAGCGGCCGGACCCGCGAGGAGGTGTTCGATGAAGCTGCATGACACGATCGACGTCCTGATCGGCGGCTACCTCTCGAAGGAGGCGGCCGAGGATGACTACAGAGCGGTCCACGAGAGCGGCGCCCACCTTCAGGGAATGGCGTTGATCGGCAAGGACCTCCAGGGGAACCTGTCGGTCGAGGAGACGGACCACATGGTTCGCGAGGGGACGGCGGCCCTGGGCGGTGTCGGGTTGGCGGTTGGGCTGGTCGCACCGCCGCTGCTCCTGTCGACCGCGATCGGGGCCGCCTTGGGCGCCGGTGGCGGCGAGCTGCTTCACCACAAGACGGCCGAGAAGATCGGCGATCAGGCCGGCGAGACGATCCCGCTCGGCGGCGCGGGCCTGATCGTCGTGTACTCGAAGTCGGAGGCCGAGAAGATCGAAGCCGCGGTTACCCGCACCGTAACGAAGGTGAAGGGGGAGGCTGAAGGGCGCCATGTCCAGGCGGTGGAGGGAGCCCTTGCGGAAGCACAAAAGAAGATGGCCGAGCAGAGTGGCTGATCCGTCCCCCGGCCGATCGACTCACATATAGCTTGGAAGCTCGCTGAGGGCCGGGGCGCAGGCCCGTTCACGAGTCTGGTCAAGTGGCGCGTCCCCGGCGAGCGGGAGGCGGTCTGGGAGTCCCGGCGCGCTCGTAAACGCGGCACGATTTCGCTTCGATCCGGAACGCGTGGGGAGGGGAGGGTGGTCCGAGCCTCGGCGGTCGTTGCCCGGCGCTTGCGGCGGATCAACTTGGTTGCCGCGGGAGCATTCACGGTCGGCGGTTCGCTGTTCGCCCTCGGCGCCACCGTGGCGGAACTCGGTTCCGGCGACGCGACGACAGCCGCTTCGATCTACCTCGTGGGTGGCCTCTTCTTCAGCACCGGGGCGTACGCCTCGCTGCTGGGGGCGATCAACGCACCACGGAGTGTCGGACGCCGAGGGCGTGCTAGCCACGGAGCCCTGGCGCTGGTGGTCGTATGAGCCCAGAGCGATCGATTGGCTGAGCACATTCGTCCTCTTCGCCGGGACCCTTGCCTTCGGTGTCAGCCTGACCGACTCGTTCATCGACGGCCTCAGCACCCATGGGGTCAACCGACTGATCTGGAAGCCGGAGGTGATCGGGTGCGTGTTGTTCCTGATCTCCGGGCACCTGGCGATGGCCGAGATCTGCCACCGCTCTCGTCCATGCCTTCGGCGGCGGGACCTCGGCTGGGCGATCGTCGCGGTCAACCAGATCGGCTCGATCCTGTTCATGATCTCGGCGCTCGCGGCCTTCACCAGGCCCGAGACCATGAACGAGGTCAATGTGGACATCGCCAATTGGGGCACGCTGACCGGCGCGCTTTGCTTCGCCGTCGGTGGGGTCATGCAGGCTTTCGATGTGCCGGCCGGTGGGCGCGCGAATTGATCCGCGGCGAGGTGAATGACCGCGTCAGGCGTCGCGGGCGCAGCGAAAGCCGACGTTCCCGGTTGAGCTGTCCGGCGCGTTGCCCTGCCGGGCGGCCGCCCGATAGCGCCGGCAGTAGGAGTCATGACAGAGGTATGAGCCGCCCTTCTGGATCCTGACGAGGCCTTCGGCAGGACCACGGGGGTCGTGATCCCGATCCTGCTGGCGGAATCTCGGATCGAACCAGTCCGCGGCCCATTCCCAGACGTTGCCGGTCATGTTGTGCAGCCCGTGGCCGTTGGGCGGGAAGGCGTCGACCGGGCAGGTCCCGTAGTAGCCGTCGGCCTCGGTGTTCTTGGTCGGGAAAGCGCCCTGCCAGACGTTCATCCGGTGCTCACCTCCCGGCTCGCGCTCGTCGCCCCAGGGAAAGACCTTGCCCTCGAGTCCGCCGCGCGCGGCGAACTCCCACTCGGCCTCGGTCGGCAGGCGCCGTTCGGCCCAGGTGCAGTAAGCCTGCGCGTCGTTCCAGGACACATGAAGGACGGGGTGACCAGGGCGATCGTCGACGGATGACTGCGGACCCTCCGGATGCCGCCAGTCGGCTCCATCCACCTTGCGCCACCAGGGAGCCTCGACGACGGCCTGGGTGGGCGGGAAGTCGTCCGGCAGCAGCCCGGCGAAGACGAAGGACCAGCCGAACCGCTCGGCCTCGGTTGCATATCCCGTCGCGTCGACGAACGAACTGAAGGCCTGATTCGAGACGGCCACGCGGTCGATCCAAAACGAGTCGAGCGAGATCTCGCGCACGGGCCCCTCGCCGTCGGCCGGGTAGGCCCAGCGGTCGTCGCTTCCCATCAGGAACGAGCCGCCCTCGAGTAGAAGCATGTCCTCCGCCCGGGTCCCGGTGCCGGCGGTGACTGCCACGGTCGGCTCGGGCGGAGCCTCGTGGCGCGGATTCGGTGCGCAGCACGGTGCCCTCATCGAGGCCGACTCTCCGGTGTCCGCCCGATCCACCACTGGAGCCAGCGTAACGGCGACGCGAAGACTTCACAGGAGACGTCCAGGCCAGTGGTTAGGTTCGGCGCATGAACCCACGAACCGCATTGATCCTGGCCGGACTGGCGCTCGTTGTCGGCGTCGTCGGCCTCGTAATCGGAATCAGCGCCAAGAACGGCAACAAGAGCGATCAGGACATCGCCGATGCAACCAAGGCTCAGCTCGAGCAGCAACTCGGCACCACCGCCTCACAGGTCCAGGGCGCCGAGCAGGCCCAGGCCACCAAGGCGGCCGGCGTGACGGAGAGCGTCAACAAGCAGCTGCGCGCCCTGCGCACATCTGTGAACGCGATCCAGACCAGCGTCAACACGCTGAACACGACGACCGCGACCCAGGCGACCGACATCAAGAACCTCCAGAACGACGTCAACAAGCTGGACACCAGGGTCAGCAACCTCGGGGGCTAGACACCTCCAACCTGAAGCACGAAGGGCCGCCTCCTGGGAGGCGGCCCTTCGCATGTAACGCGGTTCTGAACGGGCTGGGGATTGGCGGTGGGGCGGGACGGCTCCCACCTCCCCTTGCTCGCCGGTGCCCGGGTTGGATTCCGCCGGACGGCCGCGTGCCGTCCACCGGCCCCAAGGGCCCTACTCAGCGCCCAGGCCTAGCGGCCCTGCACCTCCAGAGTCCCGTCAAGCATGGAATTCAAGTTAGGACCACCTCCTTTCTCTGGTCGTCGTATTGAAGCAGGCGCTCCGGCCGTGGCTAGAGTCGTGTTTTCAATGTCCCCCGCCAGACGATCTCTTCTCGTCCTTCCGGCCGTCGCGATCCTTGCCCTGGGCGCCGCGGGATGCGGCGGAGGGGGTAAGGAGCAGATCAGCGCCGCCGAGCTGGTTCAGAAGGGGGATGCGATCTGCCGGGACGAGCAGACCAAGTTCAGGCAGATCCAGGCCCACCCTCTGGGCAACGCCTCGGATGCCGCCGAACAGACCAAGCAGCTGATCCAGGTCTCGGAGAATGCGAATTCAGGCCTTGGCGATCTGGAGCCACCGGAGGCCCAACGGGCGTCGCTGGACAGCTACCTGAGCGCGCGGGACCGGGCAATCGACCAGATGAAGGCCGGACAAGACGCCGCCGAGAACCAGGACTCCAAGGCGTATGCGGCCGCGCAGGCCGCGGTGGTGCACACAGCCCCCCAGCGAAGAAGGCTCGCCGTCTCGCTGGGGTTCAGGGTCTGCAGCTCGAACCCGGGATCCGTTTGAGCGCCCTGTTCTAGGACTCCGTTCGCGAGAGATACGCGAAGCCCAGCGTCATCGCCAGGTTGCTGAGCCCGGCGAACCAGAGTCCGGCCCGGGCCCCGGGTCGCGAGAAAGCCGGGGACCGCGACCAGACGATGTCGGTCGCCAGCTCTGTTCCACGCAGCCAGGACAGCGCCCACCAGTCCTTGGGCCTGTTGCGGCGGTAGGCCACCAGGTGTGCGGCCGCGAAGGTCAGCCAGATCGGGCCGCAGCGGCGAAAGAGCTCCTTCGCGTCACTCGAGGGCTCGTCGTGACCGAGCACGCGCAGCGTCTGGGAGGGCGCCAGGAGTGCGCCTGACCCCAGCAGGAGGTCAAACGCGATCATGTTTCGGTTCGTCCTGCGGAGCTGGTCGTCGAGGCTCACCCGACGATCCAACCACATTCGCGCGAATTCAAGAAGGGAAACCCAGGCGGGCAGCGAAATCATCGCCCGTGGCACGGACCGCGACCAAGACCCAATCCTCGCGCAAGAGCCTCTCGGACTTCATCACCGAGCGGTTCGACGACTTCTCGCGCTCCCAGAAGGACGTGGCTCGCTACATCGTCGATCATCTTGACGAGGCGGCCTTCCAGACCGCCGAGGAGCTGGCCCGGCGCGCCAACACGTCCTCATCCACCGTCGTGCGCTTCTCGCAAGCACTCGGCTTCGACGGCTACCCCGAGCTTCAGCAGGCGGCCATCGAGGAGTACCGGCACAAGGTCGCCGAGGGAGCGCCGAGCGGCAACGGGGGCGCCGGCGCCGCGGCCCTCTTCAACTTCGACCACTCTGAGTTCGAGGCCTCGCTGGGCGCGGACTACTCGAACATCGAGGAGACGGCGCGCAGCCTGACCCGCGAGCAGATCGAGGCCTCGGTCTCGGCACTCGCGACCTCCAGGCGCGTCCTGATCGTCGGTGTCGAGCAGATGGCCTTCTTCGCCAGCTACCTCCGGCATCTGCTCGGGTTGCTCGACGTTCGCGCGGACATCGTCGCCTCGCCGAGCCAGGACAACATCCAGAAGCTCTCGCGCATGGACGAGGACACCCTGCTGGTCGTGCTGACCGCCGGGCGCGCGCATCCGCTCATCCTCCGAGCGCTGAAGCTGGCCCGGCACCGCCGGGCGCGGACAATGTCGATCACAGACGCGACGCTGTCAGACGTGGCGGAGCACTCGGAGCTGATGCTCTACTACTCATCCAACGGCCCGTCCTACATTCGCTCCAATGCGGCGCTGATGGGCCTGGTCCAGGCGCTGGCTCACGGGGTGTACTCCCGCGACGAGGCTGCGCACCGCGACCGCATTCGCGCCTTCAAGCTGAAGTAGACGCCCGCACCGGATCTGCGGCTTTTTACGCACGCCAGGCTGTAGTCCAGGCGTGGATCTGCCGATAACAAGTCGTGTCCCTCGGGGGAGAGGACCGACCAATCCCAATGTTCATCGGCGAAGAGAAACCGCGCATTCTGCTCGTGGAAGACGGAGAGGTCGTCGCCGAGCTGATTCGGCGCACGCTCGCCGATGTCGGCGAAGTTAGCGTTGTGACGAACGCCGAGGACGGCCTGGAGCGACTGCTCGACGGTGAGTGGAATCTGGTCCTCGTCGACGTCGAGCTGCCCGGGATCAACGGGCTCGAGTTTCTTGAGCAGGCCAAGTCCCGGTACCCCCAGCTGATGGCGATCGTCGTCAGCGCGAAGGAGAACTTCGATTACGCCGTCAAGGCCATTCGAGCCGGCGCCGTGGACTACATCTCGAAGCCGTTCGACCCTGAGGAGTTCCGGACGAAGGTCAGGAAGGCGATCTCCACGGACCGCTTCAACCGGACCCTGCGCCGCCCGCACGAGACCGTGCTGGCGATCGGCTCCCACCCCGACGACATCGAGATCGGCTGCGGCGGGGTGCTGCTCAGGCACAGCGGCGTCGGCCACGACGTCCATCTCCTCACGCTGACCAACGGCGAGGCCGGCGGTCAGCCGGGCATCCGAATCGACGAGGCCGAGAGGGCGGCCGAGCTGATGGCGGCGGAGCTCCACATGCTGGATCTGGATGACACGGCGATCTCTGAGACCGCCGCGACAATCCAGGCGATCTCGGAGGTGGTCGAGCAGGTCAAGCCGACGACGATCTACACGCACAGCTCGCGGGACGTACACCAGGACCATCGTGCCGCTCACAACGCCAGCCTCGTCGCCGGCAGGCGGGTCCCCCGGATCTACGCCTACCAGACGCCTTCGACCACGGTTGAGTTCCGCCCCAGCAGGTTCATCTCGATCGATGACGTGCTCGAGCGCAAGCTCGAGGCGATCGGAGCCTTCGAGTCGCAGACCAGTATCCGCAGCTACCTCGCTCCGGACCTCCTCAACGCGACCGCGCGCTACTGGGGCCGTTTCGCGACCTCGCTCTATGCCGAACCGCTCGAGGTGATCCGCGAAGGGGACATCGTCCCCGGCGTCGGGGTGCGGGACGACGGAACCGTGGAGCACGGCGGGGCGACCAGCCTCCATGCCACCTGGTAACGGGCAAAGCCCCCGGATTCTGGTCACAGGCACCGGGGGACCCTCCGGGTTCTCGTTCATGCGCGCGCTCCGCGGCGAGTCTCTGGAGTTCCTGTCCGCCGACATCGACCCTCACGCGCCGGGCCTCTTCCTCGTCGATACATCTCGCAGGGTGTTGCTCCCGCGCGGGGACGACCCGGGATTCGTGGAGGCGGTACTCGAGGTCTGCCGCGAGCGGGTCGTTGACGCCGTCGTGCCGACCGTCGACTCGGAGCTCGTGCCTCTGGCGGAGAGCCGAGACGAGTTCGCGGCCGCCGGCGTCTCGGTGCTGGTGGCGCCGACCAGGGCGCTGCGCCTCTGCCTCGACAAGTGGGCGCTGATGCAGATCGCGGACGGCTCCGTGCCGATCCCGCGCTCGGCTCCTCTCGACGATGACTTCGACCCCACGGCCTTCGAGCTCCCCGTACTGGTCAAGCCGCGGGTCGGGAGCGGATCTCGCGGCGTCCGGCGGGTCAACTCCGGGACGGGCTCGGCGGCGTCAGGGACCGGTCCCTGCTCGTCCAGGAGCACCTGCCGGGCCCCGAGTACTCCCTCGACGTACTCGCGACCCAGGCGGGCGAGATACGTGCGGTGGTCCCTCGGGAGCGACTACGGGTCGATTCCGGAATCGCGATCACCAGCCGGACAGTCCACGACGACGAGCTCGAGTCCATCGGCGCTCGAGCCGCCGAGGCCGCCGGGATGACCGGCGTCGCGAACGTCCAGGTGATGCGGGACGCCGGTGGTACCCCTCGGCCTGATCGAGATCAACCCGCGGTTCCCGGGCACGATGCCGCTGACCGTCGCGAGCGGCGTGAACATGCCGCGGCTCGCGCTTGGCGAGCTGCTCGGGGAGCCGGTTCCTCCTGGGCCGCTCGAGTTTCGTGACGTCGCTATGACCCGCGTGTTCGAGGACGTCCCGGTTGACGTCGAGGAGCTCGCGGCGCTCGAGAGTGCTGCGGGTGCCGAGGCGGTGCCGACATGAGCTCCAACGGGCTACCCGCCCCCGACCAGGACATGCACGTCCACTCCACCTACTCGGACGGTGCCGGGACGCTCGCGGAAAACCTGAAGGCCGCGGAGAAAGCCGGACTGGTTGCGCTCACCTGCGTCGACCACGTGCGGGGAGACACCGACTGGGCCCCTGCGTTCGCCGAGGAGGTTCGGGGCCTGGGCGAGGGGATGACGATGGAGGTCCGCAGCGGCCTGGAAGCGAAGATTCTCGACACGTCAGGTGAGCTCGACCTGCCCGCCGACACGGGCGGCGCCGATCGCATCTATGCGGCGGACCACCGGGTGCCGTTCGAGGACGGTCCCGCAGATCCAGCGGCGGTCCGGCTGGCGATCGGAAGAGGCGAGACGAATCCCGCGGCCGTCGTGGAGTCGATCGTCACCGCGACGGCCAACGCCGTCGCCCGGCGGCCGAATCTGGTGATCGCTCACCTCTTCAGCGTGCTGCCGAAGGTCGGGCTGGACGAGACGGCCGTTCCGCAGGAGTCCCTCGAGAGACTGGCCCAGGCCGCGGCCGAGAGCGGCGCCTCGATCGAGGTCGACGAGCGCTGGCGCTGCCCGTCCGCAAGGACGCTGCGCCCGTTCCATGCCGCGGGCGTGTCGATCTTGCTGAGCACCGACAGCCACTCACCCGAGACGATCGGCCGGTACGACTACTGCCTGGGCGTGATCGAGGAGCTGGCGGCGTGACCAACGTCCTCCACATCGTCCTCGTCGCGATGGTCCTGAGCGGGGCCACCGTGCTGGTGGTCGGCTGCTACCAGTTCTTCCTCGCCGGGCTCCACATCTGGCGCCGTCCGTACATCCGGGTCTCGGAGCTCTATCCGAGGGTCGCCGTGGTCATCCCCGGCTGGAACGAGGGCGCCGTGCTCGGGCGGACCATCGACTACGTGATGAAGATGCGCTACCCGGAGGAGCAGGTGCGGGTGTACGTCGTCGACGACGGCAGCACCGACAACACACCGGAGGTGCTCGCGGAGAGCTCCGCCAAGTACGCGGGCCGCGTCATTCACCTGCGCCGCGAACAGGGCGGGGGCGGCAAGGCCGACGCGATCAACTACGGGCTGGACGCGATCCGCGAGGACGACTGGTACGAGGCGATCCTGATCATCGACGCCGACGTGCTGCTCACCCCGACGGCGCTCCGCCGGATGAGCCGGCACCTCGGCGACCTCCAGATCGGCGGCGTCACCGCCTACATCAAGGAGGGGACGGCCGACCCGAACTACGTCAACCGCTTCGTCGCCTTCGAGTACATCACCGCACAGGCGGCTGCTCGACGCGCGCAGAACATGCTCGCCGCGCAGGCCTGTTTGGCCGGGGGCGCGCAGCTGATTCGCCGAGACGCCCTGGAGAAGATCGGCGGGAAGATTCAGACCGGGACGCTCGCGGAGGACACGGTCACGACCTTCCGTCTCCAGCTCGCGGGATTCGACGTCCGCTTCGAGGGCAACTCGATCGTGCTCGCCGAGGAGCCCAACAGCATCGCGGCCCTGTGGAAGCAGCGAGTGCGCTGGGCTCGCGGCAACGTCCAGGTCAGCCGCCTGTATCGCGGGGTCTGGCTACGCCGGCTTCGCGCCGGTCCTCTGGGCGGCCCGAGCTTCGCAGCGATCTGGTCCTCGGTCGTCTTCATGCCGGTCTTCATGTTGATGGCCACCACGGGCCTGCTGGCGCTCTTCTTCACCGACCGGGAGCTCTCGATCTCGGCGTTCACGGCGCTCTGGGCGCTCACCGGCGGGACATTCCTGTTCGTGACGCTTTCCTCCCTCGCTATGGATCCCGAGACGGGCAAGCGGTGCTGGCGGGAGGGCTTCTTGTTCCCGGGCGCGATCAACTTCACGCTGATCATCTTCGGCCTCTTCGGGCCGATCCTCACCAAGGTCTTCGCCCAGCAGCTGATCGACATCGGGCTGGCCGGCGGTCAGCCCGCGGTCAAGTACCTGCTCCTCTTCGCGGATTGCTGGCTCACACTGTCCATCCTCGCCGCCTGGCTGCTGAAGAAGCTGGATGAGTGGGGCCGCGTCCCCTGGCTGGTCGCCCCGCTCCTTTACATCGTCGGCTACGGGCCGCTTCTCTGCGCCTTCACGGTGGCGGGTTACATCGCCGAGCTGCGCGGGCGCGAGCAGGTCTGGGAGAAGACCGAGAAGGTCGGAGCGGTGAAGGAGCTGGCGACGTGAGGGGGCGGGTCCGCTCCGCTCTGCTGCGCCTCCCGGGTGGTGTCGGATACCGCATGGCCGGCGCGCTTCACGTCAGAAAGCCGCCGGCTGCGCCGCTCGCACTGGGCACCGCGCCGGCGGATCGCGGCACCCATCAGAACGGCTCCGGCACGGGGCCGCTGACCGTCGAGCTCGAGGGGAGAAGCAAGCGCCTCCGCGTGCGCGCCGCCGGAGACATCTGGTCGGACGAGTTCCGCGAGGAGCTCGCCAGGGACCGTCACTTCGAGGCGAGCCTCGCCTGGCGGGAGCTCGTGATCCTCATCATCATCGCGGCCATCCTGATCGCGCGCAGCGTCTTCGGCTAGCGAACGAAAAGCCGCAGGCCCGGGGGGCGATCCGGACCTGCAGCCGATACCAGGGCCCGGGGGAAAATGGGCCCTTTAGGTACTAACGCCACCTCGTCCGGGGTGCCCCCTTCAGGGGCGAGGTACATACAAGGTTGCCCGGCCTCCAACCAGGCAAACACGTCGCCCTTCTACTATGGGGGCCAATGGCCGAGCGAGCCACATTCCGGGTCAAGACGGGCCTCGCCGAGATGCTCAAGGGCGGCGTGATCATGGACGTCACCAACGCGGATCAGGCCAAGATCGCCGAGGACGCGGGGGCGTGCGCAGTGATGGCGCTGGAGCGGGTGCCCGCCGACATTCGCTCCCAGGGCGGGGTGGCGCGCATGTCCAACCCCGCGGTCATCAAGGAGATCCAGGAGGCCGTGACCATCCCCGTCATGGCCAAGGCCAGGATCGGCCACTTCGCCGAGGCTCAGGTGCTCCAGTCCCTCGAGGTCGACTACGTCGACGAGTCCGAGGTGCTGACGCCCGCGGACGAGTCCAACCACATCGACAAGTTCGCCTTCGAGGTCCCCTTCGTCTGCGGCGCCACCAACCTCGGCGAGGCGCTCAGGCGCATCGGCGAGGGCGCTGCGATGATCCGCTCCAAGGGCGAGGCGGGCACCGGCAACATCGTCGAGGCGGTTCGCCACATGCGCGAGATCACCGACGGGATCAAGCGCCTCTCCTCGCTGCGGAGCGAGCAGCTCGCGGGCGCCGCCAAGGAGCACCAGGCCCCGCTGGACGTCGTCCAGGACGTCGCGGAGCGCGGCTGGCTTCCCGTGCCGCTCTTCTGCGCGGGCGGCATCGCCACCCCGGCCGACGCCGCGCTGATGATGCAGCTGGGAGCCGAGGGCAACTTCGTCGGCTCGGGGATCTTCAAGAGCGAGGACCCCGCGCGCCGCGCCCGCGCGATCGTCGAGGCGACGACGCACTTCGAAGACCCAGAGCGGGTGGCCCAGGCCTCCATGGAGCTCGGCGACGCGATGCCGGGACTCGAGATCGAGGCCCTGGCGGCCGATGGCGGCCTGCTGCAGGGCCGCGGTGCGTGACTGGCGGGCGACCTCTCCGGATCGGCGTACTCGCTCTCCAGGGCGACTTCGAGGCCCATCGCCGGATGCTGGAATCCCTAGAGGCTGAGGCGACCGAGGTCCGCACGCCGGACGAGCTCGACGGCCTCGACGGCCTGGTGATCCCGGGCGGCGAGTCGACCACGATCTCCATGGGCATGGAACGCGAGGGCCTCGACCGGGCGATCGTCGCGTTCCACGATTCGGGCGGACCGATCCTCGGCAGCTGCGCGGGGATGATCGTCTGCGACCGCGACCACCTGGCCGTCGCGGATTACGTCTGCCGCCGGAACGCGTTCGGCCGGCAGCTGCACAGCTTCGAGCAGGATCTGCGCGTCGACGGTCTCGGCGAGGAGCCGCTGCGCGCCGTCTTCATCCGGGCGCCCTGGGTCGAGACACACGGCCCGGGCGTGGAGGTCCTGGCCGAGCTGGATGAACACCCGGTCGCCGTGCGCGACGGCAACGTCCTGGCCGTTGCGTTCCACGCGGAGCTCACGGATGACAGCCGGCTGCACGCCGCTTTCATGGCGATGTGCACCGCGGCGAGGTCCGCGGAGCGCACTCCTCGCTAGGTTTCCGGAGCCATGAGGGACCCTCGAGTCACGGCGCTCGCGCAGATCCTCGTTCGCCACTCCACCAAGGTGAGCGACGGCGACGTCTGCACGATCGAGGGAGAGTCGGCCGCCGAGCCGCTGCTCCAGGCGGTCTACGAGGAGGTCCTGCGGGCGGGCGGCAACCCGATCGTGCACATGGGGATGGAGGGCCAGTCGACGTCCTACTTCGAGCACGCGTCCGACGATCAGCTCCGGTGGATCTCTCCCGTCGCCGAGTGGGCGGTCGAGAACGCCGACGTTCGCATCGCGGTGATGGCGAGCCAGAACACCCGTGCGCTCTCCCAGGTCCCGCCCGAGCGGCAGGCGATGCGGCAGGCGGCGACCCAGTCGCTGATGAAGAGGGCGATGGAGCGGAGCGCCGAGGGGACCTACCGCTGGGCGCTGACGCTTTTCCCGACCCATGCCTATGCATCTGAAGCGGGGATGGGCCTGACCGCCTACGAGGACTTCTACTACGGCGCCTGCCTGGCCACCGACGACGACCCGGTCGGCGCCTGGGCGCGGACGTCGGAGGAGACCAGGCGCCTCGCCGATTGGATCCAGGGCCGCTCCGAGGTGCACGTCACCGGCGATGGCACGGACCTTCGACTCGGCATCGAGGACAGGACCTTCATCGCCGCGGACGGCCAGCACAACATGCCCGACGGCGAGTTCTTCACCGGCCCCGTCGAGGATTCCGCCGAGGGGGAGATCTCCTTCCATCTGCCGGCGAGCTACGCCGGACGTGAGGTCGCGGGGGTGCGATTCCGCTTCGAGGCCGGCAAGGTCGTCGACGCGAGCGCCGAGAAGGGCGAGGAGTTCCTGATCGAGATGCTCGATACCGACGATGGCGCCCGGCGGCTCGGCGAGCTCGGGATCGGGACGAACTACGGCATCACCGACGGCACGG
Source organism: uncultured Solirubrobacterales bacterium (assembly GCA_963817275.1). Classification (GTDB taxonomy): domain Bacteria; phylum Actinomycetota; class Thermoleophilia; order Solirubrobacterales; family 70-9; genus DASUPK01. The sequence goes on along the minus strand of CAWFOA010000008.1, from coordinate 135,981 downwards.
GCGAGATCCTGCTCGACGAGAAGATCGGCGGGACGGTCCACCTGGCGGTGGGCCGCTCATATCCCGAGACCGGCGGCGTCAACGAGTCGGCGATCCACTGGGACATGATCTGCGACCTGCGCAAGGGCGGCCAGATCGAGGTCGACGGCGAGCCGCTCCAGCGCGACGGAAGCTTCGTGGTATAGCGCCGCAACCCTTGCAATTGCGGCGGGTTTCTAGGGGTGGAAACGGGTAGGCGCTCGACGGGGAGAACGAGCCCTCCATGAGTAGGAGGGACAGACGAATGTACGGACGCAAGCTGGGGCGGACGGCCGCGATGGTCGCGGCGGTCATGACCCTGGGTCTCGTCCTCGCGGCCCCGGCCGCGGAGGCCAGGAAGAAGGTGATCACCAAGACGTACGCGGTGGGGGTCGGCGCGCCATCCGGCGGGGTGCCGATCAACATTCCGGATGGCGGCGGAGCGGCGCAGCAGCTGGTCCGCGATCCGGTCGTGGTCAAGAACCTCAATCCGCGCGGCAAGATCAAGGACGTCGACGTGGGCGTTCGGATCACGCATCCATTCGCGAGCGACCTGGAGATCTACCTCGCCACACCGCGGGGCGTCTTCAACATGGCGCACGACGTCGGGGGCCAGGGGAACAACTACGGCAACGGGTTCCCCGGTTGCGGGGGCGGCCTGACGACGTTCGACAGCGAGACGCCGACGTCGATCGCCACCCCGGGGCTGCAGGCGCCGTTCGTCGGGTTCTACGCGCCGCAGGAGAGCCTCAAGTGGCTGAACGGGCTCGGAGGCAAGAAGGCCACGAACGCCGCCTGGTCGCTGCTGGTCATGGACGACAACAACATGCACGGCACGGGCACGCTCGATTGCTTCAGGTTGACTGTGCGCGAGACCAACCCGAAGTAGCGCTGCGCCGGCCAGGGAGGTGAGGCGGGGCGCCAGTGTGGCGCCCCGCTCGCTTCCCGGGCGCTCTTAGAATCGATGACATGTCGGGTCACTCCAAGTGGTCATCGATCAAGCACAAGAAGGGCGCCGCCGACGCCAAGCGCGGCAAGCTCTTCACCAAGCTGGCGCGAGCGATCACGGTCGCCGCTCGGGACGGCGGCGGCAACCTGGAGGCAAACCCCGCGCTCGGCCTCGCCGTGCAGAAGGCCCGCGACGCGTCGATGCCCAAGGACAACATCCAGCGGGCGATCGACCGTGGAACCGGGGAAGGGGCGGACGCCGCGGCGATCGAGAGCGTCACCTACGAGGGCTACGGGCCGGGCGGCGCCGCGATCCTGGTCGAGGCGCTGACGGACAACCGCAACCGGACCGGCTCCGAGGTGCGGCACGCCTTCGAGCGGCACGGCGGCAGCCTCGGCGAGCCGGGGTCAGTGGCCTGGCAATTCGAGAAGCGCGGCGTGATCCTGCTGGACGGCGAGCGCTACGGGGAGGAGGACCTGATGCCCGCGATCGACGCCGGCGCCGAGGACGTCTCGGAGGATGGCGATCTGCTGAAGGTCACCACGAGCGCCTCGGATCTGACTGCGGTCCGCTCGGCCCTGGAGTCGGCGGGCGTCGAGGTTCAGTCCGCCGAACTCTCGATGGAGCCGAAGAGCACCGTCGAGGTGGGGGAGGGGGACGCAACCGCGCTGCTCCGCCTGATGGACTCGCTGGAGGAGCACGACGACGTGGACTCGGTGCACGCGAACTTCGACGTGCCCGAGGAGATCCTCGAGAAAGTCGCCTGAGCTACTTCTTCTTCGGGACCGCGTTCTTCTTGCAGTAGCTGTAGGCGCCCAGGGCGCTTCCCGCCGGCAGGCTGAACCCGGGGTACTCGTACAGGCCGACCTGCCAGCCCTTGGCGCCTACGGGTTGCATCTGATCGATACCGATCGCGGGGCCGACCTTGGGGGAGACGAGGAATCCTCCCCCGATCGTGTGCGTCTTCCCGGTGCATGTTGCGGTAGCGCTCGTCCGCCCGTTTTCGGTTATCGGCGCGACCGCTGAACGCTCAGTCACGCTCGCACCCTTCTGGTTCAGCTCGCAGAGGACCGACACCGAGAGGGTGGCGTCCCCGGGGGCGCCGACCGGGTTGACCAGGTCGATCTCCCAGGTTTGTGCGTCGCGTCGGCGCGACTCGACCACCAGCGGACGGAAGCCGGTGAGCAGGCCGAGGTTCCCAGCCGGCGAGTAGGAGAAGCCACCGCTGAGGACGTGGGTCCCGGAGGAGCAATGGAGGCCAACGGTGCTCTCTTGGCCGACCGGCGTGGTGGACGTTCCGGACACTCCGGTCACGGTCTTGCCAAACGCCTTGCTCTCGCAGCGCGCTATCGACGTGAAGGTGCCCGATGTGGCGGGGAGGGCGAGGGCAGCCGCGCCCGACGCCCAGCTCCTCAAGCCGCTGGGCTGTGACTGCAGGTGCGTGATCCGCGTGCCGGTGTCGTTGGCCGGGGAGTCAGTGCCGTTCGCCGAGTAGGGGTCGGAGAGCGACCAGCCCCCACCGGTGGTGTGAGTCTTGCTGGGGCAGCTCGCGGTGGCGGACGCCTGGCTGCCGGCTGAAATCGGCGTGGACGCCGTGGCCGTCACCGCGGGCTTCGACTTCTTTTTCTTGGCGACGGCCGGAGAGGCGACGCCGAGGGCGAGCAGTGCGGCGAGGGCCATCGCGGCAGTGCGGAGCATCCGCCGGCGATGGTGAGCCTTCTCCCTCCCTCGCATCGGGGCGATCCTACCGCCTGTCCGGGCACCCCCTTCTTTCCGGAATCAGCGGGATCGTGTTTCCGGGTCGTGGAAGGACATCCGGGGGCCGAGTGAGAATGGAAGTGCGTGATCGTCATCGGTATCGATCCGGGTACCGCCAACACCGGATTCGGCGTGGTCCGCACGTCCGGGGAGCGGATGGTTGCGCTGGACGGGGGAGTGATCGAGACCCCGTCCGATCTCCAATCCGAGCAGAGGCTCGCCCGCCTGCACGACTCGCTCGGAGAGCTGATCCGCTGGCATGAGCCCAGGGCGATGGCGCTCGAGGACCTCTTCTTCGGCAAGAACGTCGCCTCGGCCATGAGCGTCGGTGAGGCGCGCGGCGTCGCGCTGTTGGCGGCGGCCAAGCAGGAGGTCCCCTGCTTCGACTACACGCCCCAGGCGGTGAAGAAGGCCGTCTGCGGGTTGGGCTCGGCCGACAAGGGCCAGGTCCAGCGAATGGTCGCCACCCTGCTCGGGCTGCCTGAGCCACCGGTCCCCGACCATGCGGCCGACGCCTTCGCCGTGGCGATCTGCCACGCCGGAACCGCCGGAGCCCGCAGGGCCGTTTCCCAGTTCGGGCAGCCCCGGGTGGGCACAACGCCTTCGCTCGCGACGCGCCAGCGCTTGGCCGGTTAAAGGCATCCGGGGGCACGCCCAGAATCCCTAGGCATGATCGCCTCCGTCAGCGGAGAGGTACTCGTTCGCCGTCCCGACTACGTCGTGATCGACGCCAGCGGCGTCGGCTATCGCCTCGCCGTCTCGTCCGAGACGCTCAAGGCGGTCCCGGCCCGCGGCAAGGCGGCCTCGCTTCACGCCCATCTGGTGGCGCGGGAGGACTCGCTCAGCCTCTACGGCTTCGCCAGCGAGGAGGAGCGCGACCTCTTCCTGCACCTGATCTCGGTCGGCGGCGTCGGGCCCAAGGTCGCGATGGCAGTGCTCTCCGGCGGCTCGGTGCGGGAGCTGCTCCGCGCGATCGCGGCGGGAGACGCCAAGCGCTTTCAGGCCGTCCCGGGGGTCGGCAAGCGGACCGCCGAGCGAATCATCGTCGAGCTCCGCGAGAAGGTTGCCGGCGAGATCGAGGCCGACGCCGACGGGGCGACGCTGGCCCCCGGCGACGAGGACCCGCGGGCTCTGGCGCGCGAGGGCCTGCTCAACCTCGGCTACACGCCGCCCGAGGCCGAGAAGCTGCTCTCCGAGGCGAAGGGCGAGAGCCCCGAGGAGATCGTCCAGTCGGCGCTTCGCGAGCGCCGCGGGGGCGAAGGCCGCGTGATGGCGATCGAGCCCGGCAAGGGGATCCGCACCCCGGGGATCGACCGAGGACGACGACGCTGAGGTCGTGATCCACGACGCCCGGGCCGTCGGCGCGGACGACGACTTCGACCGCTCGCTGCGCCCGCCGAAGCTCGAGGACTTCGTCAACCAGGTGCAGGTGACCGAGCAGCTCGGGATCTTCATCGAGGCCGCGCGCCGGAGGGAGGAGGCGCTCGACCACGTCCTGCTGGCCGGCCCGCCCGGCCTCGGCAAGACGTCGCTCGCCTACATCATCGCGGCGGAGCTGGACGTGCCGATGGTGCAGACGGCCGGCCCCGCGCTGGAGCGCAAGGCCGACATCGCCGCGTTCCTGACCTCGCTCGAGCCCGGCAGCGTCTTCTTCATCGACGAGATCCATCGGCTCGGGAGGGCGGTCGAGGAGACGCTCTACCCGGCGATGGAGGATCGGCGCCTGCCGGTGGTGCTCGGGCAGGGCGCCGGCGCTCGCACCGTCACCCTCGACCTGCCGCCGTTCACGCTGATCGGCGCCACCACGAGGACGGGCCTGCTGACGACTCCGCTGCGCGACCGATTCGGGGTCTGCCACCGCCTCGAGCACTACGACGCGGCCGACCTGCGCCAGATCGTGATGCGGTCGGCCGGGATCCTCGGCATCGACGTCAGCCCGGAGGGCGCGGAGGAGATCGCCGGCCGCGCCCGCGGCACGCCCAGGGTCGCGAACCGGCTGCTGCGACGGGTGCGGGACTTCGCCGAGGTCAAGGAGCGCGGCCGCATCGACGTCGATCTGGCCTCGGACGCCCTCGAGCTGCTGGAGGTCGACCGGGCCGGCCTCGACCGGCACGACCGCCAGCTCCTGGAGATGATGGCCACCAAGTTCGGCGGCGGCCCGGTGGGCCTCTCGACGCTCGCGGTGGCGATCGGGGAGGAGGCCGACACGATCGAGGACGTCTTCGAGCCGTATCTGCTCCAGCAGGGCCTGGTGAAGCGCACGCCGCGCGGCCGCGTCCTCACCGAGAGGGCCTACGAGCACCTCGGGCTGCCGGTTCCGGAGGGCATGGCGAGCCTGTTCTAGGCACGGATTGCCCACCGGTCGACCGCAGGCGTCGGCTAGCCTTGGGCACGCATGCCGTACTTCATCTGCCCCAACTGCGGGAACAGGGAGCTGAGCGGGGAGCGCACCGCCGGCTTCTCGACGCGCCCCAAGGGCTGCTCCAAGTGCGGCTTCGGCTTCCTCTTCGAGCTGCTCGACGACTACATGCCGGCGCCCGGCGCCGCCTTCTTCACCTGCGACCAGGAGGGCAAGATCCTCGACCTGGGCAAGGGCGCCTTCGAGCTCACCGGCCTCAAGGACGAGCAGGTGATCGGCCGGCCGGTCAGGGACGTCCTGGGCCTGCAGTGGATCGAAAAGGCCGACGGCGCGCCAGACCGCCGACACCGACGGAAATGGCGATACCGATCCGATCGAGACGACGCTGGAGTGGGGGGTGCGCTCGCTGGGGAAGAAGGTGGCCGTGAACGCGGAGGGCGACCTGCCTACGGAGGCGGTGGCTGACCTCTTCCCCGCCTATGACGACGACGGCGGCCTGCTGCTCGTCCTGACGCCGGAGTAGACGCGGCGGCGCTTTTTGTGGCCGCCGAATGTGTTGGTGGGTTCGTGTGTTGCAATGGAGGCGGGAACCCGTGCCTCAGACCGCTAGCGTGACCACCTCAACACCGTGAGCAACCGCCGCCGCAACCTCTTCATCCTCGCCTTCGTCGGCCTGCTGATCGTCGGCTCGGGCATCGCGATCGCGAGCAACAAGACGACCCTCGGGCTCGACCTGAAGGGCGGCACCGAGCTGATCTTCCAGGCGCGCCCGACGCCTCAGAACCCGACGATCGATGGCTCGGACATCGACCGCGCGATCGAGATCATCCGCAAGCGGACCGATGCCTTCGGCGTTTCCGAGCCGGAGATCTCGAGGGTCGGCTCCGACTCCATCAGGATCGGGCTTCCGGACGTCAGCAACGCCGCGAAGGCGAGCGAACAGGTCGGTCAGACCGCGCAGCTCCATTTCTATGACTGGGAGCCCAACGTCATCCCGAACCCCGCGAAGACGAACGTGCCGCGGAGCGAGTCCTCCTTCGGCCGCTTATTCGACGCAGTCAAGCTCGCCTCCACGCAGACGCCCGAGTGCTTCGAGAACAAGTGCACGACCAGCGGGCCCACCTACTACCTCTTCAACTCTCAGACGCACCAGTGGATCTCGGGTCCCGCGGAAACCAAGAAAGACCTCTACTCCGAGCTGCCCGGCCAGAAGAAGCCCGCGAACGGCCTGATCCTCGCGGTCCCGCAGGGCACCCTGGTGGTTCAGAAGGAGCCGGACCAGGGACAGACACAGGTATCCGATCCGAACAGCCCCGAGGCCGAATGGTTCGTGATCCGCGACCGGCCCGCCCTCTCGGGGACCGACATCACCGACCCGAAGCCGAACTTCGACCAGTTCAACCAGCCCGACGTCACCTTCGGATTCACGGACACTGGCCGCCAGGAGTTCTCCGACGTCACCAAGACGATCGCCCAGCGGGGACTCCAGAGCGCGCCGCCGGGCGTGGCCGGCAACTCACAGCTCGCCGATCAGTACTCGGGCCACTTCGCGGTCGTCCTCGACCAGCAGATCAAGTCCCGCCCGATCATCAACTTCGTCGACAACCCGGACGGGATCGACGGGCGCACCGGCGCGGAGATCAACGGGCTCACCCAGGGGGAGTCCCAGGACCTGGCCAAGATCCTTCAGTTCGGCGCCCTGCCGGTTGACCTGACGCAGATCTCGAGCTCCACGGTCTCGGCGACGCTCGGCCAGCAGGCACTCGACCAGGGCCTCAAGGCCGGGATCGTCGGGCTGATCCTGGTCTGCCTCTTCCTGCTCATCTACTACCGCTTCCTGGGCTTCGTCGCCGTCGTCGGACTGGCGATCTACGGCGTCTTCTTCTTCGCCCTGATCAAGCTGATTCCGATCACGCTCACCCTGCCGGGCATCGCCGGGTTGATCCTGACTATCGGGGTGGCGGCCGACGCCAACATCGTGATCTTCGAGCGGATCAAGGAAGAGGCGAGGGGCGGCAAATCGATGCTGAGCGCGATCTCCGCCGGCTACCGGCGGGGGATCGCGACGATCGTCGACGCCAACGTGATCACCCTGATCACGGCCTTCATCCTCTTTGCGCTCGCAACGTCGAACGTGAAGGGATTCGCATTCACCCTGGGCGTGGGAACGATCGCCTCGCTGTTCACCGCGGTGGTCTTCACGCAGGCGTTCCTCGGGCTCTTCGGCCGGGCGCACTTCCTGCGGTCGCCGGCGGTGCTCGGGGCGCGCGAAAAGCACTTCAAGTGGAACTTCGACTTCACCCGGGCGAGCCGGATCTTCTTCTCGATCTCCGGCGTGATCCTGCTGATCGGCGCGATCTCGTTCGCGACGAAGCAGCTCAACCTCGGGATCGACTTCGAGGGCGGCAGCCGGATCAGCGTCGGGCTCGCAAAGGCCGCCACGGTCGATGACGTGCGAACCGCGCTCGAGAATGCGGGCCTCAACGACGCCGAGATCACCAAGGCGACCAACAAGCAGCTCGGCACCAACGTCTTCGAGATCGACTCGCAGGCCGAGCCGAGCCAGATCCAGCAGGTCCAGCCGGCGCTCCAGAACCAGTTCGGGATCGTCCCCAACGGCTTCAACGCGACGACCGTCGGGCCCACCTTCGGCCAGCAGGTGGCGAACAGCGCGATCGAGGCGATCATCTTCTCGCTGCTGGTCATCTGCGCGTACGTCGCGTTCCGGTTCGAGCCGAAGTACGCCGTGCCGGTGATCATCGCCCTCTTCCACGACGTCCTGATCACGGGAGGCGTCTATTCGCTGACGGGGAGGGAGGTGACCAGCGGTACCGTCGCCGCGTTCCTCACCATCCTTGGCTATTCGCTCTACGACACCGTCATCGTGTTCGACCGAGTGCGCGAGAACGTGCCGCGGTTGCCGCGCGCGACCTTCTCCCAGATCGTCAACCGCTCCATGAGCGAGGTTCTCACCCGGTCCCTGATCACGGGCCTCGCGAGCGTCTTCCTGGTCACCGTGCTGTTCATCTTCGGCGGCGCCACGCTGAAGGACTTCGCCTTCGCGATGATGGTCGGGCTCGCCTCGGGTACGTACTCGTCGATCTTCATCGCCTCGCCCGTCCTCACCCACTGGAAGGAACGGGAGCCCGCCTACCGCCGCCGCCGCGAGCGGATCGAGGAGCAGATGGGCGGGGTGGTGCCCGCGTTCCCCGAGGACAACGTGATCGCCCGGGTGGAGGGCGGCCCCGAGGAGCCGGTTCAGGCGGAGACGCCCATTCCGGCCGCACCGGCCCCAAGCCGCTCCCAGGTCCCCGGTGTCTTCCCCGACACCCCGAGCCCGGTCGTTCCACCGCCCGCGCCGCCCAGGCCCGAGCCGCCCGCGCGCCCCGAGCCGCCTGCGCCCGTCGGCGCCCCGAGCGGCGGGGAGCCGGAGCCCGATGGGGGCGACGGCGCCGGCCAGTCGGGTGACGGCGAGCGGACCGGCAACGGCCAGACCGAGGCCGAGCGCCCCGAGCTCAGCGAGGCGAGCGCCGCCGCGCTCCGGCGGGTTCGTGAGCAGCAGTCCGGTGGCCGGAAAAAGCGACGAAAGCATGGGAGGAATCGCTGATGGCAGCTCTGGTCTGGTTCACCATGGGAGTTGCCCTCTGGCACTTCACGGTCTTCGTTCCCGACCGCTTCAAGGGGGGAATCGTCGGAGCCTTCATGGGCGCCGCGGTTGGCGCGATGGCGAGCGGCGCGATCGCCCAGATCCTGCTGGCCAAGGGAATCGGGGATACCGACCTGGCGACCGCCATATACGCCATTCCCGGTTGCGTGATCGGCCTCGCCGTCGTCTACGCCATGGGCGTGCGCGCGGGCGTCGAGCCGGAACACATCTAGCTCTGAGGGGGGATTCCCATGCGAGCGCGCATCGCCGTGCTGGCAGCCGCAGCCGCCGCCGGACTCAGCCTGATCGCGCTGGTCGCGAACGACCGCGGCGACTCAGGTGCAAAGGGTGACGTCGATGGCGCTCACCTACGCTCCGCCTACCTCGGCCCCCGCGGCGGCGGGGGCTGGATGGCCTCCCGCACAAAGCGGCGCTCGGTGGTCTGGGCGATCGGCGACGGCGCGGACGGCGGCGGGAACGGCCGGGCGGTCGCGGACATGGTGGCTGCGCATCGGGTCGACCGGTTGCTCTATCTCGGCGACGTCTACGAGTCCGGCACGGCGGACGAGTTCCAGGCGAACTACAGGCCGCTGTACGGCCGCTTCGACCGGATCACCGCGCCGACGATCGGCAATCACGAGTGGCCCAACGTTGCGACCGGCTACGTCCCCTACTGGACCGCCGCCCGGGGGACGCCGCCGCCATTCTGGTACGCGTTCGCCGCCTCGGGCTGGCAGCTGATCAGCCTCAACTCGAACTCGCCGGCCTCGACGTCCCGGTCGCAGCTCGACTGGCTGCGCCGCGAGATCCGCAGGACGCCGCGCTACGGGAACTGCCGGATCGCGTTCATGCACCATCCGGTCTTCAGCGCCGGCTTGCACGGCGATCTCACCTCGCTCCAGCCGATCTTCGGCGAGCTCCGCGGGCACGCCTCGATCGTCCTGTCGGGGCACGACCACGACATGCAGCGCCTGCATCCGGTGGACGGGATCACGCCGCTGGTCGACGGCGCAGGGGGCCAGGAGCTCTATCCGGTGAATCGGGACGACCGCCGCCTGGCCTTCGCCGACGACACCGAGCACGGCGCCCTCCGCATCGCCCTGAGCCCGGGCCGGGCAGGCCTCGCCTTCGTGGGCGAGCATGGCACCACGCTGAACCACAGCGCGGTGCATTGCCGCCAGGCCAATTAATCCGTCGGGGGCCGAACTTAAGTTGGCGGGATGGCCTCGACAGCATCCACCCGTGCGTTTCAGGCCGATCCGTATGACTACGGGGAGGTCAGGCGCCTGGCCGCGGAGCTCGAGCTGGCCGAGCCGGTCGCGGTGACGCTCGTCCGTCGCGGCTATCGAACGGTCGATGCTGCGCGGCGCTTCCTCGAGGCACGCGAGTCGCACGAGCCATCCGAGTTTCGCGGCATGGAGGAGGTCTGCGAGCAGATCCTCGCGGTCGCGCGCCGCCAGGGACGGATCACCATCCACGGCGACTACGACGTCGACGGCGTCACCTCGACCGCCATCCTCGTCTCGACCCTCCGCTCGCTTGGGGCGGAGTGCGACTGGCTGATCCCGGACCGGCTCTCGGACGGCTACGGGCTGACGATGGCGAGCGTCCAGCAGCTGCAGAGCCGCGGCACCGAGCTGGTGATCACGGTCGACTGCGGGATCGGCTCGGTGGACGAGGTAGCGGCGGCGCGCGCCGCAGGCATCCAGGTCGTGGTCACCGACCATCATCTGCCCGGCGAGCGGCTCCCGGACTGCCCGGTCATCCACCCGGTGGTCTCCGACTATCCGTTCGAGGGACTCTGCGCCGCCGGCGTGGCCCACAAGCTCGCCACCGCGCTCTGCGACGCGGCGGGGCGGAGATCCGTGGAAACAGCGGGGGGGAGGCGTCATCCAACCGACCGGGATCTCGACCTCGTCGCGCTGGCCACAGTCGCCGACATGGTTCCGCTGGTCGGGGAGAACCGCCGGCTCGTCCGCGAGGGCCTCCGCGTTCTCCGCGACAGCCCCCGAACGGGCCTGCGCGCCCTGATGGCCGTTGCCTCTGTCGATCCCCAGACCATCGACGCCGGCGCGCTGGGCTTCCGGCTCGCCCCGCGGATCAACGCCGCCGGCCGCCTCTACCGGGCGGATGCGGGCGTGGAGCTCATGCTCACCGACGACCCGGACCGCGCCGCCGCGATCGCGGCCGAGCTCGACCGGGCCAACGCCGAGCGGCGCTCGGCGGAGCAGAAGGTGGTGGAGGGCGCCGAGCGCGCGCGCTCCGCTCTGCCGCCCTCCCAGGCCGATGCCCCGGCGCTCGTCCTGGCGGGAGAGGGCTGGCACCCGGGTGTCGTCGGGATCGCCGCCTCTCGTCTGGTCGAGCGTCACTTCCGGCCCACGGTCCTGCTCTCGGTCGACGGCGCCCGGGCCAAGGGCTCGGCCCGGAGCATCCCGGGATTCGACCTGGTGGCGGCCCTCGACGCCACCTCGGAGCACCTCGCTCGCTACGGCGGTCACCGTGCCGCGGCGGGCCTGGAGCTGGAGGCCGATCGCCTGGACGCCTTCCGCGATGCCTTCATCGAGCACGCCACCTCGGAGATCGACGCCGCGGACCTGATCCGGATGGACCAGCTCGATGCGCTGGTCGGGGTCGGCCGGGAGGGAATCGGCATGGACCTCGCCCGTCAGCTCGAGAGCCTCGGCCCTTTCGGGATGGGAAATCCAGGGCCACGCCTGCTGGTTCCATCAGGACGGCTGCGCGAGGTGCGGCCGCTGGGCGAGGAGGGCAAGCACTCCAGGTTCCAGCTCGAGAGCGGCGCTGGTCGCGCCGCCGGTGTGGCATTCGGGATGAACGGCGAGATCACCCGGCGTGAGGACCAGCCGCTCGACCTTTCCGTTGAGCTCGAGGTCGATCGCTGGAACGGGACGGAGCAGCCGCGCGTCGTCGTCCGCGAGCTCTACCCGCTCGAGCGGCCCGATCGGGCGGACGTCGGGGGCCGGCCCTGCGGCGAGGGTTGCCCAGCCGCGGACGGCGAGTGGTGGGATCGGCTGGACCGCGAGATGACGAGGGTCGCCGAGGGCCGGCCTGGGGCGCTGCTCGATGTCAGGGCCGCCGAGGGGCCACGACGAGAGCTGGTCGATCGCCGCGGGGGAGCGGCGGTGGCCTCCCTGGCGGAGCTGATCTCGAGCGGCGAGTCGGTCCTCGCGATCTGCGCCGATGCCGCCCGCCGCGCGAAGCTTGCGTCCTCGGCCGCGGACCCACGACGCTTCGGAGCAGCCGTGCCGCGGATCGCCTGCTGTCGGTGCGGGGCCGAATCGATCGACGCGGCCCTACACACTTCCTCGGAGGCCGAACCCGGCGCGGGCCTGGTCCTGGTCGACTGGACGGTGGTCGCGCTCCGGCCCGAGGCTCCACGGCGCTTCCGCCACGTGGTGGCGATCGATCCCGCGCCGAGCGAGGCCCTCGAGGGCCTGGCGTGGGCGGCGGGTGAGGGCCGCGGATTCATCCACCTGGCCTGGGGCCCGGCGGAGATCGAGCTCGCCGAGAGACTGCTCGGCAGGGAGTGGGATCTGCGGGGGGCGATCGCGGAGGTCTGGCGGGCGCTCGACGAGGCCGGGGGAGAGGCGGGCGGCTCCCGGCTGCGGGCCGTGCTCGAAGGGGCGTCCGAGTACCCGCGGACGCCGGAGACGGCCGCCCGCTGCGTGCGGGTTCTCTGCGAGCTCGATCTGTGCGAGTGGCTGCCGGATCGCGCCGCCGCCGCCCTGCGGGTTTTATCCTCGGAGAGGACCGATCTGGGGCGATCCCGGGCCTACGGTGCCTGTATCGCCAGAGACCAGGAGGCCATCCGATTCCTGCAAAGCAGAGCACAGGCGTAACCGACAAGACGAACGGCGAGGCGCTCGCCGACGGCCAGGCCGTCCGCGATCAGGATCGTCGGGGTCACACGCGCGTCGGCGAGCCCGCCGGCAAGTCGAGCACGCCCCGGGCCGACTCGATCACCCGCGAGCTGACGGCCGACCAGCGTGCGCTCCTCGGCGACCTCTTCGCCGTGATCGCCGAGCACGCTCCCGATCCGCGCGGAGTCCGACGATCGGCAGGAGATCGAGCGCGCCTTCGCGTTCGCCTGCGAGAGCCACGCGGGCCAGGAGCGCCGCTCCGGGGAGGACTTCATCACCCACCCGCTCGGAGTGGCGCGGATCTGCGCCGGCCTGCGCCTCGACACCGCGACGCTCTGCGCAGCCCTCCTCCATGACACGGTCGAGGACACCAGCGCCAGCCTCGATCAGGTTCGCGACGACTTCGGAGACGAGATCGCGCAGCTGGTCGATGGCGTGACCAAGCTCACCGAGATCACCTTCAAGAGCCGCGACGAGAGGCAGGCCGAGAACTACCGGAAGATGATGGTCGCGATGGCCACCGACGTCAGGGTGATCCTGATCAAGCTGGCCGACCGCCTGCACAACATGCGCACGATCGGCGCGCTGCCCAAGCAGAAGCAGCAGGAGAAGGCGCGCGAGACGCTCGAGATCTTCGCGCCTCTGGCGCACCGCCTCGGGATCCACGCGATCAAGTGGGAGCTGGAGGACCTCTCCTTCGCGACGCTCCACCCCCGCAAGTACGACGAGATCAAGGAGCTGGTCGCCCAGCAGCGCACCGAGCGGGAGCGCTACGTGGAGGGGGCCGGCGAGTTCCTGGCGAAGGAGCTGGCCAAGGTCGGGATCGATGCCGAGATCTCGGGCCGCGCCAAGCACTTCTACTCGATCTACACGAAGATGACCCGCAAGGGCAGGGAGTTCAACGAGATCTTCGACCTGACCGCCATGCGGGTCCTGGTTGGGTCCGTTAAGGACTGCTACGGCGCGATCGGAATCGTCCACTCGCTCTGGAAGCCGCTGCCGGGCCGCTTCAAGGACTTCGTCGCGATGCCCAAGGCGAACGCCTACCAGGCGCTCCACACCACCGTGATCGGCCCGGAGGGACGCCCGCTCGAGATCCAGATCCGCACGCCCGAGATGCACGAGCTCGCCGAGTACGGGATCGCCGCGCACGTGATCTACAAGGAGGGCTCCTCGTCAGCCGACCCGGGCAAGGAGAAGATGACCTGGCTCCGCCAGCTGATCGAGAACGAGGAGCACCAAGGGCCGCAGGCGTTTCTCGAGGCGCTCAAGGTCGACCTCTTCGAGGACGAGGTCTTCGTCTTCACCCCGAAGGGTGAGGTGAAGAACCTCGCCGCGGGCTCCACGCCACTGGACTTCGCCTACTCGATCCATACCGACGTCGGTCACCGCTGCGTCGGGGCGAAGGTGAACGGCAAGATCGTCCCGCTCCACTACCAGCTGCGCAGCGGCGACATCGTCGAGGCGCTCACCGCCAAGCAGGGCCGTGGCCCGTCACGCGACTGGCTCAAGCTCGTCCGCACAAGCCGCGCGCGCAACAAGATCCGCGCCTGGTTCTCCCGCGAGGGACGCGAGGACGCCGAGCACAAGGGCCGCGATCAGCTCGCCCAGGCCTTCAAGAAGCAGGGCCTGCCCTACCCGAAGCTGGCCGGCTCGCCGCTGCTCGTGGATGTGATCCGGGAGATGGGCTTCCGCAAGGCGGATGACTTCTACATCGCGCTCGGCCAGTCCAAGATCTCCACCAAGGTCGTCACGAACAAGGTGATGCAGCGCCTCAAGCGTGGTGAGGCTGTCGAAGAGGAGCCGGCCGAGGGCCTGATCAAGGGCACCGATGACGCCCGGCGCAGGACCCGCGAGGCGACGGACTTCGGGATCAAGGTCAAGGGCATCGACGACGTCGTCGTGCGCCTCGCAAAGTGCTGCCGCCCGGTCCCCGGCGACGAGATCGTGGGCTACGTCTCGCTCGGGCGGGGCATCACCGTCCACCGCGAGGACTGCCGCAACGTCGCCGCCCTGAAAAAGGCACCGGAGCGGTTCACCGAGGTGAGTTGGGATGGCGACAACGAGTCCTCGTACCGGGTGGAGCTCCAGGTCGATGCCTGGGACCGAACGCGCCTCCTCGAAGACCTATCGCGCACCTTCGCGGAGGCGGGCCTGAACATCCTGGAGGCGCGATGCACGACCAAGCACCCGATGGTGAAGAACCGCTTCGTCCTGGAGGTGGGTGACACCGAGCAGCTCAAGCAGTGCATCTCCCGGCTGCGAAACGTCGACTCGGTCTTCGACGCATACCGGGTGACCCCGACGGCCTGAGCTCGGGCAATCCCCCCGGACGCCACTCGCGTATAAATCGGTGTGGTGCAGATGGCCAGGGACAGGCTGAGGCGACTGGGGCTCGTCGCAGGGCTCGTGATCGCCGGCGTTCTCTTCGCCGGGGGACTGGCGCTTGCCGCCTCCCAGACGGTTGTCGGGCAGATCGACGACACCTATTCCGCGGCCAGCTACACGACCGACCAGGGGGAGGTCGTCCCGTTCAACGTCACCGGCAGCAGCCACAACGTCACTGCCCACCAGAACGGCCCCGATGGGGGCGCGCTCTTCCGCACGCCGACGATCTCCGGCGGTTCGACCGGCGTCCAGGGCACCCAGTACCTCAGTGCAGGGAGCTACACGTTCTTCTGCACGGTCCACCCGACGACCATGCAGGCGACGCTGGTGGTGACCTCCAACGGGGCCCCGCAGGCGCGGCCATCCGCCACGGTCAGCGTTCGCAGCAAGAAGCTCGCCAAGGCGAGCAAGAAGGGCATCCTGGTCGCGATCAACACGACGGCCAAGGTCGACGGCGCCTCGCTGGTCGCCAAGCTCGGCAAGGCCACGATCGGCAAGGCCGACGGCCTGTCCCTGTCCGCCGGCCAGCAGTTCGCGACCGTGAAGCTCAGCAAGGCCGGCAAGAACAAGCTCAAGAAGAAGTCGAAGGCGTCGGTGACCGTCACCGCCTCCATCCCCTTCGGCTCTCCGGCCTCCGGCAGGACGAAGCTCACCTAGCTCTGCCCGACGGCCCTCCGCACCCTCTCGGCGACCTCACGCATTTCGTCCTCTGAGCCGTACTTCGTGCGCGGCCAGAAGAACCCGCGCAGCCCGTCCTTCGGCTTGCGCGGGACGACGTGCACGTGCAGGTGGGGGACGCTCTGGCTGACGACGTTGTTGAGCGCCACGAAGGATCCGGGCTTCTTCATTGCCCTGGGCACCGCTTCGGACAGCCGCTTGGCGTTGGCGAACAGCGGCCCGACCAGCTCGCCCGGAAGGTCCGCCAGAGTCTCGTGGTGCTCGCGCGGCACCAGCAGCGAGTGCCCGGGGAAGAGGGGGCGGTTGTCGAGGAACGCGAGAGTGACCTCGTCCTCGAACACCAGATGGGCGGACTCGTCCCCGGCGACGATCTGACAGAAGCGACAGTTAGGGTCCCCCTTGGCCACGTCCCGCGATACTGTCAGAGCGCGCGGGGGAGGAGAGGAACTTGACTCGATCCAAGACATTTCGCAGGACGGCGACCGTGGTGCCGCTGGCCCTGCTGCTCGTGGTCGCCGGGTGGACGGTCACCGCCGGAGCCGGGACCCCGATCAAGACCGGCAAGTACAGCGGCAGCACCACCCAGGAGGCCGTGAGCCCAGGGTTTCGGCTGATCGACTTCACCGTGAAGAAGGGAAAGGTGACGCTGACGACGGAGCCGAGCGTGGCGTGGGGGCTGTGCCTCTCAACCCCGGTCTTCACGGTCGACGGCAGCACGTCCAGCAAGAAGCTCGGCAAGGACCGCACCTTCACCATCACGCACACCTTCCTCGGCAACAAGATCGACAAGATCCACGGCAAGTTCGTCAGCTCGAACGAGGTGAATGGGTACGCGATCTACCACTTCAATGCCCAGGACCTCTGCCCCGCCGGGAAGATCGAAGGTCACCTTCACCGCGAGCCACAAGTAGATCCGGCCGCGCCTCTGTCCGGGCCGCCTACGCGACGATAGTGAGCGCGCCGGGAGCGACTGAGAAGCGCAGCTCGGTGTGCTCGCCGATGTAGTCGCCGTCGACCTGCACGGGGAAGGGACGGGGCTGGCCATCCTCGTCCATCGAGATCGAGCGCACCATCGCCTCGGCGACGTCGTCGAACTCGTCGATCTGCCGGTGATTCGAGACGTGCAGCCGGCGGCTCAGCACGCGGGTCGCGATCGGCAGCATGTCGCGCTGCTTGGCCCGACGAAGCAGGGCCATCGAGAGCGTGCGGTCATCGAGGCCGATGTCCTCGCAGATGCGAATCGGGATGTTGGCGAAGTAGGTGAAGGGATCCGAGTTCTGCGCGATCGCGGTTACGCCCTCATGCCTCTCGCCCTCGATCTCGAGCTCGAGCCGCACCGGGTTTCGCAGGTAGTGCCGGTAGAAGCCGGTGATCGCGGCCCAGGTGTAGTACCACTGGCGCGCTCGGGCCTTGAGCCGCGGGTGGGCATCGACGCGCTTCACGACCGTCGCATCCAGCCCGACACCGCAGGCGAAGACGAAGTGACGGCCGTTGCAGCGGCCGAGATCGATCTTGCGCGGGTTGAAGTCGTCGGCGAGCCCGATCAGATGCTCGGTCGCGTCGACGACGTCATTGGGAATCCCAAGTGTCCGGCAGACCACGTTGGTCGAGCCGCCGGGGAGCACCGAGACCGGGACATCGGTCCCGGCCAGGCCATTCGCCACCTCGTTGAGAGTCCCGTCCCCGCCGAAGGCGACGACGATGTCGTAGCCGCCGTGGCGCGCCTCGCGGCCGATCTCGATCGCGTGCTCCGCCGCCTCCGTGTCGACGGCCTCGACCTCGTAGCGGGCCTGCAGCGCATAGACGACGAGGTTCTTGAGCCGGTCGGAGACCGTGGTCGCGTACGGGTTGACGATGATCAGCATCCGCTTCTTCTCCGCTCCGGGTTCGAGCGGGACGGCGGTGGCCGCGGGTGCGGGGTCTCTCTGGGCAGGGGCGATCGTGGGCACGCCTGTTTTCCTAACCCCGGCGTTCGGCCGGGTTACCGGCAGCCTATTGACCGCGCTGGGGCGTCTGGCCTAGGCTCGCCCATGCGTCCGAGGAGGATGCATCGTGATCGCGCTCGCGGTCGCTCGCCCTGGCGGCGGCACCCGCCGATGCCGCGAAGCTTCGGACCGTCACTCGGTCCGCGCGGTTGTGGGGGTGGCGCGACCGGACCGGCCCGACCGTGACCGTGGTGGCTCGTTGTCCGAAGGGCACCAAGGCGGTGTCGGGCGGATTCACGACCTCGGTTCCCAGGATCCTGGGTGCCGGCCTTTCGAGTCGCTGGTTCGTCGTCAGCGAGTCGATCATGACGCCGAGAGGCGACGGCTGGCGGGTGTCCGGGTCCGAGCACTTTCGCGACGCCTGCCGCACGACGCGTTCACGGCGTACGCCTACTGCGAGAAGCGCAGGCGGTCCATCCTGCTCGGGGGCACCGTCCGCACCGACTTCATTCCCGAGCGTGGTCCGGGCCAGACCACCGGGAACACCGCTCAGCTGCCCGAAGCGCACCACGGCGATCTCGGGGGGGTTCAAGACGTCCTCGTCGACCGGCGCGTACTTCAACCGCTCGCGCGGCTTCGGCCGGAACTGGAGCGTCGAGGTGACCAACGTCGGCGCAACGCCGCAGGACATCTACGACGTCGCAGGCCTACTGCGTCCGGGGGAAGGTGCAAAGGGTGGTCGGTCAGATGTCGTCCCTGGTAGCGGCGGGCCCACGTCCGGGGGCCGTGGCCATCGGCACTGACACCCGGCTGTGCAGAAGGGAAGATTCGTGCGAGGCGGTGGGCTACGCGGCAAGCCCGCCCGCTGCCGGCCTCGCCAGCGGCCCGCTGGTCTTCGGCGACGTTCTCGCACGGCGCGGCTGGTCGGTCTCCGCCGCGACGATCGGCGGCATGTCCGCAGAACTTCACGGTATTCGGCTACTGCCGCCCGCGCTAGATGCTGCCCGAGCCGCCGGCGATCGCCGGGTTGCCGCCCGGGATCAGGTCGCCGAGCTCGTCCGCGCTCGCGTCCGGAGGTCGCCTCGTAGCGGATCACCTCGTCGTCGTCAACCTCGCGGACGTGGCCGGCGTTGACGAGCAGGTCGACGTGCCCGATCACCTCGGACAGGGTGAGGAACGCCTGGGTGACGGCGACGTCACCCCACATCGCCTGGGCCAGCTCGTGGCCGGTCCGCGACTGCTCGGCGATCAGGCCGTAGAGCTTCTCCGCGCGGCGCTGATACATCGCGAAGCGCTGGTCGATCAGGTCACGGTGGTCGGTGATCGGCTCTCCGTGACCGGAGAGGACGATCTCCGCCGGCAGCTCGCGCGTCTTCTTCAGGGACTCCAGGTAGGTGACGAGCGCCTGGGTGCGCTCGCCTGAACCGTCGAGCGGGCGGGAGATCAGGGGGTTCGAGGAGATGTGCTTGATCAGGTGGTCGGCGGCGATCAGGATCCGCCGGTCCTCGTCCCAGAAGACGGTGTCCGAGGGGCTGTGTCCCGGTCGGTGCTGAACCTCGAGCCGCCGATCTCGCAGCTCGAGCACCTCGCCGTCGGCCAGGGGCCTGGTCACGTGCGCCTTCGCGCCCCAGGCGCGAAAGCTGCCCGTCACCTGGCGCAGTGCGGTGACGACCTCCTCCGAGATGCCGTGGCGGCGCATCAGCGCGGCCGCCTCCTCGTCGTCGCGCTCCGCGTCGTTCCCGAAGTTCTCGACGAACGGGGCGAGCAGGTCGAGGGCCGCCACCTCGGCTCCCGAGCGCTTGGCGACGATGTCCACGAGCCCGAGGTGGTCGATGTGCTGGTGGGTGATGATCACCAGGTCGAGCTCGTCGATTCCGTGGCCGAGCGCCTCGAGCTGGCGCTCCAACTCGTCCAGGGCCTTGCCGGAGTTGGGCCCGCTGTCGATCAGCGTGAGGGGCTCGTCCTCCAGCAGGTAGGTGTTGACTCTCCCCACCCGAAACGGGGTCGGGATCCGCAGGACGCGGATGCCGGCGTCCACGATGGTCTGCCAGACCTCAACCGGGGTCTCAGCAGTTCCCCCGGTGTCGTCCGTCACGACCGAATCAGCCCCAGCACCTCGTCCCGCTTCGCCTCCATGTCCTCCGGTGAGATCAGCGACTCGAGGTTCAGGCGCAGCAGCGGCTCGGTGTTGGACGGCCGGACGTTGAAGTGCCAGTCCGGGTAGTCGATCGAGACGCCGTCGAGGTGGCCGATCTCGGCGTCGGAGTAGCGCTCCGCGATCTCCCGCATCTTCCCCTCCTGATCGCCGACCTCGGAGTTGATCTCGCCGGAGATGAAATAGCGCGAGCGGAACTCGGCCATCAGGTCGGAGAGCGAGCGGCCCTCATGGGAGACGAGCTCGAGCATGAGCAGGGCCGGCATCGTTCCCGAGTCCGCGCAGTAGAAGTGGCGGAAGTAGTAGTGCCCCGAGACCTCTCCGCCGAATGCCGCGCCGGTCTCCCGCATCCGGATCTTGAAGAAGGCGTGCCCGACCCGGCTCAGGTCGGACTCTCCGCCCGCCGCGGCGACGGTATCCGGAACCGCGCGGCTGGAGCGCGGGTCGTAGAGGATTGTTGAGCCGGGCTCCTTGGCCAGCGCAGCGCGGGCCAGCAGGGCGCAAGCGAAGTCGCCGTCGCAGAACGCTCCCTCACCGTCGATGAAGAAGCATCGGTCTGCGTCCCCATCCCAGGCGATCGCCAGATCGAAGGACTCGTCTTGGACCCGCTCGACCAGGAGGCGCCGATTCTCCTCGAGCAATGGATTCGGCCCGCGATCGGGGAAGTCGCCGTCGGGCTCCCAGCGACTCGTAGTGACATCGAGGTTCAGCTGATCGAGCAGAGGCCCGACCATCGGCCCGGCCATGCCGTCGCTGCCGTCGGCGAGGATCTTGAGAGGGCCGATTGCGGACGGATCGACGATCGACATCATGTGCTCGTGGAAGTCGGGGTAGATGTCGATCTCCTCGACTGATCCGCCACCAGGCGCGTCGGGCAGTCCCGCCTCGATCTCGGCGCGGACGTCCTGGATGCCCGCGTCACCTGAGAGCGCGAGGGCGCCCTCCCTCATCAGCTTGACGCCGGTGTAGGCCTTGGGGTTGTGCGACGCGGTCACCATCGCGCCGCCATCCAGCTCGCGGGAGCCCACCAGGAAGTAGCTCATCTCGGTGGCGATCTGCCCGGCGTCGATCACGGTGACGCCCTCCTCGACCAGCCCCTGGCGGACGCCGGCTGCCATCTCCGGCCCGCTCAGGCGCATATCCCGGCCGAGGCCGACCCGCAGATCCGAGGTCTCCTTGCCACGAAGACGGGCGAGGACCCGGGCGAAGGCGCGGCCGATCAGGTGCGCGGTCTCCGCGTCGAGCTCTTCGCCATAGAGGCCGCGGACGTCGTAGGCCTTGAAGATCCCGGCCGGGGGAGCGCTGATCGCCATGGCTCAGCCGAATGCCTTGCGGACGGTCGCGAAGCTGTCCTCGAGCGTCTGGTTCATGACGCGGGTGTCCCCCAGGACCGGCATGAAGTTCGTATCCCCGCCCCAGCGCGGAACGACGTGCATGTGGATGTGGTGCTCGACCCCGGCGCCGGCGACCCGTCCCTGGTTGACGCCGACGTTGTAGCCGTGCGGGGAGTAGCTCGACTCTAGGGCGGCCATGCCGCGCTGGGCGAGGGACATCAGCTCCGTGATCGTCTCGGCGTCGAGCTCCTGGAGGGCCGATAGATGCTCGTAGGGGGCCACCATCAGATGCCCGTTCGTGTACGGGAACTTGTTGAGGATTACGAAGCAGCGCTCGCCGCGGTGGACGATCAGGTTCGCCTCGTCGTCATCCGCGCCCAACGCGGCGCAGAAGATGCACTCGCTCTCGATGTCTTTTGAGGCGTCCTTCACGTATTCGAGGCGCCACGGCGCCCAGATCCGCTGCACAGCCGAATCGTATGTAGCTACAACCAACCGCGCTTGCGGAAGAACAGGACCATGCCGACCAGCAGCACGACCATCACGCCGGCGATCGCGTAGAAGGCGGTTAGGTCCTGCTCGCCGGGGACGCGCACGTTCATGCCCCAGATACTGGCGAGCAGCGTCAGCGGCAGCACGATGACGCTGATCGAGGTGAGCACGCGCAGGATGTCGTTGACCCGGTGCGAGATCACGGACTCGTTCGACTCCTCGAGCGCCTCTACGACCTCCTTGTAGTTCTCGAGCATGTCCCAGATCCGCTCGTGGGCGTCGACGATGTCGTCGAAGTAGATCTCCAGGTCCATCTCCGGCGCCAGATAGCGCTGCTTGACCTTCTCCAGGTCCCTGAGCACCGGGCGCTGCGGGCGGATCACCTTGCGGAAGTTGATGATCTCCTGCTTCACGTTGGAGATGTCGCGCACGATCTCCTCGGAGCGGCCCTCGAAGATCTCCTCCTCGAGGACGTCGAGCTTGTTGCCGATCTTGCGCAGCATCGGGAAGCAGTAGTCGAAGCCGTCGTCGACCAGGCGGTAGAGCAGGTAGCCCGAGCCGCGCGAGAAGAGCTGCTCGCGGATCTCTTCCTTCTGGCGGCAGCGCTCGAACAGGTACTCCACGGGCTGCAGCGGCTGATTGGGAATCGTGATCAGAAAGCCGGGGCCCACGAACAGGTCCAGCTCCCCGGCTCCGAGGCGGCGAGCCGAACGGTCGAAGATCGGGAACTGGAGGACGATGAAGAGGTACTCGTCATAGACGTCGATCTTCGGCCGCTGGTTGCGGGAGAGCACGTCCTCGTAGTCGAGGGCGTGGAAGTCGAAGTTCTCCTCGAGCCAGGTCTGCTCGAGGGCGCCGGGCTCGTCGATCTTCACCCAGCGCAGCCCCTCGGCCGCGATCTCCTCGACCTTGGGCGCCTGCGGCTCAGGCGGAAGCGGCGCGACGAGCTCGCCGGCGCGGGTCCTGCGCAGTCTGGGGCGAGGGAGGTTCGGCATCTTCCGGACCTGTTGGGCTCATCGCTTCCATGATCGAATCCATGTCCAGTCGCCACTTTACGACACGCCCGAGGTTGCGGGCGAACGCTTACGCCCGAATTTGCGCGAACGGGCGTTGCTATATTGGCCTGCACATAAGCACCACATCAAGAGGGGTGGAGGGACTGGCCCGTAGAAACCCCGGCAACCCCCTCGGACCATGTCCGAGGAAGGTGCCAACTCCAGCAGGTGAAGTCAGAGAGCCTGGAAGATGTGGGAAGAGCGTTCGACAGGACCTCCGCCCACTTCGACCCGGCGGAGGTTTTTTCGTAGAGGAGCCAGATGGCAGTCGAATCGCTCAAATGCAAGGAATGCGGGGAGAGCTATCCGCTCGAGGCACGGTTCGTCTGCGAGCAGTGCTTTGGGCCGCTGGAAGTCTCCTATGACTTCTCTGACATCGATCCCGCCGAGGCCAAGCGGAAGATCCAGGCCGGCTCGCACGGGATCTGGCGCTACTCGGACTTCCTCCCGTTCAGCGGCCGCCCCGGCGATCCCCTTGAGCCCGGCCTCACGCCGCTGATCCGGGCCGATCGCCTGGCCGAGCAGCTCGGCATCGGCGAGGTCTGGATCAAGAACGACGCCGCAAATCCGACGCACTCCTTCAAGGACCGCGTCGTGGCGGTAGCCGTGGCCAAGGCGAAGGAGCTGGGATTCGAGACCGTGGCCTGCGCGTCCACGGGGAACCTCGCCAACGCGGTCGCCGCCCATGCGGCGGCTGCCGGCCTCGACTCCTACGTCTTCGTCCCGTCCGACCTCGAGGAGCAGAAGCTGCTGGCGACGGGCATCTACGGGACCAACCTGGTCGGCATCCGCGGCACCTACGACGACGTCAACCGCCTTTGTACGGAGCTCAGCCAGACGCACCCGTGGGCCTTCGTCAACGTCAACCTCCGTCCGTATTACTCCGAGGGCTCGAAGACATTGGCTTTCGAGACGATCGAGCAGCTCGGATGGGGCCTGCCCGACCGGGTCGTCGCGCCGATCGCCTCAGGCTCTCTCTTCACCAAGCTCGCCAAGGGCATGGAGGACTGGCGGGACCTGGGGCTGGTCGAGGGCAAGCTGCCCGTCTTCTGCGGCGCGCAGGCCGAGGGCTGCTCGCCGGTCGCAACCGCTTTCTCCAAGGGCTGG
Organism: uncultured Solirubrobacterales bacterium; assembly: GCA_963817275.1. Lineage (GTDB taxonomy): Bacteria > Actinomycetota > Thermoleophilia > Solirubrobacterales > 70-9 > DASUPK01. Next base: position 112,239 of record CAWFOA010000008.1, on the reverse strand, counting down.
GACGTCTGCAAGCCCGAGCAGAAGCCGGACACGATCGCCAAGAGCCTTGCCATCGGCGATCCCGCCGACGGTCCCTACGCGCTGGAGCTCGCTCGCAAGACCGATGGGGTGATCGAGTCGGTGACGGACGACGAGATCCGCGCCGGGATCAAGCTGCTCGCCGAAAGCACGGGCGTCTTCACGGAGACCGCGGGCGGCGTGACGATCGGCGTTCTCGCCAAGCTCGCCGAGGCGGGCGCGATCGGCTCGGACGAGCGCGTGGTCGCCTACATCACCGGCGAGGGGCTGAAGACGCTCGACGCGGCGCGCGAGTCCTTCCAGATGCACGAGATCGATCCCACCCTCGACGCTTTTGAAGCCGAGTTCGAGGGCCTCGAGGTTTCCGCCTAGGGATGCCGCCCTGGGGGAGCGATGACTAAGATCTCCGCCCGACGATGAGCATCACGGTGAAGATCCCCGCGCAGCTCCGCGCCGCCACCGGCGGCGAGGGCGAGCTCGAGGTCGAGGGCACCACGGTGGGCGAGGCACTGGACGCCGTCTTCGACCAGCACGACGGTCTCCGCGAGCGCATCACCCAGGACGGCGACCTGCGCCGGTTCGTCAACGTCTACGTCTCGGGCGAGGACATTCGCTTCCAGGACGGCCTCGACACCGCCGTCAACGAGGGCGACGAGGTCACGATCCTCCCGGCCGTCGCCGGCGGCTGACGCCACTCGCGCGGTTCGCCGGGCGTCCCAGCGGGTAAGGAGGGTCCGTGCGCAAGGTGGTCACAGCGCTGGCTTTGATCGGCGCGATCGCGCTGTTCGTTGCGCCCGCGGATGCGAAGAAGCGCCACAGCCACAAGCATTCGGGCGTGGAGGGCGTGGTGCTGAACAGCTCCTGCGCCGGCGCCTGCATGGACCCGCCGCCGCCCGAGCCGGTCTACACCGGCGCCGTCACGATCACCGTGCAGCGCGCGAGTGACGGCCAGCAGGTGGCGATCCAGGCGACCGGCGACGGCCACTTCCGGATCAGGCTGAAGCGGGGCCTCTACGACGTCAGCTCCGTGCCGCCCAACCCCGAGCCGCCGCCCTGTCAGCCGGGGATGATGTGCCCTCTGGCCGAGGCGCAGAGTGCCGCGATCGTCGCGCCCTGCATGCAGGGTGAGACGACACGCGTCCAGGTGCGCCGCCACCACTTCGCCCACGTCGAGCTGCACGTGAGCAACGTCTGCATCGTCTGAGCCCGGGGAGCACGGCGCGCTGTTCGACTCCTCGCCGGTCATGGCACAAGCACGAGCTTGCCCTTGGCCGCCGTGCTCTCAAGCATCTCGTGAGCGCGACGAGCCTCGGAGAACGGCAGGCGCTCGGCCACGACCGGGTGGATCTTGTCCTCGCGCAGCAGTTCGAGCAACACCTGGAAGTCCTCGGCGAACCAGTCCTGGTGGGGGATCCGCAGGATCTGGACTCGGTATCCCGAGACCCGCCGCCGGGACGAGAGCGTGCCCCAGATCCATGTGGCCGCCATCGCTGGCCACCACTCGAACCAGGCTCGCCAGCTCTTCTTGCCCTGCACGAGCGTGTTGTAGGCGCCCATCGTCACAAGCCGCCCACCGGGGTCACCCGTGATCTGATCGCCCTTCCGCAACGCGCGAAAAGAGCGCAGCGCCACCTTGCCGCCGATCCCGTCGAGCACAACGTCGACACCTTCGCCGTCAGTCAGGTTCCGCACCCGGGCCAGGAAGTCCTCATTGCGGTAGTCGATTGCCACCGCGCCGAGTCGCTCGACCGCCTCTTTGTCATGTGCCGAACAGGTCCCGATCATGCGCAGTCCTGCCACGGCTCCCAGCTCGAGCGCCGCCGTGCCAACTCTGCCGGCCGCACCATGAATCAGCACCCTCTCGCCGCTGGTCACCCTCGCCGTGCGGTGGAGCATCTGGTACGCCGTCATGTACGGGAAGATCAGGCTGACCACCTCGGCCGGGTCGAGGTCCTCAGGCACCGCGACCGCGTACTTCTCCTCTGCGCAGACCCGCTCGGCATCGGCCCCATACACAGTCAGAACGCCGACCCGGTCCCCCTCACGCAGCCTCCGGCAGCCAGGACCGAGCTGCTCGACGATGCCGACGAGCTCGTAGCCGGGGGTGAATGGCGGCTTGGGGCCGCCCATGTACGTGCCGGCGCGGATCTGCGCGTCGGTGAACGACACCCCGGCAGCCAGGACCCTGACGCGCACCTCACCGGGCCCTGGTCGGGGGGCGTCCTCCTCCACCACGTTCAAGACCTCGGGCCCCCCGTAGCGGTCGACGACGACACGCTTCATGGCTGAACCTCCTTGTTCAGGTGCCGTCGAGCATCACACCGCAGGGCAAGAACTCGTCAGTGCGGAAGGCCGATTTCGGCTCCGCGTTGACCACGGACATGAGATCAGCGGCGAAGCGCGCCCGACAGGATTCGAACCTGTGACCTTCCGCTCCGGAGGCGGACGCTCTATCCAGCTGAGCTACGGGCGCTCGGCGGCGAAGTGTAGGTCGCAACCGGGCGAGCATCACATGCCGCCTGGCGCCCCTAGGCTTGGCGCGTCATGGATCTCTCCGTCGTCTTCCTGGGCACCGGCGGCTCCGTGCCCTCGGCGCGGAGGGCGACCGCCTGCGTTCTGATCCGGGCGGGCGGTGCCCGAGTCCTGGTCGACTGCGGCGAAGGGGCCCAGCGCCAGATGATCAACTCGACCGGGCTCGTCCAGGTCGACGACATCTACATCACGCATTTCCACGCCGATCACTACCTGGGGCTGCCCGGGCTGCTCAAGACCTATGACCTCATGGAGCGCCAGGCGCCGCTGCGGATCGTCGGGCCCGCGGGCCTGCACGGCCTGTTCGAGGCGCTGCGCCGGATCTTCGGTCGCCTCCGCTACGAGGTCGAGCTGGTCGAGCTCGAGCCGGGGGAGGGGGTCGAGCACGACGGCTTCGAGATCAGCGCCTTTGAGGTCGAGCACCGGATGAAGGCGCTCGGCTACGCGTACGTCGAGCCCGAGCGCCCCGGGCGCTTCGACGTCGACGCGGCTCGCGGGCTCGGGATCGCCGACGACCGCGACTTCGGGCGCCTGCAGCGAGGGGAGACGATCTCCATTGATGGGTCTGAGGTTCGCCCGGACCAGGTGATGGGCGATCCGAGGCCCGGCCGCAAGGTGGTGATCACCGGCGACACCTCACCGTGCGAGATGACCCGGATCGCGGCTCACGCCGCCCAGCTCCTGGTCCATGACGGGACCTTCGCCGTGGAGGAGTCCGCCCGAGCGGCGGAGACCGGCCATTCCACCGCGCGCGACGCCGCCCAGCTCGCGGCCGACGCGGAGGTCGGGATGCTGGCGATCGTCCACGTCTCCTCGCGCTACAACATCTCGGCCGTGCTCGGCGAGGCGCGCGACGCGTTCGCGAACACGGTCGCCCCGCGGGACTTCGATCTCGTCGAGATCCCATTCCCGGAGCGCGGGGACCCGGAGCTGATCCACGAGGGCGCGAAGCAGCGGCCCGAGCCCAGGGCCGAAGCAGCTCCCGCCGGCGACTGAGAGATCGCCGCGCATTGCGGGTTCGCGCCCCATCGCGGTCTGGGGTCGCTGCTACGCTGGCGCAGCAAGCCCCTTTAACCCGGTCCCGCGAGGCCAGGAAGGAGCAGCATGAGCGACGAGAAGGTCGTGCTCGACCACGACGATCTACGGCGGACGCTTGTCCGTATCGCCCACGAGATCGTCGAGAAGAACGAGGACTCGGACCGGCTGGCGCTGGTCGGCATTCACACGCGCGGCGCCGTCATCTGCCGCCGCCTGCATGCCCTGGTCGGTGAGCTCTCCGGCGCGGAGGTCCCGCTCGGCGACCTCGATATCTCCTTCTACCGCGACGACATCGAGCGCCGCGAGCCGCGCGACGCGCCGGTCGTCCACGACTCCCACCTCGACTTCGACCTGGCCGGCCGGACGATCGTCCTGGTGGACGACGTCCTCTACACGGGCCGCACGGTGCGCGCCGCGATCGACGCCCTCTTCGACTACGGCCGCCCGGCCCGGGTTCAGCTGGCGGTCCTGGCGGACCGCGGCCATCGCGAGCTGCCGATCCGCCCCGACTACGTCGGCAAGAACCTGCCGACCGCGCCCGGCGAGCGGGTGAACGTCCGGCTCGAGGAGACCGACGGCAAGGACGAGGTCGCGATCACGCCTGCCCAGGCGACGGTGAAGGAGGACGCATGAAGCACCTGCTCGGAGTGGACCAGCTCTCGCGGGAGGAGATGGATCGCATCCTCGAGCGCGCCGCGAGCTTCGCCGAGGTCGGCCGGCGCGACATCAAGAAGGTGCCAACCCTCCGAGGCCGCACCATCGTCAACCTCTTCTACGAGGCGAGCACGCGGACGCTCTCCTCGTTCGAGCTTGCAGCCAAGCGCCTCTCCGCGGACGTGGTCAGCGTCAAGTCCGCAGGTTCCTCCGTCGACAAGGGCGAGTCGCTGAAGGACACCGTCGCGACGCTCTCGGCATACGACCCGGCGGCGATCGTGATCCGTTCGCCGCATGCCGGCGCCGCGGACCTGGTGGCCCGCTGGACGGAGGCCTCGGTGATCAACGCCGGCGACGGCAAGCACGAGCATCCGACGCAGGCGCTGCTCGACGTCTTCACGCTTCGCCAGCGCTTCGACTCGCTGGAGGGCACCAACATCTGGATCGTCGGCGACGTCCTCCACAGCCGGGTCGCCCGCTCCTGCCTGCTCGCCTTCCAGAAGATGGGCGCGAAGGTGACGCTCTGCGGGCCGCCGACCCTGATCCCGCGCGGGATCGAGGCTCTCGGCTGCGCCATCTCCTACGACCTCGACGACCTGAGTGAGGCGGACGTGGTCTACGCCCTCCGCATGCAGCGCGAGCGGATGAGCGAGAGCTTCGTCCCCTCGCTGCGCGAGTACGCCTCGCGCTACCAGATCGATTCGCGCCGCCTCGGGCCGCGGCAGCTGCTCATGCATCCCGGGCCGGTCAACCGCGGCGTCGAGCTCGCGCCCGAGGTGATCGACTCGCCCCAGTCGCTGATCACCGCCCAGGTGGAGAGCGGCCTGGTCGTCAGGATGGCGATCCTCTACGAGCTGCTGGCGGGCACCGACCGGGCGCGGCCCGAGCGCGGTCCGGCACCGGCCGACCCGCCGACGATCGGGCAGCCGGCATGAACGTCGCAGCAAACGGATCCAAGCGGGGTGCCGACGCGCCGAAGCTGGTCGCCCGACCGGGGCCGGGCGCCAACCTGATCGTCCGCGGAGCTCGCCTCTTCGATCCGAGGAGCGATCTCGACGCCGTCCGCGACCTGGTCGTGCGGGACGGCGAGATCGCAGAGATCGCGGAGCCCGGCGGCGCGCCCGAGATCGAGGGCGCCGAGGTCGTCGAGGGAGAGGGCCTCCTCGCTCTGCCGGCCTTCGTCGATCCGCACGTCCACTTCCGGGTGCCCGGCCAGGAGCACAAGGAGGACCTCGAGACCGGCACCCGTTCCGCAGCGGCCGGCGGCTACTGCGCGGTGATCGCAATGGCCAACACCTCGCCGCCGATCGACTCGGCCGCCGTGCTCGGCTCCGTGCGCGACCGAGCCGCACGCGAGGCATCGATCCCCGTCGGCTTCGTCGCCAACGTCACCCGCGGGATGGCCGGCCAGGAGCTCACCGAGATGGCCGAGCTCTGGGACGCGGGCGCGATCGGCTTCTCCGACGACGGGCTGCCGATCGCCAACGCAAGGGTCCTGCGGCGCGCGCTCCAGTACCAGCGCCTGGCCGGCGGCGTGATCGCCCTCCACGAGGAGGACCCCGATCTCTCCGCCGGCGGCGTTATGAACGAGGGGGAGGTCTCCGCTGCGCTCGGGATGGCCGGGGTCCCGGCGGTCTCGGAGTCAACGATGATCGCCCGCAATTGCTCGCTGGCCCTATATGAGGGGGCGAGGATCCACGTCCAGCATCTCTCGGCGCGAGTCTCGGTGGAGGAGATCGCGCGAGCCAAGGCGGCCGGCGTTCAGGTCACCTGCGAGGCAAGCCCGCATCACCTGACGCTCACCGATGAGGCGGTCCGCAGCCTCGACGCTCGCTTCAAGATGAATCCCCCGCTCAGGACGGAGGACGACCGCCAGGCTCTGATCGACGGCCTCCGCGACGGGACGATCGACTGCGTCGCCACCGACCACGCGCCGCACGCCGCCGAGGAAAAGGAGGTGCCCTTCGAAGAGGCCGCGTGGGGCGTCACGGGGCTGGAGACCGCGTTCGCCGCGCTCTACACCGATCTCGTGCTGCCGGGGGTGCTTCCCCTCGAGCTGCTCGTTGAGCGGATGACCTGTGGCGGCGAGCCCTTCGGCATCGAGGCGCCGCGCCTCGAGGCGGGCGCGGCGGCGAACGTCACCCTGGTCGATCCGGAGCTCACCTGGACGGTCGGTGAGGACGGCTACGAGAGCCGCTCTTACAACAACTGTTTCGGAGGCCGGGAGCTGACCGGCCGCGTCCTGATGACCGTCGCGGCCGGCCGCGTCGCCTTCCGCCAGCGGAGCTTTGCGCTCGGGGTCGCCTCTTGACCGCCAAGCTCCAACCCGGCCGGACCACCCTGGTTGTCGTAGACGTCCAGGAGGGCTTCCGCAAGGCGATTCCCGACTTCGAGCGGATCGCGAAAGCCACGGCGACGTTGGTGGAAGGCGCCGAGGTGCTCGATGTCCCGATTGTGGTCACCGAGCAGTACCCGAAGAGACTGGGGGAGACAGCGCCCGAGGTGGCTGAGTTCCTGCCGGATGGGACCGAGCCGCTCGAGAAGGTCCGCTTCTCCGCCGCCGAGGCCGACGGCTTCGACCTGGGCGGTCGCGATCAGGCGCTCGTCTGCGGGATCGAGAGCCACGTCTGCGTCAGCCAGACCGCCATTGACCTGCTCGAGGCTGGGGTTGAGGTCCAGGTGCCCCTCGACGGGGTCGGCTCTCGCACCGAAGAGAACAAGCGGGTCGGCCTGCACAAGATGGAGCGGGCGGGCGCGATTCTCACCAGCGTCGAGGCGGCGCTGTTCGAGCTTCTCGGTGGCGCGGGCACCGACGAGTTCAAGCGAGTCCAGAAGCTGATCCTCGACTATGCGCCCAATCCGGAGGCGGTCGCATGAGCGGCTATGTCCTGCTCGAGGACGGCACTCGCCTCGACGGCGAGCTGCTCGGCTCCGGCGGTGAGATCACCGGCGAGGTGGTCTTCAACACCTCGATGACCGGCTACCAGGAGGCGGTCACCGATCCCTCCTATGGCGGCCAGATCATCACCTTCACGTACCCCCTGATCGGCAACTACGGAGTCTCGGGCGACGCGATGGAGTCGGAGAGGGTCCATGCCCGCGGCGTGATCATGCGGGAGGGCAAGAACGGCGAGGACGTCGCCACCGCCGAGGGCGGCTGGCTCGACTGGCTCCGTGACTGCGGCGTGCCCGCGATCGGCGGGATCGACACCCGCGCCCTCGTTCGCCACATCCGCGACAAGGGTGCGATGCGGGGCGGGATCTTCCCTGCTGAGCTCGCGGAGCCCGAGGCACGGGAGCGGGTCGGGGCAGAGCCTTCGATGGAGGGCGCGGACTTCGCTCGCCGGGTGACGCCGCCCGAGCCGGTGGAGATCGACGGTGATGGTCCGCACGTCGTGGGGATCGACACAGGCATCAAGCTCTCGATCATCCGCCAGCTCAAGGAGCGCGGCTGCCGGGTGACACTGCTGCCCTGCGACACCTCGGCCGAGGAGGTGCTCGCACGCGACCCCGATCTGGTCTTCCTCGCCAACGGGCCGGGCGACCCCGCCGCCCTCGACTACGTGGTCGAGAACGTCCGCGACGTCGTCGGCAAGGTGCCCGTCGTCGGGATCTGCCTCGGCCACCAGCTGCTCTGCAGGGCGGTCGGCCTGGAGACCTTCAAGCTCCCGTTCGGCCACCGCGGCGCCAACCACCCGGTCAAGGACCTGGAGACCGGGCGGATCGACATCACCTCGCAGAACCACGGCTTTGCCGTCCTCGGTCCATCAGGGGACCGGACGATCGACGGCGACGAGCCGGTCCGCTGGCAGACGGACTTCGGCGAGGCCGAGCTCTCCCACCTCAATCTCTACGACCGCACCGTCGAGGGGCTGGTATTGAAGGACGTTCCCGGCTGCACGGTGCAGTACCACCCCGAGGCCGGCCCCGGCCCGCACGACGCCCGCTACCTCTTCGATCGGTTCCTCGAGCTTGCCGCGGCGTAGCGACATCCAGAAGATCCTGCTGATCGGCTCCGGGCCGATCGTGATCGGACAGGCGGCCGAGTTCGACTACTCGGGCGTGCAGGCCTGCAAGGTGCTGCTCGAGGAGGACTACGAGGTCGTGCTCGTCAACTCCAACCCCGCCACGATCATGACCGACCCCGAGTTCGCCGACCGCACCTACATAGAGCCGCTGCTGCCCGGCCCGGTCGCGAAGGTGATCGAGCGCGAGCGACCGGACGCCCTGCTTCCGACCCTGGGCGGACAGACCGCCCTCAACCTGGCGAAGGCGCTCCACGACGACGGCACGCTGGAGCGCTTCGACGTCGAGCTGATCGGGGCCAACTACGAGGCGATCCACCGGGCCGAGGATCGCGAGGCCTTCCGGACCACGATGGAGGAAGCCGGTCTCCGAGTGCCCGTGGTCGCAGATCGTCACCTCGGTCGCGCAGGCCGAGACCGGTATCGCTGACGGCTCGATCAGCCTGCCCGCGATCGTCCGGCCCGCCTTCACCCTCGGCGGCCACGGTGGCGGCGTCGGCAACACCGAGACCGAGCTGGCCCAGGTCGTCTCCGAGGGCCTGGCCGCCAGTCCGATCAACCAGGTGCTGGTCGAGGAGTCGGTGCTCGGCTGGGGCGAGTTCGAGCTCGAGGTGATGCGCGACCGCAACGACAACGTCGTGATCATCTGCTCGATCGAGAACGTCGACCCGATGGGCGTCCACACGGGCGACTCGGTGACGATCGCGCCCGCCCAGACGCTCACCGACTCGCTCTACCAGGAGCTCCGCGACCAGGCGATCCGCGTGATCCGAGCGGTCGGGGTCGAGACCGGCGGGTCGAACATCCAGTTCGCGGTCAGCCCGGAGACCGGCGAGGTGGTGGTCATCGAGATGAACCCCCGCGTCTCGCGGTCCTCGGCGCTTGCCTCGAAGGCCACCGGATTCCCGATCGCGAAGATGGCGGCAAAGCTCGCTGTCGGCTACGCGCTGGAGGAGATCCCCAACGACATCACGATGGCGACGCCGGCCTCCTTCGAGCCGACGATCGACTACGTCGTCACCAAGGTGCCCCGCTTCGCCTTCGAGAAGTTCCCGGGCGCCGAGGGCCGGCTCTCCACCCACATGAAGTCCGTCGGCGAGGCGATGGCGATCGGGCGGACCTTCCGCGAGTCATTCGCCAAGGCGATGCGCTCGCGCGAGCTGGACACCGAGGCGGACATCCCGGCGTCGACGGGCGAGCTGCTGGAGCGGCTCGCGACCCCGTCTCCCGACCGCTTCGACCTGATCGCCGCAGGCTTCGAGCGCGGCGTGGAGCTCGAGCGGATCCAGGAGGCGACGATGATCGACCCCTGGTTCCTGCGGGAGCTGAGGGAGCTGGCGACCGAGGGCGACGGGACCGAGGGCCTCGAGCGCACGTATCGATCAGTGGACACCTGCGCGGCCGAGTTCGAGGCGCGCACGCCCTACTTCTACTCCGCCCACGAGCGCGCGTCGGCCAACGGCTCGGCGGGGGAGGTGGAGCGGGGCGAACGTCCTTCCGTCGTCATCCTCGGCTCCGGCCCGAACCGGATCGGGCAGGGGATCGAGTTCGACTACTGCTGCGTGCACGCCGCGATGACCGCCCGGGAGCTCGACCGCGACGCGGTGATGATCAACTGCAACCCCGAGACCGTCTCCACCGACTACGACACCTCGGACCGCCTCTACTTCGAGCCGCTCACCGAGGAGGACGTGCTCGCCGTCTGCGAGATCGAGCGCCCGGAGGGGGTGATCGTCCAGTTCGGCGGGCAGACGCCGCTGCGGCTGGCGAAGTCCCTGGAGGAGGCGGGTGTTCCGCTGCTCGGCACCCCGGTGGACGCGATCGACCTCGCCGAGGACCGCGGCCGGTTCGGCGCGCTCCTGCGACGCCTCGAGATCAAGCACCCGCCCTACGGGACCGCGCTCTCGGCGGAGGAGGCGGTGGCGATCTCGGAGGATGTCGGCTTCCCGCTGCTCGTCCGGCCGTCCTACGTCCTCGGCGGCCGCGCAATGGAGATCTGTTACGACGCGGAGACACTCGGGGAACTACCTGGACGCCAATGTGAGGGCCGACCAGGAGCACCCGCTGCTGCTGGATCGTTTCCTCGAGAACGCGATCGAGGTCGACGTCGATGCGCTCGCCGACGGCGATCAGTGCTTTGTCGCCGGGGTGATGCAGCACGTCGAGGAGGCGGGGGTCCACTCGGGCGACTCGGCCTGCGTGATCCCCCCGATGAGCCTCGGTGAGGAGATGCTCGACGAGATCCGCGAGACCACGCGCAAGATCGCGCTGGAGCTTGGCGTGATCGGCCTGATCAACGTGCAGTACGCCGTCGCCGACGGCGAGCTCTACGTGATCGAGGCGAACCCGAGGGCCTCGCGCACGGTCCCCTTCGTCAGCAAGGCGACCGGGGCGCCGCTCGCCAAGATCGCATGTCGTCTGATGCTCGGCGAGTCGCTCGCGGACCAGGCCCTGCCGACGAGAGGCGCCGACCCACATCAGCGTCAAGGAGGCGGTCCTGCCGTTCGCTCGCTTCGCCGGCGCGGACTCCGTGCTCGGCCCCGAGATGCGGAGCACGGGCGAGGTGATGGGGATCGCCGCCGACTTCCCGACGGCGTTCGGCAAGGCGCAGGCGGCCGCGGGCGTCTCGCTGCCCGAGGAAGGGACGATCTTCATCTCGGTCACCGATTCGGACAAGCCCGCCGCCACGCAGCTCGCGACCCGCTTCCACGACCTCGGCTTCAAGGTGATCGCGACCGCGGGCACTGCTCAGGCGATCTCGGCGATGGGCGTCCCGGTCCGCAAGATCAACAAGATCGGCGAGGGCTCGCCGCACGTCGTCGATTGCATCCGCTCCAAGGAGGTCGACCTCGTCATCAACACTCCGACCGGCTCCGGAGCCCGTGCCGACGGTTACGAGATCCGCACGGCCGCGGTCAAGCACGGGATCCCCTGCGTCACCACCATGACCGGTGCGTCCGCGGCCTCGCGAGCGATCTTCGCCGCCGCCCGGGGCGATGTCGAGGTCCAGACCCTCCAGGAGCTACACAGGCCCGAGGAGCGCGAGCCATCGAAGAGATGACGGCGGGCCGTGCGGATGGCGTGGGGGAGAGGGTCGTCGCCCCCCTCGGCCGGCGACTCTGCGAGGTGACCCGCAACCTTCCCTCCGGTGGCTACCGGATCTTCTCCGCCCTCGACCCTGCAGGGCCCGAGCCCGCCGCCGGCCAGTTCTACATGCTTGCCGCGGAAGCAGGCTGGGGCGGCGAGCACGGCCGTCCCTACCTGGCGCGCGCCTTCTCCATCGCCGACGCCGAGCGTGAGGACTCGGGAGTGAGGCTCGACTTCCTGGTGCAGGCGGTCGGCCCCGGGACCGCCCGGCTCGCCGCTCTTGAGCCGGGGGAGGGGCTGTGGATCCACGGCCCCCTTGGCCGGCCGTTCTCCGCACCCCAAGTGGTGGCACCCGAGGCTGCCGGCGGGATCCTGGTCGGCGGCGGGATCGGGATTGCTCCGCTCGCCCTCTGGCGGCGCCGCCTGCTCCGAGCCGGTATCCCGGCGCGGGTCCTGCTCGGCTTCCGAGATCGTGCGAACTCCGGGCGGACTTCGACCTCTTCGACTGCAGCGAGATCCGGCTGGCCAGCGAGGATGGGCACACCGGCCACCGCGGCTATGTCACGGACCTGCTCGCGGTGTTGCTCGAGGGTGACGACGCGGCCAGCGGAGCCGTCTACGCCTGCGGCCCGCCCGCGATGCTCGAGGCGGTGCGACTCGCTCTGCGCGGATCGCGGCGTGGCCTGCGAGCTGGCGCTCGAGGCGCCGATGGCGTGCGGCTTCGGCGCCTGCTTCGGCTGCGCCATCCCCGACTCGAAGGGGGGGTACGTTCGTCTGTGCGTCGACGGACCGGTCCTTCGCGGCGACGAGATCGAGACGCGCTCTGGTCCCGGGGTCAGGACATTGATCGACTTCTGTGGAATGGAGCTGCGCCACCCGGTGATCAACGGCTCGGGCACCTTCGACGCGATCGCGGCGCGGCGCGCCTTCGGGGACAAGCTGCTCAGCGAGTTTCCCTTCTCGGCCTTCGTCTCCAAGACGATCACCCCCGAGCCGCGCGCTGGCAACCCACCGCCGCGCCTCTGGGAGACGCCCTCGGGGCTGATCAACTCGATCGGGCTGCCCAACAAGGGCCTCGACGGCTTCCTCGAGAACGACCTCCCGCAGCTGGCCGAGCTGCCTGTGCCCCTGATCGTCTCGGTCATGGGGACGAGCCACGATGAGTTCAGCCGGCTGGTGGAGGGTGTGGGCGGCCGCGAGGAGGTGGCGGCGCTCGAGCTCAACGTCTCGTGCCCAAACGTCAAGTCCGGCCTGATCGTGGGCGAATCGCCCGACGAGGCGCGCTCCCTGCTGCAGCGGGTCCGACCCCTCACCGGCAAGCCGCTGATCGTGAAGCTCACGCCGAACATCGCCGATCCGGTGCCGGTCGCGGTGGCCGCCGAGGAGGGAGGGGCCGACGCCGTCTCCCTGATCAACACCCTGCGGGCGGCTGCGATCGATCCCGGTTCGGGTGAGCGCTGGCTCGGCGGTGGCACCGGCGGGCTGTCGGGACCGGCGGTACGGGCAGTCGCGCTGGCCCAGGTCGGGGCCGTGGCGGCGGCCGTCTCGATTCCCGTAGTCGCGATGGGAGGCATCTCGAACAGCCGGGAGGCCGCCGAGATGCTCCTGGCCGGTGCAAAGATCGTTGCCGTTGGCACAGAGAGCTTCCGCGATCCGGCCGCCGGGTCGAGGATCGCCGCCGAGTTGGGCCGTGGCCAGGCACGGATATCCGGTTAGACGGGAGTTTTTTTCACAAACCCCCAAAAGGACTTTCCGCTCCTCGCGACCGCGGATATACTGCCGCCCCGATGCAGGCCCCGGTCCAGTCCTCCAACGCCGCCCCCGAGAGATCACTGGACCAGCGGATGGAGGCCCTGAAGAGGGCCAACGACATCCGATCCAAGCGGGCCCAGCTGAAGCGCGACCTGAAGGGAAACAAGGTCAAGATCCAGACGTTGCTGATGGATCCCCCCGAGTACGTCCAGACTGCCAAGGTCATCGACATGCTGATGGCGGTCCCCAAGTACGGGCGCGTCAAGACCAACCGGATCCTCAACCAGTGCAGGATCTCACCGTCGAAGACCATCGGCGGGCTCTCGGAGCGCCAGCGCGCCGAGCTCGTCGCACAACTGCGCAAGTAGCGCGACATTCCAGGGGCTTTTCGCGGCCGTCGCGGCGGTCATGATCCAGTCGCCGTGGGGAAGGTCTTCGTCATCACCGGGCCGTCCGGGGTCGGAAAGGGAACGCTGATCGAGCAATTGCTCGAGCGGATCCGGGAGCTCGAGCTGTCCATCTCCGCCACGACCAGGGAGCCCCGCCCCGGGGAGGTCGATGGCCGCGACTACTTCTTCCTCTCACCGGAGGAGTTCCGGCGGCGCCTCGAGGCCGGTGACTTCCTGGAGCACGCGAGCTACAGCGGCAACTACTACGGCACGCTGCGCGAGGAGGTGGAGCGGCGGCTGGCCGAGGGCCGATCGGTGGTCCTCGAGATCGAGGTGCAGGGCGCTCGCCAGGTCAGGGACGCGCTCGGAGACGACGCGGTCTTGATCTTCATCGCACCGCCCGACGAGAAGGCCCTGCGCGAGCGGCTGGAGGGCAGGGGGACGGACTCGCCGGAGGCGATCGAGCAGCGACTGCGCACGGCCGAGATCGAGCTGGGTGCGCGCTCGGAGTTCCCCCTCGAGGTCGTGAACGACGAGGTGCAGAAATCCACCTCCGAATTGGAGGCGCTCGTACGGAGCGAGCTATCCCTACACTCCTGACCCCATGTCAATGATCCGACCAAGAGTCGACAAGCTTCTCGAGCACACCGACACCCACTACGCCGCCGTTTGCGTCGCGGCGAAGCGGGCCCGCCAGATCAACGCGTACTACCACTCCCTCTCCGAGGGTGCGTACGGCGAGTACACGCCGCCGATGGTCGAGGTTCCCAGCGGGAACTACCTGACCATCGCCCTGGAGGAGACGGCGGCCGGCAAGCTGAAGTACGAGTACAAGGCCTAGCCAGCTAAGGAGGGCGTGATGGCCCGCATCCTGCTCGGGGTGAGTGGCGGCATAGCCGCCTACAAGTCGCTGGAACTGGCCCGTCTCGCCACCACGGAGGGGCACGCCGTCCGCGTTCTGATGACGCCGGCTGCGCAGCGGTTCGTCGGCGCAGCCTCCTTCGAGGGGATCGTCGGGGCGCCGGTCCTCACCGACGAGTTCGAGCGCGATCCGACGCGCGGCGCCTTCCCAGGCGACCCGCTGCCCGTGCACGATCCGATCGGCCACCTCGAGGTCGTCGCCAACGCGGACGCCTATCTGGTCGCTCCGGCCTCGGCGAACACCGTCGCGAAGCTGGCGGCGGGGATCGCCGATTCGATGGTCACCACGTCCTTCCTGGCCTGCGCCGCGCCCCGGCTGGTGGCACCCGCGATGAACGATCGGATGTACCGCGACGCCGCCACCCAGGCGAACCTGGCGACCCTTCGCCAGCGAGGCATCACCGTGATCGAGCCCGAGGAGGGCGCCCTCGCCTCCAGGGGCGAGCATGGGGTCGGCAGGCTTCCGGAGCCGCGCGCGCTGCTCGAAGCGATCGAGCATGCAGCGCCGGGCCCGATCGGCCCGTGGGACGGCCTCCGCGTGCTGGTCTCGGCCGGCGGTACCCGCGAGCCGATCGATCCTGTTCGTTTCATCGGCAACCGCTCCTCGGGTCGCATGGGACTGGCGCTCGCCGAGCGCGCCGCGCGGCGCGGGGCGGAGGTGACACTGATCGCCGCAAACGTCTCTCTCCCGGCTCCGCCCGGCGTCAGGCGGGTGGACGTCGAGACCGCGGCCGAGCTGGCCGACGCGCTGGGGCGCGAGTTCGACTCGACCGACGTGCTCGTGATGGCGGCGGCCCCCGCCGACTTCCGGCCGAGGCAGGCCGCGGGCAAGAAGATCCATCGCGAGGGAACCGGGGGATTCGAGCTCGACCTCGAGGCGACCGAGGACATCCTCGCGGCCCTGACCTCGCGGCGGCGTGAGGATCAGACCATTGTCGGATTCGCCGCCGAGACTCCTGATCGGCCGACTCCTCCGCTTCGCGTCCGGGGTCGGCCGACATCGAGCGAGCGCGCGAGAAGCTCGAGCGCAAGGGCGCGGACGCGATCGTGTTCAACGACGTCTCGCGCTCGGAGATCGGCTTCGAGAGCCCCGAGAACGAGGTCGTGATCGTCGAGCGCTCCGGGGAGCACCCGGTGCCTCGTGGCGTCAAGGGGCAGGTCGCGGACGCGATTCTCGATCGGGTCGAGGCGATCAGGTCCGGACCGGCTGTCCGCCGGGCCGAGCCTCACGACTGAGGGCGGCCCCTGGGGCCGCCTTGCCCGCCCTTTTACACTGGGTTCATGGCCCAGAACGAGCATTCGCAGGGGAGCGAGTCCCTGTACTCGCTGTACAGGCGTGGAATGGAGCTGCTCGAGGACGGCGACTTCGAGGAGGCGACCGGGCCCCTCAGGGAGGCCGCGCGGCAGGCGCCGGAGAAGAGCTCCGTCCGCGAGGCTCTCGGCCGGGCCCTGTTCCGCACCCGTCACTACGCCGAAGCGGCGACCGAGTTCGAGGCCGTCGTCGAGACACATCCGGTCAACGACTACGCGCACTTCTGCCTTGGCCGCGCCCTCAGCAAGACGGGTGAGACCAGGCGCGCTCGCCATCACCTTGCGCTGGCCTCGAACCTGCGGCCCGAGCGGCGCGACTACCGCATATACAGAGAGCGTCTCACCGCCAGCACTTAGCGGCGATCGATGACCGAGATCCGCCTTCTGGTCGTGCCCTACGAGGTCGGAGCGATCCGGATGGGAGTCGGCCGTGGCCCGGAGCGCCTGCTCGAGGCGGGTGCCGAGAAGGCTCTCGGCAGCAGAGGCGCCCGAGTCAGCCTGGACGTCCTGGAGCTCGGGGATGACCGCAGGGACCGAAGCGGCGCCAGCGAGGCCAGGGCCGGCTTCGACCTGATCAGGCTCGTGGCAGATCGCGTCAGGGACGCCGTCAAGGATGGGGCGTTCCCGGTGCTCCTCTCGGGCAGCTGTTTTGCCGCAGTGGGGATGATCACCGGCATCGACGAGAGGTCTCCGGGAGTCGTCTGGTTCGACGCGCACGGCGACTTCAACACCCCTGAGTCCACCGTCGACGGCTATTTCGACGGCATGCCTCTGGCGATTCTCACCGGCGATGCGTGGCCGACGATGATCGACGGAGTGGGCGCCCGCACGGTCCCGGAAACTGCCGTCGTGCTCGCCGGCGCGCGCGACTTCGACCCACTCGAGCAGCTGCGCCTGGATTCGTCGGGCGTCAACCTCCTGCCTCCGGAGAGCATCGGTTCCGACGATGCCGTCTCGCGGGCCGTGGGTGCCCTCGAGCCGCGGCCGAGCGGGCTCTACGTGCATGTCGACCTTGACGTGCTGGACTCCGATGAGGCTCCGGTCAACATCTACAGCGTTACCGGCGGCCTCAGCGCGTCACAGCTGGAGTCGCAGGTTCGCTCCCTCTTGTCGACCTCCCCGGTCAGAGCCGTGTCGCTGACGGCCTATGACCCGGAGTGCGACCCGGAGGCCCGGGTGCCGCCGATCGCGATGAGGCTCCTCCGGGCCGTAGCCGAGGGCGTCGATCGAGGCGGCTCGGAGGAGGGCCGGTGAGGGCCCTGGTCCAGCGCGTCAGCCAGGCGGCTGTCGACGTGGAGGGGGAGAGGGTCTCGCAGATCGGGCCGGGGATGCTCGTGCTGCTCGGTGTGTCCCGCGACGACACCGAGGCCGAGGCCGACCGGCTGGCGGAGAAGGTCCGGGCGCTCCGGATCTTCGACGACGCCGACGGGAAGATGAATGAGCCGCTCGGCGAGCGCGAGATCCTCTGCGTCAGCCAGTTCACCCTCTACGGCGACACGAAGAAGGGAACGAGGCCCAGCTACATCGAGGCCGCACCCGGAGATGAGGCGGAGCCGCTGTATGACCGCTTCTGCGAGCGGGCTGGCGCGAAGAAGGGCGTCTTCGGCGCCTGCATGGGCGTCGCATTGATCAACGACGGGCCGGTCACGGTCATGTTGGAGGTCTAGGCACTCGGGGCTATACTCGCCTCGGAACCTTTTTTCGCACCTAACCGCGTGTTGAAAGGTGGGCGAGCGCCCGCCTTTTTTTGGGCCTACGAATGGATACAGAACTCCAAAACATCCAGGCAAGTATCGAGTCCCGGCTCCAAAGCCAGGAGCCCGATGTCGAGTTGCTCGCACTCGAGCGGCCCGCGTCCGAGCGACTGCGTCTGGTGATCGACAGCCCCGACGGGGTGGACATCGCCCTCTGCGAGCGGGTCACGGGCGTGCTCCGCGACCTGCTCGAGGACTGGTCTCTGGAGGTCTCCTCGCCGGGCCCCGAGCGGCCGCTGACGAAGCCCGAGCACTTCCGTCGCTTTCTTGGCAACACGATTCGAGTGAAGACCAGCGAGGAGATCTCAGGGCGTCACAGCTTCACGGGCACCCTGACCGCCGCGGATGACGAACGAGTCAGTCTCGAGGCTCCCGACGGTGCGGTGACTATTCCATTGCAGAGCGTCCGCCGTTCAAATCTTGTCCAGGAGGAGGTCGCATGACACAGGAGATCGTCGACGCCGTAAAGATGCTCGAGCAGGAGAAGGGGATCGCGGCTGACACCCTGATGGACGCCCTTCAGGACGCCTTGCTCTCCGCCTACAAGAAGACCCCCGGCGCGGCCAAGTACGCGAAGGTCGAGCTGGACCATTCGAGTGCCGACTTCCGCGTCTATGAGCTGATGGTCCCCGAGGAGCTCGAGAAGACGCTGCTGGACGAGCAGTTCGAGGAGCAGCTCCAGGCGGCCGAGGCCGCCGAGGCCGCCGGCGAGCCGGTGCCGGAGATCCAGGCCACGGGGCCGATGGTCGACCCCGAGACCGGGGAGCGCCGGGAGGCCGAGGAGGAGGAGCTCGAGCCCGAGCGCCTCGAGCCGTACATGGACCAGATCAAGAGCCGCGACGTCACCCCCGACGACTTCGGGCGCATCGCCGCACAGACGGCGAAGCAGGTGATCCTCCAGCGGATCCGCGAGGCCGAGCGCGGCATGATGTTCGAGGAGTACAAGGACCGCGTCGGCGAGCTGGTCACGGGGATCATCCAGCAGTCCGACAACCGCTACACCCTGGTCCAGCTCCGCGAGCGCGTCGAGGCGCTGCTGCCGCGCTCCGAGCAGGTCTACAACGAGCGCTATGACCACGGGATGAGGGTCAAGGCCGTGATCACCGACGTCTCGGCCGATACCAAGGGCCCCAGCATCGTCGTCTCCCGCCGCAACTCCGAGCTGATCAAGAAGCTCTTCGAGCTCGAGGTCCCCGAGATCGCCGACAAGCTGGTCGAGATCACTGGCGTCGCCCGTGAGCCGGGCTGGCGCTCGAAGATCGCCGTGGTCTCCCATGCCGACGGAGTCGATCCGGTGGGTGCCTGCGTCGGGCCCCGCGGCTCCCGGGTGCGCATGGTCGTCTCCGAGCTGCGCGGCGAGAAGATCGACATCATTCCCTACAACGAGGAGCCCGCCCGGTTCGTCGCCAAGGCCCTCTCGCCGGCCCGCGTTCGCGAGGTGCTCGTCGACGACGAGACCAAGGAGGCGACGGTGATCGTCCCCGACGACCAGCTCTCACTGGCGATCGGGCGCGACGGCCAGAACGCCCGCCTCGCCGCCCGGCTGACCGGCTGGAAGGTGGACATCACCTCGGAGACCGAGTTCGCCCAGCAGGAGGAGGACATCGAGTACGAGGGCGAGGAGGCCGCCGATGGCCGCTGCATGGCCGTGATGACGACCGGCCGCCGCTGTCCGAACGCGGCGCTGCAGGCCTCGCAGTTCTGCGGTCTGCCCCAGCATCAGGCCCTGGCCCGGTTCGGCACCAACCAGGTCGCCGTGCTGAGCCCGCTGAGTGACGAGGAGGTGGCCACCCTCGCCGGCGGCGATGCGGACGATGCCGCCGTCAAGGCGATTGTCGAGAAGGCCGAGAGCCAATTCGACGAGAGCGCCGAGTCGGAGGAGCCCGAGCCCGACGAGGCCGAGGAGCCCGAAGAGGCCGAGGAGCCCGAAGAGGCCGAGGAGCCCGAAGAGGCCGAGGGGCCCGAAGAGGCCGAAGAGCCCGAAGCTGCCGAAGAGGCCGACGAGGCCGAGGCCGAGCTTCCCGAGGCCGGGGACGAGGCCGAGGGACCGGAGCAGGCGCTCGAGCCGGAGACCGGAGATGAGAGCGCGCGTGGTGAGGCGACCCAGGTATCCGACGAGGAGGAGCCCGAGGCATCAGAGGACGGGGCAGAGCCCGAGGGCGAGGGAGAGGACGGCACCGAGGCGGCGGCCACAGGGACCGCCGCCGGATCCGGCGAGGAGCAGACGACCGAGTAGGAGATGGCGAAGAAGCGAGTACACGAGATTGCGAAGGCCCAGGGCCTGACCAGCAAGGAGCTCCTTGCCAAGCTCAAGGCTGCCGGGGTCGAGGCCAAAGCCGCCCAGTCGAGCGTCGAGGAGTCCGATGCCCTGGCGGCGCTGAAGGGGTCCGGTGACGGCGCTTCGGGCACGACTGCGACCAAGACCAAGCCGGCGCCGAAGAAGACCGAGACCGCCCCCAAGGCAAAGGCGAAAGCTCCCTCGAAAGCAGAGACCGCGGGGGGCGACGGCGCCTCTGCCGCGCCTGCCAAGAAGGGCGCCCCCAAGCGCCGCCGCCGTGTCGTGATCGACTCACAGGCCGCCCGCCGCGACCACATCGCAAAGACCCAGCCGCCGCCCCGGCCCCCGCGCCGCCGCGGCGGTCGGCGCAGGCGCCCGCTGCTGGAGGAGCCCAGCGACCGGGAGCTGAAGCAGCCCGAGGCGCAGCCCGCGATCAAGGTCAACTCCGGCGCCACCGTCCGCGAGGTGGCCGAGAGCCTTGGCCTGTCAGCGGCCGAGGTGATCAAGGCCCTGATGAAGGAGGGGGAGATGGCCACCCTCACCCAGACGCTCACCGACGAGTCCGTCGAGTCGATCGCAAAGCAGTTCGATCGCGAGATCGAGATCGTGACGGCAGCCGAGGAGGAAGCAGAGGCCCCGGCCGTCGAGGAGGACGACGAGGGGGACCTCGTGGAGCGCCCGCCGGTGGTCACGGTGATGGGCCACGTCGACCACGGCAAGACCTCGCTGCTGGATGCGATCCGCCAGACCCAGGTCGCTGCCGGCGAGGCCGGCGGCATCACCCAGCACATCGGCGCGTACCAGGTGCGCCACGACGGGAAGACCCTGACTTTCCTCGACACGCCGGGCCACGAGGCCTTCACGGCCATGCGAGCCCGCGGGGCCAGTGTCACCGACGTCGCGGTGATCGTCGTCGCCGCCGACGATGGGGTGATGCCCCAGACAGTCGAGGCGATCGACCACGCGCGCGCGGCCGGCGTCCCGATCCTCGTCGCCGTCAACAAGATCGACAAGGAGGGCGCCGACCCGAACCGCGTTCGCACGGAGCTGGCCCAACACGAGCTCAACCCCGAGGAATGGGGCGGGGACACGGTCTACGCCGACGTGTCGGCCAAGACCAAGGACGGCCTCGACAACCTGATCGAGATGATCCTGCTGGTCACCGACCTCGAGGAACTCGGCGCCAACCCCAACGCTCTCGCCTCCGGCACCGTGGTGGAGGCCGAGCTCGACCCCGGCCGAGGCCCGGTCACCGGTGTCCTGGTTCAGCGCGGCACCCTCCACGTGGGCGATGCGGTTGTCGCCGGTCCCGTGTGGGGCAAGGTCCGGGCGATGCTCGACGACACGGGCGAGCGGGTGGATGAAGCAACACCCGGGACCCCAGTGGAGGTCCTCGGCTTCGACGGAGTAAGCGAGGCCGGTGAGCATGTCCAGGTGGTCGAAAACGAGCGCAAGGCTCGATCCCTCGCGCAGGAGCGCGAGACGCGGCTCAAGACCGAGCAGCTCGCCCGCCGCCAGGCTCGCAAGGTCACCCTCGAGGAGGTCTTCCAGAGGGCCAGCGAGGGTCAGCTCAACGAGCTCAACATCGTCCTCAAGGCCGACGTCTCGGGCTCCCTCGAGGCGCTCCAGGACGAGATCGCCAAGCTGCCCCAGGAGCAGGTGCCCGTCAACGTCATCCATGCCCAGACCGGTGGCATCAACGAGTCCGACGTGATGCTGGCGTCGGCCTCCGATGCCGTGATCATCGGCTTCAACGTCCGGCCGCTGGCCGAGGCCCGCCGCGCGGCCGAGCGCGAAGGCGTCGACATCCGGACCTACACCGTGATCTACAAGGTCACCGAGGAGCTGCGCGCAGCGATGGAGGGCATGCTCGAGCCCGAGGAGGTCGAGGAGGACCTAGGCCAGGCCGAGGTCAAGCAGACCTTCAAGGCCTCCCGAGTCGGCACGATTGCCGGCTGCCTCGTCACCGACGGCAAGGTCACCCGGAACGCCAACACCCGCCTGGTCCGCGACGGGACCATCATCTGGAGCGGCAGGGTCGGCTCGTTGCGGCGCTTCAAGGACGACGTCGCGGAGGTCGACGAGGGCATGGAGTGCGGGATCGTGCTCGAGGGCTTCGCCGACATCAAGGAGGGCGACGTCCTCGAGTTCTTCGAGACCAAGCAGGTAGAGAAGACCCTCGAGTCCTGAGTCCGTCCCCGCGCTAGCGTGGGACCATGACCGCGTTCGTCGAGCTGATCGAGATTCGCCTGCATTTCGGCGAGGTCCATGACCTGAAGGGAAAGCGCAAGCGGGTCAAGTCCCTGAAGGACGGAATCCGCCAGCGCTTCGGCGCCTCGGTCGCCGAGATCGACGGGCACGACAAGTGGCAGCGCTCGACGCTGCTCTGCGCGATGGTCGGGGACGGGGACGTGTCGGACCGAGCCGACGGCCTGGTCCGCTTCGTGGAGAGCCGCTGCCCCGACGGCTGCTCGTTCGAGCGGGACCTGCGAAGCCTGCGTGATATTCGCGGTTGACCCGTGCCCCTTTTGATTAGGGCGGTCTGAGTTGTATAAGCGTCTGCTGTTATCGTCGCCGAGCGATGGGGACGGCCCGGATGCGGCGCGTCAACGAGGCGATCCGAGAGATTCTCGGCGACGCGATTGCGACGGAGCTCAAGGACCCGAGAATCGGATTCGTGACCGTGACCGAAGTTGACACCACACCCGACCTGCGCGCCGCGCGCGTCTATGTCAGCGTGCTCGGCTCGCTGGAGGAGCGCGAGAACTCGCTCGCCGGCCTGCGCTCGTCCCACGGTGTCCTCCAGGGCAAGATCGCGAGTGGCATGCGCATGAAGCGAACACCCACCTTGACCTTCGAATACGACGAGACCGTGGAGCGCGGCGACCGCATCACTCGTCTTCTCGACGACGAATGACGGAAGCGACCGAGCTGGTGGCCAGCGACCTCGACCTCGTCGCAGAGGAAATCCGCGCGGGCGACCGCTTCCTGCTGACCACGCACGAGAACCCCGACGGCGACGCACTCGGGTCACTGCTCGCCACGCACCGGATCCTCGAGGCGCTCGGCAAGGACTCCGTGATGTTCCTCGGCGCCAAGGAGTTCCCGCTGCCGGTCGAGTACCGGTTCCTGCCGCTGGAGGAGGTCTTCCACGAGCCTCCTGCCGACGTCAGCGACCGAGTCGTGGTCTTCCTGGACTGCGGAAACATCGACCGCATGCCCGTCGACTTCGTTAGTGACGACATGAAGGTGATCAACATCGATCACCATCACGACAACACGCGCTTCGGCAAGATCAACCTGATCGACGTGGAGGCCTCCTGTACCGCGGAGATCATCTTCGAGCTGGCGGGCCTCCTCGGCGTCGAGCTGACGCCGGAGATCGCCAACGCGCTCTACGTCGCCCTCGTCACCGACACCGGCAAGTTCATGTACGAGAACACCGACGCCCGGTCTCACCGGATGGCAGCGGGGCTGATCGAAGCGGGGGTGCAGGTGGACGACGTGTACCGGCGGCTCTACGAGCACGCCCCGATCGAGAAGCTGAAGCTGCTGGCCCAGGCGCTCGAGCGGATCGAGCTGCGCGACGACGGGCTGCTCGCCGTCACCTACATCTCGAGCGACGATTACGCCGCAACCGGTGCGAGTGAGGCCCTCACCGAGGGGGTAATCGACCACCTGCGCACGATCGACGGCACCGCGGCCGCGGCGGTGGTGCGCGACCAGGGCGAGAGCGGCCGAAAGTCCCGCAAGGTCAGCATGCGCTCGACCGATGGGCGCGTGGACGTCTCCGCCATCGCCAGGATCCACGGAGGCGGCGGTCACCGCCGAGCCGCCGGGTTCGGCACCGATCTTCCCTACGAGCAGGTCGTCGAGTTCCTGATCGGGGAGATCGACTCGCAGCTCTCAGCTGAGTAATGGGCACCTCAGAGCCGATCCCCGCCAGGGGGCTGCTGGTCGACAAGCCGGCCGGCGTTACCTCCCACGACGTCGTGAAGGAGGTGAGGCACGAGCGCGGGGGCAAGGTTGGTCACGCCGGCACGCTGGACCCGTTCGCCACCGGCCTGCTGGTCGTCCTGCTCGGCCGGGCGACCCGCATGCAGCGCTACCTGCTCGAGCTGCCCAAGACCTACCTGGCGACGGCCAGGCTCGGCTGGCGCTCGTCCACCGGGGACCCTGACGGCGAGCTTGAGGAGACCGGCCGCGTGCCGGACGGCCTCGAGCTTCCCACGGGCGAGATCGAGCAGCGCGTGCCGATGACGTCGGCCGTCAAGGTCGATGGCGAGCGCCTCTATCGCAAGGCACACCGGGGGGAGGTGGTTGAGACGCCAAGTCGCCGTGTCACGGTGTACCGGGCCGCGCTCGTAGAAAGCGATCCCGAGCGAGCCACGTTCGAGATCGAGTGCTCCTCGGGGACCTATGTGCGCACGCTGATCGAGACTCTGGATGACGCCTACTGCGAGTCGCTACGGCGAACGGCGATCGGCGATCTGCAGGTCCCGGACGATGGCCCGGAGGAGATCGCGATCGAGCGGCTGATGTCCTTCCTGCCAGAACGTGAGCTCAGCGAGCGGGAGGCCGAAGCGGTGGGCCATGGCATTCGCGTGCCCGGCGAAGGCGAAGAGGGGCGTCAGCGCCTTACCCATGAGGGCCGCCTGATCGCAATCGGGCGGCCGGATGGAGAGAATCTGCAACCCGAGGTAGTCCTGGTTTGACCATCAAGGTGACAACACTGCCCGAGGCGACGCCGCGTGACCGCCACGTCGCGATCGGCGTCTTCGACGGGGTCCACAAGGGCCATCAGGCCGTGATCGACGAGGCCGACACGGTGCTCACGTTCGACCCGCATCCGCTCAGCGTGATCAACCCTGATGCCGCGCCGAAGCTGATCATGCCCTTCGACGTGAAGAGGGACGTGATCGACGGCCTCGGTGTCGAGGAGCTCGTCGTGATCCCGTTCGACAAGGAGTTCATGAAGATCCCGGCCGAGGAGTTCATCTCGCAGATCCTCCTAGAGAGGCTCGGCGCGACGAAGGTCTCGGTGGGGGAGAACTTCCGCTTCGGCGCCAAGGCGAAGGGCACCCCCGAGATGCTCGCCGGGCGCGACGAGTTCGAGACTCGCATCGTGCCGTTGGTCGAGATCGACGGCGAGACCGTCTCCTCAACCAGGGTGCGCGCCCTGGTCGC
Organism: uncultured Solirubrobacterales bacterium; assembly: GCA_963817275.1. Taxonomy (GTDB): domain Bacteria; phylum Actinomycetota; class Thermoleophilia; order Solirubrobacterales; family 70-9; genus DASUPK01. The sequence goes on along the minus strand of CAWFOA010000008.1, from coordinate 87,293 downwards.
CGCCGGAGAGGTGGACGCCGCGATGCGCTGTCTCGGCGCCCCCTTCATGGTCGAGGGCAGGGTCGTCGAGGGGGACCAGCGCGGTCGCGAGCTCGGCTTCCCGACCGCGAACCTGGTGCCGGACGACCACCTCGTCGTGCCGGGGCACGGCGTGTACGCAGCGTTCGCCGACGGACACCCGGCCGCCGTCAACGTCGGGATCAGGCCGACCTTCGAGACCGGCAGGGGCCTGCTGATCGAGTCATTCCTGATCGACTTCGACGGCGACCTCTACGGCCAGAACCTGCGGGTTGCCTTCGTCAGCAGGCTCCGCGGCGAGAAGCGTTTCCCGAGCGTCGAGGACCTGATCGCCCAGATGCACAACGACGTCGCGGGGGCACGGGAGATCTGCGCCAAGTACGAGGGCCGTGGCGCCTGAATCGCTACCCTGTCGCGTCGATGCCGCTGACCAAGGACAGAAAGCAGGAGCTGATCGGCAAGTACGGCCGGTCCGGCGAGGACACCGGCTCCGCCGAGGTGCAGGTCGCACTGCTCACCGCTCGAATCAACGAGCTCACCGAGCACCTGCGCACCCACAGCAAGGATCATCACTCCCGTCGCGGCCTGCTGAAGATGGTCGGCAAGCGCCGCCGCATCCTGCGCTACCTCGAGTCGAACGACCTTGAGCGGTACCGCGCCCTGGTCGCGGACCTCGGCCTGCGCCGCTAGCACCTCATCGGCGTGATCGAGGCCGGCACGAAAGCACCGGACTTCTCACTGCCGGACCAGGAGGGCAACATGGTTTCGCTCTCCGACTTCGCCGGGCGCAAGTTGATGCTCGTCTTCTATCCGCTCGACTTCAGCCCCGTCTGCACCGACCAGCTCAGCCTCTATCAGGAGGTGCTGGGCGAGATCGAGTCGGCGGGCACCGCCCTCGTCGGGATCAGCGTCGACTCCAGCTACTGCCACAACGCCTTCCGCAAACAGCGCAACCTGACCATGCCGCTGCTCGCGGACTTCAACCCGAAGGGTGAGGTCTCGAAGGCCTATGGCGCCTGGATCGAGGGAGCTGGCATCAGCAACCGGTCGCTGGTCCTGATCGAGGACGGTGAGGTGAAGTGGTCCTACGCAGCACCTAGCCCTGCCGAGATCCCAGGCGCGAACCTGATCTTCGACGCGCTGGCCGCCTGATCAGGCGACGATCTTCGCCTTGGCCTTCTCAAACTCCGCGTCCGAGAGCTTGTGCTCGTCGTGGAGCTTGGCGAGCTTGGTCAGCTCGTCGGCGGCCGAGCCGCCGCCCGCGGCCGACTGAACGTAGGCGTCGAACTGCTTCTGGGCTGCCTCCTGCTGCTTCAGCGCCCGCTCTCGCATGCCCTGGCCGCGGGCGATCAGGTAGATCAGCGCGCCGAGGAAGGGCACGAAGATCAGGAACAGGATCCAGATGGCCTTCGACCAGCCTGAGATGTCGTGATCGCGGAACAGGTCCGAGAGAATCGTGAAGAGGACCATCAACCAGGCGGCGAAGACGAAGATCTCGAGAACCGTCAAGAGCGCCTGGCCAAAGGTGAAGTCGGCGAGGATCATCCATTCCTCCGATGCTTTCGAGGGGGAGTCGGGGCGTTCGAAGCCTACCCTTCGGCCGATGAGCGAGCTGACCAGCGCCGGAGTGCCGCCGATCGGCGCCGAGGACCACGTCACGGGCGAGGGGGTGGAGGCGATCGTCTACGCGGACTTCGGCTGTCCGTACTGCGCCGCCGGCTGGGCGCGGCTCAGGGAAATCCCAGTGCGCCTCTGCTTCCGCCACTTCCCGATGGCCTCCAAGCACCCGCGGGCGCCCGCCCTGCATGCCGCCGCGGAGGCGGCGGGCGCCCAGGGGTCGTTCTGGGAGATGTGCGACTCGCTCTACGCCGACCGTGGGCGGGTGGACGATCCGCATCTCTGGGAGCGGGTGGAGCGCTTCGGCCTCGACCTGGTGCGCTTTCGGGCCGACAGCCGCTCGGACGCGGTCCGCGAGCGGATCGAGCGCGATTTCGTCAGCGGCGTCCGTGCCGGGGTGGCCGGGACACCGACCGGCTTCGTCGACGGCCGCCGCTTGGAGGGGGATCTCATAGAGGCGCTCCGGGCGACGAGCGGTCGCTAACATCGTCGCGACAGAGAACGAGAGTTCTTAAGCGAAAGGCCGCCAACCGGGCGGCCGAAGGGAACAAGACATATGAGTATGTTCGACGTAAGCCGCGTCTCGGTGGAGGTAGGCGGCGAGGAGATCTCCTTCGAGACCGGAAAGCTCGCCCGTCAGGCGAGCGGCGCCGTTGTGGTGCGCTCCGGCGACACGATGGTCCTCTGCACCGCGACCGCGGGCAACGACCGCGACGTGGACTTCCTGCCACTCACCGTTGACGTTGAGGAAAAGCACTACGCCGCGGGAAAGATCCCCGGCTCATTCTTCCGCCGCGAGGCCAGGGCCGGCGAGAAGGCGACCCTGACGGCACGAATGATCGACCGTCCGATTCGCCCGCTCTTCCCGAAGGGCTGGCACCGCGAGACCCAGCTGGTCTCCCAGCCGATGTCGGTGGACCACGTCCACCCGTACGACATCCTGGCGATGAACGGGGCCTCGGCGGCGCTCGCGGTCTCGGACATCCCGGTCGCCAAGCACGTCGGCGCGGTCCGGGTCGGAAAGCTTGATGGCGACTTCGTCGTCAACCCCGACGAGGAGAGACTCCAGGAGCTCGATCTCGACCTGATCGTCTCTGGCACCGACGAGGCGATTCTGATGGTCGAGGCCGGCGCCGACGGCGTCACCGAGGCTGAGATCCTCGATGCGCTCGACATCGCGCACTCAGAGATCAAGAAGCTCGTGGCGACGATGGAGGAGCTGCGCAAGACCGCCGGGAAGGACAAGCTCGAGATCGAGGAGCCGCAGGTCGACGAGGGGACGCTCGAGTCGATCAAGAGCTCGCACGGCGCCAAGCTCGACGAGGCCACGCAGGTTCAGGCCAAGCTCGAGCGCCAGGATGCGATCGACGCGGTCGAGGCCGAGGTGCTCGAGCAGTACGCACCGCCGACCGAGGACGAGCAGCCGGACCGCGAGCGGCTGGCCGAGGTCAAGGCCGCCTTCGCCAAGCTCGAGAAGGACACAATCCGCAAGCGCATCGCCGTCGACAAGAAGCGTCCCGACGGCCGCGCCCAGGATGAGATCCGCCCGATCGAGACGGAGATCGACATCGCGCCGCGCTCGCACGGCTCGGCCCTGTTCACGCGCGGGGAGACGCAGATCCTCTCCAATGTGGCGCTTGGCACCACCCGCATGGACATGAAGGTCGACAACCTCGGCCTGCAGGAGACCAAGCGGTTCTGGCACCACTACAACTTCCCGCCGTTCTCGGTGGGAGAGGCCGGCTTCATGCGCGGCCCGAAGCGCCGCGACATCGGCCATGGCGCGCTCGCCGAGCGGGCACTCCAGGCCACGATTCCTGACGAGGAGGAGTTCCCCTACGTGCTCCGAGTGGTCTCGGACACGCTCGAGTCAAACGGGTCCTCGTCCATGGGCTCGGTCTGCGCTTCATCCATGGCGCTGCAGGCCGCCGGAGTGCCGGTTTCCGCACCGGTCGCCGGCGTTGCGATGGGCCTGATCAAGGAGGGCGACGACTACACCGTCCTCACGGACATCGCCGGCGTCGAGGACCACCTGGGCGACATGGACTTCAAGGTCGCCGGGACGTCCGAGGGCATCACCGCCCTGCAGATGGACATCAAGATCACCGGCGTCACGCTGGAGATCCTCAAGGACGCGCTGGATCAGGCGAACAAGGGCCGGCTGTTCATCCTCGGCAAGATGGCCGAGACGATCGATCAGCCGCGCGAGCAGCTCTCGCAGTTCGCGCCGAAGATCACCTCGATCAAGATCGATCCCGAGAAGATCGGCGCCCTGATCGGCAAGGGCGGCGAGACGATCCGCGGCCTCTCGGATGAGTTCGAGGCCGAGATCGACGTCGACGACGACGGCACGGTGCGCCTCTACGCGCCCACCGGCGAGAAGGTCGACGCCCTCGCCGATCGGATCACCGCGATGACCAAGGACGCCGAGATCGGCGACCGCTACACCTCCGGCAAGGTGGTCAAGACCACCAACTTCGGAGCCTTCGTCGAGCTCAGCAAGGGCACCGACGGCCTGCTTCACATCTCCAACGTGAAGCCGGGTGAGCGCGTCGGCACCGTCGAGGACGTCCTCAACCAGGGCGACGAGATCGACGTCACCGTTGTCGAGGTCGACAAGGAGCGGGGCCGGATCGGCCTGCGGCTCACGGAGGACCCCGATGTCGAGGGCAAGTCGCCCGAGGAGCTCGCCGGAGTCGGTACCGGTGACCCGGGACCCCCCAGCCGTCGACGTGACGGCGGTGGTGGCGGTCGCGGCGGGCCGCGGCGCGATCGCGATGGCGGCGGCGGTCGCCGCCGCGAGCGTGACAGCGGCGGCAGAGGCCGCTGAGCCGGACCGCGTGGCCGTACCCGAAGCACAGATAACCGAGCTCGACTCCGGGATCCGGGTGGTCACCGAGGCAGTGCCCTCGGTCCGCTCGGTGGCCCTGGGGCTCTGGGTTCGGACGGGCTCGAGGGACGAGACGCCGGCGCAGGCCGGCGTCTCGCATTTCCTCGAGCACCTGCTCTTCAAGGGCACGAAGCGGTACTCGGCGATCGAGATCGCCGAGATCTTCGATGGCCTCGGCGCCGCGGTGAACGCGGCGACCGGCAAGGAGTCGACGAACCTCTACGCGCGGTTCCTCGACACCCACACCGATGAGGCCTTCGACCTGCTGTCGGAGATGCTGCTCGGCCCGACCTATCCCGAGATCGACTCCGAGCGCGAGGTCGTCCTGGAGGAGATCGCGATGTACGAGGACGAGCCTCAGGACAAGGTCCACGACGTCCTCGACCACGCGGTCTTCGGCGGCCATCCGCTCGGCAGACGGGTGCTCGGCGAGGCCGAGGTGATCAGCTCGATCCCGGTCCCCGATATCGCCGCCTACCACCGGGCGCGCTACACGGGCGGGAACATCGTGGTCGCCGCCGCGGGGAACGTCGACCACGACCGGATCGTCGAGCTCAGCAAGCGACACGTGGAGCCGCCCACGGCCAACGGCGAGCGCCCTGCGCCCGACCCTCCGCAGGTCGATGGCGCCCAGGTCGGCTTCCAGCAGAAGGACACAGAGCAGTTCCACATCTGCTTCGGCGGCCCCGGCATCGATCGCGGTGACGAGCGCCGCTACGCGCTCAGCATTCTCGACGCGGTCTTCGGGGGCTCGACCTCCTCGCGCCTCTTCCGCGAGGTCCGTGAGAAGAAGGGGCTCGCTTATTCCGTCGGCTCCTACACCCAGCAATTCGTCGACAGCGGCCTGATCGGCATCTACGTCGGCACGCGCCAGGACAACGTCCAGGAGGCCTGCGAGATCATCGGCCGCGAGCTCGCCTCGGTCCACACCGATGGGATCAGCGACGACGAGCTGGCTCGCGCAAAGGAGCACGTCAAGGGCCGGATGGTGCTCTCGTCCGAATCGACCGGGGCGAGGATGGGGAGGATCGGCAAGGCGACCCTGTTCGGCACGCCCCTCCTGACGCTCGATGAGCTGCTCGAGAAGGTCGACGCGGTCACCCTCGAGGACGTCGCCGAGCTCTCCCGCGACCTCTACGCGCCCGAGTCGCTCTCGGCCGCCGCGATTGCCCCCAGCGAGGACCGTTTTCGCGCCGCCCTGGCGCCGGTCAGCGAAGCCCTCGCCGCCGCTTAATTAGTGGCCGATCTCGACTCGAAGTACCGGCCGGCGCTCGAGTCTCAGCTCGAGGGCGAGGAGGAGTTGCGCGGGCTCTGTGTCGCGTCGCAGCAGAAGAGCATGTTCAAGGGCGGCGCCGTCGCGATCGGCGTGACGGACCGGCGACTCCTGGTCCAGCCCCTTGACCGCCGTGGCGATCCCGACGGGCAGGCGGAGTCGATCGCTCCCAGCCAGGTGGCGTCCGCCAAGGCCGGCGGCGCCGGCGGCGGGTGGTGGTCCGTGACCACCGGGATCCTCGATCACGCCGCCATTCGCCTCGAGATCAAGAAGGCCGACGGTGGGAAGCTCAAGGTGATGCTGATGCGCGGCGAGGGCAAGCTGTTCGGCAAGCTCGGCGGCGGCGAACCGCAGCGGCAGGGCCTCGAGGCGCTCGCCGAATGGTTCCGCGGAATCGAAGCCCCATAAGATCGCCCGATGGCCGATCCGATCAAGGTCGTCGTCTCCGGCGCGGCCGGGCGCATGGGGGAGACCGCCTGCGCCGCGGTCGAGGGCGCGGATGACATGGAGCTGGTCGGCCGGGCCGACCCGGCGCTCGACACCTCGGTGAACGACGTGCTCGAGGGCGCGGACGTGCTGGTCGACTTCACGACACCGGACGCGGCGCCGGCCAACGTGTTCGACGCGATCGAGGCCGGAGTCCACGCCGTCGTCGGCAGCACCGGATTCGACCTCGACGAGCTGAAGGCAACCGTGCTGCGCGCCGACAGCAAGGCGAACTGCTTCGTCGCGCCCAACTTCGCGATCGGGGCGGTGCTGATGATGCAGGCCTCGAAGCTGATCGCTCCGCACATGCCCGAGGTCGAGATCATCGAGCTGCACCACGACCGGAAGGTGGACGCCCCGTCGGGCACCGCCAAGCTCACGGCCAAGCTGATCCGCGAGGCGGGAGGCAACGTCCACGAGCCGATCCACTCGGTGCGCCTGCCGGGCCTCGTCGCGCACCAGGAGGTCACCTTCGGCGGCGAGGGGCAGACGCTCTCGATCCGCCACGACTCGATCGACCGCTCGAGCTTCATGCCCGGGGTGCTGCTTGCGGTCCGCAAGGTCGGGGACCTGCCCGAACGCTTCGTGATCGGACTGGAGGAGCTGCTGTGACTGACCTGGCAAGGCTGGACGCCACCGCTCAGGCGGAACTGGTGCAAAGCGGAGAGGTGAGTGCCGAGGAGCTGACGCAGGCCGCGATCGACCGCGCCGAGCTACTCAATCCCGACCTCAACGCGATCATCCATCCGCTCTATGAGCACGGCCTCGAGACGTCCCGCGGCGAGTTGCCCGACGGCCCCTTCCAGGGTGTGCCCTTCCTGTTCAAGGATCTCGGCGCGGGCCTCGCGGGGCAGCCCCTCCACATGGGGATGAAGGTGTTGAAGGAAGCCGACTTCCGCCTGCCGGTGGACACGTTCCTCGGGGCGCGCTTCCGCGACGCGGGCTTCGTCACGATCGGCAAGACCAACACGCCGGAGCTGGGAATCGTCCCGACCACCGAGCCGGAGGCCTATGGGCCCACCCACAATCCCTGGGACCTCGGACGCTCGCCGGGCGGCTCGAGCGGGGGCTCTGCGGCGGCGGTCGCAGCCGGGATCGTGCCGATCGCGCACGCGAACGACGGCGGCGGATCGATCAGGATCCCCGCGAGCTGCTGCGGATTGGTGGGCCTCAAGCCCAGCCGGGGACGGACCTCGCTCGGCCCGCTGATCGGCGACACGATGAGCGGCCTCACGGTCGAGCATGTCGTCTCGCGCTCGGTCCGCGACGTCGCAATGGCCCTCGACGCGACTCACGGCCCGGGTCCTGGCGATCCATACGTCGCGCCACCGCCACTACGGCCATACATGGAGGAGCTGGGGGCTGATCCCGGCTCGCTCCGGATCGCGCTCATGACCGAGTCGATCGGCACGGACATCGAGATCGATCCCGCCGTCGTGTCCGCGGCCCGGGAGGCGGCGACGATGCTGGAGGGTCTCGGTCATGGGGTGGACGAAGACGTACCCGCGGCTCCCGATCCGAGCTTCGATCTGATCGAGACCTTCCTGACCCGCTGGTACGCGGGCCAGACCGAAACGCTCGACCAGTTCAGCGTCATCCTGGGCCGTGAGATCGGGCCCGATGACGTCGAGCCGCTCACCTGGGCGATGGCGGAGGAGGGCAGGCGTCGCCACTCGGGCCAGTACCTGGCCGCGGTGAGCCAGCACCATGCGATCGCCAGGATGCTCGGGATGTGGTTCGAGTCGGGACACGACCTGGTGCTGTCCCCGACGATGGGGGAGCTGCCCGCGCCGCTGGGCAGCTTTGCGAACGACCCCGAGGATCCGCTGCGGACGATCCACCGGGGCGAGAAGACGGCGGCGTTCACCGCTCTGCTCAATGCCACCGGCAATCCGGCGATCTCGCTGCCACTGACGCAAAGCGTGGAGGGGCTGCCGATCGGCGTCCAGCTGATCGCGCCCCTGGGCCGTGAGGACGTCCTGCTCCGCGTGGCCTCGCAGCTCGAGGAGGCCCATCCGTGGGCACACAGGTTCCCGGAGACCTTCGCGGTACCCTCCGGCTGATGCCTGAGATCGGAGGGGTAATCACGGCGATGGTGACTCCGTTCACCGAGGACCGTTCGGTGGACGAGGGCGCCGCTCGCTCGCTCGCCCGCCACCTGATCGACAACGGCTCGCACGGGCTGGTGCTGTCGGGCACGACCGGGGAGTCGCCGACGCTCGACGACGCGGAGAAGCTGTCACTCCTCCGGGCGGTGCGCGACGAGCTCGGGCCCGGACGTACTCCTGATCTGCGGAACCGGGTCGAACGACACTCGGCACTCCGAGCGGCTCTCCGCCGCCGCCGCTGACTCGGGCGCCGACGCCGTGCTCGGCGGTGACGCCGTACTACAACAAGCCCAACTTCGCCGGGATCAAGGCTCACTACGAGGCGGTCGGCAGGGCGGCCGGCATCCCGGTGCTGCTCTACAACATCCCCTCGCGTGTGGTCGTCAACATCCCTCCGGAGCAGCTCGCGGAGCTCGCCAAGATCGAGAACGTGTTCGGGGTGAAGCAGGCGAACGACGACGAGCTGCAGCCGATCGACGGGCTGCGGGTCCTCGCCGGCAACGACGGGACGTTCCTGCGCACGCTCGAGATGGGGGAGCCGGGAGGCATCCTGGTCGCCTCCCACCTCGCGGGCAGGGAGATGCGCGAGATCTACGACGCGGTCCAGGCGGGTGACGTCGACCGGGCGCGAGAGATCGACGAGGGGCTCCGGCCCATCTACGAGGTCTGCAGCAAGACCAACCCGATCCCGGTCAAGGCCGGCCTCGAGCTGCTCGGGGTCTGCTCGGCCAGGGCGAGGCTGCCGATCGTCGAAGCGGACGATCAGCAGAGGGCGGAGGTCAGGCGGGCGCTCGAGGCGCACGGCCTGCTGGCCGGGAGCGCCGCGTAGGTTTGAGCAGCTCTAGCGTTCGGATCCTCCCCCTGGGCGGCCTCGGGGAGATTGGAAAGAACATGACCGCCATCGAGGTCGATGAGCGGATCGTCATCGTGGACACGGGACTGATGTTCCCGACGGCCGACATGCTCGGCATCGACCTGGTGCTCCCGGACTTCTCGAGCCTGCGCGAACGCGCCGACGACATCGAGGCGATCGTCCTCACCCACGGCCACGAGGACCACGTCGGCGCCCTGCCCTACGTGCTGCGCGAGATCGGGATCCCGCCCGTCATCTACGGCGGCCTGCTGACCATCGGGATGGTCCGCTCCAAGCTCGACGAGCACAAGCTTCGTGACGTGCCGCTGCAGGAGCTGCCCGCGGGCGAGCGCGCGAACGTGGGGCCGTTCGAGATCGAGCTCGTCCACATGGCCCATTCGATCCCCGACGCCCGGGCGGTGGCGCTTCGCAGCGACGCCGGGACGGTCCTGGTCACCGGGGACTACAAGTTCGACCAGACCCCTGTCGACGGCATCCCGGCCGACGTCTCCCGGCTCGCGGAGCTCGGGCGCGAGGGCGTGCTCTGCCTGTGCGGGGACTCGACCAACGCCGACCGCCCCGGGGTGGCCCCGTCCGAGTCCAGCGTCGGCCCGGCCCTGCTCGAGGTCTTCGGCCGTTGCTCCGGGCGGATCGTGGTCACCTCGTTCGCGTCCAACGTCCACCGCGTCCAGCAGGTGATCGACGCCGCTGCGCAGCTGGACCGCCGGGTCGCGCTGGTGGGCCGTTCGATGCGCAAGAACTTCAACATCGCCTCCAACCTGGGCATCGCCTCGGCCCCGGAGGGCCTGTTCATCTCGCCCAAGGAGATCGAGGACTTCCCCGACGATAAGGTCGTCGTGATCTCGACCGGCAGCCAGGGCGAGCCGCTCTCGGCCCTGCGCCGGATGGCCCATCGCGACCATCCGGACGTCGAGCTTCACTCCGGCGACACGGTGATCTTCTCGGCAACGCCGATCCCGGGGAACGAGCGCTCGGTGAACGAGACGATCGACCGCATCTTCCAGATCGGCGCCTCAGTGGTGACGGCGGCGGACGCGCCGATCCACGCCTCGGGACACGGCTGGCAGGAGGAGCTCAAGTTGATGCTCAACCTGACCAAGCCCCAGAACGTCTTCCCCTTCCACGGCGATCACAAGCGCCTCAAGCTCCATGGAGACCTGGCGGAGTCGGTGGGGATCGAGCGGGACCGGATCTTCATGGGCCGGAACGGTCTGGCCCTTGAGGTCGACGAGTCGGGGGCCCGCTTCGGCGAGGACTTCCACGCGAGCATGATCTTCGTCGATGGGGTATCCGTTGGCGAACCCGACGAGTTCGCCCTCCGCGACCGGCGCAAGCTTTCCGACGACGGCGTGTTCATCGTCGTCGCCACGATCTCCTCGGACGACGGCTCCCAGGTCGCGGACCCCGAGGTGATCTTCCGAGGCGTGCCGTTCGCCAAGGAGGCCGACGGCCTCCGCGACGAGCTCAGGGGCGTGGTCCAGGAGACCCTCAACGAGGCAGCCGACGAGGAAATCCACGAGATCTCCCTCATCCAGCAGGACCTTCACGACGACATCGCGGAGTTCGTCTACGAGAAGCTCCGCCGCCGGCCACTGGTGCTGCCTGTTGTCGTTGAGGTCTAGCCTTGAGGGGTGACTCTGCAACAGGGGTACGTCCAGTACGTCCAGCTCGTTCATGAGGCATTCGAGTGCTTCGACACCGGGGAATGGGACCGGCTGCGGCCGCTGATCGCGGCCGACAACGTGATGACGCCGCCCGAGCTCTGGCCCGATCCGGGGCCATACATCGGGCCGGACGCGAGCATCCGGGAATACCAGCGCCTCTTTGAGATGTTCCGCGGCATCGAGGTCTCGGTCAGCAACATCGTCAGCCACGATCACTGGGTCATCGCGCACTACCGCGGCGTCATGGAGGCCGAGATGCCCGACTTCCCGAAGGAGCTCGAGTTCACCGGCGTCCACCGCTTTGAGGACGGCCTCTTCGCGGAGTCGCACTACCGCCTCGACCGCGACGCGGCGCTCGCCGCGGCGGGCATATAAAAAGCCCCCGGCGGTCGAGGGAGGGGCGACCGCCGGGGGCGACGCTTTGGCCAGGTATTTCGTCGGCCTCAGCGATTCTCGCCGTGGTATGTGGGGTTTCGTACCTCGGCGAGGTGTCTCGTCCGCTGGTGAATCTAGGACGCGTTCTTGAACGTTTGCTAAATCTTCGACCGCACTAATCGGGTCGCGCTGTCGCGCGCCCTCTCGTAACCCTCGGAACCTGCTCCAGCGGGAGCCGGACCGAGAACCGCGCGCCGCCGTAGGTGCTCCTGCCGGCGGAGACCGAGCCGCCGTGAGATTCGGCGACCGCCCGCACGATGGCGAGCCCGAGCCCGCTGCCTCCGCCGCCTGCCGTGTCCGCTGGGCCATCGCCGCGGACGAAGCGATCGAAGACCTGGCTCTCCATGTCGGCCGGAATCCCGGGACCGTCGTCGACGATCTCCAGCAGCGCCTCATTGCCGTCGCGCCTCGCGGCGAGCTCGACGGTGGTCCGATCGGGCGTGTGCCGGACGGCGTTCTCGAGCAGGTTTCGGATCAGCCGGTGGAGCTCGTCCGGGTTGCCCTGCATTGGCAGGGGCCCGTCCAGATGGCTCTCGAGGCGGCGGTCGCCCGTGAGCGGCTGGACCTCCTCCAGCGCCTCGGTGGCGATCGCTGCCAGGTCGAGATCCCTGGTCGCCACGCGGCGGCCGGCATCGGCGCGCGCGAGTAGGAGGAGGTCGGAGACGAGCCCGGACATCCGCTTCGTGGACGAGAGCGCAGAGTCGACCGTTTGGCGGTCGTCCTCCGAGCCCTTTCCCGCCGCCTGCAGCAGCTCCAGATTCGCCTGGATGCTCGTCAGAGGTGTCCTCAGCTCGTGCGAGGCGTCGGCGACGAACTCGCGCTGGCGCTCGAGAGACTGCTCGCGCTCCGAGCGAGCCTCGTCGAGCGCTTGGAGCATGCCGTCCATCGTCCGCGCCAGCTCGCCCACCTCGTCGTCGGCGGCCGGCGTCGGGATGCGCTTCGACGGGTCGCGGGTGCTGGTGATCTGCCGTGCCAGGCCGGTGAGCCCTTTGATCGGCCGCATCGCTCGATCCGCAACGGCGAGCCCGGCGAGTAGGGCGAGCAGGGCCCCGCCGAGCACCCCGGCACCGAGGAAGAACCAGAGCCGCGCGACCGTGTCGTTCACCCCGTTATGGGGCCGGGCGTACTGGACGTAGGAGGGGATCGAGCCGGAGGCGGTGATCGGCTCAGTGGCGACGCTGAGATCGCCGGCGCTGTGGATGCCGGTTCTGGGTGGCCCCAGGTGGACGGTGGTGTTTGTCGCCGCGAGGGGGCGCCCGTTCTGATCGAGCACCGTGATGATTGCGTCCTCGGGCAGGGCGAAGGCTCGGAGGTTCGGGCTGGAGACGACCGGGCCGAGCACCGGATCGGTGGAGACCCTGGTCTCAGCGGCGAGCGAGCGGGCGGCGCTGTGCAGCTCCTCGCGGAAGTCGCTGCGGATTCGGTTGCCGACCACCTGGCCGAGGACGAGAGCGAAGCAGACCAGGATGAGGAGGGTCAGGCCGGCAGTGGTGATGGCGATCCGCCAGCGGACGGGGATGCGCTCGAAGAGCGGCAGGCGCCGGCTGCGGATCCAGCTCACGAGGCGCCCTTCAGCACATAGCCCGCGCCCCGCTTGGTGTGGAGCAGCCGCGGCTCGCCCCCTGACTCGAGCTTGCGCCGAAGGTTGGAGATGAAGACGTCGATTGTGTTGGTCTGTTCGAAGGGGTCGTAGCCCCAGACGTCCTCGAGCAGCCGCTCGCGTGAGACGACGAGCTTCGCGTTGCGCGCCAGGTACTCGAGCAGCTCGAACTCCCGGTTGGTCAACTCGATCTCGCGGTCGCCACGCTTCACCTCCCGGGTGTCCGGGTTGACCATCAGGTCGCCGACGACGATCGAGGCGCTGCCCCTCGGTGGGCGGCGTCTCAGCAGGGCCCGGATGCGCGCGAGCAGCTCGGAGCGCTCGAACGGCTTGGGCAGGTAATCGTCCGCTCCGGTGTCGAGCCCCTTGACGCGGTCCTCGGTCTCGGTGCGCGCCGTCAGGATCAGGATCGGGACGTCGCTCTCGGCGCGCAGCCGCCTGCAGACCTCCATGCCGTCGAGGCGGGGGAGACCCAGGTCGAGGACGACCAGGTCGGGACTGAACTGCTCGGCGGCGGTCAGCGCCTCGGCGCCGTCGCCCGCGCTGCGGACCTCGTGGCCCTCGGCGCGCAGCGAGCGGCGAAGGACGTCGGCGATCGCCTCGTCGTCCTCGACGACGAGCACCCGCGCTGAGGCTATGACCTGTTCCATCACCGTCTTTAGGTTAGATGCCAATTTCCGCCGCCCAAGCGGGCTTGAGGCAACGTTTAGGCACGCAGGGGACGGCCCCCAGGCGTCGAAATGGGTGGGCGGATGCTTGCAGACCGCATTTTTGGCGCGCCTGAGCGGCGAGATCCGCCCAAGCGCAAGAGAGCAGCCTGCCCGCGGGCGAAAGCGCAAACCCGCGGCGCGCGGTCGTGCCCGCAGCCGGGGCCGCGCCTCGCCCGAGGTGACGCAGCGACGGCTCGACCTGGCGGGGCTTTCCTGCGTCGGCCTGGCGGTCTACCTGGGGTACGTCATCTATCTCGGCTGGAACGGAGGCACCGTCGGTGACGGGTCTCAGACCGCGCTCGAATACGCCGTTGGGGCCGGGGCGATCGTGGTCCCCGTCGCACTCGGGCTGGCCGGCATCGGCCTGATCCTGAGGCCTTTCCTGCCGTCTCCGAAGTCGGTCGCCGTCGGGGTGGTGGCGATCGCCTGCGGTCTCCTGCTGGCCCTGGCGGCGCAGACCGCGGGACTGGGTCCCGACGGGGTGCGCAAGGGCCTCTTCGATCCGAACTTCTTCCCGCATCACGGCGGGGGCCTGGGCGAGGTCCTCTACTGGGCGACGACGACGCTCTTCCAGCGCCTCGGCGCTCAGATCATCGCCGTGGTGCTGCTGTTGTCCGGGCTCCTGCTGCTCACCGGGCGCTCGGTCTCGGACATGGTCCGCGCTGCCCGTCGCGGTGCGGACCGGGCGAAGCGCGGTACCGTCGGCTTCGCCACCGCGATCAAGGAGAGCCGGGTCCACACGGACCCGGACCTGATCGACACGAGCCCCGCCGACACGGAGCCCGTCTTCGGGCCGCCCGAGCCGGTCGCGAACGGCGACGACTTCCAGGTGATCGTGGGCGGGGACGAGGAGCAGGAGACGGAGCGGGTCGCGAACTTCGACGACGCCGTCCGCGTCGCTGACGAGCCGGACACGAGCGAGCTGGAGGACCTCGAGGATCAGGACGACGAAACGATCAAGGTTGCCAAGGCAGAGGAAGCCGAGGTCGAAGCGGAGGACGATGAGCCGGAGCCCGCAGTGCCGCTGACTCCGATGGGCGAGAAGCGCGGCGGGGTCACCGAGTCCGAGGAGATCGACTATCAGGCGCCCGACGCCGAGCGGGTGCTCGAGCGCGGAGGGCCCGACAAGGGCCCCGACAAGCAGGACTACGAGGCGATCGCCCGCAACCTGCTCGAGACCCTCGGGCATTTCGGGGTCGAGGCCAAGATCGTCGGGACGGTCACCGGCCCGCACGTGAGCCGCTACGAGCTCAAGCTCGCCCCGGGCACCAAGGTTTCGAAGATCACCCAGCTCAAGGACGACCTCGCCTACGCCCTGGCGTCGACGGACATCAGGATCCTGGCGCCGATCCCCGGCAAGCAGGCGGTCGGCGTCGAGGTGCCGAACCAGCGCCGCCGTCTCGTCCGCCTCGGCGACATCTACGGCGGCCGCCCGCAGGGGTCCTCGCCGCTGGTCGCCTGGCTCGGCAAGGACATCTCCGGCAGCGCAGTCTGGACCGACCTGCAGAAGATGCCGCACGCCCTGATCGCCGGCACAACCGGGTCGGGCAAGTCGGGCTCGGTCAACGCGATCCTCAGCTCGATCCTCCTGCACGCCTCCCCGAACGAGGTCCGGCTGGTGCTGGTCGACCCGAAGCGGGTCGAGCTCAACCACTACGAGAAGATCCCGCACCTGCTCACCCCGGTGGTGACCTCGCCGCGCCTGGCCGCCAACGTGCTCAACAACCTGATCGCCGAGATGGAGAGCCGCTATGGCGTCATGGAGCAGGCCCGCGCCCGGAACCTGGCGGAGCTCAACCGCGTCCGCGAGCGCGAGGGCGACGCGCCGCTGCCACACATCCTCTGCGTGATCGACGAGCTCGCCGACCTGATGATGGTTGCCCCGGCCGAGGTCGAGGACGCGATCATTCGCCTTGCGCAGAAGTCCCGGGCGGTTGGGATCCACCTCCTGCTTGCCACCCAGCGTCCTTCCACCGACATCATCACCGGGACGATCAAGGTCAACATCCCAGCGCGGATCGCCTTCGCGGTCTCCTCCCAGGTCGACTCCCGGGTGATTCTCGACCAGGGCGGCGCCGAGACGCTGCTCGGGCAGGGGGACATGCTCTTCCGCCCGGCCGGCACCTCGAAGATGCAGCGCATCCAGGGTGCCTTCATCACCGAGGCCGAGATCGCCAAGATCACCGAGCACTGGTCGGACCAGGGGGAGCCCGACTTCGCCGAGGAGCTGCTCGAGACGCCGCAGGTCTCGAAGGACGAGGCCGATGGCGACGACGACTTCGATCCGGACAGCGACGATCTGCTCGATCAGGCTGCGCAGCTGGTGGTGGAAGGCGGCACGGCGTCGGTCTCGATGATCCAGCGTCGCCTGCGCGTGGGCTACACGCGCGCCGGCCGGCTGATCGACATGCTCGAGCGCCGGGGGATCATCTCCGGCTACGAGGGCTCCAAGCCGCGCCAGGTGCTCGTCTCGATCGCGGACCTGCCGCGCGTGTTGGGCGGGGGCGAGGCGCCACCGCCTGAGGCCTCCGAGCCGGTTGCAGCACCCGCCGACGGCGAGTAGCGAGTAGCGCAACCCGCAAGAATGCCCCGCGTGAGTGTTCGCGCGGGAATCCTCGTCACCGGCACCGAGGTGCTGAGCGGCTACGTCACCGACCGCAACGGCCCCTGGATCTCGGAGCAATTGGCCGACCTGGGGGTCGAGGTCGCCGAGATCATGGTGGTCGGGGATCGCCCTGCGGACCTCGAGGGCGCGCTCCGCCACATGCGGGATGACGGGCTCGACCTGATCTTCACGAGCGGTGGCCTAGGGCCCACGGCCGACGACCTGACGGCCGAGGTGGTGGGCCGCTTCGCGGGACGCGAGCTGGTGCTCGACGAGGAGATGGAGCAGAAGATCGCCGACATCATCGCCCGCTACGCGCGCAGGCTGCGCTTCGATCCCGAGGCCGTCCGCGAGGCGAACCGCAAGCAGGCGATGATCCCGGAGGGGGCCGTCGCGCTCGATCCGGCGGGGACCGCGCCGGGTCTCGTGGTGCCGGCGGATGGACAGGTCGTGATCGTCCTGCCGGGCCCGCCACGCGAGCTGCAGGAGATGTGGCCGCGAGCACTGGCTGCGGCGCCGGCTCAGGAGGTGCTCGGCCGCGCCGAGCCCTTCCGGACGATGTCGATCCGGATGTTCGGAATCCCGGAGTCCGAGCTCGCCAAGGCTCTGCGGGAGATCGAAGACGAGGGAGTCTCCCTCGGCGACCTGGAGGTCACGACCTGCCTGCGGGGCGGCGAGCTGGTCACCGACGTTCGCCATCGCGACGGATCCGAGGAGGCGGCGGAGGGACTCCGCGCCGGTCTCGCGGAGCGCCTCGGGCAGTTCACCTACACGGAGAGCGGAGAGTCCATCGAGGAGGTCGTCTTCCGGCTGCTCGGGGATCGCACGATCGCTGTCGCAGAGTCCGAGAGCGGGGGCCTGCTCGCCGGTCGCCTCACGTTGCGACCCGGTTCCTCGAAGTGGTTCGCCGGCGGCGTGGTCTCCTACTCGAACGAGTCCAAGATAGATCTGCTCGGGGTCGACGCGAAGCTGATCGAGAGCAAGGGCGCGGTCTCACCTGAGGTCGCCGAGGCGATGGCCGACGCCGCGCTCGTGCGCTTTGGTGCCGAGGTGGCCTGCTCCGTCACCGGGATCGCCGGTCCCGATGGCGGCAGCGAGGAGAAGCCGGTGGGCTACGTCTGCTTCTGCGCCAAGATGGCGACCGGCGAGAAGCTCGCGCGCGACCCGGTCCTCCCCGGAAGCCGCACCGATGTCCGCGATCGCTCAGTGGTGGTCGCCCTTCATCTGGTGCGCTATCTGCTCGAGGGCCGGGAGCCGCCGCGATGAAGGCGGCAATCGCGGTCGTTGCGGCCGCGATTGTGCTGTTGGTGGCGGGGTGCGGAGCGGATACGACGACAGCCGACCGGCGGCAGGCGCTCGAGGACTACGTGGCGAATGTCCAGCCGATCAGGCTTGGCATCAACGAGCTCCTGGACAAGGCGGATCCGATCCTCGAGGGTTATCGGGACGGCGACCTGAGCGCAAAGCAGGCACAGCACGGCATGGACCGGATCGAACACGGCGCGGCTGAATATGCGGTCCGGATCGCGGCCATCGAGGACGTTCCCGAGGAGATGCGGGCTGCCCAGGACGCGTATGCCCACACCTTCGTGCTCCAGGACACCTATCTGAGCGCGCTGGCGGCGGCCCTGCCCGACCGCGCCTTCGATCAGCTGCCCCACTTCCAGAACGAGCAGCGGGCGGCGATCATCGCCTGGCGCACGCGGCTCCAGGTGCTCGCCGACCGCTGGGGCGCGAAGCTCCCGGCGAACCTTCAGATCGCCGGCCGCGGGGAGATCTCCCCGGCCCCGACCGGGGACTGACCCGCCCCCGGGAGGGGAGAGACGCCCTGGGCCGCGACTCATGCGCCTGATGGCGAAGCGTCCAAGAGCGGTATTTGCGGCCGATCCGGTGATTAGCGTTCGGGCGTGGCCAAGGAGCGGCTCAAGAGCCCCAGGGCCCGCCTGTTCGTTGCCCTCGATTTGCCGCAGGACGTGCGCGCGGGGCTGGTCGAGTGGCAGCAGACGGCCCTCGCCGATCCCGCCCTGCGTGTCGTCAGGCCGGATGCCCTCCACATGACCCTGGTGTTCCTCGGCTACCAGGCGGAGAAGGACGTGAAGGCGATCGCGAAGGCGGCGCTCGTCAAGGACGTGGAGGCCCCGGCCGTCGAGCTTGCCACCGAGCCGGTGGGCGTTCCGCCCGGCAAGCGCCCGCGCCTGATCGCGCTCGCCGCGAACTCGGGCGAGATCATTGCGCTGCAGCGGCAGGTGGAGGAGCGGCTGGTGGCCGGCGGCTTCTACGAGCCCGAGAAGCGCCCCTTCTGGCCGCATTTGACGGTGGCGCGGGTCAAGCCCGAGGCGCCGGGGAGCCGAAAGGCCGCCCTGATCAGGACCGCGCCGCATGCGCTACCCGAACATATGTTCCGGTTCTTCCGTCCGACGCGTCTGGTGCTCTTCAAGTCCCACCTGCGCCGGACCGGCGCGGAATACGAAGCGATGGCCGAGTTGGAGCTTCCGACCGCCAACGAAGACCAATGACTGAGAGGTGACCCAGATGGCAGATCAGAAGCCCAACCTGAGAGAGGCCGGCGAGAAGGATGCGAAGGCGCGCGACCAGGCGCTGCAGGCAGCGGTGTCGCAGATCGAGAAGGAGTTCGGCCAGGGCGCCCTGATGAAGCTGGGCGACCAGGGCGCACTCAAGGTGGAGTCCGTCTCCACCGGCGCCCTGCCACTCGACATCGCGCTGGGAGTGGGCGGGGTGCCGCGCGGCCGCATCGTCGAGATCTTCGGGCCGGAGTCCTCCGGCAAGACCACGCTGATCTACCACATCATCGCCGAGGCCCAGGCCCGCGGAGGGGTCTGCGCCTTTATCGACACCGAGCACGCGCTCGATCCCGTCTACGCGCGGAAGATCGGCGTCAACACCGACGAGCTGATGATCTCCCAGCCGGACTACGGCGAGCAGGCCCTCGAGATCGTCGACGTGCTGGTCCGATCGGGCGCGGTCGACGTCGTCGCGGTGGACTCCGTCGCCGCGCTTACCCCGCGAGTGGAGCTCGAGGGCCAGATGGGCGACCAGCACGTGGGCCTGCAGGCGCGCCTGATGTCGCAGGCGCTTCGGAAGCTGGCCGGGAACCTGAGTCGCGCCAACACGATCTGCCTGTTCACCAACCAGATCCGGGAGAAGATCGGGGTGATGTTCGGGAGCCCGGAGACCCAGCCGGGTGGCCGGGCGCTGAAGTTCTATTCCTCGCAGCGCCTCGACATCCGCCGGATCGAGACCCTGAAGGAGGGCACCGAGGCGGTCGGCAACCGGGTCCGGGTCAAGGTCGTCAAGAACAAGGTGGCGCCCCCGTTTCGCCAGGCCGAGTTCGACATCGAGTACGGCGTCGGCATCTCCAAGGAAGGCGGTCTGATCGACATGGCCCTGGAGCACGACCTGATCCAGAAGTCGGGCTCCTTCTTCTCCTACGGGGAGACGAGGCTCGGCCAGGGCCGCAACAACACCAAGGAGTTCCTCCGCGACAACCCGGAGCTGGGGGCGGAACTCGAGCGGAAGATCCACGAGAAGCTCGGGATCGGCGAGGGCGCTGAGGAGGCGAAGCCGGAGGCCGTCAGGGAGCCAGACGAGGCCAAGCCGGTCGAGGCTGTCAAGGCGCCGAAGAAGCCGGAGAAGAAGGCTGCCTGAGGACGATCCGTATGAGCTCGCGCTCCGGGCCCTGAGCTACAAGGAGCGCACCGAGTCGGAGCTGCGCTCCTGGCTCGCCGAGCGCGAGGTGGCCGAGGCCGAGATCGAGGAGGTGATCGCCCTGCTGATCGAGGCCAAGGCGATCGACGACGAGAGCTTCGCCCAACGCTACGCCGAGGACAAGCGCCAGCTTGCCGGCTGGGGCCCTGATCGCATCTCGACGGCGCTGCAGGATCGTGGCGTCGCCCGGGAGCACATCGACACCGCGCTCGGGCCGGACGACGAAGAAGCGCAGCTCGAGAGGACCGTGAGGCTGCTCGGCGACCGCGGGATGGGCTGCGAGTCGGAACGGGAGCGCGAGCGGGCGCTGAGGTTGCTCGTCAGGCGCGGATATCCCCTCGAGCTCGCCTACGAGGCGGTCCGCCGGGTCGAGCGCCTCGCCGACGCGGCTTGAGGCCCTCCGGGTAGGATCCGCGCGGGATGGACGGCAACTTCTTCTTCGTGGTCGGCGGCGTGCTGGTGCTCGCCGCGCTGGCGATCGCATTCGTGGGAATCCGGGGCAGCGACTCGTTCCCGCCCAACCGGGCGGTGATGGCCGGCGTGATCGTCGTGTTCGCGGCAGTTGTCGGCACGACGATGGCCTTCGCGATCGTCAAGTCGAACGACGAGCAGAAGAAGCGCAACGAGAAGCTGGCCGCGGAGGAGGGAACGACCACGACCGCGCCCACCGGACCGGTCACGGACCTTGCCGTCTCCTCGCCCTCCGATGGGGGCCTGGTGTTTCAGCCGAACGGCCTCACCGCCAAGCCGGGGAACGTGGACATCACCTATGACAACCCCTCGCAGGTGCCGCACAGCATCGCCGTCGCGACGGCAAACGGCAACGTCCTCGGTCAGGTCCAGCCATTCTCGAACGGCAAGCAGTCGGTGGATCTGTCGAACCTCGCCCCCGGCAAGTACGTCTTCTACTGCACGGTTCCGGGTCACCGCGAGGCGGGGATGCAGGGCGATCTGACGGTCCTTCCGAGCAACACCAACGCCGGCCCCGCCGGCAACAACCCCTAGCTCGATTCGCCGTATAGCCAGCTCGGCTGGTGCTATACAGGAGCGATGATCGCCGAGATGGAGGCCCGGCGCCTCAGCGAGGCACATGCGGACTTCGAGCGTGCGCGGAGCAGGGTCTGGGTGGAGCGGGTGCGCGTGGGGCTCGAGTACCGGCGGGCGATGCGCGGCATCGACGAGGAGATCACCCGCATCCGGCTGGTCAGGGACAGGCTGATCCGGCAAGCAGTGACTGCCGGAGCAAGCTACCGCGAGGTGGCGCGGACGCTCGGCCTGTCGCACAGCCGCATCCAGCAGATCGTCAACTCCTCGCCGAAGTAGGGGCGCCGCCGCTAAATTGACCACGATGGAGCGCTCCTACCACGTCACCACCTTCGGCTGCCAGATGAACGAGCACGACTCCGAGCGGATGAAGGGAATGCTGGACTCCCTCGGGTACGTCGAGGCGGCGGACAGGGAGGGGGCGGACCTGATCCTCTTCAACACCTGCTCGATCCGCGAGTCGGCCGACAACCGGTTCATCGCCCACCTGGGGGAGGCGAAGCGACTCAAGTCGGAGGACCCGGCGAGGGTCGTCGGCGTCGGCGGCTGCTGGGCCCAATCCGTCAAGGACGAGGTCTTTCGGCGCTTTCCGTTCGTCGACGTCGCCTTCGGCCCGGGACAGGTCCACAGGTTGGCGGAGTTCCTCACGTCCGACTCGCTCACCGCTCAGGGCTACTTCGAGTTCGAGGACGTCACCGGGCATCTGCCGATGAAGCGCGCCCGCGAGTTCCAGGCCTGGGTGCAGATCTCGCAGGGCTGCAACTGCGTCTGCTCGTACTGCATCGTGCCGTCGGTCCGCGGCCGCGAGGTGAGCCGCGACCCTGGCGAGCTGATTGCCGAGATTGAGGGCCTGGCCGCCGACGTGGTCGGGGAGATCACGCTGCTGGGCCAGAACGTGAACAGCTTCGGGCGCGACCTGCCGAAGGACAGCCGGATCTCCTTCGCCGAGCTGCTCGCCCGCGTGGACGCGGTTCCCGGAGTGAACAGGATCCGCTACACGAGTCCGCACCCCAAGGACATGCGCGAGGACGTGATCCGGGCCCACGCCGAGCTCGAGTCGCTCTGCGAGCACATCCACCTGCCTCTGCAGTCGGGCTCCACGCCGGTGCTGAAGAGGATGCGCCGGACCTATGGCCGCGAGCGCTACATGGACCGCGTCGCGATGATCCGTGAGCACGTGCCCGATTGCGCGATCACCACCGACATCATCGTCGGCTTCCCGGGCGAGACCGAGGCGGACTTCGAGCAGACCCTCGAGGTCGTCGACGAGGTCGGCTACGACGGCGCGTTCACCTTCGTCTTCTCGCCCCGCCGGGGCACCGAGGCGGCCGAGTTCGAGGACCAGCTGCCGCACCCGGTCAAGCGCGAGCGGATGCAGCGCCTGGTGGAGCTGGTCCAGCGGCGCGCTCGCGAACGCGCCGAGCGCTTCGTCGGGCGCACCCTCGAGGTCCTTGTCGAGGGCCCGAGCCGCACCGATGCCTCTCGCCTGCGCGGCCGTACCCGCCACAACAAGACCGTCAACTTCGACGGCACGGCCGCCCCAGGCGAGCTCGTGGAGGTCGAGATCGGCGGCGCCACCTCGACCACCCTGAGCGGCTCGGAGCGGCTGCTGAGCCGCGCCGCTTGAGGGTCCTCGCGCTCTTCGGGCCAACCGCTGTCGGCAAGACGGGTGTCGCGCTGTCCGTCGCGGACCGTCTCCGGGAGCGGGGGGAGGACCCGGCGGCGGTCAACTGCGACTCGATCCAGGTCTACCGCGGCCTGGAGACGCTGAGCGGCGCGGCGAGTGCCGACGAGCGGTCGAGCCTGGAGCATCGACTCCTCTCGTTCGTGGATTCCGGCGAGGAGTACAGCGCGGGGCGCTACGCCGAGGCGGCGCATCGCGAGATCGATGCCCTGATCGCGGAGGGTCGGCGCCCGATCGTGGTCGGCGGGACCGGCCTGTATCTGCGGGCGGCTCTGGCGGACCTCGACCTGAGGCCGCCGGTGCCGGGCGAGATCAGGGAGGAGGTGGAGGCCGAGATTGCGGAGCGTGGCCCGAAGGTGCTCCACGCCGAGCTCGACCCGGACCTGGCCCGGAGCGTCGATCCGAACGACCGCAAGCGGATCGCGCGTTTCACCGAGCTCGCCCGGGCCGGCATCGAGGCCGCTCCCGAGGCGGAGCGGCTGTGGACCGCGGAGCTCCGGCATCCCACCGTGCTGGTCGGGCTGACGATGGAGCGTGAGCGGCTCGCGGAGCGAATTGACAGGCGGGTGGACGAGATGATCGCCGCCGGGGCCGCGGAGGAGGCGCGGGCCGCCCTGGAGGCGGGCCCCTCCCGGACGGCGCGCGCGGCCCTCGGCTTCGAGCAGCTCGTCGCGGACATCGATGGAGCGCCCTCGGCCGAGGCGATCGAGTCCATGAAGTCGGCACATCGCGCCTATGCGCGCCGGCAGCTCACCTGGATGCGCCGAATGGAGGGGGTCACCCTGATCGACCGCACAGATCGGGATGATGCCGACGTGGCGGCGGAGATCACAGAGAGGCTCGGCTCCGGATGAAGTTCGAGAAGTGGACTGCGCTCGGCAACGACTACCTGCTCATCGAGGCGGCGGCGCTGCCGTGGGAACTGACCCCGGAGCGGATCAAGCGGATCTGCGACCGGCCGTTCGGGGTCGGCTCGGACGGGATCCTGCTGCTGATCCCGATCGAGGACCCGGCCTATGTCGCCGAGCTTCGGATCTTCAATCCCGACGGCTCGGAGGCCGAGCTGTCCGGAAACGGCGCGCGCCAGGCTGCGCTCTACCTGCGTCACAGGGGGTGGACCGATGCCGACGAGTTCACGATCCTGACGAAGGCGGGGGAGATCAAGCCGACGATCCGCACCGAGCGCGATTGCACCATGGACCTGGGTCGCGCCCGAACGAGCTCCCCCGATTTCCCCTCGGGGGGAGAGGACGGCATCGGCGAGCTCGAGGCGGGTGGGCGGACCTGGCGCTTTCAGCACGTCTCGATCGGCAACCCACAGTGCGCGATCGCAGTCTCCGAGAGGGAGCTGGAGGAGCTGGACCTCTCGATTGCTCGGACCGGAGATCGAACACCACGAGCTCTTCCCGAACCGCACCAACGTCAGCTTCTTCGAGGAGCGGGGATCGCTGGTCCGCGCCCGGATCTTCGAACGCGGCGTGGGGGAGACCCTGTCTTCAGGGACCGGCGCGAGCGGAGCCGCTGTGGCCGCCTTCCTGAGCGGCGGCGAGAGCCCGATGAGCGTGGCGCTCGATGGCGGGCAGCTTCAGGTTGAGGTCAGCGACGAGCTCGACGTGCGGCTGACCGGTTGGGCGGAGGAGGTGTACGCCGGAGAGTTCAGCGAGCGGTTCACCCAGGTGCTGGGAGAGGTTCGCTCTCCGGCCCCCTAGTCTTCGCGCTCGATGGCAGCCCCGACGAAGAAGAGAGGTCTGGCGGCCCCCTCCGCACGCCTCGAGGCGATCCCGCCCTACATGTTCGCTGAGCTCGAGCGCAGGATCGAGGCGAAGCGCGACGAGGGCATCGACGTGATCAGCCTGGGGATAGGTGATCCCGATACGCCGACCTTCCGCTACGTCGTGGAGGCGATGCGCGAGGCGGTCGGGGACCCGAGCACGCAGAAGTACCCGAGCAATCGCGGCCGTCCCGAGTTTCGCGATGCGTTCGCGGACTTCTACCTCAGGCGCTTCGGCGTCCAGATCGACCCCGTCACGGAGGTCATCCCGGCAATCGGCGCCAAGGAATGCATCTACAACCTCTGTTTCGCCTTCCTCGACCCCGGGGACGTCGCCCTCGCCTCCGACCCCGGCTATCCGGTCTACACGGGCGGGCCTGTCCTCGCCGGCGCCGAGGCGCTTCTGCTGCCGCTCCGCGCGGATCTCGGCTTCGCCCCGGACCTCGACTCGATCCCCGAGGAGAAACTCGAGGCGGCCCGCCTGCTGTTCATCAACTACCCCAACAACCCCACCGGCGCAATCGTCCCCGAGGGCTTCTTCGAGAGGGTGGTGGAGCTGGCCTCGCGCCACGAGATCCTCGTCGTGCACGACAACGCGTATTCGGAGACCACTTACGACGGGTACGTGGCGCCGAGCTTTCTCGCGACGCCGGGGGCGAAGGACGTGGGCGTCGAGGTCTTCTCGCTTTCCAAGGGCTACAACATGACCGGTTGGCGCTGCGCGGCGATCCTGGGCAACGCCGAGGCGATCAAGACCTACTGGCGCCTGAAGACCAACGTCGACTCCGGCCTGTACGAGGCGGTCCAGCTCGCCGGCGCCGCGGCCCTGCGGGCCGGGGGCAAGGAGATCGACGAGATGTGCCGGATCTATCAGCGTCGCCGCGACCTGGTGCTCGAGGCGCTCCGGGACATCGGCGTCGATGTGGAGACCCCGAAGGGCACGATCTACATCTGGGCCCCCGTGCCGGACGGGCACACCTCCGTGTCATTCGCGGAGCTGGTGCTCGAGGAGGCGGCCGTGGTCGTCTCGCCCGGATCGATGTATGGCCCGAGCGGCGAGGGGTTCTTCCGGATCTCCCTGACGACCCCGGACGAGCTCCTTACCGAGGCGGTCCAGCGCCTCCGCTCGCATCTCACCTGACCGGCGCCCCGCGCGCGAATAACCCGTAGGTTCCTGGAGCGGGATT
Organism: uncultured Solirubrobacterales bacterium; assembly: GCA_963817275.1. Lineage (GTDB taxonomy): Bacteria > Actinomycetota > Thermoleophilia > Solirubrobacterales > 70-9 > DASUPK01. The sequence goes on along the minus strand of CAWFOA010000008.1, from coordinate 61,601 downwards.
CTCGAGCGCGGGGGCGAATCGGCCTTTACCGGCGCCTCAGCTAAAGGCGCCAGGCTGTCGCGCCGAACCTTCACCTGATGAGCGAAATCGGACTCATACTCGCATTGGGCTGTGCCCTGATCTCGGGCGTGGCGCTGCTCTGCAAGCACCGCGGCGCGGTCAATGCCCCAGATGTCGCGATGCGCAATCCGCTGCGCAGTGCGTCTGCCCTGTTTCGCTCTCGATGGTGGGCGATCGGCTTTGGCCTGGCGTTTCTCGCCTGGTGCCTGCACGTGGCCGCGCTCTCGATGGCGCCGTTGTCGCTGGTCCAGGCGGTGATCGCTGGAGGCCTGGCCATGCTGGCCATCCCGGCCCGGCGCTGGTTCGGCATCGCGGTCTGCAAGCGCGAGATGGCCGGTATCGGCCTCTGTGCGGCCGGTCTGGGCTTCCTGGCCCTGACGGCCGGGCATGCGCGTTCCGGGATCGGATTCGACCCGGTGACGATGCTGGGCTTCCAGTGCGGGATGTTGACCATCGGTGGCCTGCTCATGCTGACCTCGAGCCAGCGCGGGCCAACCGTCCAGAGCTCGGTGCTGATGGCCGTTGCCGCCGGCACGCTGCTCGGTGTCTCCGACGTCTCGCTCAAGGCACTTGCGGAGCTTGTCCCCGCGCAGCCCTTGAGCCTGCTCAGCCCGTGGACCGTGACCGCGATCCTCGGCGGGATCGGCGCGTTCCTCGCCCTCGGGCGCGGATTGCAGATCGGCGAGCCGGTCGCCGTGATCGTCGCCTTCTCGGCGGCCGCGACCCTGGCGGCCATCGCGGGAGGCATCGTCGTCTTCGGCGACCCGATGGGCTCCGACGCCCTGGCGGTCATCGGCCGCTCCCTTGCATTTGTCGCGGTCGTCGGGGCGGCCGCTCTGCTGCCGATGGTCCCGCGGGAGCCGGTCGCAGCACCTCGGTCCGCCTAGCCTGGGGGGATGCGACGAGCCTCCGTGGCGCTCCTGGCCGCGCTGATCCTCTTGTCGGCCAATGGCCCAGCTGCCGCTGGCTCGCCGGCCGACCCACGCCTTGCACCGGTTCACGACTGGGCGTTCGGGCTCGGCCTCGACGCCAACGATCCGGGCGTGCTCGACTCCCTCTCGCGATACGACCTCGTCGTCGTTGACGGGGGGCAGACCAAGGTGGCCAGCGTCGCTCGGCTTCGTGCGAGCGGCGCGGTGGTCCTCGGCTACCTGAGCGTGGGCACGATCGAGCCGTTTCGCTCCTGGTACCGGAAGCTGAAGCCGTACGCACTGTCCGACCGCTTCAAGCAGTTCGGCGAGATCTACGCCGACGTGGATGCCCGGGGATTCCGTCGTGCGATCTCCCACCTGATTGCTCCGCGGCTGCTGCGCAAGGGCTTCGACGGCCTCTTCCTGGACAACACCGACATGGTCGAGACGCACAAGCGCGAGCGACCTGGGATGAGGAGGCTCGTCCGCTCCCTGTCGGTCCTCGTACACGGTGGCGGGGGCCTGTTGTTCGCGCAGAACGGCGAGGCCTCGATCGGTCCTCTGCTGCGCTTCTATGACGGCTGGAACCGCGAGGACGTGACCTGGACCTACAGCTTCAAGCGACGGCGATACGTGCACCAGCCGCCCGCGGAGGTCGCGGGCGCACAGGCCGCGCTACAGCGGATCGGGGCAAACGGGCTCCTGGTCACCGCAACGGACTACACGGTGGCGGGTGACGAGGCCGCGGCCCAGGAGGCGGTGGCGAATGCCTGCTCCGCGGGCGCCCTGCCCTTCGTGGGTGATATCGGCTTGACGCGACTGCCGGCGGCGCCGCTCGCCTGCGGGTCGCCCTGAGCGGCGCCTAACATCTGATTAGTGCAGAGAAACCGCAACGGGCGGCAGTCCGAGAGCCACTACGCAAACGGCTCTGCCGGCATCGTCAACCCTCGCGCTCGCCAGCGCGCCATCGCCGTCGGCATCGTCCGCGACGACGAGCACCGCGACGACCCTCTGGCGGAGCTGAAGGAGCTGCTTCGCACCGCCGGCGTCGCGACGGCGGGGGAGATGACGCAGACGCGCCCGCAGCCGGATCCCGACCGGTACCTCGGGCGCGGCAAGCTCACCGAGCTGAAGCGGGAGATCGCTGCGGCAGACGCCAACCTGGTCGCCGTGGATGACGAGCTGGTGCCGCGCCAGGAGCGCAACCTGGAGCAGGCGCTGGGCGTCCCGGTGATCGACCGCACCGCGGTGATCCTCGACATCTTCGCCGACCACGCCCACACCGCCGAAGGGAAGCTCCAGGTGGAGCTGGCGCAGCTGGAGTACAACCTCGCCCGCATGAGGGGGCTGTGGACCCACCTCGAGCGCCTCGGGGGTGGCATCGGCACCAGGGGTCCCGGCGAGTCCCAGATCGAGACCGACCGCCGGTTGGCGCGAGACCGGATCACATCGCTCCGGCGCCGGCTGGAGCGGCTCGAGCGAAACCGGGCCGTGATGCGGGCCGAGCGGGAGCGCGCCGTCATGCCGACGGTCGCGCTCGCGGGGTACACGAACGCCGGCAAGTCGACGCTGCTGAACGCCCTGACGGGCGCCGGCGTCGGGGTGGGGGAGCGTCTCTTCCACACTCTCGACCCGACGACCAGAGCCTTCACGCACGAGGGCCGGCGGATACTGCTCACCGACACGGTCGGCTTCATCCGCAAGCTGCCGCACGCCCTCGTGGAGGCCTTCAAGGCGACGCTCGAGGAGACCGTCCTGGCTGACCTGATCCTGCACGTCGTCGACGGATCCCAGCCCGAGGAGGAGCGGATGGACTCGATCTCCGCAGCGGACGCCGTCCTCGACGAGATCGGCGCCGGCACCTCGCCGCGGCTGCTGGTGATGAACAAGGTCGACCTGCTCGATCCGGAGTCACGACGCGAGCTCGCTCTCCGGCATCCCGGAGCCGCGCTCGTCTCAGCCGAAACCGGGGAGGGGCTCGATGAGCTGCGCTCCCGGATTGCGGACGCGATCGGCCAGGGATTCACCGAAGTCGAGTTGCTCGTACCCTTTGGCGCCGGTGAGCGTCTTTCGGAGCTTCACGAGATTGCTGGCGACCTCGAGCGCGAAGATCGCGAGGACGGGGTTCTCGTTCGCGCGCGACTACCTGCCGCCCTCGCCGATCGCTTCTCCGATCTTTCGGTCAACGGACGAGGAAGTCGATCTCGAGACCGAGTTCGCACCGCCGGCGACTGAGACCGCGACGATCGGCAGGGACTCACTGGACGCGATCGGGGGAGGTGTGCCGACGGAGTACGCCCCCACATTTCGCGAGGTGGAGGAGCTCAGCTTCGTCAAGCTCAGCAACAAGGCGACGCTGCCGACCCGGGCCCACGACAACGATGCCGGTCTTGATCTCTATGCGGCAGAGGCCGCGCGCATCGTCCCCGGGGCCAGGGTCAGCGTGGGCACCGGCCTCGCGGTGGCGGTTCCGGACGGCCTGGCGGGCCTGGTCCTGCCTCGCTCCGGCCTCGCGCTGAAGCACGGCGTGACACTGGTCAACTCTCCGGGGTTGATCGACCCCGGGTACCGCGGGGAGGTGCGGGTCGTCCTCCTCAACACCGACCAGACCATCGACTTCCACTGCAAGCCGGGCGATCGGATCGCGCAGCTGCTGCTCGTACCGGTCGCGACCGCCAGCCCGATGCAGGCCGACGCGCTGGACTCCTCGATCCGCGGCGGCGGCGGCTTCGGCTCGAGCGGGATCTAGCCGGGGGGCTGGCTGAAGGAGACCTGCGGGGTCTCGCGCTCCGCGGCATCGCCGATCTCGAAGAAGGGCTTGGCTGTGAAGCCGCCCTGGTTGGCGATGATCGAGCCGGGGAACTGCTGGATCTTGGTATTGAAGCTCTGGACGTTCGAGTTGTAGATCCGCCGGGACGCCTGGATCTCGTCCTCGAGCTCGGAGAGCTGGCGCTGGAGCTGCTGGAAGTTCTCGGTGGCGCGGAGCTCCGGGTACTGCTCGGCGACGACGCGCAGGCCGCCCAGTGCCTGGCTCAGCATGGTCTCCGCTTTGCCGGCCTCCTCTGGGCCGCTCGCCTGCATCGCTGCCGCGCGTGCCTGGGTGACCTTCTCGAAGGTCGACTTCTCGTGCGAGGCATAGCCCTTGACCGATTCGACCAGGTTCGGCACCAGGTCGTGCCTGCGTTTGAGCTGCACGTCGATGCCGCTCCAGGCCTCCTCGCAGCGGTTGCGCGAGCCGACGATGCTGTTTCGGAAGAGGATGTAGCTCAGCCCGGCGAGCAGCAGCAGCGCGATGATGATGATCACGATGACCATGCGCTGATCCTATCCCGTTGATGCCGCCCGCAGGGCCGAAGCATGAGCATCGGCCTCAAGCTCATCGTCCAGCGGCTCGAGGTCGGGGAAGGTGCCTGTACGGCGCTCGATGGCCAGCGCGAGCAGGCGGTCGGCAAGCCAGGCGTTCTTGGGGAGGAGCGGACCGTGCAGGTAGGTGCCGATCAGGTTGAGCCGTTTGACGCCCTCGTAGCCATCGCGGTCGTTGTTGCCGTGCCCGTGGAGAACGCGGCCCAGCGGCTCCGCGCCCGGTCCGAGGTGGGTCCGCCCGCCATGGTTCTCGAAGCCCGCGAGCACGCTGGGTCGCTCACCCAGCTCCACCTCGATCGAGACGTTTCCGATCAGCCGCGGGCCGGGCTCGCGCACGGTCTCGAGGTCGGCGATCCCCAGACCCGGAATGGATTGATCGCCCAGCTCGTAGCGATGGCCGAGGAGCTGATACCCGCCGCAGACGGCCAGCAGGGCGGCTCCGTCCTCGACTGCCGAGGCGATCGCGGCGCGCTTCGTGCGCAGCATGTCCTCGGCCACGAGCACCTGGTCGCGGTCCTGGCCGCCTCCGATGTAGATCAGATCGTGGTCCGCCGGCTCGAACCCGTCACCCGGGCCGGCTGCCGCGTAACGGAAGGGGATGCCGCGCCACTCGGCGCGCCGCTGAAGAAAGAGGAGGTTGCCGCGATCCGCGTAGATGTTCATCTGTTCCGGGTAGAGCGCGAGCAGCCGCAGCTCCGGCGCGCCCGGGCTCATTGGGGGACCTCCATGAGGACGAGCGTGGAATCGGCCTCGTTCTCCCCGGAGCTGATCTGGCGCCTGCCGGCGGTGCGGAATCCTGCGTCCGCGCCCTCGCGCTCGAGCTCGTCCGGGCTGACCCTGTGGAGGACCTCGTCGTGGACGGCGCGTTCCATCCGGCCCTCCGGGGAGACACGTTCCCGTAGGCGCCTGACGGTCAGGGAACGGTCGCCGACCTGGACCCAGAGAGGCTCGCTCGAGTAGACCCAGCCCTCCAGCTCGCGCATGTCGGGCAGGATCTGAGTCGAGGCGGCGCCGGAGCTCAGCAGGGTGGACTCGTCGACGAGCGTCAGGGCGAGCGTCCCCCCGGGCGCCATCAGCTCCCGGAGGCGGGCCAGCAGAGGGGGACGATCGGGGGCATCGAGGACCTGGATCAGGTGCAGAGGCCCGATGGCGAGCGCGGGCCGGGCGGGGAGCAGGATCTCGGCGGGGAAGGAGAGGTCCCCAGCGACGACCGAGATCGAGACCCCGCGCTCTCCCGCCAGGCGCTTGAGCTCGACCGCGAGCTCGGGGTCACGCTCCACCGCGACCACCTCGTGCCCGTGTCCGGCCAGGTGGAGCGCGACGCGGCCGGCACCCGCCCCGAGCTCGACGACGGGGCCGCCCACGGCCTCGGCGAGCTCGACCCAGACGGGCAGGTCGGCGCCGTAGGAGCCGAACTCGACCTCCTGCCAGATTGCGGGAGCCGTCATTGCCAGTAGTCCGCCGCGAGCCCGCGCTGCGCGAGCAGGGTTCGCAGCTCGAGCAGGGCGGTGTACGTGGGAAGGGCGAAGAGCCGGCCGGGGGCAGCCGATACCGCGGCGTCGACGGACGCCTCGATGGGCTCCATGACCTCGATCGCATCCTGCGGCCAGCCCGCGTACTTGAGGCGGAGCGCCATCTCGGGCGCCCGTGTGCCTGCGCAGATCACGCGACGCACCCCCTTGGCCAGCAGCTCGAAGTCGGCGTCCCAGATCCAGGAGACGTCGCGGCCGTCCGCAATGCGATCGTTGAGCGCCAGCCAGAGGTCGATGCCCCCGTTCGACGATTCGAGCGCGAGGGTGCGAAGAACCTCGTTCGCCCCGGCCGGGTTCTTGATCAGCAGGATCGACACGGGCTTGCCCGAGACCTCGATCGTCTCGACCCGGCCGAAGACCGCCCGCATCGATTCGAGGCCCTGGCGCACCTGCTGGAGCGGGATGCCCGAGCGAAGCCCCGCGGCGATCGCGGCCAGCGCGTTGTAGACGTTGTAGAGCCCTGGCAGAGGGAGCTCCAGCTCGAGCTCGCCCTCGGGGGTGGTGACTCGCACGCTCGAGCCCGAAATGCCGTGCAGCTCGATCTCAGTCGCCGCGATGTCGGGCGCCGGGCGGTCGGCGTGACAGTTGGGGCAGATGTAGTGGCCGAGGTGTCCGACGAAGGCTCGCTCGTACGAATACGGCGCGCCGCAGCGCCGGCAGTGCTTCGCGTCGTGGGCGTGCTGGAGCTCCGGAAGCGCCTGGGTCGTGTCCTCGATCCCGAAGTAGGTGACGCCCGGGCGGCGGCGAAGCTCGCGGTCCCGGCCGAGGTCCGCGATCAGGGGGTCGTCGGCATTGAGGGCGAACCCACAGGATCCCTCCAGCTCGGCCACCAGGACAGCCCACTCGTCCGCGAGCCGCTCGAGCTCGCCGTAGCGGTCGAGCTGGTCGCGGAACAGATTGCCCAGCACCAGCAGGCGTGGGAACAGGCGGGGCGCCACGCGGGGGAGCCAGGCCTCGTCGAGCTCGAAGAGGCCCTCGTCACCCGACTGCTCGAGCAGAGCAGTCGCCACGCCCCAGTGCATGTTGGACCCCGCTCGGTTGTGGATCGGCTCGCGCCCGGCGGCGTGCAGAATCCCGGCGATCATGCCGGCCGTCGTGGTCTTGCCGTTGGTGGAGCTGACGACGATCGAGCCGCGATCGAGCCCGGAAGCGAGCCGGTCGATCGCGTCCGGCGCCATCCGGACAAGCATGCGTCCGGGCAGCGTCGTGCCGCCGCCTCGCCCGCTGGCGCGGCTCAGGCTCCCGACTGCCTTGGCGAGGCCGCGCTTGGCGGCGAACAGGGCGCTCATGGCGCCAGCAGGTTAGGGGCCCGCTGCGCCGGGGATAGTGTCAGGCGGGCCCGCCGAGCGGGCCCGCGGGCGCGATCACCCTGAGGGCGCGCGGCAGCAGGCGGATCGTCGCGGGCAGGTCAGCGAGGTGCTCGCCGTCGGCGTAGATCGCGAAGTCCTCGTCGGCGCTCACCTCGACCTCGGCGCCGCGGATGACGGTGATCTCCTCGTTCTCGATCTGGGTGCCCTTGAACACCTGGGGCAGGCCCTTGAGGAATTGCAGCTTGCCGGTGTGCGCGGTGAGCACCACGTCGAGCAGGCCGTCGTCGAGCTCGGCGTTCGGCGCCACGAACATGCCGCCGCCGTAGGCGCGGCTGTTGGCAACGGCGACCGAGTATCCGAAGCACTCGGTCCGCTCACCGTCCACGGTGACGGTGAAGGTGTGCGGCTTCCAGGCGGCCAGGGTGCGGAGGGCGGCGTAGGCGTAAACGAGGTTGCCCTTGATGAAGCGAGCCTCGTTGGCGATCCGGTTCGCCACCGAGTCGAAACCGAATGAGGCGATGCAGAGGAAGCGCCTGTCATTGACCACGCCCACGTCGATCTCGCGCGCGTGACCGTCGGCAAGGACCGAGACCGCGCCGGCCGGCTCGTTGGGGATGCGCAGCACGCGGCCCAGATCATTGCCACGACCGCCTGGGAGGATCCCCATCGGCGTCCCGGTCTGGGCGAGTGCGCCCCCGACCTGGCCGACCAGGCCGTCGCCGCTCATCACCACGGGGATCTCCCCGTCCTCCGCCGCCTGGCTGGCCTCGCCGATGCCGTGCTCGAGGCTCTCGGTGCGCACAACCCTGTAGCGAACGTCGCGGCGCTCGAGCTCGCGCTCGACCTCAGGCAGGAGCTTCAGGGTCCGCCCGCCCGCGGAGTGCGGGTTGACCAGAAGCAGGTGGCGACTTGGCTCGCTGATCCGGTGAATCTAGTTGCGGCGCGGGTCAGGAGGCGCGGCGGGCAACGAGGTACGTACCGTCGGCGGCCTCACCGGACTCGAAATGATCGAGCCCGGCCTTGCGGAAACCGCGCCTGAGCACGCTCTCAGGGGTGTAGAAGGGCGTCTGCGGCCCCCAGCTGGCGGCGATGACCGCGTGGCCGCCGGGACGCAGGACTCGCGCGATCTCGGCGAAGAACGGCGGCATGTTGAGCTGGGCCACGAGGTCGAAGGAATCGTCGTCGAACGGCAGATGGGCGGCGTCGGCGACCTTGAACGCGACCCGCCCCTCCGGGTCCAATCCGATTCGAGCCTGGGCCCTGCGGACCATCTCGCCGGAGATATCTATGCCGCGCACCCTCGCGTGGGGGAACTCGCGCGCGATCAGGAGCGCACCGTCGCCGAGACCCGTGCCGATGTCCAGCGCGCGTTCCGGCTCCGGGCCCACATGGAGCAGGGCAGCCGCCAGGGGCGCCAGGTGGGCGGGGGAGCCCGCAGTCGTTCGCTCGTCCCAGCCTTCGGCGTGGCGGTCGAAGAAGCTCCGCATCGGCGCGCGGATCAGCGGCCAGCTCGCCGGGAACCTGGCGACGAGGACGTTCAGGGCGCGCCCGATCACGAATCGAGCCTGCATGCGGCGATCATCGCAGGCGCCGGGAGTAGGCTTGGGCGCCTTGAGCGTGGGGCGGACAGCGATCGCGGCCTCGCTGTTGCTCGTCCTGATGGCGGGATGCGGCGGCGGGGGAGAGCAGAGCTCGACCGTGGCCCTGCCCGCCGGCTGCGGCCAGGTCAGCACGCCCGCCCCGAAGCAGGTGCACCTTGCCCGGCCGACGGAGACGCTCCATGGCCGGGCCACGGCGACCGTCGAGACGAGCTGTGGCAGCTTCGGGATCGCCCTCGACGTCGCGCGGGCACCGAAGACAACGTCCTCCTTTGCCTATCTTGCTCGCCAGGGTGCGTACGACGACACGCTCTTTCACCGAATCGTTCCGGGCTTCGTGATCCAGGGTGGCGACCCGACGGGAACCGGCGCCGGCGGTCCCGGATACTTCGTCGATGAGCCGCCGCCGCAGGATCTCTCCTATACGCGCGGGATCGTCGCGATGGCCAAGAGCCCGGTTGAGCCGCCCGGCCGCTCGGGGAGCCAGTTCTTCGTGGTGACCGAGGCCGACGCGGGCCTGACGCCGGACTACGCGCTGCTCGGCCACGTGACGAGCGGCTTCGATGTGGTGCAGCGGATCGAGCAGCTCGGCACGCCGAGCGGCAAGCCGAAGGCGCCGGTGCTCATCCGGGGCGTCACGATCCAGGGCGGCTGATGGCGAAGCTCCGCGTCGGGGATCAGGCACCGGAGTTCGAGCTCGAGGGCACCAGCTCTCAGGGCTCGCAGACCTATCGTCTGCGGGACTTCCGCGGCACCGGCGTGATCCTGGCGTTCTATCCGGGCGATTTCACGCCCGTCTGCACGAGGCAGTTCTGCTCCTACCGCGACGACGGCGATCGGCTCGAGGCACTCGGCGTCCCGATGGTGGGGATCTCGCCGCAGTCCGTCGAATCGCACGAGCGCTTCGCGGACCGACACGGTCTGACGGTGCCATTGCTCTCGGACCCCGGCAAGCGGGTGGCCCGGTCGTATGGCGTCCTGGGACCCGCCGGCTTCATCCGCCGCGCCGTCTTCCTGCTGGACGGTGACGGTGTGCTGCGTTACCGGCATGTCGCCCTCTTCGGACTGCGCTATCAGGACGTGGGGGACCTGGAGCGGGCCGTCTCCCAGCTCATCTGACGTTGGCGTCCGAGCGCCTGGAGCCGAGTCCCTTCGAGGTGTCGTCCTCGGGCGTCAAGCTCTCTGGCGAGGAGGTGGGGGAGGGAGCCCCGGTCATCCTCCTGCACGGTCTGACCGCGACCCGGCGATACGTCCTCCACGGGTCGGTTGCGCTGGCGCGCCACGGGTACCGGCTGGTCTCCTACGACGCTCGCGGCCATGGAGAGTCGTCTCCGGCGCCCGAGGGGGACGGATACGGCTACGAGGCGCTCACGGGCGATCTGAGGGCGGTGGCGGCGGAGCACAATGGCGCGGCCCGGCCGGTCCTCGTGGGGCACTCGATGGGATGTCACACGGCGGTCGCCCACGCGCTCGACCACGCCGACGAGGTGGCGGCGCTCGTCCTCGGCGGTCCCGTGACACTCGGCCTTCCCGCGTCCGAGGAGACCCTGGCGGCGTGGGATCGTCTTGCGGACGGACTGGAGCGAGACGGCGTCGACGGGTTCATGGAGGCGTACGAGGCGGATCTGGCGGCCGATCCGTCCTGGACCGAGACCGCGCTGCGGTTCACCCGCGAGCGAATGCGGCTGCACCGCCACCCGGAAGCGGTCGCACGTGCGCTTCGAGCGGTCCCTCGCTCCCTTCCCTTCGAGGGGCTCGAGGAGCTGGAGACGCTCGACGTGCCGGCGCTGGTGGTCGCCAGCTACGACGAGGCCGATCCCGGCCACCCATACGCGATCGCCGAGGCCTGGGCCGAGCGCCTGCCCGCGGGCCGACTTCTCAGCGAGGAGCCGGGCAAGTCGCCGCTGGCTTGGCAGGGAGGCAGGCTGTCCCGCGCGATCGGCGATTTCCTTGACGAGCCGCTGGTGCGGGAGCGGGGGGAATAGGCGCTCCTCGTATATTTGGGGGGTGGGAGAGGACGACGGCTATCCGATCCACTACGCGGCCGTGAAGCGCGGCACGCCCGTCTATGCATCCGACGGGCAGCAGGTGGGCGTCGTCGACGAGATGGTCGACAACTACCGGGAGCGGATCCTGGACGGCTTCATCATCGAGACGACCAACGGCGACCTGCGCTTCGTCGACGCGCCGGAGGTCGCCCGCACCGCCGAGCGGGCGGTCCGTCTGACGATCGATTCCGCCGCGTGCGCTCAGCTGCCGACGCCCGAGAAGGGCGCCCCGGAGTTCACCCCCCGCCGCAGCGGTCGTCTCGGCAAGCTGCTCGGCGGCAACTGGCGACGCCGCTAAGCGCCGAGGCTCTTCTTGAGGAGGTCGGCGTTGCGGAGGGCGTACCCCTCCCAGTCGTTGTTGAAGTACGCGTAGACCTCGGTCTTGCGTCGCCACTGGGAGATGCGGCGCGCCCAGGTGTCGATCTCGGCGCCCGAGTAATTGCCGCCTCGGCCGCGGTTGCCGCGGTGAAAGCGGATGTAGGTCCAGTCGGCGGTTCGCTCGAGCGTCTGGAACGGGCGGCTCGGATCGTCCCCGATCACGAGCGCGACGCCGTGGTCGCGCAGCAGGCCGTAGACCTCGCTCGTGAACCAGCTGGGGTGACGGAACTCGAAGGCATGCCGGCCGTCGGGCAGCGCCGCGAGGGCGCCGCAGAGCCGCTCGTCGTCGCGCTGGAAGCTCTCGGGCAGCTGCCAGAGGGTGGGCCCGAGCTTGTCGCGTCTCAACCAGAGCCTGGAGCGGCTCATAGAAGCGCTTGACGTAGCGGTCGGCGATCTTCAGGCGCTTCACGTGGGTCAGGTAGCGGCTCGCCTTGACGGCGAAGACGAAGCCCGGAGGGCTCTGCTCGACCCAGGCCTCGACCCCCGTGGGGGAGGCCAGCCGGTAGAAGGTGCTGTTCACCTCGACGGTGTCGTAGCGCTCCGCGTAGTGGGAGAGCCAGCGCCGCTGCGGCAACCCCTTCGGATAGAGGCGCTCGCGCCAGTGAGGGTAGGCCCAGCCGGAGCAGCCGATGTGGACCGGTCTCAACGCACTCCGTTGCGGTGCAGCACCAGAACGGCGATGTCGTCGCGCGGCTCGCCGCCATGGCGCTTGATCGCGGCCTGGGCGAGGCGCTCCGCAATCTCGTCCGCGCTCTTGCCCGCGGACTTGCCGACCTCCTTGGCGAGCCATTCCGGATCGTCGCCGTTGCTGCGATCGCGAACGTCGAGCATCCCGTCCGTGTAGAGGATCAGCGCATCGCCGACCGCGAGGGTGGCATCGGTGTCGGCCAGGACGGGGGAGGGGAGCGCGCCCAGCAGGGTCCCGGGCTCGCCGACCGAGTCGACCCGGCCACCCTTGCGGAGGATCAGGGGAAGCGGATGCCCGCCGAGGGCGACGGTGAGATGCGCGAGGTCGCGGCCGTTGGACGGCGCCTGGATGCGGGCCAGCGCCGCGGTGCAGAAGCGGAAGTCGGCTCGCTCGGAGCTGATCGAGTCGTGCAGCGTCCGCAGGACCTCGCTGGGCGCGCTGTCCGGTGAGGATGCCGTCCGGACGGTGTACCGGGCGAGGGCCGTCAGGGAGGCCGCCTCGGGGCCCTTCCCGCAGACGTCGCCGATCACGGCGGTCCAGCTCCCGGAGCCGCTGCGGAAGACGTCGTAGAAGTCCCCGCCGACCTCGTATGCCTCGCCGGCAGCGAGGAACCGCGAGGAAGCCTCGAAGCCCGAGATCTCCGGCAGCGACCGCGGCAGGAGGCTGTGCTGGAGGACCGACGCGATGTGAGACTGCTGCTCGTGCAGCCGTGCGTTGTCGAGGGCAAGCGCCGCCCGGTCGGCGAGTCGCTTCGCCGTGCGCCGCGCCGTCTCGTCGAAGGCCTTCGCCGGGCGCATGATCCATAGGGTCAGGGCGCCCAGCACGGAGCCGCGCGCCCCGAGCGGGAGCACGATGCACGACTTGAAGCGGTGCGCGCGGAGCAATTCACGCTCGTTCTCGCGGGTGGTGATCTCCTCGATGTCCTCGTCGGTGAGCTGATCCAGGTCCGCGGCGCGGCCGGTGCGGATCACCTCGGCGACGGGATGGGGCCCGTGGGGATCGATCGGCGTGGTGGCCCGCAGGTTGACGAAGAGGTCGGCGACCTCCGTGCCGCTGCCGCTGGCCGCGACCCGCTCGATCGACCCGTCAGTGGCGAGCATGTCGACCATCGCCACATCACCGAGGCTGGGCACGGCGAGCTCGGCCAGATGCTGGGCGCGCTGCCTGCGGTCGAGCGCGTCCTCCATCAGGGCACCCGCCTCGGCGAGCAGCTCGGAGGCGGCCTGTTCGCGGTTCAGATTGACGCGCAGGCTGGCGACCCAGAGGCCCGCCAGGTCTCCGGCGATCACCGTCACCACGGCAATCAGGTACTGGGCGGTACTGACGTCCTGGTGCCAGAGGATCGAGAGGACGGCGAGGATCAGGCAGAACGAGCCGACCACGGCCGTCTCGGGTAGCGACGCGCTCATCGCCGCGATCACCGGTGGGATCGCCAGCAGACCGATCAGGACCGCATCGGGGCCGGCCAGGCCGTCGAGCACGGCGATCGCGCTCGCCACGAGCATCGCGATGAGCACCGGGCCCGAGAGCTCCTGCAGGCTCGCCAAGGTCGGTGGCGGACTGATCAGCTCCCGATCCCTGAGAGGCATGCACTTATGGTAATTCCGTATCGCGAGAAATCGGTAAAACCCTGAGAATGGACTCCAAGCCGCCAACGGAGGGATGGGATGCGATCCGGCGGACAAGGCTCGCCGCCGAGCGCACGGAGCTCGCCTGGTGGCGGACGGCCCTCACCTCGATCGCCGTCGCCGTCGGCGTGGGCCGCGTCGTCCCCGAGCTGAGCGGCACGACGACCGAGTGGCCCTACGTCGTCGTCGGGATCGGCTGGGCGCTCTATTCGGTCTCCCTGTTCGGTTACGGCTCGATCAGGTCGTACAGGGTGGAGCAGGCGGTGGATCGCGGAGAGATGATCCAGAGCTCTCGGATCGAGTCCCGCTGGCTGATGGCGGCCGGCGTGATCCTCTGCCTGGCGACCGTCGGCCTGATCGCCGCATCGGCTTGATGAGCGACCGCCGGCGCCAGGTCCGATAACCCGCGACATGGTTATGTCAACTTGGACGTCTTGACCCGCCGAGCTGAGGGAGGCGGCACCGGACGATGCGGACGCCCTTGCGCCGGTTGCGGCGGGCGGCGCCTAGGTCGATGCGAGGTACGCGTACGAGGGCTCGTCGACCCGAGCACGGGACGCCGCGGTGACGGTGATGAAGGGCGACAGCGACATCCTGGTCGCTTATGTCGGCGATCGGGCCGTAGGAGTGGCCGCGCTGCGGACGTTTGGCACCGGGATAGGTGAGATCAAGCGGATGTACGTCGTCCCGGAGCAGCGCGGGGACGGCATCGCCAAGCAGCTCCTAGTACAGAGGGCGAATCGCTGGTAGAGAAGCATCTCGCGTGAGTTTCCATAACTCCCGTTCCCGTGCATTCCATTCAGCACGGGCCCCGGCCTCACTTACTAGCCGGCGAGGCAGTGGCGCACGGCGTTTCGATCCGCCGCTGAGCCTGGTCGGCTGAACACGGCCACCGCGTTCTCGGCGGAGATGACCCGGTCGGCCGCGTTCGCCGTCGAGGGGGCGAAGCTGCGCAGGGAGCTCCGAACGTCCGCCGCGGTGGCTCTCGCCCGGCTCGCGCTTCGCTGGATGACCAGGTCGATGGGGACGCCGTCCGTGGTCTGGGCTGTGAAGTCGGCGGCGTAGATGGGTGCGTATCCCTTCCATCCACCCTGCGCCGCGCCCGAAGATTGCTGCCGGATGCCAGCGTTTGCGAGGCATTCCCGCACCCCGGTCTCGTTGAGGACGCTGCTATTTACGCCGCTGCCACATCCGCCCAACAGCGAGGCCAAACCGATCCAGGCGAGCGCGCCGAGGCGTCGGTTCACGGGGAAAACCTACCCGCAGGCGCAGCCGCCAAGCCGTGATTTGTACTGATTGGATCTGCGGATGCGCCCGGATGTTCGGTAAATGGGCCGTGCGTAGGGTGATGCCTGCATCCGGATCCCCCGGCCAACGGCACCCGTTTTAGCGTCCAGCACGTTGGCCAACCCGGCGAGGCGGCCTTCATCCCCCTGGGGTCGCCTCGCCGGTCCTTTTTTCGGTGTCCATTGACGCCTGCGAGCAGGTGTGCGAGGCCCGGCGTCCGCCAGAATCCCCCGTATGAGCAGCGATCCAGCGGCCGGCGTTGGAATCCTGACCGCCTTCGCCGCGGGGATCGTCTCGTTCCTCTCCCCCTGTGTCCTGCCTCTGGTCCCGGGCTATCTCTCCGCCGTGACGGGCGTGGCCGCGGCCGACCTGGAGCAGGCGAACTGGCGCCGGGTGATCGTCCCCAGCCTCTTGTTCGTGTCCAGCTTCTCGGTGATCTTCATCCTGCTCGGCCTTGGCGCGACCGGGATCGGCAGCGCGCTTCAACAGCACCAGCTGCTGCTCGACAAGATCGCGGCCTGGCTGATCATCGCAATGGGGCTGTTCTTCATCAGCGCGCTGTTCATCCCGCAGCTCAATCGGGAGTGGCATGTCGAGGGGTTGCTGGAGCGCGCCGGGACCGGCGGGCCTCTCGTCGCTGGCGCCGCCTTCGGGCTTGCGTGGACCCCGTGCATTGGGCCCACCCTCGCCGCGATCCTCGGCGCTGCCGCTCTATCCGGCTCGGCCCTCCACGGAGGCCTCCTGCTGGCCGTCTATTCCGCCGGCCTCGCGATCCCGTTCCTGCTGACGTCGGTGGCTTTCAGCCGGATGACGACCGCCTTCGCCGTCGTCAAGCGCCACTACCCGTTGATCATGGCGATCGGCGGCGTAATCCTGGTGGCGTTCGGCGTCGCGATCCTGACCGGCTGGTTCGACACGTTCAACCGCTGGGCACAGGACCTCCTCGACAGCCTCGGGATCAACTTCTCGGCCAACGTCTGAGGGCACTGGCTGGCTGGCCAGTCGCCTGACTACACTCCCTCCCGCCCATGTCCGCCAAGCCCACCACCTGCGTGATCGGCGCCGGCATCAGCGGCCTCACCACCGGCAAGGCGTTCTCCGACTGGGGCCTTCCCTACACCTGCTTCGAGGCCAGCGACGACATCGGCGGCAACTGGTACTTCGGCAACCCGAACGGGGCCTCCTCCGCCTATCAGTCGCTCCACATCGACACCTCGCGCGACGGGGTCTCGTTCCGCGACATGCCGATGGGTCCCGACGAGTACCCGGACTATCCGCATCACACCCAGATCCTGGGCTACCTGCACCGCTACGCGGACGCCTTCTCGCTGCGGGACCGGATCCGCTTCTCATCGCCCGTCGAGCACGCCGAGCGCAAGCCCGGCGGCGGCTGGTCGATTCGGCTCGGCGACGGCTCCACCGAGGAGTTCGACTTCCTCGTGGTCGGCAACGGCCATCACTGGGACCCGAGGTTCCCCGACTTCCCGGGTAGCTTCGACGGCGAGACGATCCACTCCCACCACTACATCGATCCGCAGACTCCGCTCAACATGGCCGGGAAGCGGGTGCTCGTGGTCGGAATCGGCAATAGCGCCGTGGACATCGTCTCGGAGCTCTCCCGCAAGGGGGTCGCCGAGAAGGTCTTCCTCTCCACCCGGAGCGGCGCCTGGGTGATGCCCAAGTACTTCATGGGCCGCCCGATGGACACGCTGGTGAAGATCAACCCGCGGCTCCCGCTGAAGCTGCAGCGCCGAATGGCGCGGATCCTCCCGCGGCTCGCGTCCGGGCGAATGGAGGACTTCGGACTCCCCCACCCCAACCACAACTTCCTGGAGGCTCACCCGACCGTCTCCAGTGAGCTGCTCCTGCGGCTCGGCTCCGGGGACGCCGTGGCCAAGCCCAACGTCCAGGAGCTCGACGGCCGGAGCGTCCGCTTCGAGGACGGGAGCACCGAGGAGATCGACGTGATCGTCTACGCGACGGGCTACAAGATCACCTTCCCCTTCTTCGAGGACGAGTTCCTGTCGGCGCCGGAGAACCGCTTCCCGCTCTACAAGCGGGTCTTCAAGCCGGGGATCGACGACATCGCCTTCGTCGGATTCGCCCAGACCATTCCGACACTCTTCCCGTTCGTTGAGCTCCAGTCCAAGCTGGTGGCTCGCTACGTCGGGGGCGACTACGCGCTGCCCTCCACAAGCGAGATGGACGAGACGATTCGGCGCGACCAACAGATCCACTCCGGCCATTACGCGGAGCGCCCGCGCCACACGATGCAGATCGAGTGGTACACGTACGAGCACGACATCTGGACGCGCGAGATCCCCGCCGGACGGGAGCGCGCGGCCCAGGGGATGGCGCCGAAGCTCGCAGGGCGCGTGCTGACGGCGGAGGCCGCAGCTGCCTGAGCGCCGAGACGTCTCCTTCCCGAGCCACGGGGAAACCTGCGCCGCCTGGCACCTGGTCGGCGAGGGCGGCGCCTTTGCGGGCGAGCGGGGCCGCCCGTGCGTCGTGATGGCTCACGGCATTGGGGGTACTCGCGATTCCGGCCTGCTCCCCTTTGCCGAGGCCTTCGCCGACGCTGGGCTCGACGTGCTGCCTTTCGACTACCGCTGCTTTGGCGATTCGACCGGCGAGCCGCGCCAGCTCGGCTGGCCTCCGCGCCACCGCGAGGATTACGTCGCAGCCGTCGAGTTCGCCCGAGGGCTGGGCGGCGTCGACCCGGACCGGATCGTTCTCTGGGGCACGTCTTGGTCAGGAGGCCATGCCGTGTACGTCGCCGCGGACGATCCGCGGATCGCGGCAGTTATCTCCCAGACGCCCGACCTCGACGGCTTGAGAACGCTGCGGGAGATCTCCCGCTACGCCAATTGGGGCCAGCTGGCCCGCGTGACCTGGGAGGGCCTCAAGGACGCCGCGGGCGCAGCGCGTGGGCGCCCGCCCCACATGATCCCCATAGTCGCCCCGCCCGGCCAGGTTGCGGCGATGGGCAGTGAGGATGCCGAGGCGGGCTATGAGTCGATCGCCGGTCCCACGTGGCGCAATCAGATCTCCGCCCGAGCGGTGCTCGCCGAGAACCTGAACCGTCCGATCAACCGGATCGAGGACGTCGGCTGCCCGATCCTGGTTCAGATCGCGGACCGCGACACGATCGCTCCCCCTCCCGGCGCTCGGGCCGCCGCCTGGCGCGCGAAGGGCAGGGTCGAGGTTCGCGAGTACCCCTGCCTCCACTTCGACATCTACCTCGGCGAGTGGCGCGAGCGCTCGATCGCCGACCAGCTCCACTTCCTGCGGCGGCACCTCGGCGCCTCCGAGGCCCGCGTGCCGGCCCCTCTAACCTCAGAGACGTGATCAGCGACGTCTCAGAGCAGGAGTTTCAGGCCAAGGTCATCGAGCGGTCCAAGCAGGTGCCGGTGGTCGTCGACTTCTGGGCCGAGTGGTGCGGGCCGTGCCGGACCCTGGGGCCCGCGATCGAGGACGCCGTACGGAAGCGAAACGGCGAGATCGAGCTCGCCAAGGTCGACACCGACCGCAACCCGGACATCGCGATGAAGTACGAGATCGCCAGCATCCCGGCCGTCAAGGCGTTCAAGGACGGCAAGGTCGTCGCGGAGTTCATCGGCGCGATCCCGCCAGCCCGGATCGAGGCGTTTCTGAACGAGATCGTCCCCTCCGAGGCCGATCGCCTGGCCGAAGCCGGCGATGAGGCTTCGCTCCGCAAGGCGCTGGAGCTGGACCCACGCAACGCCGCGGCCGCGGTCGGCCTCGGCAGGATCCTGCTCTCGCGAGGCGAGGCTGACGAAGCCTCCGAGACGCTCAAGCCCTTCCCACACGATTTCCTCGCGGACGGCCTCGCCGCCCGCGCGGAGCTGTCCGCGTCAGGGAACGGTGCCGGCGCGGACGAGCTTCAGACCGCCTTCGCGGCCTGGGACGAGGGCAATCCCGATGAGGCGCTCGAGCAGCTGCAGTCCGTCCTCGCCACCGAGCAGGACCCGGAGCGCAAGGACCTCCTGCGCCGGGTGATGGTCGCGATCTTCACCGAACTGGGAGCGGACCACCCGCTCGCTCGAGAGCACCGCCGCCGTTTGGCGGCCGCGCTCAACTAGGCCGGCGGCTTCTCCATCGGGCCGCTCGGCACGGCGACCTCGATGGGGATCCCCAGGGCCTCGGCCTCCTCGATTCCCTCGCCCTCCTGGTCGCGAGAGCAGATGATGCGGAAGGCGCCGGTGCCGAGCTCGGGGTCGGCGACGATCGGCAGGCCGCGGATCTCCTCCCAGCCGAGGCGCTCACACTCGAATGGGTTCATGCGCACCTCGCTGGCGGGAAACGGGCAGCTCGAGTTGTGCTGGTCGATCGCCCGCGAGATCGCCTCGAGGTTCTTTGCCTCCGCGTTCGTCACCGCCCCTCAAAATAGCGCCCTCCGTCTAGGAGCGGGCGTAATCTCGGTCGGTCGCAGGTGATCGCCCACGTGGACATGGATGCCTTCTATGTGTCGGTCGAGATGCTGCGGCATCCCGAGCTCCGGGGGAAGCCAGTGGTGGTCGCCTACGACGGCCCGCGGGGGGTGGTCACCACCGCGTCCTACGAGGCGCGGAAGTACGGAGTCCACTCCGCCCTGCCGATGGTGACGGCGCGCCGCCGCTGCCCCCAGCTCACCGTGCTGCCGGTCGACATGCAGCTGTACAGGCGCGGCTCGGTGAAGGTGATGGAGACGCTGCGGGAGTTCAGCGACGAGGTGGAGGTCGTGGGCATGGACGAGGCGTACGTCGACCTCTCCGGGTCGCCAGTGCCGCAGTCGCGCGCCCAGGAGATCAAGCGGCGGATCCGGGAGACGACCCACCTCGTCTGCTCGATTGGCCTGGCGCCCAACAAGCTGATGGCGAAGATCGCCTCGGATCTCGACAAGCCGGACGGGTTCTTCGCGCTCGACCACGACAACTGGCTCGCGACGGTCGGCGAGAAGCCGGCCTCGCTGCTCCCGGGCGTGGGCCCGAAGACCTACGAGCGGCTGCGGACGTCCGGCGTCGAAACGGTGGCGCAGCTGGCCGAGACCGATGAGGGGACGCTCGAGCGAGCCTTCGGCCCGAAGCACGGCAGCGGCCTGCGCGCTCGGGCGAACGGGATCGGCAGCACCAAGCTGAATGAGGACCGGGTGCGGAAGTCCGAGAGCCGCGAGACGACCTTTCCCCAGGACGTCACCGACCGTCAGCACCTCCACGACACCGTCGAGCGGCTCGCCCGCTCGGTGTGCGAGAGCCTCGCCTCGAACAACCGCCGTGGCCGGACGGTGACGCTGAAGATCCGCCTGCAGCCCTTCAAGACCTACACGCGGTCGCGCACCCTCTCCTCCCATACCTGCGACCCAGAGGAGGTTGTCGCGACCGCCCGGGAGCTACTGGACCGGTTCGACCCTCAGCGGCCAGTCCGGCTGGTGGGAGTCGGCCTAGCCGGGCTGGCGGAGGAAGAGGTCCGCCACCAGCCCGGCCAGCTTGCCGTGTGATGCGCGCCGACTAGCGCGTGGTGAGCACGGTTCCCGTGGAGGGGAATCCGAGCTTCGCCTTGGTGGCCGCGGTCAGGTCGTACTCGCGGTTCCCCGCATAGGGGCCCCGGTCGATCACGGGCACGGTGACCGTCTTGCCGTGATAGCGGAGCGTGACCATGGAGCCACAGGGGAGCGTCTTGTTCGCGACGCCCAGCTTCCCGGGGCTCAGCGTCCCGCCGCAGGCGAGTCCGCCTCCGTAGAGGCCGGGGCCGTAGTAGGAGGCCTCGGCCGGACGGTAGGCGTTCACCGTGAGCCTGTGCGAGCGGATGGTCGAGTCGACCACCTTCGCCCGAGCCCGGTAGACGCCGGAGCGCCCCGCATGCCAGCGGACCTTGTAGGTGCCGTCGGCCCGGGAGTGCGTGTGAAGCTCGCGCCCCCCGATCCGGACGACAACCGCCCTGCTGCCGGCCGGGGTGACGCGGCCGCGCAACTTGACGGCGTGACCCGCCATCACATTCCGGTGACCGCTCAGGCTGATCGCGGTCGGCGTACCCCCCGCCGCAGTTGCCTCCGGAGCGGTCCCCGAGATTGCCGGGACGGCCGCCGAAGCGCCCGCGATGCCTGCTGTAACCATCATTGCCAGGGCGGGCAGCAGCGCTAGCGCAGCCCGCCTCCGCTTCCAACGGAAGCGACGCAAGTGAATCCACCTGCCTCTCTCTGCCGCCTACGGGGTTAGCTGACGGGCTCGCGACAGCGGCTCGGTTGCCACTCCCGCTAAGGGCGGAACACCGCCCCATTCGCCCCTACTGCTTGGTTCCCCCGCTCACGTGATGTCTGTCGACGTGACTCGGCGAGTTGTTTGGTGACTATCGAACGAGGCAGGGTAGGTTCGCTATTTGCGTACTTGTGTGACGAGGCGCACAGGTGGTATGCGACGATCATGGAGATGACCGACCGTTTGAGCGGCCTCGACTCCTCATTCCTCCATCTGGAGCGGGATGGGACCCATATGCACGTCGCCTCGACAACCCTGTTCGAGGGCCCCGCTCCCGCCTACCTCGAGTTCCGGGATCACATCGAGTCCCGCCTGCATCTGGTGCCGCGCTTCCGCCAGAAGCTTCGCTTTGTCCCATTCGGACAGGGGCGTCCCGTCTGGGTCGACGATCCGCACCTGAACCTCGCCTACCACGTGCGCCACACCTCGCTTCCCGAGCCGGGCTCGGAGCAGCAGCTCCGCGTCCTGGCCGCCCGGATCTTCTCTCAGCAGCTGGACCGCTCGAAGCCGCTCTGGGAGCTCTGGCTGGTGGAGGGCTTGAAGGGCGGGCGCTTCGCGATCATCGGCAAGACCCATCACTGCATGGTCGACGGCGTGTCCGGGGTTGACATAACCACGGTCCTCTTCGATGCCGAGAAGGAGCCGGCCGAGGACTCCAAGCCCCTCGATCGCTGGGTCCCCGAGCCCGAGCCGAGCAGCGCTCAGCTGCTCTCCGAGGCGCTCCTCCAGCGAGCGATCAACCCACGCGAGATCACCCGCGGCATCCGCAGGGTGATGCGCGGGCCGCGCCGCGCCCTCCGGAGGGCGACCGATGCCGTGGTCGCGGTCGGGACCTTCGCCTGGGCCGGGATCGCCGCTCCGGCGAGCCCGTTCAACTTCGACGTCGGGCCCCACCGCCGCTTCGCCTGGGTTCGCAGCTCGCTCGCCGACATGAAGCACGTCAAGAACGAGCTCGGCGGCACCGTCAACGACGTGATTCTTGCCGCCGTGGCGGGGGCCCTCGGCCGCTATATGCGCTCCCGCGGCCACCCCACGGTCGGGCTCGAGCTGCGGGCGATGGTGCCGGTCAGCGTCCGGACGAAGGACCAGCACGGCGCGCTCGGCAACCAGGTGACGACGATGATGGCTCCGCTGCCCGTCTGGTGCGAGGACCCGCACCGCCGCCTCCAGCTGGTGCGTCAGTCGATGGGCGACCTGAAGCAGTCCAAGCAGGCGATGGGCGCGACGCTCCTCACGCAGCTCGCTGACTTCGCGCCGCCGACCGTTGCCGGCCAGGCGGCCCGCCTGCAGTCACGGCAACGCTTCTTCAACCTCGTCGTCACCAACATCCCGGGCCCGCAGTTCCCGCTCTACCTGATGGGCCGACGGATGGAGCGCGTCTTCCCGATGGTCCCTCTGGCCAAGAACCAGGGGCTCTGCGTCGGCGTGATGAGCTACGACGGGCAGGTCAACTTCGGCCTGATCGGCGACTACGACCGGATGACCGATCTCGACGACCTGGCGCGCGAGCTGGAGGCCTCCATCGGCGAGCTGATCGAGGCTGCCGGCGGGCGGCCGGGGATCTTCCGTCGCTTCGTCCCGCGCGCGGACGTCGAGGAAGCGGGGCAGAACGGCCACGGCGAGCGGGAGAATCCGCTACCGGCTAGTCCGCGGCAGGCTCCTCTACATCGCGGCGGTCCTGGGTGAACGCCTCCTTCATCGTGGACCGCCTCGCATCGCCCCAAACCGGCTCGTCAAAGCGGGCACGGACCATGACCATCTGGAGCAACGCGAGGTCCTCCTGGCGGGCGACGTCGTAGCTGGACCCTGAGTCGGGGTCGGGGTGGCCGGGGTGTGTCACCCACTCGGTGACGCCTCGGCCGAGCGCGCGCAGCTCCGCCGGCTCGTCGGGCTCATTGCTGCGGGTGCGCCCGATCAGCATGTCCGGCGTGTCGATGCCACGCTCGCGCAGCCACTGGCGGTGGTCCGGGTTGACCGAGCGGACCGGGGCGTCGATCTGCTGCGCCATCTGGAACACCGGCGTCGCCAGCTCGGGTCGCGCGTGGCAGTGCTTGTGGCCGTTCAGGAATGAGGGCCACCGGCCGAAGATGTCGCCGAACCGCTCGAGCTGGACCCTCAGCGAGG
Organism: uncultured Solirubrobacterales bacterium; assembly: GCA_963817275.1. GTDB lineage: Bacteria > Actinomycetota > Thermoleophilia > Solirubrobacterales > 70-9 > DASUPK01. Next base: position 38,420 of record CAWFOA010000008.1, on the reverse strand, counting down.
TTCGCGCCGGCGCGCCGCTCCGCGGGCCCCAGCGCCCCTCGAACTCGATGTGCAGGCCGATCTCCACCCCGCTCTCGAGCAGAGGCGCCGCCTCGCAGTAGTCCCGGTCGACCATCGCGCTGACGCAGTCCACCGCGCCCATCTCGATCGCCTCGAGGATGCCCTGGTTGTACGACGGCCAGTAGCCGTAGTCGTCAGCGGTGATCACCAGCAGGCGGCGGCTGTCCCCCTGGTTTGAGGCCATGCCGTCAAGGTAACGGCCCTAGCTCACCTGCTGGATCGCCGCCTGAATCTCGGAGAGGCTGAAGCCCTGGATCGCCTGCGTGCCCTTGGGGCCCTGGGCCACGAGGGAGGGTGTGCCGCTGAAGCCGAAGCCCTCGGCGTCGGTCGCGCCCTTGGCGATGATTGCGTCCCACTTCGAGTCGTTTCGCGACTGGTTCCACTTGTCGATGTCGGAGACTCCGGCGGCTTCGGCGATGCTCGTCAGGAAGTCGTCGGTGACGTAGCCGGAGTTTTCCTCCCCCTGGTTGGAATAGAAGAGCTGCAGGTAGTTCCAGAAGCGGCCCTGCTCGCCCGCGGCGAGTGCCGCCTTCATCGCGGGCTTCGAGTCCGGACCGATGATCAGATACGGCTGGTAGACGTACTTGACCTTGCCGGTCTTGACCTCGCTCGAGATCAGCTCGGGCGCGACCTGCTCGGAGAACGCCTTGCAGACGGGGCACTGCGGGATCGCCGAACTCGGTGACCGTGACCGGCGCGCTCGCATCTCCCAGCGTCTGGCCGCTCTGCGAGAGACCTTGGAGCTCCGAGTTGACCTGGGCGACACCCTGAACGTTTGCCGAGGTGGTCGGTGTGTTGTTGTCGCCGCCGCCGGACTGGCTGATCACGATCAGGGCGACGATCACCGCCACTGCCGCGAACGCGGCGATGCTCAGGTACTGGACGCGGCGCTTGCGCGCCAGCACTGCGGCGGCGTCCTGGGACTCGGCCGCCTGCCGCTCGGCGCGCAGGCGCTCTCTCTCCGGGCCCCTACCTTCCATGCGAGGACTCTATCTGCGGCGCGCCGAGCTCCCGGCCCGTGTAGGCGAACGCTCTCGCCGCGGCGACAGCGAGGGACAGGGACATCAGCACCGCGCTGGCGACGCACCACTGGCAGATCGCGTCGATCACGAACAGCTCCAGGTAGGTCAGGTAGGCGCTGAACCCGAAGCCGACCAGGGCCGCGAGGAAGCCGCCGAAGCGTCCGGCGTCGCCTGGGACGAGGGCCGCGGCCAGCAGCACTACGTAGCCGAAGATCCCGATCACCGCGACGTTGATTCCCGCCAGGTGCGCGTAGTGGCTCTCGGCGACGGTCTCGCAGCCGCTACCGCCGGCCAGGCACTTGGGCGCTCCTCCCCGCTCTCAGCGATCGCGATGTAGGTGGCAACGCCGATTCCGACCAGCGCGAGCACGCCGGCCGCGATTCGCATGTTCCGCTCTGTGGGCATGCGCGAATGCTATGAAGCCCAGGTGAACGGATCCGAAAGCCCTCCGCTGTCGATTCGCCCGGCCGGGCGTGCCGATGCCGAGCGCGTGGCCGAGATCTACAACGAGGGCGTCGAGGACCGGGTCGCCACATTCGAGACCCGGGAGGCAACGGCATCGGACGCCACGACCTGGATCGAGGAGGACATCGTTGTCATCGCTGCGGGTGGCGACGAAGTGGCGGGCTGGGCGAAAGCGGGCCCCTACACGGATCGGCACCGCTACTACGACGGGGTACGCGAGGCGACGATCTTCGTGGCGCGCGGCTGGCGGCGCACAGGTGTGGGTCGGCTACTGGTTTCGGCCCTCGAGGAAGCCGCCTCCGCAGGCGGCGCCTACAAGCTGGTCGGCAAGATCTTCACCTCGAATCATCCGAGCATCGCGCTGGTGAAGGAGCTCGGCTGGCGGGAGGTCGGCGTCCACGAGCGCCACGGCACGCTCGACGGCGAGTGGAAGGACGTGCTGGTGGTCGAGAAGCTGCTCTGATCGCCGACCGCATCTACCGCTTTCTGGGTGTGTTGGTAGGTGTGATGAGAAAGGTCTCGTTCGCCGGCATCGTCGCGATGGCGCTGATCCTCGCGCCCCAGGCTGTCGCCTCGACGGTGACGGTCACGGGCGGCAACACGATCAAGGTGGCCGAGTCGGGCAACGAGATCAACAGGGTCGCGGTCAGCTACGTCGCCGCCACCAACGTCTACAACGTCGCCGACACCGCAGCGAACCTGACTCCAAGCGGGACCTGCACCCCGGTCGACGCGCATACAGCGAGGTGTCCGGGCACAGGCATCAAGACGATCTCCGTCGACGCGGGTAGTCGCGATGATTCGATCGCGCTGGACCAGCCGATCCCGCCGACTGCGGCCGGCAATCTGGACGGCGGGCCCGGCAACGACACTCTGGTTGGCTCCCCGTCAGCCGACAAGCTCCGAGGTGGCAGCGGAAAGGACTCCCTCGACGGCCGGGACGGAGCCGACGACATCGGGGGCGGCAGTGGCACCGACGCCCTGATCTATCCCGCCACCCGGCAGAACCCGGTCGGCGTCACGATCGGGTCCGGGAGCGGCAACGACGGCGGTCCGGAGGATCAGACGGGCACCAGGCGAGACACGGTGCAGGGTGACATCGAGGTCTTGTTCGGCACGATCGGAAATGACCTCCTCGTCGGGGACAGGAGCGCGGAGACGCTGTTCGGCCTCGGGGGCGACGACGTCCTGTTCGGCAACCGCGGCAACGACACGCTGCTGGGTTTCGACGGGAGCGATCTGTACATCGGCGGCCCGGGGAACGACACGTCGCGCGGGGGCCCCGGCGATGACCGGCTCTTCGGCAAGGCCGGGGCGGATCGCCTGGCCGGCGGGCCCGACAACGACTTCATCCGCGGCGGTAGCGGAGCGGACGTGATGAAGGGGAAGACCGGGATCGACAGGATCAACGCGCGCGACGGCGAGCGCGACATCAAGATCAACTGCGGCCCCGGCTCGAAGGGGGCCGAGGCCGCCAAGCGCGACAAGCACCTCGATCCGCGCCCACGCTCCTGCTGAGGTGTCGTCCTATGCGCCGGGGATCATGCCCGCGTGCACAGGATCCACTACCACTTCGGGGTAGTCCTCGCCCTGATCCTGGTCTCGATCGGGTTTCAGCTCGCCGCCGGGGAGAGCGACTTCGCCCGGCTCGCCGCGGTCGTTCTGCAGGCGATTACCTTGGTCGCCGCCGTCGTCGCGTCGCGTGCGCATCGGGCGGTGGTCAGGCTGGCGGTCATCGCCGCCGTGCTGTCGATCATCGGCGCGTCGCTCGCAATTCTCGGCACGGATACGTTCGGGAGCAACTCCGGGCGGGCAGTCACCCTGCTGCTGGTCGGCCTGGTTCCCCCCGCGATTGTCACCGGGCTGATCAGGCTGTTCCGCCAGGAGGGCAGCGTCACCGTGGAGACGATGTTCGGTGGCCTCTGCCTGTATCTCATAGTCGGCCTCTTCTTCGGCACCGCGTTCGCGGCGATCGAGGAGATTGGTGGTCACGCTTTCTTCCATCAGCTGACCGCTGAACACTCGGAGACCAATGACTTTCTCTACTTCAGCTTCACCACACTCACGACCGTCGGCTATGGGGACCTGACCGCGGCATCGAACTTCGGTCGCTCACTGGCCATCACCGAGGCCCTGATCGGCCAGATCTATCTGGTCACCGTGGTCGCCGTGATCGTCAGCAACATCGGCCCGCGCGGTCGCGAGCGCCCCGCCGCGACAGAACCGTCTAGCCGAGCTGGAGGAGCGCCCAGAAGGGGTGGTCCCGCGCCGGGATCCGCGGCGGAACGCGACGGTGCTGGCGGTTCCTGGCCCAGGCCAGATATCCCTGTAGGCGGCGCGAGATCGAGCGCTTGGTGGCGGGCGTCGGCTCGACGACGCTGTGCTGCAGGGCGAACAGCCAGGCGTTCGCCTCGGACTCGAGGCGGGGCGCCGAGCGCCCCTTTCCGACCAGGTGCCCGATCTCATGGAGGGCGATGAAGTAGGAGACCTGCCCGCGGATCGGCGGGATGGAGATCTCGAGCCGGCCCCCGCGCCAGCGGATCGCCCGTCCACGGGCGGAGGAGCCGGCCAGGTCGATGCCGTACTCGCTGCAGAGGTCCTCGATGTGGGCCTCCATCAGCTCTACGCCCTTGCGGGTGCGAGGGGTCCTGTCCTGCCTGAACACGCGCGGCAGGGTAGCCACCTCCACGGATGGGTCTCCACCGCCGCCATACTTGGGCCATGGCCGATGTCATCGACCTGCGCCTGGCGCTCGCCCAGATCGACCCGACCGTGGGCGACGTCGAGGGCAACGCGCGGCTGATCTCGGAGTCCATCGAGCGTGCTCGCGACGCCGGCGCCCAGCTCGTGATCCTCCCCGAGCTCTGCCTGTCGGGCTACCCGCCGGAGGACCTGGTGCTCCGGCGGGACTTCCTCGACGCGGTGCGGCAGGGGCTCGACGCCATCGCCGCCGAGGTCGACGGCACCGTCGCCCTCGTCGGCTTCCCCGAGCCGGTCGAGCGTCCGGCGGACGAGCTCGAGGACTTCGACCCGCTGATCGACGCACCCCCTCCCCCGGCCTACAACTCGCTTGCGGTCCTTGCGGGCGGAGAGGTCCGCGCTGTCTACCGGAAGTGCGACCTCCCCAACTACGGCGTCTTCGACGAGCGCCGCTACTTCCAGCCCGGAAGCGAGCCCGCGGTGATCTCCGTCGACGGCGCATTGGTCGGGCTGACCGTCTGCGAGGACATCTGGCACCCCGGTTTCCCCGAGAGCGACGAGGTGGCCGCCGGAGCCCACCTGGTGGTCAACTCCTCCGCCTCCCCGTATCACCGCGGCAAGGGCAGGGCGCGCGAGGCGATGATCGCCGAGCGGGCGCGCTCCAACGGCGCGGCATTCGCGCTCTGCAACACCGTCGGCGGGCAGGACGAGCTGGTCTTCGACGGCGCCAGCGTCGTGATCGGCCCCAGCGGGGAGACGCTCGCTCGGGCTGCCCAATTCGAGCCCGAGCTGCTCCTCTGCGACCTGACGCTCCCCACCAGCGGGGATCCCTCCGATGGCGCCGGCGCGGCGCGGGACGTCCCGATGCTCGCCGACCTCAGCTCAGGCGCCAATCGGGAGGGTGATCTGGAGCCACGGCTGGCCGAGCCGCTCGCCGACGAGGAGGCCGAGGTCTATGGGGCGCTCACGCTCGGGTTGCGCGACTACGTGGAGAAGAACGGCTTCGAGCATGTCGTCATCGCCCTCTCAGGTGGGATCGACTCGGCGCTGGTCGCCCTGATCGCCGTGGACGCCCTCGGTCCCGACCGGGTCAGCGTCGTCGTCATGCCCTCGCCCAACTCCGCTGAAGACACGCAGGCCGACGCCCGGACGATCGCCGCGAACCTCGGAGTCGAGCTGCTCGAGATCTCGATCGCGGAGGCGATGGAGGCCTACGGGGAGGCATTGGTGCCGAGCTTCGAGGGGACGGAGCCAGGGATTGCCGAGGAGAACCTCCAAGCCCGGATCCGGGGGAACCTCGTGATGGCCCTCTCCAACAAGTTCGGCTGGCTGGTGCTGACGACGGGCAACAAGAGCGAGATGTCGGTCGGCTACGCGACGCTCTACGGCGACATGGCGGGCGGCTTCGCGGTGATCAAGGACATCTTCAAGCTGCTCGTCTATCGCCTGGTGCGCTGGCGGAACGAGCAGGCCGAGCGTGAGCTCGTGCCAGGGTCGGTGCTCGATCGCCCGCCTTCGGCCGAGCTGCGCCCCGATCAGCTCGACGAGGACTCGCTGCCCCCCTATGAGACCCTCGACCGGATCCTCGAGGCTTACGTGGAGCGTGACGAGGGCGTTGACGCGTTGGTCGCCCAGGGCCTCCCCGAGGACACGGTCCAGGAAGTCGTGCGGATGGTCGACCGAGCCGAGTACAAGCGCCGCCAGGCCCCGCCCGGCATCCGGGTGTCGACCAAGGCCTTCGGCCGCGACCGGCGCCTGCCGATCACGAACCGCTTCGGCTCTATGCGGGCACTGCCGCGATAGCGGCCACCAGGGCGCGCCACTCAGGAGCGAAGGGCGGAGCCCGAAGCGACTTGTGTTGGGCGCCCGCTTGTGGCCGAGCCCTGATGGCGAAGCCAGTCGCGGATCTGCGCGTAGACCTCGGGATCGTTGAGGAGTTGAAGGTGGTGCGCCCCGCCGAGATGGCGGCCGTGGTGGACCTCGAAGGGGATCCGGCGGTTCCGCCCCTGCCCTGAGGCGCTCGGATAATGGACGAGGAGATCGCCGATCAGGCCGCCGAGCCCGTCGTGCCGGCTGGTGAGGGTGGCGCCGATGAAGTAGTACGTCGCCGTGGGCAGGAACGGGACCTCGTTGCAGCGGTGGCGCAGGAACTCGTCCGGGTCCCTCTCGGACCAGTCCTCCTCCACCAGGCAGCCGTGGCGGAGGTCCTTGATCCCGACGCTGCGCCCGTTGAAGAACAGGTCCGCGAAGGACCGGCTCTCAGGGAGCCTGCCCAGGGTCCACGAGGCGGCGTGGGTGGCCTTTTCCAGCGGGGCGCCCAGGTGGGGCGTTCCCAGGCAGAAGACGTGGCGCAGCCGCTCCGTCCAGCCGTGGTCGTCACGCTCGGCGTAGTGGCAGGCGCTGCGGGCGACCAGCCCTCCCATGGAGTGGCCGACGAGCGCGACCTCGTCGACCTCCACCGGCCACTCGGCCACAATTCGATCGAGTGCCGCGGTCAGCCTCCGGCCGTTGTCGGAGACCCGGAGACCGGTGTTGTAGCGGACGTAGATCGGCGTGTAGCCGAGCTCGTCACGCAGGCAGGATCCGTAACTGGGCCGCCTGGGCCCGCCGATCGGAGCAAGCCTCCACGCTTCGTCCGTCTCGCACAGTCCGTGGACGAAGACGGCCAGACGTCGCGTCGCGTCCGGGAAGGCGTCCGCGAGGTCGTCGGACTCGAGCGTGACATCGCTGCCGTGGCGCCGGACCGTGAGGTCGAGCGCAAGGTGGGGATGGTCCCGGGCCAGCCGGTCGCCGGCGATCCCGTTGAGCGCCGCGAGCGCCAGCGCCCCCGGCGTGGAGTCGGCCAGTGCGGCCGACCCCTCTTGGGCGCGCTCGGCGATCAACTTCCCCCCGGCGCGCAGCGGGGTTCGCAGCGCGCCAGCGACGGCCCGGTACGAGGCCTGCGAGATCCCATCGTGGACGATCCGGACCGGTGCCCCGAGCGGGCCGAGCATCCCGAAGACGCGCCCGGCGACCGCGGTGTGCACCTCGTGGGCGGTGACGCCCGGCTGTGCCAGCGAACCAGCAGCGATCTCGCTCAGAGAGCGGATCTCACCCTTTCGCATCGGCCACAGCATCCCACTTCCGGCGGGCGTCGTCGCTGCGGACTTCCGGGGCTCAACCCCTGCGCGGTCGAACGGCAATGGTGATGCGAGCCAAGGCGCAGACCTGGCCCTCGTCATCGGTCATCTCGACATCGAAGATCCAGGTCGTCCGCCCCCGGTGGCGGGTGCGGGCCGTGGCGTTGACGTGGCCGTCCGGGATGGGGCGCAGGAAGGTGGTGTCGTTCGACTGGCCCATGGCCACCAGGTCGTCCTCGCGGACGGCGTAATAGGCGGCGGCGGAGCAGATGCTCTCCGCCAGGGAGCAGAACACCCCGCCATGCACCACGCCGAACGGCTGCAGGTGGTGTTCCTCGATCTTGATCCGGGCCCGTGCGTCATCCGGATCGAAGCTCAGCCACTCGACGCCGATCAGCTCGCCGAAGCCCGTGGGGAGAATCTCCGGTTGGCTCACGAGCCGGGACGATAGTCGGAGGCCCCAGGCTGGATACTCGCGGCATGCGGTTCCTGGTCTGGAGCGGGCTCGAGGAGTGGCTGACGGAGTCGGCGACGGTGGAGCTTGCCGAGGACGGCCTGAGGGCCTCAGGGACGCAGATGGGCGCCGAGCCGGCCCCCTTTCGCGTCGACTACCGGCTCGAGGCACCCGAGCGCTTCATCACGCGAGAGCTGGAGTTGACCGCCGCCGCCGAGGGCTGGCAGCGGCGCTTGTCGCTGCGGCACGACGGCTCCGGCGGCTGGCGGGCCGAGGTGGAGGACGCCGGCGACGTTCCCGGCGGCCCCTGGGACGGCGAGCTTCCGGACCTCTCCGAGGCGCGCGACATCGACATCGAGAACTCGCCGCTGACCAACACGATGCCGATTCGCCGCCACGGCTTTCATCAGGAGGGCGCGGGAGATTTCGTGATGGCCTTCGTGCGCATGCCGACGCTGCGCGTCGAGGCCTCGCCACAGCGCTACGAGCACGTGCGCGCCACCGAGCATGGGGCCGTCGTCCGCTATCTGAGCCGGGACGGGGACTTCACCGCCGAGCTGGACCTCGATCGCGATGCTCTGCTGGACTTCTATCCGCGCTTGGCGCGCCTGGTTGAGCCTCATGCACGCGTCGACGAGCAGGCATAAACCGGAGCTAAGAGCTGCGTCACGCCCGGCGCCGCTGCCCTAGGCTGTCTCGCTCTTGGCGCTCACGGATGAACAGCGCGCGATGCTTCAGCTGCTGCTCGAAGGGGGGCAGGGCTACGACGACATCGGCTCCCTGCTTGGGATCCCGCCCGACGAGGTGCGCTCCCGGGCTCGCTCCGCGCTTGTCGAGATCGGCGGCGCCGACCCGGACGCGCAGGTCGGGCTGAGCGACTACGTGCTGGGCCAGGCGGATCCGATCGGCCGCGCCGATGCCGTCCGTCACCTGCAAAGCGATCCCGAGGCCAACGCACTCGCCCAGCGACTCGAGCAGAACCTGAGGCTGCTGGCGCCGAAGGCGAAGCTGCCGGATATTCCCGAGCCCAAGGGCGGGCGCCGCGCCGCGCCGCCCCCTCCTCCGCCGGCGATCCCGCCCTCCCCCGCCGCGCCGCCGGCAGCCCAGCCTCCACAGGCACCCAAGGGCCCCGGGTTCGCGTCTCGCGCGGCAGGGTTCTTCAGCGGCCTCGGATCGCTGACGGGGAAGCGCCGTACCCAGGCGATCGTGGGAGGAGCCGCGGCGCTCGTGCTGGTGATCGTGATCATCGTCGTCGCCACCAGCGGCGGTGGGAACAGCAGTAGCAGCGACTGCAAGCAGGTGGATATCTCAGCGGCGCGGCAGGCCGGAATCCCCACGATGCAGCTCTCAGCCGCCGGAGCTCTAGCGGACGCAGATTGCCCCCCAAGCGGACAGATCACTCTCGGATCCACGGCACAGACCCAGCAGACCAAGTCGCAGGGGACGGCATTCGCGATCCAGGCGAACGCCATCCACGTACCGCCCGCCGGCAGCGGGAACGGGTATTTGCTCTGGCTCTACAAGTCCGACGCCCAGTCGGTTCCGCTGGGTCCACTAAATGCAGGCTCGGGAGGCGGCCTGACTGCCACGCTCCCGGTTCCGTCCCAGGAGCTCGTCCTCTTCCCTGCCTTCCAGACCATCAGGCTGTCCAAGGTGACAACGGCCCAGGGGCAGCAGATCCAACAGTCGTTGAATCTGAAGAGCAAGAAGCCCAACCTGCTGGTCCCGTTCGTCGGGAATACGGTCCTACAGGGGAATGTCGCGGACCTGGGGATCCAGCAGCTGCTGCAGCAGGCCCAGAACCAGGCCGGCGCCGCGCAGGGCTCGAAGGGCTGACCGACAGCGCCAGCCGATGGCGTTGACCGAGGACCAGCGCGCCCTGCTTCAGCTCCTCCTCGCCGGGGATACCTACGACCGCGTCGCGGAGCTGCTGGGCGAGAGCGCCGGAGAGGTGCGGGCGAAGGCGCACGAGGCGGCCAGCGCCCTGGAGGCGTCGCCCGGCGAGGATCTGTCCTCCGAGGCCGTCAGAGACCGCCTGGAGGCGCTGGAGGGCCACCAGGCGGGCGTGGAGGCTAACCGCCCGGTCCCTGCAGTCCGCCCCGCAGCGGCGCAAGGGCAGGTGCTGGGTCCTGTGGCTGCGGGCGGCGCGGGCGGTCGTCGTTCTCGTGGTCGTGGTGCTGGTGGCCGGGAGCAGCGGGGGCGGCGACGACAGCACGCCGACCGCGACGCGAAGCGGTCAGGAGGACGTCGTGCCGGTCAAGCTCAGCCCCGTGGGCGGATCGAGGGCGAGCGGGATGATCTCGGTTGTCCGCGTGGCGGACCAGCCGGCGGTCGATCTCGCCATTCAGGGGCTCACGCCGAGCGGGCTCGGTCAGAGCTACGTCCTCTGGTTCGTGGGATCCGGCGGGCGCAGCCTGCCCGTCGCCTTCCAGGCCGTCGGCTCGGACGGCAAGCTGACGGGCAGAACGCCGATCCCGACCGCCGCGGAGGGCCTCCTGCCGAGCTTCCAGACCGTCGAGCTGACGTTGACGCGCCAGCGCGAGGCGGCCGCGGCCGTCCGGCAGGCCGCGCAGAACGCGACGCTGCCCCAGGTCGTTGGCGCCGCCGTCCTGCGCGGAGCGCTGCGGCGCTAGCCGACGGCAGGCTTCAGCCGGGCAGCAGCTTCCCGGGGTTCATGATCCCCGCCGGGTCGAGGCGTTCCTTTACCGCCCGCAGAGCATCCAGGCCGAGCTCGCCGACCTCGGCCCGCATGTAGGGAGCGTGGTCGCGCCCCACCGCGTGGTGGTGCGTGATGGTGCCCTCGGTTGCGACGATCGCGTCGCAGGCGGCGGTCTTGGCGGCGCGCCACTGCTCGAGCTCCTCGCCGCGCCGGGCTCGCGCGAAGAAGGTGAAGTAGAGCGACGCCCCATCGGGATAGGCGTGCGAGACGTGGCACATGACGATCGAGCGCTCCCCCAGGACGTCTCGCAGGGCCGCGCTCACGGCCCGGTACAGCTCGTCGAGCCTGCTCCACGTGTGGGCCGTCTCCAGGGTCTCGACCATGACGCCGAGGTTCATCAGCTCGTCGCGCAGGTACGGACCGCCGTACCGGTTTCGCTCCCAGGATCGACCCGCCGATCCGCCAAGCGGCACGGCGCCGCCCAGGCGCAGCCGCGTTTGGCCCAGCGAGCGGCGGCGGCGCACGGACTCGGCCTCACCCTCCCAGCCACAGATCATCAAACAGCCGCCCTGGCGGCGGCGCAAGGACAGGTAGGCGTCGAGCGCGCGCTTCTGCAGGCCGTCGGTCCCCGCCAGCTCGAGGGAGACCCTGGTCTCTTCTTCGTCGGAGAGCCGCAGGACATCCGGCGCCTCGTGGCGCTGGGCGAGGTCGCGGACGATCTCGCGGCCCGAGTCGAAGTCCTCCGCCATCCATCCTTCGTAGTGGCGCTCCCGCGGCTCGGGTCGCACCCGGCAGCTCACCTCAGTGATCGCGCCGAGCGTCCCCTCGGAGCCGAGGACGAGCTCGCGCAGCGCGGGCCCGGCGGCCGTGTGAGGGATCCGGCGAGTCCGCAGCCGCCCGGAGGGAGCGGTGAGCTCGATGGCGGTCACCAGCTCGTCGAAGCGGCCGTAGCCGCTCGAGGCCTGGCCCGCCGAGCGGGTTGCCGCGAACCCCCCGATCGTCGCCTCCTCGAAGGACTGCGGGAAGTGCCCGAGCGTGGTCCCGAGCGCGTTCAGGGCCCTCTCGGCATCGGGCCCGGACAGCCCGGGCCCCAGGGTGGCGGTGAGCGAGCGGACGTCGAGATCGACCGAGCGCAGATGCGCCAGGTCGAGCGACACGACCGCGTCGTGGCCGTCGCTGACGGCGTCGAGCCCGCCGACGACGCTCGTTCCTCCTCCATAGGGCACCACCGCCACCCCATGCTGGGCACAGGCGCCCAGCACCGCCTCGACCGCGGCGGCATCAGGGGGCCGAAGGATCGCGTCGGGGGCGGATTCGAGACGTCCCGTGCGCAGCCTGACCAGGTCCGGATAGCTGCGGCCGGCGGCGCGCCGCAGCCGGTCCTCCTCCCCATCGAGGACCTCGTTCGCGGCTGAGCGAACGGCGTCGGGAATTGGGCGTGCCTCCGGCAGCGACACCTGCTCCAGCGCCACCGGCTCGGCTGCATCCCGCGGCTCGACCCCGAGCTCCTCGCGCAGCGCTGCCACCGCGGCCGGCGGCAGGTCGAGCCGGCGATCCGCGCTTCCCCAGCCCCACCACTTCATCTCGGCGGTCATCCCGATCCTCCTGTGGCGGCCGTCTCCAGTCCCGCCAGCGCCTCGTTCAGCGTGCGCCCGATGGCCCTCCGCATCATCGGCGAGCCCAGGCGCGAGAGCCCGCGCAGCCGCCGGTCGAGCGACATCGTCACGTCGGTCTCGCCGTTCAGTGGTTTCAGCCGTATCTCGGTACGAGCACGCTTGACGAAGCGCTCGAAAGGCGTGCCCTCGAGCGTCTGCTCGAAGACGTAGCGCTCGCCGTCGGTCGCATCGACGCAGCGGTAGTCGGCGCGCACTCCGCGGCCGTCGCGCGTCTCCAGCACCTGCGTCCAGCTGCGCTCCGCCGGGTCCCCCTCGCTGACGTTCTCGACACGCTGTGTGTTCGGCCACCAGCGCGGCAGGTGGTACGGGTCGGTAACCACCGACCAGAGCGCGCTCGCGGGCGCGGCGATGCGGCGCCTGCGCACGACGCGTGCCAGGGCGGAGGACCTACTCCTCGCCGGTCAGCTTCCGCAGGTCGCGGACGAGCAGCATGTGCGTGAGGTTGTTGCAGGCGGCCGCCAGGCTCTCCAGGTTCTCGATTGCCTCGCGGCGGCGGTTGTGGTTGGAGGAGCGAAGGCTCGCCCCCACGACGGCTTCCAGCAGCGCCGACTCGCGGTCGGCCGCGGTCCGCAGCACCTTCAGGTTGCGCCCGCCGACGCCGAACCGGGCGAGCTCCGAGCAGGCCTTGACGATCTCGCGGTCGGTGTCGTCGTAGAGCTTGGTGCCCTCGATGTTGTCGGGCATCACCAGACGCCAGTCCTCGAGCTCCTTGATCAGCTCGCCGCCGACGCCGGTCTGATCGACGAGCTCCTCGATCGTCAGCCGCGACCCCTTGCCGGCGTCGACGGCCGTCGCGCGGCGCAGGGAAGCGGACCCCCCGCGCTCCTCGCGGGCGCCCGCGGCGAGCTCCTGGCGGATCACGCGCAGCGGCAGGAACTCGTCGCGTTGCATGCGCAGGATCGTCCGCAGGCGCTCCACATCCGCCTGGCTGTAGAGGCGGTAGCCGCCCGGCGTCCGGCGCGGAGAGAGCAGCTTCTGGTCCTCGAGGTACCGGATCTTCGAGATCGAGATCTCGTCGAACTCACGGCCGAGGATCTTGGCGACCGCGCCAATCGTGAGGGCCTTGCGGTTCGACGGCGCGCCGTCCGAGGCGGTGTCGGCGCCGGTTCGTTCGAAGGGTGTCGGCGAGGCTTCCATGGTCACTTCTCCAGGTAGCTCAGTTTGTACTTCCCGATCTGGATCTCGTCGCCGTCGACAAGCTGATGGGACTCGATCCTGCGCCGGTTGACGTAGGTGCCGTTGAGCGAGCCGAGGTCGTCGATGTAGAGGCCGTCCTTGCGCCGCACCAGGAGGGCGTGGTTGCGCGAGACCGTGACGTCATCGAGGAAGACGCCGGCGTCGGGGGTGCGACCGATCGAGATCCGCTCGTCGTCGAGGGTGAAGCTCTCCCCCGCGCGGCCGCCGCCCGAGCGAATCACCATGGCCGCGCCGTGTCGCTCGACGACCTCGTCGATGTCGACCTGATGCATCTCGCCCGACTCGTCGACCGTGTAGGTCATCGTCGTCGGCTCGTCCTTCCCCTCGGGACGGGAGAGGTAGGCGCCGCACTTCTGGCAGTAGTTGGCCCCCTCGGCGTTGACGAAGCCGCACTCGGGGCAATGGATCGCCACGATTGACCCCTGTCTAGGTCGGAGGCTTGGTCGGGGGCTCTGAGCGGCCGGCGAGGATCTCGCTCAGCCGCTGCACGTCGTCGCCCTTGATCAGCGTGCCGCCTTCCGGGCGATTCTCACGCAGGCGGTTGACCAGCTCGGCCCTGAGGATGTCGATCTGCCCGTGCAGGATCCGGCGGCGGTAGGACACCTCCTGCTCCTCAGTGGTCAGATTGTCGATCAGCTCCTTGAGCTCCTCGTCGCTCATTGAGCCGATATCGGGAAAGGTCTCGTCCTCCACGGACTCCTCCACTTTCAGTCTTGGGGCGAGCGATTATAGGTACGAACGCGCAGCCTCAACCGGGACTTGAGTGTTTTGGCTACCCAGTTGCAAGCTCTCGACGTCCCGTGCGGACGTAGGCAATGGTCCCGAGCACGCCGAGGACCACGCCGACGATCAGCATCGCGCTCCACACCCAGCTCGCGGAGACCATCGCGAAGAAGATCGAGGCCATCACCGGGAAGACCGCGATCCGCCCGAGCCAGTTGATCTTGAGCTCGCCGCCGCGCCGCAGGGCAACCTCCGCGAGCACGGCGGTGATCACCTCTCGCGCCGCGAGCACGGCGAGCGCCCAACGGGGCAGGAGCTCGAAGTGCCAACAGACCGCGGCGCCGCGAGAGGATCGTCAGTCGGTCGACGATCGGGTCGAGGATCGCCCCCATCCGGCTGTACTGCCCGGTGGCGCGGGCGAGGAATCCGTCGACGTAGTCACCGACCGCGATCAGCCAGAAGATCACCGCCGCGGGCGCGCTGCGCCCGTCTCCCGACGAGAACGCCAGGTAGAGGAAGACGGGAAGGGCCGCGAGCCGGATGTAGCCGACCGCGTTTGGGATCGTCCAGGGGCGCAGGGGCTGTCCGGGCCTCGTCTGCCGTGGTGGCGGGCCCGACCGGTCCAGGCCGAACTGACGGCGGAACCCCTTTCGCCGTCCCTTGCGAAAGGATTGTCCGCGGCTCCGTCCCATCAGGCGAGCATATGGAAGGCAAGGCAAAACCCGGCATCTCACCCACGCGCGCTGAGGATTTCCCTCAGTGGTTCCAGAGCGTGGTCCGCGACGCGGAGGTCGCGGAGCTCGACCACGTCCGCGGCGCGATGGTCATCCGCCCCTGGGGCTACGGGATCTGGGAGCTGATGCAGCGCGGGCTCGACGACGGGATCAAGGAGACCGGGGCGGTGAACGCATACTTCCCGCTGCTCATCCCCCTGAGCTACTTCGAGGAGGAGGCCAAGCACGTCGAGGGCTTCGCGAAGGAGATGGCGGTGGTGACCCATCACCGCCTCGAGCAGGGTGAAGATGGCTCGCTGCACCCCGCCGCCGAGCTACCCGAGCCGCTGATCGTCCGCCCCACCTCCGAGACGATCATCGGCCGCTCCTTCGCCAAGTGGATCAACTCCTACCGCGACCTGCCGCTGATGGTCAACCAGTGGTGCAACATCGTCCGCTGGGAGCTGCGCCCGCGGGTCCTGCTGCGCACCACCGAGTTCCTCTGGCAGGAGGGGCACACTGCCCACGCCTCCGAGGGGGAGGCGCTGGAGGAGACCCGCCGGATGCTGGCGGTCTACCGCGAGTTCGCGGAGTCCCAGTTGGCGATCCCGGTGATCGCCGGGGAGAAGCCCGAGTCCGAGCGGTTCCCGGGCGCCGAGATCACGCTCAGCATCGAGGCGATGATGCAGGACGGCAAGGCGCTCCAGTCCGGCACCTCCCACTACCTCGGCCAGAACTTCTCGGGCGCGATGGAGATGGAGTTCACGGACGAGGACGGGGAGCGGAAGCTCTGCTACACGACGTCGTGGGGTGTCTCCACGCGGATGATGGGCGCCGTCGTGATGACCCACGCGGACGACAACGGCCTGCGCGTTCCTCCCCGGGTGGCGCCGAAGCAGATACAGATCGTCCCGATCACCAGGGATGACCCCACGGCGGTCCTTGAGGCCGCTCGCGAGCTCAAGGCCGAGCTCGAAGGGCAGTCATGGATGGACACGCCGGTGCGCGCCGACGTCGATGCCCGCGACCGCAAGCCGGCCGAGAAGCGATGGGAGTGGATCCGCAAGGGGGTGCCGGTCGTGATCGAGCTCGGTGAGCGGGACATCGAGCAGGGCGTCGTGACGATGACGAGGCGGGACGACCCCGGCCTCTCCCGTGACGCCGTCCCGCGCGAGGGCGCCGCCGAGGCCGCGGCGGGCATCCTCGGGGACATCCAGCTCGGCTACTTCGAGGAGGCCAGCACGCGCCTGCGCGAGCGGACCCGGGACGACATCACGACCCTGGATGAGTTCCGCGATTTCTTCTCGGGCGAGGACACCGACTCGGGAGGATTCGTCAAGGCGCCCTGGAGCGAGGACCCGGAGACCGAGAAGACGATCGGCGAACTCGGCGTCACCGTCCGCTGCATTCCCTTCGACGAGGAGCTTCCCTCCGACGCCCGTTGCGTGATCAGCGGGGGTGCCGCGAAGGTGATGGCGATCTTCGCGAAGGCCTACTGAGCGCTCTGCCGGCTTGCGGGCGGCGCCGGTGTGTTGGTGTTCTTGCGCAGGTCGACGAAGAAAGAGGTCCCGCACGAGAGGCACCCGACCATCGCGCCGTAGCGGGTGTAGGTCATGAGCCGCAGGTTCAACGGGTTGCTGTGACCACACATGAGGCGGAGATCATCGCTTCCTCGACACGCCGCGAAAAGCGTGCGAACTACTTCTGATTGGCGTGTGAACTACGCCAGCTGGCGCCGGGGAAATACGGATCGGCGACTCGTACGAACGTCCAAGGCGCTGCGCTCAGGTGCGGGTGAAACGCCGCGCTCGGCCGTACAAGGCTTGGCCTCTTCCTAAGAGCACTCTCACCCAGGGGGAACCCGTGCCGGACTAGAGTCGCGGAAGATATGGCCGGTCGGCTCAGACTCCTGAAGGGCGGCGTGGCGACGCCCGCTGTCTTCAACCTGAACGGGCCTGCCCACTACGTCCATTGGCACTTCTTCCAGATGTCGGTGGCGAACGTCGTCGTGATCGGGCTGATGATCGTCGTCTTCGTCCTGGCACTCGTCATCCCCTTCCCGAAGCGGGAGATCGAGGAGTGAGCCCGAAAGCCGAGAAGCGCATGTGGACCGAGCGGGTCCGCTCGCGTGCCGTCGGCGCCCTGCCCCCCGAGAAGCTGCTGCCCGATCGCCAGCCGGCCTACGTCTCGTCGTGGATCTACGTCTTCGGCGTCGCCACGATCGCGGCGCTGATCGTGGTCGTCGGTTCGGGCGTGATCCTCGGCCTCAAGGGGCCGGCCTGGTGGCACGAATCAGGCGTCGGCAAGTTCTTCAACAGCATCCACCTCTGGGCGGTCGAGGTCTTCTTCTTCACCATGGTCGTGCACCTCTGGGGCAAGTTCTTCATGGGCGCTTGGCGCGGAGGAAGGGCCTGGATCTGGGTCACCGGAGCCATCCTCTTCCTGATCGCGATCGGCACCGCCTTCACCGGCTATCTCTCCCAGCAGAACTTCGACTCGCAGTGGATCGCCAGCGAGGGCAAGGACGGGCTCAACTCCGTCGGCATCGGCGCCTTCTTCAACGTGGCCGACTTCGGCCAGATGTACACCTGGCACGTGATCCTGCTGCCGGTCGTCGTGGTGGCGCTGGTCGTCGGGCACGTCCTCCTGGTCCGGAAGCACGGCGTCGTCCCGCCATACGCCGCGAAGGTCGCTCGCGACGCGGCCCCGGCCAAGGGCCCGGCGTGAGCCCGGGGCGACCGAAACCCGCGCCGCTCGAGTCCGCGGACTGGGACGGCCCATACATCCGCTACGACCTGGTCAAGGAGTTCGTCGTCGCCCTGGTCGTGATCACCGCCCTCGTGGTGATCCTGGCGATCCTCTTCTCCTCGCCCGACGACAAGCCGGTGACGATCCAGCAGTGGGCGCGCACGGATCCCGGGGACTTCGTCGCCACAGCGGTGACCGAGCTCGACGGCTCGAGCGAGGTGGCGACCTACGGTCCTCCCTACAACCACACGCCGGGTGCCGGGCAGAAGATCGGCCCCGCTCAACCTGCAGAGCGCCGCCGGGGTCCACTTCCCGATCAACACCTGCCGAGGACTTCGTGCTCAACCCGCTGCGCAGCATCCCGGGGAACGCCGCCCTCGCAGCAGGCGCTGAACGCCTACGAGGCGGCGCCGCCGGCCCAGAAGAACGGCCTGGACCGACGCCTACACGAAGGGTCTCGACGGCGCCAAGCTTCCCCGGCGGGATCCCCCAGCTGCCGCCCGGCGACTACGGACCGGTCGCGCCGATGATGGCCTCCCTGGCGGGCCTGGCCGCGACCGGGGGGCTCGACGGCGCCCTGCTCAACGCGAATCAGTTCTACCAGACGAACTACACCAAGCCGCTGCTCTTCCTCTCGGGCGGCGGCTACTTCGAGACGCGGGCCGAGGAGCAACATCTGCTCGGCGAGCAGTGGGGGATGATGAACGAGACCGGCAGCTATCCGGGCCAGGTCTGGCTCTGGCTCTACACCTTCTGGTACCAGGTCGCCCCGTTCGACACGTCCGAGAACGCTGACGCTCAGATCTGGGCGCTGATGATGCTGCTTTCACTGGCCTTCATCTGCATCCCCGTGATCCCGGGCCTGCGCAGCCTGCCCCGCCATCTCGGCGTTCACCGCCTGATCTGGCGCGACCACTACAGGCGCGTCGAGAACAGCTAGGTGCGGGTGAAGCGGCGACCCGCCACCGGCGAGGCGTCCTCGTCGAGCGCGGGGCGCTTGACGGGCTTCAGATAGGGCTCGCCGTCGGCGAGATCGGGACCGGTGACGTCGGCGGCGTCGGCACGGGCGGCCTCCGCCTCGAGCTTGGCGATGCGCTCCGGGGTGAGCTCGCCGGCGTTCTCCTCCTCGATCCTCGCCAGCCAGTCGGCGCCCTCCCGGGCCTTGGCCTCCTCCACCTCGACCTTGCCGCGATCGAGTGACTTGTCGATCTCGGCGAACAGGGTGTCGACCAGCTCCGCCTGCGGGACCTTCCGCAGGGGCTTGCCGTGGGAGAAGATCAGCCCCTCGTCCTTGGCGCCGGTGATCCCGAAGTCCGCGTGGGACGCCTCGCCGATGCCGTTGACCGCGCAGCCGAGGACGGCGACCTCGATCGGCTCCTCGTAGGACTCCAGGCGCTGCTCGATCTCCGCCACCACGGTGTCCATGTCGAACTGCAGGCGGCCGCAGGTTGGGCACGCGATGAGCACCGGGCCGCGCTCGCGCAGCTTCAGCGCCTTGAGGATCTCCCACGCGACCTTGACCTCCTCCTCGGCGTGGAACGTCGAGAGCGAGATCCGAATCGTGTCCCCCACTCCGTCGGCCAGCAGGGTGCCCAGGCCGACCGACGACTTGAGCGAGCCCGACCACTTGGTCCCGGCCTCGGTGATCCCCAGGTGGATCGGGTAGGGGATGCGCTCGGCCAGCAGGCGGTTGGAGGCGATCGTGTTCGGGACGCTGGTGGACTTGATCGACACCTTGAAGTTCTCGAAGTCCAGCGACTCCATCATCTCGACGAACTCGACCGCGGCCAGGACCAGCGCCTCGACCGAGTTCTCGCGCTCGAGCTCGTGCAGGTGCTTGGGCAGGGATCCCGAGTTCACCCCTATCCGCATCGGGACGTTGGCCGCCGTCGCCTTCTTCGCCACCTCCGCGACCTTCTCCCGGCCGCCGATGTTGCCCGGGTTGAGGCGGATGCAGTCGGCCCCGGCGTCGATCGCCTTCAAGGCCAGGGTGTGGTTGAAATGGATGTCGGCGATCACCGGGATCGGCGAATCCCTGACGATCGTCTTCAGCGCCTCAACGTCCTTATCGCGCGGGACCGCGACTCGCACCAGGTCGGCGCCCGCCTCGGCGACGGTGCGGATCTGCTCCATCGTCGCCTCGAGGTTCGCGGTCTCGGTCTTGCACATCGTCTGCACGGCGACTGGCGCGCCGCCCCCGATGGGGACGTCGCGGACGAAGATCTGGCGCTTCGAGGCCACGGGCACAGGGTAGCCGTGGGGCGTTTCCGGGCGTGTAGCGGGCGTGAAGGCGAAACGACGTGTTCACTGCGTTCGCGGCGCGGATCTGGGAGGATCGGTTGCAGGGACCCAAGGAGGGGAAACTATGAACCGCCGCATCAGTCAAACGGCGCTCGGCGCAGCGCTCGCAGTCACGCTTTTCGGAGTCTTTGCGTCCTCGTCTTCGGCCGATACCGCGATCATGGGCAGCAAGCTGACCAGCAACTATGACGGCGGAATAATCAGTGCGCCGACAGTCAGCGTCCAGCTCTCGTACGACCCGGCGACGAGCACCAACCCGGTCGTCTCCCCGGCGAACGGCGTGATCACCGGCTGGAGGGTGAAAAGCGCGGACGATGGAGCCCGCTACACGCTCAGGGTCCTGCGGGCGAACGGAGTGGTCAGCCTCGTCAGCATGACCAACAGCAACTTCACGGGGATCGCGTCCGTACAGGCTCCATCAGCGGTTCCGGCCGGGACCGCCGTTGCCACTCCGACGGGCAAGATCTTTTCCTATCCGGCATCCCTTCCGATCGGCAAGGGCGACTACGTCGGCCTGCTCATCGGCGGCTTGGTTGACGGCATGCCGCAGACGGTCACGAGCGGCCTGGACAAGAACCTGATCGCGAACAACTTCTCGGCCCTGCCCACGAACGGAGCCGCGGCCAACCTCCTCGCGGACAAGCAGCACGATCTCCTGCTCCAGGCGACGATCAAGTTCTGCAACGTCCCGAACGTGGTCGGACAGACACAGGCCGCGGCGGCGGCGGCGATCGCTGCCGGCGACTGCACGTCAACGGCGACCGCTCAGAAGCTGCAGCTGAAGGCGATCAAGAAGACCTTCTCAAAGAAGAAGAAAAAGCGAATCAGGGCAAGCAACGACGCACTGAAGACTCAGAACGGGCTTGTTCTGAGTCAAGGCATCGCGCCGGGAACAACGGCCGCGCCGCCCGGGCCCCCGGTCGCTCTCAGCGTCGGCGATGTCGTCAAGCCGCCCAAGAAGAAAAAGAAGAAGCACTGACGAGCGGATTCAGCGCTTGGTAAATCCGAATCGCCCGCCGGCTCGTAGGTGTTGGCGAGGAAATCATCTTCGCTCGCCGCAAAAGCATGTTGCTCGGCACGCTCGCTCTGGCGCTGCTCGGCCTGGCGGGAGTCGCCTCGACCGCCAGCGCCAGCTTCCACCTGACGAAGATCCGCGAGGTCCATAACGGCGGGGACGCGGCCCACAGCTACGTGATGCTGCAGCTGCCGGCGGACAACGAGGGCTTCCTGATGGGCCACTACGTGAGCTTCAGGAGCGCCACCGGCTCGATCGACGGCGACCACCTGATCAACGTCAACGCCGCCAACATGGGGAGCCAGCGAACCTTCCTGGTCGGCGGCTCGGCCGTGCCGGGCTCAGATGACGTCGGCACGACCGATCAGCTCGTCTCCATGAGCGGCGCCGCCTGCTACGAGATGAGCGGCGCCGGCCTGGGCGGCCTCGACTGCGTGAGCTGGGGCGCCTTCACCGGGAGCGCGACGCCGCTCTCCTCGCCGGCCGGGACTCCCGCACCAGCGATTGCTGCTGGGCAATCCCTGGTGCGCACGATTGCGCGCGGCTGCCCGACATCGCTGGACGCCGCCGACGACACCGACAACAGCGCCGCTGATTTCGCGATCGGCACCCCGATCGGCAGAAACAACGCCGCGGCGCCGAGCGAGCAGCCCTGCACGGCGACCAAGGCGAAGAGGAAGTGCAAGAAGAAGCATCGCAAGAACCCGGCTCCCGCCTACTCGGCCAAGAAGAAGTGCAAGAAGCACAAGAAGAAGCAACGCGTCGCCATCAGCGCTAAATCCCGATAGGCCTCCCGCCCGTAGAAAGGACGAGGGAGATCATCTTCGCCCGGCGAAAATCCACGTTCCTGGCGGCACTCGTTCTCGCGGTCCTCGGGCTGGCTGGGGTGGCCTCGAGCGCCAGCGCCACCTTCCACCTCGTGAAGATCCGGGAGGTCTCCTCGGGCACCGGCGCCGCAAACAGCAGCTACGTCGAAACCCAGAACTACTTCGACTTCCAGAACTTCCTCAGCGGCGGGGCGAAGCTGGTCAGCTGCAACCCGGACTGCTCGACCCTGACGACCTTCTCCCCGTTCACCAACGTGGCGAACGGCCAGACCCAGCACACCGTGCTGTTTGCCGACTCGGGGATCGCCGCCGGAAGCAAGGACTTCAACGTCGACCTCAATCTCGGCACGATCCAGGCGGCCGGCGCCGTCTGCTACGTGAGCCAGCCCGGCTACAACGACTGCGTTTCATGGGGCAACTTCAGCGGCAACTCGACGCTGATGACCAACTACGGGACAACCGCCGGGACCCCGGCTCCGGCCCTGAGCTCGGGCATGGCCCTGCGCCGGTCGATCGCCCCCGGCTGCCCCACGCTGCTCGAGGCGAGCGACGACACGAACAACAGCGCCACCGACTTCTCGGTGACGACGCCGAACCCGCGGAAGAACTCGGTGGCCCCGACCGAGATGCCCTGTGCCGCCTCGGGCGGCGGGCCGACCGGCTACCCCCCGGCCTCCCCGTCACCAGCAGCTCCGAAGAAGAAGAAGAAGTGCAAGAAGCACAAGCACCGCACCGCCCAGAGCGCCAAGAAGAAGAAGTGCAAGAAGCACAAGTAGTCCGCGCCTAGGCGCCGGGCTGCTGCAGCTTCCGCTCGAGTCCGGTGACGCCGTCCGAGCCGTCCACCCGGATCCGCTTCAGCGTGTACATCTCGCTCTTCGAGGCGAGGCCCTCGTCGGTCGTGGTCGCGCCGAGGTAGCCGGCGTCACGCACGGCCTGGATCGCCTGGTCGTCATAGCGGCCCGACGGATAGCAGAAGAAGTTGACCGGCTGGTGGAAGCGTCGCTGGAGCATCTGGCGGGAACCCCCCACCTCCCGCTGGAGCTGCGCGCCGCTCGCCTGCGAGACGTCGACGTGGTTGATCGTGTGTGAGTCGAGCTCCCAGCCGTCGTTGATCATCGTCCGGACCATCGCGACGCTGAGCTCGGCGTCCGGCTGCCCCACCCTGCCGGCGATCACGCTGAGGACTCCCGGCCAGCCGAGCTTGCGCAACTCGGGACGCGCGTAGACGTACTGGCCGCGGTATCCGTCGTCGAAGGAGACGACGACTGGCCTCTTCGGGAGTTCGCCATGCTTGAACCAGGCGTCGTAGACCTGGTTGAGGCTGACGCCCGTGTAGCCCTGATCCTTGAGCGCCTCCATCTGCCGGTCGAAGGTATTCGGGTCGACGAAGAGCTCCGGCAGCTGTGCGCCCGCCGGCGGACTGTCGATCACGTGGTACATCAGTATCGGAACCGGCGCCTTCGAGCGTACGAGCTCGTCATCTCCGGGCGGTGGCCCAAGTCCCCCGCGGACGAGCTTGACAGCGTGCGCCGCCGATTCGGCAGGGCCGCCACCTCCGCTGGCGCTCGAGCCAACCAGGCCGCCGACTATCGCGCTCGCGATCGCGGCACAGAACAGCAGGTTGCGGCGTCTGATCGCGGCCCTGCGGCGCTTCTCCTGCAGGTGACGGATACGCCGGCGCCGGCGGATCTCATCGGTTGTTGCCATCGGGCTAGCCCGAGTAGAGCGCCTCGATCTCCTCGGCGTACTTCTCGTCGATGGGCTTGCGCTTGAGCTTCATCGTCGGGGTGAGCTCGTCGCCGCCCGGCTCCCATTGCTCGGGAAGGATCGTGAACTTCTTGATCTGCTCGACGCGAGCCATCTTCTCGTTCGCCTGGTCGACGGCCGCCTGGATCGCGTCGCGCGTCGTCTCCTCGCCCGCCAGATCCTCCAGCGACTTGCCGTCGAGCCCGTTCTGGGACGCCCAGACAGGAGCGAAGTCCGGGTCGAGCACTATCAGGGCGGTGTTGAACGGCCGGCCGTCGCCGATCGCCGCCGCTTGGCCGATCAGCGGGCTCGCCGTCTTCAGGTGGGACTCGATGTTCGCCGGCGACATGTTCTTGCCGGCGGCGTTGATGATCAGCTCCTTCTTGCGGTCGACGATCTTCAGGTAGCCGTCCTCGTCGATCTCGCCGATGTCGCCGGTGCGCAGCCACCCGTCCTCATTGAAGGCCTCGTCGTTCTTCTCCGGCAGGTTGCGGTAGCCGGGCATGACGCAGTCGGCCTTGACCAGCACCTCGCCGTCCTCGTCCAGGCGGATCTCGACACCGGGCGTCGGCGGTCCCACCGTGCCGAGCTTGATCCGGTCGGGCGGGTTGATCGTCCCGAGGCCGCAGGTCTCCGACATGCCCCAGAGTTCGCCGATCGGGATCCCGATCGCGTGGAAGAACTCGAGCACCTCCAGCGGCGTTGGCGCGGCGCCCGCGTTGACTGCAAGGGCCTCGTCCAGCCCGAGCTGCTTGCGCAAGCCGGAGAACATCTGCTCGTCGGCCTGCGCGGCGGCCTCGGCGATCTCGGCGGGCACCTCCTCGCCGGCCTGCTCCAGGCGCACCTTTTGCAGCGCCGCCTCGAGCCCCTTCTCGGCGGGCTCGCGCTGCTCGTCGGGCAGCCCGGCGATCATTGCCTCCAGCCCGGCCTTGAGCTTCTCGAAGATGCGGGGGACGGCGAAGAACCAGGTCGGCCTCACCTTCGGGAGGAACTCGGCGATCCGCCGGGGATCCGCGCAGACGGTGACGGAGACGCCCTTGGTCACCGGCAGGTAGTAATGGGCGTTCCGCTCGGCCACGTGCGCGGCGGGCAGCCAGGAGATCACCTTGGCGCCTCGCTCGGGAAGCTCGATCAGCTCGTCCGCGGTCGCGATGGCGAAGAGCAGGTTGCGGTGGGTGAGCTGGACGCCCTTCGGCGGGCCCGTGGTTCCGGAGGTGTAGATGAGCGTCAGGAGGTCGTCCGGCCCGATCTGCTCGACAGAGTCGGCGGGATCGAACTCCGGGTCCATCCCGATCAGCTCATCGAGGGTGTGGTCGCCGCCGTCGCCGTCCACCACGATCACGTGCTCGAGGTTCGGCAGGTCCTTGCGCGCCTCGTTGATCTTGTCGAGGTACGCGCGCTCGGTGATCACCAGCTTGCTCTCGGCATCCGAGAGCAGGTACTGGATCTGCCCCGGAGCGTAGGTCTGGTAGACCGAGAACGGGACCGCGCCGAGGGAGACGGCCGCGAGGTCGCACGGGATGAACTCCCAGCGGTTGCCCAGCATGATCGCGACCGTGTCGCCCTTCTGTACGCCCAGCTTCGCCAGCCCACCGGCGATCCTGTGCACGACGTCGCGGAGCTCGTTCCAGCTCAGCTCCTTGTCGCGCGCCTCGTCGCGGATCGCAAGGTCGTCGCCCAGGCGGTCGACCACTCCGTAGAAGGCCTTGACCAGGTTCTCGGCAGGCAGCTTGGGCGGCTCGCCGCCGCTCGCCTGGCGCTCAGAAGTCGTTACCTCCACAGCTCTCCTCTCCTCGGTAGAACCGCTGGAAACGCTACACGCTCACCTGAGGCGGCGTCCGCCTAGCGGACGTGGAAGCCCGACCCGGACAGACGCCCGATGTCGTTGGTCAAGCCGATCACGAAGAGCATCAGGATCAGCAGGAACCCGATCGCGCTGGCGCGCTCGATCACGCTGAACGGGACGCGCCTGCCCCTGACCTTCTCGACCAGGCTCCAGAAGATGTGGCCTCCGTCGAGTGGGAGGAACGGGAAGAGGTTGATGATCGCCAGCGACAGGCTGATCACGGCGAGCAGCGTCAGCGCCTCCCGTGCGCCGAACTCGATCGTCTGATGCGCTACGTCGCTGACGCCGACGACGCCCGAGAGCTGCTTGCGCTGCTCGGGCTCGAAGATCCGGGCGAAGGTCGAGACCGTCTTCGTCGTCACGTCCCACATGAAGGTGACCGCCCGGCCGGCCGCACCGGGGACCGAGAGGTTCTCCGGCACGAAGCCGCCTTCCCCGAAGCCGAATCCGACCCTGTAGCGGCCCGCCGGATCGCCCTCCTTCAGCGCGGGAGCGTGGGCGTCGTAGAACGGTGTCAGCTTCACGGTGACCGGCCTGCCGTCGCGCTTGACGGCGAAGACCGCCGGCGAGGTGGCCTGGCAGCCGTCCACAGGCTTGCCCGCGCAGGTGTGAGTGTTGACCTGCTTGGCGATCGCGTCCGCCCGATTGCCGAGATCGGTTTCGCTGGGCTTCGAGCCGCCCTGGGTCGGCCGCACGCCGTCGACCGAGACGATCTGGTCCCCGGTCTTCAGCACGCCCTGAGCGGGCTTGTCGTTCTCGATCGACCCGATCTCCAGCGTCGTCGCCCGCTGCAGGCCAAGTGCGAGCGCGAACAGGACGACGAACGCGATCAGGATGTTCATCGCCGGCCCGGCGCCGATCACCACGATCCGCTTCCAGACCGGCTGGTTGTAGTAGGCCCGCTTGAGCACGTCCGGCGGAAGTCCGCCAAGGTCGCTCGAGGTCTGTCCGGCGGACTCGATCCGCTCCAAGAGTCCCTCCGGGGTATCGCGCCCCGCATCCGTGGCGGTCGCGAGCTCGGAACGTCCGGCTGCAGCGCCCCCGGGCGCAGCCTCGGCGGCCTCGAGCTCCTCCGGGTTCATTCCGGTGATCTTCACGAAGCCCCCGAGGGGGATCATCCCGATCCCGTACTCGGTCTCGCCGCGCCTGAAGCTCACGAGCTTGGGTGGGAAGAAGAGAAAGAAGCGCTCGACCCGCATCCCGGTGGCCTTGGCGACGAGGAAGTGACCGAACTCGTGCAGGATGATCAGCGCGCAGAATCCGGCGAAGACGAGGAGCCAGCTCACGCGACCGCCAGCCCCTCGACCAGCCCGCGGGCATGCTCCCGCGCGGCCGCGTCGACGTCGAAGAGGTCCTCGAAGTGGCGGACCGGGCCG
The DNA here is from genome assembly GCA_963817275.1 of uncultured Solirubrobacterales bacterium. Classification (GTDB taxonomy): domain Bacteria; phylum Actinomycetota; class Thermoleophilia; order Solirubrobacterales; family 70-9; genus DASUPK01. Next base: position 11,773 of record CAWFOA010000008.1, on the reverse strand, counting down.
CCCGGGATCGCCTCGAGGGTCCGCTCGATCACCTCAGGGATGCCGGTGAAGGGGATGCGCGCGGCCAGGAAGGCCTCCACGGCCACCTCGTCGGCCGCGTTCAGGACGCAGGGGGCTGTCCCTCCCACCTCGCCCGCCTCGCGCGCCAGTCGCAGGCAGGCGAAGGTCTCGGTGTCCGGCGGCTCGAAGCCGAGTTGGCCGACGCTCGCCAGGTCCAGGGTCGGAACGTCGACGTCGGCTCGCTCCGGGAACTGAAGCGCGTAGGAGATCGGGACCTTCATGTCCGGGTGGCCGAGGTGGGCGAGCGAGGCGCCGTCGTTGAGGTGGACGAGCGAGTGGACGATCGACTGCGGATGGACGACGACGTCGATCCGCTCATACGGAACCTCGAAGAGGTGATGCGCCTCGATCATCTCGAAACCCTTGTTCATCAGGGTCGCCGAGTCGATCGTGATCCGGCCGCCCATCTCCCAGGTGGGGTGGGCGAGGGCCTCTTCGGGCGTGATCCCCGACAGGTCGGTGCGGCCGCGGAAGGGCCCGCCGGACGCGGTCAGCACGAGGCGCTCGACGGTTCCGGGGGATTCGGCGCCGATCAGCTGGAAGAGAGCCGAGTGCTCCGAGTCCACGGGCAGGATCCGGGCATCGGTGGCCTCGGCCAGCGCCATGACCAGCTCGCCCCCGATCACCAGGCTCTCCTTGTTGGCGAGGGCCAGATCGATGCCCTCGGTGAGGGCGACGATGGTGGGACCGAGGCCCGCGGCGCCGACGACCGCGTTCAGGACCAGGTCGGGCTTGGAGGTGAGGATCAGCTCGCGGACGCCGTCCTGGCCGGGGAGAACCTGTCCCCCCCAGGCCTCACCCGCCCGCGCGGCGGCATCGGTGTCGGCGAGCGCGACCGCGGGCACGCCGTGGTCGCGTGCCTGGGCCAGCACCCGCTCCCAGCTCGAGTCCGCGGAGAGCCCCACGACCTGGAGGCCTTCGGAGGCCCCGATCACCTCGAGCGCCTGGGTACCGATCGAGCCGGTCGATCCGAGTATCAGCACACGCTTCACGGCCGCCCAGTGTAGGTGTCGCTCGAAATCGCCCGTAAAGCCTCCCTGCACCCCAGAACGAAGACGGGAGGCCCGACCTGGGCCTCCCGTCGTCGAACGTCATGCGTGTTCGCGCTAGCGGACCTGGACGGCCGAGAGCTCGAACTGCGGGAGCTTCAGGTTGCCAGCCGACTCCCTACAGGCGAGAGTGAAGGTGTGCTTCCCGCCCTGCGCAGTGGTGACGATGTTGATCCCGAACCCAGAGACTCCTGTGCTTGGCGCATGCACGTTGGTCTTCGTGCCCTGGATCTCCTGAGCCTGCTCGTTCTCGAGATGGCAGATGCCGCTCGCTGTCGCGGCGCCACCGTCGACATTGCCGTTCGCGACCAGCAGGTACTTGCGCGGGAAGGCAGTCGAACCGTTCACCTCCACGGACGTGCACTTGGTGAACGTCGCAGCGGTCGTCGGATCACAGGCGGTGGTGCCTGTCTGTGCGTTGGTAGAGCTGACGCCCAGCACCTTCAGGCGTGCGTCCTTGCTCAGGCCCTTGTACTCGACCTTCTTGCTGGTGGCCGCGTATGCGCCTCCTCCGAGGGCAACGCAGAGTGCGATGAATCCCACCACGAGGCCGGCTGATGGCCGGCGGTTGAACAGCTTCTTCATCCAGAACCACTCCCTTTCAGGCGTTGTGAGCGTTCGCTGACGAAACAGCATGAGGCTGAGAAGTTGCGGCGCTGCGAGGATGCATTCATGGCTCTCAGGCGACGCAGCCGCAAGAAGCCCGATCCGGCGATCGATTCGGAGGGCATCAGGGACGTCGTACGCAGGACGGACGCAAACCCCCAGCTGGTCGCGACCGCACGTTTTCTGCGGAAGCTGATTCCGGGGGGCGAGCCGCAGACCTCCGAGATGCCCGAGCCGATGCAGCGCCTGGTGGAGGAGGTTCAGCCGCAGGGACCGAGCACGCTTCGAGAGATCGGCAAGGGTGCGCTGCAGGCCTGGCAGGCGCTGTCCGAGGCCCAGAGGCGCAGGCAGGGAACCGCGAACGTCGCGATCCTGTTCACCGACCTCGTCGGCTTCTCCGACTGGGCTCTCGAGGCCGGCGACGAGGCAGCCCTCGAGGTGCTGCGACAGGTCGGGGACGTGGAGCAGAAGGCCATCTCGTCCAGCAAGGGCGCCGTCGTCAAGCGGCTCGGAGATGGCGCGATGGCCGTCTTCGGCGACTCCAAGCAGGCGGTCGCAGCTGCGCTCGAGGCTCAGAAGGGGATCTCGGAGATCGAGGTGGAGGGATACCGGCCCACCCAGCGCGCGGGAGTGCACCAGGGCACACCCCGCAAGGTGAAGGGCGACTTCCTCGGGGTCGACGTCAACATCGCCGCCAGGGTCGGAGACTCCGCGAAGGGCGGCGAGGTCCTGATCTCCGAGCCAGTCCGCGAGGAGCTCGACGGGCGCCGCTTCAAGTTCGGCCCGTCACGCGAGCTCTCGGCTCCAGGCGCCCCCGCGGACCTCACCGTCTGCTCCGTGAAGTCGCGCCGCGGTCGCTGAGCCGTTGCTCTAGTAGACGAACGCGACGGAGAGGTAGTAGCCGGCGACCACGGTGAAGAGCACGGCATCGAGGCGGTCGATCAGGCCTCCGTGGGGGCCGAAGAGGCGGCCGGTGTCCTTGACGCCGAGGTCGCGCTTGATCAGTGAGGCGAACAGGTCGCCGATCGGTGCGATCACGCCGATGGCCATCCCCATCAGCAGCGCGTCGGTGCCCGGTAGCCAGTCCTGGTAGAGGCCGGCGAACCAGAAGCCCATCATCGCTCCGAGGAAGCCGCCGATCCCGCCCTCGAGCGTCTTGTTGGGCGAGATCCTTGGAGTGATCTTGCGGGAACCGAACAGCCTGCCTGCGGCGTAGGCGGCCGTGTCGCCCAGGAATGTCGCCACCAGCACGTCGATCAGCAGCGCGCCGCCGTGCAGCGGCAGGTCGCGGAGAAGGACGGCGTGGGAGAACCCGATCCCCATCCAGGCGACGCCGAGCACGGTGAAGGCGATCGAGGTGGTGATCGCCTCGTGAGAGCGTCGCGCGGCGGCGAAGGCGAAGGTGAGCGGGAAGAGCGCGGCGAACACCAGGACGATCTGGAACGCGTCGCCGTAGTGCGCGGCGATCACCATGCCCGCCACGACGGCATAGGCGGGCAGCATGATCGGCTGCTCCGGCTCGGCCATACGGAAGAACTCCCGCAGCCCGAGGATGCCGAGCACGATCATCGCTGCAGCGAAGACAGCGCCGCCCGCGCCGACGATGGCGATCGCGAATACCACCCAGGGGATCGCGACCACGACCCGCGCCGTCGTCTCGGACATCTGCGGGACCAGCCGCAGGCGGCGCTTCGGCTTCTCATCCTTGCCGGTCCGGCGTGACCATGATCTCGGGCTCGAGCGGCTCCTGATCGAGGCGATCGACCATGGCTACCTCGCCCCGAAGCGCCGCCGGCGCTCGTCGTACTCCGCCAGCGAGGCCTCGAACGCCTCGCGGGTGAAGTCTGGCCAGAGCTCGTCGCGGAAGACGAACTCGGAGTAGGCGCACTGCCAGAGCAGGTAGTTCGAGAGCCGCTGCTCGCCGCTGGTGCGGATCAGCAGGTCCGGGTCGTGCATCTCGGGCGCGTAGAGATGGCTCCGGAATTCCTCCTCCCCGCCGCCGTCGTAGGCCGTCGCGGCGTCGAGGATCTCCGAGCGACCGCCGTAGTTGAACGCGACGAACAGGGTGATCCGATCGTTGGCGTCCGTCTCGGCCTCGGCCCAGTCCATCCGGCCGGTGAGCTCGTCTGAGATCCCCTCGCGCCGGCCGATGAAGCGCATGCGCACGCCCTCCTCGTTCAGCTCCGGGGTCTCGCGATCGATGCGATCGGCGAACATCGCCATCAGGCCGTCGACCTCCTCCTTGGGCCGGGTCCAGTTCTCCGTGGAGAAGGAGTACACGGTGAGCTCCTTGACGCCGAACTCGGCGGCGTCGCGCAGCCGCGCCTTGACGACGTCCGCGCCCGCCTGGTGTCCCTCGATCACGGGCAGGTCCCGCTGTTGGGCCCAGCGCCCATTGCCGTCGGTGATGATCGCGACGTAGTCGGCTGGCATCGGGAGGGGAGTCTCGCGGTCCGGCCTCAGCCTAGACCTCGAGAATCTCCTCCTCTTTGCCCTTTAGAAGCGAGTCGATCTCGGCGATCGCGGCGTCGGTCCCCTTCTGAAGCTCGGTCTCGCCGTGATGCTCGTCGTCGGACCCGGCCTCGCCCTCCTTCTTCAGCTCGCGGAGGTCGTGCATGACGTCGCGGCGGATGTTCCGGACGGCGACCCGGCCCTGCTCGGCGACGCCGTGCACCACCTTGACCAGCTCCTTGCGCCGCTCCTCGGTGAGCTCCGGGATCTGCAGCCGGATCACGTTGCCGTCGTTCGAGGGCGTCAGCCCGAGGTCGGACTCCATCACCGCCTTCTCGATCGTGTTGATCGAGGACTTGTCATAGGGGGTCAGGGTGAGCATGCGCGCGTCGGTCGCGGCGACGTGGGCGAGCTGCTGGAGCGGCGTCTGCCGCGCCGTAGTAGTCAATGACGAGGCGGTCCAGGAGATGCGGCGAGGCGCGGCCTGTCCGGACGGTCGCGAGCTCGTTGCGGGTCGACTCGACGGACTTCTGCATCCGCTCCTTGGCGTCTGCCAGTAGCTCGTCGATAATCTCGCTCATCAGCTGCGCACCCCCGGAGTTGGCTCCGTAGCGGGCTTTGAGGACACCAAGGTGCCCACCCTCTCTCCGCTGACGATCCTATCTATGTTGCGTTCGTCCGCCATGTTGAAGACGTAGATGGGCAGGTCGTTGTCCATGCAGAGCGACAGGGCGGTCGAGTCCATCACCCGGAGGCCGCGCTCGATCGCCTGGCGGTGGCTGATCTCCGGCAGGAAGGTCGCGTTCGGATCCACTGACGGGTCGGCGTCGTAGACGCCCTCCACCCCGTTCTTGGCCATCAGGATCGCCTCCGCGTGGATCTCGAGCGCCCTCAACGCCGCTGCGGTGTCGGTGGTGAAGAACGGATTGCCGGTGCCGGCGGCGAAGATCACGGCGCGGCCCTTCTCCAGGTGGCGGATCGCGCGGCGGCGGATGTAGGGCTCCGCGACCTCGGTGACGGCCATCGCCGACAGGACGCGGGTGTCCACCCCCTCCTTCTCGAAGGCGTCCTGCAGGGTCAGCGCGTTGAGGACGGTCGCCAGCATGCCCATGTAGTCGGCGGTGGCCCGGTCCATTCCCTCGGCGGCCCCTTCGAGGCCGCGGTAGATGTTGCCGGCGCCGACCACGACAGCAATGTCCACGTCGTGCGCCCGTACCTCGCGCACCTGGGTGGCAATTCGCTCGATCTGCTCAGGATCGGTGCCGTAGTCGAGGTCGCCCATGAGGGCTTCCCCGGAGAGCTTCAGCAGGATGCGGTTGAAGCGAGCCTCGGCCAAGGCCGGCCCTACTCCTGTCCCACCTCGAAGCGCGCGAAGCGGGCGATTCGGACGTTCTCTCCCGTCTTCGCGGCCAGCTCCGCTCTCAGGTCCTCGATCGTCTTGCCCTCGTATCGCTCTTCGTTGAAGTGCTTCTGGTCGAGCAGAACCAGCTCCGAGGCCCACTTCTTGATCTGGCCGTCGACGATCTTTTCGACCACGTTGTCGGGCTTGCCGTCGGCCTTCGCTTTCTCCTCGAGGATCCGGCGCTCGTTGGCGACCTCTTCCTCCGGGACGTCCTCGAGCGAGACGTGCTGCGGATTCATCGCAGCGATGTGGACGGCGACCTCCCGTGCAAACTCCTTGAAGTCGTCATTGAGCGCGACGAAGTCGGTTTCGCATAGCACCTCGACCAGGACGCCGATCCTCTGCTGCTTGCGCTCACCTGTTCCGCTCGAGTGCGTGTAGGCGGCGACGACGCCCTCGGCGGTACCCCGCCCACTGCGCTTTGAGGCGGAGGCTGCGCCCTTCTTGCGGAGGATCTCGATGGCCTTCTGCTCGTCGCCCTCCGCCTCCTCCAGGGCCTTCTTGACGTCCACGATCGGAGCGCCGGTGCGCTCGCGAAGCGCCTTGACGTCCGCCGCCGTGACCGCCATCAGGACTTGCCCCCACCCGGCGTCTGTGCGGGCTCTGGCTGATCTGGCTGATCCTCCGGCTGCGGCTGTGGCACCTCGATGGCCGCTTCGCGGTTGGCCTCGGCGCTGGACCCCTTGGCGTCATGGGGCTTGGTGGCCCCCTCCGGCTGGGGCTGCGGGATCTCCTCGGCGGCCTCCTTCTCGGCCTCGCCCTGCTTGACCGCCGCCTGAGCCTTGGCATCCGCCTCAGCCTTGGCCTTCGCCTCGGCTTCGGCCTTCGCCTTCTCCTCGGCCTCCTGCTTGGCCTTCTCCTCCGCCTCGCGCTTTTTGCGCTCTTCCTCCTCCCGGCGCTTCCGTTCCTCCTCCTCGGCGCGGCGCTTCTCCTCCGCTGCCCGCCATGCGGCGGCGGCGCCCTCGATCGAAGAGCCCAGCCCACCGATCACCAGCTCACAGGAGCGGATCGCGTCGTCGTTGCCCGGGATCACGTACTTCACCGGCCCCGGGTCGCAGTTGGAGTCGACCAGCCCGATGATCGGGATCTCGAGGCGCTCCGCCTCGCGCAACGCGATCTCCTCGGTCTTCAGGTCGATGATCACCACCGCGTCGGGGATGCGCTGCATGTCGGCGACGCCGCCGAGGTTGTACTCGAGCTTGCGCAGCTCGGCCTCCATGGACATGCGCTCCTTGGTCGGCAGCAGGTCGAGCCGGCCGCCCTCCTTGAGCTCGCGCAGCTCGTGCAGGCGCTGGATCCGCTTGCGGATCGTGTGGAAGTTGGTGAGCAGCCCGCCAAGCCAGCGCCGGTTGACGTACGGCATCTCGCAACGCTCGGCCCATTCCTGCACAGAGTCCCGGGCCTGCTTCTTGGTCCCCACGAAGAGGATCACTCCGCCCTTGGCCGCGACCTCGGTCACGAACTGCGTCGCCTGCTTGAGGAGCTCCTCCGTCTGGAGGAGATCGATGATGTGAATCCCTTCCCGCTCTCCAAAGATGAAGCGGCGCATGCGCGGGTTCCAGCGCCGTGTCTGGTGGCCGAAATGAACCCCGGCCTCCAGCAGCTCCTTGATGCCTACGTCGGCCATCTGATCTTCCTAACGCTTGGGTTTTTGTGTTGGCCCCGTCGCGGCTGCGGGAACCCGGGCGTGCCCGGGCAGCGTCCCGTGCCTCTCGGCGGGGGTTGGGTGCAAAGTCCGCGGGATTGTAGGTGCTGAGCCGCAATCGGCCCGTTTCGCGGCCAGCGGACGACGATTGGCGCGTGTCCCAGCTCATTCGTTTGGGCCCATCGTGGTGACAGGTGCCCCGGCGGGCTCGTCGTGCGGATCGGAGACCCGATGCGGCCCGGGGATCAGGGCCGCGCCTGCAATGACGAGTCCGAACGCGATCATCCGTCCCGCGATCGCCACCGCCCCGGTCCCGATCGAATCACGGAAGACCAGGACGCCGCCGACGATCGCGACGAGGTTGGCCGCTACCGAGGTGAGCGCAATGACTTCGACGCCCGGGCCGACCTGCAGGCCACGGGCCGAGGCATAGAAGGCGATCACCGAGGCGGCCAGCGCCGCGAACGTCCACGGGCTGATCAGCTCGAGCACCCCGCCCTGAACGACGTGGGTGAGGAACTTGAGCGCGATGTCTGAAATCCCGAACAGTGCGCCGGCAGCTGCGCCGAGGAGCAGGCCCTCCCTTGCCCGCAGGACGCGGAGGCGGCCGGCCATCGCGGCAACTCCCGTTGCGAGTAGAAGGACGCCACATTCGACGGTGATCAAGGCGGCCAGTGCGTAGTCCCGGAGGATGGGTGGGCTGTGACCCTTGGGTAATCCCGATGACCGCAAGCCCCGCCGCCGTGATGACCAGGCCGATCCACTGCCGGCGACCCAGGTGGAAGCCGAAGAACCGCTCGGCGAGCACGGCGAGGAAGACCAACCCGGCTGAGAGGACGGCCTGTACGAGCGATAGCGGTGCGAGCGCAAGGGCGCCTACGTGAAGTGCCCAGGCCCCGACCGCCACCAGCCATCCCACCGCGAACCACTTCGAGCGGAAGAGCTCGGCGGCGCTTCGCAACGGATGCCGGACGCGCACGGGCGGCGCCGAAACCGCGCCGCGCTGTTTGAGCAGAAAGGAGACGCTCGTAGCGAGGGCGCAGGCCAGGGCGAGCGCGAGTCCGAAGGTCACAGCGCAAGGCATCTTCTCCAACGGCCGCCATGCCTGCTGGCCGGTCCTTTATCCGTTCCATGCAAAGCGCCGCTTCTCGTCCAAAGCGGCGGTTTCTTCGCGGGCCGTCGTGCCCTACTCCGACAGCCCGGCGGCTTCGAGGGCTTCGGTTTGGTCGTTGAAGTAGTCGAGCCGGGCGAGCTTGCCATCGCGGAATGTCCACACCATGCCGTCGCCCCGCTCGACGCTTACACCACTACCGGCCCCAACCGCGCGGATACGAAACAGCGACACGACCCGGTCTCCCGCGTCGATCAGACGCTCGACCTCCATTCCGTAGCTGTCCCAAGCCTCGGCAAAATCCGAGAGCCAGTCGGTGACCCCGTCCACGCCTCTATAGGGGTTCCTGGCGTCTGGGATGTCGTGATCGAAGACCTCGGTATCAGCGTCGATCCTCTCCCAGATTGGCTGGCCCGTCTTGGTAAAGCGCTCGTGCGCCTCCCTGACGATCTCCACGTTCTCCTCCGACATCGCCCACGCAGTATCTCGCGGGTTGACCCGAAACCGCCGCTTTCCATGCAAAGCGGCGCCTTTGGGGTCAGGCCTGCCTGACCCCTGCGCGCCCCAGCGCGGAACGCAGATCCTCGGGCAGCTCGGAGACGAACTCCATCTCAGCCCTCGTGCGTGGGTGCGTGAAACCGATCCGCGACGCGTGCAGGAACTGGCGTTCCAGCCCATGGCGCCCACGCGAGCCGTACTCTGGATCCCCGGCGACGGGATGGCCGATAGCGGCGAAGTGAACCCGGATCTGGTGGGTACGGCCGGTGTCGAGCAGGGCGTGCACGAGCGTGTCATCCGGCAGGGCTTCGATCACCTCGAAGTGGGTGCGAGCCTCGCGCGAGCCTGCCCCCTTGACCGCCCTCTTGGTCCGCTGCCGCCGATCGCGGCCCAGCGGGGCGTCGATGGTCCCCGTACGGCTCCCCAGGTGTCCCTCGACGAGCGCCGTGTACTCGCGGAGCACCTCGCGCGCCTTCACCATGCGCGCCAGCGCCCGATGCGCCTCGTCGTTGCGCGCCACCAGCATCAGGCCCGACGTGTCCTTGTCGAGGCGGTGGACGATCCCCGGCCTGGCGCCCTCTCCCCCGCCGGCGATCCCCTCCAGCAGGTCGACCAGCGTCTCGCCCTTGTGCGAGGGAGCAGAGTGGACGACAAGGCCGGCGGGCTTCTCGATCACGGTCAGGTCCTCGTCGAGGTAGACGATGAGCCGCTCGGCCTCGGGTCTCACGATCCCCCCCGCCGCCCCTCCGAGCGCTCAACGTCGAAGAGCAGCAGCAGGACCCCGACGACGATTGCCACGTCGGCCAGGTTGAAGGTGGGCCAGAGCGGCAGGTCGATGAAATCGGTGACGGCGCCCTCGCGCACGCGATCGGCCAGGTTCCCCAGCGCTCCGCCGAGCAGCAGCGCCGCGGGCACCCAGACCAGCCAGCCGCTCTGGCCCCTGGTGGCCAGGAAGGCGAGAAACCCCACGAGCAGGACCACCGTGGCGGCGATGAACACGGCCGAGATATCCCCGCCAAGGCCGAAGGCGACCCCCTGGTTGCGCACGTTCTCCAGATGCAGGAAGGGCAGGACCTCGACCCGGTCTCCCCGCGAGACCAGGGAGGTGGCGAGCGCCTTCGTCCCCTGATCCACGGCGACCACCACGCCGCAGGCCGCCAGCGCGGGAATCAGCAGATCGAGGGACCTTCTCAACCGTGGATCAGCGATACGACCACCCGCCCGACGATGGTGAGGATGATGATCGCGAGGATCGGGCTGATGTCGATCGCCATGCCCCCCGCGCCGAGCGGTGGGATCACCCGCCGGAACAGGTTCAGGTAGGGGTCGACCACCTGATGGACGAAATCGACGGTCGCCCGCAGCCACGGGTAGTACGGCATGCGGGGAATCCAGGAGAGCAGGATCCGGATGAAGATCAGGATGAAGTAGACGAGGAAGAGCGCGCCAACGTAATTCGCGACGTCGATGCGCGTGATCGCCAGCAGGGGGCTCACTTCCGGACCTTCTCCAAGGAGGCATCGACCGCCGCCAGCAGCGTCTCGTGCATCTTGCGCTCCTCGAGCGCGTTCAACCCGGCCTCGGTCATCCCTCCGGGCGAGGCGACGGCGCGCTTCAGGGCGGCGGGCTCATGCAGCTCGAGCAGCCCGCCGGTCGCGCTCATCGCGCCCGAGACCATGCGCAGCGCCTGATCCTCCGTGAGGCCCTCCCTGACGCCCGCCTCGACCAGCACCTCCGCCATCAGGGCGAGATAGCCGGGCGCGAGCAGCCCATAATCGCGGTGGCGGCATCGATCAGATCCTCGTCGAGCTCGATCACGTCGCCGAGCAGGCCGAGCAGCTCGCTCGATCCGCCCTCGCTCAACCTGCACCGAGCCGCTCCCCGTAGACGACGCAGAGGACCGCCTGGCGGAGCTGCGCACCGAGGTTCGGCATCACTCGAACGAGATCGATGCCCGGTAGCGCCTCGTGCAGTCTTCAGCGGCGTACCCGCAAGGATCGACAGGACGGGCGTGCCTGCCTGAACGAGATCCGGCGCGACCTCATCCAGGACGTTCGGCTGACCGCGAGCACCACCAGGTCCGAGTGGTCTGCCAGGGCGAGGTTGCCCTCAAAGGCCTCGCCGCCGACCTCCTCCGCCAGGGCGCCGGCCCGTGCATGGTCCGCGTCGGCAAAGAGCATCTGATCGGGGGCGCCGGGCTCGTTGCGCGCAGCCGACCAGCCTCTGGCGAGGCCGCCAGCCATGTTCCCCGAGCCTACGAAACCGACCTTCATGGACGCGAACTCTATTCGGAGGCCTGCGTCTCCTCGCAGAAGTCCCGTAGCGCGGACGCGAACTCTTCGCTTGCGGAGGGGGCCTTCTCGACGCTCACAGTCCGCGCATGTCGAACGGCGGAGCAACACCGCATGGCCCTCGGGGTGAACACCAGGCACCCATCATGCTCGGCCAGCAGCATCGGCTTGTCCAGCTTCCCGAGCAGCTCGGCGATCGGTTCGGGTCGGGCGACGTTTACCTCCCAGACCTGCGATGCGATTTCGGTGCGGGGAAAGCGTTCGACCATCTCACCCGCCCTCTCCTCATCGAAGCCTCCCTGCGTGAACTGGGTGAGCCCATAGCGCACGAACGAGTCGTAGTCCGAGCGCAGCAACTGCGCCATCGCCGCGACCACCTCGCCGTTCACGGCGGGCCGCTCGCCCTCGGATCCGTAGTCGGCGGAGGCGTGGCCCAGGGCGATCCCGAGCACGGAACCGGGCCTGGCGACGCCACAGGAACAGCGGTCGCGGCACCAAGCGTCTCCGACCACGAAGTAGGAATCCCGAACCGAGCCGCCCGACCTCCTCCAGCGCACGTTGAACGACCGACTCGCGGCTGAAGTCCGCCGCACCGCCGGGGAGTGGCTCGTCCCCCACGCCCGGGGCGTCGAAGGTCGCAACCTCGGCCCATTCACGTAC
>CAWFOA010000007.1:0-30605 GCA_963817275.1 uncultured Solirubrobacterales bacterium | reverse complement strand
AGAGCCGCTGCTCGCCGCTGGTGCGGATCAGCAGGTCCGGGTCGTGCATCTCGGGCGCGTAGAGATGGCTCCGGAATTCCTCCTCCCCGCCGCCGTCGTAGGCCGTGGCGGCGTCGAGGATCTCTGAGCGGCCGCCGTAGTTGAACGCGACGAACAGGGTGATCCGGTCGTTGGCGTCCGTCTCGGCCTCGGCCCAGTCCATTCGGCCGGTGAGCTCGTCTGAGATCCCCTCGCGCCGGCCGATGAAGCGCATGCGCACGCCCTCCTCGTTCAGCTCCGGGGTCTCGCGATCGATGCGATCGGCGAACATCGCCATCAGGCCGTCGACCTCCTCCTTGGGCCGGGTCCAGTTCTCCGTGGAGAAGGAGTACACGGTGAGCTCCTTGACGCCGAACTCGGCGGCGTCGCGCAGCCGTGCCTTGACGACGTCCGCGCCCGCCTGGTGTCCCTCGATCACGGGCAGGTCTCGCTGTTGAGCCCAGCGCCCATTGCCGTCGGTGATGATCGCGACGTAGTCGGCTGGCATCGGGAGGGGAGTCTCGCGGTCCGGCCTCAGCCTAGACCTCGAGAATCTCCTCCTCTTTGCCTTTTAGAAGCGAGTCGATCTCGCCGATCGCCGCGTCGGTGTGCTTCTGCAGATCGGTCTCGCCGTGGTGCTCGTCGTCCGAGCCGGCCTCGCCCTCCTTCTTCAGCTCGCGGAGGTCGTGCATGACGTCGCGGCGGATGTTGCGCACGGCGACGCGGCCATCCTCGGCGATCTTGTGGACGACCTTGACGAGCTCCTTGCGGCGCTCCTCGGTGAGCTCGGGGATCTGCAGCCGGATCACGTTGCCGTCATTGGAGGGAGTGAGGCCGAGGTCGGACTCCATGACCGCCTTTTCGATCGTGTTGATCGACGACTTGTCGTAGGGCGTGACGGTGAGCATGCGAGCGTCCGTCGCAGCCACCTGGGCGAGCTGCTTGAGCGGTGTCTGCGCACCGTAGTAGTCGATGTCGAGGCGGTCGAGGAGATGCGGCGAGGCGCGGCCGGTGCGGACCGTGGCGAGCTCGTTGCGCGTCGAGTCGACCGACTTCTGCATTCGCTCCTTGGCGTCTGCCAAGAGCTCGTCGATCATCTCGCTCATCAGCTGCGCACCCCCGGAGTTGGCTCTGTAGCGGGCTTTGAGGACACCAAGGTGCCCACCCTCTCTCCGCTGACGATCCTATCTATGTTGCGCTCGTCCGCCATGTTGAAGACGTAGATGGGCAGGTCGTTGTCCATGCAGAGCGACAGGGCGGTCGAGTCCATCACCCGGAGGCCGCGCTCGATCGCCTGGCGGTGGCTGATCTCGGGCAGGAAGGTCGCGTTCGGATCCACCGACGGGTCGGCGTCGTAGACGCCCTCCACCCCGTTCTTGGCCATCAGGATCGCCTCCGCGTGGATCTCGAGCGCCCTCAACGCCGCTGCGGTGTCGGTGGTGAAGAACGGATTGCCGGTGCCGGCGGCGAAGATCACGGCGCGGCCCTTCTCCAGGTGGCGGATCGCGCGGCGGCGGATGTAGGGCTCCGCGACCTCGGTGACGGCCATCGCCGACAGGACGCGGGTGTCCACCCCCTCCTTCTCGAAGGCGTCCTGCAGGGTCAGCGCGTTGAGGACGGTCGCCAGCATGCCCATGTAGTCGGCGGTGGCCCGGTCCATTCCCTCGGCGGCCCCTTCGAGGCCGCGGTAGATGTTGCCGGCGCCGACCACGACAGCAATGTCCACGTCGTGCGCCCGTACCTCGCGCACCTGGGTGGCAATTCGCTCGATCTGCTCAGGATCGGTGCCGTAGTCGAGGTCGCCCATGAGGGCTTCCCCGGAGAGCTTCAGCAGGATGCGGTTGAAGCGAGCCTCGGCCAAGGCCGGCCCTACTCCTGTCCCACCTCGAAGCGCGCGAAGCGGGCGATTCGGACGTTCTCTCCCGTCTTCGCGGCCAGCTCCGCTCTCAGGTCCTCGATCGTCTTGCCCTCGTATCGCTCTTCGTTGAAGTGCTTCTGGTCGAGCAGAACCAGCTCCGAGGCCCACTTCTTGATCTGGCCGTCGACGATCTTTTCGACCACGTTGTCGGGCTTGCCGTCGGCCTTCGCTTTCTCCTCGAGGATCCGGCGCTCGTTGGCGACCTCTTCCTCCGGGACGTCCTCGAGCGAGACGTGCTGCGGATTCATCGCAGCGATGTGGACGGCGACCTCCCGTGCAAACTCCTTGAAGTCGTCATTGAGCGCGACGAAGTCGGTTTCGCATAGCACCTCGACCAGGACGCCGATCCTCTGCTGCTTGCGCTCACCTGTTCCGCTCGAGTGCGTGTAGGCGGCGACGACGCCCTCGGCGGTACCCCGCCCACTGCGCTTTGAGGCGGAGGCTGCGCCCTTCTTGCGGAGGATCTCGATGGCCTTCTGCTCGTCGCCCTCCGCCTCCTCCAGGGCCTTCTTGACGTCCACGATCGGAGCGCCGGTGCGCTCGCGAAGCGCCTTGACGTCCGCCGCCGTGACCGCCATCAGGACTTGCCCCCACCCGGCGTCTGTGCGGGCTCTGGCTGATCTGGCTGATCCTCCGGCTGCGGCTGTGGCACCTCGATGGCCGCTTCGCGGTTGGCCTCGGCGCTGGACCCCTTGGCGTCATGGGGCTTGGTGGCCCCCTCCGGCTGGGGCTGCGGGATCTCCTCGGCGGCCTCCTTCTCGGCCTCGCCCTGCTTGGCCGCCGCCTGAGCCTTGGCATCCGCCTCAGCCTTGGCCTTCGCCTCGGCTTCGGCCTTCGCCTTCTCCTCGGCCTCCTGCTTGGCCTTCTCCTCCGCCTCGCGCTTCTTGCGCTCTTCCTCCTCGCGGCGCTTGCGCTCTTCCTCCTCGGCGCGGCGCTTCTCCTCCGCTGCCCGCCACGTGGCGGCGGCGCCCTCGATCGAAGAGCCCAGCCCACCGATCACCAGCTCACAGGAGCGGATCGCGTCGTCGTTGCCCGGGATCACGTACTTCACCGGCCCCGGGTCGCAGTTGGAGTCGACCAGCCCGATGATCGGGATCTCGAGGCGCTCGGCCTCGCGCAACGCGATCTCCTCGGTCTTCAGGTCGATGATCACCACCGCGTCGGGGATGCGCTGCATGTCGGCGACGCCGCCGAGGTTGTACTCGAGCTTGCGCAGCTCGGCCTCCATGGACATGCGCTCCTTGGTCGGCAGCAGGTCGAGCCGGCCGCCCTCCTTGAGCTCGCGCAGCTCGTGCAGGCGCTGGATCCGCTTGCGGATCGTGTGGAAGTTGGTGAGCAGCCCGCCGAGCCAGCGCCGATTGACGTACGGCATCTCGCAACGCTCGGCCCATTCCTGCACAGAGTCCCGGGCCTGCTTCTTGGTCCCGACGAAGAGGATCACTCCGCCCTTGGCCGCGACCTCGGTCACGAACTGCGTCGCCTGCCGCAGCAGCTCCTCCGTCTGGAGGAGATCGATGATGTGAATCCCTTCCCGCTCTCCAAAGATGAAGCGGCGCATGCGCGGGTTCCAGCGCCGTGTCTGGTGGCCGAAATGAACCCCGGCCTCCAGCAGCTCCTTGATGCCTACGTCGGCCATCTGATCTTCCTAACGCTTGGGTTTTTGTGTTGGCCCCGTCGCGGCTGCGGGAACCCGGGCGTGCCCGGGCAGCGTCCCGTGCCTCTCGGCGGGGGTTGGGTGCAAAGTCCGCGGGATTGTAGGTGCTGAGCCGCAATCGGCCCGTTTCGCGGCCAGCGGACGACGATTGGCGCGTGTCCCAGCTCATTCGTTTGGGCCCATCGTGGTGACAGGTGCCCCGGCGGGCTCGTCGTGCGGATCGGAGACCCGATGCGGCCCGGGGATCAGGGCCGCGCCTGCAATGACGAGTCCGAACGCGATCATCCGTCCCGCGATCGCCACCGCCCCGGTCCCGATCGAATCACGGAAGACCAGGACGCCGCCGACGATCGCGACGAGGTTGGCCGCTACCGAGGTGAGCGCAATGACTTCGACGCCCGGGCCGACCTGCAGGCCACGGGCCGAGGCATAGAAGGCGATCACCGAGGCGGCCAGCGCCGCGAACGTCCACGGGCTGATCAGCTCGAGCACCCCGCCCTGAACGACGTGGGTGAGGAACTTGAGCGCGATGTCTGAAATCCCGAACAGTGCGCCGGCAGCTGCGCCGAGGAGCAGGCCCTCCCTTGCCTGCAGGACGCGGAGGCGCCCGGCCATCGCGGCAACTCCCGTTGCGAGCAGAAGAACGCCGCATTCGACGGTGATCAAGGCGGCCAGCGCATATCCCGGAGGATGGGTGGGCTGTGACCCTTGGGTAATCCCGATGACCGCAAGCCCCGCCGCCGTGATGACCAGGCCGATCCACTGCCGGCGACCCAGGTGGAAGCCGAAGAACCGCTCGGCGAGCACGGCGAGGAAGACCAACCCGGCTGAGAGGACGGCCTGTACGAGCGATAGCGGTGCGAGCGCAAGGGCGCCTACGTGAAGTGCCCAGGCCCCGACCGCCACCAGCCATCCCACCGCGAACCACTTCGAGCGGAAGAGCTCGGCGGCGCTTCGCAACGGATGCCGGACGCGCACGGGCGGCGCCGAAACCGCGCCGCGCTGTTTGAGCAGAAATGAGACGCTCGTAGCGAGGGCGCAGGCCAGGGCGAGCGCGAGTCCGAAGGTCACAGCGCAAGGCATCTTCTCCAACGGCCGCCATGCCTGCTGGCTGGTCCTTTATCCGTTCCATGCAAAGCGCCGCTTCTCGTCCAAAGCGGCGGTTTCTTCGCGGGCGTCGTGCCCTACTCCGACAGCCCGGCGGCTTCGAGGGCTTCGGCTTGGTCGTTGAAGTAGTCGAGCCGGGCGAGCTTGCCATCGCGGAATGTCCACACCATGCCGTCGCCCCGCTCGACGCTTACACCACTACCGGCCCCAACCGCGCGGATACGAAACAGCGACACGACCCGGTCCCCCGCGTCGATCAGACGCTCGACCTCCATTCCGTAGCTGTCCCAAGCCTCGGCAAAATCCGAGAGCCAGTCGGTGACCCCGTCCACGCCTCTATAGGGGTTCCTGGCGTCTGGGATGTCGTGATCGAAGACCTCGGTATCAGCGTCGATCCTCTCCCAGATTGGCTGGCCCGTCTTGGTAAAGCGCTCGTGCGCCTCCCTGACGATCTCCACGTTCTCCTCCGACATCGCCCACGCAGTATCTCGCGGGTTGACCCGAAACCGCCGCTTTCCACGCAAAGCAGCGCCTTTGGGGTCAGGCCTGCCTGACCCCTGCGCGCCCCAGCGCGGCACTCAGATCCTCGGGCAGCTCGGAGGCGAATTCCATCTCAGCCCTCGTGCGTGGGTGCGTGAAACCGATCCGCGACGCGTGTAGGAACTGGCGTTCCAGCCCATGGCGCCCGCGCGAGCCGTACTCCGGATCCCCGGAGACGGGATGGCCGATAGCGGCGAAGTGGACGCGGATCTGGTGGGTACGACCGGTGTCGAGCCGAGCGTGCACGAGCGTGTCATCCGGCAGGGCTTCGATCACCTCGAAGTGGGTGCGAGCCTCGCGCGAGCCTGCTCCCTTGACCGCCCTCTTGGTCCGCTGCCGCCGATCGCGCCCCAGCGGGGCGTCGATGGTCCCCGTACGGCTCCCCAGGTGTCCCTCGACGAGCGCCGTGTACTCGCGGAGCACCTCGCGCGCCTTCACCATGCGCGCCAGCGCCCGATGCGCCTCGTCGTTGCGCGCCACCAGCATCAGGCCCGACGTGTCCTTGTCGAGGCGGTGGACGATCCCCGGCCTGGCGCCCTCTCCCCCGCCGGCGATCCCCTCCAGCAGGTCGACCAGCGTCTCGCCCTTGTGCGAGGGAGCAGAGTGGACAACAAGGCCGGCGGGCTTCTCGATCACGGCCAGGTCCTCGTCGAGGTAGACGATGAGCCGCTCGGCCTCGGGCCTCACGATCCCCCCCGCCGCCCCTCCGAGCGCTCAACGTCGAAGAGCAGCAGCAGGACCCCGACGATGATCGCCACGTCGGCCAGGTTGAAGGTGGGCCAGAGCGGCAGGTCAATGAAATCGGTGACGGCGCCCTCGCGCACGCGATCGGCCAGGTTCCCCAGCGCTCCGCCGAGCAGCAGCGCCGCGGGCACCCAGACCAGCCAGCCGCTCTGTCCCCTGGTGGCCAGGAAGGCGAGAAACCCCACGAGCAGGACCACGGTGGCGGCGATGAACACGGCCGAGATATCCCCGCCAAGGCCGAAGGCGACCCCCTGGTTGCGCACGTTCTCCAGATGCAGGAAGGGCAGGACCTCGACCCGGTCTCCCCGCGAGACCAGGGAGGTGGCGAGCGCCTTCGTCCCCTGATCCACGGCGACCACCACGCCGCAGGCCGCCAGCGCGGGAATCAGCAGATCGAGGGACCTCCTCAACCGTGGATCAGCGATACGACCACCCGCCCGACGATGGTGAGGATGATGATCGCGAGGATCGGGCTGATGTCGATCGCCATGCCCCCCGCGCCGAGCGGTGGGATCACCCGCCGGAACAGGTTCAGGTAGGGGTCGACCACCTGATGGACGAAATCGACGGTCGCCCGCAGCCACGGGTAGTACGGCATGCGGGGAATCCAGGAGAGCAGGATCCGGATGAAGATCAGGATGAAGTAGACGAGGAAGAGCGCGCCAACGTAATTCGCGACGTCGATGCGCGTGATCGCCAGCAGGGGGCTCACTTCCGGACCTTCTCCAGGGACGCATCGACCGCCGCCAGGAGCGTCTCGTGCATCTTGCGCTCCTCGAGCGCGTTCAGCCCCGCCTCGGTCATCCCTCCCGGCGAGGCGACGGCCCGCTTCAGGGCCGCGGGCTCGTGCAGCTCGAGCAGCCCGCCGGTCGCGCTCATCGCCCCCGAGACCATTCGCAGCGCCTGATCCTCCGTGAGGCCCTCCCGCACGCCCGCCTCGACCAGCACCTCCGCCATCAGGGCGAGATAGCCGGGCGAGCAGCCCATGATCGCGGTGGCGGCGTCGATCAGCTCCTCGTCGAGCTCGATCACGTCGCCGAGCAGGCCGAGCAGCTCGTCGATTCGCCCTCGCTCAATGTCACCGAGCCGCTCCCCGTAGACGACGCAGAGGACCGCCTGGCGGAGCTGCGCACCCAGGTTCGGCATCACTCGCACGAGATCGATGCCCGGTAGCGCCTCGTGCAGGGTCTTCAGCGGCGTACCCGCAAGGATCGACAGGACGGGCGTGCCTGCCTGAACGAGATCCGGCGCGACCTCATCCAGGACGTTCGGCTTGACGGCGAGCACCACCAGGTCTGAGTGGTCTGCCAGCGCGAGGTTGCCCTCAAAGGCCTCGCCGCCGACCTCCTCCGCCAGGGCGCCGGCCCTTGCATGGTCCGCGTCGGCAAAGAGCATCTGATCGGGGGCGCCGGGCTCGTTGCGCGCAGCCGACCAGCCTCTGGCGAGACCGCCAGCCATGTTCCCCGAGCCTACGAAACCGACCTTCATGGACGCGAACTCTATTCGGAGGCCTGCGTCTCCTCGCAGAAGTCCCGTAGCGCGGACGCGAACTCTTCGCTTGCGGAGGGGGCCTTCTCGACGCTCACAGTGCGCGCATGTCGAACGGCGGAGACAAGATCCGCATGGCCCTCGGGGGTGAACACCAGGCACCCATCATGCTTGGCCAGCAGCATCGGCTTGTCCAGCTTCCCGAGCAGCTCGGCGATCGGTTCGGGTCGGGCGACGTTTACCTCCCAGACCTGCGATGCGATTTCGGTGCGGGGAAAGCGTTCGACCATCTCACCCGCCCTCTCCTCATCGAAGCCTCCCTGCGTGAACTGGGTGAGCCCATAGCGCACGAACGAGTCGTAGTCCGAGCGCAGCAACTGCGCCATCGCCGCGACCACCTCGCCGTTCACGGCGGGCCGCTCGCCCTCGGATCCGTAGTCGGCGGAGGCGTGGCCCAGGGCGATCCCGAGCACGGAACCGGGCCTGGCGGCGGCCACGCGAACAGCGGTCGCGGTCCCCCAAGCGTCTCCGACCACGAAGTAGGAATCCCAACCGAGCCGCCCGACCTCCTCCAGCGCACGTTGAACGACCGACTCGCGGCTGAAGTCCGCCGCGCCGCCGGGGAGTGGCTCGTCCCCCACGCCCGGGGCGTCGAAGGTCGCAACCTCGGCCCATTCACGTACCCGCGGCGCGATCGCCCATTCCAACTCCGTGAACTGCGGGCAGAGCAGGATTCGATGTCGCGGCACCTCTCCAATCTCTCACAGGTCTCTTATCGGGGCCACAGGTTGCGCTGAGAATCAGCTGGTGTCCTCCATGTATGGCAGAGCACAGCCCGCGGACTGCGACGCCCCTCATCGCAGTACGACGCCGGAACGGCCAGGTGCTGGTCGCCATCGCCACGGTCGCGTTTGCCGGCACCGTGGCCGCGGGCGGACCCCCACCTCCGCCGGCGCTGCCGGCCGAGCGCGTGCGGATCGTTCGAAGCCGGGTCACCGGCCCGGCTGTCGTCAGCGCCCCGATTCGCGCGATTCGATGCTGGTTGCGGCTGTGCTTGGCGCCTCCTGCGATCAGGAGGACGCCGGAGAGCCGGTCTGACACCCCGGCCCTGCCGACCGTGGGACGTCCGCGCGATGGTCCCAGCTCGGGCCGGTCTGTGGCCGCTAGGACTGGTTGAAGAAGCCGCCCTCGAGCAGGCGGGCCTTCTCCTCGGCGGAGACCTCGACGTTCTCGGGCGTCAGGAGGAAGATGCCCTGCGAGATGCGCTGCATCCCCCCGCCGAGTGCGTAGGTCATTCCGGAGGAGAAGTCGATCAGCCGCTTGGAGAGCTCGCGGTCGGTCGACTGGAGGTTGATGATCACCGGCTTCGAGCGCTTGAACTCGTCGGCGACCTGCTGGGCGTCATTGAAGCTTCTCGGGGTGACCACATGCATGGATGCGACGCCACCGCCGTTTCCGGCAGGTGCGCGGCGGCGGCCCCTGCGGGGCTGGGGCTCCTCGGCCGTGTCGTCCACGGCGCGGATGCGGCCGCGACGAGGCGCGGGCTCTTCGTCGCCGAAGATGTCGTCGATGTCCTCCTCGCGTCCGCGGCCCCGCCTGGCACCGCGGACAGGCTCGCGCGGCGCTGCGGCGGTCTGGTCGAGCGCCATCTCGCTGCCCGTGTCGCCCTCGTCGTACTCGCCCTCCTCGATGTAATCGCCCTCAACGAGGCCGAAGTACTCGAGCGCGCGTCTCCATGTGTCCCTAATCGCCATCTCGGCTCAGATTCGGCTTGACGGACGTTATTCCTCCAGCCGGTGTTAACCGATTATGCCCAAAGAACTGAGCCCAGTCGTAAGATCGTGGCCCCCTCCTCCACCGCGACCGGCCAATCCTGGCTCGTCCCCATCGAGAGACGCTCCAGGCCGCGTTCGGATGCCAGCTCGGCCAGGCGGGCGAAATACGGCCGCGACGTCTCCGGATCCTCGGTGAACGGCGGCATCGTCATCAACCCCGAGACCCTGACCGGGCAGCGCTCGATGAACTCGTCGAGGGCGCCTGGGTCGATTCCGCCCTTCTCCTCCTCGCCGGAGAGGTTCACCTCCACGAGGACCTCGGTGCCGGGTCCGCCGTGCCGGCCCAGCTGCTCCAGCACCGAGTCCGATGCGACCGAATGGATCAGGCGAACCAGCGGCAGGATGCGCTTGAGCTTGCGGCTTTGCAGGTTCCCGATGAAGTCCCAGGTGAACCGGTCGCCCCAGCGCTCCTGCTTCTCCTCGAGGTCCTGAAGGCGGTTCTCTCCGACGAGGGCGACGCCGGCATCGGCGAGGGCACCCATATCCTCGATCCGTATGTATTTCGTTGCGGCGAGGATCTCGATATCGGGCCCGGCCTGCTCGCGGATTCGCTCCAGGTTCGCGCGGACGCGCTCGGAGTCCAGGTTCGTGACCGGCTCCACCACGGCTACTGCAACCAGGCCAGGCCGGCCTGGCGCCCGGTGCGCTCGCCGTCCCGGCGATGGGAGTAGAAGAGCTCCGGGTTGCATTTCGTGCAGAGGCCCGACGACTCCGTAGCGGTGACTCCCGCGCGTTCCAGCAGGGCCGTTGCGACCAGCGTCAGGTCGAGCATCCGTCCCTGTGCGACGCCATCGAGGTCGGCGAACTCGGAGAGCACCTCGTCCCCCACCTCGTAGCAACACGGTCCGATCCCGGGTCCGACCGCGGCGGCCTCCGCTTCAACCGCCTCCGCGGCCTTGGCCACGATCCCCCCGGCCAGGCCGCGCCAACCGCAGTGCGCCATCGCCACGCCCCGGGGTCCTCCCATTGCGACGGGCAGGCAGTCGGCGACCATCACCAGCGGCGTCAGCTCGGCACGGGCGGTGACATGAGCGTCGACCTCGTCCGGGCTGCGCACGACATCGGCGTAGACGCGGGGTTGCTGCCGCTCCTCATGGCGACGAAGCTCCACCCCGTGCACCTGGCGTCCCATCACGACCCCCTCGGGCTCGCGCCCGAGCGCCGAGGCGAGCCTGTGCCGGTTCTCACGCACGCTGTCGAGCTCGTCGCCGGTGAGAACCGCCACGTTGAGCGCCTCATACGGCGCCTCGCTCACCCCGCCGACCCTGGTCGAGAAAGCCGCCCTGGCACCGGGCAGCTCGGCCTCGAGCCAGCGAACGCCGTCTCGCTCACGCCAATCCATGGCGGGCAGGCTAGATCAGGGCCCACTAGTCCTCCGGTATCTCGCCGCGGGCGGCCGCCAGGGCGATCCGGAGCTCCTCCTCGCGGCCGTAGAGCTCACCATCGAGCCTGCCGGAGAGGGCGGCCTCGAGGCCGTGCCCAATCGCCGGTCCCTCCGGGATCCCCTCGGCGATCAGGTCCTCCCCCGTGATCTCGAGGTGAACATGACGAAATTCCTCGGCGTAGCGGTCGAGCCACTCAGCACCCTGCGCGCGGGCCACCAGCAGCTGGGACGGGTCCCAGGGCACCGCCAGGCGGACGGCCTCCGACGGGCGCTCGGGCGTGGCGGCTGCGAGCTCACGGATCTGCGGGAGAGGCCGGACGGTCGCAAGCTCCACCGCCAGCTCCCGGTTCGCCCAGTCGGCCCAGGGCGGAGTCGAAGCCAGCCTCGTCACCTCGGCAACCCGGCCCGGCGCCTCGGGATCCATGGTTGGCATGAGCTCCCACTCGACGATCAGCTGGAGGGCCTTCGCCGGATCCTCCTCGGCGGCAATCCTGCGCAGCTCGCCCTGGACTCGGTCGTCGGAGACCGTGGAGAGATCGGCCGCAGCCAGCAGGCGGGCTGTGCCGGGCTCCAACTCGAACCCGAATCGAGCCGCGTAGCGGGCTGCGCGCAGTGCGCGGGTGGGGTCGTCGACGAAGGACCGATCGTGCAGCACCCGGAGCATCCCGGCCCGGAGGTCGTCGAGCCCACCGTGGGGATCGAGCAGCTCTCCATCGCCTGCGAGCGGGAAGGCCATCGCGTTGACCGTGAAGTCCCGGCGGGCGAGGTCCTCGGCGATCGGCGCCGGCCGGACCTCTGGCAGCGCGCCGGGGTGCGGGTAGCTCTCCGCGCGCGTCCGGGCGACGTCGATCTTGAGCTCCCCGAGCTCCAGTCTTCCCGTGAGAAAGAGCCCCTCCCGCTCCAGCTCGAAGCCCGGCGCGCCGGCGAGGGCGTCGGGGTCACCGTCGATCGCCAGGTCCAGATCCACACCGTCGATTCCGAGCAGCAGGTCGCGGACCGCCCCTCCGACCAGATAGGCGGGCACGATCTCGGCGATGCCGCGCAGCGCCTCGATGCCCGGCAGCGCCTCGACGAGTCCGGGCAGACGGGCAGGATCGATCTGCGATGAGCCGGGCATTAGGTGGCTTTCCTACCATGTGCGCCCTCGCTCATGGGGGGACCGTATGCGCGCGACCTTGACAAAGCTCTGGAGCGACCACCGCTGGGCGACGATCGGCGTGGCCGCCGGCGTCGGAGTGGTCCTGATCGCTCTGGTCGGCTACCTGGTCCTGAAGCGACCCGGGGACAAGTCATGCCCAGCGCCATGCACGATCACCAGCGAGGCGCCCCAGCCGGTCACGGGAGTCACTAACTGGCCGACCTACGGCCTTGACGAGGAGCGCACCCGGTACCTGGACGCCCCGGACGTCAAGCCCCCCTACTCGATCGGCTGGCGCTTCAAGGGCGAACACCTGCTCGAGTACTCGCCGATCCTCGTCGGCGGATCCCTCTTTGGGATCAACAACAACGGCCTCGCGTTCGGTATCAAGACCCGCACCGGGAAAGCTCGGTGGAAGCGGCAGGTGGCGAACCTGAACGCCTCCACGCCCGCGTACAGCAACCGGAACGTCTACATCTCCAACCTGGAGCCGGGGCAGGTGATCGACCTGGCGGCATGGGACGGGCACCTGATCTGGAAGCACCCTCTTCCCGGCCGGACCGAGTCCAGCCCGCTGGTGGTGGGCAACAAGGTGATCGTCGGTTGCGAGTGCAACACGATCTACGCGCTCAGCAAGAAGACCGGCAAGACGATCTGGGAGCGCCACGTGAACGGCGCGGTGAAGGCCTCCCCCAGCTACAGCGACGGAATCGTCTACGTCGGCGACTACAGCGGCGAGATGACGGCGCTGCACGTGAACGACGGGTCGATCAAGTGGCAGACCGGCTCCCAGGGCACGAGCTTCGGCCGGACCGGCCAGTTCTACGCCACCGCTGCGGTCGCCTTCGGCCGGGTCTACGCCGGCAACACCGACGGCCGCATGTACAGCTTCGACCAGCAGACAGGCAGGCTGGCCTGGAGCCAATCCACCAGCAACTACGTCTACGCCGGGCCGGTGGCGGCTCGGACCCCCGACACGGAGCCGACCGTCTACTTCGGCTCCTACGACGGCAACTTCTATGCGCTCGATGCCCGCACCGGCAACGAGCGCTGGAGCCAGCACAACCTCGGATCGATCTCCGGGGCGGCCAGCCTGATCGGCAACACGGTTTATGTCGCCGATCTCCAGCACACCTCGACCTACGGCTTCAACGCCGCCAACGGCCACAAGGTCTTCCAGTACTCCGACGGCGCCTACAACCCGGTGATCTCCAACGGCAAGCAGCTCTTCCTGACCGGCTACAAGACGATCTACGCGCTGACGCCGGGCCAGGGCAACGCGATCAACGGAATCCTCCAGAAGCCGGCGAAGAAGTCGGGGTCGAAGAAGAAGTCTTCGAAGGGGAAGAAGGACTAGGCGATCCGGACCGGGATTCCGGCCCGCCCCATCCGCTCCTTGGCCTCCGCGACGGTGTGGGCGCCGTAGTGGAAGATCGAGGCGCAGAGCACGGCATCCGCGTGGCCGTCCTCGATCGCCTCGACCAGGTGGTCCAGCTCGCCGGCGCCGCCCGAGGCGATCACGGGAACGCTCACCGCCTCGGCGACCGCGCGGGTCAACTCAAGGTCGTAGCCGTCGTTGGTCCCGTCTCGGTCCATGCTGGTGAGCAGGACCTCGCCGGCCCCGAGCTCAGTCGCCTCCTCGGCCCAGGCGACGGCCTCGCGGCCCTCGACCTTGGTGCGGCCGCCGTGGACGTAGACATCCCACTCGGCGTCACCGAAGTGGCCCGGGGGCGCCTGGCAGGTGTCCGACTCGTCGCCCGCGCCGCGGCGTTTCGCGTCTATGGCGATCACGACGCACTGGGAGCCGAAGACGTCCGCCAGGTCCGAGATCAGCTCAGGGCGATCCAGGGCCGCCGAGTTCACCGAGACCTTGTCGGCGCCCGCGTCGAGCACCGCCTGGGCGTCCTCGACCGAGCGAATGCCGCCTCCGATCGTGAACGGGATGAAGACGTTGTCGGCGGTCCGGCGGGCCAGCTCGACGATCGTGTCCCTGCTCTCGTGCGAGGCCGTGATGTCCAGGAAGACGAGCTCGTCGGCGCCCGCCGCGTCGTAGCGCTCCGCGAGCTCGACCGGATCGCCGGCATCGCGGATGTCGACGAAGTTCGTGCCTTTGACGACGCGGCCATCGTCGACGTCAAGGCAGGGGATGACTCGCTTCAGGACCATGCCCCGAAGGTTAGGGCCGTGCGACTCAGTCCCAGTCGCCCGCGGCGTAGGCCCAGGCGATGAAGAGCAGCTGCACCGGCAGGCGTGCGTAGAGCGCGTTGCGGCCTCCCGGGACGTCCTTCTCGTAGCGCTCCGGCTGCAGCGCCATGTGGAGATTGGCCGGGAAGACCGCGACCAGGGTGGCGATGGACCAGAGGCTTCCAGCCCTGCGTGTCGCGGGATGCATGGTCGCCAGACCGCCGGCAATCTCCGCGACGCCGCTGACGTAGACGAGCTCGCGGTGGCGCGGGATGTACGGCGGCATGATCCGCTCGTACCAGCGGGTCTTGACGAAGTGCATGACTCCCGCGAAGACGAAGAACGGGCCGAAGAGCCTCCCCATGCGGAGAATCCTACGGCTCGAGGATTGCCTGCGCCTCGGCGACGGTGAAGCGCTTCTCGTAGAGGGCACGACCGACGATCACCCCACCGAGGTTGTCGATGCCGAGCTCGGCGAGGGCGCGCAGATCGTCGAGCGATCCGACGCCACCCGAGTAGATCAGCTCGGCGTCGGTGGCCTTGGCGGCCCCACGGAGCGAGGCGAGATCGGGGCCCTCCATCAGTCCGTCCACCTCCACCGGCGTGTAGATGAACCTGCGAACGCCCCGATCAGCGAGCGCCCCGATCACCTCCTCGGTGCCGAGGTCCGATGCCTCCGTCCAGCCCTCCGCCGCGACCTTCCCTGAGCGGGAGTCGACCGAGACGACGACGCGGTCACCGTGCGCGTCGGCGATCGCTGCGGCGAGATCGGGATCGCGGACGGCGGCGGTCCCCAGCACGATCCGCTCCGCGCCGGAGGAGATCGCCTCCTCCACCTGCTTGGAATCGCGCAGGCCACCGCCGAGCTGCACGGGGACCGGGACCGCGGCGACGATGCGCCGCACGTGCTCGAGGTTCACTGGCTCGCCGGCGCGGGCGCCGTCGAGATCCACGACGTGCAGCCAGCGCGCCCCACCGTCCACCCAGCGGCGAGCGGCGACCACTGGATCGTCGTCGTAGGCCGTCTCCTGCTCATAGTCACCCTGGATCAGCCTGACGGCCTTGCCGTCGCGGATGTCGATCGCCGGGTAGAGGATCAACTGCAGATACGAACGAAGTTGGCCAGCAGCCGAAGCCCCGCCGAGCTCGACTTCTCGGGGTGGAACTGCACGCCGTAGAGGGGCGGCCGCTCCACCGCGCAGGCAAAGCGCTCGCCGTACGCCGCGGTGCCGAGCAGATCGCCCTCCGTCGCGAGGTGCGGCGCGAAGGAGTGGACGAAGTAGAACGGCGTCTCCTCGCCGAGACCCTCGGTGAGCCTCGAGGAGTGCTCCCAGCGGACCGGCGACCAGCCGATGTGCGGGACCTTGTAGCCATTCGCCTCGAGCGGGGCGACGATCCCGCCGAGCAGCGAGAGCCCGCTCGCGCCCTCGTTCTCCACGGAGGACTCGAAGAGGAGCTGAAGGCCGAGGCAGATGCCCAGCACCGGCGTGTCTGCCTCGATCCGGCCGGCCACCAGTTCGTCGAGCCCGATCTCCCGCACCCGCTCCATGGCCCTCGGGAAGGCGCCGACCCCTGGGAGGATCACGCCGTCCGCGGACTCGACCCGCTCGCGGTCCGAGGTGATCTCGGCCTCCGCTCCGACCCGCTCGAGGGCCTTCTCGACCGAGCGGAGATTGCCCATCCCGTAGTCCAGGATCGCGATCCTGGTCATTCGGTCAGGGTGCCCTTGGTGGACGGCACGCCGCTCTCGTCCGGGTCGATCGAGACTGCCACGCGTAGCGCGCGGGCAAAGGCCTTGAACGCAGCCTCGATCATGTGGTGGGCGTTCGATCCCGAGCGCACCCAGAGGTGGAGCGTCATCTTGGAGTTGTTGGAGACGGCGCGGAAGAACTCCTCCGTCAGCTCGGAGTCGAATCCCGCGATCGTCACCTCCGGGAGCTTGGCGTCGAAGGCGCAGAAGGGCCGCCCGGAGATGTCGATCGCACACTCGCCCAGGGCCTCGTCCATCGGCACGAGCGCGGAGCCGTATCGGCGGATCCCGGCGCGATCGCCCAGTGCCTCGTCGATCGCCTGGCCCAGGCAGATCCCGACGTCCTCGGTGGTGTGGTGCGCGCCGGTCTGGAGGTCTCCGGACGCCTCGACCTCGAGGCCGAGTCGCCCATGGCGCGCGAGCAGCTCCAGCATGTGGTCCAAGAAGCCCACGCCGGTCGAGATCTTGGCCTCGCCGCCGTCCAGGTCCAGGCGCAGCCTGACCTTCGTCTCCTTGGTCTCGCGCTTGATCTCCGCTGTGCGGCTCATGGCCCCGTGTCTCCGTCCATCATGAATCGGGTCGCTCCTCGGCTTCGCCTGCGGGGCGCCCTCTCACCAACGCCGACTCGGCGTGCAGCGGGAAGCCCTCGGCGCGGGCCAATGTAGCGACCGTCGGGGCGAGCTCCCGGGCCGCTTCCTGCGTCACCTCGACCGTCGCGATCCGCCGACGAAAGGCGCCCGGGCCGAGAGGCCCCTGAAAGCGGCCGGCGCCTCCGGTCGGAAGCACATGGTTGGAGCCGGCCGCGTAGTCGCCGAACGCCGTGGCGCTCCGCTCGCCGACGAAAACGCAGCCCGCGGTGGTCACCGTGTCCGCCAGCAGTTCGGCGTCCTCGGTGAGGATCTCGAGGTGCTCGGGCGCGATCGCGTTCGCGAGCATCACCCCGGCGGTTGTATCCGGCACTGAGACCAGGGCGAGCGGCGCGTCCTCCGCGATCCCGTGCTCGGACGCGATCCTCGTCACCGCCCCCTCCACGGCGTCGAGGATCACGGTCTCGACCGCGGCGACGATCACCAGGCCGTCCGCCCCGTGCTCCGCCTGTGCGCAGACGTCGAGCGCGATCCACTCTGCATTGGCCGTATCCCCGGCGATGACCATCAGCTCCGATGGGCCCGCGATCCCGTCTATCCCGACCTCGCCGACGAGCTGCCGCTTCGCCTCCTGGACGTAGCGGTTGCCGGGGCCTGCGATGACATCGACCGGCCTGATCCGCCCGGTGCCGATCGCCAGGGCCGCGATCGCCTGTGCCCCGCCCATGGCGTAGACCTCATCTGCCCCGGCGATCTCGGCCGCCGCCAGGGTCACGTCGGAGACCGGCGGAGGCGTGGCCACTGCGACGCGCGGGACGCCGGCGACCTTCGCCGGGATGCAGCCCATCAGCACCGTCGATGGATATGCGGCAGCCCCGCCGGGCGCGTAGATCCCCGCCGCGTCGACGGGCACCTCCCGCAGCTCGACGGTCTGGCCCTGATCGAGCTCCAGGCGGCGCTGATCGCCGAGCTGGGCCTCCGCGACCGCACGGATGTTCTCGGCGGCGGTTTCCATCGCGCCCCGCAGCTCGGGGTCGAGCCGCTCCTGTGCGGCACGCGTCTCCTCCTCGGACCGGCGAAGGTCGTCCAGCTCCACGGGGGCCTCGGCGAACCGGGATTCGATCTCCACGAGCGCCTCGTCGCCTCGCTCCCTGATGGCGGCGACGATCACCCGCACCGGGTCGCTTACCTCGCCCAGACTCGGCTGGAGGCCGCGCAGGTGTGCGGCCGCGGACTCGAGGCTCTCCAGCCGGGCCTCGGTCAGTTCGAAGCGGGTGATCTTCATCAGCCCTTCTCCGGGCGCAGGCGCTCGACCAGGTCGTCGACCTCTGCCGCGCGCAGCTTGTGGGAGATGCGGTTGGCGACCAGCCTCGCGGTGGACGAGGCGATCTCCTCGCGAATCTCCAGGCCGTTCTCCTTCAGGGTCCGGCCGGTGGCGACCAGGTCGACGATCCCGTCGGCCAATCCGACCAGCGGAGCCAGCTCCACCGAGCCCTTCACCTCGACCACCTCGGCCTGGCGCCCGGTCTCCTCGAAGTAGCGCTCCGCGATCCGGGGGTACTTGGTCGCAATCCGCATGCCGCCGAGGCGCCTCTCGGTCTCGCCGAGGCTCTCGTCGCCCTTGCGCCCCGCCAGGACCATTCGGCAGGCGCCGTAGCCGAGGTCGAGGATCTCGTAGACGATCCGATCGGTGTGCTCGAGCAGGACGTCCTTGCCGGTGATCCCCAGGTCGGCGGCGCCCGACTCGACGTAGGTAGGGACGTCGGAGGGCCGCATCGTCACCAGGCTCATGCCGTTGGCCTCGAAGATGAGCGAGCGCGAATCGCCGCGCATCTCCGCCGTGTCGATCCCGATCCGGTCGAGTGCGTCGAGGGTCTCGTCCCAGAGGGCTCCCCGCGGGATCGCCAGCTTGAGGGGCCCGCCCAGGCGGGCGCGTGGAGCCTCCACCGTCGGCGGCGTCATTTTCCGGCCTCCCTGGCCAGCCGCTCCTCCTCCATCTGGGCAAGATGCACTCGCTCGAGATAGAGGCCGAACCCGGCGGCCGGCATCGCGCTGCCGAAGCGGCCGACCAGGTCGTCGTAGCGGCCGCCCCCGCCGAGGATGTGCCCGAGCGCCGGGTCGTAGATCTCGACGATCGCGCCCGTGTAGTAGCCGAGGTCGCGCAGGAGGCTCGAGGTCGAGCTGGACGCGGCCGGCGACGCCCCGCTCGACGAGCAGGTCATAGGTCTGCTGAAGGCGCTGGGTCGCCCGCTCGACGGCGGCCCCGCCGAGCTCGCGGGCTTGGTCCAGTACCTCCGCCCCGCCCCGTAGGCCGGGGAGCCTGAGCAGCGTCTCGCGTCCGTGGGCATCGAGGCCCTCGACTCCGTCGACCGCCATCTCCAGGCCCACGAGGTTGTGCTCGGCGAGTCGATCGAGTATCCGAGCTCGGTCCTCGCCCTCCACGCCGAGCTCGGTGAGCAGCTGGCGGTAGAGGTCGGCGTCGCCGAGCCCGAGCACCGCCCGATTCAGGCCGACGGCGTCGAGGGAGGCGCTCAGGACCTCGAGCACCTCGACGGTTCCCTCGGGCGCCGGCGCGCCGAGCAGCTCGATCCCGGCATGCAGGAACTGACGGACCTGGCCGCGCTGGGGGCGGACAATCCGGTACGCGTTGCCGACGTAGGAGAAGCGGTGCGGCGGCTCCGCGTCCGCGAAGCGGGTGGCGACGAGGCGAGCGATCGGGATGGTCATGTCCGAGCGCAGGGCGAGGAGCTCGCCGCGCTCGTCGAAGAAGCGGTAGGCGCCGACTCCGCTGCGGCCCTCGCCGCGCTGCAGCACCTCGTCGTACTCGAGCGTCGGCGTCGCCACCTGGCCGTAGCCGAAGCGCTCGAAGACCTCGATCAGGGTCGCCTGGAGAGCGCGAAGCTCGCGCATCTCGTCCGGGAGAATGTCCCGGGTGCCTGGTGGGATCGGGTGGATCATCGCCCCATCATCGCTTTCTCGCCTTTAACAGGCTGCAAGGTTCGTCCGCATAGGATCCGGGTCCCGCTACCCGACTCGAGGAGGAGAGGAAATGGCAGTTTTCGTGGAGATGGAGATGACGGTGACCCCCGATCAGTACGACGCCGTCGACGCGGCGCTGGATCCCAAGGGCGATCCGCCCGACGGATTGATCGCGCACACGGCTCGCTTCGACGGCGAAACCCTGAAGGTGCTCGACATCTGGGAGTCGCCCGAGGCGTTCGGCGCCTTTGCCGAGTCGCGGCTTGGCCCGGGGATCGCCGAGACACTCGGCGACGACGCTCCGCCGCCGCCCGACCCGAAGTTCACCGAGCTGCACAACGCATACACGGTCTGACCGTAGGTCAGGCCGGAACGCGCTCTGAGGCGACCCGCTCGATGCGGGCGCCCAGATCGCGCAGCCGCACGTCGATCCGCTCGTAGCCGCGGTCAATCTGCGCGACGTTGCCGATCTCCGAGGTGCCCTGCGCGGCCAGCGCCGCGATGAGCATCGCCATGCCGGCGCGGATGTCCGGGCTCTCCAGTCGAGCGCCGTGAAGACGGCTCGGACCACTGACGACCGCCCTGTGGGGGTCGCTGAGGTGGATCCGAGCGCCCATCGCGACGAGCTTGTCGACGAAGAACAACCGGTTCTCGAACATCTTCTCGTGGATCATGATCGTGCCGTCCGCCTGCGTCGCGAGCGCCAGCGCGATCGAGGTGAAATCCGCCGGGAAGGCTGGCCAGGGCCCGTCGTCGATCTTGGGGATCGCGTCGCCCTGGTCGTCGCGGATGGTGAGCTTCTGCTCCGGGGGTACCAGAAGGTCCCCTCCCTCGAGCATCGTCTGGAGGCCCAGCCGCCGGAAGTGACGGCGGATTCCCTCCAAGTCCTCCTCCACGACGTCGCGGATGCGCAGCTCGCCGCTGGTCGAGGCGGCCAGGGCCATGAAGCTGGCGATCTCGATGTGATCTGGACAGACGTCGTGTTCGGCGCCGGCCAGCTTGTCGCGGCCGTGAACGGTCATCACGTTGGAGCCGATCCCGTCGACCGCCGCCCCCATCTTGCAGAGCAGGCGGGCCAGATCCTGGACGTGAGGCTCGGAGGCGGCGTTGGCGATGGTGGTGGGCCCCTCGGTCAGTGCGGCGGCCAACAGGGCGTTCTCGGTGCCCATCACCGAGGGCTCGTCCATGAAGATCCGCTTGGGCTTGAGGCCGTCCGGCGGAGCCGAGAGCTGGATCCAGACGTCGCCTTCGATCTTGGCGCCGAGGTCACTGAAGGCATCGAGGTGGGCGTCGAGGCGCCGGCGGCCGATCGTGTCCCCGCCGGGGGGCGGCATCCTGACCTCGCCGCAGCGCGCCAGCAGCGGTCCGGCGACCAGGAAGGACGCTCGGATCCGGTTGGCGAGCTCCTCGTCGACCTCGGTGCCGGCGATGCTGTCCGCCTGCAGCCGGACCTCGTTCTCACCGGTCCAGGCGACCTCCACGCCCAGTTTTTCGAGGAGCCCGAGCATCGACTCGACGTCCCGGATCCGTGGCACGTTGCGGATCACGAGCTCCTCGTCGGTGAGCAGGCAGGCCGCGAGGATCGGGAGCGCGGCGTTCTTGTTGCCCGCCGGCAAGATCTCTCCCGAGAGCGGAACGCCGCCCTGGATGATGAACTTCTCCATGGGCGCCTAGAGTAGCCAGCCGCATGGCGGAGGTCTCAAGAGAGGATGCATGGGAGCTCGTTTGCGAGTGGATCGAGTCCGACTCGCTGCGAAAGCACCTGCTTGGAGTCGAGGCGGGGATGCGCGCCTACGCCCGCAAGTGGGATGAGGACGAGGAGCTCTACGCGGTCACCGGGCTGGTCCACGACCTCGACTACGAGCGCTATCCGGACCTCGACACCGGCCACCCCCGCTACGCCATCAAGGAGCTCCAGGAGCGCGGCTACCCGCAGGACGTGATCGACGCCGTTGCCGGCCATGCGGACTTCATGGGCGTCCCCCGGGAGACCCGGATGGCGAAGACCCTCTACGCCGTCGACGAGCTCTCCGGTTTCGTCGCCGCCTGCGCCCTGGTGCGCCCCACCGGCATCGAGGGCATGAAGCCGAAGTCGGTCAAGAAGAAGCTGAAGCAGCCCTCCTTCGCGGCCACCGTCAACCGCGACGAGGTCCAGCGCGGGATCGACGAGCTCGGCGTCGATGCCGATCAGCACATCGCCCTGATCATCGAAGCCCTCGCCCTGCGCTCGGACGAGCTGGGGCTTGGCCCGCAGGAGAGCAGCACGTGAGCCGCTGGCTGAAGATCACCCTCGGGGTCGTCGGCGGGATCGTCGTCCTGCTGCTGCTCAACGCCGTCGTCGTCTCCAACGCGACGAAGAGCGCCTACATCAGGAATGACGGGGCCCGGCTCGTCGAGACATCGGGCGGCGCGCTCCAGGTCCTCGATCAGGGCAATCGACAGGGCACCCCGATCGTGTTGATCCATGGCTACACGGGCTCGATGGACTGGTGGGACCACCTCGCGCCGCTCCTCGAGCCCGACCATAGGGTCATTCGGGTCGACCTGCTCGGCCATGGCGGCTCGGACAAGCCGGGCGCCGGCTACTCGATCGACGATCAGGCGAGCGCGGTCGCCGAGGCGCTGGCGAAGCTCGGCGTCGTAGGCGCCACCGTCGTGGGCCACTCGCTCGGCGGCAGCGTGGCCACGGCGCTCGGGCAGCAGAGCCCTCAGCTTGCCTCCAGGATCGTGATCATCGACCAGGCGCCCGAGGATGGCTTCGAGGACGAGTCCCTCGCCCAGCACATGAGCTACTGGCCGGTGATCGGGCAAGCCGTGGACCGTCTGGTCCGGGTGGCGCCCAAGTCGCTCGTCCGCAACCAGTACCACCGGGCGTTCGCGCCTGGCTACGACATCTCGAGCGGCTTCGACAACCCCGACCAGCCCGTCGACGACCTGCGGGCGATGACCTACACGGCCTTCAAGAGCACGGTGGACGAGGAGAAGAACTTCGTCGACGAGCAGCCGCTTGATCAGCGTCTCACGGCCACCCACCTCCCATTGCTGGTCATGTTCGGGGCCGAGGATCAGATCTACGACGCCCAGGCCGCGATCGCCCGCTATCGGCAGGTGCCCGGCGCGCAGACCCACCTGATCCCCGGCGCTGGCCATTCCCCCAACGTCGAGAAGCCAGCGCTAGTGGCTCCACTGATCCTGGCGTTCGCAACGCCGCCGAAGGCTGCGCCGGCGAAGAACGCTCCCGCGGCGCCGAGGAAGAAACAACCCAAGAAGCGGGCCTAGAAATAGCGAGAAGGCCCGGTTTCCCGGGCCTTCTCTAAGAACAAGGTTTCCCTTGTTCCATTAATAAGCACCCTACGCCTCGCAAAAGGGAAGTCAAGGGTCTGTGAACGGCCGTTGCCGCAATCTGCGGAAAAAGGCCTGCTCTCCCGCAAAAAGCGAAACGGCCCGGTTTCCCGGGCCGTCTCTGTTTGAACTGACCTGATTGACCTTTCGATCAACCTGTCTTGTTCAAGTGCGAGCACCCTAGCGTCTGCAACAGCGACGTCAATGGGTGAAAACGCGAGATCCCGCGTTTTGCGGCGATCGGTGAATTGGCGCCGCCGGGGGGTCGCCGGAAACTGCGGGATCGCAGCTACTCCGGAGTGATCGCGAGGATCACAGGATCCTCGTCCCCGGAGTGCCGGCCACGAAGCCGCTGCACCGCGTTGTAGATCGGCAGGATCAGGATCCTGTCCAGCCTGTACTTCCGGCCCATCAGCTCGTCGACGTGCTCGCCTTTGCCGTTCCGGAGGATCTCGGCGCGAGCGGGAACCGGTTCGCCCCGCAGCCGACCCGAAGCGCTGCACTGGGCGATCGTCACCGATGGGTTCCGCGCGATCCGCTTGACCTTGAACGAGTTCCCGTCGGTCCTCACGTAGAGCCTGCCGCCCTCCTGGACGAACCAAACAGGAGTGGCCACCCCGGTGCCGTCGCGCTTGAAGCTGGTGAGACTCACGTACTTGCCATCCATTGAGACCACGGCCTACTGCCAACGCCCTCCGGCCTTGGCCCATTCGATCATGTGGTCGACCGAGCAGAACGCATCGGCCACGCGATGCTCGCCGCGATGGCGGACGAGCAGGACGTGTGCGTCCGTGAGCTCGGCATCGCAGTGGGAGCAGTTGGTGGCGCCCTCATCCAGCGATGGCGGCTCGCTCAACTCCCCCGCGTCCCAGTGCGCGCCCTGGAGCGACCAGGGGATGAGGTGCTCGAGCCGGCAGAACACGGCTCGCCGCTCTCCGGCGGGCTCATATGCGCGGAAGCCGTCGTCGGGCTCGACCTCCGCTCCACACCAGGTGCAGCTCTCGTTCATGCGTATAGCCTCGCAGTCGGATGGCCGGGCCGAAGATAGTCGTGCTCGAGGGCGATCAGACCGGGCAGGAGCTGCTCGAGCAGGCGCTGCGGGTGATCGACCCGGACGTGATTGGGCTGGAGGTGCAGCTCGAGCGCTTCGATCTCTCGCTCGAGAGCCGCCGCCGGACCAAGAACGAGATCTGCACCGAGGCTGCGGAGGCGATGGCGGAGGCCGGCTTCGGGATCAAGGCCGCGACGATCACACCGGCGGGCGCCGCCGACGTCGGCAGCCCCAACCGCCTGATCCGCGAGGCGGTCGACGGCAAGGTGATCGTGCGGACCGGACGCCGCATCCCCGGCGTCAGCCCCGTCGCCGGGATCCACCACCCGATCTCCATCGTCCGGATGGCCGTGGAGGACGCCTATGGCGCCGAGGAGTCCCGCCGTCCCGAGAACGGCGACGAGGTCGCGCAGCGCACCGAGGTGATCCATCGCTCGAACTGCCGCGCGGTGGCCGAATACGCCTTCCGGACCGCCGAGGAGATCGACGGCCGGGTCTACGGCGGGCCGAAGTGGACCGTCAGCCCGGTCTACGAGGGCATGCTGAAGGAGGAGATGGACGCTGCGGCCGAGCGCCACCCGGAGGTCGCCTACGAGCCCCTGCTGATCGACGCCACCTACGCCGGGCTGCTCACCGGCCGCGCCGACGCACCGCTGGTGATTCCCAGCCTCAACCGTGACGGCGACCTGCTCTCCGACCTGGTCCTGCCGCTGTACGGATCGATCGCGGGCGCGGAATCGATCCTGCTCGCGCTGGACGACGACCTGCGGGTGCGCGTGGCGATGAGTGAGGCGCCCCACGGGACCGCCCCGGCCCTGGAAGGGAAGGACATCGCCAATCCGATGGGGATGATCCTGGCCGCGGCCGCGGTCCTCCACTATGCCGGCGTGGCGGGAGTCGAGGAGGCGCCTCGCGCCTCGCGCGCCATCTACGAGGCCGTGTTCGAGACAGCCGCAGCCGGCATCCGCACACCGGACCTGAAGGGCCATGCCAGCACCACCGAGTTCACTGACGCGGTGATCGAGCGGATCAGATAACCGGCTCGGTCCTCGTTGGGCCAGTGGGCTCGGTGTCGACGACCCGCCGCCATTCCCTGATGCGCCCATCCTGGATCACGAAGGCGGTCTTGGCCGCTTCGCCCACGCCGTTGCCGCACTGACCCGGACCGGGGCGCTCGGTGAGCACGAACGTCGCGATCGTGTACCTGCCCGAAGTGCTCGCGGCAGTCAGCCTCGCCCCGCACGGCAGTGACTGATTGAACTGCTCGACCTGCTGCCGGTTCGTGAGTTGGACCAGTGGGCTGCCGTTCTGGACGAAGCTGGGGATCGTGAACTTGTCGCTGGCCGCGGAGATGTCGCCGGCACGCAGCTCGTCGGCCCAGCTCTTGATCACCTGGACCGCGTCGGTGTCGGCGTTGCCGGCCACGCTGTTGGTCTCCTTGGAAGAAGATGACCCGCAGCCGGTCAGCGCGGCGACGCAAAGCGCCGCCATCGCGGCAATAGCTCTAACGGTCGTCGTCCCGCTCCGAGCGCTCGCGTTCGGCCAACTTCCGCTCGAGATAGGCGGACTTGGCGGCGCGGCGGCGATGCTGGCGCTCCTCCTCCGGCGTAAGCGAATTGGGGATCGCCTCGTGTTCCTCCGTGGCCCGCTCGTGCTGGAGACGGCGCAGTTCCTCCGTGGTGGGTTCGCGCTTCGGCATTTCGCGCAGAGTACTCCCGGGTCCTTGACCTTTGGGCGCCGGTATACGAACATACGTTCGATGCCCGTCACATGCGCCCTGATCCCCCGATTCCGGCTGATCGCAGCAACCACCGGAAATCGCGGGATCCTGGCGCGCCCGGCCGCTCTGGCCCCCGAGCCCGGCGCCGCGCAGTTGATCGGCGAGGTCTCCGAGCCGGCGGAGCGCTTCGGGCTGCGGGCGGGGATGAGGATGGGCGAGGCGCTCTCGCGCTGTCCCGAGCTCGCCCTGATCCCCCCGGATCCAGAGCGCGCCGAGCGCTCCTGGGAGGAGGCGCTGCGGCGGCTGGAGGGGATCGGGGCGCAGGTCGAGTCCGCCCGCGCCGGCGAGGCGTTCTTCGAAGCGGGCGGCCTGAGCCGCCTCTGGGGCGGGATAGAGGGAGTGCTGAGACGCGTCCGCCAGCAGCTTGGTCGATCGGTCCGTCTTGGGGCGGGCCCCGGACGCTTCTGCGCGTACGTCGCATCTGCGAGCTCCGGGGGCATCGTTCCGGATGGAAAGGCAGGCGAGTTCCTCGAGCCGCTGCCCGTGTCACTGCTCTGCGGTCGTCTCGGCGAGTACGGCGAGGACCTCCCCAACGAGCTCGAGCGGCTCGGGATCTCCACTCTCGGCCGACTCGCGGGGCTGCCGCGTGACGCGGTCGCAGATCGCTTCGGGCGGCTGGGCCTGCGCGCGCGAAGGCTGGCGCGCGGCGAGGACGATCCGCTGCGCCCGAGACCGGTGCGCGAGGCGATCGCGGTCGAGCTCGAGCTGCCCGAGGCCGTCTCCGGCCAGCAGCTGGAGAGGGCGCTGGAGCTGCTGATCTCCCGCCTGCTCGCCCATGGCGCGCGGCGCGGCAGGATGCTCCGGACGCTGCGCCTCTCAGCCCGGCTCGCGGCCGGCGGGGGCTGGCGACGCCAGGTCGCGCTGCGGCGCGCCAGCGCGGACCGGTCCCGGCTCGCCGACGCCCTCCTCCCCCACCTCACCCTGCTCCCCGCCCCAGCGGCGACGCTGCGGCTGGAGGCGGTGGCGCTGGGGCCGGAGACCGGCGAGCAGCTGTCCCTGTCGGCCCCCGATGAGCAGCGGCGCAAGCGCATCTCCGAGGCGGTCCGCCAGACCCGCTCCGCCGCCGGCGCCGACTCGCTGCTGCGGGTGCTCGAGGTGGACCCGGAGTCGCGGGTGCCCGAGCGCCGAGAGGTGCTGATGCCGTTCCCTGAAGAGCCGTGATGCGGCCCGGGCGGGTCAACAAGCCCTGGCCGGTCCCGGTCCAGGTCGGCCCGGACGGGACGCCGCGTGCCGTCGGCCGCCTCGCGGTGGAGTCCGTTCGCGAGGAGTGGCTGGTCGAGGACGGCTGGTGGACGCAGAAACCCCTGCAAAGACGCTATTTCGAGTTGGTTCTGGAGGACGGCAGCAACGTGGTCGTCTTCCGCGAGCCGGATGACCGCTGGTTCCGCCAGTGGGATTGATGAGTTTCGTAGAGCTCCACTGCCACTCGGCGTACTCGTTCCTGGACGGCGCCTCCGACCCCGCCGAGCTGGCGGCCACCGCGGCGGACCTCGGCCACGAGGCCCTGGCGCTGACCGACCACGACAACGTCTGCGGGGCGATGGAGTTCGCGCACGCTTGCAAGGGGGTCGGCGTCCGCCCGATCATCGGCTGCGAGCTGACCGTGGAGGTGCCACGGCGGATGCCCCGCCCGGTCCACGTCACCCTCTTGGTGGAGAACGCGAGGGGCTGGGCGAGCCTCTGCCGGCTGATCACCGAGGCGCACCGCGGCACCAGGGAGGGCAAGGGGATGAGAGAACCCCTCCCCCCTTCGATCGAGATCGACGAGCTCGAGCGCCACACCGAGGGCCTGGTCTGCCTCTCCGGCTGCGCCCGCGACGGCGCCGTGGCCGGCAGCTGGGGAAGCGGCGATCCGGCCGGCGCGACCTATCTCGCCCGGCGGTTGCTGCGGGCCTTCGGTCCAAGCCATTTCCGTATCGAGCTGCAGCGGCCGCACTGGCGACATGACCGTTCGCGCAACCGCTGGCTGACCTCGCTGGCGGAGCGGCTCGGCGTCCCGGCGGTGGCGACCGGTGATGCCCACGCCCATGAGCGCTCCCGCCTCCCGCTTCAGGACGCGATGGTGGCGGTGCGGCTGGGAGCGACCCTGGACGAGACCGAGTCCCTGCGACGCGGCAACTCCACCTCCGCCCTGCTCTCCGGCGATCGAGCGATCGCGCGCTTCCGCGATCACCCCGAGGCGGTTGCCGAGACCGCGCGGCTGGCCGAACGATTGCGCTTCGACCTGACCAGGGAGGTCGGTTACAGCTATCCCGGCGCGGAGGAAGACATATCCGGCGGCCACAAAAACCGCCGCCGCACGGATCGCCGACTCGCCGAGATCTGCCGGCTGCGCCTGGTCCATCGCTACGAGGGGACCCCGCATCGCGCCGAGGCCGAGCGACGGCTCGACGAGGAGCTGGCGCTGATCAGGGAGCTGCGGCTCTCCGGCTTCTTCCTGCTCCACCAGGACATGCTGGAGCTGGCCCGCGAGGTGGCTGCCGAGGTGCGCGGCCCGGACTCCGCGCGACGGCTTCTGCCGCCGGGGCGCGGCCGCGGCTCCAGCGTCAGCTCGCTGGTCTGCTACCTGACCGGCCTCTCCCACATCGACCCGGTGAAGAACGACCTTTTCCTGGGGCGCTTCCTGAACGAGGAGCTGACCGAGGTCCCGGACATCGACCTCGACTTCCCCCGGGACATCCGCGAGAAGCTGATTCCGCGGGTGCACGAGCGCTACGGCCCTGAGCGGTCGGCGCTGGTCGCCTCCTTCGCCACCTACAAGGCGCGCGGGGCGATCCGCGACCTCGGCAAGGCGCTGGGGCTTCCCCTCGGCGAGGTCGAGCGCTTCGCCCGCGCCGTGGACGTCTATGAGGCGAGCCGCGATGCCTGGGCCCGGATGGAGGAGGCCCTGGGCAAGCTGCGCGCCCGCTCCCCTCGCTGGAGGGCGCTCGCTGAGCTGCTGCCGGAGATCGCGGGCCTCCCCCGCCACATCTCTCAGCACCCCGGCGGCATGGTGATCTCGACCACGCCGCTGATCGAGCTCTGCCCTGTGCAGCCCGCGGCGATGGAGGGGCGGCAGATCGTGCAGTGGGACAAGGACTCGTGCGCGGATGCGGGCTTCCTGAAGATCGACCTGCTGGGGCTTGGGATGCTCTCAGCCGTCGAGCGCTGCGTCGACGAGATCGCGCGCACCCGCGGCGAGCGGATCGACCTCTCCCACATCCCCCTCGACGACGACGAGGTCTGGAGCGCGATCCAGCGCGCTGAGACCACCGGCGTCTTCCAGATCGAGAGCCGCGCGCAGATGCAGATGCTCCCCCGTACGCTGCCGCAGGACCTCGACGACCTGACCGTCCAGGTGGCCCTGGTGCGGCCTGGGCCGATCCAGGGCGGCGCGGTCCACCCCTACATCGAGCGGCGCAAGCGGCTGCGGGCGGACCCTGAGTATGAGGTCCCGTATGAGCACCCGTCGCTGGAGCCGGTGCTGAAGGACACCCTCGGCGCGATCGTCTTCCAGGACCAGGTCCTCGAGGTGGCGATCGCGCTCGCCGGCTTCTCGGTCGGCGAGGCCGAGGGGTTGCGGCGGGCGATGAGCCGCAAGCGCTCGCAGGCGGCGATGGAGCGCTACCGGCAGCGCTTCATCGAGGGGGCGGTCGGCCGCGGAGTCTCGCGCGAGGTGGCGGAGCGGGTCTATGGCCAGATCGAGGGCTTCTCGGGCTTCGGCTTCCCCAAGTCGCATTCCGCCGCTTTCGGATTGCTCGCCTACCAGTCGACCTGGCTGCGGGTCCACTACGGGCCGGAGCTGCTCTGCGCCCTGCTCAACGAGCAGCCGATGGGCTTCTACCCGCCCGACGCGCTGGTCCACGAGGCCCAGCGGCGCGGTCTCGAGATCCTGGCTCCGGACGTCAACGTCAGCGAGCTGGACTGCCGGGTGGAGACGACGGGCGCGGCCCCCGGCTTGGCGGGGAACCCGCCCGTCCGGATCGGCCTCGGCTATGTGGCCGAGGTTGCCGAGGTCGACGCCCAGGCCATGATCGACGAGCGCCGGCGTGGAGGCTCGTACCGGAGCATTGCCGACCTCGCGGGCCGCTCCGGCGCGGGCGCCGCCGCCCTGCAGCGCTTTGCCTGGGCGGGGGCGTGCGACGGCCTCATCCAGCCCGGATCGGGGCCGGTCGACCCCGACGATGAGATGCGGCGGCCTGCCCTCTGGGAGGCCGGCGGGTCGGCTCGCGCCGCCCGTACCGACGACGGAGCGCAGCTGGCGTTGCCCCTGGACGGCTCCCCCACTCCGCCGCTGCCGCAGCTCGGGCCATGGGAGCGGATCGTGGCCGACTACCGGACGACCGGCATGACCCTGGGCCGTCATCCAATGGAGCTGATCCGGGGCAACCTCCCCTCCGATGTGCTCACCAGCGAGGGCCTGGCTCGCACTCGCGACGGCGCCAGGGTGAAGGTGGCCGGGATGGTGGTCGCCCGCCAGCGTCCCGCGACCGCCAACGGCGTCGTCTTCATGTTGCTCGAGGACGAGCGGGGCACCATCAACCTGATCGTCCCTCCCCCGGTCGTCGAGCGCCACCGCCTGGCGGTGAGGACGTCGGGCTTCGTCCTGGCCGCCGGCAAGCTCGAGCACCGCGAGGGGACGACCAACGTCGTGATCACCCGGATCGAACGGCTCAGCACCGACGAGCTTCCGCCCCCGCGGATCCGGGAGTTGGAACCGCCCGTCCACAAGGAGACCGGCAGAGACCCGGAACCTGCGATGGCCGGCCCGTCGGCCGTCGGGCTATCGAAGCGCGGCTTCGACGGCGTTCGCGAAGCGGCGATGGCGGAGCTGGCCGCGTCATTGCCGGCCCCGCACAGCTTCGGGCGCCGTGGGCGCTAGAGCGACCTGATCGCCGCGACGATCTCGGAGAGGTCTCCCCTGTCGTAGAGATGCCCGTAGCCGTCGAGCGGCCGGATCGTGGCGTCCGGAAGCCGCCCCGCATAGCGCTCGAGGCTTGAGAACGGACATACCTCGTCGTCGCGGCTGTGGAAGAGGACGGTTGGCGGCAGCCGCGGGCCCTCGGCCGGCCAGCCCTCCGGCAGGGCCCACTCCTCCTCCCAGTCGCTCGTCCCCCAGTACGGGAC
>CAWFOA010000006.1:0-67470 GCA_963817275.1 uncultured Solirubrobacterales bacterium | reverse complement strand
GGAGATGGGGATCTCGAGCCTCGGCGACCTGCTCAGGCACCTTCCACACGGCTATCGCGACAGGGCCTCGCCGGTCGGTCTCGGGAATCTCAAGCTCGGGGAGGAGGCCACGGTCGAGGTCGAGGTGAGCCGCGCGAAGCTGCGGCCGACCCGTCGCCGCCGGCTGACGATCCTCGAGGCGGACGTCTTCGATTCGAGCGGCAAGGCGAAGGCGTGTCTGGTTCAACCGCGCCTGGCTGGCGGACCGGCTGCAGCCCGGCACGCGGTTGCTCCTTCACGGGAAGCTCGAGAAGCGCGGCTTCAACGTCGCCGAGCACGAGTTCCTCGACGGCGCCGCACCGAGTCCGCAGGACTCCACACCACCGGGATCGTCCCCGTGCACCCGGCCAGCGAGCGCCTGCGGCCGCAGCGCATCCGCGAGTGGATCTGGCAGGCCACGCCGATGGCGCGGCACGCCGTCGAGCCCATCCCCGGCCGGCTGCGGCGTGAGTTGCGGATGGCGGGGGCGACGGATTCGATCGTCGCGTCCCACTTCCCCGCGGACGAGCACGCGGCGGAGGCCGCCCGGGAGAGGCTGGCGTTCGAGGAGCTCTTCCTCTATCAGGCGGCCCTCGTCACTCGCCGTGGCCGCCGCGTCTCGGGGAGCAAGGGCATCGGGCTGCCGCCGGCGGGAGCCGACGTCAGTTCCTGGCTCGAATCGCTGCCCTTCTCCCTCACCCGCGACCAGCAACGGGCCGTCGAGGAGATCGACTCCGACCTCGGCCTGGCCCAGCCGATGCAGCGCCTCCTGATGGGTGAGGTGGGATCCGGCAAGACGGTCCTCTGCGTCTACGCGATGCTGCGCGCGATCGAGGCCGGTCACCAGGCGGCCCTGATGGCGCCGACGGAGACCCTCGCCGAGCAGCACTTCCGCACGCTCGAGTCCCTGCTCGCATCCCAGGCGGTTCCCGCGACCCTGCTCACCTCGGCCACTCCACCGGCACAGCGCCGGGATCTGCTGGCCTCGCTCGCGGCCGGGCTGCCGCAGCTCGTCGTCGGCACGCACGCCCTGATCGAGGAGGCCGTCGAGTTCTCCTCGCTGGCGGTCGCGGTCGTCGACGAACAGCATCGCTTCGGCGTTCGCCAGCGCGCCGCGCTCGACGCCAAGGGCCCAGGCAAACGGCTTCCGCACGTTCTCCACATGACGGCGACCCCGATCCCGCGGACGCTCTCCCTCACCGCCTACGGCGACCTGGACACGACAGAGCTCCGCGAGCTGCCCAAGGGCCGCCAGCCGGTCCGCACCCGCGTCGTGGGCGAGGATCGCCGCCCGGAGGCCTACGAGTTCATTCGCGAGCGCCTACGCGAGGGGCGGCAGGCATACGTCGTCTGCCCACTGGTCTCCGACTCGGAGGCGATCGAGGCAAAGGCCGCCGAGGCCGAGGCGAAGCGGCTCGCCGCGACCGAGTTGAGCGACTTCCGGGTGGCGCTGCTGCACGGCCAGATGTCCTCGGATGAGAAGGCTCGCGCCATGGACGGCTTCGTCCTCGGCGAGGCGCACGTCCTGGTGGCCACCACCGTGATCGAGGTCGGCATCGACGTCCCCAACGCCACGGTGATGCTGGTTGAGGGTGCCGAGCGCTTCGGGCTCTCCCAGCTCCACCAGCTGCGAGGGCGCGTCGGACGCGGCAGCCACGAATCTTTCTGCATCCTCTTCGGGGATCCGGAGTCGGAAGCCGCGAAGGCGCGCTTGGAGGCGATCGCCGGGGAGGGCGACGGCTTCGCCCTGGCGGAGGTGGACCTGTCGATCAGGGGGGAGGGGGAGATCCTCGGCACCCGCCAGCACGGCCTGCCGCGGTTCCGCGCGGCGACGCTGCCCGAGGACACCGCGCTGCTGCTCGAGGCTCGCCGCAGGGTGCTGGAGCTGCGCGAGCGCTTCGGTTCGCTCGAGGCCCCCGGCGTTGGCCCGCTGATGGACGAGGCCAGGCGCCGCTTTGGTGACGAGCGCGTCGAGCAGATCGCGGCATAGGTGAGATGGCGG
The DNA here is from genome assembly GCA_963817275.1 of uncultured Solirubrobacterales bacterium. Taxonomy (GTDB): domain Bacteria; phylum Actinomycetota; class Thermoleophilia; order Solirubrobacterales; family 70-9; genus DASUPK01. Next base: position 65,450 of record CAWFOA010000006.1, on the reverse strand, counting down.
AGCTCCGGATCACCGGAGGAGAGCTCGGCGGCCGCCGCATCCACGCCCCGAAGGGGGCCAAGCTCCGGCCGACCACGGAGCGGGTGCGCGAGGCGGTGTTCTCGATCCTCGGGGACGTCTCAGGCGCTCGCGTCCTCGATCTCTACTGCGGTACGGGCGCGCTGGCGATCGAGGCTCTCTCCAGGGGGGCCGCCGAGGCGACGCTGGTCGACACCCATCCGGCGGCGGCGCGGCGCAACCTGGAGGCACTCGAGCTGACCGATCGAGCCGGCGCGGTTCGGGCCGACGCTGCGCGCTTCCTGCGCCGTGCCAAGGGGGGATCATTCGATCTCGTGCTCTGCGATCCGCCCTATAAACTCGCCGACCGCCTTGCAGCCGACCTCGATCCCCTCATACGAAATGCGCTCGCCGAAGGGGGGAGGGTGATGGCCGAGTCCTCCCCCGAACGGCCGCTTGAGCTGACCCTGCCGCTGATCACCGAGCGGGCCTACGGCGACACCCTGATTCGTATCCACGGGAGCGATCGATGAGCCCCGACGGCAGGACCGCGGTTTGCCCGGGCAGCTACGACCCGGTCACGAACGGCCACCTCGACATCATCACCCGCACTTCGCGGGTGTTCGACCGCGTGATCGTCGGCGTGGTCAACCAGCCGGTCCGCAAGCAGACGACGCTGTTCACGGCCGAGGAACGCAAGGCGTTCATCGAGGACGCGACCGCCGATCTCGATCAGGTCGAGGTCAAGATCATGTCCAACCTGCTGGTCGAGTTCGCCAAGGAGAATGGCGCCAAGGCGATCATCAAGGGCCTGCGCGCGATCTCGGACTTCGAGTACGAGTTCGAGATGAATCAGCTCAACCGGAAGCTCGCCGCCGACATCGAGTCGATGTACATCTTCGCCTCGGCGAACTACAGCTTCCTCTCCTCCACGGGCGTCAAGGAGATTGCGACGTTCGGGGGAGATGTCGGCGATCTGGTGCCCGCTCCGGTTGCAAAAGCGCTTGCGAAGAGGCTCGCCCGCTAGGTCGTCGTGCGTGGGGGATGGGCAGGAGCTTGCAATCCGGCGCAGAAAGGCAACCCGGGGCCGGTGCCAAGTCCCGATGCGTAAGCTTTAGCGACTGCAAATGGACGTTCTAGTACTCATCGACAAGCTCGACGACCTGGTGCACAACGCGCGCCCGGTCCCGCTCACCGATCAGGTGCGCGTCGACCGCGAGGAGATCTACGACCTCCTCGACCAGATGCGCGCCACGATTCCCGAGGAGATCAAGCAGGCCCGCTGGATCGTCAAGGAGCGCCAGGAGATGCTCGCCGAGGCGAAGCGCGAGGCAGAGCGGATCGTCAAGGAGGCCCGCGAGCAGCAGGCCCGCCTCGTCGCGAACGAGGAGATCACCCGCCAGGCCGAGCGTGCCGCCGAGGAGATCGTCGAGGAGGCGCGCGAGCGCGAGCGCGAGATTCGCCTCGGTGCCGAGGACTACGCGGACGACATCCTCTCGACCCTCGAGGTCAACCTCCAGAAGTTCCTGCAGGCAGTGCAGCGAGGCCGCGACCGGCTCCAGGGCCGCGAGCGCGAGCCCTCCGAGATCGGTTAGCCCCCGACTAGTCTCCGCCCCATGGCGGAGGACGAGCTGGCTGCCGGCGTCGCCGACGTGCTCGGTGAGCGCGAACTCAAGCTGAGTGTCATTCCGGGAGGGGCCTCGCGCGAGACCTGGCTGGTCGAGGGAGAGCGCGATCGCTGGGTGCTCCGCCGCGATCCGCTGGGATCGGTTTCGCTCGTTCCGATCGCCGACGAGTACGCCTTGATCGCTGAGGCAGCCGAGACCGGCGTCCGCGTTCCCCAGCCGATTCTCCTTGAGCCGGCCGGCGGCCGCCTGGGAACCGCGGGAATGCTCATGTCCTTCGTCGACGGGACCTCGGTCGCGCCCCGCATCCTGCGGAAGCCGGAATTCGAGACCGCTCGGGCGAACCTCACCGCCCAGCTCGCCGAAGCCCTCGCCCGAATCCACGCGATCGATCCGGTCAAGCTCGACGGCGTGCTGCCCTCAGCCTCAGGGGACCCGGCTATCGCCCAGATCGAGGAATGGGAGCGTCAGCTCGACGAGATCGGCGAGCCGCTGCCCGCGGTCGAGCTCGGGTTGCGCTGGCTGCGCGCCCACGCGCCCGAGCCCGCGGAGCCGCGACTGGTGCACGGCGACTTCCGGCTCGGCAACTTCATCGTCGACGAGGACGGGCTGGCGGCGGTCATCGACTGGGAGCTCTCGCACCTCGGCGATCCGGCCGAGGACATCGGCTGGCTCTGCATCCGCTCCTGGCGCTTCGGCAACGACGATCTTCCGGTGGCCGGGGTGGGGCAGCTCGAAGACTTCATCGTCGCGTACGAGGCGGCAGGCGGCGCGCCGGTCGATCGCGATCGCGTCCGCTACTGGGAGGTCTTCGGCAACGCCAAGTGGGCGATCATCTGCGCCCGCCAGGCGCACGACCACCTCACGGGCGTCCGCCGCAGCCACGAGCTCGCGTCGCTCGGACGCCGCGTCTGCGAGCCCGAGTGGGATCTTCTGGAGCTGATCACCTGATGCAGGATCGCCCCACAGCACCCGAGCTGCTCGAGTCGGTCGCCGAGTACCTGTTCGGCGAGCTGCGGCCGGAGGTTCCACGCGAGCAGCGCTTCAAGGTGCTGGTCGCGGCCAACGTCTGCGCCGTGGTCGCGCGCGAGATCAGAGCGGGGGAGGAGCCCGACCGGGAGGACCTCGAGCTCTTCAACGAACTGCTCGGCGAGGAGTCGGCCGACGTTCGCGCCGCGGCCGCCGAGCTCTCCCGCCGCCTGCGCGCGGGCGAGCTGGACGACCGAATCGACGAGCTCGCCCCGCGACTCGAGGAGCATGTCCGCCGGAAGCTGGACATCGCCCGGCCGGGCTACGACACGAGCGCTTAGGCTGCCTCCCAGTCGAGGGAAGGAGCGAGATGGGCGAGCGCTGGTTCACCGAGGAGGAGCTGGCCGAGATGTCGCGGCCGACGATGGATTGCGCGATCGAAGCCATGGACGAGGGCGAGCTGGAGCGGGCGAAGGAGCTCTGCGAGCGCGAGAAGCACGAGTCGCAGTTCATGCACGACATGCTGGTCGACGGCATGGGCGGGCTGATCTCGTTCATCAAGGAGAGGCTCGGGGATGAGGGCGTCCGCGAGGCCTGGGAGTGGAGCCTCGAGCGCAGCTGGAAGCAGAGCGTCGAGAAGATCGACACAGCGGACCGGAAGGCGATCGCCCAGGCGCTGGCAGCGACCTGGCGCGGGCACTCGACCGGCGGGGTCGGGCCGAACCCCGGCGCCTTCGAGATCTCTGAGGACGAGGAGAAGCTCGTGTTCACGATGAACCCGTGCGGCTCGGGTCAGCGGCTGTGGCGCAACGGCCGCTACGGCCCGGACGGCTGGGGCGTCACCGACGAGGCCCACGACTGGTCCTACGGTCGCAAGGGCTTCCCCCTCTACTGCACCCACTGCGCGTTCATGAACGAGCTGGGGCCGATCAACTGGATCGGCTACCCGGTCTATCCCTCCGAGCCGCCCGAGGACTTCGACCGGGATCCCTGCGTCTGGCACTGGTACAAGGACCCAGCCGACATCCCCGACCGGCACTGGGAGCGCTACGGGCTGGAGCGAAGCGCCGGCTAGTCCCGGCGCTCGGAGCCGAGAGTGAAGGTGTTGAGGCCCGCACCGCCGTCGACGGCGATCTCCTGGCCGGTGACCTGAGCCGCCTCCTCGGAAGCGAGGTATGCCACCACACCGGCGATCTCTTCGGGCTCGACCATCCGGCCGGAGGGGAGCATCGGGTCGAGCCGCTCCAGGACCTCCTTCGGCATCGCCCGCACCTTCTCGGTGGCGACCATCCCCGGCAGGACCGCGTTCGCGGTGATCCCGCGACGGACGTTCTCCGCCGCGAGGGACTTCACCATCCCCAGCAGGCCGGCCTTCGAGGCGGCGTAGGCGACCTGTCCGCGCAGGCCCGTCTTGGCTGCGCCCGAGGAGATCACCACGATCCGGCCCCAGCGCCGGTCGCGCATTCCCGGAAGGCAGGCCTGGATCGCGCGGAAGGCGCCGGTCAGGTTGACGTCGATGTCCCGGGACCACTGCTCCTCGGTCATCCGGTGCGCGGGGGCAATCGTGTCGGTGATCGCGGCGTTGGAGACGCAGACGTCGATCTCCGCCGAGCTCGGGGAGATCGTCCGCCGCCAGGTCCACCTGGAGGTCGCAGCCCTCATCGCGGTCGAGGGTCGTCACCTCGAGCCCGTCATCGCGCAGGCGCTCGGCGATCGCCGCGCCGATCCCGCGCGCTGCGCCGGTGACCAGAGCGCGGCGTGGGACCCCGGGGCCGTTCATCACAGATCCGGTCTGGTGCGTTCCCGCCCGCCCGGCGTCGGTCTTCTCGTAGAAGCGGCCGAGCAGCTCGATCGTCTCCTCGGGGTCGGCGCAGGTGTAGGCGTTCCAGGCCTCGTTACGCAGCTGCTCGTCGAACGTCTTGCCGACCGTGTCGAGGATCGTCTGCTTCGCCGAGCGCACCGCGCGCTGGGAGTTGCGCAGGATCTGGCGGGCGACGGTCTCGGCCTCCTCCATCAGCCGCTCGTGCGGGACGACCCTGGAGACGAGGTTGCACTGGAGCGCCCGCTGGGCGTCGATCGGCTCGGCGGTGAGCAGCATCTCCAGCGCGATGCCGGTCCCGCAGGTGTTGACCAGCCGGACGATGCCGCCGTCGCCGTGGTGGAAGCCGCGGCGCGCCTCGAACGAGCCGAACATGGCGCGATCCGAGGCGATCCGGATGTCGCAGGCGAGCGCCGTCTCGAGGCCGCCGGCCAGGGCCCAGCCGTTGATCGCGCCGATGATCGGCTTGTAGATCCGGTGCATGGCCCCGGGTGAAGCCGTTGAGGCCGAGCTCGGCGATCTCGCGGATGTCGGTGATGTTTCCGTCGGCGACGATCGGCGGGATGTACTCCTTCAGGTCGGCCCCGGCGCAGAAGGCGTCGCCCGCGCCGGTGAGGATGGCCACGTCGACCGAGTCGTCGTCGGCGAAGTCGGCCCAGGCGGCGATCATCGCGCGGTGGACCTCCGGGCTGACGGCGTTGCGCGCCTCCGGGCGGTTGATCGTCACGTAGGCGATCCGGTCGCGCTTCTCATAGAGGACGACGCCCTCATCGGCTGACGGCGGCGGCCCGGGCCGCTCGGGGTTGTGGTGGGTCATCTCGCTCCTCTTCTCAGTCGTAGGTGGCTCTGACAACGGCCAGATCGTCCGCCGTCCAGGTGATCTCGCCGCCGCACCACTCGGCGAGCTCCTCGGCGGTGTCGGGGAAGTCGAAGCCGGGCTCGATCGGCGTCACCTGGTTCTCGGCCTTGACGACGTCGCCGATCACGAGTGCCCGGGACTGCTCGCGCACGCGCCGGAAGAGCGTCCGCTTGGCGTCGTCCTGCAGGTGGTGCACCGAGAGGACGGAGATGACGAGGTCCCAGGGACCGTCCGGCAGCGGGTCCTCCATGCGCGCCAGCTGGACGTCGTCGTACTCCTCGCGGCAGCCGGTAGACCATGTTCGAGTCCGAGTCGAGCCCGATCACCCAGGCGTCCGGGTAGGCCTCGAGCAGGACCCGGGTGGTCTCGCCGGTGCCCATCCCGAGCTCGAGGACACGGTCCGGGGCGAAGGGGATCGCCTCGATCGCCGCTCGCTGAAGCTCGTCGTAGCGGGGGACCTCGGCCCGGATCTCCTCCAGGTAGGTCTCGGGATTCCAGTGGAATTGGGCGCACACGTCGGCTCGGTACCCTCGGAGCGAGTGTATGTGGAAGGCGGAATCGTCGATCTCGAGCGCCTCGCGCTGTCGTCGGGGCAGGCTCGCGCCATTGACCTCGAGGTCGGTCTCGAGCCGATTGAGCTCGGCGGCCAGACGTACGCGCCGGCCGGTGGCGACGCCGAGGCGCGCCTCGACGTGTCCCGGACCAGCTCGGGCTACGCCCTCCGCCTTCGGTTCACCAGCGAGTTGATCGGTCCCTGCGTGCGCTGCCTCGAGCCCGCGGCGACCGTCGTCGAGGTCGATGCCCGTGAGGTCGACCAGCCGCCCACCCGCGCCGAGGAGCTGCGAAGCCCCTACGTCTCCGACGGCAACCTCGACGTGGACCGCTGGGCAAAGGACGCGCTCGTGCTCGCCTTTCCTTCGCAGCCGCTCTGCAGGGGCGACTGCGCCGGGCTCTGCGCGGTCTGCGGCGAGTCCCTCAACGACGCCGACCCTGAGGCGCACCGCCACGACCAGGGCGGCGATCCGCGGATGGCGAAGCTCAAGGACCTGCGACTGGAGTAGCTACTATCCCGCGCCAATGGCGGTCCCAAAGAAGAGACAGTCGAGGACTCGGCGCGACAAGCGGCGGGCACAGCACAAGGTCTCGGCCCCCCGGCTGAACGAGTGCCCGCGCTGCCACAGCCCGCGCCTTCCTCACCGCGTCTGCCCCACCTGCGGCACGTACGCGGGGCGCGAGGTGATCCGCCACGAGGTACCCGAGACCACGCCGCAGGCCGAGCAGCCGTCACCTCAGGACTAGGCGCACGTGCCTGAGCCCGTCGCGCTCGATGCTTACGGGGCGGACGGCGGGCCCGAGTTGGTGCTCGAGGGCGCCAGGATCGCCGCCGCGGACGGCATTCCCATCCGCCTCTTTGGCCCCTCGTCGCTTGATCCGCCGCCGGGGGTCGAACTCGAGCAGACCACGGATTGGATCGGGAACGAGGCCGAGCCGGTCGCGGCGGTGCGCACCACTCCTGAGGCCTCGGTCGTTCGCGGGGCCGCCGCCGTCGCGGAGGGTCGCTGCAGCGCGCTGGTCAGCGCCGGCTCCACCGGGGCGACGATGACCGCCGCCCTGTTCGCGCTGAAGCGCGCCCAGGGCGTCCACAGGCCGGCGCTCGCCGTCCAGATCCCCGTGCCGGAGCGAGAGGGACCCCCGCTCGTCTTCCTCGACGCCGGGGCCAATACCGACGTTCGCCCCCAGCACCTGATTCAGTTCGCCTTCCTCGGCTCGGCCTTCTGCACGGCCGTGCTCGGCTTGGAAAGTCCGCGCGTCGCCCTGCTCTCGGTCGGCGAGGAGCAGAAGAAGGGGCGAGCCGACGTCGTCGAGGCCCACGAGGCCCTCACCGGCGCCGACGGGCTGCGCTTCATCGGGAACATCGAGGGGCGGGACCTCCTGGGGGACGAGGCGGACGTGGTGGTCACAGACGGCTTCACGGGCAACGTCACGCTGAAGACGGTGGAGGGCACCGCGAAGGCGGTCGCCGACGCTGTGCGCGCCGCCGCCCGGTCCGGACCGCTGGCGTCCGCGGGGGGCCTGCTGCTGCGCCCGGCACTGGGCGGCCTCCGGCGCAGCATGGATCCCAACTCCGTCGGAGGGGCGATCCTGCTCGGCCTGCGCGGGCGTGGCGGTGGTCGCCCACGGAAGCTCGACACCCGAGGGAATCGCGAACGCGGTCAGGCTCGCCGACCGCGCCGTCGCCGAGCGCGCGGTGGAGCGGACGGCCGAGCTGCTGGCGTCGTCCGGCGCGACCCGCGATGCGCTCCGCGAGGAGCCCTCCGGAACGCCGGAGCGATAGGCGATAATCCCGGCGATGGAACGCGAAGAGGTCATGACTCTCGGTCCGGAAGCACCTGAGCACCGAGCTCGAGGTGGCGCCGGAGAAGATCCAGCTCGAGACCAGGTTCCGGGAGGACCTCGACGCCGACTCGCTCGACCTCTACGAGCTGGTCATGGAGCTCGAGGATCGTTACGGCATCCGGGTCAGCGAGGAGGAGGCGGCCGAGATCGAGACCGTCGGGGACGCCGTCGACTTCGTCTGCGCGAGAGTGCCCGCGACCTAGGGGGAAGCGGCGACCTGATCCGATGACACCTCCAGCCGCCTCGTTGGCGGAGCTGTTCGCGGACACCCCCGAAGAGCTGCGCCGGCAGGCACTCTCCCACTCATCCTGGGTCGACAAGCGAACCGAGTCCTACGGAAGGCTCGCGTTCCTGGGGGACAGCGTCCTCGGCCTGTCCGTCGCCGCACTTCTCTTCGAGGACCATCCGGGCGCCGACATCGGCGAGCTGACCAAGATCCTCAACCAGGCCGTCAGCGGTCGCGCCTGCGCGAAGGTCGCTCGCAGGCTCCAGCTCCCCGAGATGCTCACCGGGGAGGCGCCGGACGATGGGGACGGGCTGCCGGTTGACACCCTGCTGGCCTCGGAGCGCACCCTCGCCTCGGTTTGCGAGGCGGTGATAGGCGCGTGCTACATGGCTCACGGGTTCGAGCGGACCTCGGAGGCGGTCATCGACGCGTTCGCCGACGAGATCGAGCAGGCCACGCGCGAGCGCATGGACTTCAAGTCGGAGCTCCAGGAGCGGCTGGCCCGCGACGGGGAGACCGTCAACTACGAGGTCGCCAGCGAGGACGGGCCCCCGCACGACCGACGCTTCGAGATCCGGGCGACCGTGGGCGGCGACGAGATCGGCATCGGCTCCGGCAGGAGCAAGAAGGAAGCCGAGCAGGCCGCTGCGCAGCGCGCGCTCGAGAAACTGCGCGCCTAGAAGCTGCGGTTGCGTCCGGGCGACGCGCGAGCATCCGCCTTCCTGCCACCCTTGCGACTGCCATGTATCTGAAGGCCATCAACCTGAAGGGCTTCAAGTCCTTTCCCGATCGCACCCGGCTGACCTTCTCGCCGGGCGTCAGCGTGATCGTCGGCCCGAACGGCTCGGGCAAGTCGAACATCACCGACGCGGTGCTCTGGGCCATGGGCGAGCAGAGCCCCTCCGCGATCCGCGGCCAGCAGATGCGCGACGTGATCTTCGCCGGCGGCAACGGCCAGTCCGCCCGCCGCTTCGCCGAGGTCGAGGTGGTGATCGACAACTCCGAGGGGCGGGCCGCCAGTGAGTTCTCGGAGATCTCGATCTCGCGGCGCATCGAGCGCAACGGCGACGGCGAGTACCGCCTGAACGGCGCCCGCTGCCGCCTCGTCGATGTCGTCGAGGCGCTTTCCGACACCAACATGGGGCGCGAGGCGCACTCGGTGATCAGCCAGGGCAAGGTCGAGGAGATCGTCAGCTCCAAGCCCCGGGACCGGCGCATGCTGATCGAGGAGGCCGCCGGGCTCGGCAAGCACCGCAAGCGCCGCCACAGCGCGCAGCTCAAGCTCGACCGGACTCGCGACAACCTCGAGCGTGCCCACGACGTCGAGCGCGAGGCCCGCTCGCACCTGCGGCCGCTCAAGCGCCAGGCGGAGGCCGCGGAGCGGACCGCGAAGCTGCTCCGCCAGTCGAACGAGCTGCGGTCCCAGATCGTCGCCGACGACCTGCGCGCTCAGGATGCGCAGCTCACGGCCGCGGAGGCGAAGCTCGCGGAGGCGCGCGCCACCCGGGATTCCGTCGAGGGGCGCTTCGAGGCGGTGCGTGCCCGGCGTACCGCGATCGAGGAGCGGATCGCGGCGGGTGAGGAGGGCCGTCGCCGGCATGGCGAGCAGCTCACCGAGGCGCGGGCGGCGGTCGAGCGGGTCCGCGCGCGAGCGGAGGCGCTTGAGGTGGCCGAGCGGGATCTGCGGGGCGCCCTGGGAGAGCGCCAGCTGCGGCTGGACGCGCTCGATGAGGAGCCGGAAGAGACAGGCGGAGCGGCTCGGATCACCGAACTGGAGGCTGAGCTGGCAAAGCTCGACGAGGACTCCTCCGAGGAGGGTGAGCGCCTGCGGCGGGAGGCCGAGGAGGCCGAGCGCCGGCGTGTCGAGGCCAAGACGGCGCTTGAGCCGCTGGAGCAAGCCGAGGAGGAGATCGGGGCCGCCCTGCGACAGGCCACCCAGATGCACGAGCGTGCCCGCACAGAGGCCCAGAAGGCCTCGGAGCGGCGCGCCGCGCTGGCGGGCGAGCTGTCCGCCGTCGAGGCCAAGCTCGCGGCCGCCGCGGTGGAGGGCGAGCACGAGGCACTGGCCGGGATGCTCGAGACCGGGTCGGGACTGGAGCGGGCCGTGTCGGCCGTCCTCGGCGAGCGACTCCGGGCCTCGATCGTCGGTTCGGTGAGCGAGGGGCGTCAGCGACTCGCCGGCGCGGAGGGCGCCGCGCGCGCCCTGATCGCATCCGGAACCCCCCGTCCGACCACGTCACCGCCCAAGGACGGCGCGCGCCGGCTGCTCGACCTGATCGAGGCGCGCGGCGAGGCGGCGCCGATCACCGCCCGTCTGCTGGCCGACGCCTGGCTCGTTGACGATCTCGACGGCCTGGGGGAGGGTTTCACCGGTGTCGCCGTCACCGTCGACGGGGAGTGCTTCGACGCGGCGGCCGGCGAAATCCGGCGCCTCCCGCGGGAGGGCACCGACCCGGCCCTGGCCGCCCGGTCCGAGCGCGAGGAGCTCGCCTCCCGCCTCGCCCAGCGCGAGCAGACCGAGGAGCGGTGCAGGAACGACCTACAGCGGGGGGAGACAGCCTTGGCCGAAGCCCGCGGCCGCGAGGAGGAATCGCAGCGTGCCCTGCGGGACGCGCGCCGGGCACTGGACGAGGCCGCCGAGGAGGCGAGCCGGACGGGCTGGCTCGCGGAGCGTCACGCCGAGCGCGAGGGTGACGGATCGGGCTCGGCGATCCAGCGCGCCAAGCTCGAGGCCGAGCTGACGGCGGAGCGCCGCCACGCCGAAAGTGACGAGCGCGCCCATCAGAAGCGCCTTCGCGATCGCCAAGAGCTCGAGCGCCGGATCAGGCTGGAGAGCGAGACGCTGCCCGCCCTGGGCAGTGCCCGGGACGCGCTTCGCCGCCTGGCCGACGGGCTGGAACGGCGCGCGGAGAAGCTGGCGGCCACCGAGGAGGAGGACGGCGGCGACGTCGCCGCCGAGCTCCGGGAGTGCTCACAACAGGAGTTCGGGCTCCAGGCGGAGCTGCGGGAGGCCAGCGAGGCGATGACCGTGGCGGAGGTCGAGGCGACCCAGGTGCGCGGCCATCGCGATGAGAGCTCAGCCGAGCTTCAGCGGGTGGCCGCGGCCCTCGGCGAGGAGCTGGGCGCGGCGACCGAGGCGCTCGAGGACGAGGAGCGGGAGAGGATCGAGACCAGGCTGACCAAGCTGGAGAACAACCGCGAGCAGATTGGGCCGGTCAACCCTCTGGCCGAGCGAGAGTATGCGGAGGCGCGCGAGCACCTCACCGAGCTCTCCGAGCAGCGCAAGGACCTTGAGAAGGCGATCACCGAGCTGCGCGCGCTGATCCGGCGCACCGACAGGGAGATCGCCGCCGCCTTCGAGGAGACCTTCGAGGCGACCGCCCGTGGCTTCGAGGAGATGGTCGCCGAGCTCTTCCCCGGCGGCAGCGGGCGCCTGCGCCGGGTGAACGTCGGGCCGCGGCCATTCGCCGGCCAGGCACCGGACGACGGCGAGGAGAGCGCGGAGGCGGACCCCGAGGAGCTCGCCCCTCCCGACGAGGACGGGGGCGTCGAGATCGAGGTGACGCCGGCGGGTAAGTCGACCAGGCGCCTCTCGCTGCTCTCCGGCGGCGAGAAGTCACTGGTCGCGCTGGCGTTCGTCTTCGCGGTCCTGATGGCGCGCCCGTGCCCCTTCTACATCCTCGACGAGGTCGAGGCGGCGCTCGACGACATCAACATCGACCGCTTCCTGCGCCTCGTCCGCCGCTTCTCGGAGCGCTCGCAGTTCATCGTCGTCACCCATCAGAAGCGCACGATGGACGCCGCGGACATCCTCTACGGGGTCAGCATGGGCGGCGACGGCGTCACCAAGGTGGTCTCGCGCAAGCTTCCGCGCGACGAGCTGGGGACTGGCGTAGATCCGTCGGCGGGGTCTGTGGCCGGCGGTGATGATGGGGCCCGGGCCGCCGAAGCCGCGTAGCTAGTCTCGCCGACGATGACGAGCTGGCAAGAGGCCTTCGACCTCGGCGATCGCGAGATCCCGGAAGCCGATCGGCAGGAGGAGCGCTCGGGCGTCTTCCGCCGGCTTCGCGAGGGGCTGACGCGTAGCCGCCAGGCGCTGACCGCAGAGCTCTCCTCGAGCTTCACCGAGCGGATTGACGAGTCGACCTGGGAGAGCCTGGAGGAGGCGCTGATCCTGGCCGACGTCGGCGCCCCGACCACCGCGGCCGTTGTCCGGCGGCTCGAGGACGAGGTCGAGGCCGGAGAGCTGGCCGGCGGCGAGGCGCTCAGAGAGCGGCTGATCGCCGTGCTTGCCGAGACCGCCTCGCCCGGAGGCGGTGACGCCGCTCGCATCCACCTGCGCGAGCGGCCGTCCGTCCTGATGGTGGTCGGCGTGAACGGCACGGGCAAGACGACGACGATCGGCAAGATCGCCTGGCACCTTCAGAAGGAGCTCGGCCTGGACGTGATCGTCGCGGCCGCCGACACCTACCGCGCCGCCGCCGTCAACCAGCTCGCCGAATGGGCGGACAGGGCGGGGACGCAGATCGTCCGGGGTACGGAGGGCGGCGATCCGGGCGCTGTGGTCTTCGACGGCGTCGCCGCGGCGCAGGCGCGCGGGGCGGACGTGGTGATCTGCGACACGGCGGGACGGCTCCACACCCACGGCAACCTGATGGAGGAGCTCTCCAAGGTCCGCCGGGTGATCGCCAAGCAGATCCCGGACGCGCCGCACGAGACGCTGGTGGTGATCGACGCGACCACCGGGCAGAACGGGATCCGCCAGGCCCAGGAATTCGCCAAGTCGGTCGAGGTGACCGGCGCCGTGCTCACCAAGCTCGACGGCAGCGCCAAGGGCGGGGTCGCCCTGGCGATCGCGTCGGAGCTCGGCATCCCGGTGAAGCTGATCGGGATCGGGGAGTCGCTCGAGGACCTGCGGCCCTTCGACGCGGAGCAGTTCGCACGTGCGCTGATCGGGGAATAGGCGGCCAGTCAACCGCGCTTACCAGCGGTGCAAGCGCTCTCGCACGCGGAGCCGTCATTCGCGGAACCCTGGGAGCGTGCCTTCGGGAGGCACCAGATGGCTCGTCGCGCTCGCGGCGGTCATAGGGGGCCTCCTCGCCATGCCCGCAAACGCGAACGCGGGAAGCTCCGACATCGCCGCGCTCCAGGTGGCCATGCGAGCCATCGGCCTCTATCCGCACGCCGTCGACGGCATCAGCGGGCCTTGGACCCAGGGGGCGGTTCGCACCTTCCAGTCCCAGCACGGTCTGGCCGCCGACGGCATCGCCGGGCCCCGGACTCGCGCGGCCCTCGGCAGTCGGGGCAAGCCCAATCTGGGCGCCCGGCCGATGCGCGAGGGCAAGCGGGGCTGGGACGTCGCAGCGCTCCAGTTCCTACTCCACACCCGGGGCTTCGAACCCGGTGGATTCGATGGCGGCTTCGGGCCGAACACTCTGAGCGCCGTGCGCCGCTATCAGGCGGCGGCGGGCCTGGACGTCGACGGGGTGGCAGGTCCGAGCACGGTGGATGCCCTCCGCGGAGGCCAGCTGGTCACCGCGGCGCGCCCTCAAGCCCGGTCCGCTTCTTCCAACCCGTGCCAGGCCAGGTCGGCGACGGCTTCGGCTGGATCCCCCCAGGGAGGCGGCACACGGGGCTCGACTTCCCGGAGCCGAAGGGGACCCCGATACACGCTGGGGGTGTCGGCGTGGTCTCGTTCGCCGGGTTCAACAGCGGCGGCTACGGCAACCTCGTCGTCATCAGCCACCGGCTGGGGTTCGAGAGCTGGTACGCGCACATGTCCGTGATCGCTGCATCGGCCGGCCAGTCCGTGGTCGGCGGCCAGACGATCGGCTACGTCGGATCCACTGGGCATGCGACCGGCCCTCACCTGCATTTCGAGGTGCGCCACTTCGGCAGCCCCATCGACCCGACTCCCTATCTGCTCTCCTACCGAGCCGCGTCCGGCGGCAAGGCGCGACCCGGCCGAGTTGCCCGCAGGAGTGGGCGCGGGCACCATCGCCGGGCGCGCCGCTGCCGCCCGAACGCCGACGCGCGCGGCCGCGGGGCTGACCCGCTGACCGCGCGCCTCGACCGCTGCCCCTAGAAGGCGAGCAGCGAGAACGTCCGGTTGTCGACCACGTTGCCGGCCGCGTTGTGGACGATCGCGATGAACACGTTCTCTCCCGGGATGGGCGATGGCTTGGCCAGGTCGTAGCTGACGTACCCGTCACCGCCCACCTGCGTGGCGACGGCTGAGCCTGATGCGTTCGGTCCCGAGTTGCCGACGAAGCGGACGAAGTACTGCCCCTGAGCCAGTCGCTCGAGCTGCACCGAGCTGGTCAGGTTCCCTGGCTGGAAGCAGTTGAACCCGGGCACGTTGGTGAAGCTCGTGTTGCTGGCGCCCGTCGTGTTGACGACAACCGTCGCCTTGATGCCACCGCCACTGCAGAAGCGCTGGTAGGCGCTCGGCGAGATACCCCCGAGCTGCCGGGCGCTGTCAGCGATCCCGGCCGTGGGCGCCTTTGCGTTGGCGGCGAACTTACCCGTCGACACCGCCCCGTCGGCGATCTTGCCCGTCGACACCGCGCCACCGGCGAGCTTCGCCTCCGTGACGGCGCCGTTCCTGATGGTCTTGGTCTTGACGCTGTTGGGCTTCAGCTTCGCCGCCGCGTACCCGACGCCGCCGATCGCGACGAACAGCGCCAGGCAGGCGATCATCAGCGCAGGGCTGGGTCGCAGCCCTCGAAGGAGCTTTCGCATGTCTTCCTCTCTTCAGAGCCCGGCTGCACGCCGGGCTCGGTTGCGCGGAGAACCCCTCCGACAACCGAGCCCCGGCGCTCAGCCATCCCCCTGGTGTCTCCCTGACTTTCAACTCTCTACGGGCACAAGCCCGGAGGGTTTGTCGAAAACCCACTTCGAGGCTTGTCCAATCCGGCCAGATGGCGCAGGTACTTGCTGGAAGCGCTCCCTCTCTAAGCTGGACGCGATGTTCGACCAGCTCTCAGAGCGCCTTCAGGGCGTGCTCTCAGACGTTCGCTCGCGGGGCAAGCTCTCCGACGACGACGTGGACAAGGCCCTCCGCGAGGTACGGCTCGCCCTGCTCGAGGCCGACGTCAACTTCAAGGTCGTCAAGGACTTCACCGCCGCGCTGCGGGAGCGCCTGGCCGGGGAGGAGATCTCCGAGGCGCTCAACCCTGGCCAGACGATCGTCAAGGCCGTCAACGACGAGCTCGCCGCGCTGATGGGCGGCGCCGGGCGCGACCTGGTCTTCGCTCCGAGCGGCCCGACGGTGGTGCTGATGGCCGGCCTGCAGGGCTCGGGCAAGACGACCGCCTGCGCGAAGCTGGCGAAGCTCCTCGCCAAGGGCAATCGCAACGTCGCCCTGGCCGCCTGCGACCTGCAGCGACCCGCGGCGGTGGAGCAGCTCGAGAAGCTCGGCGCCCAGGCCAACGCCCATGTCTACTCCCTGCCGGGTGAGTCCGACCCCGTCAAGGTGGCGAGCTGGGCGCGGGAGCAGGCGGTCAGCGAGAACCGCGACCTGCTGATCGTGGACACCGCCGGCCGCCTGCACGTGGACGCGGAGCTGATGGACGAGCTGGCTCGGGTGCGGAAGGTGGTCAAGCCGCATGACGTGCTCTTGGTCGTCGACGCGATGACCGGCCAGGACGCAGTCAACGTGGCCGAGAGCTTCGCCGAGGTTGCCGAGTTCGACGGGGTGCTGATCACCAAGCTGGATGGCGACGCGCGCGGCGGTGCGGCGCTCTCGGTCCGGGCCGTCACCGGCAAGCCGATCATGTATGCCTCGACGGGGGAGAAGCTCGACGAGCTGGAGCGCTTCCACCCGGATCGGATGGCGGGCCGGATCCTCGGTATGGGCGACGTCATGTCGCTGATCGAGAAGACCCAGGACGAATTCGACGAGGACCAGGCCGCGGACCTCGAGCGCAAGATCCGCAAGCAGCAGTTCACGCTCGACGACTTCCTGAAGCAGATGAAGCAGGTCCGCAGCATGGGGCCGCTCGGCAACCTGATGAAGATGGTGCCCGGGATGGGCAAGGCGATGCAGGGAATGGGGCAGGTCGACGAGCGCGAGCTCGACCGGCTCGAGGCGATCATCCAGTCGATGACGCCCTATGAGCGCTCCCACCCGACGGAGATCAACGGCTCCCGCCGCAAGCGGATCGCCACCGGGTCCGGCACCACCGTCCAGGCCGTCAACCGCCTCGTCAAGCAATTCGGCCAGATGAACAAGATGATGAAGCAGCTCTCCGAGGGCAAGATGCCCGACCCGCAGCAGCTCATGCGGGGCATGCGATGACGCGGTCCGTCCTCTAACCTCCGCCGCCGCATGTCCGTGAGAATCAGACTTCGCAGGGTCGGCAGCAAGAAGAACCCGATCTGGAGGGTTGTGGTTGCCGATCAGCGCTCGCCGCGGGACGGCCGCACGATCGAGACGATCGGCCAGTACAACCCGCAGACGGACCCGTCGCTGATCGTGATCGATCAGGATCGCGCCCAGCACTGGCTCGAGAAGGGCGCTCAGCCCACCCGCACGGTGGCGACGCTGCTTCGCACCCAGGGGATCCAGGCGACCGGCCGCTAGGCGGCCGGGTCGGGCGTTCCGTGCGCACCCTGCTCGAGTTCCTGGCCCGTTCTCTGGTCGAGGATCCCGACTCGGTCCAGGTGACCGAGGTCGAGGAGATCGACGGGGAGGTCGTGCTCGAGCTCGAGGTGGCCGACGACGATCTCGGCCGGGTGATCGGACGCGGCGGCCGCGTCGCCAACGCGCTGCGCTCCGTGATGAAGGCCGCGGCGACCCGCGAGGAGAAGCGCGTGGTCGTCGACATCGTGGACTGACCAATCGTGGTCATCGACGTCTTCACGCTCTTCCCGGAGCACTTCGACTGGTTCGTGGGCCAGCGCCACGTCTCGAACGCGCTCGCCCAGGGAAACCAGCTGCGGTTCCGCAACTACCGCGACACCACGCCGTTGAGCGCTGGGCAGGTCGACGACTCCCCCTACGGCGGCGGCGCCGGCATGGTGATGCGCGTGGACGTCGTGGACGCGGCGCTCGAGGCCGCGTACGGGTCCAATCGCGACGGAGTCCGCAAGATCGCGCTGGCGCCCTCCGGCCGGCTCCTCGATGAGCCACTCGCCGCCGAGCTCGCGAAGGAGCCGCACCTGGCCCTGCTCTGCGGCCGCTATGAGGGCCTCGACGAGCGCGTGGTGGAGCACCTCGCGGATGAGTCAATCTCGATCGGGCGCTACGTCCTCTCCGGCGGCGAGCTGCCCGCGATGGTGATCGCCGATTCGATCCTGAGGAAGCTGCCGGGGGCGCTCGGCGATGCGGATAGCGCCGTCGAGGAGTCCTACAGCGCCGCGCTCGAGGGCGCGCCCGAGTATCCGCACTACACCCGTCCGGCCACCTACCGTGGCTGGGAGGTCCCCGAAGTGCTGCTCTCCGGTAACCACGCCCTGGTCCGGGAGTGGCGTCTGGCGCAATCCCGCCGCCGAGCGGAGTGAAGCTTCTCCGCTAACCTTTCGCGTCGCGGCGCGCGCCTTTGGCTCGTGCTTTTTTTGAGTTCCCAGCCGATCATCCTCATGCGATGAGCACAGTCATCGAAAGCCTCGAGAAGCGAGACCTGAAGCAGCGCCCCAGGTTCGGCGCCGGCGATCGCGTGCGCGTCCACTTCCAGGTCGTCGAGGGGAACCGCCGGCGGACCCAGGTCTTCGAGGGCATCGTGATCAAGCGGCAGGGCAGCGGCGCCCGCGAGACCTTCACGGTTCGAAAGCAGTCCTTCGGGGTGGGCGTCGAGCGGACCTTCCCGCTCCACTCGCCCAAGATCGAGAAGCTCGATGTCGCCGCTCGCGGGGACGTCCGCCGGGCGAAGCTCTACTACCTGCGCGACAAGGTCGGGAAGCGTGCCCGCGTCGCCGAACGTCGCTGGGGGATCGAGGACGACATCGTCGTGGCCCCCGAGGACGCGGAGGCCGTCGACGCCGAGGGTGTGGCGGTCAGCGAGGCGGATGCCGAGCTGGTGGAGCCGCCCGCGGAGGAGAGCGAGGCTGCGGAGGAGAGCGAGGCCGGGGAGGAGAAGGCCCCTGAGGCTGATGGGGACCAGGCGGAGGCGGAAGAAGAGCCGGAGCCAGAGGCTACGGCCGAGGACGCCTCCACCGACGAGGCAGAAGACTGAGAGTCCCGAGGCCCCACAGCACCCAGGGCGCGCTCCTAGAGCTCGTCGTCATCGTCGCGCTCGCACTCGGGTTGGCGCTCGGCATCCAGGCGTTCATCATCAAGCCGTACCAGATCCCCTCCGAGTCGATGGAGCCGACGCTGGACGTCGGCCAGCGCGTGCTGGTCAACCGGTTCCTCTACCACTTCACGGATCCCTCGATCGGTGACATCGTCGTCTTCCATCCGCCCGAGGGCGCGAACGGAGGCGGCGCCGGCGGCGAGTGCGGCGACCCGAAGACGGGGGCCGGCGGGAGCAGCGGCGCCGCCTGCGACGAGCCGACCCCGCAGGAGGCGAGCGTCAACTTCATCAAGCGGATCGTCGCCGGACCCGGCGACACCCTGAGCGTCGAGAACGGTCACCCGGTGGTGAACGGGAAGATCGCCCAGGAGGGCTTCATCCGTCCCTGCACGCCCGGCGGAGCCTGCAATTTGCCCAAACAGATCACCATCCCGCCCGACCATTACTTCATGATGGGCGACAACCGTGGGTCGAGCGACGACAGCCGCTTCTGGGGACCTGTCCCCCGAGACTGGATCATCGGAAAGGCCTTCGCGACCTACTGGCCGCCGGACCGGATCGGGATCTTCTAAGCAGAGGCGAAAGCGGCGCACCGCCGCGCGCCTGTTCAAGTTCGACCGGTCCTTTGGCCGCCGCTTCGTTGCCGGTGTCGACGAGGCCGGCCGAGGTTCGCTGGCCGGCCCGCTGCTCGCCGCGGGTGTGCTGATCGACCTGGAGCGGATCGGCCGCTCCGAGCGGCTCGCCCTCGCCCGGCTCGACGACTCCAAGCAGAAGAGCCCGGAGGAGCGTGAGGAGCTCTATCCGCAGGTGATCCGTGCGGCGGCCTGCGTCTCAGTGGCCGTCCGCTCAGTGCGAGCGATCGACACCAGGGGCCTGCATATCTCGAACCTGGGCGCGCTCGCCGACTGCATGCACGCGGTGGCGCCGGATGAGGCCACCCGGCTGGTGGACGGGTTCAGCCTCCCGGGCTGCCGGCTCGAGCACACCGCGGTGATCGACGGCGACGCCCGCAGTGCCGCTATCGCCGCGGCATCGGTGATCGCCAAGGTGACGCGCGACCGCTACATGCATCGCGTCGCTGCGCTCTACCCGGACTGGAACTTCGAGGGGAACGTGGGCTACTCGACGCCCGAGCACCGCGACGCGATCCTGGCAAACGGGATCTGCCCACTGCACCGACGCTCGTTCGCTTCGGTGGCGTACAGCCAGCTCGGTTTGGGGCAGGGCGACGCGCTCCTGGTCGGCGAGGCGGAGGATCTGCCTCCCGAGGCCGAGTCAGAAGGCGTTGCGGATGTGATCGACATCCGGTCCGCCATCCGCGCCGAAGAGGACCCCGACGACGTCGAACCGGTAGCCCGAGACGCCTGAAGGTCCGCGCCGGTCCGCGATCCACTCGCGGGCGAGCCGGCGGAGCTTGAGCTGCTTGCGGCGCCCGACGGCATGAGCCGGCCGCTCCGGTCCGACCGTGGCGCCCACGCGGCCGGCCTTCACCTCGACGAAGACGAGGACGGAGCCGTCGAGCGCGACCAGATCGAGCTCGCCGGAGGGAAGGCGGACGTTCCGCCCGACGATCCGCCATCCGGCGCGCTGGAGCCCGGTGGCGACAAGGCCCTCGGCCGTCCGGCCGAGCCTCTGCCTGGCGAAGGTCATGGCGCGAGGATCCCTCGCCCTTGCTCCCGGCGCGCGCGTCGGCCGTAACGAGGGCGTGACGGGACCGTGACGTTCCGCGCGCCAGGCACGAATGGCCGCCGCGTACGGTCGCGGCATGTTCGCGATCGCGCGCACCTTCGCCCTGATCGGAGTGGCCGCGGAGCCCGTCCACGTCGAGGTCGACATCGGCGGCGGCCTGCCCTCCTTCACGATTGTCGGGCTCCCGGACACGGCGGTCCGCGAGTCGCGTGAGCGGGTTCGCTCGGCTCTGGTCAACTCCGGGTTCAAGTACCCGCAGCACCGGATCACCGCCAACCTCGCCCCGGCGGACCTCCGGAAGGCCGGGCCGGGCTTCGATCTGGCGATTGCGGCGGCGGTGCTCGTGGCGTCCGGTCAGCTGCCGCGCGGGGTGCTCGACCGGTACGCGCTGGCCGGCGAGCTCGCGCTGGACGGGGCGATCCGCCCGGTGCCCGGGGCACTCGCCATGGCGGAGGGCGCGAGCGAATGGGGCATGCGGGGCGTCGCGGTCGCGCTGGAAGACGCCCGGCAGGCGGCGCTCGTCGGCGGCCTCGAGGTGGTGCCGATCGAGCACGTCACCCGCCTGCGCGACCTGGGAGAGGGCACGATCGAGCCGCTGCCCCCGGCGTCGCCTCCGGTTCCCCCGTCCGAGGACATGCCGGACCTTTCCGATCTGCGCGGACACCCCGTCCTCCGGCGCTGTCTCGAGATCGCCGCAGCCGGCGCGCACAGCCTGCTGCTGATCGGCTCGCCCGGCGGCGGCAAGACGCTCGCCCTCCAGCGTCTGCCTTCCTTGATGCCTCCCCTCAGCCGGAACGAGGTGATCGAGGTGACCCGCATCGCCGGCGTCTGCGGTGACAACGGCGGACCGCGCCTGCGCCGGCCGTTCCGGGCGCCGCACCACACCGTCTCCGGCCGGGCGCTCGTCGGAGGAGGCACCCCGCCGCGTCCGGGTGAGGTGACTCGGGCGCACCGCGGTGTGCTGTTCCTCGACGAGCTGGGGGAGTTCCGCCGGGATGCGCTCGAGGCGCTCAGGGTGCCCCTGGAGGACGGCGTCGTCACCGTCAGCAGGACCACCGGCACCGTGTCGCTGCCGTGTCGCTTCATGCTGGTCGCCGCCTCGAACCCATGCCCCTGCGGCAACGGCGCCGATTCGGGCGAGTGCGATTGCCACCCTGGCGCCGTCTCCCGCTACATGGCGAAGCTCAGCGGAGCGCTCGCAGACCGAATCGACATCACCCTGCGGGTCGAGCCGCCACCGGCCGAGGAGCTGATGGACGAGGAGACCGAGGGATCGGAGTCGGTGAGGGAGCGGGTGATCCGGGCTCGCCTGATCCAGGAGGAGCGCCTGGGGCCGGGCCGGACTAACGGCGACATGACGCCGGCGGAGCTGCGGCGCCATTGCCAGCTCGACGACGCCTCCCGGGCGACGCTCGAGCAGGGTCACCGGCAGCTCGGATTGAGCGCACGAGGCTGGGACCGTTGCCTGCGACTGGCGCGGACGATCGCCGACCTGGACGGAGAGGAGCGGATCGCCGAGCTGCACGTCGCCGAGGCGATCGACAAGCGCAGGCGCGGCGGATCGTGAGCGTCGGGGAGCCGCTGGCGTGCGAACGCTGCTTGCGGAGATCCTGGCTGGTCGGCTCGCTGTCCGGTCACATCGAGAAGGCGGTTGACAGGAAGACGCCCGGGAACCGGGCGCACGAGCTGCTTGCCCTCTCGGACGAGGATCTCGCGAGGGCGATGGCACGGTCGCATGCGGAGGAGTTTCTCGACCGGGCCCGGTCACGCGACCCGGACCGCCTTCGAGCGGCGGTGGCGGGCGCCGGCGCCTGGGCCTGCTGTGGTCACGACGACCGTTTTCCGCATGCCCTCGCGGACCTCGACGATGCCCCGGCAGTCGTCTTCGGCCGCGGCAATCACGTCCTGCTTCCCGAGCTCTCCCCGGACGGGACCGTGACCATCGTCGGATCCCGCCGACCGAGCATCTACGGCCGTGATCTCGCCACCGATCTGGGGCGGCAGATCGCCTCGGCCGGGCTGACCGTGGTGAGCGGGATGGCGATGGGCATCGACTCGTGCGCGCACAGGGGCGCCCTCGAGGCCGGAGGCATGACCGTGGCCGTCCTCGGAACCGGAGTGGACATCCCGTACCCGCCGCGCAACGCCCGGCTCTACGACGAGATCGTCGATCGGGGCCTGGTGATCGGCGAGCTGCCGCCGGGGACGAGCGCCCGCCGATGGACCTTTCCTGCCCGGAACCGGATCATGGCGGCGCTTGGCCGGATGACGGTCGTCGTCGAAGCTCGGGAGCGCTCCGGCTCCCTGATCACCGCGGAGATGGCACAGGACCTCAGCAGGGAGGTTGGCGCGGTCCCCGGCCGCGTCGGCTCGTCCCCGGCCGCCGGAACGAACGGGCTGCTCCGAGACGGCGCCTTCGTGATCCGCGGCGGCGATGACGTCATCGACTCGATGCTCGGAGTCGGGGCGGAGCGCCGCACGGGACACCGGGCGCGGGGGCCGGCGCTCGAGCCGGATCTGGCGGCGGTCCTCGATCTGGTGGAGCGGGGCTCGAGCAGCGCTGACGCGCTTGCGCGTGCCTCGCAACTCGAGCCGGGCCCCCTGGCGGCGGCTCTGGTCGGGCTCGAGTTGAATGGATACCTCCGTTCCGACTCGGCCGGCCGCTACGAGCGCACTGCTCTCGCGGCTCCCGAGCCCGCGTAGCGACCGTCACTAGCCTTACCGGCGTGACAGCCTCGCGGCGCATCCCAATCGCGATGACGATCGCGACCTCGGACTCCGGCGGCGGCGCCGGGATCCAGGCGGACCTGAAGGCGTTCGCGCGCTGCGGCGTCCATGGGACGTCGGCGATCGTCGCGCTCACCGCCCAGAACACCCACGAGGTGATCTCGGTCGAAACGCTGCCGCGCCAGTTCATCCTCGATCAGGTCAGAGCCGTAGCTTCAGATATGGGAGTCGACACCGTCAAGATCGGGATGCTGTTCGACCAGCCGACGATCGAGGCGGTGGAGGAGGCCCTCGAGCTGGTCGGTGAAGCACCCGTGGTCCTCGATCCGGTGATGGTGGCCGAGAGTGGCGCCGTGCTCCTCAAACCGGAGGCGAAGCAGGCGCTGATCGAGCGCATCGTCCCTCGCGCAACGGTGGTCACCCCCAACGCCGCCGAGGCCCGCGAGCTGACCGGTCTGGGCGATGATGCGTCACCTGAGGACCTGGCCCGCGCGGTCCACGCGCTCGGCCCGCGGGCGGCGGTCGTCACGGGCGGACATCTCGACGACGGTGCGGATCGCTACTTCGACGGCGACGTGCTGGAGGAGATCGAGGGTCCCCGGCACGCGGATGGCGCTTCGCACGGGTCCGGCTGCACCCACTCCTCCGTGCTCGCGGCGCGCCTTGCCCTCGGCGACACGCCGCTCGAGGCGGCGCGGGCCGCCCGGCTGATCGCCGCCGAGGCGGTGGCCAACGGATTGCGCGGAATCGGCTCCGGGGCGGGACCGGTCGACGTTCTGGGCATAATCGGTACATGAAGCTGCTTCGCATGACGCCGGGGAAGGGGGACGTTCTGCTCGCCGAGGGCGATCCGGCCGTCGCCGAGGACGAGGAGCGCCTGGTCCGCGAGTTCCGCCGCCAGCTCGACCTCGGCATGTGGGCCGCGGTCCCGCATGAGGGGCCCGGCGGGCGCCGCGAGGCGACCATGGTCCGCGATTTCTCGGAGATCCCGGCCGCCGCAGAGCGCGTGATCTTCTTCCCCAGGGCAGCGGGCGGCTGATGCGGCGCCGATACGTCAGGAATCCGGCGCGCGAGCGCCGGGCCGAGCGGCGGGCGCGCGAGCTGCTGCGCTCGACGGCCGGCGAGGACGCGTTCGAGATGTACGAGCGCTTCGGCCTTTTGTCGGTCGAGCACCGCGACTATGGCTACCTGATCTACCCGCACCGCCCGCTCGTCGCCTACGACGCCGAGACGAGCGAGCTGCTCAGCGAGTACTGCGTCCGCTTCCGCGACGGTTCGGATCCGGAGGCGGGGGAGAGGCTTCCGGACGCCGACGACGTGCTCGCCAAGTGGATGGCGCTCCGCGCCGACGAGCGCGAGCTGATCGGAACCGCCAACGTCCACCCCCTGGGCCGCCAGCTCGACCCGGCGATGGTGCGCAGAGATCTGACAGCGTTGAGGGCATGGCGACCGTAAAGAGCAACGGCATGCGGACCCGCTCGAGCGTCGTCTTCGACGGTCCCGAGCGCGCCTTCGCCCGCGCCTACATGAAGGGCATCGGCTTCGACGACGACGACCTGCGCCGCCCGACGGTCGGGATCGCCAACACCTGGATCGAGGCGATGCCCTGCAACTTCCACCTTCGCGGCCTCGCCGAGCACGTCAAGGAGGGCGTCCGCGCGGCCGGCGGCACGCCGCTCGAGTTCAACTCGATCGCGATCTCGGACGGGATCACGATGGGCACCGAGGGAATGAAGACATCCCTCGTCAGCCGCGAGGTGATCGCGGACTCGATCGAGCTGACCGCGCGCGGCTACCAGTTCGACGCCGTGATCGCGCTGTCAGGCTGCGACAAGACGATCCCCGGTTGCGTCATGGCGCTGGCCCGCCTCGACGTCCCATCGCTGATGCTCTACGGCGGCTCGATCCTGCCGGGTCGCTGGCACGACCAGGACGTGACCATCCAGGACGTCTTCGAGGCGATCGGCAAGCACGCCACGGGCGAGATGTCCGACGACGACCTCTACGAGCTGGAGGGATGCGCCAGCCCGGGAGCGGGCGCCTGCGGCGCGCAGTTCACCGCCAACACCATGGCCTGCGCCTTCGAGGTGATGGGGATGACCCCGATGGGGTCGGGAATGGTCCCCGCCGTCGCCGGCGCGCGCGAGCAGGTGGCCCGCGAGTGCGGCGAGCTGGTCATGCAGGTGCTCGCCGACGACCTGCGTCCCAGTCAGATCATCACCAAGGACTCGATCGAGAACGCGATCGCAACGGTCGCGATGTCGGGCGGCTCCACCAACGGCGTGCTCCACCTGCTTGCGGTGGCCAACGAGGCGGGCATCGAGCTCACCATCGACGACTTCGACCGGATCTCCGAGAGAACCCCGTTGCTCGGCGACCTGAAGCCCGGCGGCCGCTTCGTCGCCAAGGACCTATACGAGGCCGGTGGCATCGGCGTGCTCGCGAAGCGCCTCGACGAGGCAGGCGTCCTGCACCGCGATGCGATCACGGTCACCGGCAGGACGATCGGCGAGGAGGCCGACGCGACCCAGGAGACGCCCGCCCAGCAGGTCGTCCGCCCCCTCTCCGATCCGCTCAAGCCCACCGGTGGCCTGGTCATCCTGCGAGGCAACCTCGCGCCCGAAGGCTGCGTGGTGAAGGTCGCCGGCGAGGAGCGCCGCAAGCACACCGGCCCGGCGCGGGTCTTCGGCTCGGAGGAGGAGTGCTTCGCCGTGGTCGAGCAGCAGGGCATCAAGCCCGGCGACGTCGTGGTGATCCGCAACGAGGGTCCCTCGGGCGGCCCCGGGATGCGCGAGATGCTCCAGGTGACCGCCGCCCTGGTGGGCGAGGGAATCGGCGACCAGGTCGCCCTGCTCACCGACGGCCGTTTCTCAGGCGCGACCCACGGCCTGATGGCCGGGCACGTCGCCCCCGAGGCGATCCGCGGCGGCCCGATCGCCGCAGTTCAGGACGGCGACGAGATCACCCTCGACATCGACGCCCGCCGCCTCGACGTCGACCTCACCGACGAGGAGATCGCGAAGAGGGTGGAGGCCTACGAGCCCCCCGAGCCGCATTACAAGCGCGGTGTGATGGCCAAGTACGCGGCGGCCGTGTCGAGCGCCTCCGAGGGCGCGGTCACGAGCTGACGGCGGACGCGTTCTCGGCCGGCTCGCGCACGTTCACCGGCGACGGCCGCCCGAGCCGGTCGTGGACGAAGCGCACCACCATCGCGCCCTCGCCGACGGCGGTCGCGACCCGCTTCGCCGAGCTCGAGCGCACATCCCCCACGGCATAGACGCCGGGCACGCTTGTCTCGAGCGGCGTCCCGCTGCCTGCATCCGAGCCGGTGAGAAGGAACCCGTGCTCGTCGCGCGCGATTCCTTCGCCGAGCCAATCCGTGCACGGGTCCGCCCCGAGGAACAGGAACAGGCTTGAGATGGGGAGCCGCTCGCCGTCCGTGAGCGTCACCGCCTCGAGCTCGCCATCGGTTCCGTGGAGCTGGGCGATCTCACTGCGGTCCCGCACCTGGACGCCGTACCGATCGAGGTCGCGGATCAGGTAGTCGGACATCGTCTCGCTGAGGTCGGCGCGCCGGTGAAGAAGGGTGACCAGGGCGCCTCCTCGGGCAAGCCAGATCGCGGCCTGTGCGGCGGAGTTGCCACCGCCAACCACGCCGACGCGGCTTCCGCCGCAGCGCCTGGCCTCCGGTGGCCCGGCGGCGTAGAAGACGCTGATCCCCTCGTATTCGGGGAGCCTCTCGCAGGGAAGGCGGCGGTACTGGGCGCCGGTCGCGATCACGACCGCACGGGCGGCGATCTCGTTGCCGTCCTCAACCCGGACGAGATGTCTGTCGCCATCGGGCTCGAGCGCGGTGGCCACGTACGGGGTCGCGGTCCTCGCGCCGAACTTGCGCGCCTGCGTGACCGCTCGGCTGGTGAGCTCGCCGCCGCCAATCCCGGCCGGAAAGCCGAGGTAGTTCTCGATCCGCCTGGAGAACCCCGCCTGCCCGCCGAGCACCGTTCGCTCCAGTACGAGCGTGGAGAGGGCCTCCGACGACGCGTAGACCGCCGCGCCGAGCCCAGCGGGTCCGCCGCCCACGATCAAGAGGTCCACCTCCTCGCGGGAGGCCAGCTCCAGGCCGATTCCGAGCGTACGGGAGAGCTCGCCGTTACTGGGGCCCTGAAGCTCGACGCCGCCCGGTATGCGAACCAGCGGCAGCCGCTCCGGGCCGAGCGCCTCGATCAGGCCCTTCGCCTCAGTGTCGCCGGCTTGCTGGTGGTGCTCGGGATCGCGCCACGTGTAGGGGATGCGCGCGTTCCGCAGCCACTCGGCGATCCCGCGGGTCCGCTCGGAGGAACGCGGCCCGATCACCTCGATGCCGAGCCCGTCCTCCGACTGGAGCAGCTCGCGGCGGGAGACGAAGGCGGGAAGCAGGAGATCCGCCAGATCCGGGTTGTCGAAGAGCAGCGCTCGCAGCTCCATCCGGTCGACGGCGATATAGCGCACCGGCTCGGTAACGATGGCCCTCAGGAAGACGGTCTGGCCGGTCAGCAGGTTGAGCTCCCCGACGAATCCGGAAGGACCGTGCCGGATCAGCTCGTGACCCGACTCGGCCCGGATCGCGACCTCCCCCTCGAGGATGGCCATGAACGGATAGCCCTTGTCCCCGACCTCGAAGAGGACCTCACCGGCGTCTGCGGTCCGCTCCTCGCCGTGTTCGCCCAGCAGACCGAGCTGCGTCTGGGTTAGGACCTCGGAACTCCTCACGGAGTGAGACTAGCTATCCCGCCGCTAGTCCAAGACCCCTTCGCGGGCCAGGAACCTCTCGAGCAGGCGGTTGAACCGCTCCGGTCGCTCGATCTGCGGCACGTGCCCGCAGCGGTCGAAGATTTCCAGCTCGGCGTTGTCGCCGATGCGCTTCTTGTAAGAGAGGGCGGCGGGGACCGGGACCACGCGGTCCTGGCGGCCCCAGACGATCAGGGTCGGGACGCCGATCTCCTCCAGCCGGTGGCGGATGTCGTAGCCCCAGAGCGTGGTGAGCGCGTCGTAGTAGCCGGGGCTGTCCAGCGCGGGGACGACGTTCTCCCAGAGCATCTCCCGCCGCAGGCCGTTGGGGTCGAAGAACACGCCCTGAAAGACCTCCTTGCGCAGTCCCGGGCGCTTGATCCACGACATGTGAAAGCGAGTCGCGAGTGGCGCCGCGGCCAGGCCCACGCGCGCGATCATGGCGGCCGGTTCGCGGCGGGCCCGTGCCCAGGTGATTCCCGCCGCGGAGATCAGAACGAGGTCGTCGACTCGGTCGGGCTCTGTGATCGCCACCTCGGTGGCGATGAAGCCCCCCATCGAGTTGCCGACCAGGGAGCAGCGGTCGACGCCGAGCCGCTCGCAGAAATCCCGCAGGAACCGGCCGTACGCCGGAATCGAGATCTCCCAGGGTGGCATCGGGCTGGAGCCGAAGCCCGGGAGGTCGACCGCGATGACGCGATGGGTGCGCGCGAAGTACGGGATGTTCTCCAGGAAGTTCTGCCATGCGCCGGAGAGGCCGTGGACGAAGAGGAGTGGCGGGCCCTCGCCCATCTCGACGTAGTTGGCCCTGGCCCCGACGACGTCGATCTCGTGACGGTGCTCCCGCCAGTCGATCCGCAGCCACTCCGGATCGGGGTTGCCGTACGGATCGGGCCCGTCCGCGGGGGTCGCGGGCGGCAGGTCGACCCTGCCACGCGCCAACTTCAAGGCATACGCCGTGTCGGAGGCGATCCGGCGGAGCTCCTCTCGAACGGGGTGCTCGTCGGCCTCGACCAGGGTGCTCATGCGTACCCCATCCGCTCGAGGATCGGGATCTCGCGGATCTGGGGCGGCTGCAGGTGGTCCCAGAGAATCCCGCGGGGCCGCGGGTACTGGCGCTCGACGTCGATCACGGCGCGCGGCGTCGCCACCAGATCGACGGGCAGGTCATGGGCGGTGCTCGGCAGGTGCTCGCGCAGGATCTGGATGGGATGGACGGTGGTGGCGACCGTGGTGTGGTCGTCGATCTTGCCGGCGTGGATCAGGAGCCCGTACTCGAGGTCCGAGAAGCCACCGCCCTTGCCGACCCGGGCGCCGCTCAGGTTGACCGCAACTGAGCCGCAGAGGACGAAGTCGATGTCGGGGAGGTCCTCCTCGGCGACGACCCGGCCGTGCTTCATCGCGCCCTTGATCGTCGCGGCCTCGCGGATCTGCTTGGCGGAGAGCTTCCGGGGATCGAGCAGCCGGAAGGGATGTGGGTCGCGAAGCCTCGGCACCGCCATGATCAGCGTCTTCCCCTCCTCCAGCGCGGCACGCCGTGCGTGTGTCTGGGGAGAGTCCGGGTTGACCTTGATCACCTGGGCGCGCTTCCAGAGCCGGTGTCCGGCTAGCTTCTCGGCGGCGAGCTTGGCCCCGGCGAAGTTGGGAATTCTGCTTTCGGCGCCCGGAAAGCGGGAGACGCCCTCGCGGTCCATCGCCTTCCACACGTCCCGGCGGACCTGGTCCTTGGTCCTCATCGGGCCCGGATGGCGGTCGAAGACATGGCGAGGCGCATCCTAGAACGGAGCGGAGGCGCGGGGCCGTGTACCCGCAAAGAGCGTTGCGAAACGTGCTCGGACAAGGACACGGGGGAGATGAAACGTAGAATTCAGCAAGCAGGGGAAGAGCTGATCCGAGACTCCTAAATGCGCGCAAACCTGAAGATGCATCAGAAGGTCCTGATCGCCCTGGTGGCGCTGCTCACCATGGGCTTGCTGCTCGCTGTGGGCGTCTGGGCATACGACGACGCCCAGAAGGACCAGATCGCCCCGGGGGTCAAGGTCGGCGGCGTCGACGTGGGTGGCCGTGACGCGGACTCCGCGCGCAAGATCATCAAGAGCCAGGTCGTCGCCCCGCTCAAGCAGCCGGTGGTCGTCAGCTACGACGGCAAGGACTACACGCTCAGCCCCAAGCGCCTCCACGAGACCGCCGACGTCGACGGCATGGTCCAGGAGGCGATCGATCGCAGCCGCCAGGGCAACATCCTCGATCGCGTCTCGCGCTACGCGAGCGGGGGCGACGTGAACGTGGATCTCGAGCCGCGCGTCGGCTACGACAAGTCGGCGGTCAAGGACTTCGTCAACGAGCTCGCCGGCAAGATCAACCAGGATCCCGTCAACGCCAGCGTCGTGCCGAGCGGCGGCAGGTTGCAGCAGGAGGCAGGCCAGCCCGGGCAGGCGGTCGACGCGAAGCAGATGACCGCCGCGATCAACCACGCCGCCCGCTCGCCCGGTCGCGACCAGGCCATCCCGGCGGTGGTCGACGACGACCAAGCCGGAGGTCAACAAGAAGGACCTCGCGCAGGCCTACCCGCGCTACATCTACATCGACCGGGGCAGCTTCACCCTGCGCTTCTACCACCACCTGAGGTTGAAGAAGAGCTACCCGATCGCGGTCGGCCAGCAGGGACTGGAGACCCCCGCCGGCCTCTACCACGCCCAGGACAAGCAGATCGACCCGTCGTGGCACGTGCCCAACTCGGCCTGGGCGGGGAGCCTCGCGGGCCAGGTGATCCCACCCGGCCCAGCCGACCCGCTCAAGGCGCGCTGGATCGGCATCTTCGACGGCGCCGGCATTCACGGCACCGACGACATCGGCTCGCTCGGCTCGGCCGCATCCCACGGCTGCGTGCGCATGTCGATCCCGGACGTCGAGGACCTCTACGACCGCGTCGATGTCGGCGACCCGATCTACATCCAGTAGATAACGCAGGGTCCAGGCGCCGCCCGGCGAAGTTATGTACATGGGCGAGGCGACTCGAGAGTCCTCTCTGAGCGCTGCCTGGCGCGACGCGCTCCGCGCTCTTCGACCGCGACCTCGCGGTTCGCTCGGCGGCCGAGGCGACCCGCCGCGCCTACTCCAACGACGTGGGGCAACTCGCCGTGTGGGCGAGCTCGAACGGCCAGAGCCCGGACGCCCTCGACCATCGCGATCTTCGCCGCTTCGCGGGAGTCCTCTCCGAGCGCGGCATCTCGAAGGCGGGGGTGGCGCGAAAGCTCGCTGCCATCCGCTCTTTCTACGGCGCTTTGATCCGTGCCGGTGAGGTCAGCGCCAATCCGGCCGACCTGGTGGCCACCCCGAAGCGCGACCGCAAGCTTCCTCGCGTCCTCAGCCGCGAGGAGATGCAGACTCTGCTCGATCGAATCCCGACGCGAACCCCACTCGAGATGCGCGACCGAGCCATGCTGGAGCTCGCCTACTCGTGCGGCCTGCGCGCCGAGGAGGTGGTCAACCTCAACACCGATTCGCCCGATTTCGACGGTGAGCGGCTCCGCATCGAGGGCAAGGGCGGGAAGACGCGCCTGGTGCCGATGGGCGAGCCCGCCCAGGCGGCCCTCAGCGGTTACCTCGAGCGAGGG
Organism: uncultured Solirubrobacterales bacterium; assembly: GCA_963817275.1. Classification (GTDB taxonomy): domain Bacteria; phylum Actinomycetota; class Thermoleophilia; order Solirubrobacterales; family 70-9; genus DASUPK01. The sequence goes on along the minus strand of CAWFOA010000006.1, from coordinate 34,523 downwards.
CGGCGAGCTCTCGCTCGGAGCGGGCTCGGAGAATGCGCTCCTGGTCTCGAAAAGCGGAAGGCGCCTTCACCCGTCCGACGTGCGCCGGCGCCTGCAGCGCTGGGTCCGCGAGGCTGCGATCGCCGGGGGAGTCTCGCCGCACGCCCTACGACACTCGTTCGCTACGCACCTGCTGGAGGGAGGGGCGGACCTGCGGAGCATCCAGGAGCTCCTCGGGCACGCCAGCCTCTCGACGACGCAGGTTTACACCCAAGTGGAGCCATCCTGGCTGCAAAGCCAGTACGCTCGCAGTCATCCTCGGGCTTGAGAAAAGCGCCCAAGTGCAGGTGAAAGGTTTATGGAGGCAGAGGTAAAGGCGTTCGAGCTCCGGGAGCTCTGGCGCAGGTACAAGGAGGGGGGAGATGCCGGCGCCCGGGAGAGGCTGGTCGTCGCCTACTCGCCCCTCGTCAAGTTCGTCGCCGGCCGCACCGGCGCCCGCCTGCCCTCGCACGTCGACCAGGCCGACCTGATCTCCTACGGGATGATCGGCCTGATCGAGGCGATGGAGCGCTTCGAGCCCCTCCGGCAGATCCGCTTCGAGACCTTCGCGATGCAGCGGATCCGCGGGGCCATCATCGACGAGCTCCGATCGCTCGACTGGGTGCCGCGCTCTGTCCGCTCGCGTGCCCGCGACATCGAGGTGGCGAACTCCAAGCTCGAGCACGAGCTGGGCCGCGCCCCGACCGACGCCGAGCTCGCCGAGCGCCTCGGCATGAACGAGGAGGAGCTGCAGGAGGCGCTGCTGCAGATCTCCAACTCCTCGATCCTCGCCCTCGAGGAGCTCTGGATGACCCCCGACGCCTCGGGCGACAAGGTCTCCCTGCTCGACACGATCGAGGACGAGAACGCCCCCGACCCGCAGGCCTCGCTCGACACCAGCGAGGTCAAGGACCGGCTCTCCGAGGCGATCCAGGACCTGCCCGAGCGCGAGACCCTCGTCGTCGCCCTCTACTACTTCGAGAACCTGACCCTGCGGGAGATCGGCGAGGTGCTCGGCGTCACCGAGTCGCGGGTCTCCCAGCTCCACTCGAAGGCCGTCCTGCGCCTGCGCTCGCGCCTCAAGTCGCTCAGGTTGAACCCGGCGACGTTCACATAGGGTCCGTGGCCATGCCTCACAAGGCCGCCGACCGGATTCGCAACGTCGCGCTGATCGGCCACCGCGGCAGCAGGCAAGACCTCGCTCCACGAGGCGCTGCTGTTCGAGGCCGGGGTCGTCAACCGGCTCGGCCGGGTGGAGGACGGCACGACGACCTCCGACTTCGAGCCCGACGAGCAGGAGCGGGAGATGTCGATCGGCGCCACCGTCTCCTCCTTCGATCACGACGGGCGCAAGATCAACCTGATCGACACGCCGGGCGACCCCAGCTTCATCGCCGACACGGTCGCCTCGCTGCGCGTCGCCGACGCCGCGGTCGTCGTCGTCAACGCCGTGATGGGGGTCGAGGTCCACACGGACCGCCTCTGGCAGCGCGCCGACGACGAGGGACTGGCCCGCCTGGTCTTCGTCAACATGCTCGACCGCGAGCGCGCCGACTTCTTCCGCGCGCTCGAGTCGCTGCAGAGCGCCTTCGGCAACCACGTGGTCGCCACCGAGATCCCGATCGGCTCGGAGCACGAGGTCCGCGGCGTCATCGACCTGATCGACATGAAGGCGTTCGTCGCGCAGGGCGAGGGGAGGGGCGCCCCCGAGCCCCAGGAAATCCCCGAGGAGCTTCAGGCGCAGGCCCAGGAGTACCGCGAGAAGCTGATGGACGAGGTGGCCGAGAACTCCGACGAGCTGATGGAGCGCTACCTCGAGGGCGAGGAGATCGACCACGACGAGATCGTCACCGTGCTCAAGCAGGGCGTCACCGACGGCAAGATCTTCCCCGTCACCTGCGGCGTCGCGACCAAGAACCTGGGCACCACCCGGCTGCTCGAGGCGCTGGTCGAGGATCTGCCCTCGCCGGCGATGCGAGGCCCGGTCAAGGCCCTCGACGACGAGGGCGAGGAGATCGAGATCGCGCCCGACGAGGACGGCGAGCTGATCGCCTACGTCTTCAAGACGCTCGCCGATCCCTACGCGGGCCGCCTCAACCTCTTTCGCGTCTACTCCGGGCGTGCTGCGAGGACGACTCCCAGGTCAGCAACGTCACCCAGCGCGCCAAGGAGCGGATCGGCCAGATCCTGATCCCGCGCGGGAAGGAGCACGAGCAGACGGACGAGCTGGGGGCCGGCGACATCGGCGCCGTCGCGAAGCTGAAGGAGACCCGCGCCGGCGACGTGCTGGCCGAGCAAGGACGCGAAGATCTCCGTCCCGCCGCTCGACCTGCCCGCCCCGGTGATGGCCTTCGCCTTCGAGGCGAAGACCAAGGGCGACGAGGACAAGGCCGCCAGCGCGATCCGCCGCCTCGAGGAGGAGGACCCGACGCTCGACGTCCACCGCGACCAGCAGACGGGCGAGCAGATCATCGCCGGGCTCACCCAGGTCCACGTCGAGGTGATCGTCGACCGCATGAAGAGCCGCTTCGGCGCCGAGATCGAGCTGCACCCGCCGCGGGTGCCCTACCTGGAGGCGATCCGCAAGCCCGCCAAGGCGCACGGCCGCTACAAGAAGCAGACCGGCGGACGCGGCCAGTTCGGCGACTGCCACATCGAGATCGCTCCCGCCGAGGCGGGCACCGGCTTCGAGTTCGTCGACGAGATCAAGGGCGGCGCCATCCCCAAGGGCTTCATCCCGGCGGTCGAGAAGGGCGTCGCCGAGGCGATGCAGCACGGCGATACTCGCCGGCTATCCGGTCAAGGACCTCCAGGTCCGCCTCTACGACGGCCAGTACCACCGGGTCGACTCCTCGGAGAACGCCTTCAAGGTGGCGGGCTCGATGGCCTTCAAGGACGCCATGGAGCAGGCCGACCCGGTGCTGCTCGAGCCGATCATGCTGCTCACGGTCAGCGTCCCCGAGGACGTCGTCGGCGACGTGGTCGGCGACCTCAACTCGCGCCGCGGGCGGCCGCTCGGCATGGAGGCGAAGGGCTCGGCGACCGAGATCAAGGCCGAGGTGCCGATGGCCGAGGTGCTCGACTACGCGCGCGACCTGCGCCAGATCACAGGCGGCCGCGGCGACTACACGATGGAGTTCGCCCGCCACGAGGAGATCCCGTCCCACCTCGCCCAGAAGGTGATCTCCGAGGCGCGCTCCGAGGAGGAAGTCCGCGCCTGAAGGTCGTCGTCAACGTCGACGGCGGCTCGCGGGGAAATCCGGGACCGGCGGCGGTCGCCGCCGTCGCCACCGATCCCTCCGCTGAGGTGCTCGCCGAGCGCAGCAAGACGATCGGCGAGGCCACCAACAACGTGGCCGAGTACCGCGCCCTCCTGCTCGGCATCGACCTGGCCAAGGAGCTCGGCGCCGACGAGGTCGAGTTCGTGGGGGACTCGTTGCTGATCGTCGAGCAGGTGAAGGGCAACTGGAAGGTCAAGCAGGAGCACCTGCGCCCGCTGCACACCAAGGTCAGGGACGCGCTTCGCGACCTCCCGAGCTGGTCGATCCGCCACGTCAAGCGCGACGAGAACACGCGCGCCGACGATCTGCTCAACGACGCACTGGACTCCGCGCAATGAAAAGGCCGGGCGATTGCCCGGCCTTTTCAATCCGTCTGAGTCGGCGCTGCCTACAGGCCGATGCCCTTCAGCACCGCACCGACCGCGTTCGCGTTGAACGGCTCGGTCCCCGGCACCAGATTCACTCCGGAGAACGCCGGAGCCATTGGCGTGCAGATAGGCGATCTCATTGGGCAGATCGCCGACGCCGTTCGAGCCGGCTAGCGGCGCGAGCTGGACCGTGCTGAGAATCCCGATCGCCCCACCGGTCGCGTTCATGAACCCGCTGCCCGAGTCCCCGGGGATTCCGGGACTGGCGGTGTAGACGTCATGGCTCCAGCCGCTGGCGGTGTTCTGCACGACGACACCCTGCTTCGGGCTGAGCGCCGTGACGCCGCCGCGGAGCTCCGAGTTGCCGTACGTGTAGACCGTTGAGCCGGCAGCGCCCCAGGCGCCAACGCCCGTGGGCCCGCCGAACGACGGTACCGACGGGTTGACGCTCGCCACGTCTGCCGGATCCAGCTTGATCAGGGCGAGGTCGTTGAACGCGCAGGTGTCAGCGTCCGTCTCTCCCTTCGACTGCATGGTGAGCCACGAGTTGTAGACAAGCGTCCCCGGACGGCTCGCGCCCGTGACGTCCACCGGCGTGCCGATCGGGAGCGAGCCCGAGGTGCAGCCGTTGGTGTCAGTTGACGACCCGGTGCCGGAGCAGTGAGCCGCCTGGCCGAGGTAGACGTTGGAGGCGTCCTGGAAGACGAAGTTCGCCGTGCACTGCGCGCCGTTCGTGAACACCTGGACGCCGGGATGGATGGTCGCTGAACTCGCCGGCGCCCACGCCGAAGCGGCGGACGGTGCGATGGCAAGGACAGAGATCGCGGCCACCGCGATAGCCGCGGTCAGAGCCTTTCGATGCATTGAAACCCCCTCAATTCGTAGGTACCCCAAGCGAGAGGAGCCTACCCAAAAATGGGGAAGGAGGACGCAGTTGGGCAGCGTGGGGCGCGCCTATACTGCGTCCCTCGCGCGGCTGTAGCTCAGTTGGCTAGAGCGTCTGCTTGCCATGCAGAAGGTCGTGGGTTCGAATCCCATCAGCCGCTTGCCTCGACTCATTCGCCCCGTGGGCATGAAGCCCCGGGGCGTTTTCCGTTTCCGGGACATCGACCCCGCTAGCTTGGCTGGGTGCGAGGCGTCGTCCTGCTCGTCCTTCCCGTCGCGATCCTCGCCGCCGGCTGCGGTGGGGGATCCACCAAGACCGCGACCCAGGACGAGACTCAACGGCACGAGCAGCCACCCTCCAAGGCGGACTACGTCGCCCTGGCTGATGTGATCTGCAAGAACCACCAATCCCGGAGGGAGGACCTCGAGAGCCAGACGATCGACCTGGGCCGGCTCGACTCGGCGGACAAGGCGCATCGGGTAGCCGGGCTGCTTCGCCAGGAGAGCGGCAATCTGGAGGCTGAGGCCCAGGATCTACAGGCCGTGCAACCGCCGTCCGCCGACGTCGGCACGGTGGACTCGATCGTGTCGCTCATCCGTGCCAAGGCGGGCGTGATCGACAGCTGGGCCAGGGCCTACGACGATCTCGACACCGCGGAGATTCAAAGACTGCAGATACGCATCGGCATGGCGACGGCCCAGGCCGCGGGCAGGGCCCAAGCGTATGGATTCAAGGTCTGTGGTCAGGATTGAGGCGGGGCCCGTCGCTAGGCTCTTCCCAGTCCGGCGCCTTGGCGGAGTGGCTACGCAGCGGCCTGCAAAGCCGTTTACACCGGTTCGATTCCGGTAGGCGCCTCTCGGGGTCACCAGCTGGCGGGACGCCTACCATGGCTCGCCGTGGACTATGCGGAAGTCAGGCTCCTGAACGGCGACGTCTTCACGGTCGAGGGGACGTTGGACGAGGTCGAGAGCAAGCTCTCCGATGCTGCTCGATCGGGCCAATCGCGTCTCGCCTGGTTCACCGAGCACGGAACCGATGGTTCGGTCGGCGTCAACCCGGCCCACGTCGTCACCCTGAAGCCCAGCGACGTCTCAGGCTGAATCGCTCGTAGCATCGGGCGGTGCTCCTGATCGGCGCGATCGCGCTCGCACTCTTCGTCCTGCCGCCCGGCTGGGGCCTCGCGCTGGTGGTCGTGGCCATGGCGATCGAGGTCGCGGAGGTCGGCTTCTGGATCCGGTTCCTGCGCCGCTACCGAATCGCGACCGGCAGGGAGGCGCTGATCGGATCGTCCGCCGAGGTGATCGAGGCCTGCGATCCGCGTGGGCGAGTTCGCTTTCGAGGTGAGATCTGGCACGCCGAATGCGCATCGAGGGCCGACGTCGGCGCGAGGGTGACCGTCACGGGGGTCCATGGGCTCACGCTTGAGGTCGAGCGGAATACCCAATGAGCGCCAGGTGCCAGAACGGAAAAGGGCCCCGGTGAGGGGGCCCTTTGTATCCGAAAGGACGTGCCGCCGGCGAATCTTACGCTTCACCGGCCCGTCGGTCCTTCAAGTCTTACGGCTCAAGTCGGTCGATCTGAAGCTCGACTTGAGCCTGTCAAGAGACACTAACACGAGCTTTCGCGGAAGGTTGCACTTCCCCCTGGATCCCGCAAGATTCTTTGAATTTTCGGGAGGCTCCGTCGGTGAGTGAACGCTCGTAGACATTGGCCGCCCAGCCAGGATAGGATGCGGGCCGTGCGTTACCTGATCACAGGCGGCTCCGGCTACATCGGCGGCCGACTGACCGATGAGCTCTCCGGCCGGGACGAGACCGAGAAGATCGTCGACGTCGATCTTCGCCCGCCGCCTCGCAACTGGCCGAAGCACGAGTTCGTCAAGGCCGACATCCGCGATCGCAAGCAGATGCGCGACCTGCTCGAGCGCCACGAGATCGACGCGGTCCTGCACTTCGCCTTCGTGCTCAACCCGATTCGCGACGAGGCGAAGATGTACGACATCGACGTCAACGGCACCGCGGCGGTCCTCCAGGCTGCCCAGGACGCCGGGGTCAAGCAGGTGATCCAGACCTCCTCGGCCACCGCCTACGGCGCCTTCCCGGACAACCCGAAGCCGATCGCCGAGGACTGGCCCGTCCGCGGGGCCCCCGACTTCTCCTACGCCAAGCACAAGGCCGACTCCGATCGCATCGCCCAGCTCTGGGCCCTGGAGAACCCCGACGCCGTGATGACCATCGTGCGGCCGTCGATCGTCTTCGGTCCGAGCGTCGACAACTACATCGTCCGCGCCTTCGGCAACAACCCCTTCATCCCGATCCTCGACGGCGTCGACGAGGAGTTCCAGCTCGTCCACGAGGACGACGTGGTCTCCGCCCTGATCGCGCTGCTCGACGGCAAGCACGCCGGCGCCTTCAACCTCGCCGGCGACGGCCTGCTGACCTGGAGCCGCGCAGCGGAGATGGTCGGCAAGAAGACCCGGAACATCTCGCTGAAGGCGATGAAGCGCGTCAACGGCGCGATGTGGAAGCTCCACGTTCCGCGCACCGAGGCCCCCGCCGGGAACCTCGACTTCATCCGCTACCCGTGGGTCGTCTCCACCGAGAAGCTCAAGTCGACCACCGACTGGCAGCCCAAGTACGACACTCTCGAGACCTTCAAGATCACCATGCGCGCCAAGGGGCTTCTGCCGGAGGCGCCGTCGACGGTCCAGGCGCCCACCGCGCCCGTCGCCTAGCGTCACCGGGCCGCTGCTAACTTTCTCGCCCCGGGCGCATAGCTCAGTTGGGAGAGCGCCAGCTCGACAAGCTGGAGGTCGCTGGTTCGAGCCCAGCTGCGCCCATTGATGGTCGACGAATCGCCTCGAGACCCGGCTTCGGTCGTGGCCGACGACGGGTTTCCGGTTCCGAGGATCCTCGAGCGCGGGGCCTACCCCGACCGGGAGGAGTGGCTTCAGTCCTCTCGGTTCACCGTCGATCTGCTCGCGCGGGTGGTCGGGAAGGACGATCTCTCGGAGGTCGAGCTGCTTGACGTCGGCTGCGGGACCAAGGTCGTCAAGAGGCTCCTTGACGACTCGCTGCCAATCGGCCGCTACACGGGGATCGATGTCTCCCAGGACGTGATCGACTGGCTCGAGGCCAATGTCTCGGACCCGAGGTTCGAGTTCCATCACTTCAATGCGCACAACGATCTCTACAACCCTGATGGGGCGCCCCTGGCAAGCTTCGATCTCCTGCCGACGGGGCCGGTGCGTTTCGACCTCATTTCGCTCTTCTCGGTCTTCACCCACCTGGCGCCGGACGACTTCGTGGCCATGCTGCGGCTGCTCCGACGCCACATCAAGCCGGATGGGACCCTGCTGTTCTCGCTCTACCTCGAAGATCCCGAGCATCCGAGCCCCTTCGCCCAGGCCGTCCGGGACGGGCTCAACAGCGACGACCCCGAGGTCCGGGCGCGGATGGCCGAGACCGTGGAGGAGGCGCGCCGTCGCTCAGAGGCCGCCGACCACGACCCCCGGTTCTCGGATGAGATTCCCGGCCAGCCGTTGATGGTGGCGCGCTATCAGCGCGACTACGCGCTCGAGCTCTTCGAGGGCACCGGCTGGGAGATCGAATCGATTCACCCGCCGGAGCGCTACATCCAGCACTACATGGTCTGCCGCCCAGCCTGAGCCCATGGGGAGGACGCGGTGAGCTGGCGGATCGCGGGAAGCTATTTCGAATCGTGCAATTGCGATCCGATCTGCCCGTGCCGCCGGATCGACGACGCGGGGGGCGGCCGATCAACGCATGGCGAATGCATGGGCCTTCTCTCCTGGGTGATCGACGAGGGCCAGGTCGATGGCATCGATCTTGCGGGGGAGCCGGTCGCGATGGCCATCCGCTACAGCGACGACGAGGAGGGCTCGCCCTGGAGCTGGATCCTCTATCTCGATGGGCGCACTGACGAGAGCCGGCGCGAGGCGCTCGAGGGGATCTGGACCGGTCGCCTGGGAGGGGATGCGGAGACTCACTTCCCATGGGCGTGGAAGCCCAGTGAGCTGCTGGCGGTCAGGCCGGTCGAGATCGACGTCAACCACACCCGCCGGCGCCAGCGACTCCGGATCCGCGACCTCATCAGCGTGCGAATTCGCGACCGGTACGCCGGCGCGGAGACGGTCACCTGTGTCATACCCGGCCACGATCGTATGGGCGAGGAGCTGGTCGCCGACGAGCTCGTCGTCCAGGACGACGAGCTCTCCTTCAGCTACAAGGGCGTCTGCGGGTACGGATCGACCTTCGAGTACAAGGGCTAGCTCGGGTCCCGCCAGTAGGCGGTGATCGTCGCCGAGTCGTCCGGTGTCTTGAACTCGCCGACCTTCCCGTAGCCGAGTCCCTCGTAGCGAGGGTTGTTGATCGCGTTGCTCGACTCCAGATACGTCGGCGTGCCCTCGCGGTCAAACCTGGCGATGTTCTCCCGCAGGAGGCCCATGCCGATGCCCTTTCCACGATGGTCGTCGTGGACGCCGAGCAGGCTCAGGTAGTAGTGAGGCGGGTCGGCGGGCTGGACCTTCTCGAATCCGCTCCAGCAGCTCCAGGAAGGTGCCCGCCCGGTCTCCGACGAGCTCGCGCACCAGCCCGGGGGCCCGATCCTCATCCTCCGTTGAGAGCTCACTCTCGCCGGGCGGGAGCCAGATCGCCGCCGCCTCGATCCCCTCGGTGACGAACACCGCCGGGTGCTCGAACCGCATCGCACCCTCGATCAGAAACCGCCACCAGACCGCGTACTGCTCTCGCCTTCGTCCCTCGTCCGGGAAGGCCCAGCTCCAGGTCGGGTCGTCGTGAAAGGCGAGGGAGATCGTCTCGGTGATCGCCGGGACGTCCGCACGCGTCGCGACCCGCACCTTCTCCCCGGTTGACATGGGTCAGGAGTATGAGTCCCAGTACTGCAGCTCGGGCAGCGGGTCGTAGGCCGCGCCGCCCACGTACCAGCCCGGCGCGCTCCAGCGCTCGAAGTGCAGGTGGCAGCCCTGGGCATCGCCGGTGTCGCCGACCTTGCCGATCTGCTGCCCGGGGCCGACATTGGTTCCGACGGGCGCCCAGCTCGGCGCCTTCAGGTGCATGTACACGGCATCGGTCCCGGTGATCGTGCCGTGGATGACGACGTAGTAGCCGGCGCCGCCCGCCTGATACGCGTTCGTCGCTCACGAGCTCCTCTCTCGAAGACGTAGAGCTTCTCGCCGCAGGCGGCGGGCAGGTCCTGGCCCTGGTGGGTGTGGCCCGCGCGCGGCGCGCCGAAGCGGGAGTCCGGGCCGCCATAGGTGTGAGGACCAGGGACGGGAAACTGGTGCAGGTGCATCCCGAAGGGTTCGGTCTGGCCCCCGGCGACGATGGCCCTGGTGGTCCCGGTGTCGGCGAGCTTCAGCTGGTAGGTGCCGTCCGCGGCGATGCCAGTGGGCGTGGTCCCGTCCCAGGCGACGCCGCGCGACTCCGCGCCGTCGAAGCTGACCGAGATCGCCTCGACGAGGTCGCCGGCTGGCGTTCAGCACCTTGACGTTGGCGGTGCCGGCCTTGCGAGCGGTCAGGTTGAGGGTGGGGTTGACGTAGCCCTCGACGAAGTAGCCGCCGCGTCACCCTGCGCTTGGTGAGCAGCTTCTTGATCCGCTTCGCGTCCTTCTTGGAGACGACGCCGTTCACCGGCCAGCCGCGCTGCTGCTCGAAGGCCTCGACGCTCCTGAAGGTCCCCTTGCCGAAGACGCCGTCGACCGAGGTCGCCACGCCGAGCCTGGTCAGCGCGCGCTGCAGGTAGCGGACGTCCTTGCCCTTGGTGCCCGGAGCCAGTGGGCGCGTGCCGAAGCGCTGCACCCGGTGCTTGCCCTTCTTGGGCGCTGCGGATGCCGACGTGACCGGCGCAATTGCCACCGCTAGGAATGCGAGCGCGACGAGGGCGCACGCCAACGACCTGGGTCTGCCCGTACCCATTGGCTCTCCTAACTGGTGTACGGCGGGCAAGTTGCGCATCCCTGCAAGCTGGGCGCGACCGCCCACGGTTAGCCTTACCGCGTGAGCGCCGCGAAACTCAAGGTCACATTGCCCGACGACTCCGAGCTGGAGCTCGAGTCCGGGGCCACGGGCGCCGACGCCGCTGCCGCGATCGGTCCCGGCCTGGCGAAGGCGGCGCTCGCGACTCAAGGTCGACGGCGAGCTCCGGGACCTCAGCGCGCCCGTGGCGGACGGCGAGGCGATCGAGATCGTGACCGACAAGAGCCCCGAGGCTCTGGAGCTGATTCGCCACGACGCCGCTCACGTGCTTGCCGAGTCGGTTCTCGACATCTGGCCCGACGCGAAGATCTCGATCGGGCCGCCGATCGCGAACGGCTTCTACTACGACATCGAGTTCCCGGACGGCAATCCCGGGCGAGGACGACCTGGCCCGGATCGAGGAGCGGATGTCCGAGCACGTCAAGGCCGACGAGCCCTTCGAGCGCCGCGAGCTGCCGGCGAAGGAGGCGATCGAGCACTTCCGAGGGCAGGGCCAGGACTACAAGGTCGAGCTGATCGAGGACCTGATCCGCGACGAGGGTGCGAAGACCGTCTCGCTCTATCGCAACGGGGAGTTCGAGGACCTATGCCGTGGCCCACACGGGCCGTCTACTGGAAGGATCGGCGCCTTCAAGCTCACCTCGCTCGCCGGCGCCTACTGGCGGGGCGACGAGACCCGGCAGATGCTGACCCGCGTCTACGGCACGGCCTTCCTCGATCGCAAGGAGCTCGAGCAGCACCTGGAGCGGCTCGAGCAGGCCAGGGAGCGCGACCACCGCAGGCTCGGCCCGGAGCTCGACCTCTTCCAGTTCCGCCCCGAGGCGCCGGGCATGCCCTTCTGGCTCCCGCAGGGCACCGTCCTGCTGCGCCTGATCGAGGCCGAGGTCCGCAAGCAGCTGGACGCCCGCGGCTATGAGGAGATCAAGACCCCGCAGGTGCTCGACGTCGAGCTCTGGCACCGCTCCGGGCACTGGGACAACTACAAGGAGAACATGTTCTTCACGGCGGCCGCGGAGCGCGAGAGCTCGGGGGACGAGCGGCAGTACGCGCTGAAGCCGATGAACTGCCCCGGCGCCTGCCTGGTCTTCGCCTCCGGCCGGCACTCCTACCGGGAGCTGCCGCTGCGGCTCGCCGAGTTCGGCCTGGTCTCGCGCTACGAGCGCGAGGGCGTGCTCCACGGCCTGCTCCGGGTGCGCGCCTTCACCCAGGACGACGCCCACGTCTACTGCACGCTCGATCAGGTCACCGACGAGGTCGACTCGATCTGCGCCGGCATCGACGAGCTCTACGAGCGCTTCGGCTTCGACGAGGTCCGGGTCGAGCTCTCGACCCGGCCCGAGAAGTCGATCGGCACCGACGAGCAGTGGGAGCGGGCGGAGGGGGCGCTCCGCGAGGCGCTCGAGCGGCAGGGGCGCGAGTACGACGTCAGCCCGGGAGATGGCACCTTCTACGGGCCCAAGATCGACTTTCACATCACCGATGCCCTCGGCCGCTCATGGCAGTGCGGCACCTGCCAGCTCGACTTCCAGATGCCCGAGCGCTTCGACCTGGCCTACACCGGGGCCGACAACGCCGAGCACCGCCCGGTGATGATCCACCGCGCCCTGCTGGGCTCGATGGAGCGCTTCGCCGGGATCCTGATCGAGCACTACGGCGGCCGCTTCCCGCTCTGGCTGGCGCCGGTGCAGGCGGCGATCCTGCCCGTGGCCGACCGTCACAACGACCGCGCCGCCGCGGTGGCCGATGAGCTGCGAGGGGCCGGCCTGCGGGCGCGGGTCGACGACCGCACGGAGTCCGTCGGCAAGAAGATCCGCGACGCGGAGCTCTCCAAGGCGCCGTACATGCTGGTGGTGGGCGACAAGGAGGCCGAGTCGGACTCGGTCTCGGTGCGCCATCACGGCGACGGGGATCTGGGCGGGATGCGCCTGGAGGCCCTGATCGCGCGCATGCGCGAGGAAGTCGGCGATTAGCAGGCGATTCACCAAGCCGCCGTGGGAGCGGGGAGGGGCGTCTATACTGGCCGCAATGCCGGGCACCTACACCACGCCGCGCGCCTAAGCGCCCCGTGCCCGCCTCACCGATCCAATCTCGCCCATCGTCTTCTTGAAGCTCTATCTCATGCGCAGCTAGTGGCGGTCTCCCGCTTCGACCGCCGTCCGCCCGAGCGCGACTCCGACTCGTATCAACGAGCGGATCCGCGTGCCCGAGGTGCGCCTGATCGACGAGAACGGCGACCAGGTGGGGATCATCCCGACCGCCGACGCTCTGGAGCGCGCCCGCGATCGCGACCTCGACCTGGTCGAGGTGTCTCCGACCTCGAAGCCGCCGGTCTGCCGCATCCTCGACTACTCGAAGTACAAGTACGAGCAGGAGCAGAAGGCCAAGGCCGCGCGCAAGCACCAGCAGCAGGTCAACGTGCGGGAGATCAAGCTGCGCCCCAAGATCGCCCAGCACGACTACGAGACCAAGCGCGGCCACGTCGAGCGCTTCCTGAAGCAGCACGACAAGGTGAAGGTGACGATCATGTTCCGCGGCCGTGAGCAGAGCCATCCCGAGCGCGGCCGCATGCTGCTCGACCGGCTGCTCCAGGACGTCTCGGAGATCGGGGTGATGGAGCAGGAGCCCCTCCAGGAGGGGCGCAACATGACGATGTTGCTGGCCCCGACCCGCGCCGCGGGGCAAGAGGACCAGGCAGCGGCGGGCTAGCGGCGCTCAGGTATTCCCTGAGATCAGATCCCAGGCCCGGTGGAGCTTCGCCTGTAGCGCGCTCTCGGAATCCTCAACTCCGTGGTTCTCCATGACCGCGGGATTCGGGGCCGGCTTCGGCAGCTGCGAAACCTCGCCCGCCGGGACCGAGAGCAGGATCGCGCGTTCGAAGCACTCGGTGACCTGAGGAGCGTCCACGAAATGCAGACCGCCCGGCCCGACCTGGGTGTCGATGACGATGCCGTCGAAGACGTCCTCCTCCTCGTCGGCGAGGACGTGCTGCACGGTGCCGACCTGCTCTCCATCCGAGCTCACCACGGCGCAGCCCTCCTTGACCGCCAAGTAGGAGCTCGGCTCCCCGTAGTCCATCGGCCAACAATACGCATCTCTCTGCTTCAATAGTCGGCCCGATGCCGAAGATGAAGACCCACTCCGGGTCCAAGAAGCGGTTTCGCAAGACCGCCAAGGGCAAGCTGCGCGGTCGGCGCGCCTACTCGAGCCACATCCTCGAGAAGAAGTCGCCTGACCGGAAGCGGCGCCTGGGGCGGCCCTCGGTGATCTCCGGCGCTGACCGCAAGCGGGTCAAGAAGCTGCTCGTGAAGGCCGGTCGCTGATGCCTCGCGCAACCAACGCCGTCGCCCGCAAGCGGCGCAAGAAGAAGGTGCTCGGCCGCGCCAAGGGCTACTTCGGGCGCAAGCACTCGAGCTACCGGTTCGCGAACGAGCAGGTGATGCGCTCGGACGCCTACGCGTACCGCGATCGGCGCACCCGCAAGAGGGACTTTCGCCGGCTCTGGATCACCCGGATCAACGCCGCCGCCCGGCAGGAGGGCATGAGCTACTCGCAGCTGATCCACGGCCTCGACCAGGCCGGCGTCGACGTGAACCGCAAGATGCTCGCCGACATCGCCGTCAACGACCCCGATGGCTTTCGCCGATTTGTGGAGCTCGCCCGGGAGGCTGCCGCCACCTAGCTCACGGCAGCCACAGCCAGACTCCCCGGGCGGTCCGCGAGGCGGAGCCGCCCTTTTTCATTTCAGGAGCCAATGACAGTGATCACCAGCCCACACAACGAGAAGCTCAAGCTCATCCGCCGCCTCGGCAGGCGGCGGAACCGCGAGCGCGAGGGCCTCTTCGTCGGCGAGGGCGAGGACCTGCTGGCCGCGGCGCGGGCGGCAGGCGCCGAGCCGGTTGAGCTGCTGACGGCCGCCGGCGAAGGCCTCGGCGGCACCGAGGTCGAGCCCGCGCTGCTGGACCAGATCTCCAAGCTCGGGTCCGGGACTCGCGCGATCGGGGTCTGGAGGGAGCTCTGGGCCGATCACCCATCCTCGCCCTGCGTGTACCTCCACGGCGTCTCGGACCCCGGCAACGTCGGCACGATGGTTCGCACCGCGAACGCCCTGGTCGGGGGATCGGTCGTGCTCGGGCCCGACTGCGCCGATCCGTTCGGGGCCCACGCCGTCCGGGCGAGCATGGGCGCCGTCTTTGCGGAGCCGCTCGTCCGTGCGGGGATCGACGCGACCCAGGGGCCGCGCGCCGCACTCGTGGCGCACGGCGGGGACCCGCTCGAGGCGCTCGACGGCGCTGCAACCCTCTGCCTCGGCTCCGAGCGTGAGGGACTGCCGGTGGAGGTCGCGGAGCAGTGCGACGTCCGGGTGACCATTCCGCTCCGTGGGAACGCCGAGTCCCTGAACGTCGCGGCGGCGGCTGCGATCGCCCTGCACCGGATAGCGTCCGGCTCTGGAGAAGGCGATGGCTGATCGAATCGACGAGATCCGGAAGGAAGCGGCTGACGCGATCGGCGCTGCTTCGACGACCGCCGAGCTGGAGGAGCTGCGGGTCCGCTTCTTGGGCCGCAAGGCGGAGCTGACCCAGATCCTCCGCGGGATCGCCGACCTGCCGGCGGACGAGCGCGGGCCGGTGGGCAAGTCCGGCAATGAGGCGCGGCAGGAGCTCGAGTCGCTGCTCGAGTCGAGGAGCGCCGAGCTCGATGCGAGCGAACTGGGCACCCGCCTGGCCGAGGACGCCATCGACGTCACGCTCCCGGGCTCGCCGCCTGTGCCCGTCGGCGCCCAGAACCCGCTGCTGCGGACCCAGCGCGAGATCGAGGACATCTTCGTCGGCCTGGGCTACCTGGTGATGGAGGGCCCCGAGGTCGAACTCGACCACTACAACTTCACCGCGCTCAATCACCCACCCGGCCACCCGGCCCGGATGGCGCAGGACACCTTCTACGTCGACCCGGAGACCCTGCAGTCCGACCTTCGCATTCCCTCGGACGGCAAGGAGCTGCCGCCCGGCCCCGAGGACGTCGTGCTGCGCACCCACACCTCGCCGATGCAGGTGCGCGCGATGGAGTCGCAGCCGCCTCCGATCTTCATCGTCGTACCGGGTCGCTGCTACCGCTCGGACCCGTTCGACGCCACCCACAGCCCGATCTTCCACCAGGTCGAGGGCCTCGCGGTCGGTCCCGACATCACCCTGGCCGACCTGAAGGGAACGCTCGATGAGTTCGCCCGGGCGATCTTCGGGCCGGAGCGCGAGACGCGCTTCCGTCCCGGGTTCTTCCCCTTCACCGAGCCGAGCGTCGAGGTGGACGTCTCCTGCTTCCGCTGCGGCGGCAGCGGTCAGCTCCCGGACGGCTCACGGGACCCCCTCTGCAAGGGGATCGGCTGGATCGAGATTCTCGGCGCGGGGATGGTCGACCCCAACGTCTACGGCTTCGTGGCGGAGAGCGGCTACGACCCCGAGGAGGTCCAGGGCTTCGCGTTCGGCATGGGGATCGAGCGGATCGCGATGCTCAAGTACGGGGTCCCGGACCTCCGCAAGTTCTTCGAGAACGACGTTCGAGTGCTGGAGCAGTTCCGATGAGGGCGCCGAGCTCGTGGCTGCGGGCCTACTGCGATCCCAAGCTATCCGTCGAAGAGCTGGCGGACGAGCTGGCGATGCACAGCATCGAGGTCGAGCGGATCACGCACGCCGGCGCCCCCGAAGTGGACGGCTTCGTGGTGGGCAGGGTGCTCTCGGTCGAGAAGCATCCCGCCGCCGATCGGCTCAGCGTCTGCGAGGTCGACGCGGGCGACGGAGGGCGGACGATCGTCTGCGGCGCCCCCAACGTGGCCGCCGGGCAGACGGTGCCGGTGGCGCTCCCCGGCGCGGTGATGCCTGACGGGACCAAGCTCGGCAAGGCCAAGCTGCGCGGGGTCGAGTCCAACGGGATGATCCTCTCGGAGGCCGAGCTCGAGATCGGCGACGACGCCGCGGGCATCGTCGTGCTGGAGGAGGACGGGCTGGCACCGGGGACTCCGCTGGGTGAGGTGATCCCGGTCTCGGACCCGGTGATCGAGCTGGAGCCGACCTCCAACCGCGTCGACTGCTTCGGCCAATACGGCGTGGCCCGCGAGGTGCACGCCATCACCGGCGCCGAGCTGGCGGCCGCGCCGTGGGATCAGGACGCGGAGGCCATCGGCGAGGGGGACGTCTCGGACTACGCCTCGGTGAAGGTCGAGGTACCGGAGCTCTGCCCCCGGTTCAGCGCGCGCGTCTTCACCGACGTGGAGCTCGGCCCATCGCCGCTGTGGCTCAAGGCCCGCCTGATCGGCGCGGGTATGCGGCCGATCAACAACGTGGTCGACATCACCAACTACGTGATGCTGATGACGGCGCAGCCGCTGCACGCCTTCGATCTCGACAAGGTCCCAGACGGTGCTTTGGTCGTCCGCACCGCCAATCAGGGGGAGAAGATGACGACGCTCGACGGCGTCGAGCGGACCTTCGACGACGACGCGGTCCTCGTCTGCGACCGCAACGTGCCCTCGGGGATCGCCGGGATCATGGGTGGCGAGGTTTCCGAGGTCTCGGAGTCGACCACCAGGGTGCTGCTCGAGGTCGCGAACTGGAACGGGGTCAACATCCTGCGGACCTCGCGGAAGCTCGGGCTGCGCACGGACGCCTCCAACCGCTTCGAGAAGCAGTTGCATCCGGAGCTGGCGCTGCGGGCGCAGCGGGTCGCCTCGGTGCTGATGGTCGAGCTCTGCGGGGCGAAGCTCGTTCCCGGGACGATCGACGAGGCGGCCGAGATCCCGGAGCCACACCGGCTGGAGCTGCGGACCGAGCGCGCGGAGGGCCTTCTGGGAATGCCCATCGAGCCCAAGCTCTGCTCGGAGTATCTGAAGAGGCTCGACTTCGACGTCTCCGGCAGGGGGAAGACGCTGAAAGTCACGGTCCCGCTCCACCGACACTATGACGTCACCCGGGAGGTCGACCTGATCGAGGAGGTCGGCCGCATCCATGGCTATGCCAAGAACCTGCCCTCCACGTTGCCGTCGACGAGCGGCCAGGCCGGCCGGCTGACGAGCGAGCAGCGCCTGCGCCGGAGAGCGGAGGATGCACTGCGCGACCTCGGCTTCGATGCAGTCGTCAACCTGAGCCTGACCGACCCCGGCATGCCAGGGCGGCTCAGGATCCCCGACGGGGACCCCAGGGCCGAGCCGATCCGGGTCTCCAACCCGCTCTCCGCCGAGCACTCCGCCGAGCGCACGGGACTGATCGGGTCGCTCCTGGATGCGGCCAGGTACAACCAGGCCCACGGCGCGGAGCGGGTCGCGCTGTTCGAGTCCGGGCGCGCCTACCTGCGCGAGGGAACCTCGCCTCACGACGGCGTCCTCGCCGGGAAGTTCGTTGGCGAGCAGCCCGCCCCGGCGTTTGAGCCGTGGCGGATCGCGGCGCTGGCGACGGGAGAGCTGCGCCCGGGCGGCTGGCGCGGCGATCCGGTCGTGGCCGACTTCTACTCGATGAAGGGAGCGGTCGAGGCGCTCGCCGCTCAACTCGGCGTTGCGATCGAGGTGGTTCCCGGAGAGGAGCCCTTCCTGCATCCCGGCCGCAGCGGCCACGTGCTGGTCGGGGGCGAGGCGATTGGCTGGATCGGAGAGATCCATCCGCTGGTCTGCCGGCAGTGGGACCTGGAGAGCGCCGCGGGCTTCGAGGTCGACCTGGCGCCGCTGGTCGCCGCGTCGCCCGTCAGCGGAGAGAGCTACGAGGACGTGATCTCCTACCCGGCCGTCCACCAGGACGTTGCGGTGGTCGTCGACGAGGGCGTCCCGGCGGCCGAGGTCCGGTCCGCCGTGCTCACGGGCGGCGGCGAGCTGCTGCGCTCGGCAGAGGTGTTCGACCTCTATCGCGGCGAGCAGCTCGGCGAGGGCCGCAAGAGCCTTGCGCTGCGTCTCAGCTTCAGGGCCGCCGACCGGACGCTGACCGACGAGGAGGTCGCCGAGCGCAGGCGGGAGATCGAGGCCGCCGTCGAGAAGATCGGGGGGTCGCTCCGTGAATAGGGTGCTGGTGGCCGGGGCCTCCGGGTATGCCGGGGCGCTCGCGGCGGAGCTGATCAGGAGACATCCCAGCCTCGAGCTGGCGCGAGTCACGGCTCGGACCGATGCCGGCAAGCGGCTCAACGAGCTCTATCCGCACTACGGCGTCGACCTCGTCCTGGAGGAGCCCGCGGCAGAGGACGGGTCCGACGTGGACGCCGCGATCGTCGCCTACCCGCACGGCGTCGCAGCGCCCGTCGTCGCCGCGCTTCGCGAGCAGGGCGTCAAGGTCGTTGACCTCTCGGCCGACTTCCGCCTCCACGATCTGGACGCCTATGGCCGCTGGTACGGAGAGCACGGCGCTCCCCAGCTGCTCGGGGAGGCCGTCTACGGGCTCACCGAGCTCCACCGCGAGGCGATCGCGGGCGCCGACCTTGTCGCCAACCCCGGCTGCTACCCGACGGCGAGCATCCTGGCCCTCGCACCTCTCGCTGCGGAGGGGCTGATCGAGGACGTGGTGATCGACGCCAAGTCGGGTGTCTCCGGTGCCGGTCGCGCCGCCGAGGAGGAGATGGCCGTCGTCAAGGAAACCGACGACACGGTGCCCTACAAGGTCACCGGCCACCGTCACACGCCCGAGATCGCTCAGGAGCTGACCGAGCTGGCCGGCAACGGCGCCGCGCCGGGCGAAGCCACATTGACCTTCGTCCCGCACCTGATGCCCTACGACCAGGGCGAGCTGGTGAGCTGCTACGTGCGCACCTCCGAGCCGGTCGATGCCGCTCGCATGCTTTCCCTGTACGAGGAGCGCTACGGGGACGAGCCGTTCGTCGAGGTCACCGCCGAGCCGCCCGGGGTCAGCGGCGTGCGAGGCACCAATCTCTGCCGGATCCACCTGGCCATGAACGAGGCCTCGGGCCGCGCGATGGCGTTCGCCTCGATCGACAACCTCTGGAAGGGCGCCGCCTCGCAGGCGATCCAGAACCTCAACCTGATGCTCGGGCTGCCCGAGGGTGAGGGGATCTCGTGAGGGCGGCGACGCAGACCTTCTTTCGGTCGCGGTGGGTGACGCCACCCCCGGAGTTCGAGCAGCTCGAAGCCGCGACGCTGGCTCCGGGGTTCCGGGCCGCCGGCGTTGCCTGCGGGCTGAAGGGTGGCGGGGCGACCGACGTCGGGGTGATGGCATGCGACGCGGATCAGGTGCGTTCCGCTCTGGCGCTGACCCGCAACGCCGCCGCCGCGGCACCGGTCCGGGTCTGCCGGCAGGAGTGTGAGGCCGATGCGCTCCGCGCCGTCGCCGTCAACTCCGGGAACGCGAACGCCGCCACCGGCGAGCAGGGCTATCGGGATGCCCTCGCCATGCGTGACGCCGCGGCCGAGGCCCTTGGACTCGAGCCACGCACGGTGGCGATTGCCGAGACCGGAACGATCGGCGTGCCACTCGACATCGAGGCCGTGACCTCTGGCGTCCTCGAAGCGGTCCAGGGATTGTCGGCGACGGGTGGGGAGGAGTTCGCCCAGGCGATCATGACCACCGACAGCGGCCCGAAGCGCTGCGCCATTCGCGCGGGCGACGTGACGGTCTCGGCCCAGGCGAAGGGCGCCGGGATGATCGAGCCGGGCTTCGCGACCATGCTTTGCTTCGTCCAGACGGACGCCGTCGTCCAGGACCCGGACAAGGCCCTGCGCACGGCTCTGGCCGACTCGATGGAGCGGATCACCGTCGACGGCCAGATGAGCACCAACGACACGGTGATGCTGCAGGCGACAGGGACTGCCGGCGCGGTACTGCCGAAGGGACTGCTCGAGGCGGTGTTGCTGCAGCTCGCGCTGGAGATCGTCTCCGACGGAGAGGGGGCGACCCGGGTCGGCCGCGTCGAGGTCACGGGCGCCAAGAGCGGTGTCGAGGCCGAGCGGGTCGCCAGGGCGATCGCCAACTCCCCGCTCGTGAAGACGGCCCTCTTCGGGCGCGATTCGAACTGGGGCCGGATCGCCCAGGCCGCCGGCATGGCGTTGGCGGGCGAAGAGCTGGAAGAGCTCGGCCCCGACCGGATCCAGGCCGCGGAGCTGGCAGCAGATCTTCCGGAGGCCGAGCTCTCCATCAACCTCGGCCGCGGCAAGGCCGGCGCCCATGTCTACTTCAGCGACCTCACCCACGACTACATCCGGATCAACGCCGAGTACACGACATGACCTCGTCCGTCGAAACCCTGCTCGAGGCCCTGCCCTACATCAGGGAGTTCCACGGCCGGACGATCGTGATCAAGTACGGCGGCGCGGCGATGCAGCGACGAGGACGCTGCGCGAGGCGTTCGCGCGGGACGTCGTCCTCCTCAAGTACGTCGGGATGAACCCGATCATCGTCCACGGCGGCGGCCCGGAGATCACCCACTACATGGAGCGCATGGGGATGGAGGTGAAGTTCGTCGAGGGCCTGCGCGTCTCCGACGCCGAGACAGTCGAGGTCGCGAAGATGGTGCTGCTCGGCAAGATCAACTCGGACATCCTCACCCGGCTCAACCGCCACGGCCAGCCGGCGGTCGGACTGGGCGGCGAGGACGGCTCGCTCTTCGAGGTGCGGCCGGTCGGGCAGTCCGCGGACGTCGGCTTCGTCGGCGAGATCACCAGCGTCAACGTCGACGTGATCGAGCACATCGCCGAGGACTACATCCCGGTGATCGCCTCGGTCGGGACCGATCGCGAGGGCGCCTCCTACAACGTCAACGCCGATGAGGCGGCGGGCAAGGTCGCCGCAGCGATGCCCGCCCACAAGGCGATCTTCCTGACGGACGTCGACGGCTGGCTGCGCGACCCGGACGACCCGGAGTCGCGCATCTCGCAGGCGACGGCCGACGAGGTCCGGACCGCCCTCGAGGGCGTCCAGGGCGGGATGCGGCCCAAGCTGACGGCCTGCGTCGACGCGATCGCCGGTGGCGTGGAGGCAGCGCACATCGTCGACGGCCGGCGCCCTCACACGCTGCTGCTTGAGCTGTTCACCGACGCCGGCATCGGCACCAAGATCACGGCGTGAGGGGCACCGGATGAAGCTCGCCGAGCTCCAGGAGCTCGAATCCCGCTGGGTGATGCAGACCTATCCGCGCGCGCCCGTCGAGTTCGTGCGCGGGGAGGGGGCGCGGCTCACCGACTCGACCGGCAAGGAGTACCTCGACTTCCTGGCCGGGATCTCGGTCTGCTCGGTCGGGCACTGCCACCCCGCGGTGGTCGAGGCGGTGCGCGAGCAGGTCGGCACGCTCACCCACACCTCCAACCTCTACCTGACCGAGGGAGGGGTCCGCCTGGCCCAGCGGCTCTGCGAGTCGAGCCTCGGGGGCAAGGCGTTCCTCTGCAACTCGGGCACCGAGGCCAACGAGTGCGCGATCAAGCTGGTCCGCAAGCACGCGCACCGTCGCGGGATCGACGATCCGGAGATCGTCGTCCTCGAGGGGGCGTTCCACGGCCGCACGATGGCCTCGCTCTCCGCGACACCGGGTCTTTCGACCAACGAGAGCTTCGCGCCCTACCTGCCCGGGTTCCGGGCGGTGCCCCGCGACGACGCCGACGCGCTCGCCGCCGCCGTCGGAGAAAGAACCGCGGCCGTGATGCTGGAGCCGATCCAGGGGGAGACCGGCGTGCACGTGATCGGTGACGAGCTGATCGCAGCGGCGCGTGAGGCCTGCGACGCCGCCGACGCGCTGCTCGTGTTCGACGAGATACAGACCGGCATGGGCAGGACGGGCTCGCTGTGGGCATACGAGCAGCTCCCGGTGAGGCCCGACGTGATGACCACGGCGAAGGCACTCGGCGGGGGGTTGCCCGTCGGAGCCTGCGTGACCAGCTCCGAGACGGCGGACGTCCTGGAGCGGGGGGACCACGGCTCGACCTTCGCCGGAGGGCCACTGATCGCCGCCGCCTCGCTTGCTGCCTTCGGGGTGATCGACGACCCGGAGCTGCTCCGGCGGGTTCGGGACCTGGGTGGCAGGCTCTCCGACGGTCTCGAGGCGATCAATGCGGTGGCCGAGGTGCGCGGCCGCGGTCTGATGCTGGGTGCCCGGCTCGACGGCGTCGATGCAAAGGAGGCCGCCGCGCGTCTGCTCGCCGATGGGCTGATCGTCAACCCGATTGGCGACGACACGCTGCGGTTCCTACCGCCGCTGGTGATCGACGAGCCCGAGGTCGACGAGGCGCTCGAGATTCTCGGTCGAACACTGGGCTAGGCGCCTTAAGCACCGGGCCGCCGTGTGCGAGGATCGGCTCGAACGTGGACGCACCCATCAACGTTGATGATCTCGAAGTCGCGGATATCGCCTCGACCAGCAGCGAGGACGCCGAGTGGCTGGGCGGCTACTTCGCCTACGGTGGCAAGGGCGCTGATGCCTCCTGCGTCATCTACTTCGCCGTGCCGCCCGGGAAGCGGCTGGGGCGCCACACCGACACCGCCGAGGAGACGCAGTTCTTCCTGAGCGGCATCGGTGACCTGCTCCTCGACGATGGCGCAAAGCCGGTGAAGGCGGGCGACGTGATCGTGCTGACCGAGGGCACCATGCACGACATCCACAACACCGGGGATGAGGACCTGCGCGTGATCGGCTTCTTCGCAGCGCCCCAGGTGGAGCAGCACTGGACCGACGAGGTCTGGCCCGGAGACCTGACCGTGACCAAGAGCCCGAACGAATAGGCCCTCGGCTAGCATCGCCGCGTGAACACTCGGGCCCGATGGACCATCGGAATCCTGGTCGCGCTCGTGGTCGGGCTGGTCGTCGGCCTGATCATCGTCGCCGGTGATAACTCGAACGACACCGGCAACACCGTCCCGATCGAGTCCATCAGCACGCCGACTCGCTCCACGACCACGACCGCCACGCAGTCGACCCCATCCACGACCACGAACCAGAGCGGTGGCACCCCCGCCCCCAACCCCGGCGGGAGCACGACACCGGGAGGCACCGGCGGGCTCTAGGGCAGGGCGAGGCGCCGGATCAGTGCGCTGAGGCCATCCGCCGCTGCGTGCCCTGGCCGGCGGCCTTCGCCTTCTTCGCGCGAGAGCGGCGGCAGCCGGCCTTCTTGTGTCGGCCCCTCGACCGCTTGCAGGTCTTCGGTGTGGTCGTCTGGCCGGGATCGGTCGGCGACGTGGATGTGGGGGGCGGGGTCGGCGCGGGAGTGGGAGCCGGGGTCGGTGTCGGATCCGGCGTTGGTGTCGGATCCGGGGTCGGCGTGGGATCGGGACCGGGCGCGGGATCGCTCCCGGAGCCGAACAGGTCCTTGAACGTCGCGGCCGCATGGGGGAAGTGGTCGGCCATCAGCTCGTGCTGTCCGTCGCCGGCGTCGAACTCGAAGTAGTACTGCGCCGCCACGTTGTTGGCCGCGATCCAGTCGTGCATCTTCTGGATGAAGTAGGGATTGTCACCGCCGCCGTGTCCATCGTCGCGAATCACCAGACCCCACTCGGGGAACGTCATCGGCTTCCCATGCTGGGCCGCGAAGTCGCGGTGCCAGGCAAGGCCGTAGGGCTGACTAACGAAGTTGTTCCATCGAGCGACCGGGTCCGTGTAGTTCGAGATCCAGCTCTGGTCGTAGATGTCCTCGCCGATGTAGTCGACGTAGGCATCGCCGGGATAGGCCCGGTCCGGCGCGACGGCGACCTTTCCGATGCTCGGGTTCCACTCGAACTCGAAGTGCTGGCCGGACACGCTCCGCATCGAGGTGACGATCTGGCGGAAGTAGGCCGCGTAGGAGGCGGGATCCGAGGCCGCCGACCACTTGAACCAGGTCCCGTTGAACTCCCATCCGATGCGGATGACCGCATCGCTCTGGCCGCCGGCAACGAGGTTCTGCCCGAGCTTTGTGAAGTGGGAGTTGTAGCCGCCGCTCGCTCCCGTCGACATGGATCCACCGGTGGAGGGGAGCATCGGCACGGAGAAGTCAACCCGGCTGCCGGAGTCGGACCACCGGCTCGCGAGCCAGTTGGGGGACTCGATCGACGACCAGCTGCTTCCATCGATGAAGTCCAGAACGCGAGTCACGGGCTGTCCGAGCCAGTCGCCGAAGTTGCTCGCGCCCTGCGCGTTACCGCCACCCGTGTAAACGCCCAGCGTCCCGGACGGCGAGTTGGCCTGTGCTGTCGGCACCGCCAGGCAGGATACGGCGAGGATCCCCGCGATCAGTGCCAGTGTGTTTCGACGGAAGGCGTTCATGTTGATTCCGTCGTCTCACGGTGAAAAGGCTGGCGTCAGGCGCCGATAGATTGAACTCGTGTCCAACAGACCCCCCGCCTCGACTCAACAAATGGCCAACGGCAGGCGAATGAGTCGGTGGGGGCTCGATCGGACGCACCTCTGGGCCTTGGCCGGCCTGACGGCGCTCGCCGCGATCCTGCGGTTCGCGACCCTGGACGTTCAGAGCTTCTACAGCGACGAGACCGTCACGGCCGGGCTGATGCGCATGGACTTCAGCGGGATGTGGAACCAGCTCTCGGTGAGCGAGTCGGCCCCGCCGCTCTACTACGTCCTCGCCTGGGCGTGGGGAAACGTGTTCGGCACCGGCGAGGTCGGCCTGCGATCTCTTTCGGCCCTGGCCGGGACGGCAGTTATCCCCGTCGCCTACCTCGCCGGCACCAGGCTGAGAACGCCCCGGGTCGGGCTGATCATCGCCGCCCTCGCCGCCGTCAACCCGATGCTCGTCTGGTTCTCGCAGGAGGCGCGCGTCTACGCGCTCTTCACGCTCCTCGCCGCCCTGTCCTTCCTCGGCTTCGTCTCCGCCATGAGGGAGCCACGCTCCCGGACGATCCTGCTCTGGGGACTGGCCTCGGCACTCGCGATCGCGGTGCATTACTTCGCGGCCTTCCTGATCATTCCCGAGGCCGTGCTGCTGTTTCTCCGTGGTCGCGAACGCCGCAACCTGGTGATCGCGTCGCTCGGCCTGGCGGTCGTCGCCATCGCCCTCCTCCCGCTTGCGGTCGAGCAGCGCGACAACGGCGGCACCGAGTGGCTTTCCGATAACTCGATCCCGTCGCGGGTCGCGGACACGGGCTTCCAGTACCTGGTGGGGCCAAATTCGCCGGCCCCCCTGATCGTCCCCCCGATCGCCGCCCTGCTTGTCCTGGCCGGCCTCTGGCTGCTCGTTCGACGTGGCAGCCCTGAGGATCACAGCGCGGCCGGGGTTACGGCGATCGTCGGGGTGACGGCGATCGGGTTGCCCCTCGCGCTGGCGATCGTGGGACCCGACACCTTCCTGCAGAAGACGATGATCATGGCCTGGCTGCCCCTGGCCATGGTGGTTGCGATCGGGTTCAGCGCCCGGCGGGCGGGAACCATCGGCACCCTCGGTGCCGGCGCACTCTGCGCCGCGGGTCTCGCCGTCGTTGTCGCGGTCGTGCTGACGCCCACTCTGCAGCGCGACGATTGGCGAGGTGCGGCGAACGCAATCGACGAGTCGACGGTCGAGCGGGCGCTGGTCGTGAACCCCGCCGTCGCCGGGCCCGAGCACCGGGATGCGATCCAGTACTACCTGCCCTCGGCCGTTCGAGCGACCGCCGCGCGGGTGCAGGAGGTGCAGGTCCTGAGCCTCAACGACAACGGGCTCGACGCGCAGATCCACGGCGTCCCCGAGTTGCCCAGGATCGATCCGCCGCCCGGGTTCCGCCAGACCGCGCGGGAGGACGACGACAGGTTCACGCTGATCACGTTCCGGTCGCCGGTCGCCCGAGAGGTCCCTCCTGGGTGGGTGACGGGCGTCAAGAGCGCCCTGGAGGACGCCGGACGGGATGTGAGCAAGCTGTTCCTGGTTCCGCCCGGTCGCCATCCGGAGACGGGCTGAGGGTCCTCAGGGAGAGGCCACCGCTTCCAGGGCCCTCTCCAGGTCATCTCCAATCCGGCGCCAGTCGTACAGGCGCTCGGCGACCTCCCGCCCGTGTAGTGCGAGGGCCTGGCAGAGCTCGTCATCCTCGAGCAGCCGGTCGATCGACGCCGCGAACTGCCGGGGATCGTCCGCGATCAGCACGTCCCGGCCGGGGGTCAGCTCAAAGCCCTGGCAGCCGATGCTGGTGCTCAGCACCGGGACGCCTCGCGCGAGTGCCTCGAGGATCTTGAGCGGCGTGCCGGCGCCGAAGCGAAGGGGAACGGCCATGAACCGGCTCCCCTCGAATACCGGTGCGGTGTCGTCCACCAGCCCCGCCAGCTCAACCCGGATGGATGACCGATTCGCGTCATCCCGGAGCCTGGCCGGCGGCTCGCCGCCAACGATCGTCAGGACCGGATCCGGATGCCGTACGTGCGGGAGGATCCGCTTGAGCAGATAGTCGACCGCGTCCAGGTTGGCGCTGTAGTTGAGGCTCCCGGCGAACAGGAACGTAGGGTCTCGTGGCAACTCAGAACGCGCCCGCCAGCGCTCGCAGTCGACACCGTTTGGCACCAGCGTCACCGGGCCGCCGGCGAGTGGCTCGAGGTATCGGCGCTCGGGCTCCGACACCGCGAGCACGCCGGCCGCCGCCGCGACCGCGCGGCCCTCGAACCGCCGAACCGGGCGCCGCTGAAGGCGGGCCACGATCGCCCGAGGCCGGGGCCAGAGCGCCGCCGCCATCGATTCCAAACGCCGGACCTCGACGTTGTGGCAGTCGAGGATCGTGCGGCGGTGAAGCGCCTCCGGCACGTACGGATACATGTAGAGCTGCTCGGCGACGATCACGTCGGGGGTCTCGGCGTCGAGCAGGCGATGAAGCTCGGCTGCCGCTTGGGGCGAGAAGAAATAGGCCTCGTGGAAGGCGCGGCCGGCCGCGATGGCTCGAGCGACATGCCGGTAGCGGGTGCGGACCGGTGGGAGGGTCTCGAGGGTGACGGTCTGGCAGAGCTCCTGAAGCTCGGCGAGCTCCACATCGGTCGGGTCGGCACCCGGGACCAGGCTGAAAAGCGAGACCTTCCACCCCCGCCTGACGAGCTGGCGGATCAGGTTCAGCGAGCGAACTCGCGTGCCGCTGATCATCGGCAGTGGGGGCTCGTGCGTCAGAAACAGCGCGTGAGGAGCGTCCGCCATGCGGGATTGCTATCAGCGCGGTCCGAAGGAGGCGGCGGGGCTCGCCGATACAGTGCCGCGATGCGCCGGAGGGTAAAGCGGGCCGTCGAGCGCGCGGGACTGATGCCGCAGGTCCGCCGCTTCCAGCGAACCTTCGGCTCGGCTTCGAAGAAGAGGGATCTGCGCGACAACGAGCACCTTGGCCTGCTTCTCTCGTTTGCGCTGGAAGAGGACTCCAACTGCATCGACGTGGGGGCGAGCAAGGGGGACGTGCTGACCGACATCGTCCGGATTGCCCCTCGCGGACGGCACATCGCCTACGAGCCACTGCCCGATCACGCCGCCGATCTCCGTGAGCGCTTCCCCCAGGTTGACGTTCGCCAGGCGGCCCTCTCGAATCATCGCGGGGAGGCGAGCTTTCGCTACGTCAAGAGCAGTCCCGGCATGAGCGGGCTCCGCGAGCGACGGTATCCGGGCAGGGAGGAGGTCGAGATGCTCACGGTCCAGCTCGAGGAGCTGGATTCAGCGCTCCCGAGCGACTACGCGCCCTCGCTGATCAAGATCGACGTGGAGGGAGCCGAGCTGGAGGTGATCGAGGGCGCCATGGAGACGATTCGAGCCCACCGGCCCGTCATCGTCTTTGAGCATGGCAAGGGCGCGGCGCCGTTCTATGGCACCAAGCCCGGCGACCTCTTCAGGCTTCTTTGCGACGACGCCGATCTGCGCATCTTCGACCTCGATGGCGGCGGTCCATACGACCTGGCCGGATTCGAGGATGCCTACGAGCGGGGCACCTTCTGGAACTTCGTGGCCCACAAGTAGGTCGGGGCCTACGGCGATGTTCGCCCCAAAACCCGCGAAATGGCAAGCGCGAAGTGGCCGAGGGTGTCGCACCACAGGGGATCGAGACGGCCGAGGCACAACGGGTCGCTACCGGCGAGGACCGGCTCGGGGTCGGTGGTGAAGCCGAACTGGTAGCCGGCCGCCCGGGCGGCCTCCGGGGTCCGTGGGTCCCAGCGGCCCCCGGGGTACGAAATCGACGAGAGCTCCCGCCCGATCACGGCGGCGAGGCGCTCGCGGCCGTCGGTCATCGCCAGCGCGAGCTGAGGATCGTCGAGGGTCGCCAGATTGGGATGACGCAGCGTATGGAAGCCGATCTCGAACCCGGACGACGCGAGCGCGCGCAGGTCGGCTTCCCTGAGCCCGGCATCGGGCGGATCGGGGCCGGCGCGCTCCTCGAGTTCTTCCAAGAGAGAGTCGCGTTCGCCGGCGGGCATCAACTCGATGTCCCTGGCGATCGAGGGGAGCCCACCGCGAGGGCCCGGATTGCCCGTCCGCTCCGGGACCATCGCGCGAAGCTCAGGCTCGCTCAGCGTCCCGCGATCGATCGCCCGGTCGATTTGCTCCCACCAGAAGGAGAAGGGCCGGTCCAGCGACGCGCCGGAGACGAAGAACGTCGCGGGAACGCCCACGCGTTTCAGGATCGGCATCGCCTCCCGTGCGTGCGACGGCAGGTCGTCGTCGAAGGTGACGGCCGCCGGGAATCGCTCGCCGCGCCGCCGGCTCTTCACCGCGTCCAGCAACTCCGAGGCCGGAACGACTCGATACCGCGCGGTCAGGTGGCGGAGCTGGGCCTCGAAGAACCGGGTGCCGAGCCGAGGGTTGAGCCTGCCCTCGTCCCAGCGTTGGTGCGGGTCTCCGATCCGGTGATAGGCGAGGACGATGCCGGCGCGGTCCCCGGTCAGTCGCCGGCGTGCATTGCCGGCGCTCGCCAGCGGGCGCCTGAGCAGGCCCTTCAATCCCTGCGCTGCTCCCCGCGGCATCGGGCGATTCTGATCGATTTCCCTCGTCGGCGCGACCGGCGGCGATCCAACCTCCGGTCTACCGGCTAGTACAGTCGGCCGAGTGCCGGCGGCAACAGCAAACTCGGAGGAAGCCGACCCGCTTTTCAGTGCCCCACCTCGGGAGGGCCGCGTCGAGCCGGGGCCGGTGCCCAGCTTCTCGGTGGCCATCGCTGCCTACCAGGCCGCCGACTCCGTGGGCGAGGCGGTGGCCTCCGCGCTCGCCCAGACCGTGCCGCCCGTCGAGGTCGTGGTGTGCGACGACGGGTCGACCGACGACATCGAGGGGGCCCTGCGTCCCTACAGGGACAGGATCACGCTGATTCGCCAGGAGAACCGTGGCGAGGCGGCGGCCAAGAATGCCGCGGCGGGGGCGGCGACCGGAGACTTCGTCAGCTTCCTGGACGCCGATGATCTCTACCTGCCGGAGCGCAACGAGATGATCGGGCAGCTCGCCGCGGCGAGACCGGATCTCGACCTGCTGACCACCAATTGCCTGATCGAGGTGAATGGAGAGGTCGTCGCGGAGGGCGCGCAGAACTGGCGGTTCGTCGCCGAGGACCAGCGGAGCGAGCTGCTGAAGGGGTGCTTCGTCTTCGGAAACCTCGCCGTCCGCAGGAGCCGCTTCCTCGAGGTCGGCGGTTTCGACGAGTCGGTAGTGCGCGTTGCCGATTGGGATCTGTGGCTGCGGCTCGTGTTTGGCGGCTCTCGGATCGGCTACGTCACTCGCCCGCTTGCCCGCTACAGGGTTCAAGAGGAGTCCCTGTCGAGGGATCGCCTGCGGATGGGGCCCCCAAGGGTAGAGCTCCTCGAGAAGGTGGCTCGCACCTTCGAGCTGCGCCCCGAGGAGCGGAGCGTCCTCGAAGGGTCGCTGGAGGCAATCCGACGAGACATGCGGCTCGAGCGGGCCAAGGCAACGCTGATGGAAGGTGCGCCGGACGCTCGCCGAAGCTCGCTCGCAGTGGCCCGGGATCCTGGCTACGGGCTGGGGACTCGGGCGAAGACCGCATTCTGCGCCCTGTTCCCACGAGCCGGCCGACGAATCCTGGTGGCTCGCGAGGACCGCACCTCGCTCGGTCCGGGCGGGATGCGCGTGTCCCGCTGAGGGGTCACCCGGCCAGCAGCTCGTCGTACAGGGACTCGTACGAGCGCACCATCTGATCAAGGCTGAAGTCCCGCGTCGCTCGAGTCCGGCCCGCCTCTCCCATCCGCTGACGACGAGCGGGGTCACCGAGGAGCGAGCCGAGCGCGCCCGCCAGGGCCTCTGGATCCTCCGGAGGCACCAACAGCCCGGTCTCGCCTTCGACGACCAATTCCGAAACGCCACCCACGTCGGTGGCAACGACGGGGCGGGATGCCAGCATCGCTTCGAGGATCGACAACGGGAACGACTCCATCCTCGAGGGTTGTACGAAGACGTCGTAGGTCGACAGCCACGACCGGGGATCCTCCACCCAGCCGGGCATGATCACCCTAGACGCAACCCCGAGCTCGTCCGCAAGCCCCGCAAGATGCTCGCGCTCGGGGCCGTCGGAAACGAGGATCGCGGTGGCGTCGGGGAGCGCCGGGAGTGCCCGCAGCAGCAGGTCGTACCCCTTCTCGCGCGACAGGCGCCCCACCGAGCCCACGATCAGCCCACTGACCGGGCGTTCGAGGGGCTTTATCGGAACGTCCGGCACGCCGTTGTGGATCACCCGCACCGATCCGTCCGGGAGGCCGACCATCCGCGCGATCCTCTGCGCGGCTTCCCTGGACACGGCGATCCTCGCGTCGAGCCGCTTCACGTTCAGTCGGTTGAGCCAGAGCTGGCTTGGTCTTTGCGGGGATTGCACGGCGTGATAGACGGAGAGCGTCGTTACTCCAGGAGTGAGAAGACCCGCTGAGATCGCGTATTGACAGGACCACGGATTGCCGTTGGTCTGGAGGATGTCGGGGCGGAGCTCGCGGATCGCCCGGAGGTGGGCGACGAGTCCCCGTACGTCCCACTTGTTCTTCACCGGCCGTATGGGGCGGATTCGGGCAGTCGGCCTTCCCCCCGCGATCTCCTCGATGATCTCCGGGGTCGTGCCCGCGACCGTGATGTCGATCCGCTCATCGAGGTTTTCCAGCATGGTCCGAAGCCACACCTCGCCACCACCGACGAACGTCTGGTCGCTGTAGACCACGAGCCGAAAGGGGCGACCCGCGGCCGGAGAGGAGGTTGTCGGGGGATCCGTCATGCCGCCGGGAGCTGCGGCGACGTCGTTCTCCGGATCCGCGCGAGCAGCCAGCTCCGCTCGGCGCGGTCGAGTCCGCTGACCGCGAACACCGCCACGTAGGCAGAAACGATCGCGACCGCTGCGCCAAAGACCGCGAGCGCGGAGGTCGGGTCGGGTCGGGTGACCAGCCACCCGACGAGCAGTGCGACCGCTGCCGGCGGACCGTGTGCGGTGAGAATCGGGCGCGCGAAATCCCAGAGCCGGATCTCGAACTGTCGACACACGTACGGCAGAAGGGCGATGAGGTTAAGCGACGCTGCGGCGAGCAAGGTCGCCAACGCCACACCCTTGATTCCGATCAAGTTCGCCAGGAGCACGCTCAGAGCGAGGTTCAGGCCGGCTTCGGAGATTCGGGTCAATGCAGGAAAGCGGGCCCTGCCGGTGCCGAGCAGCATCGTCACCCCGGTGTCGATCAGCACCCAGACCGTGACCGCGGCGCACAGGTACACCGTCACCGGCGCTCCGCCGTCGAAGTCGGTGCCGACCCATACCTCGATAATCGGTCCCGCGAGGATCGCGAGCGTGAGCGCGAGTGGGGCGATCACGCCGAGGATCAAGCGGGTGCCGGTGAGGAAGCTCGCTCGCAGGCCGGCGGTATCCCCCCGTGCGGCGAGCTCCGAGGAATGCGGGAAGAACATGCCCGCGACCGGCTGGGCAAGCTGCGCGAGGGCGAGCGCGAGCCGCTGTCCGACCGCGTACACGCCTGCGCTGGCCGCTCCGAGGACGAGCCCGACAACGATCGTGTCGATCCGGCTGACGACGATGTAGGCGGCGTCCTCGATCCCGTACCAGATCGAAAGTCCCGCAAAGGGTCGCAGGAGGTCGCGATGCGCACGGCGCGGCGAGACGCTGAGCCCGGGAACGAGGCGTCGCGCGAGGATGTAGCGCCATGCCTGGCTGGCCAGGCTCACCGCTGTGGATGTGATCCCCAGCGGCACGAGGCCGCCGCCGAGCACGATCACGATCGCCATTGCGGCCGCCTGGACGATCGCGCTTACGGCCAGGGTCGTATTCATGAGGTCGAATCGCTGGAAACCGACCAGGGTCCCGCTGAAGGTCGCGCACGGGAGGCCCACGGCGAAGTCGAGAACAACCACCGCGACGAGGATCTGGGACGAGGTGCGGAGGCCCTCCGAGACGCCGAACAGGTCGGGGAACACGACCGCGAGGCCGAGGCCAAGGACCAGGGCCACGATTCCGGAGCCGGTGAGGAACCAGAACGCGGTCGCGATCGACCCCCGGAGTCGTTCGTGATCGCCAAGCGCCGAGAACTCGGCGACGTACTTGGGGGTGGCGTTCTGGAATCCGAATTGGAGCAGGTCGCGATAGACCGCCAGCGAGGTGACGACCACCCAGATCCCGAAAGCCTCCTTCCCCAATCCCGCGACCAGCACGGGCGTCATCACCAGGCTGACCAGGGCTGTCGACCCGGTTCTCAGATAACTCGTGATGACGTTGCGCCGGAAGTACCTGGGAAGGCCGGTTCTTCCCGCTCCGTCGCCATCGGGCGGGTCCACTGGAGGCTTCGTTTCGCTAATCGGAGCCGCCCTGCTCTGCTCGCCCGATCACGCCGAGATCATCTCATCGCGCCCGTAAGGTGTGCGCGGTTTGACCGACAGGCTGAAACCGCGGCTGCTCGTCCTGACTCCAGACTTTCCTCCCGCCTTCGGGGGAATACAGCTGCTCGTCAGCCGGCTGGTGGAGTACCTGGAGGGGTTCGATATCCATCTGGTTACGTTCGAGGAGCCCGGCGCGGACTCCTTCGATCGAGCAGCCGGGGTGGAGCTGCGACGTGTACGCCGCTCTCGAATCCCCAAGACCTCGAATCTGAGCCTGAATGCTCGCAGCATCAGGGAGGGATTCGCGTTTCGGCCCCACGTCGTATTGAGCGCCCACATCATCGTCGCCCCGGCGGCCTGGGCGATTCGGAGAGCGATCGGCGCCCCATTCGTTCAGTACCTGCACGGCAACGAGCTTGCGTCGAGGCCACGACTTACGAGGTTCGCCGTCACCGCCGCCGCGGCCAACATCGCGGTGAGCAGCTACACGCGTGGGCTTGCCCTTGCCGCCGGTGCAGACGAGGCGACTGTGCACCGCATCCCTCCTGGCGTCGACCTCTCCTCGCCGGCGAATCCGAGGCGAGAGCGACGGCCAACCCTGCTGACGGTCGCTCGGCTCACCGCTCGATACAAGGGGCACGACATCGTCATCAAAGCCCTGCCCCGGATCAAATCGCAGGTTCCCGATGTGATCTGGGTAGTCGTCGGGGATGGCCCCCTGCGCACCGAGCTGGTCGAGCTTGCGGCCGCCCAGGGCGTCAGCGAGAACATCGTCTTCGCGGGCAGCCTGCCGGACGACGAGCGGGACGCTTGGTTCGATCGCGCCCACGTTTTCGTGATGCCGAGCAGGTTGCCGCCGGAGGGGGCAGGCGGGGAGGGCTTCGGGATCGTGTATCTCGAAGCGGGCGCCCACCTGATGCCGGTGGTCGCGGGAAACGTCGCCGGTGCGGTCGATGCAGTGGTCGAAGGGGAGACCGGCCTGTTGGTTGACCCAACCGATCCTGTCGCGGTCGCCGACGCTGTCACCGGCCTGCTGCGGGATTCCCCCAAGGCTGAGGCGCTCGGACGCGCCGGCGCCGCTCGGGCAATGGACTTCGCATGGCCAAAGATCGCGGCGCGGGTCGAGGAGGTCCTCGTCCGAACCTCGGAGCGAACGGGTGCTCGAGAAGAGGGACGGTCCACCGGTGGGGCCTGAGATCGGAGGCCGGCCGCGGGTCGCGATGATCTCGGACAGCGAGGGCTTCGGGGGCGCGGAGCCGTCCCTCGCGAGCCTGGCGGAGG
>CAWFOA010000005.1:0-92893 GCA_963817275.1 uncultured Solirubrobacterales bacterium | reverse complement strand
CGGTGCAGGACGTCCTCCCCGGCGGCTCCAGGCAGGGAGCCTCGACCATCACGCAGCAGTTCGTCAAGAACGCGCTCGAGGCGCAGGGAGACAGAACGGTCTTCGAGAAGTTCCGCGAGGCCGCGCTCGCGACCCAGCTCGAGCGGCACTGGACCAAGGACAAGATCCTCACCGAGTACCTCAACACCATCTACTTCGGCGAGGGCGCCTACGGGATCGAGGCGGCAGCTCGCACCTACTTCGGCTGGAACCACCCGGGCTGCGGGGAGAGTGGACAAGACCCGTGCGCCAAGGAGCTGACGCCCCCCGAGGCCGCGATGCTCGCGGGGATCATCGCGTCACCGTCCGCGTTCTCGCCGAGGGCCAATCCGCAGGCCGCGACCGACCGGCGCAACCTGGTGCTGAAGGACATGCTCGACCAGGGGGACATCACCCAGGAGGAGTACGACGGCCCAGCCCAAGGGATCAACGTCCAGGTGCCGACGCCGTCGCAGATCCGTCGCCCCACTGACGACTCCCTCTCCCCGTACTTCACCTCCTGGCTCCGCCAGCAGGTGGTCGACCTCTACGGCGCGGGACGCGCCTTTGGCGCCGGCTACCAGATCCACAGCTCGCTGGACCTCGACATGCAGAACACGGCGCAGGAGATCGCGCAGAGCACGCTCTCGGGCATCGCCCCGACGGCGTCCGTGGTGGTGCTCGACAACTCCACCGGTGAGGTCAAGGCGATGGTCGGCGGCAACGACTTCCAAACTCATCCGTTCAACCTGGCGACCAACGGGCACCGGCAGCCGGGCTCCTCGTTCAAGCCGTTCACGCTGGCGACCGCCCTGAGCCAGGGAATCTCACCCAGCAGTTCGTACAACTCGAACGAGAAGGTCTTCAAGGTCCCCCACGGAGGGAAGGAGGTCTTCGACGTCCACAACTACAGCGACGAGTACTACGGCACCTCGAGCCTCTACGACGCGACGCTGCACTCGGACAACTCGGTCTACGCCGAGCTGGCGCTCGGGGACACTCTGAGATGCCTGTCGGGTTGCGGCGGGAGCCCGGCAGTCAACGGGGGAACGAAGCGGATCGCCCACACGGCGCATGAGATGGGCATCCAGACCGGCTTCTCGACGAACCCCTCGATGGTCCTCGGCGCCATCGACCCGGGCGTTACTCCGCTCGAGATGGCGCACGCTTACGAGACCATTTCAACGGGCGGCGAGCGCGTCGGCGGCAATCTGGACAGCACTGCCGGGCCGAACAACAAGGTGACCGACCTGGGGCCGGTCGCCATCGACAAGGTCACAGCACCCAACGGGGACACGGTCGCCGAGAACAAGACGAAGAAGATTCGCGTCCTCTCATCGAGCGTCGCCAACGAGGTGAAGAGCATTCTCCACGCGAACGTCCTGGGCGGAACCGGGAAGCTCGCCCAATTCGGCAATTCCACTGAGTGGGGCAAGACCGGGACGACGGAGAACAACGGCGATGCCTGGTTCTGCGGCGGTGACGAACACTTCACGACCTGCGTCTGGGTCGGGCATCCGGACAGCACCGAGTCGATGTCCACCGACTACAACGGTGGGCCGGTCGACGGCGGCACCTACCCGGCGCTCATCTGGGGCCGGATCATGTCGTCAATCGAGAACATCTACTCCGAGCACAAGGCCGCGGCCAACAGCAAGAGCAGCTCGAGCTCCAGTGACTCCAGCTCTTCCGGCAGCTCCTCGTACTACTCGCCTAGCTCATCGTCGTCTTCCTCCTCGTCATCCTCCGGCGGAGGCGGCGGTGGTGGTGGGAACAACAGCGCCCCGGCTCCCGCCGCGGGCGGCGGTGGTGGCGGTGGCGCGACCGGCGGTGGATCCACCGGCGGCACCGGCGGCACCGGCCTCTAGGCAGCCCGACGCGTCTCTGTCACGGTCGGCCAGGGCCGCGAGACGTAACGGCTGCCCTTGACGCAGTAGCGCCAGGGGAGCTCGGCGGCCTTGGTGATGCCGATCCGCGTGTCCGCGACGATCTCGGCGCCGTTCCAGCTCGCGTCGCGCGGGGAGATCCGGAAGGGCGGCTCGTCGAGGTCCGCCCCGTTCTTTGACAGCCCGACGCCGAGCGCCTCGGTCAGCTTGCCGGGGCCGGAGCAGAGTCCTTCGACGTCCTCGCGGCCCCTCCGCTCGCGCATCGCCTCGATGCCCTCGGTGGGCTCCAGCGCCCGGATCAGCACCGCGGCTGCGCTCCCCTCCGGCTCGGCCACGGCGTTGAGCAGGCTGTGTATCCCGTAGGAGAGGTAGACGTAGGCGTGACCGGGAGGGCCGAAGAGCACCTCGTTGCGGGCCGTCCGGCCGATGTAGGCATGGCAGGCCGGGTCCGTCGCGTCATAGGCCTCGGTCTCCACGATGATCCCGGCGGTCTCCCCGACCGCCAGCTCGCAGCCGATCAACTCGCGCGCGACCTCGTGCACGGAGCGGTCGAAGAACTCGCGGTTCACGCGCGCAGGGCCGCAAGCGCCTCGCGCGCCCGCTCGAGTTGCTCGTTCAGGCGGCCCGAGGCGGTCCCTCCGGCCGAGACCTTGGATTCGATCGTCTGACCGGATTCGAGCGCGCGCCGCACCGCCTGCCGGGCGTCCTCGGGGACGCCATCGAGCTCTGACTCCGTCAGTTGCGAAAGTGGCTTGCCCGACTCGACCGCCGCTCTGACCAGACCCCCCACCAGGCCGTGGGCCTCACGGAAGGGGACGCCCTCCTGCACCAGCGCGTCCGCCAGATCGGTGGCCGCGAGCATCTCGTCCTCCGCGGCGGCCGCCAGCCGCTCCCGGTTGAAGCTGATGCCGGCGAGCATGCCGGTCGCCGCCGCCAGGCAGAGCTCCAGGTTGTCGATCGCGTCGAAGAGGGGTTCCTTGTCCTCCTGGAGATCCTTGCTGTAGGCGAGGGGCAGGGCGTGCATCGTGCCAAGGAGGCTCGCCAGCGACGCCGCGATCCGCGGGGCTTTGCCGCGGAGCAGCTCCGCCGCGTCGGGATTCTTCTTCTGGGGCATGATGCTCGAGCCCGAGGCGAACGAGTCGGGCAGCTCGCAGAAGCCGAACTCCTGGCTGGACCAGAGCACGATCTCGGAGCCGAGCCGGGAGAGGTGCATCGCGCAGATGGACGCCGCGGACAGGTAGTCGAGGGCGAAGTCGCGGTTGGAGACCGCGTCGAGCGAGTTGGGATATGGGCGCTCGAATCCGAGATCCGCTGCGAGCGCGTCCCGGTCGAGGTCCCAGTTCAGGCCGGCCAGGGCTCCGGAGCCCGCGGGCATGTCCGTCGTCGCCTCCGCCGCCCGGAAGAAGCGGCGGGAGTCCCGCTGGAACATCCAGAAGTAGGCCAGCAGGTGGTGGCCGAGGTAGACGGGCTGCGCTCGCTGCAGGTGGGTGTAGGCGGGCGCCGCCCAGTCGCGGTGGGCTTCCGCCTGTGCCACCAGCGCTTCCATCAGGCTCTCGAGCAGGGCGATCGCTCGCGCGGCGTGCGCCCTGACCAGCAGCGCCAGGTCCGTGGCCACCTGATCGTTCCGCGAGCGCGCCGTGTGCAGCTTGCCGCCGAGCGGCCCAATCAGCTCCGTCAGCCGGCGCTCGATCGCCATGTGGATGTCCTCGTCGTCCTCGTGGAACTCGAAGGAACCCTTATCCAGCTCCGCCCCGACCCGGTCGAGTCCCTCGGAGATCTTCGCCAGCTCCCCCTCGTCGAGCACGTCGAGCTTCGACAGCGCCCGAGCGTGCGCCTTCGACTGCTCGACGTCGAAGGACGCCAGGCGCCAGTCGAAGGAGATCGAGGAGTTGATCCGCCTGAACAGCGGGTCCTGTTCTTCGCCAAACCTGGACATGGGCTGAGTCTAGGGCTGGATTCCGAGCGCTTCGCCCAGCGCCGTGCAGACCCGATCGACCTGTCCCTCGGTCATCGAGGTGAAGAACGGCAGCGCCAGCGAGCGCTCGGCGACCCGCTCGGCGACGGGGAACTCGCCCCCCACAAAGCCGAAGCGCTCGCGGTAGGGCGGCATCAGGTGGATGCACGGCAAGTACGCCTTGGAGTCGATCTCGTTCTGTTTCAGCGACGCGATCACAGCGTCTCGATCCGCGCCGGCCGGGAGCTGGAGGACGAACACGAACCAGCTGCGACGCTCGTCACCACGGTTTTCGCAGGGGAGGACGAGGTCGTGGCCCTCTGCCTCGCCGGCGGGTTCGGCGCCGAGTTGGGTGAGCCGCTCTCGATAGAGGGCGGCGACGTTCTCTCGGGCGTTCAGCATCTCGTCGAGCCGCTCGAGCTGCGCGATGCCGATCGCGGCGTGCAGATCGCTGAGCCGGTAGTTGAAGCCGACCCGGTCATGCTCGATCTGGCCCATGTCCGGGGCCCGCCCCTGGTTGCGCTCGCTGCGCACTCCCTCGGCGACCTCATGGTCGGGGGTGATCAGCATCCCGCCCTCCCCCGTGGTCATCTGCTTGTTCGCGTAGAACGCGAAGGTCGCGATGTTGCCGTCCATCCCGATCCGCTGACCGGTCCGATCGACTGCGCCGAGGGCCTGGCACGCGTCCTCGATCATGCCGATCCCTCTCTCCGAGGCGATCTTTCCGAACGCGGGCAGGTCGGCCGGGTAGCCGAAGATGTGGACCGGCAGGAGGCCGGCGGTCTTGTCCGTGACCGCCGCGGCGACCGGCTCGGGATCAAGGTTGAGCGTGACCGGATCGATGTCGGAGAAGACCGGGGTCGCGCCCTCGTAGAGCAGGACGTTGGTCGAGGCGATGAAGCTGAGCGGACTGGTGATCACCTCGTCCCCGTCCGACCAGCCCTTCGCCCTGACGCCGAGATGCAGTGCGGCCGTCCCGCTGGAGACGGCCACCGCGTAGGCCCCTCCGCCGATCCAATCGGAGAAGTCGTGCTCGAACTGCTCCAGCTTCGGGCCAAGGGAGAGCGAGCCGGAGCGAACGACCTCCAGCAGCAGCTCCTCCTCGCGCGGGCCGAGCTCAGGGCGTGCGAGCGGGATCGGTTCGTTCACTCGGTGCGGTGCTCTCTTGACGTGGCTGGAATGCGTACTCGAGCGAGTCGACCAGGGCTTCCCACGAGGCCTCGATGATGTTCTCCGAGACGCCGATCGAGCCCCATTCGCGCTCGCCGTCGGACGAGTCAAGCAGCACCCGGGTGACGGCACCCGTGCCGTGGTGCTCGTCCAGGATCCGGACCTTGTAGTTGGTGAGCTCGATGTCGGCCAGGTGCGGGTGGCGGTCGATGATCGCTCCGCGCAGCGCCTTGTCGAGCGCGTTCACCGGGCCGTTCCCCTCCGCGGTGCGCAGGTAGCGCTCGCCGTCGACCCAGACCTTGATCGTGGCCTCGGTGACGACCTTGCCGTCCTCGCGCTTCTCGACCATGACCCGGAACCCCTCCAGCCGGAAGAGCGGCTCGTAGCCCTCGGTCTCCTTGCGGAGGAGCAGCTCGAAGGAGGCGTCAGCGGCCTCGTAGTGATAGCCGCGGTGCTCTCGCTCCTTCAGGGTGCGCAGAGCTCTCGCCGCCTGCTCCTCGTCGAGCGCGATGCCCGAGCGCTCGGCCCGCTGCAGCACCGTCCCCTTGCCTGAGAGCTCCGAGACGACCACCTCGCGCTGGTTACCGACCTCGGCCGGGTCCATGTGCTCGAAGGTGCGCGCGTCGGCGCTCACACCGGCCACGTGCATGCCACCCTTGTGGGCGAACGCGTTGCGCCCGACGAAGGGCTGGTCGGGGTCCGGTGTGATGTTGAGCAGCTCGTCGATGAAGTGGGCGATCCCGGTGAGCCGGGCGAGCTGATCGTCCTCGACGCAGCGGTAGCCCATCTTCAGCTGGAGCGCCGGCAGGATCGAGGTCAGGTTGGCGTTGCCCGTGCGCTCCCCGATGCCGTTCATCGTCCCCTGCACCAGGCTCGCACCCTCCTCGACGGCAGCCATGGAGTTCGCGACCGCGCACTCGAGGTCGTTGTGGGTATGGATGCCGATGGCGACATCGAGCTCGTCGACCATCGCCTTGGTCGCCTCCGCGATCTGCACGGGCAGGCTCGAGCCGTTGGTGTCGCAGAGGGTGACGTTCTCGGCGCCCGCGTCGGCGGCGGCGCTCAGGCACTCCCGCGCGTAGCCGGCGTCGTCGCGGTAGCCGTCAAAGAAGTGCTCGGCGTCGTAGATCACTCGTTTGCCGGCCTGGGTGAGATAGGCGACGGAATCGCGGATCATGGCCAGGTTCTCCTCCCGGCTCACCTTCGTGACCTTCTCGAGGTGAAGGCCCCAGGTCTTGCCGACCAGCGTCACCACCGGGGCGAAGCCGGTGGCGAGCAGCCGCAGCGCCTCGTCCTCCGCCGCCTCGGTGTCGCGGCGCCGGGTCATGCCGAAGGCGCAGACCGCCGCCTGCTTGAGCTCGACCTCCGCCAGCATCTCGAAGAGCTCGAGCTCCTTGGGGTTGGACCCCGGGAACCCGCCTTCGATGAAGTGGATCCCCAGCTCGTCGAGCTTGCGGACCACGCGGACCTTCTCCTGCGCGGACAGGGACATGCCCTGGCCCTGCATGCCGTCGCGCAAAGTCGTGTCGTAGAGGAGTACCTGTCGCATCGCTGCCTTTCTTCGTGGGCGAATGGGGATCCCCGGAACGGGGCCGTACGGGGGCCGCTGGCCGCTAAGCGGCAGCGGTGCCAGTAATTCGCCCTGTGAAGCGGTGCAGCATCACGAACCCAATCTACTGAACCTCGGCCTTCGCCCCTGCAGCGGCGCGGTCAGGCGTCGATCCCGCGTCGGCGGGCTCGTCGACGAAGTCGAGCCACTCCAGGTACTCGTCTGCCCGGCCGTGCAGCGCGTCCTCGAACTTCGCCTGGATGACGCGCGTGATCTCGCCCGGCTCCCCGAGCACGGCGTGATCGATCTCCCGGACAGGCACCAGCTCGGCCGCCGTACCGGTGAGGAAGACCTCGTCGGCCAGGTAGAGCTCCGACCGATCGATGTCGCGTTCGACCACCTTGTAGCCGAGGTCCTCCGCGATCTGGATGATCGACTTCCGGGTGACACCGTCCAGGATCGAGGCGACGTAAGGCGGCGTCAGAATCACGCCGTCACGGACGACGAAGATGTTCTCCCCCGTGCCCTCGCAGACCATTCCGCGGTGGTCGAGCAGGATCGCCTCGTCGTAGCCGGCCTCGACCGAGGCGTTCTTGGCGAGGATCGAGTTGAGGTACTGGCCCGAAGCCTTGGAGGCGGGGATCAGGCTGTCCGGTGAAATGCGGCGCCAGGGGGACACCGTCGCGCGGATGCCGTGCTTCTTGCCCTCCTCGCCCAGGTAGGCGCCCCAGGGCCAGGTCGCGATGATCAGCTCGACGGGCGCGCTGGCCGCGTAGAGCCCCATCTCGCCGTAGCCCCGGAAAGCGAGCGGCCGGATGTAGCAGCTGCTCAGCCCGTTGCGGCGGATCAGCTCCTTGGTCGCATCCTCGATTTGATCGGCCGTGTACCCAAGCGGGATGTTGTAGAGAGCAGCCGAACGCACCAGGCGCTTCAGGTGCGCGTCGTGGCGGAAGATCGCGGGGCCGCGCTCGGTCTCGTAGCAGCGGATGCCCTCGAAGACCCCGGTCCCGTAGTGGAGGCCATGGGTGAGCACGTGGACATTGGCCTCGTCCCAGGGCACGAATTCGCCGCTCATCCAGATGTAGTCGGCCTTCTCCATGAGTCGATCAGTATGAACGATGGACCAATTCAGAGGGACTGGAGAACGGCTTCTGTCATCTCCTGCGTCCCGACCCCGCGGGTGCCATCTCCTCCGGCCAGGTCCGGAGTGCGGAGCCCCTCGGTGAGCACCGCGTCCACGGCCTTGTCGAGCCGGTTCGCCTCGTCGTGCATGCCCAGGCCGTAGCGCAGCATCATCGCCACCGAGAGCAGGGTCGCGAGCGGGTTGGCCTTGCCCGTGCCGGCGATGTCGGGCGCGGATCCGTGCACGGGCTCGTACAGGCCGGGGCCATCCTCGCCGAGGCTCGCTGAGGGCAGCATCCCGAGGGAGCCGGTGAGCATCGCGGCCTCGTCGCTGAGGATGTCTCCGAAGAGGTTCTCGGTGACGATCACGTCGAAGCCCGTTGGGTTCGAGACCAGCTGCATCGCCGCGTTGTCGACCAGCAGGTGATCGAGCTCGATCTCCTCGTACTCAGGTGCCAGCCTGGTGACCGTCTCCCGCCACAGCCGGGAGGTCTCGAGCACGTTGGCCTTGTCCACGGAGGTGACGCGGCGACTGCGCTCTCCGGCGGCCTCGAAGGCGACGCGGGCGATCCGCTCGATCTCATCGACCGTGTAGGCGCAGTCGTCGTGGGCGCGATCGCCGTCGCGCCCGGAATCGCCGAAGTAGATGCCGCCGGTGAGCTCGCGAACGACGAGCAGGTCGGTGCCGTCGATGCGGTCGCGGCGCAGCGGGCTCGCATCAAGCAGCGCCTCGCTGGGGCGCACCGGGCGGAGGTTGG
Organism: uncultured Solirubrobacterales bacterium; assembly: GCA_963817275.1. Lineage (GTDB taxonomy): Bacteria > Actinomycetota > Thermoleophilia > Solirubrobacterales > 70-9 > DASUPK01. The sequence goes on along the minus strand of CAWFOA010000005.1, from coordinate 84,436 downwards.
CGAACAGGCCGAGGCCCTTGCGCAGCCCGAGCAGGCCCTGCTCCGGCCGGGGCTTGTCCGGGTCGGTGGTGTCCCACTTGGGGCCGCCGACGGCGCAGAGCAGCACCGCGTCTGATGCGCGGCACGCCTCGAGGACCTCATCCGTCAGCGCGGTCCCGTGCGCGTCGATCGAGGCGCCGCCGACCAGGTGCTCGGTGATCTCGAAGTCGCCCAGGGCCTGCAGGACCGTGGTCGCCGCGGCGCCGATCTCCGGGCCGATCCCGTCGCCCGGCAGCAGAACGATGCTAGGCACGGCGGCCCTCCATGTTGAGGCGCACGTAGTTCAGGGTGAGCGGCTCGTCCTCCAGCTCCAGCACCGCCTCGACGAACGGGCGGTGCAGCTCATCCGGCAGGCGCGACAGATGCGGCCCCATCGTCACCGTCGAGGTGAACTCGTAGGGGCTCTCGGGCTGCATCGGCTTCTCCTCGAGCCAGCAGCTGACGTCGTCGAAGCCGGCGGCCTGGAGTCGTTGCGCGGTCTCGTCAGGCGGCGCGAAGTTCCACATCACCGACATGCCTTCGAAGTGAGCGGCGAATTCGGGCCGGGACGCGACCGTCACGATCGCCCTGGCGTGGCTCGCCACGTTGCCCTCTCCCCCGCACTGGGCGTGCAGGCGTCCGCCGGGTCGGAGCACGTCGTGGATCCTGGCGAAGAGCGTGTCGTGGTCGGGGATCCAGTGGAAGGTCGCGGTGGAGAAGAGCACGTCGACCGCGGGCGGAGCGCTGTTCTGCTCCAGCAGCGCCGGAGTCAGCTCGAGAAGATCGGAGACGAACAGCGACACACGCTCGTCGCCGGAGAACCTCTCCCCCGCGACCTTGATCATCTCGGCCGATCCGTCGACGCCGACCACGCGGCCGTCGGGAAGGCGCTCGAGCAGCTTCTCGGTGACCCGGCCCGAGCCGCAGCCGGCGTCGATCACGGTCTCGTCGCCGGCCAGCTCCAGCCGGTCGAGGACCTCGAGCCCCCAGCTGTACTGGGGGTCCGAGATCTGGTCGTAGGTCTGGGCGTCCCACTCCCGCGGGCCCCTGTTCATGGAGGGACTCACAGCGAGGTCGTCACGGGGCCCTGATCGGCCTTGCCGGCCCCCTCGTAATGGTCGATCGCCTCCACGCGCTGCAGGGTCATTGCGACGTCGTCCAGGCCGTTCGAGAGCCGATGCTTGATGTCCTCGTCGATTTCGAACTGGAAGACGCCCTCGGCACAGGTGACCGTCTGGTCGTCGAGGTCGATTCGGGCCTCACCGGTCGAGGCGACTGCCCGGCAGTGCTCCTCGTCGAGCACCACGGGCAGCAGCCCGTTCTTGGTGCAGTTGGTGAAGAAGATGTCCGAGAACGAGGGGGCGATCACCGCGTCGTAGCCGTAGTCCTTGAGCGCCCAGACGGCGTGCTCGCGGGAGGAGCCCGAGCCGAAGTTCCGGCCGGTGACCAGGATCGGATGGGCCTCGAGCTCGATCTCGCCCGATCGGAACCAGTCGTAGAAGAGGAACTCGCCGAACCCGGTCCGCTCGATCCGCTTCAGGAACTGCTTGGGGATGATCTGGTCGGTGTCGACGTCGGAGCGGTCCAGCACCGCGACGCGGCCCTCGATGATGTCGATCGGGTCCATCGGCATTACTCCCACTCCCTGATGTCGACGAACTTCCCCTCGACGGCCGCGGCGGCGGCCATCTTCGGGCTGACCAGGTGGGTGCGCCCTCCGGCACCCTGGCGGCCCTCGAAGTTCCTGTTCGAGGTCGAGGCGCAGCGCTCGCCCGGGCTGAGGATGTCCGGGTTCATGCCCAGGCAGGCCGAGCAACCGGACTCGCGCCATTCGAATCCTGCGGACTGGAAGACGTCGTGGAGGCCCTCCTCCTCGGCCTGGGCCTTCACCTGCTGGGAGCCCGGCACGACCATGCCGCGCAGGGTCGAGGCGATCTTGCGGCCATCCACGATCGAAGCCGCCTCCCGCAGGTCGGAGATCCGGGAGTTCGTGCACGAGCCGATGAAGATCCGGTCCAGCGGGATCTCGGTCATCGGGGTGCCCGGCTTCAGATCCATGTAGGCGAGGGCTCGCTCGGCGGTCTCGCGGTCCGCCGGCGAGTCCATGCCGGTGGGATCGGGAACCTGGTCCGTGACCTGGACGACCATCCCCGGGGTGGTCCCCCAGGTGACCATCGGCGAGATCGCGGCGGCGCCGATCTCGACCTCCGTGTCGAAGCTCGCCCCCTCGTCGCTGGGCAGCTGCCGCCACCGCTCCAGCGCCGCCTCGAAATCATCGGGCACGGCGGGACGACCCCTCATGTACTCGAAGGTGGTCTCATCGGGGGCGACCATTCCCGCCCGGCCGCCGCCCTCGATCGTCATGTTGCAGATCGTCATCCGGTTCTCCATCGAGAGCGCGCGAATCGCCTCGCCCGCGTACTCGACGGCGTACCCCTGCATGCCGCCGACGCCCAGCTGCCCGATCGTGGCCAGAATCAGGTCCTTCGCTGTGACGCCGAAGCCGAGCTCGCCGGCGTAGTCGATCCGCATCGTCTTCGGGCGGCGCTGCCCGAGGCACTGGGTCGCGAGCACGTGCTCCACCTCGGAGGTCCCAATGCCGAAGGCCAGCGCGCCGAAGGCGCCGTGGGTCGAAGTGTGGGAATCGCCGCAGACGATCGTCATGCCCGGCTGGGTCACGCCCAGCTCCGGCCCGATCACGTGGACGATCCCGCGACGGTCCGAGCCCAGCGAATAGAGAGGGATCCCGAACTCCTCGCAGTTGCTCTCCAGGGCCTCGACCTGGACGCGCGAGAGCTCGTCGGCGATCAGCTTCGCCGTCGGGGTCCCGTCCGTCGGGACGTTGTGGTCGGCGGTAGCCAGCGTCTTGTCGGGGCGCCGGACGCCGCGCTCGGCCAGGCGCAGGCCGTCGAAGGCCTGCGGCGAGGTGACCTCGTGGACGAGGTGGAGGTCGATGTAGATCAGGTCGTCGTCGACCTCGTGGGCGTCCCAGATCTTCTCGAACAGGTTCTTGGGCATCTGTCCTCCTAGCCTCGCCTCAGCCCGGCGGCGACCACGGCGATCAGCCGGGCCTCCGAGGAGGCATTGTTCTCGAAATGATGCGGCAGGTCGGCGTCGAAGGTGACGCTGTCGCCGTCGGTGAGCTCGTGGCGCTGTCCGTCGATGAAGAGCTCGACCGCGCCCTCGAGCACGATCGCCGTCTCGCGGCTGCCCGGCTCGTGCATAGGCGGGTCGTCCGGCCCTCCGGTGGCAGCGCCCGGCGCCAGCGTGTGCACAGAGACGTCTGCGCGCTGACCGGGCAGCGGTGGGGTCAGTTCCTCCACCCTGTGGCCGCGCCGGCGCTGAATTCGCCGGTCCTTCGACCGGACCACGACAACGTGGCGGTCCTCATCCAGCCGCAGCAGCTGGGACAACGTCAGATCGAGGCCAGCGGCGATCTTTTGCGCGACGGCCAGCGTCGGGCTGGTGTCGCCGCGCTCGACCTGGCTGAGCATCGGCGCGCTGACGCCGCTGCGATCAGCCAGGTCTCGAAGCGACAGGTCCATCGCCTCCCGCAGGCTTTTGACACGGGCGCCCACGGAACCGTCCTGGGAAACCGCCGCACGGGACCCGCCGGTGATCTGAGTCGCGTTCGCCATCCTGAGCGTACGCTATCACATACGCTCGTATGCGCAATTGGCGGTAGGGTCGAGAGGCCTTCCGAGACATGGAGGTCCAATGTCGGCGTCTTCTCCCCCTCCCGGGGACCCAAGCACTGGCGTGAGCCCGCGCGGGATTGCCTCCCGCGCCGGGGTCTGGAGTGCGCGCCATCGCAAGGCTCGCCATCTGGGGCTGGCTCGCGTTCGTGGTCTTGGCGATGTTCATCGGCAGCGCGGTCGGCACCAAGACACTCGAGCACACCGACGGCAGCGTCGGCGAGTCCGGGCGAGCCGACCAGACGATCGCGGACGCCGCGCCCGAGTACGCGCAGGAGATGGTCCTTATTCAGAGCGGCAGCGCCACCGCCGCGGACCCGGCGTTCCGGGCCGTGGTCGCCGACGCGCAGCGGAAGCTCGAGGCGATTCCCGACACCCAGAACTTCGAGAGCCCGCTCGACCCCGCCCACGCGAACCAGGTCTCCGCCGACGGGCACGCGGCACTGCTCCGCTTCCAGATCGCGGGCAAGGACAGTGAGGTCACCGACCGGGTGAAGCCTGCCGTGGCGGCCATCGCCGCCACGGAGCAGGCTCACCCGGGCTTCACCCTCGGCGAGTTCGGCGACGCGAGCACGAACGAGCAGATCGAGAAGGTCGTCTACGATGACTTCGGCAAGGCGCTCAAGACCTCACTGCCGGTGACCCTGATCATTCTGCTCTTCGCCTTCGGCGCGCTGGTCGCCGCCGGGGTCCCGCTGCTCCTGGCGATCACGGCGGTGATGGGCACGATCGGCATCATGGGCCCGCTCAGCCACGTCATCGGCGGCGTCGACAACTCGATCAACGAGGTGATCCTCCTGATCGGGCTCGCCGTCGGGGTCGACTACTCGATGTTCTACCTGCGGCGCGAGCGCGAGGAACGCGAGGCCGGGCGCAGCGAGGAAGCGTCGCTCGCCGCCGCCGCGGCGACCTCGGGGCGCGCGGTGATGGTCTCCGGGTTCACGGTGATGATCGCCATGGCCGGGATGTACTTCGCCGGCACACCGACCTTCCAGTCGTTCGCCACGGGGACCATCCTGGTCGTCGCCGTTGCCTTGGTCGGATCGCTGACCGTTCTGCCGGCGATCCTCTCGTGGCTCGGGGACCGGGTCGAGAAGGGCGGCGTGCCGATCCTCAAGGACCAGCCCTGGAACGCGGGAGAGAGCAGGATCTGGAACACGATCCTCGATCCCGTGCTCCGGCATCCGGGATCTCTCGCTGCATCCTCGCGGGGGGCCTGCTGGTCTTCCTCGCGCTTCCGGCGTTCCGCCTGCACACGGCGAACGAGAGCGTCGAGTCGCTGCCCCAGGACGTCTCCTCGATCCAGACCTACAACCGGATTCAGGAGGCCTTCCCGGGCGGCGGGATCCCCGCCGTCATCGTGGTCAGCTCCGACAGCGGGCCGACGCCGCAGGTCCGGCAGGGCATCCGGCGAATGGTGGCGCAGGCGAAGGCGAGCCCGTTGTTCAAGGACCACCCGGTCACGCTCCAGACCTATCCCGACCCCAACGTGGTCCAGGTGAGCATCCCGATCTCCGGTGACGGCACCGACTCGCGGTCCTACGACGCCGTGAACGAGCTGCGCGACACGATCATCCCGGCGACGATCGGGGCGGTCCCGGGTGTGACCGCCGACGTGACCGGCTTCTCGGCCGAGTCGAAGGACTGGACCGACGTCACCAAGTCACACATACCGATCGTCTTCGCCTTCGTGTTGACCGCGGCGTTCCTGCTGCTGCTCTTCACCTTCCGGTCGATCGTCATACCGATCAAGGCGATCATCCTCAACCTGCTCTCGGTGGGCGCCGCCTATGGGGTGATCGTCTGGATCTTCCAGGACGGCCACCTGGAGTCGTTCCTCGGCTTCCACTCAAACGGGGCGATCATCTCCTGGATGCCGCTGTTCCTCTTCGTGGTTCTGTTCGGCCTCTCGATGGACTACCACGTCTTCATCCTCACCAGGATTCGCGAGGCCTACGACCGCGGGATGCCCACCGAGGAGGCCGTCGCGCACGGAATCAAGACCACGGCCGGCGTGGTTACCAGTGCCGCCGCCGTCATGATCGCGGTCTTCGCCGTGTTCGCGACGCTGTCGCTCATCTTCTTCAAGGAGCTCGGCGTCGGCCTGGGCGTCGCGGTGCTGATCGATGCGACGCTCGTGCGGGCGATCCTGCTGCCCGCCTCGATGACGCTGCTCGGCGACTGGAACTGGTACCTGCCGAGCTGGCTCGAATGGCTCCCACGGGTCGGGCCTGTGGCCGCCCCCTCCATTCCGCAGAAACCCGGGCCCGCGGACAAGGGCGCCGCGGCGGCGTCGGGCTAGGCGGGTTCGAGCACGACCACCGGGATCTGGCGGTCGGTCCGGCGCTGATAGTTCTCGTAGTCCGGATACGCGTCGACCATCATCCGCCAGAGGCGCTCCCGCTCCTCGCCGGAGGCCTCACGGGCTCTCACTCGCCGCTTCTCCCCCTTCCACCACGCCGTCGTCTCTGGGCTGGCCTTCAGGTTGTGGTACCAGGCCGGATGCCGGTCGGTCCCTCCCTTGGAGGCGATGATCACCAGGTTGTCGCCGTCGGGCAGGCAGAGCAGCGGATGCGTGCGCCGGTTTCCCGACTTCCGTCCCACCGACTCGATCAGGACGACCGGCACGCCGTACGCCTTGCCGCCGAGCCGGCCGTGGGTCACCTTGTAGGCCACCGTGTGCAGATCGGTGAAGCGCTCCCAGAACCACCAGAGCGGAGAGCTCGACGCTGGCGCTTCGGGCAGCTGCAGCCTCACGGCCGCCAGCCTATGCGGTCACGGACCGGGCGTGCGCTCCACGGCGGCCTCGGCGGTCGCATCCTCCGCCTCGCGGATCGCTACGCCCTCCAGGGCGTTCGAGATCGCTCGGACGAAGGCCCGCGCGGAGGCCTCGAGGATGTCAGTCGCCACGCCCTGGCCGCTCGCCAGCCGGCCGTTGGCGCGGACGGACACGCTCACCTCACCCAGCGCGTCGGTGCCGCCGGTGACGGCCTCCACCTCGTAGCGCTGTAGCTCCGCATCGGTGCCCGTCGCATCGCGGATCGCACCGAAAATAGCGTCGACCGGGCCGTCTCCCGATGCCTCCGCGACCGATTCCTGGCCGCTCGGCAGGATGACGCTGACCCTGGCCTGGGGAGCGCGCTCGGAGCCGGCCTCCACCTCGAACCAGCCGAGGTTGTATGCCTCCGCGCGCTCGCGCATCTCGTCCGAGACGATCGCCTCCAGGTCCAGCGCGGTCACCTGCTTCTTCTTGTCCGCGATCTCCTTGAAGCGCTTGAACGCCTGGTTCAGCGCGCCGCCCTCGACCTTGAAACCGAGCTGTTGCAGGGCGTCCTGGAGAGCGTGGCGCCCGGAGTGCTTGCCCAGCACGATCGAGTTGGACTCCAGCCCGACCTCGGTCGCGTCCATGATCTCGTAGGTCGAGCGCTCCTTGAGCACGCCGTCCTGGTGGATGCCGGACTCATGCGCGAAGGCGTTCCTGCCCACCACCGCCTTGTTCGGCGGGACCGAGTAGCCGGTCAGGCGGGAGACCAAGCGGCTGGTGCGAGCGAGCTCGCGGGCGTCGATGCCTGTGTCGAGGCCGTGGGCATCGCGACGAGTCCGGAGCAGCATCACGATCTCCTCCAGCGAGCAGTTGCCCGCCCGCTCGCCGATGCCGTTGACGGCGCACTCCACCTGGCGGGCGCCGGCGACGACGCCGGCGAAGGAGTTAGCCACCGCCAGGCCGAGGTCGTCATGGCAATGGACCGAGACCTCAACCTTGGCAAGGTCCGGAACCAGCTCGTAGAGCCTGCGGAAGTAGGCGGCGTACTCCTCCGGCGTGGTGTAGCCGACGGTGTCGGGAACGTTGATCACGTTCGCGCCCTCGGCGACGGCGATCGCGCAGACCTCGGCGGTGAACTCGATGTCGGCACGCGTCGCGTCCATCGGCGAGAACTCGACGTCCTGGCAGTAGGACTTCGCCAGGGCGACGGCGGCCTTCGCCTGCCCCTTGACGTCCTCGCGGGTCGTCTGGAGCTGGTGCTCGATGTGAATGTCGGAGGTCGAGATGAAAGTGTGAATCCGCGGCTGGTCGGAGTCCTTGATCGCGTTCCACGCCGCGTCGATATCCGCCTTGTGGGTGCGCGCGAGGCCGCAGATCACCGGCCCGTGCACGTTGTGCGCGATCGCCTCGACGGCCTCGAAGTCACCGGGAGAGGTGATCGGGAAGCCGGCCTCGATCACGTCGACGCCGAGGCGGGCGAGCTGCTGCGCGATCTCGACCTTCTCCTGCGTGTTCAGCGAGATGCCGGGCGATTGCTCGCCGTCGCGCAGCGTCGTATCGAAGATGTGAACCCGGTTCTCCTCTGAGACCGGATTGGCTACACCGCCTACATCACTCATGTCCAACCTCCTTCTCCTAAGACTTCCGATGACCTGTTCCTGAGTTCGCGGCTCTCGCGCCGCCAGCGCTTATTCCCCCCGGAGGGGGAGGAGAAGGAGAAGCGCGAGGCTGTCGAGCCGGTGGGTCATCGAAGTCAACGGAGAGTAGCGCAGCGACTGCAGCTGGTCGAATGAGTTATTGGGTCCGGGCTGCTCTCTAGCGTCACCCCGATGCGCGCGGACCAGATCCAGGCGCGGGCGGTCGCCAAGATCGTGCTGGTGGCTCTGTTCTGGTCCGCTGTCGCGGTGCTGCTGGCGATCGCGCTGCTGCACACGCGGACGACGCTGCAGTGGGTGGCGGCCGCGGTCTTCCTGACGCTCGCGCTGGACCCGGCCGTCGGGTTGGTCCAGCGGGCCTGGCCGGGCGACGGGAGGATGCCGCGGGTCCTCGCGATCCTGCTCGTGTACGTCGCGGCCCTGGCGGCACTGATCTTCCTCGTCCTGCACGTCTTCCCGCCGATCGTCCACGACATCGAGGGGCTGGCCCACAAGCTTCCGCGCTACGTGCACGACTTCGAGGACTGGGCCACCAACAACAAGCAATTCCAGGATCTCAACAACAAGTACGACATCACGGCGAAGCTCAGCCAGGAGGCCAGCACCCTTCCCTCGCACCTGAGCAGCGGTGCAAGCACGATCGGCTCCTTCACGGTCAGCATCCTCGAGCACATCCTCGCCGCGATCACGATCCTGACCCTCACCTTCTTCCTGCTGCTCGACGGCCGGGGCATGGTCGAGCGCGGCACCGGACGGCTGCCGGAAGGCCAGCGCGAGCGCGCTCGCCGGATCGCGAACCGCGTGGCCGAGGTCGTCAAGGCCTACGTCAGCGTCAACCTGCTGCTCGCCATCGCCGCGGGCTTCCTGACCTGGGCGTTCCTCGAGGCCGAGGGCTTCCACCTGGCCCTCCCGCTCGCACTGCTGGTCGCCTTCCTCGACCTGATCCCGCTGATCGGGCTGACGATCGGAGGCTTCGCGGTGTTCGGCGTGTTGATGATCGACGGCGGACCCGGAGATGCGATCGTCTGGCTCGTCCTCTTCCTTGTCTACCAGCAGGCCCAGGACCGAGTCATCCAGCCGCTGCTCTACAAGGGCGGCGCGCTCAAGGTGAACCCGGCGGTGGCGATCGTCGCCGTGATCGTGGGCGCGAACCTCGCCGGTGTGCTCGGCGCGCTGCTGGCGATTCCCACCGCGGCCTCTCTCGGCGTGGTGATCGACGAGCTGGTGCTCTCAGGTCCCCCTGACGGGGCGGCGGAGCCTGAGCCTGGTAAGTAGCTCGCCGCCTCGCTTCCAGAACGGCTTTCCGCGGTCGCCCGCGAAGCGCTTTTCGGAGCCTGTCCCTCTTGCCGTGCCGGTAGAAGAGCTTCGCCCAGACCGAGTGTGGCTTCGCGAGCCGGACGGCGCCCACCAGGCCCACCACCGGGACCAGGATGCTCCAGATCGCCATCCCGAACTTCTCCTTGCCTGCGTTGACCAGCGCGAGGATGACGCCGAGCAGGCCGATCGCTCCGACGACGGCCTGAACCACATCCGCGACTTCGGTGGTCAGATCGATCCAGCTCCTGAGGCCGATCAGCAGCATGCCCGACAGCGCCGCGGCGATCACGACCGCGTCGATCGAGCGGCGCCCCTGCTGCGACCAGTAGACGTCCTTCAGGTTGAGCCAGAGGGCGAACTCGTCGAGGGTCAGCCCCGTGCCGACGCCGAACAAGACCGCGACGATGTCCCGCCATGGGTCGCCCGGGTGGATGGCCACGCCGATGTAGCCGTTGATCAGCAGCAGCAGGATTCCCCAGACCAGATGGTGGATGTGCGTCCCGCCAACCGAGACGTTGCCGGGCCACCAGCTCACCTGCGCGCGGATCATGTGCGCGCTCGTCCGGATGAAGCCGAACGAGACGAGGAATGAGACGAAGAACAGGAACTGGGTCTCGCGCCCGGTGTCGACGATGCCGTCGCGGTAGGCGCTCGCGACGCTCCCGATTACGAGCATGGTGGAACGCTATGGGATCGAGCGGACCTGCTCGCAGCTCTTGGCGGTGTCTGTCCCGCCGCCGCCGCGGCAGACGTCCCTGCCGCCCCCACCGATCAGCTTGTCTGTGCCTGCACCCCCGACGAGGAGATCATCCCCGCCGCCCCCGACGAGGGAGTCGGGCCCGCCGCCGCCGGCCAGCAGGTCCGGCAGCGCCCCGCCCACAAGCCGGTCACGTCCCGGGCCGCCCGAGAGCGGCCGGATCTGGCCATCGATCACAGCCCCGACCATCACGGTCAGGCCCGGATCCGCATCGAAGGTGTCATGACCACCTCCGAGATTGCCCACGATCGCCCCGATGTAACCGGCAGCACAGCTCACCTCGGTCGCGCTCGTCTCGCCGGACTTGGCGTTGTCGAGGTCGCAGTTGGCGCCGCTGCCATCCGGGTCTCCCAGTCCCTCGGGAGCGGTCAGCACGAGGCGCCCGTTCGACGCGATTGAGGCGCTGATCCGGTTGTCGATCCGCCGCTGGTCGTTGAGGGTCAGCACGTTGACCGCTGCCGACGCTCTCGCGCCCTGCCCATGCACGGTCCAGACGGCAGGGGTCACGCTCGGCTGCGCCGAGGCCGCCGCGGGCGTCGCGACGCAGCCGGCGGCGAGCATGCCGAGAAAGCACAGCGCCTTGCCTCTCCCTAGCTTCATCACACCGATCGTAACCCCGCTCCGGGGCGATCAGAGCGCCCCACCGGGGCCGGTCGCCTAGGGGACGAGCACGACCTTGCCGATGTTCCGGCGCTCGGCGATGAACGTGTGCGCGTCGCCGGCGCGCTCGAAGGGGAACGCCTCGGCGATCACCGGATCGATCGAGATCGTGCCGGCGTCGAGCTCCTTATTGAACGCGTCGAGCACGCGATCGAGCCCCTCCCGGTCCTGCCAGGCGAGCATGTTGAGCCCGAAGATGCCCTTGTTCTCGCTCATGAGCTGGAGGCTCTTCCACCAGGGCACGGTCGCGAACGGCATCCGGGCCAGGCTGCTGAAGAGCTTCTTCATGTCGCGACCTGTGCCAGTAGAGGCCTCGGAGAGCCCGTACATGATCAGCCTGCCGCCCTCGCGCAGCAGGCGATAGTCCTTGCGGAAGTTGGTCGGCCCGGTGGCGTCCATGATCACGTCGACGCCCTCGCCGCCCGTAATCCGCCTGATCTCCTGCTCGAAGTCCTGGCTGCGGTAGTCGATTGCGTGCTGCACGCCCTGCTCGCGGATTGCGTCGTGCTTGGATGCGGACGCGGTGCCAAAGATCTCGGCGCCCCGGGAGTGAGCAATCTGCGTGGCGGAGATCCCTACGCCGCCGGCGGCTGCGTGGATCAGGACACGGTCCCCCTCGCGCAGTCCGCCCATCATCACCAGCGCCACGTAGGAGGTCGAGTAGTTGACGGGGAAGGCGGCACCCTGCTCGTAGCTGAAGCCGTCCGGCAGCGGGAAGACCTGGTTCTCGGGCACCGTGACCATCGACGCCTGACCCCCGAAACGCGTGCCGGCCATCACCTTGTCGCCGACCTTCACCGACTCGACCCCGTTACCCACGGACTCAACATCGCCGGCGACCTCGTAGCCGACCACGCAGGGCGGCTTGGGCGCCTCGGGGTAGAGACCGACCCGCGCCATCGTGTCAGCGAAGTTAATCCCGGCCGCCTTGACAGCGATCCGCACCTCACCGGTGCCCACCGGCGGGTCGGGCTTCTCCTGGACCTGAAGAACCTCCGGGCCGCCATGGCCCGTGATCACAACCGCCCTCATGCGACGGACCCTACAGCGAGACCGCGCGTCCGACCGAGAAGCCCTCGAGCTCGAGAATGCGGTCGATCGTGCCGGGGTTGACCGGGGCGTCCGTGGTCAGCGCCATCACGGCCGTCTCGCCGTCGGGCTCGGCACCGACCGCGGCGGAGACGATGTTGACGCTCTCCTCGCCGAAGATCGTCCCGACCCGGCCGATCATTCCCGGCTGATCGGTGTAGCGGAAGATCGCCAGGTGCTCGGCGAACGGGAGGTAGAAGTCCTCCCGCCAGACCCGCGCCAGGTAGGGGATGTTCCGCGGCCCGACGCAGGTGCCGGCAACCTCGACCACCTCGTCGCCGGTGTGAAGCCGCACGACGACGAGCTCGGTGAAGTCCTCCGAGGTGGCATCCCTGGTCTCGGTCAGCTCGATGCCACGCTCCTCGGCCATGTGGGGACCGTTGACGAGGTTGACCGGCTCCTCCGTGTGGCCGGCGAGGATCCCCACGAGTGCGGCGATGCCGAGGATGCGTGTGTCCTGGTCCGCCAGGCGCCCCCTGAACTCGACCTCCACCCGGTCGGGGGGGCCTTCCCCAAGCGCTTGCGCAAGGCGGCCGAGCTTCTCGCAGAGCGGCACGAACGGGGCGAGCTGCTCCATCACCTCGGGACGGACCGGGGCGATGTTGACCGCGGTGGTGACCACGCCGCCCGTGAGCGCGGCGGTCACCTGCTCGGCCGTGACGACACCCGCGCGGTCCTGCGCCTCGGCGGTCGACGCGCCGAGATGGGGCGTGACCACCACGTCGTCACGGTCCAGCACGGGATGACCGGTGAAGGGCTCCTCGGGGAAGACGTCGAGCGCCGCGCCGCCGAGCTTGCCCGACTCGAGGCCCTCGACGAGGGCGTCGAGGTCGATCAGCTCTCCGCGCGCGCAGTTGACGATCCGGGCGCCGTCGCGCATCAGCCCGATCGCCGCTGCGTCGATGACGTTGACGGTCTCCTCGGTCTTCGGCAGGTGCAGCGTGATGAAGTCGGCGCGGGCGTAGAGCTCGGCGGGATCGTCGACTCCCTCGGCGCCCAGCTCCCTGAAGCGCTCGGCAGTGACGAACTTGTCGTAGGCGACGACCTGCATGTCGAAGGCCTGGGCACGCGCGGCGACCAGCTGGCCGATCCTGCCGAAGCCGAGGACGCCCAGGGTCTTCCCGTAGAGCTCCGTCCCCTTGAAGCTGGCGCGGTCCCACTTGCCGCCGGCCAGGGAGGCATGCGCCTGCGGGATCTTCCGGCAGAGGGCGAGCATCAGGGCCATCGTGTGCTCGGCGGCGGCGATCGAGTTCGCCTCGGGCGCGTTCGCGACGACGATGCCGCGCTTGGTGGCTGCGTCCACGTCGACGTTGTCGACGCCCGTCCCAGCCCGTCCGATCACCTTGAGCCGCTCGGCGCGCCCGATCAGCTCCGGAGTGAGCTTGGTGGCGGAGCGGATCAGGATGCCGTCGAACTCGCCGATCCTCTCGACCAGCTCGTCCCCGTCCCAGTCCAGGCCGAGCTCCACGTCGAAGCGCTCCCGCAGCAGCTCGACGCCGGTGTCGGCGATCTTCTCCTTGACCAGGACCTTCATCGCCGCACGTCGTCCGCGTTCTCCAACACCCAGTCGATACACGCCGTAAGCGCCTCGACGTCCGCCGGGTCGACGGCGGGGAACATGCCGATCCGCAGCTGGTTGCGGCCCAGCTTCCGGTACGGCTCGGTGTCGACGATGCCATTAGCCCGCAGCATCCCGGCCAGGGCCGCGGCGTCGATCTCGTCAGCGAAGTCGATCGTTCCCACCACCAGCGACCGCTTTCGCGGGTCCGTTACGAACGGCGCAGCCACCTCCGACGCCTCGGCCCACCGGTAGAGGTGGCGCGACGACGCCCGGCTGCGCGAGACCCCGAACTCGAGTCCGCCGCTCTCCAGCAGCCAGTCGATCTGATCCGCGAGCAGAAAGAGGGTGGCCACCGCCGGGGTGTTGTAGGTCTGGTCCTTGCGCGAGTTCTCGAGGGCGGTCGCGAGCGAGAGGAACGCAGGCTGCCAGCGGCCGTCGGCCCCATCGAGCTGCTCGATGCGCTCGATCGCCGCCGGGCTCAGGATTGCCAGCCAGAGCCCACCCTCCGCGGCGAAGGCCTTCTGGGGAGCGAAGTAGTACGCGTCGGCGTTCTCGATCTCGACCGGCAAGCCCCCGGCGCCCGAGGTGGCGTCGATCAGGACGAGGCTCTCGCCCAGGCCGTCGGGCCGCTCCACGGGAAGCATCACCCCCGTCGAGGTCTCGTTGTGGGCCCAGGCGATCACGTCCGCCTCCGGGTCAGCGGTCGGCGTCGGGGCGTCGCCGGGCTCGGCCTCGATCAGGATCGGATCGGCCAGAAATGGGGCGCCCGCCGTCGCCTTGGCGAACTTCGATGAGAACTCGCCGTATGTCAGGTGCAGGGCCCGCTCGCGCACGATCGAGGTGGCGGCGGCGTCCCAGAAGGCGGTGGTGCCGCCATTGCCCAGCGCGACCTCATAGCCATCCGGGCCCTCGAAGAGCTCGCCGAGTCCCGTCCGGATCCGGGCAACGAGATCCTTCACGGGCGCCTGCCGATGAGAGGTGCCGAGCAGCTGGTTCTGGCTCGCCAGCTTGGCGAGAGCCTCGGGCCTCACCTTCGAGGGGCCGCAGCCGAACCGGCCGTCGGCCGGCTTCAGCGCGTCAGGGATCTCAACGATTGTTCGTGTCATCGATTCAGCGTATTAGGCGGTAACGCCGGACCGCCCGCCGTTACGTCGGTTAGTGTGACTGGGCGCCCGAGGGGCCGGCTTCGCCGGGGGCGCGTACATCCCCGAGACCTCGACCTGGAGAGATATATGTACCCCATCAGCTATGACGCCGACCCTGCCCTGGAGGGCAGGAACCGGCTAACCAGTTTCTTCCGATACATCGTCGCGATCCCCTGGTTGATCGTCGCCAGCATCTACGGCTTCGTCGCCGAGATCGTCGCGGTGATCGCCTGGTTCGCGATCGTCTTCACCGGCAAGTATCCGGAGGGCCTCTACAACTTCAACGCGGGTTACCTGCGGATGATCAGCAGGGTGTACGGATTCGAGTATCTGCTCAACGACGAGTGGCCGCCATTCGGCGGTGATGATGCGCCGGACTACCCGGTCCGTGTCGGCATCCCTCCCCCACTCGACGAGTACGACCGGCTCAAGACCGGGCTGCGCCTGATCATCGGGATCCCTGTTTGGTTGCTGGCCATCGTCCAGTCGATCATCCTGAGCGTCTGCGCGATTATCGCCTGGTTCGTGATCCTGTTCACGGGCAAGCTCCCGGAGGGCCTGTTCAACCCGATGCGTTCCGCGATCGCGTACCTGACCAGGGGAACCGGTTACTTCCTCCTGCTCACCGAGGACTATCCGCCGTTCTCCTATGAGGAGGGTGGCGCCGCGCCGGCCGGACAGATCAGCAGCGAAGCAGCGAGCCGCGAGCCGCAGTAGGGCTTAACTCCAAGCATTGGATGTGGTGGGGCCTGGCCGCCCAGGTGGCCGGGTCCCACTCGTTTGAGCGACGAGCCCAGCCATGTACCCAGTCAAATACGAAGCGGACTACGCCGAGGAGCGGAAACGCTGGCGCACCGGCTTCCGCTTCATCGTGGCGATCCCCTGGCTGGTGCTCGGCAGCGCCTACGTGACCGCCGCGTTCATCGTTGCGTTCATGGCCTGGTTCGCGATCGTCTTCACCGGCCGATATCCAGTGAGCCTCTACAACTTCAACGCCGGCGTCCTGCGCTTCATCGCCCGCTCCAACGCCTTCCTCTGGCTCCAGACCGACGAGTGGCCGCCGTTCGCCTTCGAGCAGGCGCCCGAGTATCCGATCCGGGCTCCGGTCGATCCCGTCCAGGCGCGCTACAGCCGCGCAAAGACCGGCTTCCGCCTGATCCTGGGGTTCCCGGTGTTCTTCATGCTCTACCTGATCGGCTCGCTGTATCCGATCGCCGGGATGATCGCCTGGTTCCACATCGTCTTCACCGGTCGCACCTCGCCCGGGACGCACAACGCGCTCAGCTACGGGCTCGCCTACACCCTTCGTTCGAACGCCTACTTCCTGCTGATGACCGAGACCCTGCCGCCGATCTCCGCGCAGGATCCCGTGACCAGCGCCTGAGCGCGATGGCGGACGGCGTGACGCGAGGCGAAGGCTGGGCGGCGGCGCCCGACCTGGACGCGCTGGGCGAGGGTTACGGATTCCGCAAGCTCCGGCGCGAGCTCGACGTCACCGAGTTCGGCGTCAACGTGATCACCATCCCCCCGGGCTACGCGACCGGCGGGCATTACCACGAGCGCCAGCAGGAGCTCTACTTCGTTCACCGCGGCGCGATCGAGATGACCTTCGGCGACGGCGCCAAGGCGGAGCTGCGCGAGGGTGGCGCGGCGCGGGTCGACGCCGCGACGGTCCGATCGGTTCGGAACCTGAGCGAGACCGAGGACGCGCAGTATCTGATCGTCGGCGCCGAGGCCGGCTACGTCGGCCGGGACGCTCACGTGCCCGAGGGTGAGACGAACCCTCGCGGTCCCGGGTTCTAGTCAGACGCCGCCCTGTCATCTAGCGTGTGTCTCGGAATCGGGCGCCACCCCTGACGCCCGGTCGCAAAAGAGGGAGAAGAGAATGACGTTTAGCGAAGCGGTGAAGTCCGGCTTCGATCACTACACGAAGTTCGATGGCAGGGCCGGGAGACCGGCCTTCTGGTGGTGGTTCCTGTTCGCGATCCTGGTCGCGATCGGCGCCAACATCATCGACGCCATCATCGGCAGCTTCGGTGTCGTGAGCGGGCTCGCGGCGCTGGCGCTGCTGCTGCCGGGCCTCTCGGTCGCGATCCGCCGGCTGCACGACATCGACCGGAGCGGCTGGTGGATCCTGATCTTCCTCGTCCCGATCATCGGCTTCATCCTCTGGCTCGTTTGGTTCCTGCGCGAGGGCGATCCGGGCGAGAACGACTACGGCCCGCCTCCGGTGGCGGGAGCCAGCACCGCGCCGGTGGCCGGCACCCCTAGGACAATTGGATCAGGGACTGAGCGCGGCCGCGCGCGGCGCGCTCAGTCCTCGATCCAGGGCATCATCGAGCGGAGGCTCTTGCCGACCTGCTCGACCTGTGAGCCGGCCGCCTCCTCCCGCATGCGCTGGAAGTTCTCCTGGCCCGCCTCGTTCTCGGCGATCCACTCCTTGGCGAACTCGCCCGACTGGATGTCCGCGAGGATCTTCTTCATCGCCTGACGGGTCTCGTCGGTGATCACCTTGGGGCCGCGGGTCATGTCGCCGTACTCGGCGGTGTTCGAGATCGAGTGGCGCATTCCCTGGATGCCGTGCTCGTACATCAGGTCGACGATCAGCTTTAGCTCGTGGAGGCATTCGAAGTAGGCGAGCCGCGGGTCGTAGCCGGCCTCGACCAGGGTGTCGAAGCCCGCCCGGACGAGCTCGGTGGCGCCCCCGCAGAGCACGGCCTGCTCGCCGAAGAGGTCGGTCTCGGCCTCGTCCTTGAATGTGGTCTCGATGACTCCGGCGCGGCCGCCGCCGATTCCGCTCGCGTACGCCAGGACCTGGTCCCTGGCGGTCCCGGTGGCGTCCTGGTGCACAGCCATCAGACAGGGGACGCCGGCGCCCTCGACGAATTCGCGGCGGACGAGGTGGCCCGGGCCCTTCGGGGCGACCATGCCGACGTCGACGCCGGGCGGGGGCTCGATCTGCCCGAAGCGGATCGCGAAGCCGTGGGCGAACATGAGCAGGTTGCCGTCGGCGATCCCATCCGAGATCTCCTCGCGCCAGATCTGGGCCTGCTTCTCGTCGGGCAGGAGGATCATCACCACGTCGCCCTTGCTCGCCGCGTCAGCGACGTCGAGGACCTCGAGGCCCTCTCCCTCGGCGTCGTCGCGGCTGGAGGAGTCCGGACGGAGTCCGACGACGACGTCGACGCCGGAGTCCTTCAGGTTGAGAGCGTGTGCGTGACCCTGAGAGCCGTAGCCGAGGATCGCGACTGTCTTCCCCTCCAGGACAGAGAGGTCGGCGTCCTTGTCGTAAAGAACCTCGTCGGCGGCCATGCGGCGGCGGATGCTAGCGGGAGGCGGGTTCGGGCAACTGTCCGCGAAGGAGCTTGCCCGATGCGGTGCGAGGCAGCTCCGAGACGAAGTCGACGCGCTTCGGGACCTTGAAGGACGCGAGCGTGGCGGAGCAGTGGGAGCGCAGTTCTTCCTCGTTCGCGTCGCTCCCCTCGGTGAGGACCACCAGCGCGCAGACCGCCTCCTGCCACTCCGGATCGGGTCGGCCGACCACGGCGGCGTCGGCGACAGCCGGATGAGCCAGCAGGACCGCCTCCACCTCGGCCGGCATCACGTTCTCGCCGCCGGTCACGATCACGTCGCCGCTGCGGCCGGTGACATAGAGGAAGCCCTCCTCGTCGATGTGGCCGAGGTCGCCGGTGTGTAGCCACCCGTCCGGATCGATCGCCTCGCGTGACACGGTCGGCCCCTGGACCAGGATCTCGCCATGCTCGATCCGGACGTGCGTGGTGAGCAGCGGCCGCCCGGCCGAGCCGACCTTGCGCTTCGCATCCTCCGTCGCGAGGGTCGTGACCTGGGAGCAGGCCTCGGTCATTCCGTAGGTCTGCACCACCGTTGCGCCGCGGTCGAGTGCCTCGCGCAGCGCGTCCGGCGGGACCGGGCCGCCGCCGATCAGGATCGCCCGGGGCCGGGAGAGGTCCGCCCCGGCCTCGAGCAGCCTGATCAGCTGGGTCGGGACCAGCGAGAGCAGGCTGACGTCGCCGGTGAGCAGCGTGTCCGCCACCTGCTCGGTGTCGAACCCGTCGAGCAGCACCGCGGTGGTGCCGTAGATGACGGAGCGCAGGATGATCGAGAGTCCGGCGACGTGGCTGAGAGGCAGGCAGCAGAGCCAGCGGTCACTCGGCTCGACGCCGATGTTGAAGGCGGAGCCGACCGCGCTGAAGAGGAAGTTCCCGTAGGTGAGATCGACGGGGCGGGGCGTCCCGGAGGTGCCGCTGGTCAGGATCCGGCACTGGAGGTCGTCCATGTCATGCTCGCCGAGCAGAGGCAGGTCGGCCTCGGTCTGGGTCAGGTCCGCGGCGTCGTTCAGGTCAACCGCGGGGCGCTCGGCCGCGAGCACCGCGGCGCGCTCGGACTCGGTCAGCTGTGGGCTGAGCGGCAGCGCCACCGCGCCCAGCTTCATCAGGGCGTGGAGCAGCACGACCTCCTCGCGGCGCGGGTGCATGGTGAGGGCCGCGATGCCGTCCCTCCTCACTCCGTAGGCGGCGAGCCTCCTGGCGACCCAGGTCGCCTCCGCCTCGAGCTCCGCATAGGTCACGCTGGATGCCTCCGTCACCAGCGCGGTTCGCTCGGGACAGCTCTGAGCCCGCTGCGCGAGCCAGTTGTCGAGCTTCACGGTCCCCTAGCCTAAGCGCCCGCATGCCGAGACGTCACCAAGACGCCCCGCCGGAGGAGCAGCTCTACGCGCCGATCGAATGGCGCGGCGAGGGCGACTACGAGGACATCCTCTACGAGCGCACCGAGGCGATCGCCAAGATCTCGATCAACCGGCCCGAGGTCCACAACGCCTTCCGGCCGCCGACCCTCGCCGAGCTCCGCGACGCCTTCACCCGGGCTCGCGACGACGTCGAGGTCGCCGCGATCATCTTCACGGGCGTCGGGACCGAGGCCTTCTGCTCAGGCGGCGACCAGCGGATCCGTGGGGACGATGGCTACATCGGCGACGACGAGGTCGCCAAGCAGGGAGTCGGCCGGCTCGACGTCGGCGACCTGCACGTCCAGATCAGGCGCCTGCCGAAGCCGGTGGTCGCGATGGTCGCGGGCTACGCGGTCGGCGGCGGTCACATCCTCCACCTGGTCTGCGACCTGACGGTCGCGGGCGACAACGCGGTCTTCGGGCAGACCGGCCCGAGGGTCGGGAGCTTCGACGGCGGCTTCGGGGCCTCGCTCCTGGCCCGGAACGTCGGAGTGAAGAAGGCGAAGGAGATCTGGTTCCTCTCCCGGCTCTACGACGCGCAGGAGGCGCTCGACATGGGCCTGGTCAACGCCGTATTCCCGCTCGCGGACCTCGAGCGCGAGACGGTCGCCTGGTGCCGGGAGATGGCCGCCCTCTCCCCCCTCTCGCTGCGACTGCTCAAGGCGAGCTTCAACGCCACGGAGGACGGCCTCGCCGGGATCCAGCAGCTCTCCCACGACGCGACGCTGCTCTTCTACATGACCGAGGAGGGTCAGGAGGGGCGCAACGCCTACCAGCAGGGACGCAGCCCGGACTTCTCCAAGTACCCGAAGAGGCCCTGAGTTGAGGATCTGGCTGATGGCGGCGCGTCCGCGGACGCTGCCGGCGGCGATCGCGCCCGTGCTGGTCGGGACGGCCGCGGCGATCGAGCATCACGGAGACCTCCGCCGGGTGGGCGCCTTCATCGCCGCCCTGATCGGCTCCATCTTCATCCAGATCGGGACCAACCTCGCCAACGACTACTCGGACGCCAAGCGTGGCGCGGACACCGTCGACCGGCTGGGCCCGGTCCGGGTCACCTCCGCCGGGCTCGTCGCCCCGCAGCGGGTGCTGGTCGCGACCTGGGTCGCGTTCGGGATCGCGGTGGCGGCGGGCATCTATCTCGCCACGGTCGCCGGCTGGGTGATCATCGCGGTCGGAGTCGCCTCGATCGCGGCCGGCGTCCTCTACACGGGCGGCCCGCGCCCCTACGGTTACGCAGGCCTCGGCGAGCTCTTCGTCTTTCTCTTCTTCGGGCTGATCGCCGTCAACGGCTCCTACTACGTGCAGCTCGAGCGGCTCGACTGGCTGCCCTTCGGCCTCTCCGTGGCGGTCGGCTGCCTGGCGACGGCGATCCTGGTGGTGAACAACGTGCGGGACATCGACACCGACCGGCGCTCCGGGAAGAACACGCTCGCGGTGCGGCTGGGAAGAGAAGGTGCTCGCCGCCTCTACGTCGGTCTGCTCGCCGCCGCCTATCTCGCCCTGGTCGGCACCCTGGCGACGAGGGGTGGCCCGTGGTGGGCGCTGCTCGGGCTGGTCTCCGTTCCACTGGCCATTCGCCCGGCCCGGGCGGTGCTGACCCGGACCGACGGCCCCGCCCTGAATGGTGCCCTGGCGGGAACCGGCGCATTGCTCGGCGCCTTCAGCCTGGCGGTCTCGGCCGGGCTGCTGATCGCTTCCTAGCTGCCACCGGGCCGCGAGGCCGGGGCATACGATCGCATCGTGCTCCTGGAGGAGATCGAGGTCATCCCGTACTCGCTGCCATTTCGCGAGCCTTACGTGACGGCACGGGGCGAGCTCAGGGAGCGGAACCTGATCCTGGTCCGGATTCGAGGCGAGGGACTCGAGGGCCTGGGCGAGACCGCCGCGCTTGCACTGCGCGGCGGCATCCGGATCGAATCGATCGTGGCTGAGATCAAGGAGCGATGCTGGCCGGCGCTGCTTGACGGGGGCGTCGATCCCACCAGGATCTGGTCGGCGATCGCGCGCTGCCGCAACCGCGGCGCCTCGGCGCAGGCGCTCGCCGCCGTCGATATTGCACTGCACGACCTGGTCGGGCGAGCGTCCGGGGATCCGGTCTGGCGCCTCCTCGGCGCCTCCGAGGCGCGCCCGGTGGTCTGCAACGCGACCCTGCCAGCGGCCAACCCGGCCGCCACGCGAAAGATGGCCGAGGAGTGGCAATCGGAGGGATTCCGGACCTTCAAGCTCAAGGTCGGGCTGCCTGGGGACGTCACTCAGGTGGCGACCGTGCGCCAGACCCTGGGTCCCCAGGTGGCCATCCGTCTGGATGCCAACGGCGCGTGGAGCGTGGACGATGCGGCGGAGCGGCTGCGCGCACTCGCCCAGCACGGGATCGAGCTCGCCGAGCAGCCGGTCGGCACCTTCGAGCAGATGGTGGAGCTACGCGGTCGGGTGGACGTCAAGATCGCGGCCGACGAGAGCCTCGTCTCTCCGTTCGATGCTCGCCGCGCGCGTGAGCTGGGGGCCTGCCAGGTCGCGGCGGTCAAGGTGGCCAAAGTGGGTGGGCTTGGGACGGCGCTGGAGATCGCCGAGGTGATCCCCTCCTACCTCTCGAGCGCCCTCGAGGGGCCCGTCGGGATCGCGGCCGCCGCACATGCCGTCCAGGCGCTCAGGGGCGGTGTCGGGGATGCGGGCGTCGCCCATGGGCTTGCGACCGAACGGCTCTTCTCGCGAACCGTCGGCCACGGGGTCCTGGCGGAACGGGACGAGCTGATCGTCGACGAGAGGCCCGGCCTTGGCGTCGAGATCGACGAAGAGGCGCTTGCGGCGCGGCGGCTCGCCTGATCTACCGTTCGTCCCGGTGGATCCAACTAACTGCAACACCGCGCTCGCCTCGGCGATGGCCGAGGAGCTCGCTCGCTGCGGAGTCAACCGGGCGGTGGTCTCCCCCGGCTCCCGTTCCACGCCACTGGCGGTGGCGCTCTGGCGACAGCCCGGCATCGAGGTGACGGTGATCCTGGACGAGCGCAGCGCCGGCTTCTTCGCACTCGGCACCGCGCTCGCCACGGGCGAGCCCGCGGCGGTCCTCTGCACCTCCGGGTCGGCGGCCGCCAACCTCCACCCCTCCGTGGTCGAGGCCGACGAGGCCGCCGTGCCGATGATCGTGCTCACCGCCGACCGCCCTCCGGAGCTGCGGGACATCGGGGCCGGGCAGACGATCGACCAGCTCAAGCTCTACGGCGACGCGGTCCGCTGGTTCTGCGACGTGGGGACCCACGTGGCCGACGACAACGGTCTCCTGCACTTTCGCGCGGTCGCCTGCCGCAGCTACGCGACCGCGTCCGGGGATCCGCGACCCGGCCCCGTGCATCTCAACATCCCCTGGCGTGAGCCGCTTGCTCCGATTCCGGTCGACGGCCAGGTGACCGCAACCGACCCGCTCGCGCTCGAGGGCCGCGGGGACACCCCGCTCAACGCCGTGACCCCGAGCACCTCCCGGGCCGATGAAGGCCTCCTGGACCGCCTCGCCGAGCGGATCGAGGGAGCCCCTCGGGGGCTGATCGTCGCCGGGCGCCAGGCGGATCCGATGCTGGCGGAGCCCGTCGCGGCCCTGGCGGCCGCCGCGGGATATCCGATCCTCGCCGAGCCGACATCCCAGCTGCGGCGCGGGCCGCATGACAGGTCCCTGGTGGTGTCGGCCTACGACCACATCGCTCGCGACCGGCCCGCCGAGCTCGAGCCCGAGCTGATTCTGCGCGTCGGCGACATGCCGACGAGCAAGCCGCTGCGCCAATGGCTAACCGCGATCGAGGGGCTCGACCAGATCGTGGTCGACCCCACCGGTGAGTGGCGCGAGCCGACCCGGCGGGCGGGCACGATCGTCCGCGCCGATCCGGGCGCGACCGCTCGATCCCTGACGGAGCGCCTGTCTCGCCTGCGTCCCGGAGCGAGCGCCGTGGCGGGGGCGCCGTTCGCTGCCGGGTGGCTGGAGGCGGAGCGCGCGGTGCGGGAGGCCGTGGACGGACGGCTCGCCGCGCTCGACGAGCTCAGCGAGCCGGGCGTCTGGAGAGCCCTCGCCCGTGTCCTCCGCGACGGCGACTCGGTGCTGGCGGCCTCGAGCATGCCCGTCCGAGACCTCGAGGCATTCCTACGGCCAGGACCGGAGGGCGTGCGCTTCGCGTCCAACAGGGGCGCCAACGGCATCGACGGGCTGGTGTCGACCGCGGCGGGATTGTCGGCCGGCAGCGGAAGCAGGACCTGGGCGGTTGTAGGCGACCTCGCGCTCTTCCATGACCTCGGCGGCCTGGCGGCGGCGCGAGCCACGCAGGACCTGCGCCTGATCGTGATCGACAACTCGGGCGGCGGCATCTTCCACTTCCTGCCGCAGGAGGACGCGATGCCGGAGGGCGAGTTCGAGGCTCTGCTCGGCACGCCGTCCGGCCTGGACCCCGCTTCAGCGGCGGACCTCTTCGGTATCGGCGTGGAGGCGCCAGCCACCCCGGACGAGCTCGACGCGGCGCTCGCCGGCGAGGCGCGGATGATCGTGGTGCGCACGGACCGCAGCCGCAACCTCGAGCTGCATCGTGAGCTCAGCCGGCTAGCAGCGGCAGCAGCGCCTCGAACTTGAGCTCGGATTCCTGAAGTTCGGCGGCCGGATCGGAATCGGCGACGATCCCGCATCCCGCGAACAGGTGCGCCTCGCGGTCGCGCAGCAGCGCCGAGCGCAGGCCGACGCAGAACTCCCCGTCCTCGGCTGCGTCCATCCAGCCGACCGGGCCCGTGTACCAGCCGCGATCGATGCCTTCGAGCTCGTGGATCAGCTCCAGGGCGGGCTCGCGAGGCTCGCCGCCGATCGCTGGGGTCGGGTGCAGGTACGCGGCGAGCTCGATCGCGCTGTGGGACTCCGCGAGCTGGGCCCGGATCGGCGTCGCGAGGTGCTGGAGGTTCCCCACCTTGACCACGAACGGCTCACCCTCGGCGTGCACCCAGACCGAGTGGGGACGCAGGGTGCGCTCGATTCGTCGCACGACGATGCCGTGCTCGTCGCGGACCTTGGGGCTGCGCAACATCGCCTCGCCCAAGTGGTCATCGACGGCCGGGTCGGCGCTGCGGGAGGTCGTCCCGGCCAGCGCGACTGTGGCGGCCACGGCGCCGGACCGGCGCACCAGCAGCTCCGGGCTGGCTCCGATGAACGCCGCCTCCGGCGTGCCGAAGCAGAAGCAGAAGCACGACGGAAAGAGGTCGCGCAGAGCGCCCAGCAGCGCGGCGGGGTCATGGGCGGCCGGTGCCTCGACCGTCAGCTCTCGTGCCAGGACAACCTTGTCGATCCCGCTGGAGCGAATCCGCTCGACGGCGTCGGCGACGATTCGCTCGTAGCGCTCTGGCGGGTAGCGACCGGAGATCCGCGTCGCCGTGCTCGGGTGCGGATCGGCCGGGGTCAGCGGCGCCTGCCGAAGGGATGCGATCCTGCCGCCGATCCTCGCCAGGAGCGCATCGGGATCGGTTCCGGGCTCGAGCAGCGCGGAGGCGGTGAGGAACCCCCGTCCGTCATTGCGCGCGATCGCGATCTCGGGCAGGACGGCGAGCGCGGGCGGCAGGGAGGACCAGATCGGCTCCGTCCCGCCCTGCGGCGCGAACGCGAGGCCCGTGGCCCACACCGGGCCTGCCCCGGCGGGCAGCCCGCTCGGTTCGTCGGCAACCCGATCCTGGGTGACGCGCGAGCACCCCTCCGCCAGGTCGCGGAACCGATTCTCCCCCCTGCTCGTCACCTCGGCGGCGGCACCGATTCCGGCAACCGCAAAGCCGCGGTCGGGCTGCTCCCAGCTGAACCAGCGGTCGGCGGCGAGCCTCGAGCCTGCGGCGAGCGCGGCCGGGTCCACGTCCTCCTCGATCTCGACCGTGGCGGCAACCAGACGCCCTTCAGCGGCGCGGGCCAAAGCGGCCTCGAATTGGTCGAGGAGCGGTCCGCGTCGAGAGCGACGCTCACCGCGGCCCTAGTTGTCGGGCTTGGAACGGGCGATCGCGACCTCGCCCGTGCGGACCATCTCGATCAGGCCGTGCGGCCGGATCATCCGCTCGAATGCCTCGATCTTGTCGGCGCTGCCGGTGACCTCGATGGTCAGCGAGCGGCGAGAGACGTCGACGATCTTTGCGCGAAAGATCTCCGCGAACTGCATGATCTCGGCGCGGCTCTCGATCGGGGCGGAGACCTTGAACAGGGCCATCTCGCGGGCGATCGTCTCGCCCGGCTCCATATCCCTGATCTTGATCACGTTGACCAGCTTGTGGAGCTGCTTGGTGACCTGGTCGATCGGGTGAACGGCCCCGTCGAGGGTCAGCGTGATCCGGGAGATGTCGGGGTCCTCGGTGGGTCCGACCGCGAGCGTGTCGATGTTGAAGCCGCGGCGGCTGAAGAGCCCCGCGATTCGCGCCAGGACGCCCGGCCGGTTCTCGACCATGATCGAGAGCACGTGCTTGCGCCCGGTGAGCGCACCCGAGGCTGCCTGAAGATCCTCCAGCTTGATCAGATCGGGTGTGCCGGCTTCCATCGCCCTATCCCTTGTGGGCGGGCTCCGGGCCGCCCACCATGTCCCGCGCGGCCGCGCCGGCCGGGATCATCGGGTAGCAGTTCTCCTCCTGGGACACCCGCACGTCGACCAGGACCGGCCCCTCGGTATTGATGGCATCGCGCATCGCGCCCTCGACCTCGTTCTTGTCGTCGACCATCACCCCGGTGGCGCCGAAGGCTTCGGCGAGCTTCGGCCAGTCGGGGCTCGGGCCCATCTCGACGGAGGAGTAGCGGCCATCCCAGAAAAGCTCCTGCCACTGGCGGACCATGCCGAAGTAGCCGTTGTTCATCAGGAAGACCTTCACCGGGATCTCGTGGCGGACCGCGGTGGCGAGCTCCTGGCAGGTCATGATCAGGCTGCCGTCACCGGCGAGGCACACGACCGTCTCGTCGGGCTCTCCGACCTTGGCACCGATGGCCGAGGGCAGGCCGAAGCCCATCGTCCCCAGCCCACCGGAGTTGATCCAGCGGCGGGGCTTGGTGAAGCCGTAGTACTGAGCCGCCCACATCTGGTGCTGGCCGACATCCGACGTGATGATCGCGTCGCCGTCCGTGGCCCGGTACATCGCCTCGATCATCGCCTGGGGCTTGATCTCGGAGTCGCTCGAGTCCTCATAGCCCAGCGGGTAATCCTTCTGCCAGCCGTGGATCTGGTCCCACCAAGGATCGAGGCGCTCGCGCTCGGCCTGGATCGCCCGGTACTCCTTGGTCAGCTTCGGCAGCACCTCCTTGGCGTCCCCGACGATCGGGATGTGGGCCGGGACGTTCTTGGAGATCTCGGCCGGATCGATGTCGATATGAACGAACTTCGCCCGCGGCGCGAACTCGGAGAGCTTGCCGGTGATCCTGTCGTCGAAGCGAGCGCCGATCCCGACGATCAGGTCGGCGTTGTCCATCGCGTAGTTGGCGGTCCGGGTGCCGTGCATGCCAAGCATTCCGAGCCACTGCTCGTGGTCGGCCGGGAAGCCACCGAGCCCCATCACGGTGCAGGTGACCGGGAAGTTGTCCGCAAGGCAGAGGTCGCGCAGCTCGTCCGAGGCGTTGGCGTTGATCACGCCGCCGCCCGCGTAGATCACGGGCCGCTTCGCGTTGGCCAGCGCCTTGGCGGCGATCCGGATCTGCTTGATGTTGCCCTCGGTGGACGGCTTGTAGCCCGGCAGGTTCGGGGTCTCGGTGATCGGCTCGTAGTCGATGTCGGCCCGCGAGAGGTCCTGCGGGATGTCGATCAGGACGGGACCCGGACGCCCGGTCGACGCGATGTGGAAGGCCGCGTGGACGTAGTCCGGGATGAAGCGAGGGTCCTGGACCATGAAGGAGTGCTTGACGATCGGCATCGTGATCCCGTTCACGTCGGCTTCCTGGAAGCCGTCGGTGCCGATCAGGTCGGTTCGCACCTGGCCCGTGATGAACACGGTGGGAACCGAGTCCATGATCGCGTCGGCGATCGGGGTGATCAGGTTGGTGGCGCCGGGCCCGGAAGTGGCGAAGGCGACGCCGACTCGCCCGGTGGCCTTGGCATAGCCCTCGGCCATGTGCCCCGCGCCCTGCTCGTGACGCGCCTGGATGTGGTCGAGGTCGGCGCCGTGGACGGCGTCATAGATCGGCAGGTTGGCCCCGCCGGGGATCCCGAAGATGTGCTGCACGCCCTCGGCCTTGAGGGCCTCCATCAGTGCGTCCGCTGCGCGCATGGGCCGATGGTAGCCAACGGCTGCAAGGCCGCTGCACTTAGGAGCGCAGGGCGAAGCCCGGAGCGACTTGTGCGGGGCGGCCGCTGTCAGCCGCGTTTGATGGCGAAGCCGTGCTCCGCTAACTGGCCGCGGCGGGAGCCTGCGAGGGCTTCCACCGCGTCCGCGGATCGATCGCGGAGTCGATCACGCGCTCGCGATGGCGCTCGATCGTCTTCAGCATCGAGCGGACCAGCTCGTCGCCGAGATAGCTGGGCTTCAGCCCCAGGTCCAGCAGCTTGGTGTGGACCGGGTTGTAGTAGTGGTCCTCGGCCTCGACGCGAGGGTTCTCGACATGGTCGATGTCGATCTCGAAGCCGACCTCGGCCGCCGAGTGCTGCACCAGCTCAGCGAGCTCGCTGACCGAGAACTGCTCCGTGAACTGGTTGAAGACGCGGTACTCGCCCGCGTCCGCCGGGTTCTCGACCGCCAGCTCGACGCACTGGAGCGTGTCTCGGATGTTGAGGAAGCCGCGGGTCTGGCCGCCCTTGCCGTAGACGGTGAGCGGATGGCCGACGACGGACTGAACGCAGAATCGGTTGAGCACGGTGCCGAACCACTCGTCGTAGTCAAAACGGGTGCAGAGGCGCTCGTCCTGGGCGGTCTCATCGGTCTCGATGCCGTAGACGACGCCCTGGTTGAGATCGGTCGCGCGCAGCCCCCAGACCCGGCAGCCGAAGTGGATGTTGTGCGAATCGTGGACCTTGGAGAGGTGGTAGAGCGAGCCGGGCATCTTCGGGAAGGGCAGCGTGTCCTTGCGGCCCTTGTGCTCGATCTCGATGAACCCCTCCTCGATGTCGATGTTGGGCGTCCCGTACTCGCCCATCGTCCCGAGCTTCACCAGGTGGCAATCGGGGGCGTGATCGCGGAGGAAGAAGAGGAGGTTGAGCGTGCCGATCACGTTCGTGTACTGGGTCTCGACCGCCTGCTCCCGGTTGGCCATCGAGAAGGGCGCAGAGGGCTGCTCCCCGTAGTGGATGACGGCCTCGGGCTTGGTCTCGACGATGACCTCCTCCAGGAAGGCGGCGTCCTCAATCGCACCCACGTAGGACCGGACCTGATTTCCGGAGACCTCGTGCCAGGCGGCGATCCGCTCGTCCAGCGGCCTGATCGGCGTCAGCGAATCGGTGCCGTGCCGCTCGTGCCAGTGACGGCGGGAGAAGTTGTCGACGACCGAGACCTCGTGCCCACGGGCCGAGAATCGCATCGCCGTCGGCCAGCCGAGATACCCGTCGCCCCCGAGGATGAGGACGCGCATGAGAGGCGGCAGAGTAGCGCCCCCGGCGGCGCATCGTCGTGCCCGCGTTTGAGGCTGGCTAGGCCTATTCTGGCGCCGCCTTGACCGTCCCCGTGCTCGCCTCCGTGTTCCCGGAAGAGCTGACCGCGCTCCGCGCGTTCGGCCTCGTCCTCGCGGTCCTGCTGATCGGATTCGGGATCTGGCGGCGGCGCTCGCTCTCCAATGGCGCGGTGCTGCTGGCCCTCCTCGGCGGCATCGCTCTGGCGATCGTCTCGGGCACCGAGGTGCTCAACAATCTGCTCTCCGCCTTTGCCTTCGAGAAGGGCAACGGCGGGCGGATCCTGGGCCTCGCGGTCTTCTCGATCGTGATCCTGTTCCTGCTCGTGCTGCGGGCGCTGACCGAGAGCTCGCGCATGAACCAACAGCTCTCGGCCCTGCTCGAGGGACTGGCCTGGGAGGAGTTCCGGCAGGCCAAGCTGCCCGAGCGCTTCCGCGACAAGATCGCGGTCGTCATACCCGCGTACAACGAGGCGGACAGCGTCGGGGACGTGATCCGCCAGATTCCGCCGGAGGTCTGCGGTGAGGAGACGAGGGTGCTCGTGGTCGACGACGGCTCGAGTGACGACACCAGCGAAGCGGCGGCGAAGGCGGGCGCGGTGGTCGCCCGGCACGTGATCAACCGCGGGGGCGGCGCTGCGCTGCGGACGGGCTACAGGCTGATGGCCGAGTCAGGCGCCCTGGTGGTCGTCACGCTGGACGCCGACGGCCAGCACCTGCCCAGCGAGATGGAGCGCCTGGTGAAGCCGGTGCTGGACGACCAGGTCGACGTCGCCCACGGCTCGCGGGTACTGGGCGCCGCAGACCCAAATTCGCGCTCGCGCGAATTCGGCATTGTCTTCTTCAACAAGGTCGTCTCGTTCATAACCAGGACCAAGGTCTCGGACTGCTCGAACGGGTACCGGGCGGTCCGAACCTCCGTGCTCCCCCAGCTTGTCCTGCGCCAAGAGCAGTTCCACACCTCGGAGTTTCTGATCGAGGCGATCAAGCGCGGGATCCCCGCGATGGAGGTTCCGGTGACCGTGGCCAAGCGAACGCACGGGCACTCGAAGAAGCCGGCGGTGGTCCGCTACGGCCTCGGCTTCGCGAACGCGATCGTCCGAACCTGGCTTAGGTAGTCGATGCGAGGGCGCGCGTAAGCGCGACCCGTTATCTGTAGGTCGGGCCCGGTCGCACCTCGGCCGGATCCGGCAGGTACAGGTCCGTCCCGCAGCGCGGGCAGACCTGGACGTGGAGCTTCAGGATCTTGTTGCAGGTGGGGCAGCGGCGCTCGGGTTCCTCGTGCTCGGAGCGGTAGAGGATCACCGCGATCAGGCCGAGGAGCGGCAACACGGTCCCGACCAGGAACCAGATGAAGAACGAGCTGCCCTTGCCGCGGCCCACGAACCCTGTGGCGAGGCCGAAGAGCAGCGCGATGAGCACATAGGGAGCGCCGGCCATCGGCCTCAGGGTAAGCGCCCTAAGAGGAGAGGCGCTCGCGGATCAGCTTGGTGACGGCGCCGCCGTCGGCCCGGCCCTTGCTCTCCTTCATCACCGCGCCGACGATCCGGCCGATCGCCTTGTCGTTGCCCTGGCGCATCTGCTCGGCCGCCTCAGCCTCGGCCTCGATCGCCCGGTCCACGATTCCCTCGAGCTCCGAGGAGTCGGAGATCTGGGCGAGGCCCTCCCGCTCGACGATCTGCGCCGGGTCCCCCCCGTCCTCGACCAGCTTGGTCAGCACCTGCTTGCCGGCGCCGTGCGAGATGGTCTTCTCCTCCACCAGCCCGGCGAGGGCGGCAACCGCCTCGGGCGTCGCCTTGGAGGCGAGCGGGTCCTCCTCGGTGCCGGCCTGGCGCAGCGCCGCCACGAGATCCCCCGTGACCCAGTTGGCGATGGCCGTCGCCGGAACGCCGTCGCCCGCCGCGACTGCACGCTCGAAGTACTCGCCCATCTCCGCGTGAAAGGCGAGCGTGTTCGCGGCCTCCTCGGAGAGGCCGACCTCGGTCAGGTAGCGCTCGCGTCGCGCGGCGGGCAGCTCGGGCAGAGACTCGCGCGCCTCCTTCAGCATCCGCTCGGTCGGCACCACCGGGACGAGGTCGGGCTCCGGGAAGTAGCGGTAGTCGTGCGCGTACTCCTTGGAGCGCAGCGGCGTGAGCGAGCCGTCCTCGGGGTGGAAGTGGAGCGTCTCCTGCGCGACCTCCTCCCCGTCCTCGACCATCTGGCGCTGGCGGGCCAGCTCTGCCTCGATGCCCCGCTCGAGGAAGCGGAAGCTGTTCATGTTCTTGAGCTCGGTCTTGGTGCCGAGCTCGTCGGAGCCCGCCGGCCGGATGGAGATGTTGCCGTCCACGCGCAGGCTCCCCTCCTCCATGTTCACATCGGAGACCCCCAGCTGGCGGATGGTGCTGCGAAGGAGCTGTGCCCACTCCCGTGCCTGGGCCGCGGAGCGGATGTCCGGCTCGGTGACGATCTCGACCAGCGGCGTACCGCCGCGATTGAAGTCGACCAGCGACGCCCCCGAGCCGTGGATGCGGCCGGACTCGCCGACGTGGTTGAGCTTGGCGGCATCCTCCTCGAGGTGGGCGCGATGGATTCGCACATCGCCCAGCCGCCCATCAACTGCAATCGGGAGGTCGTACTGGCTGATCTGGTAGCCCTTCGGCAGGTCGGGGTAGAAGTAGTTCTTGCGGGCGAACTCGGAGCGGGGGGCGACGTCGCACTCGAGCGCGGCGGCGATCATCAGCGCGTAGCGGACAGCCTCCTCGTTGATCGTGGGCAGCGTCCCGGGATGCCCGAGGCAGACCGGGCAGGTGTGCACGTTCGGCTCGTCGCCGAAGGAGAGGGCGCAGCCACAGAACATCTTGGTCTTGGTGGAGAGCTGGACGTGGATCTCCAGCCCGATGACCGCCTCGTATTCAGCCGTCAAAGACCCCACCGCCTGACCGTCGCCTCGTCGGCGCCGAAGTAGTGCCCGATCTCGTGGAGCACCGTCTGCTTGACGCTCTCCGCGTCGGTGTGGTGCTCGCGGTAGATGATGATCCGCTGGAGGCCGCCCCGCGGATCGAACAGGCCGAGCAGGCGGCCGCTCGGGTGGCGGTCCTCGACGATCACCGCGACGTTCGTGAGCTTCGAGGAGATCTCCGGAGGCAGGGAGTCGAGCGCCTCCTGCACCGCCTGGCGGAATTCCTCGTCGGTCATCTCCATCGAGCCCCTCATCCCCCGGCCCCCCCATTGCGCCGGAAGCCGATCGCTCCCTCGAGCGCATGGGCAGCGTCGAGCATCGCCGAGTCGCTGAAGGCCGGGCCCGCGATCTGGAAGCCGACCGGCAGATCCGGTCCGCCGTCGTCGGGAGGCGCCACGCCCGCCGGAATTGAGATCGCCGGGATGCCCGCCAGCGGCATCGGCACCGTGCAGTAGTCGTTCATGTACATCGCCAGCGGGTCGCCGGTCTTTGCGCCGAGCTTGAAGGCGACGGTCGGCGAGGTCGGCGTCACGACGAAGTCGAAGCGCTCGAAGGCCTTCGAGAAGTCCTCGGCGATCTTTGTGCGGACCCGCTGGGCGCGGCCGTAGTAGGCGTCGTAGTAGCCCGAGGAGAGCGCGTAGGTGCCGAGCATGATCCGGCGCTTCACCTCGGCGCCGAAGCCCGCCGCCCGGGTCTCCTCGTACATCTCCGTCAGGTCGTCCGCGTCGACGCGCATCCCGTAGCGGACGCCGTCGAAGCGCGCCAGGTTCGCCGAGGCCTCCGCGGGGGCCAGGACGTAGTAGGCCGAGATGCCGTGTGGCGCGTGAGGCAGCTCGGTCTCGGAGACCTCGCCGCCGAGCTCCTCGATCAGCCCGACCGTGCGCTCGAAGACCTCCTTGACGCCCGCCTCGATCCCCTCGGCCTCTGAGGCGAGCTCCTTGGGGATGCCGAAGCTGAGTCCCTTCAGGTCCTCCCGGCTCGGCAGCTGGACACCGCCGCCGATGCCGGTCGAGGTCGAATCGCACGGATCGCGCCCCTCGACCGCCTGCAGCATCAGGGCGGCGTCGGTGACGTCCCTGGTCAGCGGCCCGCACTGATCGAGCGACGAAGCGAACGCGATCATCCCGTAGCGCGAGACGGCCCCGTAGGTGGGCTTCATGCCGACGATCCCGCAGAGTGCCGCGGGCTGGCGGATGGAGCCGCCGGTATCGGTGCCGATCGCGCAGGGCGCGAGGCGCCCGGCGACCGCCGCCGCGCTGCCCCCCGAGGACCCTCCGGGGACGCGGCCCGAGTCCCACGGGTTGAGCACCGGGCCGTATCCGGAGTTCTCGTTCGAAGACCCCATGGCGAACTCGTCCATGTTCGCCTTGCCGAGCACGCGGGCACCGGCCTCGCGCAGCTTCCTGACGGCCGTCGCCGTGTAGGGCGGGCGGTAGCCCTCGAGGATCCGAGAGCCGGCAGTGGTCGGAATCCCCTCGGTGCAGAAGATGTCCTTGACCGCAACCGGGATACCTCCCAGAAGGCCCTCGCCCGCCTCCTCCACCTCCTCGGCGGTCCAAAGGAAGGCGTTCAGCGAGTCGCCGGCCGCCGCCTCCCGATAGGCGTCGAAGTACTCGTCTGCGGAGAGCTCGCCGGAGCGGATCCGATCGGCCGCCTCGGCGACCGTGAGGTCGATCAGCTCGCTCGCCATTTACGCCTGAGGCGAGGGGACGCGAAATGCCCCGGCGGCGGGATCGGGCGCGCTCTCGAGAACCTCGTCGCGGTCCCAGCTCGGCCGGGGCTCGTCGGGCCTGAACACGTTCTCGAGAGCGATCACATGAGAGGTCGGCTCGACCGCGTCGAGATCGAGCTCGGAGATCCGCTCAACGTGCTCGAGGATGCCGGAAAGCTCACTGGCCATCCGCTCGACCTCCTCATCCGTGAGCCGAAGCCGCGCAAGCTTGGCCACGTGCTCGACCTGCTCTCGCTCGATCATGGATTGATCATAGGTACCGCCTCTCGCGCGGGTGGCGCCGAATCCCATCCCCGGTGAGATGCCTCGATCCGGGGTGGGATTCGGCGACAGGACCCGCGCGCCAGGCGGTCACATAGGATCCCGCGGCGATGACGGGGGAGAAAGCCGAGCGCTTCGTCGTTCTCAATCTGCGCCTGATGGCGATCGGGTTCGCCATCACCGGCTTCTTCTTCATCGCCTGGCCCGACGGCACGCTGGACCGCATCACCGAGCTCGGCCACCACTTCGGCTTCCACACGCCCGCGCCGAAGACCGAGGAGCGGCTCTGGCTCTCGCTCGGCTTCGCCTACATGGTGGTGATCACGTTCCTCGCCTGGATCGCCTCGACCGACGTCGTCCGTTACCGGCCGATGATCCTGGCCCTGGCGGCCGGCAAGGCGGCCTCCTCGGTCACCTCGCTGATCTTCTTCGCCGAGGACGACGTCTTCGCCTACCTGCTCAACGGGATCGTCGACGGCTCGCTGGTCTTCGCGTCCCTGCTGCTCTGGTCGCTGGCCGGACGGGTCGGCTCGACCGCCGCCCCTCCCTGAAGGCGCCCGCCGGGGCTCCGGGCCGCCGAGCTCCGGACCCTGCGTGCGATCGCGGAGGCAGTTGCCCCTGGTGAGGACGGGCTGCCCGCGGCCGAGACCGAGGTCCCGGTCGCCGAGCCACTCGCTCGCTTCCTCTCCAAGCTCCCGGCGCGCACCGTGCAGGTCGTTCGCCTCGCTCTGAGCGCCTTCGAATTCCTCCCCTTCCCCTGGCGCTTCAGCCGCATGAGCGTCGAGGCCCGCTCGCAGTACATGGCGAAGATGGAGGGCTCGCGCTTCTCGCTTTACCGGGACCTGCTGCTGCTGGCCAAGCTGCTCGCGATGGTCGGTTGGGCCCGGGACGATCGCGTGCGCCGCGCCGTCGGGTTCGAGTCCCGCTGCGCGGTTGCCGAGGGCGCCCCCCAGCCTTCGTCGACCGGCATCGGTGACATCGAGCCCCGCGGGACCGGCGAGGAATGCGACGTCGCGATCGTCGGCTCCGGCGCCGGCGGAGCTGCAGCTGCAGCCGTCCTCGCCGAGGCCGGGCTCGACGTGATGGTGCTCGAGTCGGGGCCCTACGTCGACCACACGAGCTACCCGACCGACCCCCTCGACGGGCTGCCGCTGCTCTACCGCGACGGCGGCATGACGATCGCCTCGGGAAAGCCCGCCATCCCGATTCCGGTCGGCCGCACGGTTGGTGGCACGACGGTGATCAACTCAGGCACCTGCTTCCGCGCGCCGGCCGAGGTGATCGAGGAATGGAGCGAGCGCGAGGGGATTCCGTGGGCCGGCGACCTCGACCCGCTCTACGCGTCCGCCGAGGAGATGCTCGCGGTGACACCGCTCGACCTCGAGACGCTGGGCCGCAACGGCCAGCTCTGCGCGGAGGGCGCGAGCGCGATCGGTGCCAGCGGAGGTCCGATCAGCCGCAACGCCGGCAGATGCGTGCAGTGCAGCTCGTGCCCGCTCGGCTGCGAGATCGACGCCAAACGGGCCACCCACGTGTCCTACCTCCCGCGTGCCGTCGCCGCGGGCGCGCGGGTCCGCGCCGGCGTCAAGGTGCAGCGGATCATCACCGAGGACGGGCGGGCCACGGGGCTCGCCTGCCGGGCGGGGATGCCGACCACGGCTGCCCAGGAGCTTTCGCGAAACGGTGGACCACCGCCCGGCCGCGACTGGGTGGTCCGTGCGAAGACCGTGATCAGCGCCGGTGGCGCCTTCGGTACCCCGGAGCTGCTGCTCCGCTCAGGGATCACCCATCCGGCCCTCGGCCGGCACCTTCATATCCACCCCGCCGCCTGGATCGGGGCCCGCTACGAGGAGGAGGTCCGCGGCTGGGACGGGGTGATGCAGAGCTATTACGTCGACCAGTGGCAGCCCGAGGGAATCCTGCTCGAGGCGACCTTCACGCCGCTCTCCTTCGGCGCCCAGTGGCTGCCGGGCGTCGGCGCCGCCTTCTCGGACCGCGTCGCCAACTACGCCCACATCGCCTCGATCGGCGTCCATCTGCACGACCGCTCGGAGGGGCGCGTCGGCCTCGCGTCCAACGGGTCGCTGCGCCTCTCCTACCGGCTGCTCGAGGAGGAGGCGCGCCGGATTCAATTCGGGATCGCGCGCGCCGCGGAGATCCACTTCGCCGCCGGCGCGACGGAGGTCTATCCGAACGTTGGCCCCGTCTCGGTGATCTCGCGTGGGGAACTCGCCGAGTTCGAGTCCCTGTCACTGCGGCCCTCGGATCTGCGCCTGGAGGCCTTCCACCCGATGAGCAGCGCGCGGATGGGCACCGACGCGGACACCAGCGTCTGCGACCCGCGCGGCGCTGTCCGCGGTGTGGAGAACCTCTACGTGGCCGACGCCAGCCTGCTGCCGACCTCGGTGGGCGTCAACCCGATGATGACCGTCATCGCCTGCGCCACGCACGTGGCGGGGGACGTCGGCGCGGCGCTAGCGGGCTGAGGCCGCGCGTGGAG
The DNA here is from genome assembly GCA_963817275.1 of uncultured Solirubrobacterales bacterium. Classification (GTDB taxonomy): domain Bacteria; phylum Actinomycetota; class Thermoleophilia; order Solirubrobacterales; family 70-9; genus DASUPK01. Next base: position 48,029 of record CAWFOA010000005.1, on the reverse strand, counting down.
CCTTCAGCGGCTGCATTCCCAGATAGCCGCCGAACGTGACGGCGGCCGCGCAGGCGAGACCCAGCCATGCGCCAACCTCGATATCGACCCCGCCGCCGCCGGGGGGGTTGATTAAGCGGACGACGATCAGGATGGCCGCCACGGCACCAAAGCCCGCGGCGACCGAGCTGCCCGCGACCGGATAGCTGACCGAGATCCTGAACAGCACACAGATGGCCACCGACATCCCGGTAACGGCGGTGGCCGCAAGGACGATGTCGGTAACGCTGAACGCCTGCCAGGCGGTCGCGTCCTCCCCGCTCGCCGAGTACCACGGTAGGAAGCCGGCGACGAGCAGGCCGAGGCCGCCGATGGCCCCGACCAGCTCGCCAGGCCTCAAGCCACGCTTCAGTAGCGCTCGCCCCCGGCGTCCTCCTGCATGGTCAGGTAGCCGCCGACAGCGATCGCGCCGCACGCGATCAGGCCGAGGAACAGCCCGATCTTTCGGTCGGCGTCCCCCGGCGTGTCGAACACCTGGTACAGGATGAGCAGGGTTCCAACGCCCGCGAGGAGCGCCGTCGCGATCGGCGCCAGGGGTGCGTCTGCGCCGTCGCCCAGCAGGGCCATCGCCGCCGGCACCAGCGCCACGAGAATCACGATCAGCAGGTAGATGTCGAGCGGGTTCTCAGCCTCCCAGAGGCTGAAGTTCGTGGATCCCCCGATCGTGGTCCCCCCGACGGTCACGGCGCCTGACACGCCGAACCACGGCAGGAAGCTGATGATGAACAGGGCGATCGCTCCGATCGCTGCAACGAGCTGACCCTGAGACAACCTGTTCGCGTCCAATTGGCCTCCTCTTTCCTTTTCAAACGGTCGCGCTGACGCGCGCACTCGCACCCGAGCCTATATCTCCCCGGCGACCTCTTCCTGCATCGCCCTGAAGCCACCGACCGCGATCACGATGGCGGCAGCCAGGCCGATGAAGGCACCGTACTTCCGGTCCGCCCCGTCGGGGAAGTCGACCGTCAGGAAGGCGATGACCAGGATCGTCCCGACGACGCCGAGCAGGAACGTCGCGGCCGAGACGAATGAGAACTCCTCGGCGGCGTCCATGAGCGCCAGCAGCGCAGGCAGCAGCGCAACCACCCCGGTGATCAGCAGATAGATGTCGAGCGTCGAGCCCTTCCAGACGTTGTCCGACGTACTGCCGGCGCCGCCTACGGCATTGGCAACGCCGGGCGGCAAGTTGACCCCGGATGGCAGTGACGGGCCGCTCACCCCTATCCAGGGCAGGAACATCGCGACCAGCAGGGCGATGGCTCCGACCGCCGCGATCATCTGCCCCTGAGACAACCTTCCACCAAACATGTCCGTCCTCCGTCAAGTTCTCGGCTTAGCGGCGGGCGAGCACCGGCCGCCCGCGGCACCCTATAGATGCCGCAAGCGGCCGGTGTTTCCTACCTGCGTCCGCCTGACGACCGCTTGCCACCGCTTGAAGAGCGCGCGCCGCTCTTGGAGCGGGTCGATGACGACTTCTTGGCCGCCGACTTCTTCTTCGCCGGCTTCTTGGTCGCCGCCTTCTTTGTCGTGCGCTTCTTCGTCGTGGTCGAGCCACCCGAGCTCGAGCGGCTCTTCGCGGGAGCCGCCGCGGGCGGCGGGGTCGGCTTGGCCGGCGGCGCGCTGGCCGATGCTGCGCGAGTGCGACCGCCGGCCACGGCGACGAGCGGCTCGAAGCCGTCCTCACCGAGCGCCATCAGCGCGCCGGCGGTGATCGCAATGGCGGCGGCGAGGCCGAGGAAGACGCCGATCTTCAGCGTCGGCGACCCGGCGAACATCCGCCACAGGATCAGCAGGACGGCCAGTGCGCCGAGCAGGGCGGTGATCGCCCCGCGGCGAACCGGGATGTTCACCCTCTGCCCGGCGGCCGCCAGATATGCCAAAGCGATCCCGGAGACCCCGGAGAGGATGATCAAGAAGCCCGGCAGGTCGGTCAGGGCGTCCCAGCCGCTGATGCCGGGGTGCGACAGCGTCGCGGTGCCATTCACCAGGCTGCCGCTCACCTCCGCACCTCCGCCGAACCAGTCGAAAAACAGGAACACGAACAGGGCGACGCCGCCGATTCCAGCGACGAGCTCCCCCGTGCGAAGCCGTGATGAGTCCAAGTCAGCCTCCGTCGATGGGATTAGTGCAGCGGCCGGGATTCAAGCACGACTTGATGGCGAAATCGGGCCGCCTGAACCGTATTGGCGAGCAGCATCGCGATCGTCATCGGGCCGACCCCGCCCGGCACGGGGGTGATCGCGCCCGCGACCTCGAGGGCGGCCTCGAAGTCGACGTCTCCGACCAGCTCGTCGTCTGTGCGGTTGGTGCCGACGTCGATCACCGTGGCGCCCGGCCTGATCATCTCGGCGCCGATCAGCCGCGGTTGCCCGGCGGCCGCGATCAGGATCTCCGCGCGCCGGCAGACCTCGCCCAGGTCGCGCGTCCGGCTGTGGCAGATCGTCACCGTCGCGTTGGCGGCAAGCAGCAGGGAGAAGATCGGCTTGCCCACCAGGTTCGAACGCCCGACCACCACCGCCTCCTTCCCGGCCGGGTCCACACCTGCCGAGGAGAGCAGTTCCATGATGCCCCGCGGGGTGCACGACACCAGGCCGGGCTCGCCGCGGGCCAGCCTCCCCGCGCTGATCGGGGTGAGCCCGTCGACGTCCTTGTCGGGATCGAGGGCGTTGACGACCGCATCGGAGTCGATCTGGCCGGGCAGCGGCAGCTGGACCAGGATCCCGTCGACCTCATCCGAGTCGTTGAGCTCGCCGACCAGCTCGAGCAGCTCCTCCTGGGAGACGGAGCCGTCGGGCTCGTGGTGGAGGGAGCGGATCCCGACCTCCTCGCAGGCCTCACGCTTGCGTCGCACGTAGATCGCGGAGGCCGGGTCGTCGCCGACCAGCACGGTGGCGAGCCCGGGCGGGCGCCCGAGCTGCGCGGAGAGCTCCTCGACCTCACCTCGCACGCGCTCGCGTACGCCGGCCGCCACGGCCTTGCCGTCGATCACGGTCGCGGCCATCAGCTCGCCTTCCGTAGCGGCGCGTAGTCCGCCATCAGCTTGCGCTCGGCTCCGTCACTCGCGAACCGCACGACTATCACCCCACCCGGCTCGACCGCGGTGACGACGCCGTCGCCGAAGCTCGCGTGCACGATGTCGTCGCCCGTGGCGAACGAGAGCGACGGTCCCGGCGCCGGAGCGTTGCTCGTGGAGCCGCCGAGCGCCCATCCGGTGATCGCCTGCTCCTCCGTGCCCTCCCGCTCGACCAGCTCCTCGGGCAGCTCTGCGAGGAAGCGCGAAGGGAAGCCGGTCTCCCGTCCGGCGAACAGGCGGCGGCTGCGCGCGTGCGTCATCCAGAGCCGCTTGCGGGCGCGAGTGATGCCGACGTAGGCGAGTCGGCGCTCCTCCTCCTCGTTCCCCTCCTCGAGCGAGCGCGAGTGCGGGAAGACGCCCTCCTCGCAGCCGATGATGAAGACGGCGTCGTACTCGAGACCCTTGGCGTTGTGCAGCGTCATCAGGGTGACCTTGGACTCGTCGCGGTCTAGGTCGTCCTGGTCCGTGTAGAGGGAGATCGCCTGGAGGAACTCCTCCAGGGGCGCCAGCTCCGACGGGCCCTCGACCTCACGGTTTGCATCGAACTCGGCGGCGACGCCGACCAGCTCCTCGAGGTTCTCCATCCTGCCCTCCGCCTCGATCGTCCGCTCGGCGCGCAGGGCGTCGAGGTACCCGGAACGCTCCAGAAGCGCGCGCAGCAGGTCCGCCACCGGGCCGCCCTCGAACTCGGCGCGCAGCTCCTCGATCAGCTCGGTGAACCGGCCTATGGACTTCATCGCGGCGGCGGACAGCCCGGGAACGGTCTCCTTCTCAAGTGCGATCTCCCAGATCGTGCGGCCCGTCGTATTGGCGTGCGCGAGTAGGCGGCCCTGGCTGGTGTCGCCGATTCCGCGCCGCGGCGAGTTGATCACACGCGAGAAGCTCACCTCGTCCGCCGGGTTTACGAGGAGCTGGAGATAGGCGACAGCGTCCTTGATCTCGGCTCGCTCGTAGAACTTGGTCCCACCGATCACCTGATACGGGAGCTCGTAGCGGACCAGGATGTCCTCCAGCACCCGGCTGTGGGCATTGGTCCGGTAGAAGACCGCGACCTCGTCGCGCGTCACGCCGTGCTGGTCGATCAGCTCCTCGATCTCCCCGGCGACGAACCGCGCCTCGGCATGTTCGTCCTCGAGCTCGGCGACGTGGATCTTGTCGCCCTCGCCGAGGTCGGACCAGAGGTGCTTGCCGAGTCGGCCGGTGTTGTGCGAGATGACCGCGTTGGCCGCCTGCAGGATCGTCTCCGTGGAGCGGTAGTTCTGCTCGAGCTTGACCACGTGCGCGTCCGGGAAGTCGTCCTCGAACTCGAGGATGTTGCGGACCTCGGCGCCGCGGAAGCCGTAGACCGACTGATCCTCATCGCCAACGACGGTCAGGTTCCCGTCCTTCCCCGCGAGCAGCTGCAGCAGCCGGTACTGGGCGTGGTTGGTGTCCTGGTACTCATCGACGAGCACCCAGCGGAAGCGCTCGCGGTAGCGGCGGCGGACGTCCTCGAACAGCTCCAGGACGTTGACCGTGCGCATCAGCAGGTCGTCGAAGTCCATCGAGTTGGCGTCGAGCATCCGGCGCTCGTAGAGACGGTAGGCCTGCCCAACCATGTCCTCGAACGGGCCTCCGGCGGTCTCCTGGTAGCTCTCGGCGTCGATCAGCTGGTTCTTCGCGTCCGAGATCCGGGCGCGGACGGCGCGCGGCGGGTAGCGCTTGATGTCGACTTCGAGCTCCTCGAGGCAGCGCTTCAGCATCCGCAGCGAATCGGCCTCGTCGTAGATCGTGAAGCGGCTCGTGTAGCCGAGGCGCTCGGCCTCGATCCGCATCAGCCGGGCGCAGGCCGCATGGAAGGTCATCACCCACATCCGCCGCGAGACACCGCCGACGAGCGAGGCCACCCGCTCGCGCATCTCGTCGGCGGCCTTGTTGGTGAAGGTGATCGCCAGGATCTGGTTCGGGTGCGCCCGCCCGGTCGCCAGCAGCCAGGCGATCCGATGGGTCAGCGCGCGAGTCTTGCCGGACCCGGCCCCCGCCAGGATGAGCAACGGGCCCTCGCCGAAGGTCACGGCCTCGCGCTGCGGGCCGTTCAGCCCGGCCAGCAGCCGCTCGACCTGGTCGGCGCCCGCCTCGACCGGGGCGCCGCGCATTTCCTCGGGCGCGACCTTCAGTTCCTCTCTTCCGCGAGCCACGGGCCAAGCATAGGACCGCGCCCAGCCGCTAACCGCCCGCGGAGCTCGGCCCCTTCTTCGGTCGCAGCTCGGTCACATCGGCCGGCTCGGCGCCTTCGCCGGTCACCTCGGCGAGCCGCTTCTCGAGCTCCGCGATGCGTTCGGAAAGCTCCTTCATCGCCTCGGCGATCGGGTCGGGCAGGTGGATCCAGTCCGTGTCCGGCCCTTCCACGGGGTGCCCCTCCACCCGCACCGGGTGGCCCGGGTTGCCGACGACGGTCGTGTGGGCGGGCACGTCCTCGATCACCACGGTGTTGGCCCCGACCTTGGCGTTCCGCCCGACGGTGACTGGGCCGAGCAGCTTCGCGCCCGACCCGACGGTGACGTCGTCGTCGAGGGTCGGGTGCCGCTTGCCCCGGGCGAAGCCGGTGCCGCCGAGCGTGACGCCCTGGTAGAGCGTGACTCGGTCGCCGATCTCGGTCGTCTCGCCGATCACCACACCTGAGCCGTGATCGATGAAGAAGTCCGAGCCGATCTTCGCCGCGGGATGAATCTCCACGCCGGTGAGCGCGCGGCTCGTATAGGCGATCGCCCGCGGTGCGAGCGGGACCTCCGCCTCCCAGAGGGCGTGCGCCGCGCGATGGGCGAGCAGCGCCTGCACCCCGGCCCAGCCGGTGAGGATCTCGAGCGTTCCGATTCCGCGGGCCGCGGGGTCGCGCTCGCGCGCGGAGGCCACGTCGCAAGAGACCTCCTTGGCCACGCGTCTGAGGGTTCCTAGGCCGAGCACAACGCCGAAGCTTAGGGACGCCGCGCCGCGATTACGGGGCGAAGAACGGCAGCGACATGTACCGCTCGCCCGAGTCGGGCACGATCACCACAATCCGCTTGCCGCTCATCTCCTCGCGAGCCGCGAGGTCGAGCGCAGCACGTACAGCCGCGCCGGCCGAGATGCCGATCAAGAGACCCTCCTGCTGCGCCGACGCGCGAGCCGTCTCGAGGGCGTCCTCGTCGCTGACGCCGACGATCTCATCGATGACGTCGCGATCCAGCACCTCGGGCACGAAGCCCGCCCCGATGCCCTGGATCTTGTGGGCGCCCGGCTGTCCGCCTGCGAGGACGGGCGACGCGGAAGGCTCGACCCCGATGACCGCGATGTCGGGCCGGCGTTCCTTCAGCACCTGGCCCACGCCGGTGATCGTCCCGCCGGTCCCGACGCCCGCGACGAAGGCATCGACCTGGCCATCGAGATCGCGCCAGATCTCCTCGGCGGTGGTGCGGCGGTGGATCTCGGGATTCGCCGGATTCGAGAACTGCTGCGGGATGAAGCCGTCGTGCTCCTTGGCGAGCCGATCGGCGAGCTCGACCGCCTCGTTCATGCCGCCCAGCGAGGGCGTCTCGTGGACCTCGGCGCCGTAGGTGCGTAGCAGCGCTGTCCGCTCTCGGCTCATCCCCTCCGGCAGGGTGAGGATCAGCCGATAGCCCCGGGCGGCGGCCACCAGGGCCAGCGCGATGCCGGTGTTGCCGCTGGTGGGCTCCACGATCACCGAGCGGCCACGCTCGATCAGGCCGTCGCGCTCGGCCGCGTCGATCATCGCGACGCCGATCCGGTCCTTGACCGAGCCGCCCGGATTGAGGAACTCGAGCTTGGCGACCACCTCGCCGGGCAGCTCGGCGCCGAGTCGCGGCAGCGCGACAAGGGGCGTGTTCCCCACCACGGCGGAGCTTTCCGCGCCGACGCGAAGCGTCGTGGTCGTCCCGTTGGACCCAGCCATTGGAGAAAACTAGCGGAACCGGGTCAGGTTTCCAGGGTTTCCCCTTGCCTTGCGGCGAAGGACTATCGTTTCCGCCTTGGGCGAGGGACTTGTCACCTGGATTGAATCCCAGGGCGACGGCGAGTTCATGTCGTCCGGTCCGCCTCCGCGCTTCCGGGTCGGCGATGTCGAGTTTCAGTGCCGTTTTGGTGCTTCCCGCGAGGGGCTGTTCTCGATCCGCAAGGACCGCGCCGGGATCGAGGCGTACCTCGAGATCGTTCAGCGCTTCCAGGACGACAACTTCGTCGAATTGGGAATCGCCACAGGCGGCAGCGTTGCCCTGACCGCGCTCCTCGCCCCGCCCCGGAAGCTCGTCGCCCTCGAGCTTGCACCGGAACGCGTTGAGGCCCTTGACCTGCTGGTCACGGAGCGCGGCCTTGACGAGCGCATCTCACTGCACTACGGCGTTGACCAAGCGAACCGAGAGCGACTGGCCGCGATCCTCGAGGACGAGTTCGGCGACGAGCCGCTGGGACTCGTCATCGACGACGCCTCGCACCACCTCGCGGAAACCCGTGCGTCATTCGAGGTTCTCTTCCCGAGGCTGCGCCCGGGTGGGCTGTTCGTGATCGAGGACTGGAACCACCAGCATCTCGTCAGCCGAGCTTTGGCGGCCAAGCTCACGGATCCAAGCCCGGAGGAGCTCAAGGCGGAGGTCGAGCGAGTCCTCTCGGAGGCAGGTCGGGGCGGCACTCCGCTCACTCGGCTCGTCATCGAACTGATCCTGATCCAGGCGGAATCCGACGAGTTCGTGCGCGAGGTGCGGGTCGACCAGGGCGGAGCTCACATCTATAGAGGGGACGGCGAACTCGATCCGTCCGAGTTCCGCCTCGCAGACCTCATCACGAATGACTTCGGGCTCCTCCCGGCCGAGTAGGCGTCCGCGCAGAAGGCGGCTCTTTCAGATGTGGTACATCCCCGCGCCGGCGTCCTCGGCCTCGCGGCGGGCGATGTCGGCGATCGTGGTGGAGCGGAAGGTCGCCCGGAGCGACTCCACCCCCTCCTCCCAGATGCCGCCGGCCTCCTTGCCCTCCTGGCCGACGACGCCGTCGAGTGCCTGGACGACCTCGAGCACGTTGATCTGATCGGCCGGGCGTGCAAGCGTGTAGCCGCCCTTGGCGCCGCGGTGGCTGACCAGGATGCCCGCGCGGCGCAGGGTCGAGAAGAGCTGCTCGAGGAACTGGACGGGGATACCCCGGCGCTCGGCGACCTGGCCGATCGGCATCGGGCTATCGCCGGCACGCGCCAGCTCCGCCAGCGCCACCACCGCGTAACGTGACTTCGAGGTGACCGAGATCACGCCATCCCTTTTACCGGGCCACGCGGCTTCGCGATGAATCGACGCAACCGGGCGCTGCTTCGCTCCCTCGCGCCCCTGGCCGTGATGGGCGTCATCTTCTACTTCTCGGCACAGCCGGCCGCGGCCCACCACGCCTGGTGGGAGATCGTCATCCGCAAGATCGGGCACGTGACGGGCTACGCGCTGCTCACGGCGCTCTGGGCGTGGGCGCTCCAGGGGGTCGTCAGGCGACCCGTCCTGATCGCGGTATGCATCGCCCTCGCCTACGCCTGCACGGACGAGCTCCACCAGACCTTCGTGCGGGGGCGGAGTGGAACACCGATCGACGTCGGTGTCGATGCGATCGGGATGGCGATAGCAGTGCTCCTGATCCGCGCGCGCCGGCCCTCCCCGACCAGTAGGGAAAGGGTCGACGCGATCGAGAGACTTGCTAGATCCAGCCCTGCTCGGTCGCCATGAGGACCGCCTGTGCGCGGTCCAGGGCGCCCAGCTTGCCGTACACGTTGTGCAGGTGGCTGCGAACGGTGCTCGCCGAGAGATCGAGCTCAACGGCGATCTGCTTGTAGACCTTGCCCTCGGCGAGGCGCCTGAGGACGTCCAGCTCCCGAGTGGAGAGCGGACACGGGCCGGTGGCCCGGCGACGTGACCCCTTGCCCTGGGGAAGCTCGTAGAGGACCATGCGCACGTCGGTCTCGTCCATGCCGCAGCTCTCCGCGGCCTCGACGAGATCCGTCGTGCTGACGGGACAGTCCTCGATGTGGGCGGCGACCATGTCAGCAAGCCGGATCACGGCGGCCATGCCCTCCGCCTGCCGGGTGTGGTGGCGCTCGATCGCCTCGGCGACACGCGCATGGACGCCCCAGCGGCGAGTGAGGACGCCGCCGACCAGCGCGTGGTCGATGCCGAGCTCGCGACGCTCCTCGGCGATCCGGTCGTCTGGCGTGGCCCCGCGTCGATCGAAACGCTCGGCGTAGCCCGGATGCAGGCGCGCCAGGACGGGCCTGCCGATGTCATGAAGGATCGCGGCCAGGGCCAGCTCGTCGCGTTCGCCGATCCCGCTCATCTCTGCGATCCGGTCGGCGGCCCGTTGCACGGCCAGGGCGTGCAGCCGGAAGCGGTCGGGTGCGAGGGCAAGCCGCCCGTCGCCGTTGAAGAGGTCGTATGAGGGGGCGGAGCGCAGGATCGCCTCGACCGCGCCTGGACCGAGTCGCTCGACGCCGTCCGAGACGCTGTGGATGCGGCCGCTCCCCTGAAGCTGACCCGCGGCCCGCACGATGGCGGAGGTGAGGCCGACGTCGGCCTCGACCACCGCGGCGACCTCGTGGGGCGGCGCGCCTCGGTTCACCTGCTCCAGGGCCTGCTCGCGGCCCTCCTGGAGGGCGGGCTGGCGCTCGGCCTCGTCGAAGGCTGCCGCCAGGACGCGTCCGCGGCCCTCGCCTCGAACGCTCGTCTGGGCACCCCGTGTGGACGTGGCAGTGCTCGCCATGGGGTAGTAATCGGCACGCGCCTACCGATTGTTTAGCCCATGCGTTGATCTACCCAGAAGTTGGGCTATCGGTGTCCGTAGAAAGCCGCCGGATGGCATTCTCGATCCGCTCCAGGGAGCGGTCCTTGCCAAGCACCGCGAGCGACTCGAAGATGCCCGGCGAGACCGAGGTTCCGGTGATCGCCACGCGGATTGGCTGGTAGAGCTTGCCCGGCTTGACGTCGTGCTCGGCGAGGATCCGCCCCAGCGCCGTCTCCAGCTCTGCGGGCTCGAAGGACTCGGCGCCGCGCAGCGCCTCGAGGGCGTCGCTCAGCAGCGGTAGGGCGCCGTCCTTCATCACCTTCTTCCAGGCCTTCTCGTCGGGCTGCGGATCCTCGAAGAGGAACCCGATCAGCGGCCAGACCTCGTCCAGGGTCTGCGCCTTCTCCTGGGCGATCTCGCAGGCGGCGCGCAGCTGTTCCTCCGGCTCGCGGCCGAGGTGGGCGGCTACGGCAGCCGTGTAATCGTCGAGGTCCATTTCCCGCATGAAGCGGCCATTCAGCCAGCGCAGCTTCTGCTCGTCGAAGATCGCGCTCGCGCGTCCCACGTTGGCGATGTCGAAGCGCTCGACCAGCTCGTCGGTGCTCATGATGGTGGTGTCGTCCTGGGTGCCCCAGCCGAGCAGCGCCAGGTAGTTGCGGACGGCTGCTGGCAGGTAGCCGGCTTCCCGCAGCTCCTGCACGCTGGCGGCGCCGTGGCGCTTGGAGAGCTTCTTGCCGTCCGGGCCGTGGAGCAGGGGCAGGTGCGCGTAGCGAGGCGGCTCGACCCCGAGCGCCTCCATCACCTGGTCCTGTTTCGGGGTGTTGGAGAGGTGATCGTCGCCCCTGATCACGTGGGTGATCCCCATGTCCGCGTCGTCGACGGCGACCGCGAAGTTGTAGAGAACCGACCCGTCGGCCCTGGCGATCACGAAATCGTCCGAGCTCGCGTTCGGAAATCGCACCTCGCCGCGGATCTCGTCCTCGACCACCGTGTCTCCTTCATCGGGGACGCGGAGCCGGACTGCGGCGCCCGGCTCATCGCTCGGCTCGCCGCGGTAGCCCCGGTTGCCGTGCGCCTTCTTCCAGGCGGTGACGTCCTCACCGGTCGCCGAATCGCGGTAGGCGCGGCCTGAGGCCAGCAGCTCCTCGAGCCGCTCCCGGTGCCGCTCCGCGCGCTCGAACTGACTCAGGGGCCCCTCGTCCCAGTCGAGCTCCAGCCAGCGCAGCGCGTCCAGGATCTGCTCGACGTTCTCCGGGGTCGAGCGCTCCCGGTCGGTGTCCTCGATCCGCAGGATCAGCTCGCCGCCCCGGCCGCGCGCGTAGAGCCAGTTGTACAGTGCCGTCCTCGCTCCCCCGATGTGGAGGGCGCCCGTCGGTGACGGGGCGAAGCGGACTCGAACGGGGACTGATGGATCGGAGCTCATCATGCTGATCGGCGCCCATGTTTCCACAGGGGGTGGCCTGCCCAAGGCCATCGAGCGCGCCGAGGACCGGCGCTGCGAGGCGATCCAGATCTTCAACCAGAGCCCGCGGATGTGGCGCCCGACGCGCTACTCCGACGAGGACTTCGCCGCCTTCCGCGAGAGGATGGCGGCCTCGCGGGTCGAGGTGGTCGCCATCCACATGATCTACCTGATCAACCCGGCGGCGAAGGACAAGGAGATGCGGAGCAAGAGCCTCGAGTCGCTTACGCACGCGCTGAGAGTCGGCGACGGGATCGGCGCGCTCGGCGTCGTCGTGCATCCGGGCGCGCTCAAGGACGACACCCGCACCAACGCCCGCAAGCGCGCGATCGACCTGATCAAGGAAGCGCTGGCCCGCTCGGAGCGCTGCCCGATCATCTACGAGAACACCGCGGGATCTCCCCAGCTGCTGGGTCGTGACTTCGACGAGACCGCGGAGCTGATCGACAAGACGGGTGGCCCGAAACGCCTCGGCCTCTGCATCGACTCGTGCCACCTTCACGCGACCGGCTATGACGTGTGCACTCCCGAGGGCGTGAGCGACCTGGTCGACGAGATCGACTCGAAGATCGGCCTGAAGCAGCTCAAGCTCCTCCACGTGAACGACTCACGCGACGCCCGGGGATCGAACCGCGATCGCCACGCGCCGATCGGCAAGGGCGAGATCGGTCGGAGAGGGTTCCGGGCGTTTCTCAGCGAGCCGCGCTTCCAGGAGGTCCCGGTGGTGCTCGAGGGCCCGGGCATCGATGGCGGTGCGACGGACCTGAAGGACGTCCAGCTGACCCGACGGCTGCTGCGCGAGGGCATCCGCGCCCGAGGCTGATGCTGCTCAACCGCCGCGCCCTGGACGGGATCGCAGCCGGCGAGATCGACCTGGCCTTCAGGCGCTGGAAGCGCCCCACGGTGAGGGCCGGCGGCACGCTTCGCACCCGCGCCGGCGTCCTGGCGATCGACGCGGTCGAGCCGACCAGCGAGCGCCGGATCAGCGCCGAGGACGCTCGGCGCGCCGGCTTCGCCTCGCGCGCCGAGCTGCTCCGCAGCCTGCGGCCCGAGGGGCGTCTCTACCGGATCGAGTTCCACCGCATCGGCGACGACCCGCGGGCGGCGCTGCGTGAGCGCGCCGAGATCACCGACTCGGAGCGCGAGGAGCTCGACGCTCGCCTGGCCCGCATGGACCAGGCCCGCGGCGAGCCATGGACGCGCCGGGTGCTCGAGCTGATCGCCGACCGACCGGAGACACTGGCGGCCGACCTGGCGGCCTCCCTCGGCATGGAGAAGCTGCCCTTCAAGCGCGACGTGCGCAAGCTCAAGGAGCTCGGCCTGACCGAGAGCCTGCTGGTCGGCTACCGGCTCTCCCCGCGGGGCAGGGCCTATCTCGCGAGCCCTACGGCAGCCAGGAGTAGAGGTAGTACAGGCCGTACGGGTTCGCGGCGATCTCGCGGGCGTAGCGCGTGACCGCATCGACGTACAGGCCCGAGTCGTTGTAGGAACGCAGCGCCCGCGCGTACTTCGGCGGGGCTCCGTTGTTGTGGAGCAGGTTGGCGGCGGCGAGGATCGCGTCGTGAGGGTCGTGGATGTTCCCGCCGCTCCCATAGATCCGCCAGGTCGAGGGGATGAATTGCATCGGGCCCTTGGCGCCGGCGACGCTGTCGCTCTTCACCCGGCCGAACTTCGTCTCGACGAGGTTGATCGCGGCGAGGTAGTTCCAGGCCACCCCGTAGCGCTGGTTCGCCTCGCGGTAGAAGCCGACCAGATCCGAGAGCGGCGCCGGCGCTCCCGCCTTCAGCTTCCGGCGGTGGCCACCGCCGGAGAGGCGAAGCAGGTCGCGCTTGGCGGTGGTCAGGCGCCGCATCTCGTCGCGAAGATTCGGTGACAGCAACGGCAGGGCGCGGGCGGCCAGGTTCGGATGCTCGGCGAGGTAGAGAGAGTCGTCCTCCAGGGCCTCGGCCTGGTCAAGGACCCCTTGGGGAGCCTCGCTGGACGGCGGGCCTCCCCCTGCCCGCCAGTCGTCGATCGCCGCACGCAGCGCGCTGTCCGTCTCAGCCAGCTGGTCGGCGACCCGTTGTGGCGAGGACGCCGATGCTCCTCCGCATCCGAGCAGGGCGACGCTGGCGATCAGCGTCACGGCAGCCGCGGCAACAAATCGGCGAGCAAGTCTGCGCATAGGCTCACTGATACCGCGTTTTCGGCCTACGATGCCTCGGCGGAACCGCGGAGATCCGATGCCGGCCAAGGACGAACTATCGCTGCGCATGGTGCGCGTCCTACCCGCCCCACGGACGGAGGTGTTCAGGGCGCTCACCGACAGGGAGCAGATCGCCAGATGGTGGGGCCCGCACGGCTTCACCGTGCCGGAGGTCGAACTCGACCCCCGGGTCGGTGGCGGCCTGCGGATCGCGATGCAGCCCTTGGACGGCGATCTCTTCCACCTCTCCGGAGAGTTCCAGGAATTCGACCCGCCGGCCCGCCTCGCCTACACGTTCCGATGGGAGCCCCCGGACCCCGACGACCGGGAAACCGTGGTGACGCTCTCCCTCGAGGACAAGGGGGCCGAGACCGAGGTCCGGTTCACCCAGGGCGAGTTCGCGACTGAGGAGCGGCGCGCCCTGCACGAGGGCGGATGGAACGACTCCTTCGATCGACTGGAGGAGCTGCTCGGCTGAGCCGGCCCTCAGGTCAGCGAGTTGCGCAGATCGAAGGCCCGGATCGACTCCGGGGTGTCGTCCGGGGCGTCGAAGAAGCGGCGGTTGACGCACTCGTGGCCGGGCCCGTCGCCCTCGTACGCTCGCTCGACGCTGAACTCGCAGTGGGGCAGCGGTTCGCCCGTCATCTTGATCCCACCGAACCCCTCGCGGGTGCGCTCGGCGAGCAGGAACATGTCGAAGTCGATCTCCGCGCTGAACACGTTGTTCATGCAGCCCATGAAGCGACCGCCGGTGCGCGCGTCCTCGTAGGTGTAGAGGAACTTGCACCCCATCTCGAGACATCCCGCCGGGTTGACCAGCTTGTCGCAGAACGTTCGGCACTGGCGGCATTCGCCGGCGCTGCTGCGCTCTTGCTGTGTCTGCCTGGGCACGCGTTCAGTCTAAGCACGCCCGCAGGCGTGTTGGGGATCCTGGGACCGCCGAGGGACTTGCGCGAACCCGGTCAAGTCTGCTAATCGCCGGTTGACTGCCGAGTCAAGCCGCGGCCCGCGAACCGGTGCCGAGGAGGGCGTCGAGCTCAGCGTCCAGGCCCGCGGAGCGGCGCACGCGATACTCGCGGCCGAAGCGAAGCTCGCGGGTCCCCTCTCGCGTCTTCATCACCAGCAGCACCTCGGAATCGCCGGGGAAGTGCGCGAGGATCCCCTTCAGCTCCTCGACCAGGGAGGCGCCGAACTGGGAGGCATCGATGGCGAGGCGCAGGGGCCCCGTGTCACGGGCGGCCCGCGCCTTGGCGACCTCGTCCTCAGTGGGCTGGAAGAGCTCCACCTCCTGCGCGACGAGCTTGGTCTCCCCGCGGCCCTTGTGGTCGAGCCTGCCGCGCACGATGACGATCGCGTCCGCGGCCAGGAACTCCCTCGACGCCTCGTAGGCCTTGCCCATGACGAGCATCTCGAGCTGGCCCTCGATGTCGTCGAGGGTCGCAAACGACATCAGGGAGCCGTTTTTTGACGTGTGCCGCTTGAACTCCGTGATGATCCCGCCGACGCTCACCCACGAGCCGTCGGGCCGCTCGGCCAGGCTCGAGAGCGAGCAATCCACCCGGGAGCGCAGCGCGTCCTTCACCTCGGCCAGAGGATGCGAGGAGAGGAAGGTGCCGAGGGTCTCCTTCTCGAGCCGGAGCAGCTCGCGCTGGTCGAACTCCTCGGCGCGGATCGGGGCGTGGTGCTGTCGCGACGGGCCCGACTCCTCCGCCCCGCCCCCGAGATCGAAGATCGAGGATTGGCCCATTCGCGAGTCCTCCTGGGCCTTCTGGCCGAACGCGGTGGCGGCCGGCAGCGCCTCCAGCATCCCCCGCCGCGAGGCGCTCGTCGAGTCAAATGCTCCGCATTTGACCAGGCACTCAACGGCGCGTTTGTTCACCGCACGGGTATCGACCCGCTCGCAGAAATCCCACAATGAGGTGAAGCTTCCGTCCTCCGAACGTGCATCGAGGATCGCCTGCACAGCGATGTGGCCGACGTTCTTCACGGCGTCGAGGCCGAAGCGGATGCTGTTGCCGGAGACGACGAAGCCGTGGTCGGAGCTGTTGACGTCGGGCGGCAGCACCTCGATATCCATCTCGGCGCAGCGGTTGACGAAGAACGGGACCTTGTCCTTGGTCGACATGACCGTCGAGATCAAGGCGGCCATGTACTCGGCCGGGTAGTTGGCGCGCAGCCAGGCGGTCCGGTAGGAGATCATCGCGTAGCACGCAGCATGGGAGCGGTTGAACGAATAGTCCGCGGCCGCCTCCATCAGCGACCAGAGGTCCTGAGCGACGCGGCGGTCCGTGTTCGACGCCGCCATGCCTTCGAGGAACTTCTCCTTCATGGTCGCCATCAGTTCCCGCTTCTTCTTGCCGACCGCCTTGCGGAGGTCGTCCGCCTCGGCGGGACTGAAACCCGCCATCTGCTTCGCGATCTCCATGAGCTGCTCCTGGTAGATCACGCAGCCGTACGTCGCCTCGCTGATCGGACGCAAGCGGGGGTCGGGGTAGCGCACCGCGTCCGGATCGCGCTTGCCCTTGGCGTAATCCGGGATGTAGCGCATCGCCCCGGGGCGGTAGAGGGCGTTCAGCGCGACCAGGTCCTGGAACTCGGTCGGCTTCACGGTCTTGAGCGCGTCCTGCATCCCCTCGGACTCGAACTGGAAGACGCCGATCGACTCTCCCCTGCGGAGCATCTCGTAGGTCTTGGGATCGTCGAGCGGGATGTCCTTGATGTCGATCCGCTCGCCGCGGGAGCGCTCGATGATCGCGACGGCGTCCTCGATCACGTCCAGGTTCCGCAGGCCGAGGAAGTCCATCTTCAGCAGGCCGATCTCCTCGATCGGGCCCATCGAATACTGCGTGACCGTCTTGTAGGCCCGCTCGGTCTTGCCGTTGCCGTTTCCGTTGCCATTGCCGCCGCCCGCACCGCGGTCCTCGGCGAGCTGCAGCGGGACGATCTCCTGGAGCGGACGGTCGGCGATCACCACCGCGGCGGCGTGGATCGAGTGGTTGCGGACGATGCCCTCGAGGCCCTGGGCCGTGTCGAGGATCTTCTGTGCGTCGGGATCGGAGTCGTAGGTCCGCTTCAGCTCCTCCCCCGGCTTCAGGCACTCCTCGAAGCTCGGGCTGCGGCCGAAGATCGGCTCGGGGATCTGCTTGGCGAGCCGGTCGCCGGTCGCGTAGTCGTAGCCGAGGACGCGGGCACCGTCGCGAATGGCCGCGCGCGGGGCCATCTTGCCGAAGGTGATGATCTGGGCGACGCACTCGCGCCCGTACTTGTCGGCGACGTAGCGGATCACCTGCTCGCGTCCGCGCACCGAGAAGTCGATGTCGATGTCCGGCATGGACTTGCGGCCGGGGTTGAGGAAACGCTCGAAGAGCAGATCGTTGGCAAGCGGATCGATGTCGGTGATCTCCAGGGCGAACGCCACGATCGATCCTGCGGCCGACCCGCGCCCTGGCCCAACCGCAATGCCGTTGTCCTTCGCGTACGTGACGAAGTCCCAGACGATCAGGAAGTAGGACTCGAAGCCCATCTCGGAGATCACCCCGAGCTCGAAGTCGAAGCGCTCCATTGCCTCGGCCGGGATCGGGTCGCCGTACCGCTGCCGGAGACCCTTGAGCGCGAGATCGCGAAGCATCTCCCCCGGCTCGACCCCGTCCGGTGTCGGGAAGCGCGGCAGCAGGAGCTGGCCGAGCTGCATCTCCATCTCACAGCGCTCGGCGATCTCCGTGGTGCTGGCGACGGCCTCCGGCATGTCCGAGAAGGACTCCGCCATCTCGTCGGAGCTCTTCAAATAGAACTCGTTGGTGTCGAAGCGGAGCTTCGGCTGCTCGATCGTCGACTTCGTCTGCACGCAGAGCAGCGCCGCGTGGCTGTCGTAGTCCTCGCGGCGCAGGTAATGGACGTCGGCGGTGGCGACCAGGGGCCGACCGAGCTCCTTGGCGACCCGGACGATCCCCTCGTTCGCCTTGTCCTGCTCGGGAACTCCGTTGCGCTGGACCTCGAAGTAGACCTGCTCGGGCCCGAACGCACCGATCAGGTCATCGATGTGCGCCCGGGCGTCCTCCGGACGGTCCTCGACCAGCCGGCGGCAGAAGCGCGACTGCAGGCAGCCGGTCAGCGCGATCACTCCCTCGGAGTGCGCCGAGAGCAGCTCCATGTCCACGTTCGCCTTGCCGCGGGAGAAGCCCTCGAGGAAGCCGGCGGAGCTCAGCTTGACCAGGTTGCGGAAGCCCTCGTCGCTCGAGGCCAGCAGGGTCAGATGGTTCCGCTCGTAGCGCGTGGCCTGCGGGGTCGCGTTGCGATCGTCGACGAGGTAGGCCTCCAGGCCGATGATCGGCTTGATCCCCGCGGCCTTGCACGCCTTGTAGTGCTCGACCGACCCGTTCATCACGCCGTGGTCGGTGAGCCCGAGCGCCGGCATGTCGAGCTCGGCGGCGCGCGCGGCGAGCTTGTCGATCTTGCAGGCCCCGTCGAGCAGCGAGTACTCGCTGTGGACGTGCAGATGAACCGCTCCGGCGCTCACCCGTCGATCATGCCAACCAGATCGGAGCGAACCGATAGGCACAGAGTGGGCACAAATTTGTGACTTCCCACTTTGCGGGAAGGTTCCCGGAGGTGATCTGGTTCTTGAGCACGGGGACGCGGAGGACGGCGCCGGCAAGCCCGACGCCGAGCGCAAGCTGACCGAGAAGGGCGAGCGCCAGTCGCGGAGTCGCCGGCAAGGCGCTCAAGAAGCTCGGCGTCGAGCTCGACGTCTGCCTGACCAGCCCGAAGGTCCGCGCCAGGCGCACCGCGGAGCTGGCGTGCGAAGCTCTCGATTGCCCGGTCGAAGAGGACGACCGCCTCGCCGGCAGGCGACTTCGACCCGCTCGAGCTGGCCGCCGGCCGCGGCGAGGTGATGCTGGTCGGCCACGAGCCCGACTTCTCCAGCGCCGTCGCGCTGGTCACTGGCTCGCGGGTGAAGATGAAGAAGGGCGGGATCGCCGCAATCGACGACCACGTCCTCCACGCCTTGCTGCGGCCGAAGGACCTGAAAGCGATCGCCGGCTAGGCCAGGCCCTGCGCCTCGTACTCGCGGAGGAAGCCCTCGAAGAGCCGGCGGTGGCCCTGCTCATCGTGGAGGATGGCGATGACCATGTCGTTGGTCACCGGGTCCACGCCGTCGGTCGCCTCGACGATGCCGGTGTAGTGCTCGATCGCGCCCGTCTCGGCCTCGATCACCCCGCGGATCACGTGGACGATGTCGACCTGGTCGCCGGGCGGCTGCAGATAGGACTGCTCGGCTGAGAACTCCTCCGAGCCGGGGACGACGCCGTAGAGATCCTTGATCCGCTGTGCGAAGAGCTTGGCGTGGCCGAGCTCTTCGGTGATGTCCTGCTCGAGGGACTCCTTGATCTCCTGGGCTCGGACGCCGTCCGGGTTGACGGAGTTGGCGAGGTAGCTCATCACCGTCTCGATCTCCATCCAGTACGCCTTCTGGAGCATCTCGATGATCTCGTCGCGCTTGGCGCGCTGATCGTCGCCAAGGATGCCCTCCGAGGCTCGCGTGGTGTCCGTCGTCGCCATCACCGGCACTCTACCCGGCGCGATCCGGGGCTAACCCACCGATGAGTTGCGCGCGGATCAGGGGTCTTAGTGCGCGAGACCTTTCGAACAGGAGGAACCCGATGCCAGTCGCCGAGATGACCACTTCAGCCGATGGAACCGAGATCGCCTTCGACCGCATCGGGAGCGGCCCCGCGCTGATCCTGGTCGGCGGCGCCTGGAACGACCGGAAGACGCCGGGGCAGCTTGCCGAGCGGCTGGCGAGCGGCTTCACCGTCTACTCCTACGACCGTCGAGGCCGGGGCGACAGCGGGTTCACCGAGCCTTACGCGGTCGAGCGCGAGATCGAGGATCTCCAGGCCGTGATCGAGAGCGCCGGCGGGACCGCACACCTCTTCGGGCACTCGTCAGGAGCCTCACTGGCGCTCGAGACCACTGCCCGGAGCGTCAGCGTCTCCAAGCTCGCTATGTACGAGTCCCCCTACATCGTCGACGACAGTCGGCCGCCGCTGCCCACCGACTACGTCGAGCATCTGGAGGAGCTGTCGGCCGCAGGCGAGGGCCGAGAGGTCATTCGGTACTTCATGACGACCGCGGTCATCATGCCCCCCGAGATGGTCGAGCCGATGGTGAACTCCCCGGTGGCGGAGTCGATGGTGCCCCTCGCCCACACCGTTTCCTACGACGGACGGGTGATGCTCAGAGGCAGCATGTACGGCCAGCCGCTGCCGGCGGAATGGAGGGACGCGGTGACGATCCCGACCCTGGTGATGGACGGCGGCAACAGCCCCGCCTGGCTGCACAGCTCCTGCCGCGCGCTGGTCCAGCTGCTTCCGGACGTCACCTACCGGACGCTCGAGGGCCAGGACCATGGTGCGGCGCCCGAGGCGATCGCCCCGGTGCTGGAAGAATTTCTCTAAGCGGCCGCCACAAACACCGCGGCCGGATCTAGGCGCAGGACCAGGCGCTCGGCCCGGAGTCGCGCCAGATCTCCGCAGCGATCCGATCCTGTTCGGCCTTGGGCGCGTCCTGCGGCGCGCCCTGGCCACCGTAGGCGGCCCAGGTCGACGGCAGGATCTGGTAAGCGCCGCCGGCCCCGCTGGATGAGTTGACGGCGTGGTAGTTGCCGCCCGACTCGCACATGACGATGTAGGTCGGGATTGAGTAGGGGCCACCGAGGTAGGCCGGGGCCCCGGACCCAGTGCCGACTGCCGCCCGCTGCGCGGCCTGCTGCTGCTCCAGGTCGGCAACCTGGCCCTGGGCGTCTGACAGGGAGGCCTGGGTTCCCGAGCGGGCCTGTGCGACAGCGGCGGCGCTCTGGTTGGCCGCCTGCTCGCTGGCGAGGAAGCTCGACTTCGCGGCGCTCAGCTGTTGTGCCTCGGCATCGGACTCCTGCTTCAGGTCGGCGACCTGGTGGGTGTGCTGCGCCATCTGATCTCGGAGCGAGGCGACCTTGTTCGCGATCCGCATGTCGGCGTCATGCAGGGCGTTGAGGTAGTCGGTCCGGGTGGAGAGATCGTCGAAGCCGTTGGAGTTGAGCAACACGGTGACGTAGTCCGGGGCGTCGCTCTCGTAGATCGAGACGAGGCGCTGGTCTAGCTGCTTGACCGCGGCGGCGTACTGCCCTCTCAGCTGATCGAGCTGGCGCTCGGCCACGTCGAGCTGCTTGGCAAGTTGGTCGGACCGGGCCTGCGCCGTCTCGACCTGGGCGTTCAGCTCCATCGCATGGGCGCCGGCCTGGTGAGCCTGCTCCGTCAGGGACGAGATCTGCGCGGTCTGCGAGTTGACCTTGTTGGAGAGCTGGCCGGCATCGGAGCGCGCCGCATCGATCTGGTCCTTCAGCGAGGGATCCTTGGCGCCGGCGAGGCCGACCCCGAGTGCCGCCGCGACCGCCACCGCACAGGAGACGCCCGCCGTTATGCGGCGACGCCTGTATGCGCGGCGGGGCCGGAGGCGCGGGGTCCTGCTGGCGTATGTGTGGACTGCCGTCATCTCCTTCTGTGCCTGCGGGGTTAGCTGACGGGCTCACGCGGATAGGAGTCGCGTTACGCCGGAGCAGTTGCCGGCGATTCGCCCCAACGACACTGGGTTCCCCGCTCTCTCTGACTCGAGAGATTCGGCTCTATCGAGCCAGGAACGGTAGCGAACGCTCCCACAGGCGCGCCGCGCCTGTCGCGCCCCGATCCGGCGTGCCGCTGGCTGCAATAAATCGTGCAGCCCAGGCCTGCCTCAGGCGTGGCTCAGGCGGCGAGGAGGAGGCCCCGGTCTTCCCGATAGGTATGGCAGACCTCGCGCAGGATGCCCAGCATCTGCTCGGCGGCGGGCGAGCGCGAGCTCTCGCGCGTCACGGCCCACACCCTGCGAATGGGCTTCTGTCCTCTCACGGCTCGCAGCTCGATCCCGGGATGGCCCCCGGCGAGCTCCGGCAGGATGGTGACGCCGAGCCCCGAGGCGACGAAGCCCTTGATCAC
This sequence comes from uncultured Solirubrobacterales bacterium, assembly GCA_963817275.1. Taxonomy (GTDB): domain Bacteria; phylum Actinomycetota; class Thermoleophilia; order Solirubrobacterales; family 70-9; genus DASUPK01. The sequence goes on along the minus strand of CAWFOA010000005.1, from coordinate 26,487 downwards.
CTCGTAGTCCTCGCTCCGGAAGCTGATCTTCGGTTCGAAGCCGGCGTCGCGGCAGAGCTCGAGCACCTGATCGCGGCAGGAGCTCGGCAGGGCCCCACAGAGCCAGTCCTCGTCGGCCAGGTCCGAGATCCGCACCGACTTCGCCGCTGCCAGCGGATGGCCCGGCGGCAGCGCCACGCGCATCGGCTCCTCATAGATCAGCTCCGCCTCGACGTCGCGGGCGAAGTCGAGGGGAAAGTCCGGATAGTCGAAGACGACGGCCAGGTCGAAGTCGCCCCGCTTCAGCCCGGGAAACGCATCCTCGGGCTCGTCCTCTGAGAACTGCAGCTCCACCTTCGGGAAGCGCTGGCGGAACAACGACAGCGCACGAGTCATCAGGGTGGCGCTGGCGGTCGGGAAGCTCGCGAGCCGCAGGCGGCCGCCCTCCAGCCCGGCGATCTGCGCCAGCTCCCGCTCTGCCTCCTCGAGCCGGCACATCACCGCGTCGCCATGCGACATCAGCGCCTCGCCTGCGGCGTTCAGCTTGGGCCCCTCGCTGGTGCGCTCGAGCAGCGGGGTGCCGACCTCCCGTTCGAGCACCGCGATCTGCTGGCTGACCGCGGACTGCGAGAGGTGGAGCGACTCGGCTGCGGCGGAGAAGGAACCGCGCGCGACGACCTCCTGGAGAACCCTCAGTCTGCGCACGTCGAGCATAAGACAAACTTATCAGTCCGAGAAGGAATCCATGTTGCGCTGATACCTCACGAGGAGGAGCATCCCCCTCGTTCTATCGATGAGCAACCAAGCGAGAGGAGCTGAGATGGAGGCGCATGCGGGCACGATCAGGATTCCGACCGGCACCACGACGAAACCGCGGCGGCTTCATCTGTTCCGCGAGCGCCTCCGGGCTCGCCGCCGCGAGCGCGCGATCCGCCACTACGCGGCCGGCGCACATCGGGTCCCGACCTCCGTCCCGGGCTCGGAGCACACCCACCTGATCCTGCCGCCGAAGGCCTACTAGGTCAGGCTGTTTCTTCGTCGGTTTCGCGCGTGGCGAGGTACGCGCCCACGCCAAGCGCGGTGAGGACCAGTCCGGCGCCGGCGGCGATGCGGATCTCCCGCCCGTAGGCGCGCCAGAGGAATCCGACAATTATCCGGCCGACCAGCTCGTAGATCATTCGTTCTCCTCTCTGATCCGGTGGGCCAAGCGGCTCTGCATCGTGAAGAGCTCGATGAACCCCGGGCTCGCGTGCTGGGAGAAGTCTCCCCCGGATTCGCCGAAAGATGCAAGCGACTGGTCGTACAGCGCATACGGAGAGCTGCGCCGGATCGGGGTCACCGAGCCACGGTAGAGCTTCAGCGCCACCTCGCCGGTGACGAACTCGTTGACCGAATCCATGTAGGCGTCGAGGTCGATGCGCAGGGGCTCGAACCAGAGCCCCGCATAGCAGAGGTAGGCCCACTGGCTCTCGAGCGCGCCCTTGAAGTTGTTCTGGTGGATCGTGCAGACGAGCTTCTCCAGCTCCCGGTGGGCGGCGAGAACGATCGCCGCCGCCGGCACCTCGTAGAGGTCGCGGACCTTGAGCCCGACCACGCGGTCCTCGATGTGGTCGACGATCCCCACGCCGTGCCGCTGTCCGATCTCGGCCACCCGCTCGAGCAGCTCGACCAGGCCCAGCTGCTCGCCGTCGAGTGAGACGGGCCGGCCGCGCTCGAACCCGATCGAGACCTCCTGGGGCTCGTCCGGCGCGTCCTCCGGGCGGGTGACGAGCTGGAAGACGTCGTCCGGGGGTGCCTCGTCCAGGTCCTCTATCGCCCGTCCCTCGGAGGAGCGCCCCCAGAGGTTGTCGTCGATGGAGTAGGGCGAGACCTCGGTCCCGCCCTTCACGGGGATGCCGTGCTCGCGGGCGTAGGCGATCTCCTCCTCCCTGCCCATCTGCCACTCGCGCACCGGCGCGATGATCTTCAGCTCGGGGTCGAGGGTGGCGATGGTGGCCTCGATTCGGACCTGGTCGTTTCCCTTCCCGGTGCAGCCGTGCGCGACCGTGTCACAGCCATGCTCCCTGGCGGCCTGCACCGCCAGCTTGCCGATCAATGGCCGGCCGAGCGCGGTGAAGAGCGGGTAGCCGCCTCCGTAGAGCGCGTTCGCCTTGATCGAGGGCAGGACGTAGTCCTGGGCGAACTCCTCGCGCGCATCAACCAGGACGGTCTCGACGGCGCCGAGCTGCTCCGCCTTGCCGGTGACGACGTCCCAGTCCTCACCCGGCTGGCCGAGGTTGACGGTGAGGGTGACGATCTCCGCCCCGTAGCGCTCCTGGATCCACTTCAGCATCACGCTCGTGTCCAGGCCGCCCGAGTAGAGCAGCAGTACGCGGGCGACCTGCGCCGGGTCGGCCTGGTAGGACGCAATGCGCGGAGCTTCTGAGGCCATTGAGCCGAGAAGTGTGGCGTTTTTGTTTAGGCAGCGCTGCGAGAATCCCGGCAATGCGGCGGGGCACACGGATCCTCTCGATCATGCTGATCACGGCCGGACTCACCGTGCTCGTCGACGCGGGCCTGACCTACTTCTGGCAGGAGCCGCTCTCCGCCGCCTACGGGGCCATCAAGCAGAGCCAGGCCGCGGACCAGCTCAACGACCTCGAATCCCAGTATCCGACGCCGGCCGACCTGGAGGCCATCTCCGGAATCCGCGGCAACGCCGCCAAGGTGCGCGTCCTTGCGGACCGCTTCAAGCCGCACCTGGTCGAGGGCCACGCGATCGGGCGCATCAAGATCGACCGGATCGGCCTCAGCATCGTGGTGGTGCAGGGCACCGATACCGCATCTCTCGAGAAGGGGCCTGGCCACTACAAGAACACGCCGATCCCCGGGCAACCCGGAACCGTCGCGATCGCCGGACACCGCACCACCTACCTGGCGCCGTTCAGACACATCGACGAGATCCGCGACGGTGATGAGATCCGGATCGAGATGCCATACGCCGCCTTCACCTACACCGTCCAGAGGCACGAGGTGGTCGACCCCAGCGACGTCGGGATCCTCAAACCGGTCGGCTTCAACCAGCTCGTGCTGACCGCATGCCACCCGCCGTACAGCGCCGCTCATCGCTACGCGATCTTCGCCAAGCTCACCCGGATCGACACCTTCGACATCTCCGGCGAGGGGCGCTGGGACGCCCCCTGAAGAGGGACGCCCGCCCCGCGTCCCCACGGTGAGGCACTATCAGGGCCGATCGCGAACTCCATGAACCCGAACCCGGATTCACGATGTAGGCCGTGCGGCCTCTCGGTGCCCCTCCTGGCTGCGGTCGTCGCGGCCGGGCCAGTCCTGTATCCCCTCTGGATCGCCGCAGCCTCCAGGCTCCGTCCCAAGCCGGTCGCCCCCGAGCCCGCCGACTGGCCGGATCTTGCGGTGGTGATCGCCGCGTACCGCGAGCAGCAGGTGATCGCCGCCAAGGTCGAGGACGTGCGCGCCAACGGCTATCCCGGTGAGCTCGAGATCGTCGTCGTCGCCGAGGATCCCGGGACGGCAGCGGAGGCGCGGGCTGCCGGCGCCGAGGTCATCGAGCCCTCCGAGCGCCTCGGCAAGGCCGAGGCGATCAATCGGGGCGTTGCGGCCACCAGCGCACCGGTTGTCGTGATCACGGACGCAGATACGAGTCTCGAGCCCGGCTCCCTGGCGGCTCTCTGTCGCTGGTTCGAGGACCCGTCCGTGGGCGCGGTCGCCGGCGAGAAGCAGGTCGTCGGCTCCGGCCAGGACCTTTACTGGCGCTACGAGTCCGTGCTGAAGCAGGCCGAGTCGCGCTATGGCAGCACTGTCGCGGTCGCCGGGGAGCTCGCCGCCTTCAGGCGCTCGGTGTTTCGCCCCCTGCCGAGCGACGTGATCGTCGACGATCTCTGGATCGCGCTCGATGTGGCGGAGGCGGGTGCCTCGATCGGCTATGAGCCCGAGGCCGTTGCGCGGGAGAGCGGCACCACGTCCCTGACGCAGGAGTGGGAGCGGCGCACCCGGACCAGCGCGGGTGCCCTCGACACGGTTCGGCGGCGCTCCCCGTTGCTGGCTCCCTGGAGCAGCCCGGTCGCGGCACCGCTCTGGGGCCACAAGGTGTTGCGTCTGCTGGTCGGGCCGCTGGCGCACGCGGTCCTGCTCGCCAAGGCGCTGCTCGCCGCCCCCCGCCATCGTTGGGCACGGGCCTTCGTGGCTCTCCATGCGATCGGGCTCCTGGCGTTCGTCCGCCAGGCCCGCGGGGGGACGGCGACCGCACCGGAACGCGCCCTCGGGCAGGCCCTCTTCCTGCAGGCGACCGCCGTGGGCGGGATCGTGCGCTACCTGCGCGGCGAGCGACCGGCGCTATGGCAGAAGCCTGAGCGCGAGGCCTCCCAGCGCGACGCTGCCTGAGGCCTTAGATTGCGCCCCATCGAGGACGGTGCGCGAAACGGCCAGGTGCTCGTCGTGGGAGGCGCGGGCTACGTAGGCTCCGTGCTGACCACGTCGCTGCTTGACGCAGGCCGAGAGGTGCGCGTCTTGGATTCGCTCCTCTACCGCAACGGCGGCTCGCTGGCACAGGTCTCGGACCGGGCTGGATTCTCTTTCGTTGAGGGAGACATCCGGTCACCCGGCGAGGTGCGTTCGGCCCTCGAGGGGATCGACTCGGTGGTGGTCCTGGCCGCGCTGGTTGGAGACCCGGTTTGCAAGAGCCACCCCGACCTCGCCAGGGAGACGAACCTTGGCGGCACCCGCAATGTGCTGGAGGCCAGTGCCGCCGCGGGCGTCGAGCGCCTGATCTTCGCATCCACGTGCAGCAACTACGGCCTCCGGCCTGACAACGAGCCGGCCGACGAAGAGCAGGATCTCCATCCCCTCTCGCTCTACGCCGAGACGAAGGTCGAGATGGAGGGAGAGATCCTCGCTGAGGAGACCTCCGATCTCGTTCCAACCGTGCTGCGGGTGGCGACCGCGTTTGGGCTCTCGCCTCGAATGCGCTTCGATCTCACTGTCTCGGAGTTCACTCGCGAACTCGCCCTCGGACACGAGCTCGAGGTCTATGACCCCGACACCTGGCGGCCGTACTGCCATGTGGAGGACATCTCCGCTGCGATCCAAACCGTGCTCGCGGCGCCGGCAGAGGCGGTCCGACGGCAGGTATTCAACGTCGGCGGCGAGGACGGCAACCAGACCAAGCGGATGATCGTGGAGGCGGCGCTGAAGGCACTGGGCGGCAACGGCAAGGTCATCTGGACCGAGGGCGGTACCGACGCCCGCAACTACAAGGTGTCCTTCGCCAAGATTCGCGAGCGCCTGGGATACGGGCCGAAGCGAACGGTCGCCGACGGGATCGACGAGTTGATCGCGGCGATTCGATCCGGGATCTACGACGACGTCGACGCCAACCCCCTCTACCACCACAACTTCGAACTCGGCGCCGATCCCGTGGGCGAGTAGCCGATGAGAGCGGTGATCCTCGCCGGTGGCAAGGGAACCAGGCTGCGCCCCTACACGGCCGTGCTGCCGAAGCCCCTGGTCCCGATCGCCGACCGGCCGATCCTCGAGCTGGTGATTCGTCAGCTCGCAAGCCACGGCTTCACCCGGATCGACCTCTCGGTCGGTCATCTCGGTGGACTGATCAAGGCCTATCTGGACAACGTCGAGCTCCCGGATGGCCTCCAGCTTGAATACGTCTGGGAGGACGAGCCACTGGGGACGGCGGGAGCATTGCGCCGGATCGAGAATCTGGAGGGCCCGTTCCTGGCGATGAACGGCGACGTGCTCACCACCCTCGACTACGCCCAGCTGATGCGCTTTCACAAAGGCCATGAGGCATCGCTGACCGTCGCGACCCATCGGCAGACCGTCGACATCGATCTCGGCGTGGTCGAGTCCGACGACGGCTACGTCACTAAGTACGTCGAAAAGCCGAGCATGCGATACGACGTGAGCATGGGCGTTTACGTCTATGACCCCGAGGTGCTCGAACTGATCCCCGAGCGCCGCTTCGACTTTCCGGACGTCGTCAATGCCATGCTGGAGGCCGACCGGAAGGTCGCGGTCTATACCGGTCCCGGCGTGTGGTTCGACATCGGGACGGTCGGCGAGCACGAGCGCGCCACGGCGGAGATCGAGGCGCACCCGGAGCTCTTCGAGGATGCCTGAGTGGCGCGTCCCCCTCGCTGACGTCGAGATCAGCGAGGAGGAGATCGCGGCCGTCACCGCCACCTATCGCTCCGGTTGGCTCAGTATGGGGCCCCGGACCGAGGAGCTGGAGTCCGCCTTCGCCGAGTACACGGGAGCGGATCACGCGATCGCGGTCACCAACTGCACCGCGGCACTCCACCTGATTTGCCTCGCCGCGGGCCTTGGCCCCGGTGATGAGGTGGTGGTGCCCTCGCTCACGTTCGTCGCGACGGCCAATGCGATTCGCTACACGGGCGCGACGCCGGTCTTCGCCGACGTCGCCGCTCTCGACCGCCCCTGGCTTTCAGCTGAGACCGCGGAGGCGGCGATCGGGAAGCGGACCCGAGCGATCATGAACATGACCTACGGGGGCCACCCGGCCGAGAGCGCCCAGCTCGCGGAGCTCGCCACGGAGCGCGGTTTGATCCTGCTCGAAGACGCCGCACACGGCCTCGGGGGCAACCTCGACGGCCAGCATCTGGGCACCTTTGGCCAAGCCGGCGCCTTCAGCTTCTTCTCGAACAAGAACCTGCCGGTCGGTGAGGGGGGCATGGTGGTCACGGATGACGACCAGCTCGCCTCCCAGGTGCGCCTGCTGCGCTCACATGGGATGACCTCGCTCACCTGGGACCGTCACCGCGGGCATGCAAGCGGCTACGACGTGGTCGCCCTTGGCTTCAACTACCGGATCGACGAGCCACGGGCGGCGCTCGCGACCGCCCGCCTCAAGCGGCTCGACCGTGACAACGAGGCGCGCGGCGCCGCCGCAGCCGGCTATCGAGACCAGCTCCGCGGAGTGGAGGGCGTCCTGCTCACCCGCGGCGCGGAGAAGGGCGAGACTCCGGCCCATCACCTGTTCACGCTGGTCCTCGACGATTCGATTGACCGAGACGCCGTGCGGGAGCGGATGGCGGCCGGTGGGGTCCAGACCAGCGTCCACTATCCGCCGATTCATCGCTTCAGCAACTTCAAGGTCGATGCCGAGCTGCCGGTCACCGACGAGTTCGGAGAGCGTGCACTGACGCTGCCACTCTTCCCCACCATCACGGAGGAGCAGATCGGGCTCACGGTCGCGACCCTTGCCGATGCGATCGCATCGGAGCCGTGAATGAACCCCGACCGGTAACCTCTCGCGAGCTGACTTGGGACCAGGGGAAACGAGGCGTGGCACGAGGAGTGTCGGAAAGGTGACGGGCTCAGATGACGCTTGAGGACCTCAGAGCTGCACTACGGCGTTTCTGGGTGCTCGCCACCGTGGTGTTCGTCGTCATCGTGGGAATCGGTGCCCTGGTCGCGCTCATTCCCACCGAGCAGTACCGCTCGACCGAGACGATGCTCGTACAGCCCGCGAGCAAGGACCTTCTCGCGATCTCCTCGGCCTCCGAGTTCCTGACCCCACCGGTGATCGAGCGAGCCGGCTCCCAGCCGTTCAACGACAACGTTCGGAGCGCTCTCCCCGCGGACAACCAGAACGATTCCCTGAGCCTGAGCGCGGAGAATCAGCCCGGCACCGGGATCGTCTTCATACGCGCCGACAGTCCCGATCCTCAGACAGCGGAGGCAGCGGCTAAAGCGGCCGGGACGCTGCTGATCGAGAATCCGATCTCGAGCGCGATATCAATCTCGGTCCTCACTCCGGCAACCAATGCGACGTCGACCGCGTCGACGAGGCGCGCCGTGATCCTGATCGGCAGCGTCATGCTCGGGCTGATCATGGCGATCCTCGCGGTCGTGGCAGCCCGCTCACTGCGGCCTCGGCCTTCGAGCGCCGAATTCGTCGCCGAGCACTTCGGAGTCCCGGTGCTCGGAGAGATCCCCGCAAGCCGGGGGCTTCCGACAACCACCGAGGCGATCTTCAACGGCGCTGGATCGGTCGATGTGATGGAGGCAGCCGAAAAGCTCGCGGTGAACGTCGAGTTGGTGGTCGGGGGGAGCGCTACGCTCGCGGTCACCTCGTGGGCGCAGGGAGAGGGCAAGACCGTGGTGACGGCTCAGCTCGCCTGGGCCCTCGCCCGCCTTGGTCACAACGTGACCGCGGTTGACTGCGACCTCCGCAAGCCCGCGCTTCACCGGGCCCTCGGCGTCAATCCCGGCATCGGCGTCGCGGATCTCGCCGACGACGTGGCGATGCGGAGCGTCCGCCAGAGAACTGCGCTCCGCTCACTCGATGTGATTGCGGCCGGCGACGCGAAGAATCACCATCCGGCCGAGATGATCGGACCCGCCATGGAGCGGGTCTCGATGGAGCTTGGCAGGCGTTTGGTGGTGATCGACACCCCTCCCCTGTTCGGCGCCGAGACCTCGATCATCGCGGCGGCGGTCGACGCCGTGATCCTCGTCGTCGACGCCCGCCGCACCCAGCCGGTCGAGCTCCGAGAGGCGCTTCGTGACCTCGAGCTCTCGAACGCGAAGGTCTGCGGGGTGGTGTTGAACCGCGCTCGCGGCGCGCCACGCCGCCGAGGCACCTACCGATACTACGCAGCTACTGGCCGGCCGCGCGCGCGAGCCTGAACGGGCGCTCAGATGACCGCCGCCCTGGTTCCACTGCTCGCGGCGGTCCTATTCGTCTTGTTCCGGCGCCTCGAGCGGAAGGATCGCGGTACCGCGGTAATCGCCTTCATCTGGGCGCTATTGCTGCTCGAGATGGCCGTGTACCCAAACTCAAACACCGTACCGCCCGGCCTTTTCCACCCGACTTTGGGCGGAGTCTCGTTCCGTCTCTTCGACGTTGCCGTTCCGATTGCAGTCGCCGCCCGGATCAGCGTCCACGGTGTGGGGAGATTCGGCGGCAACGCGCTGCTCTGGGTCGCTTTTCTCGTCTGGTTCGCAGCCGCCGGAGTGATCGGTGTCCTGAACGACAACCCCTTCGCGCAGGTCACGTTTGAGGGCAAGGCGATCGCCTACCTCCTTGCGATCTACCTGACGGCGACAATCCCGGCAAGCCAATACCTCGCCTCGCGCCACATCACTCGCTTGATCGGCGCCGCGGCGATCCTCGCAACCGTCCTGCTGATAACCGACGCTGCAGGGGTCGCCCTCAATCTCGGCGCCCACTCGCCCGACAGCACCGACGTTGTTGCGAGTGGCGGCGAGCCGCTCGATCCAGCGGGCGTGGTGAGCGCGGATGCCTCCTCGTTGTTCGTCGTCCTGGGGATCCTCGCGCTGGCGCTGGCCTTCTACTCTCCCAATCCGCGCGAGCGGGCGGCGTTGATGATCGCCGCCGCCCCGCTGCTGGCGAGCACGGTCGCCGCCGCCCAACGCGCCGCGTACCTCGAACTCACCGTTGCCCTGGCGCTGCTTGTGGTTCTGATGATGGCGTCCAAGAGGCGCCTCCGGACGACGGGGGTCGAGATCGGGCTCGCAGCGATGATCGTCGCCGCCGCCGTGCTCGTGCCGACACTCGCCTCGACGGCGATCGCCGAGGAGGCGAAACCGGCGCCGCTGGAGCGGGAGGTAACGGGCACGTTCTCCGGTCAGGTAGTGGTCGATACGACGGAGGGCCGCTTCAATCAGTGGCGCACGGCGCGGGATCTGATCGAGCAGCAACCGATCACCGGTTGGGGCCTTGGCAAGCAGATCTCATACTTCGATCCGGGGTTCCACGAGGTCTTCCAGATCAACGTCACCCACAACATCGGAATCGACCTCCTCCTGGGCACTGGAGTCATCGGGCTGCTGCTCTTTTTTGCCGCGCTCGGGACCACCGCCTACCGCGGGCTGCGGGCTTGGCTCGGGGCTGGACAATGACCTGCTCGCTGCACTGGCATTGGGAACCCTGGCGGCAATCGGCGGGCTGGTGGCGAAGGGGATGGTGGAGTCGCTGTTCGAGAAGTACCGGCTCGCGCTCGGGCTGGCCCTTCTGATCGGGATCCTGATCAGCGTTGCCACGGAATATGAGCGGTCCGGCCGGGCGGCTGGGAGCTACCCCGGGGCTCCGAGCAACCCGGCGTAGACCTCGCGGGTGCGCTCGATCATCCGCCCAACCCCGAATCGCTCCTCCGCCCGCCGCCTGCCCATCTTCCCGAGCTCCGCTCTGCGGTCGGGGTGCTCCGCAAGCGCGATCACCGCCTCCGCCAGGAGCTCAGGGCGCTCCGGAGGCACCAGCACCCCGCAGTCGCCGACCACCTCGGGCAGGCCGTCGGCGGTGGACGCGACCACCGGGACGGAAGCGAGCATTGCCTCCGCGGCAACCCTGCCAAAGCCTTCCCAGCGCGAGGGCACGACCAGGATGTCGAACGCCGAGAGCAGCGTCGGGGCATCCTCCCGGTGGCCGGCGAAGCGGATGGGCCCGCACTCGGGAAGCGCCTCGAGCGCGGCTCGCTCGGGCCCTTCCCCGATTACGACGAATGTTGCCTCCGGAACCCGCTCGCGCACCAGGGTCGAGGCTCGGCAGAGCAGGTCCCACCCCTTCTGCCGGTGCAGCCGGCCGAGCCCACCGATCACAAACGCCTCGGCATCAAGGTCCAGCGATTGACGCGCATCCGGTCTCTGCTCGGGCAGGGCGACGCCGTTGTAGACAACCGTCGACTCGACGCCGTTATCCGCCAGGTACCTGGAAACCGACTCGGATACCGCGATCACCGCGTCCGCCCGTCTCAGGACCCAAGTGGAGATGAGCTCCCGCCAGCGCGCCCGCTCGGGTGAGACCAGGCGAAGCGTGGCGAGCACGTGGCGCCGGAGCAGCCACCCGGCGACGATGGGCGCCAGGCCACCACCTTGATCCGTGCAGTTCACGTGCACGAGCGCCGGCTGCAGCGTGCGAAGCTCGGCCACCAGCCGCGCGAATCCAGCAAGGGTGCAGCGCCGTCGCAGCCCCCGCACAGTCCGAACACTCGCGCCCGCCCGTTCGAGCCGGCGGTGCGTCTCCTCCGCGGCGCGGTCCCCGACCAGGACCACCAGGTCGATGTCTCCCGCCATACCCTCCGCCAGGCTCGCGAGGGACAGCTCCGCGCCCCCGAAGCCCTCGCTGTCCGAGATCATCGCGACCCGCGGCCGGCCTCCGATCTCAGGCCCCACCGGTGGGCACGTCCTCTTCTCGAGCACCCGTTCGCTCCGAGGTTCGGACGCTACACCTCCTCGACCCGCGCCGCGATCTTTGGCCATGCGAAGTCCATTGCCCGAGCGGCGCCGGCGCGTCCGAGCGCCTCAGCCTTGGGGGAATCCCGCAGCAAGCCGGTGGTACAGCGTCGGCGACCGCGACAGGATCGGTTGGGTCAACCAACAGGCCGGTCTCCCCTTCGACGACTGCATCGACCGCACCGGCGACATTTCCCGCGACCACCGGCATCAGGCGGGCGCCCGCTTCGAGATACACGATCCCGAAGCCCTCCCCGCCTGCCCCCTCCGGCGGCAACCTGCTCGGCATCACGAAAACGTGGGCGCGATCGAACCAAGCGTCCCGCTCGTCGTCCGGCAGGCTGCCCGCGAAGACGATGTTCTCGCTGACGCCCTGGGCGGCCGCAAGCTCGACCAGCTCGGTGCGCAGGGGGCCATCCCCGACGACTACCCAGATCACATCGGGAACCTGCGATTTGATCCGGGCAGGGCTTTGATGACGATGTCGTGCCCCTTGTATCGAGCGGTGAGCCGAGCGACCGTCAGCAGGGTTGGCCGTCGCTCTCGCCTCGGATTCGCCGGCGAGGAGAGGTCGACGCCAGGAGGGATGCGGTGCACAGTCGCCGTCTGCACCGGCGGCAAGGGCAAGCCCACGCGTGTAGCTGCTCACCGCGATGTTGGCCGCGGCGGCGGTGACGGCGAACCTCGTAAGTCGTGGCCTCGACGCAAGCTCGTTGCCGTGCAGGTACTGAACGAATGGGGCGCCGATCGCTCTCCAATCGCCCAGGCCGCCGGGGCGACGATGATGTGGGCGCTCAATACGACGTGGGGCCAATGCGGTACCTCGACGCTGCGAGCATTCAGGTTCATCAGGTCTTGGGGATTCGAGAGCGGCGTACACGTCCAGCTCCACCCCGGCCTGCTCATCGAGGAGCTGCGCTGGGCTCCTCGAACGTAACCAGATGGATATCGAACCCCTCCAGGTACTCCACCACGGGAAGAACCGGCCTTCCCAGGTACTTCCGGCGCAACGTCATCACGAGTTATCTGAGAACCGGGTCGACAGCCCTGGTCAGCCTGGTGATGACGCCCGTGCTGGTCGCGGGATTCGGACCAGGGCTTTCGGGATCTGGGTGGTCGTCACCTCGCTGGCGGTCTATCGCGACCTGCTCCAATTCGGATTCCAGAACGCCACCCCCAAGTACGTCGCCGAGTTCTCGGCGCTTGGCGATCACGAACGACTCCGGGGGTCGATCGCGACCGCGTTCTGGTTCCTCACCGGCTCCGGAATCGTGGCCCTGGTCCTTGGCCTCGGCCTCGCGGTCGTGTTCCCCGACCTGTTCGGCGTCTCGGAGGGCCTCCGCACCTCGTCCCGATCCTCGTCGCGGTGGTTGTTCTCGACTTCGCCGTGGGCCTCCCGTGCGCGACCTTCAGCGGGACCCTGGTCGGTTTCCAGCGATTCGACCTCATGAATACGACCCTGGCCGTAAGCGCGATCGTCCAGGCGGCCGCAATGGCGATCGTGATCGTGCTCGGCGGCGGCCTCGTGCCGCTGGGGATCACATCCACAGCGGTGAGCCTGGCCAGCCAGGCATGGCGCTACATCCTCGCGCGACGCCTCGTTCCCGGGCTCAGCGTCTCGCCGCGCCGTGCGCATCGCGACCTCCTGCGACCCTTTGCGGGACTTTCGATCTGGTACGGGATCGAGGACGCCGCCTACATCGTCGTCAGCCGGATCGACACGATCGTTGTCGGGCTCGTCCTCGGAGCGGCCGGCCAGCCCTGTACGCGGTCGGACAGCGGCTCGCGCTCGCCCTCGCGCAGCTTGCCCAGCCGGTCGCGGGCATGTTCTTCCCGCATTCCTCGGAGCTCGCCGCACGGGGGGTGCCGCCGGCCTGCGAGCGAGCTTCCTCACCGGCACCCGCTTGATCCTCGGCGTGATCGCCCCACTCGCGCTCACGCTCGCGATCCTCGCGGGACCGATTATCGAGGTATGGGTCGGCACCGACTTCGACGGCGGAGCGCCGTGACCATACCTGTGCGCCGCGGTCACGGTCTGGGTGCTGATCGACACCGGGGTGACGATGCTGCTCGGCACCGGCAGGGCCGCTTTCCTGCATTGACCCGAATCTCCGAAGCCGGCCTGAACCTCGCTCTGAGCGTGCTCCTGGCGAACTTGATCGGAATCAAGGGTGTGGCGTTGGCGACCTTGCTCGCCGCAGCGTCGCTTAACCTCATCGCCCTTCTGCCGTACGTGTGTCGACAGTTCGAGATCCAGGGCTGCTGGGATTTCGCGCGCCCGATTCTCACCGCACACGGTCCGCCGGCAGCGGTCGCACTGCTCGTCGGGTGGCTGGTCACCCAACCGACGCACCGACCTCCGCGCTCGCGGTCTTTGGCGCAGCGGTCGCGATCGTTTCTGCCTACGTGGCGGTGTTCGCGGTCAGCGGACTCGACCGCGCCGAGCGGAGCTGGCTGCTCGCGCGGATCCGGAGAACGACGTCGCCGCAGCTCCCGGCGGCGTGACAGATCCCGACAACCTCCTCTCCGGCCGCGGGTCGCCCCTTTCGGCTCGTGGTCTACAGCGACCAGACGTTCGTCGGTGGTGGCGAGGTGTAGAGGACGCGTACCTGATCGCGCGCGCGCCGAACCCGTTCCCGTCGGTGTGCGGGCGGGTCTGCGCGGCGCCGTGCGAGCGGGCCTGCCGGCGCGGTTCCGTCGACGCTCCCGTCTCGATCCGCGCGCTCAAGCGATTCGTCGCCGAGCGGTTCGGCGTCGAGAGCTTCGCCGCGAGCACGTATTGGCACGCCGCACACGGCGAGGTCCCGCCCGCGATCGGTCCGAGCATCGGCGTGGTCGGCGGCGGCCCGGCCGGGCTCGCCGCCGCGTGTGACCTCCGGCTCGCGGGCCATCCCGTGACGATCTACGAGGCCCAATCACAGCTCGGCGGCATGATGGTGCTCGGGATCCCCGAGTACCGCCTCCGCGCGAGCTGATCACCCGCGAGATCGAGGCGATCCTCGAGCTCGGCATCGACGTGGAGACGAACGCACGGATCGGCGAGAACCGAACAGTGGCCGAGCTGCTCGACCGGCACGCGGCCCTGTTCCTCGCAGTCGGCACCGGACGCGCCACGATCTCGATCTGCCGGGCCACGACCTCGACGGCGTGCTCGCGCGGTCGAATACCTGTTGAACGTCAACCAGGGCTTCCGCGTCGAGCTCGGCGAGCGGGTGGTCGTGGTCGGCGGCGGAAACGTCGCGTTCGACGCGGCCCGCACGGCGCTGCCGCGCCGGCGGCCGCCGGTGCCGGCGCACCCGCGCCTGTCACCCTCGCCGAGACGTCGACGGAGGACGCCGCGCGAGCGATGACGACGACGCTCGACGTCGCCCGCGGCGCACGCCGGGCGGGCGTGCTCGACGTGACCGATCATCGCGCTCGAGTCAGCCGACGAGATCCCGGCCGATCCCGAAGAGATCGACGAAGCCGAGCGGGAAGGCATCCGCATCGTCTACCGGCGGGGCCCGCAGCGGTTCGTCGGCGACACCCACGTCACCGGACTCGAGACGATCGCCGTCGCGTCGGTCTTCGACGCCGACGGCCGTTTCGCCCCGACGTTCATGCCGGGAACGGAGGAGGTCGTGCCCGCCGACACGATCATCCTCGCGGTCGGGCAGAGCGCCGATCTGGGCTTCCTCGAGGAGTCGGCCCTGAGCGCGCAGGCGCCCGGCGGCGTCGAGGTCGATCCCGACGCGGCAGACCTCCGATCCCCGCATCTGGGCGGGCGGTGACGTCGCGCAGGGCCGGGCAACCTGATCGACGCGATCGCCGACGGCCGCCGCGCCGCGGCCGCGATCCACGCCGCGCTGACCGGCGAACCGACGCCCGGGAGCCGCCCACGAGGTGCGGGTCGAGCTGCGCACGGGCTTTCGCCGGCTCGACAGCGACTACGACGCCATCCCGCGTCAGCCGGTCCCGGCGACACCCACCGAGCGGCGGATCGGGTTCGGTGAGGTCGAAACCGGCTACGACGAGCCGCAGGCCCGCATCGAAGGACTGCGCTGCCTGCGCTGCTTCGACAACGTGATGCTCTCGCCCGAGCTCTGCATCCTCTGCGGCCTCTGCGTCGACGTGTGCCCGCCGAACTGCATCACGATCGCGCGTGCCGACACCGTCGGCCTCGGCAGCGAGCAGCAGTCGGTGCTCCTCCTCGATGAGGACTTGTGCATTCGTTGCGGGCTGTGTGTGAACCGGTGCCCGCCGGGCGCGCTGTCGATGGTTCATGCAAAGGAGCTCACGCATGCCCGTCCATGATGGCGATGGGCTCGAGCCGGGCCGGGTCGCGGTCGACCACGGCGTCACCGCGCGTGTCAAGCGCAGCGACGCGTGGCGCTCGATGTTCCGCCACGCGCAGCTCGACACGCCGCGCGGCCGTGCGCTGCAGTCGTTCAGCAACTTCTTCCTGCACCTCTACCCGGTCAAGATCCCCAGGCGTGTCCTGCGCATCCGCTACTCGTTCCGGCTGGGGTTCATCGCCGCGGTGCTCGTTCGGGATCCTGCACGGTCACCGGCGTGTACCTCATGTTCGTCTACACGCCGTCGGTCGGCTCTGCCTACGGCGACATGCAGCACTTGAAGACCAGCGTCGGCTTCGGCCAGTTGATCCGCAACGTGCACCGCTGGGCGGCGCACCTGATGGTGCTCGTGGTCGGCCTGCACCTGGTGCGCGTGTTCTACGCCGGTGCGTACAAGAAGCCGCGCGAATTCAACTGGGTAATCGGCGTGATGCTCCTGCTGCTCACGCTCGCCTTCTCCTTCACCGGGTACCTGCTGCCGTGGGACCAGCTTTCGTACTGGGCGGTCACGGTCGGCACCAACCTCGTGCACTACGTCCCGCTGGTCGGTGGGAAGCTGCAGGACCTCTTGATCGGCGGCGACCAGGTCGGGCAGAGCACGCTGTTGCGCTTCTACGCGTTGCACGTCGCCGTGCTGCCGATGCTGCTGGCGATGATGCTGGCCGTCCACATCTGGCGGGTGCGCAAAGACGGCTTCGCCGTGCAGCGAGCCGACGTGGGCAGCTTCGCCGAGGAGCGCCACCGACCGGGCCGAGCCGGCACCGGCCGCGTCCGCCTTGGCGCAGGCCGCGCCCGAGCTCTACGGCGGCCGCGTCCGCCTGCTCGGCGTCGTCGACCGCGAGTCGGTCACCGAAGCGGCGCGGCCCGTCGACGACACGGTCTTCACGTGGCCGCACCTGCTCGTGCGGCACGCGGTGGTCGCGCTCGGCACCGCGGCCCTCGTGCTCGGTCTCGGTGTCGCGTTCAGTGCGCCCCTGCGCGGCCTGGCGAACCCGAACCTCACGCCCGAACCCGCGAAGGCGCCGTGGTACTTCGCCGGGCTCCAAGAGCTGCTCTCGCATTTCGATCCGCTCGTTGCGGGGATCCTCGTTCCGGCCGGCGCCGTGCTCGTGTTCGTGTTGTTGCCGTACGTCGATCGCAACCCCGATACGAGAGCGAGCCATCGCAAGGTCGCGATCGTGTTGTTCAGCATCCTGCTCGCGATCGCCGTCGTGCTCACTGTCATCGGGACGTTCTTCCGGGGACCCGGCTGGCAGTTCATCGCGCCGTGGACCCACTCGTACATCGAGCTCTAGGAGTCGCAATGGACGACAAGAGTCGGCGCGATTTCCTTCGCGGTGGTTGGAAGGTCGGCGGCGCGATGCTGATCGGCGCCGCCGTGTACACCGGCTACGAAGCGCTGCGTCCGCTGACGATCGGGCGCGGGCGGCGCCAAGATCGCCGTCGGCAACGACGTCGAACTTCGCGACGAACACGAGCACCTACGTGCCGGCCGGACGCATGTACGTCGTCAACGCCGACGACCACCTGTTCGCGCTGTCGCAGAAGTGCCCGCACCTCGGCTGCCACGTGCCGTTCTGCGAGAGCTCCGGGCGGTTCGAGTGCCCGTGCCACGGGTCGATGTTCGACCTCGGCGGCGAGTACATCACGGGGCCGGCGCCGCGAGGCATGGACCAGTACGAGCTGACGCTCGACGGGCGACAACGTCGTCGTCGACACGAGCGTCACGAAGGCGGGTCCCGACCGCGGCGCCAAGCAGTTCCTCACGCCCGCCCAAGGGCCCGAGCTGCATCGGCCAGGCCTGACGTGCCGCGCGAACGCCCCGCAGCCGCCGCCGTTCGAACCCGAGTGGCTCGACCGCAGCCTCAATCGCTATCTCGCGTGGGGTCTCGTCTTCATGGTCCTGCTCCTCGGCGGGTTCGTCACGTACCGCGTGCGCGAGCCGGCCTGCGCAGCGACGCGACGCGTGCGCAGACCACGAGCTACACGGCGATCGGCCGACAGCTCTTCGCCGAGAGCTGCGCCCAGTGCCACGGCAAGAACGCGAGCGGCGGAGGCAGCGCGCCGACGCTCAACTCCAAGCGAGTTCCTGAAGACCACGACGGACGAGCAGATCTTCGCGCTCGTATCCGGCGGAGTGTCGGGCACCGCGATGCCGGCATGGAGCCTCGACTACGGCGGGACGTTCACCGACGAACAGGTGCGGCAAGTCGTCGACCTATCTCCGCTCGCTCGAACCGAACGCGCCGAGCGTCCCCGCCTGGCGCCAAGGCGCAAAAGCCAAGTAACCGTCGGCGCGATAGTCAGCGTTTGCGAGGCAGGAGATCGCGTACGTTGGCGCTGCTCTGACGAGGTGCCGCCGGTTTTGACCGGGCGCCGGTTTCGCCGTTCTTGTCGGCGACCAGCGCGTTCCTTTCGGCCAACAACACGTTCCGCTCCGCGAGCAGCAGCGCGTTGGCTCCGACCAGAAGCAGGACGACGCACACCGCGGTCCATGCCACCGGCAGACGACGATCCCACCGACGAGCCCGAAGAAGAAGCCCACGACGCCCCAGGCCAGTGCCGGCACCCGCACCGCAGGCTTGTCGTATTGCGTTTCGTACATCGCCGCTTCGCGGTAGCCGACGAACCCGACGACGAGCCAGATCGGGAACGTCGGCTCGACGAGCGCGCCCATGAGACCCAGCGATGCACAACCGACACCCCACGCGAGCGGTGGGATACCCCACGGGACTGCACCGCTCTGCTTCTCGTACTTCGCCGATTCGCTGTAGGCGACGAATCCGATGAGCCCACCGACGACGACCTCCGCACCGACGAATTGGCCAACCAGCGCGGCGCCGATCAAGCCCACGAACCCCCACGCGAACGCGGGAACTCCCATCGGACCGCGGCTGAATCGCCTCTCGATCTTCGCGACCTCGCTGTAGACGATGAGTCCTGTGATCCCCGCGACAACGAGAAGAACGAGCTGCGCCATCGATATCCCCCTGATAGTCCTCCTGCGGTATCGGCCGGATCGAGGCCAGAACTTGACTCGTCGGTGCCAACACAAACCGCATGTGCCGCCGGCCCGCGTGTCAGGCGAGGTCGAGCCCTTCGATGTTGGCCGCGGGTTCGATGTCGGGGAGTCGCCGCATGCGGAAGCCGTTGATCAGTCCGACGACGCTCGCCAGCACCGGCACGAGCAGCGCGACCTGCAGGGAGCGATTTCTTGCGTCGGTGTTGATGCGCAGGATCTCCGCCTGGATTGCCGGCGGCTCCTGCTCGAGAAGCTCGGCGAGCTGGGTGTTGCTCATCACTTCGGCGTTGTCTTCGAGCGTGGTCGAGATCCGTTCCTGCTGGGCCGGAGGAATCACGGTGCTGTTGTCGACCAAGTGGGTGAAGCCGAGCGAGAGCGCGGCGAGCATGAGGCCGCCGGCCATCGCGAGCCCGAACGAGAGCCCGAACGATCCCGACGCGGAGTTCACACCGGCGGCTTCGCTGACCCGTTCGTCCTCGATGGGCGAGAGCGTGTAGTTGTTGAGTTGCGACACCAACAGGCCGAGCCCTGATCCCGTCGATGAGGAGCGGCACGATGAGGGCCCAGCCGGATTCGGCCCGGGGCATGCACCGGAATGATCGTGGCGATCCCGATCGCCGTGAGCGCGAACCCGACCAGCACGATGTTGGCCGGGCGGCGGTTCCCCAGCTTCTTGCCCGCGATCAATGCGACGGCGAACATGCTGAGCGACAACGGCGCCAGCGACAGCCCGGCCTTCATCGCGTCGTACTCGAGCGTCATCTGCAAGAACAGCGGCAGCGCGATCATCGCCCCGCCCAGCGTGATCTGTTGCATCATTGTCTGGCTGATCCCGATGCGGAAGTGCGGGAACCGGAACAGGTCCGGGTCGAGCAGGGTCAGCTTGCCCTCACGCTTGCGTTTGACGAGCCACCGACGCGAGGAGCGCCAGCCCGATCGCGCCGAGGGCGATGAGCAGGAGGACCGCTTCGCCGCCCTCTTGCCAGACGAGGATGCCGAGGACGACTCCGCCCATACCGATGACCGACAGCGCGGCACCGACGAGATCGATGTGGCGAGGCCCGGTGTACTCGACGTCCTTGACGAGCTTGATGCCGGACAACACCACGGCGATGATCACGACTTCGAGCCCGAAGCCGACTCGCCACGAGAGATAGGTCGTGACGAACCCGCCGAGCAGCGGACCGACCGCGGCCGCGATCGCGGCGGCCGCTCCGACCAGTGCGTACGCCTTGACGCGTGGTGCGCCTTCGAAGTTGCCGTGAATCAGCGACTGCATGGCGGGCAGCAGTAGCGACGCGCCGAGACCGCCGATGATCGCCCAGAAGATGATGATCGTGGTGAGGCTCTGCGCGAGCGTCATCGCCAGCGCACCGACCGCGTACGCGAGCAGTCCGAGCACGTAGGCCCGCTTGCGGCCGATGAGGTCGCCGACCTTGCTGCTGATGAGGATGAACGCGGCCGACACCAGCGCCTCGAGCGCGATCGCGGACTGCACACCACTCGCCGTCGTGTGGAGGTCGTGCACGACCGCCGAGATCGACACGTTCATCAGCGAGGTGTCGACGACGAGCACGAACATCGCCATCGCCAACAGCAACGCCAGCAACGGACTCCCCGAGTGTCTGCTCGGGCACGCTCGAACTGGGTCGGTCGTCACGCGACCTGTTCCAGTCCGTGCCTGGCGGTTCGGCGAGATTGTCGCCTCTGCATCACGAGCGTACCGCTCAAGGCTGGCTAGCTGTTCTCGAGGTGATCGCGCCAGTGATCAGAGCGAGAGTGTCGAGCACTGGCGTGTCGGTTGCTTTAGTGGACATGTCCGCCTCCGGGTCGAGATCGGTGTTGGACGGAAGCTGTTGCAGTTCCATTCGTGCGTGTCGTTCGGCGATGATCCCGACGAACGTCTTCACGCGCGCCCGCTCGAACCATTCGGTGACGAAGCGTCGAACCGTCGCTTCGACCTCGCGCGCGTCGATCGCGAAACGGTCGACGAGGTTGGCGACCGCGGCGCGCACCATCGCCTCTTCGTCGGACACAGTTCCCGTGCTGTCGTCATGTCACCTTCCCGATCCTGCGACGAAGTTACGCCGCTTCGCGGCCGCCGTAGCGGGCCAGCGCATAGAAGGTGAGTACCGCGATCGCGACATAGACCAGCGACCACACCGGGTAGTACGGCATCCACGCCATCGCGCTCACCGCCATGACGGTCGCGGCGATCGAACCCGATCCAACGCGCGACCTGCGAACGGAGGACGATCAGCGCGCTCGCGATCACCAACCCGACCCCGACGATCAGCCATAGCCACGCGTAGTGCTTGAGATCGGAGCCCAGGACTCCATCCTTCAGGCCGTCGGGCAGCGCGCCCTTGTAGCCGAACGCCCAGATCGCATCGAAGATGCGCATCACGCCGGCGAGCCCGACGATCGTCCCCGCGAAGAAGAGCCATCCCGATCCCCGCCCCTCGTCTCCGTAGAACTCCAGGCGTTCGCGACGGTCACGCGCAGCCTGCTCACCGATCTGAGAACTTGGCGAAGCCATCACGACCTCCGGAAACCCCAACTGTTGCCCGGTCCGCGGCGAGCCGCCGAGCTCCCCCTAGCCAACTCCTCCGTGCCCGGTGGCGGGCTCACCCGGCGCGGGTGGATGCAGGTGAATGGTCTTGACACGGTTCGTCGACAGAGTTAGAAACCCTCACTCGATGCCGGCGATGAAGGATCTCGACACGACGACCGGCTTCACGGCCTGCGGGCGCAGGGAGATGCAGATGACTTCGGTAGCGATCACGCAGCCGCGTGAACCTGCTGTTGGCAAGTGGTGGTGGGTGCTGCTCGTCACGGGGATCCTCTGGATCCTCATCGGGCTGTTCGTTCTCCAGGCCCACTACGACTCCGCGGTGACCATCGGATACCTCGTCGGGTTCTGGCTTCTTCTTCGGCGGCGTCGCGGAGTTCGTCGAGATGGGCGCCGTCGCGAGTTGGCGGTGGGTGCACGCGGTCCTCGGCGTGCTCTTCGTGATCGGTGGTATCGCCGCGCTGATGTCGCCATTTCAGACGTTCACGATCCTTGCGTCCCTCGTCGGCTTCTTCTTGATCCTCAAGGGAACGTTCGATTTCGTCATCGCTCTCGCGGTACGCCACGACATCGACCTGTGGTGGATGTCGTTGATCGCCGGGATCATCGAGATCACTCTCGGTATCTGGGCCATGGGCTATCCCGGCCGTTCCGCCGCGCTCCTGATCATCTGGGTCGGGATCGGCGCGATCATCCGCGGCATCGCCGAGATCGTCACCGTCGTTCCACGTGCACAAGCTTCCCGAGGCGGTCACAGCATGAAGGCGCGATTCATCGTCGTCAGCGCGATGGTTGTCACATCCGCGTTCGGCCTCGCGAGCTGTTCCACGCAGGCGCGCGCCGAACGCAAAGGCAAAGAAGCCGGCGACGAGATCTGCAAGGCGAAGAACGCCAACAACGCCAACGAGGCCCAGCGGCACGTCAATCGGGCCAACGACAAGATCAACGACCTGGCCCGCTTCACCGGCCGCGACGTCCGCGAGGACGTTCGCGACCTCGATCGGAACCTCAACCAGATGGCACGCGGGAACGCGACCCAACAAGACGTGAGCAAGATCATTCGGAGCGTCGAGGACGCGCGGTCATCGGCCCGAGGCAACGCCAGTCGCGCTACGACGGGATGCTCGAAGCGCTCGCCAACTGCGACTAACGCAGGCGACGAAAGAGACGGGTCCCGCTGTCTCAATCGGCGGTGCCACAGCGCCAATCTGCGGGGCGATCACGCCGCGTTCATCGGGCGCTTCGGCCCTGGCCCGGCAACATCGGATGCGCGAGCGACCGCACCGAGGTTCCGTACGTCGGCGGCAAGTGCCTCCGAACGATCGCGGTGCGCGGGTATGAACGTGTAGAACAGCCGATCAAGGATCGGGTTGAGCTTGAGTACCTCGAACCGCTGGGTGATCCGGGTGCCGCCGTCGACCGGTTCGATCGTGTAGGTCCACACGGTGCTGTCGGGGTAGATGCGAGTCGGCACCGTCCGCCAGCGATCTACCGGGGGCGGTCGGCGGTCACGACCTCGCAGATCCGTGACCAGCGCGTGCCGTCCCTTGCCGTTGCGGCCCCGGAAGCGGGCGCCGGGCACCGGCGGCGGTGGCGCCGTCGAGCCACTCACCGCCCCGGGTCTCGTGGCTCCACTCGCCGGTGCGGGTGATGTCCGACAGCAGGCGCCACACGTCGTCGGGTGAGGCGCTCCTACGTCGCTTCGATGATTCCGCTCCGAGGCAGGGTTCCCATGGTCTCGTGCTCCTGTGGTGTGGTCGCGGCTCACGCCGCGGCGTCGGTGGTGGGGTCGAAGGCGGACAGCAACTCGTCCAGCATGCTTGTCCGGGGGCGGGAGGGGCGGGGAGGGTGGCCAGGGCGAGCGTGTCGTCGAACGCCTGGGCGATCCGGGCGCCGCGCAGGATCGGTCCGTGCGCGCTGGCGACGGCAGCCATCGGGAGCGACGGAGGTCGCTCGGACGTGCGCCGCGAACCGGGCCCGGTGTCCACCCATTCGAGCCAGGGCGTGTTCCACTGGTTCATGGCGGCGAACGTGCCCGCGTACAGGTCGGGGTCGACGTCGTCGGCCTCGAGGACCGGCGCCCTGCACCAGCGATCCGAACGTGTCGACGGCCCAGAGCACCCTCGAGGAGGCGTCGAAGAGGCCGCGCGTCGTCGGCGAGTCGAAGAGCGGCGGACGCACCAGGTGCAGCGTGCGGTCGCCGGCGTCGAACGAGTCGCCGGCATCGAGCCAGCGCATCCGGTGGAGGGGCAGCTCGACGTCGCCGCCGAGCCGGGCGGTCATCGTCCAGTTCGCCGACCAGCGTGGCCTGCGGGCACAGCGTCGAGGACCGTCTCGAGGTTGCCGATGTGGTCGTGGTCGTCGTGGGACATGAACACCCAGCGCACGTCCTGCGGCTCGACGACCGAGAAGACCGTGGGCGAGCCACTGGTCGCGGACGAGCGAGCAGCCGGTGTCGACGACCACCGGCTCGCGGCCGCGGATGACGAGGCTGTTGGCGGTGAAGAAGGCCCCACCCGGGTCGGCGGCGATCGTCGGGATGAGGAACGTGTCGGGGGCGACGCGGTGGGCAGCGGTGGGCAGGATCTCGAGCGGCATGGTGATCGACCCTTTTCGATTGAAGCAACCTGTATTGGATTGAACAAGACTGGATTTAAGCAGACGACCTGTAATGTCAAGCCCATGCCGACGAAATCGCCGAACCACCGGTCGCCCGCCAAGCGCTCGTACAACTCGTCGCGGCGACACCTGCAGGCGGCGCAGACCCGCGACGAGGTGATCCGCGCCGCGGCCGTCGCGCTGTTCTCCGGCCAACGGCTGGTCGGGCACCACGCTCGCCGCGATCGCCGAGCGGCCGGTGTTGTCGTCGAGACGATCTACAACGGGTTCGGCTCGAAGAAGGCGCTGCTGCGGGCGGCCATGGAGACCGCCGTCGTCGGCGACACCGAACCGATCCCCTACGTCGAGCGGCCCGAGTTCCTCGACCTCGGCATGGGTGACGCTCGACGAGCGCATCACCCGGGCGTCGACCTCGTCACCGAAATCCACGAGCGATCGGCCGGCGTCTGGCAGGCCATCGTGAGGCAGCCGAGCGCGCGACGACGAGGTCGACGCCTGGCGGCTCGAGCTCGAGCACGGGCGCCGCAGCGACTACAGGCGCAGCCTCGAGCTCATCCTGGCGGCCCGTCGACGACCAGCTCGTCGACGATGATCTGGATCCTCTACAGGCCCGAGACGTACCTCAAGCTCGTGGCCGACTCCGGGATGTCGCCGCGACGAGTACGAGGCGTTCCTCGTCGACGCGTCGAAACGACTCATCGGCTCGTAGCGCGCCGCGCTACCCCAGCCGCGTCAGCACGTTCCGGGTGATCTGTTCGATCTGCGGGTCGCGCCCGGCGAGACCGTGCGCCCAGTCGGTCGAACCCGACGTGACCACCGTCGCGCCCGCGCTGTTCGTGTATGCACCGAGCACGGCGTGACCGTGACGGATGCGTTCCATCGCCTCGGGCTCACGCGTTCCGAACACGCGTGACGTGATGTACTCCAACTCGCTCGGCTCGCCCGGCTTCGGCGGACGCGGCGCGGTCGCGCGGTGAAGTGTTGCGTCGGGCATGTGCCGAGGATCTCGAACGTCGACGGCGTGCCGTCCTCGCCGGTCGGGTACGGCAACCCGTCGCGGTAGGTGAACACACACCCGTCGCACTCGTAGCCGACCGTCGTCGCGCCGGCGCCGAGCACGTCGCCGTAGCCGAGCCCGGTGCCGTCGAAGATCCAATGACCGGCGCGGTGCACGGTGTACCCGCCGAGACCCGACGTCACGTTGCGCCCGATGCGGTGATAACCGCCGCGTACGTGAACGAGACGCCGGTCATGAGGTTCTCGGGCCGACCGACGATCACATCCGACCAGAACGTCGTCGCTTCCGGTTCGCGGTCGGTTCCCATCACCGGGTCGTTCTTGAAGAAGCCCTTGTACCCGACCATGACGTCGTGATCGTCGCCTTCGATGCGCACCTGCCACAACGACGTGTTGCCCGAGAAGAACGCCGCGTTGCCGCCGCGCGCGACGAATGCTTCGACCGTGTCGCGCATTCCCATCGACCAGTACTCGTCGTGACCGACCGACAGATACAGACTCGCGTCGTCCAACACCTCGGGGTGGGCTTCGAGATCGGCGTTCGTACACACACCGATCTCGAAACCTTCGCGTTCGGCCCACTCGATGAACGGCAACTCCCAGTCGGGCCAACCCGCGGACCCGGCATAACCCGACAAATGATTGAGCTGGATGTAACCGACGTGCGCCGCGTTCTGCGGATCAGGCGCGCCCGTCCCGGTCACGCTGCCGACCCTTGCCCGGTGGCTTGTAGAGGTAGCCCGCCGCCATCGGCCGTTGCATCGAGACGTGCGTGCCCCCCGTGTAGAGGTTCGGTCCGCCGAAGTCGTTGTAGGCGTTCCACGTGTTCGTCGCCAGCGCGAGCATGATGCGCGCACCCGCCGGGACGTCACGACGAAGAACGCGTGAGTCGTGCCGCACTTCTCGCCGACGTCGATCTCCATCACGACCTCGTAGTAACCCGACCGCCACGTCGGGGTCGACGTCGAGCGTCAGCGCTGACCGGCCAGCCGCAACCTTTCGAGGCCGCGTCCTTCGGCGTCGCGTGCTCGTCGGCCGCGACCGCATCACCGCTGAACACGACGTCGCGCCGCGCACCGACCCGCGCCACCTCGACCCGCACCGGCCGCCCACCGGACGACGACATGTGCAACCCGACCTGCTCGCCCGGCACCGCCGATTGCGGCCAGCAGTACCCCGTCACCACTTCGCGCGCGCCATCGCCCGACCCTAACCTGGGCGCCACCCGCGGCCGCGTCGGCGTCATCGTGGAATGGAACCTCCGACGAGCGCGATGCATGTACCGACGGCTGCGGCGACGAGGAGGGTGAGCACCACGCCGCGGCGGACGACGAGCAGCAGCACGGCGGCGCCACCGAGAACGGCGTACTGCCAAGTCTCGGTGAGGGCACGCGCCAAGGGAATCGCAGAACCGAGAATCGCCCCGATCGCGGCGGGCCCGGCGCCGTCGAGGAAGGCGCGGCGCGCTGGCTCGCGTGGAGACGATCGAAATGCTGCGCGCCGATGGCGATGAACAGAAACGACGGCGAGAAGGCAACCAACGCGGCCGAGGAGTCCGCCACCAACTCCTGCGGCGGCAAATCCGACGACCGCCACGGTCAGTACCACCGGCCCGGGCGTGATCTGGCCGAGTGCGACCGCATTCGGCTATCGACTGTTGGTCATCCAGTGGGTACGCACGGCGTCGGCCTGCATGA
>CAWFOA010000004.1:0-32566 GCA_963817275.1 uncultured Solirubrobacterales bacterium | reverse complement strand
ATCGCGTTGATCGCTGGCTCATCCTCCTTCTTGATGCCTGGCGGGATCGGCGCCGAGCCGGCGTTCTGCGCCGCCACTTGCTGGCCCTCGTCGCTGACGATGTAGCTGAAGTACGCCTTGACGAGATCGGTAGTGCCCGTGTCGGAGTACTTCGTGCAGCCCATCAGGTAGGAGACCAGCAGGATCGGGTAACTGCTCGCGTCGGTCGGAGTCCGCTGGACCTTGTACGCGAAGACGTACGGGGCCTTCGTGAGCTCCGGGTCCTTCTGCGACTGGTCGAAATCATTGGACGCACCCGTGGCGCTCGGCGCCACGTAGGTGTTTCCAACCTTGACCTTGGCGACGCCCAGGTCGCCGGCCTGGCTGTCGTCGGCATAGCCGATCGTGCCCTCGCCGGCCTTCACAGCCTGAATCAGGCCGGAGGTCTGGGCACCGGACTCGCCGGTCTTCAGCGGCCAGTTGCCGTCCGGATCGAACGTCCAGACGCTCGGCGCGGCTCCATGGAGGTAGTCCGTGAAGTTCGCCGTCGTGCCGGACTCGTCCGAGCGGTGAACCGGGGTGATCTTCGTGCTCGGCAGATTCGCGCCAGGGTTGTCCGCCTTGATGGCGGGGTCGTCCCAGGTCGTGATCTCGCCCTTGAAGATCTTCGCGGTCGTGTCCGGGCTGAGCTGCAGATTGTCGACGCCCGGCAGGTTGTAAACGATCGCGAGGGGGGAGATGTAGTTCGGGATCTGGATCAGCTGACCGCCACCGTCCTTCGTGCACCGGTCGGCTGCCTTGGGCAGCTCATCCGTGTCGAACGGCGAGTCGCTGCCGGCGAACGCGGTCTTGCCGCCCGCGATGAACTGGTCGCGGCCGCCGCCCGACCCGACCGGGTCATACGAGACAGTCGCGCCCGAGTTCTGATCCTCGAACTTGGCCACCCAGGCCTCCTGAGCGGCCTGCTGCGCGCTGGAGCCGGCGCCGGCGAGATCACCGGAGACGCCGGACGAGCTGCTGTCGTTGCTCGAGCCGCATGCGGCCGCGGTGAGCGCGAGGACGGCGGAGGCGGCTGAAACGAGCCACCACTTCCTATTCATTGAGTCGCTCCTTTTTCGCATTTCGAAAAGGGACGGCGGCTCACGGCTCGCCTCCCTCAGATCCTGTAGAGGGCTCGGACCCTGTCAACGGGCACGGTGCAGCTTGTTACGTTCGTGTGGCTCACTTGTAAAAAGGATGTAAATCGCCCCTACGGCAGGGCCTCGTGTCGAGCTTCAGGCCTGGGGCGAGAACCGGTAGCCGATGCCGGTATGGGTGTGGATGAAGCGCCGGCCCGGCAGCGCCCGGCTGAGCTTGGACCTGAGGCGACCGATGTAGACGTCCACCGAGCGGTCGCTCTTCCTGTAGGAGCGGCCCCAGACCGTCTCGTAGAGCTCCTCGCGGGTCATCACCCTCTCGGCGTTGTGCGCGAGCTCAGTCAGGAGCTGAAGCTCCCGCACGGTCAGGATCAGCGGCCGGCCGTCCACCAGCGCGGCGTGGTCGGCGGGCCTGATCTCGAGCCGACCCGCGTAGACCGGAGTCTGGTCCCCCGTTGCGAGTGGAATCGTCGATACTGAGGCAGCGCCGCCGTTCTCGCCTTCCATGGCTTCGGAGCTTCGCCGCTGGCTCAGCGAAAGTAGTTACGGTCGAGTGAACTTCCGGTGAATGCGATGTGAAGTCGGCACCGTGATCACCCCATCCGCCGTCCCGATCGGCTGCGGTCCCTGGAGGTATTCACGTACGAAGCGCCGGAGTTCGGGCCGCCGCAGCGAACCGGCGCGAACGTCGAGATAGAGAGGCCGCGACAGGACCGGATACCTGCCGTCGCGGACCGAGTCGACGGTGGGTGTCACGCAGCCTTGGCCCGCGTACACCGCCAGTGTCCTCACCCCGCCCCCGCGCTCGATCTCACCTACAGGCAGATAGCCGACCGCGTTGGGCGAGGCGGCGACGGTCGCGGCGAGCTCGGCTGCGTCTCCGGCCACCTCGTAGTCGTTCCTGGTCAGCGGCTCGATCGGGCCGAACAGGCCCTCGGCGAGGAGCGTGTACGGGGGGCTGTCCGGCTTCCACCCCACCGGCTCGAGCTCAGCGTCGGGAAACCGCGGATCGATCTCGGCCCAGGACGTGACGGGATCGGCCCGCCGCCAGATCGCGCGCGCCTCCTCAACGCTGAGACAGCTCGCGAACCCGTTCCGCTCGCTGACGACGAGCGCGATCCCCTCCCGGGCCACCTCGATCGGCAGGTACCCGGTCCCGGCCGAGCGGCAGGCCCGGCGCTCGGCGCGGTCGAGCCGACGGGCGACGGCGGCAATGTCCACCTCGCCTGCACAGAAGATCGCGATCGCACTCTCGTCACCAGAAGCGCCGGCCGTGACGCGTACGCCCGGGTTGCGGCGCTCGAAGCGCTGGGCGGCGGCCTCGATCGTGTCCCGCAGCGCGGCGGCCCCGTCGATGGTCACCGTCCCGGAGAGCCCGTCCTTCTTTCGCGTGCGCCCCTCACCGCTGCCGCCGCTCTCGCTCGCGGCAATGCCGACGAGGGCCGCGACCACGATCACCGGCGCGAACTGGAGGAAGGCTCGAAGCGCGCGAGAGGACGTCCTCGGCATTGCCGGGCGAGCTTAGCCCCGCGGCCACTGCCCGTGTGAAGGCAGGGTGAAGGTCAGGTGAAGCGGCGCGCGCCTAGCGGCCTTCGGGCGCCAGGTCCGCGGTGACTTCCTCGACGTGCTCAACCGGCTCTTCCACCGGCATCGGCACCTCGACGGAGGTCTCCTCGACGCTGCCGACGGTCTCCGGATCGAACCGATAGCCGATCCCGAAGTGGGTGTGGATGTAGCGCCAATTCGCCGAGTGGCGCTGGAGCTTCTGGCGCAGCTTCCGGACGAAAACGTCCACGGAGCGATCGCCGTGCGCCATCGCGTAGCCCCAGACCTTCTGGTAGATCTCCTCGCGCTCGATCACCTGGCCGTGCGCCTCGGCGAGGAGCTGCATCAGCTCGAACTCACGGCGGGTCAGGCCGATGCTCTGGCCGCTGACGAACGCCTGGTACTGGTCCGGCCGGATCTCGAGCTCGCCGGAGACCAGCGGCCCGACGTCCTCGCGCGCCGCGGCGCGCTTGCGCCGGCGGACGACGGCCTCGATCCGCGCCATGACCTCCTCGGGATGGGAGGGCTTGCCGATCCAGTCGTCGGCCCCGAGCCGCAGGCCCCTGACCCTCTGGGCGACGGTCGACTGCGAGGTGCAGACGAGCACTCCCAGGCCGGGGATCGCGCCGCAGACCTTCTCGAGGAACTCCCACCCCTGCGGACCGAGCACGGAGAGGTCGACCAGCAGGGCGTTCAGCTTCATCGCGACCAGGTCCTCGACCGGCACGGTGCCGGCGAGCACGCGGTGCTCCCATCCCGCGCCATCCAGGCGCTTCGCCAGGACGGTGAGGAAAGAGCTGTCGGTGTCAATCACCGCCAGCCGTATGCCTGCTTGGTTGCTCATCGAGGCCCTCTCTCGGACTCGCCCTACCCCCGGGCTCCGGTCCGCTCGTCGATGGGGTGGATCATAGGGCCGCCGACGGCGCGCCGAACAGGGAGTCAAGGGCGGTTCACGGGTTTTTCACAGGCAAATGCCGCATAAATGCGCTGTTTGCCGTATCGGGATGTTCACACAGGCAGGGAGCGCAGAGACGAGACTGCCGCTTACTTTCGAGATTCCTCTCTCGTCAGCGCGCGCGACCCCTCCCTGCCCCGGGTCGCGCGCTTTTTTTTGCCCGATCGGCCGGCTCACACAATCGCGGCCAGCTAGTGGCGGTGGTGCCCGCGAACCGTGCGCCAGCTATCCCAGGTGATCTTGAGGATGACCGCCGTGATGCCAAGGCCGATCAAGGGATCGGCGACCGGAAGGCCAAGGGCAACGACGATTGCGCTGGCGATTACGGCCAGGCTGACATAGGCGTCGGCACGGGCATGATTGCCGTCGGCGATCAGCGCCGGGCTGTCCAGCGTGCGCCCGGCACGAGTGCGGATCTGGGCCGCGATCCAGTTGCCGCCGTAGCCGATGGCCCCTGCCGCAGCCAGGGCGAGCAGATGAGTCGGCGTCTCGGGGTGGATCAGCCGAGAGACGGCCTCCACCCCAGCGACGCACGCCGAGATGAAGATCGCCGCGACCACGAAGAGCCCGGCCATCCGCTCGGCTCGCTCGGAGCGGAGCAGAAAGGCGATCCCAATGGGGATCGCGGTCGAGGCGTCGCCGAAGTTGTGGATCACGTCGGCGAGCAGGGCGATGCTGCCGCTGGCGATGAAGATGACCGACTGCGCGAGCGCGGCCAGCGCGAGAACAGCGAGGGAGAGACCGACGGCCTGCAGCCCCTTCCGGGAGCGCATGATGCTCCTGTCAACGAGGCCGTGGGAGTGGCCGTGATCATGCGAGTGCTCGGCCTCGTGGCTGTGCGGCCCGGTGTGCGGATGAGCGTGCGGCGGTCCGCTGCCGTGCCGATGAAGCTCACCGCCAAGCGATTCATACGGGAGGGCATGGCCGGTCATTGCGATCAGGCTAGCTTCGCTGCGCTGCTGTAATCAGTCCCATGGGGCACGATCACGCTCACGTCCATGCCGGGGAGGCCGACGCCCGGCGGCTCGGGATCGCCTTCGCCCTGATCGTCGCCTTCATGGTGGCCGAGGTCGTGGCCGGCATCGTCGGCTCGTCGCTGGCACTGCTCTCCGACGCCGGGCACATGCTCACCGACGCCGTCGCGCTGGGACTGGCGCTTGCGGCCCTCCGGCTGGCGAAACGGCCGCCGGCCGGCAGCTACACGTACGGGATGAAGCGCGGAGAGATCCTCTCCGCCCAGATCAACGGGATCACGCTGCTCCTGCTCGGCGTTCTGATCGTCTACGAGGGCATCCGCCGCCTGATCGAGCCACCGGACGTCGAGGGCGCGCTGGTCCTGATCGTCGCCATCGCCGGCATCGGCGTGAACCTGGCGGCGGCCCGGCTGCTCGCCGGCGCGGAGCGGCGCAGCCTCAACGTGGAGGGCGCCTTCCGGCACGTGCTCACCGATCTGTTCGCGTTCATCGCCACCGCGATTGCGGGCGCGCTGATCCTGATCTGGGGTTTCGAGCGCGCCGACGGGATCGCGTCGCTGCTGATCGCCGGCCTGATGGTCTGGGCCGCTTACGGCCTGCTGCGGGACTCCGGCCGGATCTTCATGGAGGCCGCCCCGCGCGGCCTCGATCCGCAGCAGATCGGGCGGACCCTGGCCGCCGAGGACGGCGTCGTCGAAGTCCACGACCTGCACGTCTGGGAGGTGACCTCCGGGATGCCGGCGATCTCGGCGCACATGATCGTCGGGCGCGACGTCGACTGCCACGAGGCGCGCTGGCACGCCGCGCGCCTGCTGGCCGATCGCTTCGGGGTGGAGCACTCGACCCTCCAGGTCGAGCACGAGCCCGGGGACGAGCTACTGCAGATCAGCCCGCACTAGAGCCCGCGTCCTGGCGCTGGGGCTCTCCCCCGGTCTGGAACCAGGCGAAGACGAAGCAGGCGATGGCGACCACCGCGGCCGCCAGCCCGTGCTTGAAGTGGACGTGGGTCGAGCCGGCCTCGTGCCCGGGGAAGAACGAGGGCAGCGAGCCGGCGTCGTCGATCCAGTAGATCCCGGCGATCACGAGAAAGACGACGCCGAGGATCACGGCGGGAATGATCAATTGGGGTCGCTTGGTCATTGGACCTCCTCAGCTGAGCGCGAAGCCGACGGAGAGAGCGCCGCCGACCACGCAGCAGTAGACGGCGAATGGGGTCAGGCGGTTGGTCTCGAAGAAGCGCAACAGGAACTTGACCGAGAAGTAGGCGGTGATGGCGGCGCACAGCGCGCCGACCAGGGCCTGGCCGCGCACGTGGTCGCCCTGCGAGCCCATCAGCTCGGGCAGCTTGAGGAGGCCGGCCGCCCCGATGATGGGCGTGGCGAGCAGGAAGGCGAAGCGGGCGGCCTCCTCGTTGGAGAGGCCGGAGAGCAGACCACCGCCCATGCTTGCGCCGGAGCGGGAGAGCCCCGGGATCAGGGCGAGGGCCTGCGCGGTGCCGATCCCGATCGCGTCGCGGAAGCTGAGGCTGCGGGCGATGATCTCATCCGATCTGATGCTCTCCTCGGAGCGGACCGGCGCGCGGCGGCGCAGGGCCTCCGCCCCGAACAGCATCAACCCGTTGATGAAGAGGAAGATCGCGGCCGTCTGGGTCGAGGCGAACAGGCTCCGCAGGGGGTGCTCGAGCAGCAGGCCGAGCAGGCCGGCGGGGATGGTTCCCATGACGAGCAGCCAGCCGAGCTTCGCGTCCGTGTCCTCCGGGGCGATGTAGCGGTCGCGCAGGGAGCGGCCCAGGCCCTTGATGATCCGCACCCAGTCCTTGAGAAAGAAGAGAAGCAGCACCAGAGCGGTGGCGCAGTGCGTCGCCACCAGGAAGCTCAGGAAGTAATCGTCCTCCTGGTGGATGTCCCAGCCGAAGATGCGCGGCAGCACGACGCTGTGCCCGAGGCTCGAGATCGGGAAGAGCTCGGAGACCCCCTGCAGCAAGCCGAGGACGATTGCCTGGAAGTAGGAGATCGGGTCCATGCCGGAGCGCTCGACCGGGGCCGAGGAGCGAGCATCGTAGGCGACACCGGCTCAATTGGGCGTAAGGGCGTTCTTAGGTTCTGGGGCTTGCGTTAGGGTGCCCGGGATGCGATTTGGCAAGTTTTCTCGTCGTCTGCTGCCTCCGCTCATCGCGCTCGTCGGGCTGCTGGTGATTGCGCCCGCCGCCATGGCAGCCGATGGCGTCGGCACCTATGGGCGCACCGACGACAAGGTGGTGACCTTCTTCGCCTTCGGGCTGATCGCGTTCTTCGCGATCCTGGTGACCGTCCTGTCCCTGATCCAGATTCGCCTCGATAACCGCAAGCAGAAGCGCACCGAGGACCTAGAGCGCCTCGGCAGCCGCTAAATCCCCGCGGGATGGAATCCGTAGGGGACGACCGCGTCGTCGATCCGCAAGCGAACCCGGATCAGTCCGAGCAGGAACGTGGCGGCAGGTTCGATCCCGGCGTCGAGACCGGCTATCTGAGGCGCACCCCGCGCGAGTATCCGCTCTCGCCGGAGATCGGAGCGGCGCCCTTCGATCCTGGCCCTGGGACCGGCTATGACGAGCGCCGCGCCGCCAGGACGGCCAAGCGCAGGCAACGCGAGGAGCGCCGGGCGCTGTCGGAGCGCAAGCGCCAGGAGCGAGAGCTCGAGCTCCAGGAGAGACGCGATGAGATGGAGCGCGCTGCCGCGGGCCGGGCCTCCCTGGAGGCCGCAGCTCAATCCCTCTCCGAGCCGGAGCCCGCCCCCGCTGAGCCGGTCCCCGAGCCGGAGCCGCCACCGCCCGTCGAGGAGCCGATTCCCGGCAGCGAGACACTGGCCCAGCGGCTGGAGCGCGAGCGGATCGAACGCGAGCGGGCCGAGCGCGAGCGGCGTGCGAGGATCGAGCGGGAGCGGGCGGAGCGCGAACGGGCCGAACGAGAGCGGATGGAGAGCAGGCGGCGCGAGCGGGCCAAGAAGCTCCGTCCCGAGGCGAGGCCTGCCCCGAAGCCCGCGCGAATTCGCCCAGCGGTCGAGGGACCGGTCCGCAAGCGGACTCGTGCCGCGGAGAACCGCAGGCGCGTCTCGGCGAGACGGCGAGGGCTCTTCTGGCCGACTGCCAAGGCGGGCCTGGCGGTCACGCTGGTCCTGGCGCTCGGCGCGACCCTCGGCTCGGTGCTCGGTTTGCCGGTCCCCGGCCCGATCACCAGCGCCGGCACCGGGTCGCTCAGCAGCGCGTCACTCTTCGGCGTGGACGCGGGCACACCCCAGGGCCTGGTGTCCGGATACGTCTTCCCCTTGCTGGGCCCCCACAACTTCGGAGAGAAGGACGCCCGCTTTGGCGCGTCGCGCTACGGCCACGTGCACGAGGGGCAGGACATCTTCGGCAAGACGGGGACCCCGGAGGTTGCCGTCCATGACGGCGTGGTCGTCGACCACGGCAAGGAGAACGGGCGCTACTCCGGGGGGCGAGGCAACTACCTGGCGATCTACAGCCCCGCCGACAATCGCAGCTTCGTCTACATGCACATGCTGAAGCCCTCCCCTGTTCAGCTGGGCCAGCAGGTGCACGCCGGCCAGGTGATCGGTCAGCTCGGCTGCACCGGCAGCTGCGATGGCCCCCACCTCCACTTCGAGGAGCGGATCGGCAAGGCATCCCTCCGTTCCGAGACGAAGGCGATCGACCCGCTGCCCTACCTCCAGCATTGGCCGCAGCCGACGCCGGGCTAGCTTTAGGATCGCCTCCATGCCCGAGGTCACCTATGAGCGGCACGGCGCCGCCGGGGTGCTCACCATCGACCGACCCGACCGCCGCAACGCCGTCGACCCGAACACGGCGGACCAGCTCCTGGAGGCGTACCGGCAGTTCGAGGGCGACGACGAGGCGCGGGTCCTGATCCTCACCGGGGCCGGCGAGGTGGCCTTCTGCGCCGGCGCCGATCTGAAGTCCGTCGCCGCGGCGATGAACGACCAGGGGATCGCGGAGCAGTGGCTCAAGCCCCGCCCGCACGGGCCACTCGGCTTCACCCGGATCACCTCGCCGAAGCCGACGATCGCGGCGATCTCCGGCTACGCCCTCGCCGGCGGATTGGAGCTGGCGCTCTGGTGTGACCTGCGGATCGGGACCGAGACGGCCAAGCTCGGCTTTCCCGAGCGCCGCTGGGGTGTTCCGCTGATCGACGGCGGCACCCAGCGGCTGCCGCGGATCGTCGGGATGGGGCGTGCCCTCGACATGATCATCACCGGGCGGATCGTCGAGGCCGAGGAGGCGCTGGCGATGGGACTGCTCACCGAGGTGGTCGCGCCGGGCAATCACCTGGAACGAGCCCTGGAGATGGCCGAGGGCCTGGCGCAATTCCCGCAGGAGACGATGCTCGCCGACCGACGTTCCGCCCTGGAGGGCTTCTCGATGTCGCTCGAGGAGGGCCTCGCCCGCGAGGCCGAGATCGGCGGCGCGGTCAGCGGAGTCGGCGTCGAGGGCGCCGCCCGCTTCGCGGCAGGCGAGGGCCGTGGCGGCGCGGGCTCAGGGGTCTAGAGCCGGAACGAGGGCAGCAGGCGCTTCTCGGTCTCGCCCGCCACCTCGGCGATGACCTCGACGTGGCCCTCGAGGGGAGTGCCCCGCAGCTTCGTGGCGAGCAGGTCGTCGACCTGGAAGATGCCGGCCGAGTTGTTCATCTCGATTTCGATCTTGACCGGGCGCTCCTCGCCGGCCTCGATGCGGATCTCGTCGATCGCCGCGGCGGAGAGGGCGTGGATCCCGTACTGCCCGCCCTCGACCGGGATCCGCGAGCGGCCCTCCGCCATGTCGAGCGCATCGGCGACGCGGACGACGCCCGCCTCCAGCGTGTAGGGCTCGCCGCGACGGCGGTGGCCGATGATCGCGTGAAGGATCTCCGAGCTGACCACCGTCCGCTCCGGCTCGTCGTACACCCCCGCGAGCAGCGACTGAAGGCGCTCCTGCACCATGAAGAGGCTGTAGGCCTCGTGATCGGCGCGGTGGATCGACATGCCGACGTCGTGGAGCAGGGCGCCTCCCGCCACCACCACCTCCGCGTCGCGGTCACGCATCCCGTGATCCGTGACCATCGCCGGTTCGATGCCGCCCTTGACGAGCAGGCGGAGCAGACGCAGGGAGATGTTGAGGACAACCTGCACGTGGACCCACGAGTGATCGGACATCCCGAGCCGCTCGGACGTGATCTGCGCCATGTACCACCAGGCCCGCACGCGCTCGTCGGCGTTGACCGCCTCGAGAAACCGCTCCAGCTTGCGATTGCCCCGGGTCGGCGCATGCACCTGTGCCTTTGCCACGGCCTCGGCGATTGAACCGGCGCGCACATCGGGGCCTTTTGCTTCCATTTCGTTGATCTTCTCAGGGGGCGTCTCGGGGGTATTCATGACTGGATGTCAGCTACACACTTTCGGGCTATTTGCGGACTTTCCGACCGCCGATGTAGTTACCGTGATGTCGCTTCGGCTTAAGGAACTGGGATGACGGTCTGTTCGAACACAGGCATATCCGTTCCTGAGTGCTCGTGCCGGGCCTGCCTCGTGGCCCAAATCGAGCGCCACATGCCGTCGTTGCTGAACGTGGAAACGGCCAGCACCCCGGCCACGCTCGAGATGCCCGCGATCTCCTCGCTCTCCCGCCTGCGCTTCGGCCGCCGGCTGCGCCGTCTCCGCCGGGCTGCCTAGCTTCACGCCTCGGTCGGCGCCTCGCCCACCGAGGAGCCGAGCACGCCCGCGCTGGCGACCACCACCAGCGCGATGCCCAGCACGTCGACCGTGGCCAGCCCCTGTCCGAGCGCGATCAGCCCGATCAGGGCGGCGACGGCCGGCTCCATGCTCATCAGCACCCCGAAGGTCCCGACCGCGATCCGCCGCAGGGCCTCCAGCTCGAGCGAGTATGGGATCACCGAGCTGAGCACTCCGGTCGCGGCCCCGACGGCCGCCGCGCCGGGATCGAGCAGGTCGCCTCCCGCCGCCGCGGTGCCCGGCACCACCATCAGGATCGCGGCGACCCCCATCGCCAGCGCCAGGCCCCGGCCTCCGGGAAAGACGCGCCCGATTCGAGCGCTGAGCAGTATGTAGGCGCCCCAGAACCCGCCCGCCAGCAGCGCGAACCCGATCCCGGCCGCGCTCGCCGACCCCGACGGCCGGGTCAGCAGCAGCACCCCGACCGCGGCGCAGGCCACCCAGACCAGGTCGAGTCGCCGCCGCGACCCGAACAGCCCGACGAGGAGCGGCCCGACGAACTCGAAGGTGACGGCGATCCCGAGCGGGATCCGGTCGAGGGCCTCGTAGAAGCAGAGGTTCATTCCCGCCAATACGACGCCGAACATCCCCGCCAGCACCAGCCCGTCACGACCTGCCTCCAGCGGCCCCGGGCGCCAGATCGCGATCAGGATGATCGCGGCGGCGAGCAGCCGGTAGAGCACCGCGCCCGCAGGCCCCACCTGATCGAAGAGCGTGGTCGCTGCGGCGGACCCGCACTGCACGGAGACCACAGCCCCGATGACCATTGCGGGCGCCACGGCGCCGCTGCGGCCGGCCGTTGCCGGCTGCGTGAAACGGGTTGCGCCTCGCTTCGCTGCGGCGCACCCTCGCATCAATCGCCGATCACCTTGATCACGAGCCTCTTCGAGCGGCGGCCGTCGAACTCGCAGTAGAAGACCGCCTGCCACGGACCGAGGTCGAGCCGCCCCTCGGTGATCGGCAGGATCACCTGGTGGTGCACCAGGAGGTTCTTCAGGTGGGCGTCGCCGTTGTCCTCGCCGCCGCGGTGGTGCCGGTAGTCGCCCGGGTCGGGAAGCAGCTCGCGAGCGACGTCGTTCGCCGGCTCCTTCCAGCTCGGCGGGGCGACCTTGTCGAGCCACTCGAGCGTGTCCTCCTGCAGGCCCGGCTCGTCGTCGTTGACCCAGACCGCCGCGGTGATGTGCATCGCCGAGACGAGCACCATCCCCTCGGCCACGCCGGCGTCGTCGACGGCGCCCTGCACGTTCTCGGTGATCCGAACGAACTCACGCCGCCCCTCGGTGTTGAAAGTCATGTACTCGGTGTGCGCCTTCACTGAGCCTCCTTCGGTGCGTTTGGTGGATCATGCCCGCGATGGCGGGTCTGCTCTCCCTGGAGCGCCGAGATGAGGTCGCGGTGGTCACGCTGCAGCGACCCGAGAAGCGGAACGCCCTCTCCATCGACCTGCGCGTGGAGCTCACCGAATCGTTCGGCGCCCTCGGAGAGGATCCCGACGTCGGGGCTGTGGTGCTGACCGGGGCTCCGCCGGCCTTCTGCTCCGGGATGGACACCACCCAGTTCGGCGGCGATCGCGAGCACCGCGAGCGCCTCGTCGAGACGAGCATCGGCTGCTTCCGCGCCGTCGCCAATTGCGCGAGGCCGGTCGTGGCCGCCGTCAACGGGGCCGCGCTCGCCGGCGGCTTCGCGCTCGCGCTGCTCTGCGATCTGCGGCTCGCGGCCGAGTCGGCGAGCTTCGGGTTCCCGGAGCTGCCCCGCGGCATCCCGCCGAGCTATGCGGCGGCGCGCGCTGCCCTGCCCGCGCCGATCGCCGCGGAGCTCACCCTGACCGGCAGGCTGCTCGATGCGGACGGGGCCTTGCGGGCGGGCATCGTCGGCTCCGTCTATCCGGAGGATGAGCTGATGGCGCGCGCGATCGAGCTGGCGGGCCGGATCGCCTCCGGCCCGCGCCAGGCGATCGCCGAGACCAAGCGACGGATCGTGCTCGACCGCGACCGCACGATCGGGCACCTCTTCGATGAGGAGGAGCGACTGCTGCGCGAGGCGCTGCTCGGCGACGAGCCCGACGACGCCGCGTGACGATGGAGTCCCTCCGCCTGGTCCGACACTCGTTCCCGGATCAGCCCGAGCTCAGCACGGCTGTCTCGCGGACCATCCTGCGCAGGGTCGCGGCCGGGGAGCTGCCGCCGACGATCCGGATCCACCGCCCCGGCGACGAGGTCGCCTTCGGCCGCCAGGACCTGGCCAGCCCGGGCTACGAGGCCGCCGCCGAGGCGGCCCGGGCGGCGGGCTTCGCGGCCGTCGAGCGCCTCGCCGGCGGCCGAGCGGCGGTCTTCCACAGCGGCACCATCGCGATAGCCAGGGCGTACGCGGACCCGCAGCCCCCGAAGCGCACCTACGCCCGGTTCGAGGAGATGGCCGATCTGATCGCCGCGACGCTGCGCGGGCTCGGGGTCGACGCCCGGGTCGGTGAGGTGCCGGGCGAGTACTGCCCCGGCGCCTACAGCGTCAACGCGCGCGGCGCGGCCAAGCTCTCCGGCATCGGACAGCGCATGATCCGCGGCGGTGCTCACATGGGTGGTGTGATCGTCGCCTCCGGCGGCCGGGAGGTCGCCCGGGCGCTCGAGCCGGTGTATGAGGCGCTCGAGCTCGACTGGGACCCCGCCACTTCGGGCAGCGTGGCGGAGGAGCTGGGGCGTTACGTCGATCCCGGCGAGGTCGAGGAGGCCCTGATCGCCGAGCTGGGCCGGCACTATGAGCTGGTCGACGCCGAGCTCGACGAGGAGACGATGAATCTGGCCGGCGAGTCCCTGCTGGCAGACTCCAGGCCGTGAAGCTTCTTGCATTCAGCGACCTGCATCGCGACCTCGGTCAGGCCGAGCGCCTGGTCGAGCGCTCCTCGGACGCCGACGTGGTGATCGCCGCCGGCGACTTCGCCTCCGTCCACGAGGGCCTGGACGAGGCGATCGGCGCCCTCAGCGCGATCTCGGTGCCGACCGTCCTCGTGCCCGGGAACAACGAGACCGAGGACGCCCTGCGCTCGGCCTGCGAGGGCTGGGACGCCGCGACCGTCCTCCATGGCCAGGGCAGCGAGATCGATGGGACGCAGTTCTTCGGCCTGGGCGCCGGGATCCCGGTCACCCCCTGGGACTGGAGCTTCGACCTCGACGAGGACCAGGCGGCCGAGAAGCTTGCAGGATGTCCCGAGGGCGCGGTGCTGGTCGTCCATTCGCCGCCGAAGGGCCACTGCGACCAGTCGAGCGCCGGCGATCACCTCGGTAGCACGGCGATCCTGGAGGCGATCGAGGCAAAGCAACCGCAGCTGGCGGTCTGCGGGCACATCCACGAGTCGTGGGGCGCCGAGAGCGAAATCGGCCCCACCAGGGTCCTCAACCTCGGCCCGAGCGGGACCGCAATAGAGTTGGGCTCGTGAACGACTCGGATCAGGCCCCACGCGACCGCGACGAGTGGCGCGTCGAGGTGGCCCTCGACGAGGACCACAACGGCGCCACCCTGAGCGACGCGCTCCACCACCTCCAGCTCGACAACGAGGCCCGCAAGCTGCTCGGCGGCAGCGTGATCGTGACGCGCGACGGCCGCTTCGTCTTTGTCTACGCCTGGCACGAGGAGTCCGCCCAGGAGGCCGAGCGGGTCGTCAAGAACCTGATGCAGGACGAGAAGCTCGCCGGTGAGGTCCGCCTCATGCGCTGGCACCCCGTCGCCGACGAGTGGAAGGAGGCCTCGGAGCCGCTGCCCGACGACGAGGCGGCGAGGGTCGACGAGATGCACGAGGCCGAGCACGAGGGCTCCGCGGAGGCCCACCGCTACGGCGAGTATCCGTGGGAGGTCATGGTCGACCTCCCCCACATCAGGGACACGCAGTCCTTCGCCAAGCAGCTCCGCGCCGAGGGTCTTCCCGTGAAGCGCCACTTCCGCTATCTGCTGGTCGGCGCCTCCTCCGAGGACAAGGCGGTCGAGATCGGAGAGCGCCTCGAGGGCGAGGCGCCCGAGGGCGCGCGCATCGGCGTCCGCGGCAACCCCGACGACATGCCGCTCCCCGCCTTCGTGAACCTGAGCGCGCTCAAGCCCGGCTTCCTGCGGGACCTGGGTCTCTAGCGGACAGGTGCCCCGGACCTACGACCGCGACAGCGTCGAGTTCGCGCGGACGCTGACGTTCACCGATGGGTTGTTCGCCATCGCGATGACGTTGCTCGTGGTGGACCTTGCCGTCCCGGTGATCAACGACACCGACAGCGTTCACGACCTCGCGGACGCGCTGGGCGACGACACGGCGACATTCGTCAGCTTCTTCATCAGCTTCGCGGTGATCGGCCGCTACTGGGTCGCGCATCACGCCGCCTTCTCCGGGCTCGCCCGGATCGACCGGGGGATGATCGCCTTGAACCTGGTCTACCTGGCGTTCATCGCGTTCCTGCCCTTTCCGACCGCGCTCCTCGGCAGGTACTTCGAGAACCCACTGTCGATCGCGATCTACGCCGTCAACGTCGCCGCCGTCAGCGGCATGGAGGTCGTCCTCTTCAGCCGCGCCCAGAACCACGACCTCCTGCAGAAGAAGCTCCCGCGCGACGTCTACCGGTACGGGGCCGCGATGTCCCTATCGCCGGTCCTCTTCTTCCTGCTCTCCATCCCGATCGCCTTCGTCTCCACGACGCTGGCGGTGTGCTTCTGGTTCCTCGGCATCCCTCTCGCCGCCGTCGCCGAGCGCTGGAAGCCCGAGGGAGCCGACGAGATGCTGCTCGGCTAGAGGCCGATCACCCGGTCGCGGCCCGCATCCTTGGCCGCGTACAGCGCGGTGTCCGCGCGCGCGGTCAGTGATTCCGCGCTCTCCTTGCCGTCCCACCGGCAGACGCCGGCCGAGCAGGTCTGCCCCTCGGGGAGCGACTCCCGTAGCCGCTCCAGCATCTCCTGGGCGTGCTCGAGATTCGTCCCCGGGAGGGCGAGGGCGAACTCCTCGCCCCCGTAGCGGGCCAGGATGTCTCCGGAGCGCAGGGTTTGTGACCAGGCGCCGGCCATCTGCTTGAGAAAGCGGTCGCCGGCCTGGTGGCCGTGGCTGTCGTTGTAGCGCTTGAACCTGTCGAGGTCGACGATGGCGACGCAGAGAGCGCCGGCGTCTCGGTCGGCACGCGCGAGCTCGCGACCGAGCTCCTCGTCCCAGGCGCGGCGATTCAACAACCCGGTGAGATCGTCGGTGCGGGCCGCGACCTCGAGCCGGCCGAGCAGCTCGCCGCGCTCGATCGCGATCGCCGCCTCGAGGGCCAGCAGCCTGACCGCGCGCCGCGTCTCTCCCGCGAGCTGCTCGAGTGGCTCACGCCAGTAGACCGCGAGAACCCCGACCGCCGTGCTCTTGCCCCGGAGAATCGGCTGCCAGAGCGCCGCCCGCGCATCGAAGGCCGGCGCCAGCTCCTGCGCAGGCTTCGCGCCGCGGAGCGCCGCGAAGCGGTCGGTCGCGGAGGTGAACGCCTGGATCGCCCCGGAGCTCGGGGTGACGAACGGCACGGAGACTCCCTCGGCGTCCGCGCCGGCCACGGCGGTCGCCTGCAGTGCGTCGCCCGTCTGGTTCGGCCGCCACAGCACGGCGACGGAGGCGTGCGCGGTCTGCACGGCGGCCGAGCAGATCGCCCAGCCCACCGCCCGCGGGTCGCTCTGGGTGGCGAGCTGCCTCGCCACCTCGCCGACTGCCTCGAGGTTCGCCGCCCGCCGGGCGGAGGCGACCGTCTCGCGCCGCAGGCGCGCGGCGAGAGCGTCGACGAGCAGGCCGGCGACGAGGATGCTCCCGATCGTCACCACCCAGCGGGCCACCGGGGTGGGTCCCGTGAGCTGGGTGAGCACCCAGCCATAGGCGAGGCCGACGAACGCCATCTGGGCGGCGCCCCAGCGGCGACCGAAGAAGAAGAAGGCGTAGACGCCGATCCAGAGGTACCAGATCGTGTAGTAGCCGCTCGGATCGTGCCCGTAGTACACGGCCCGGGTGACGACCAGCGTCCCGGCCAGGACGAGGAGTTGGATCGCCCAGCCGGTCAGCCGGTTCCGCAGCAGCAGGAGGGCCACACCGGAGGCAAACGCGATCACGACGTTGCTCCAGAGCGCGGGAGAGTCGAATGAGCTCGGATGCGGCAACAGCAGCGAGAGGCCGCCGATGATCCCGCCTGCGAGGAACAACCCGCCGAGGACAGTGGCCATCGTGCGCGGCTGGTGGAACTCGCGGCCGGCGCCCCCTTTTTCTAGAGCCCCTTCGCCGGTTCTCACGGGCGGCAGGATCTCACGGCGTCCATCCCCGGGGCATCCGTAGTTATTGCCGAATCTGCCGTCTCTACCCTGAACCGATGAACGAGAACGGCTCTATCGACCCCGGCACCTCGATGGGCGCCGTGCGCCTGACCGTCGCCGACCTCGAGGGAGTTCGCGACTTCTATCGGGACGCGATCGGGCTCTCCGAGATCGAACCGGCAGACGGGATAGTTCGGCTCGGAACGGATGGGGATGCGGTGGTCGAGTTGGCCGGCGACCCGGACGCACCGCTGCGCCCACGCGGCACGAGCGGGCTCTTCCATCTCGCGATCGTCGTCCCCGGGCGCGCGGACCTCGCGCGGGCGCTCCAGCGGGTGGCCGAGGCCGGCTGGCGGTTGAGCGGCGCCTCCGATCACCTGGTCAGCGAGGCGCTGTATTTGAGCGACCCGGAGGGCAACGGGATCGAGCTCTACCGCGACCGCCCGCGTGAGGAGTGGCCCGTTCGCGACGGCGTCCTGCAGATGGACACCCTTCCCCTCGACCTCGACGGCGTGCTCGGCGAGCTGCGCCGTGAGGACGCCGGCACCGGCATGCCGGCCGGCACGCGCATCGGCCACGTCCACCTCAACGTCGGCGACCTGACCGCGGCCGAGGCCTTCTATTCGGGTGCGCTCGGCTTCGACGTGATGGTTCGCGGCTATCCGGGAGCGCTGTTCGTCTCGGCCGGCGGCTACCACCACCACATCGGGCTCAACACCTGGGCGGGTGAGGGCGCCCCTTCCCCGCCCGAGGGCAGCAGGGGCCTGCGCCAGTTCGCGATCGAGCTGCCGGGCCCGGATCAGCTCGCGGCCGAGGAGAGCCGCCTCCGCGAAGCGGGCTTCGAGCCCGTTCGGGAGGACGACCGCGTGCGGGTTACCGACCCGTCGGGCAACCGGGTCGAGCTTGCCGCGTCAGTCTGACGGCGCCCGGGTGCTCTGGCCCACCTCGATCAGGTGGCCGTCGGGATCGCGCATGTAGCAGCGGATCTCCGCCCCGCGATCCTGGGGCGGAGTGAGAAACTCGGCCCCCTTCGAGCCCCACTCCTCATAACACGCCTGGATGTCGGCGACGCGGATGTTGAGGAAGGCGCTCACGCGGTTGGGGTCATCGGGCACGTCCAGCACGACCTCGGGCTTGTCCTCGGTCGGGCCGCCGCCGACGTTGATGATCACCCAGCCGTTGGCGAGCTGGACGATGGTCGGCTCGCCCTCCATCACCACCTCGCCACCGAGCACGTCGGTGTAGAAGGCCGCCGAGCGCGGCACGTCGGCGCTGACGATGAAGTGCGTCAGCGCGATTCCCTCGCTCGGCGCCGGAAACTCGGCCATGCGCAGCCAGCCTAACGGTCCCTACCTCGTGTC
This sequence comes from uncultured Solirubrobacterales bacterium, assembly GCA_963817275.1. GTDB lineage: Bacteria > Actinomycetota > Thermoleophilia > Solirubrobacterales > 70-9 > DASUPK01. Next base: position 14,571 of record CAWFOA010000004.1, on the reverse strand, counting down.
GAACCGCGTATTGCGATTTTTATACGTGCGGACAATGCCTCCGGCGTGTGTGGGCCTTTAATCTCCGCCCCGTTCCGTGTGACCAACCTCGGCGCGCCCGCAGGCGCGCCACGCCTGCGAGGAGGCTGCCCCGACGATGTTGAAGACGACCCGCTCCCAGAACGTCACTTCCGCCACCTGGAGCCCGAACGGCTCCGCCCTGGGCACCGTCGACCTGACCAAGGCGGACAACAACCCCTTCGGCACCAACGTCTTCTCGGCGGCCGTCCAGAAGGACGTCCTGCCCAAGGACGTCTACGAGAAGCTCCAGGCGACGCTCGAGCACGGCGAGGCACTCGACACCTCCCTGGCGGATGCGGTCGCAGACGCGATGCGGGAGTGGGCGTTGCAGCGGGGCGCGACCCACTTCACCCACGTCTTCCAGCCACTGACGGGTCTAACCGCCGAGAAGCATGATTCTTTCTTCGAGCCCAACCGCGAGGGCAAGTGGCTCGCCAGCTTCTCGGGCAAGGAGCTGATCCAGGGCGAGCCGGACGCCTCCTCATTCCCCACGGGCGGCATCCGCGAGACCTTCGAGGCCCGTGGCTACACCGCCTGGGACCCGACCAGCCCGGCATTCATCATCGAGAACCCGAACGGCGCGCTGCTCTGCATCCCGACCGCGTTCGTGTCGTGGACGGGTGAGGCGCTCGACGCCAAGACCCCGCTGCTGCGTTCCATGGACGCACTCTCGCGCTCCGCGATCCGCGCGCTCAAGATCCTCGGCGACACCGACGCCCAGCGCGTCTTCACGACGGTCGGCCCCGAGCAGGAGTACTTCCTGATCGATGAGAACTATTTCTTCGCCCGCCAGGACCTCGTGATCACCGGCAGGACCATGTTCGGCGCCAAGCCGGCCAAGGGCCACGAGCTGGACGACCACTACTTCGGCGTGATCCCTGAGCGCGTGCTCGCCTGCATTCTCGACTTCGAGAACGAGCTGGCCAAGCTCGGGGTGCCGATCAAGACCCGCCACAACGAGGTCGCCCCGGCGCAGCACGAGATCGCGCCGATCTTCGAGAACTCGAACGTCGGCTCCGATCACCAGCAGCTGACCATGCAGGTGATGCAGAGGGTCGCCCGCAAGTACGGCCTCGTCTGCCTGCTGCACGAGAAGCCCTTCGCCGGCGTCAACGGCTCGGGCAAGCACAACAACTGGTCGATGGGCACGGACACCGGTTCCAACCTGCTCGACCCCGGCGACACCCCCGCGGACAACATCAATTTCATCTTCTTCTGCGCCGCGGTGATCCAGGCGGTCAACAAGCACCAGGGCCTGCTGCGCGCCTCGGTCGCCGACCTCGGTCAGGACCATCGCCTGGGCGCCAACGAGGCGCCGCCGGCGATCATCTCGATCTTCCTCGGCGCCGAGCTGACGAAGGTCTTCGAGGCGATCTCCTCGGGCAGCGGGGACCCGCATACCCCGGGCTCGTTCCTCGAGCTGGGCGCCGACGTCCTGCCGCCGCTGCCGATGCACGGCGGCGACCGCAACCGGACCTCGCCGTTCGCCTTCACCGGCAACAAGTTCGAGTTCCGCGCCGTCGGGTCGAGCGCCTCGCTCGCCTTCCCGAACACGGTCCTCAACACCATCGTCGCCGAGGCGATCGACGACCTCTCCGACAAGCTCGAGGCCGCCGGCACCGGTGATCTGCCCGCCGACGTGACCGCGGTGGTCAAGGACGCCTACGACGCCAACAAGCAGGTCATCTTCGACGGCGACAACTACGACGAGGCCTGGCACACGGAGGCCGAGGAACGCGGCCTGAAGAACCTGAAGACCACCCCCGACGCCCTTCCCGAGGTGCTGGCTGAGCCAACCGTCGAGATGATGGGCAAGTACAAGGTGCTCAGCGAGCGCGAGCTGGAGTCGCGCTTCGAGGTCTGGGTCGAGCAGTACATCATCAAGGCCAACATCGAGGCCGAGACCGCCGACTCGATCGCCCGGACGATGATCCTGCCGGCCGCGCTGCGGTACCTGGCGCTCGGCGACGATGCCGGGATCGGCGCGGTCACCGAGGAGACGACCCCGCTGGTCGACGATCTGGTCGCGGCGATCAAGGAGCTCGACGACGCCAATCAGTACCCCGACGGGCTCGAGGGCCTGGAGCTCGCGATCTACGCCCGCGACAAGCAGCTCGCCGCGATGGCCGAGGTGCGCGAGGCGGCCGACAAGCTGGAGAAGATCGTCCCCGACGACCTCTGGCCGCTGCCGAAATACGCCGAGATGCTCTTCATCCGCTAGCTCCAGAACTCGTCGGAGTAGGCGGGGAGCGCCTCGACCATCCAGAGCTCGGCGATCTCGCCGCCGGCGACCCTGGCGAGGAAGGCGGCGTGGTTGTGCAGGCTCTTTCCCTTGCGGTCCGGGACGCGGATCTCGACCATCGTCATCGCGCGCTCCGAGTCGATCCCGACGACCTGCGTGATCTCCGCGCTTCCGCCGGCTTCCTGGAGGTCGGGGACTCGGGCCATGTAGCCCTCGCGGCCGGTGACCGTGTCGACCCCGGCGTCGGCGTTGGTGATGTAGGCGGTCACGTCCTCGGCCAGCAGCGACGCCGCCCGATCGCGGTCGCCGTCGGCGTAGGCCTGGAAGAAGGCGCGAGAGACCTCGGCGGGATCGGAAGAGGGCACGCGGCAACCCTATTGGGCGGGAACGGGCCACGTGTATTCTTTGACTGAGTCAACGAATGCCCGGCACGGCAGGAAAGGCGAGTAAGGACCGGCGGCATCGCGTCGCCGCCGTCCGCGCCTTCAACCGCTTCTACACCAGGCAGCTCGGCTTCCTCCAGCAGCACTATCTCGACAGCCCCTTCACCCTGACCGAGGGCCGGATCATCTACGAGATCGCGAACCGGCCCGACGCTGAGGTGGCGGAGCTCCGGCGCTTTCTCGACCTGGACCCCGGCTACATGAGCCGCGTCTTGGACCGCTTCCAGCGGCAGGGCCTGATCGCCCGCGAGCGCTCGAGCGCTGACCGCCGCCGCCAGCTCGTCCGGCTCACCGCCAAGGGTCGGGCAGCGTTCCGCACCCTCGATCGCCGCTCGAGCAAGGAGCTCGGCGAGCTGCTCAGCGGCCGTACCGAGGAGCAGCAGCGCCGCCTGGTCGAGGCGATGAGCGGGATCCGGACGATCCTCGGCGAGCCCCTGGAGGAGAGGCGGGTCGAGATCCGCCAGGCCGGGCCGGGCGATCACGGCTGGGTGCTCGAACGACACGCGCATCTTTACGACGACGAGCTCGGCTGGCCACCGGAGTTCGAGGCGCTGATCGCCCACATCCTCGCCGAGTACCTGACCGAGCACGACCCGGAGCGCGAGCGGGGCTGGATCGCCGAGCTGGACGGGGAGCGAGCGGGCGCCGTCTACTGCGTCCGCAAGACGAACACGGTCGCCCAGCTTCGGCTGCTCTTCGTCGAGGACTGGGCCCGCGGGCTCGGCATCGGCGGCAGGCTGGTCGACGAGTGCATCGGATTCGCGCGCGCGAAGGGATACGGGCGGATGACCCTGTGGACCAACAGCTCGCTGGAGAGCGCACGCCGGATCTACGACGCCAGGGGATTCGAGCAGATCGGTGAGGAGCCCAATCCGGTGTTCCCCGACGGCACCGTCGGCCAGGAGCTCCGGCTCGACCTACCCCAATAGGCTCCGGTCATCGACTTCCTCGTCAAGAAGGACGACCTGCACGAAACGCGCTTCGAGGACCCGGAGGCGCCCACGCTCGAGGCGGGCCAGGTGCTGCTCGCGGTCGACTCCTTCGGGCTCACCACCAACAACATCACCTACGCGGTGATGGGCGACGCGATGAGCTACTGGGACTTCTTCCCCGCTGAGGATGGCTGGGCGCGAATGCCGGTCTGGGGGTTCGCCGACGTGGCCGCCAGCGAGGCCGAGGGCATCCCGGAGGGGACCAGGATCTTCGGGTATCTCCCCCCCGCCTCCCATCTCGTCGTGCAACCGGACCGCTCCGACCCGCTCGACTTCGTCGACACCAGCCCGCACCGGGCGAAGCTGCCCGCCGCCTACAACCGCTACATCCGCGTCGCGGCGCTGCCCTTCTACGAGGAGCGGAACGAGGACCAGCAGATGCTGCTCTGGCCGCTCTACTTCACCTCGTTCCTGATCGACGACTTCCTCGACGACGAGGACTTCTTCGGCGCCAAGGCGGCGGTGCTGTCGAGCGCGTCGAGTCGCACCTCCTCCGCACTCGCCTACCTGCTCGCCAAGCGCGACGGCATCGAGGTGATCGGGCTGACCTCGCCGGGGAACGTGGAATTCACCGAGTCCCTTGGCGTCTACGACAAGGTCGTCCCCTACGAGGAGCTCGAATCGCTCGAACGCGACCCGGCCGTCTACGTAGACATGTCCGGCGACGCCAAGGTCCGCAGCGCCGTTCACGGCCACTACGGCGACCAGCTCAAGCACTCGGCGGCCGTCGGCATCACCCACCGCGAGGACCTCGGCGGCGGCTCCGACCTGGCAGGCCCGAATCCCGTCTTCTTCTTCGCGCCCGACCGGCTGCGCAAGCGCACGGAGGACTGGGGGCCTGACGGCATCAACGAGCGCCTGGCCGAGTCGTGGCCGCCCTACGTCGAGTGGACCCGGGACTGGCTGCGGGTGGAGCACGGCTCCGGCCCGGAGGAGATCGAGCGCATCTACCGCGAGCTGCTCGACGGCAAGTCCGACCCGGCGGTCGGGCACGTACTCTCGCCGTAGTGGCATTCCTCATCGCCGTCGTGCTTGCCGTTCTCGGGGGTGGAGACCATGCGGCTCCGCAATTGCCGTCGGCATGCACGGGGCATTCGCACGGCTCACGGTTCACCGCGTCGAACGGCGCTGACGGGTGCCGATTCCGGGCGAACGGCATGTCGGTCATCGTCATGCTCGACAGCGCTCCCCAGGCCTACACGCGGATGGAACGCGAGCAGGTCGAGTTCTGGCAGAACGTGGAGTGGTCCCACAAGGCGGCTCGCGCCGCGCCGCGGCCGGTCGTACATCTGGGACTGGGCGGGTACTGGTTCCCGCTGCAGAACCGGCTGCTCACCACCGACGGCGTGCGGCTGGTCACGGTCAAGGTGCGATCCGCGTCATCCGGACCCTCAGAGCGCAAAGAGAGCGCCGAGCGACTGGCGCGGGCCTACCTCGGCCCGCCTCAGAAGCCGCCGGGCTACTAGACCTCGAGCCGCTGCTCCTCGAGGTCGAGCTCGCGCTCGACGCGTCTCATCACCTCTGCGCTGATCTCGCGCTGGTTGCGAAGCCGGACGAGCTCGGCGCGCTGCACCGCGTAGATCTCATGCATCAGGCGCTGGTAGGCGAGGGAGCCCTCCTCCAGCCCGTCCTCGTCCTCGATCTTCCCGGCGCGGATCGCGAACCGCCTCTTCCGGAAGCGGTAAAGGTTGCGGACCCGCTCGAGGGTGCCGTCGCGCGTCCAGTCCTCCCCCTCGAGCTCGTCGACCCTGTCGAGCGCGGCCTTCGCAATCACCAGCCGGGCCTTGATCTCCTCGTTCTCCTCCTCGGAGCCGTCGTCGATCACCCCAAGGCGGCGGATCAGCCAGGGCAGGGTCAGTCCCTGCCCCACGACGGTCACCAGGATCAGCGAGAAGGTGATGAACTGGATCAGGTCCCGGCCGGGAAACGGCTCCCCGGCATTGGTATGCAGGGGGAGCGCCAGAGCGGCGGCGAGCGAGACGGCGCCGCGCATCCCCGACCAGGAGCTGACCGCCCGGAGCTGCCAGGTCGATCGCCGCGCGCGTTGCGATTCGCGCCGGTCGATCATCCTGATGAGCACCGTCATCGTGTTCGTCCAGATGAAGCGCATCGCGATCACCGCCCCGCAGACCGCGGCCGCATAGCCGATCACCTCTCCTGCGGGCCTGCCGCCGAGGCCATCGACGATCGTCGGCAGCTGCAGGCCGATCAGGATGAACAGCGTCGCGTTGAGCAGGAAGGTGAGAATCGACCACATCGCGAAGCCCTGCATCCGGCTCTCGGGCGAGGCGATCTCCGGGGCGCGGAACCCCAGGACCAGTCCACAGGCGACAACGGCCAGGACTCCCGACACCCCGAGCTGGTCCGCCGGGATGAAGGCGCCGTAGGCGCTGAAGAGCGAGATCGTCAGCTCCGTGTTGACATCGCTGATCCGCTTCCGGACCTCCGCGATCACCCAGCCGACGACCAGCCCGATGGCCGCCCCGCCGGCGACGTCGCCGAAGAAGGTGAGCACGGTATGTCCGGTGGAGACGCTCTCGCCGATCGCGACGGCGACCGCGACCTTGTAGGCCACCAGCGCCGCGGCGTCGTTGACGAGGCTCTCTCCCTCGAGGATGTTCACCAGCCGGCGTGGCGCGCCGACCCGCCGCATGATCGCCGTCGCCGCCGCCGGGTCGGTCGGCGAGACGATCGCGCCGAGGGCGAAGGAAACCGCCCAGGGCAGGCCGATCACCTCGTGGGCGATGACCCCGACGACGGCCGCGGTCGCCAGGGTCATGCCGATCGCGTTCAGGGTGATTACCCGCGCGTCGTTGCGCAGGGTGCGGAGATCCGCGAAGAACGCCGACGCGTAGAGCAGCGGCGGCAGGAAGACCAGCAGGACGAGATCCGGGTTGAGGTGGATGTCCGGGATCCCGGGAACCAGGCCGAGGAGCAACCCGCCGATCACGAGGGTGATCGGGTACGGGCACGTTCACCCAGTTGGCGATGGCGTTCAGCCCGGCGGCCGAGACGAAGAGCGCGGCGATGAAGATCTGCAGATCCCCCACACCAGGAATTCTGTACGGTCGCGCGATGCGGCGCGTCCGACTCACCGTGATCTTGTCCGCGATCGGCCTGCTCGGCGCCGGCGTACTGGTCGGACACGTGATCGCCCAGTCGAGCGGGCCGGCGGCGGTCCGCACGCCGCTCGCCCAGAGCACCAAGGTGAAGGGCGCCAAGGGCAGGACGCTCGGCCTCTCCCGGGTGACGATTCCGGCGGGGGGCACGATCGCCCTCCACCACCACGAGGGCACGCAGGTCGCCTACATCCAGTCGGGCGTCCTCACCTACACGGTCAAGTCGGGCTCGGTCACCGTGATGAGCGGCCCCGCGGACAACCCGGCCGTCGTCCGCAAGATCTCAGGTGGGCAGACCGGCAAGATCAAGGCCGGTCAGTGGATCGTCGAGCAGCCCTCGACCATTCACCAGGCCGCCAACAACGGCAGCGCGAAGATCGTGATCTACCTCTCGACGCTGCTTCGGACAGGCGCGCCGCCCTCCACTCCGAACAGCTGAGCAGCCTGGGGCTCACCTGGCCGCGGAGTGCTCCTCCCGAAGCAGGCGGCGAAGGATCTTGCCGGAGGCCGACTTCGGGATCTCGTCGACGAACTCGACCTCGCGGATTCGCTTGTACGGCGCGACCCGCTCGGCGACGAAGGCCATCAGCTCCTCCGAGTCGACGCCGTCGTCGGTGACCACGAAGGCCTTTGGGGACTCGCCGCCGTCCTCCATCGGCACGCCGATCACGCCCGCGTCCTTGACCTTCGGATGTGAGACCAGAACGGCCTCGAGCTCGGCCGGAGGCACCTGGTAGCCCTTGTACTTGATCAGCTCCTTCAGCCGGTCGACGATGAACGTGAAGCCCTGGGAGTCGATCCGCGCGATGTCGCCGGTGCGCAGCCAGCCGTCGTCCACCAGGGTCTCGGCCGTCGCCTCGGGGTTGTTGAGGTAGCCGCGCATCACCTGGGGGCCGCGCACCCAGATCTCGCCCTCCTCGCCCTCGGCCACGTCCTCGCCGGTCGCGGGATCGACCAGGCGCGCCTCGGTGTTCGGGATCAGCGCCCCGACGCTCCCCGGTGGCGTCTCCGCGACCCGGGCCAGGCGGCTCTTGTGGCTGACCGGGCTGAGCTCCGTCATGCCGTACCCCTGCCGGATCGGCGTTCCGATTCGCGCCTCAGCACGGCCCACGAGCTCGGCATCGAGCGGCGCCGCTCCCGAGATCACCAGCTTCAGCTTGGAGAAATCGCGGCCCTCGACCTCGGGTGCGGTGGCAAAGGCGAGCACCAACGGCGGAGCGATGTGAAGCCAGGTGACCTGGTGCTTCTCGAGGATGTCCAGAAGGCCCTCGAGGTCGAAGCGCGGCATGGTGACGATCGTCGAGCCCTTCGCCAGACCCATGTTGAGCACGACCGTCTGGCCGTAGATGTGGAAGAAGGGCATCAGCCCGACGAGCGAGTCCTCGTCGGTCAGCGGCATGGAGTTCCAGGCCTGCTCGATGTTCGCCACCAGGTTGCGGTGGGTCAGCATCACTCCCTTCATCAGACCCGTGGTCCCGCTGGAATAGGGGAGGACGGCGAGATCCTCGGGATCGACATCGACCTCGGCGGGCGTGGCGCCGGGCGATGCCTTGGCGACGAGGCTTGACGGGTCGTCGATCAAGAGCTTGGAGCCGGCGTTCCCCTCCTGCCTGCCCATCTCCTCGGGGGTGAGCAGCGGGTTCATCGGCGTGACGACGCCACCCGCGCGGAGGATCGCGTGGTAGACGATCGCCCACTCGGCGCTGTTCGGGCCGACCAGCGCGACCACGTCGCCCTTGCCGATCCCCTCGGCCTGAAGCCTCGGCGGCGACCGCGTCGACCCTGGCCGCGAACTCGGCGTATGTGGTGACCTCGCCGGTGGCGCTGTCGATGATCGCCGGGTGATCGCCGCGCGCCGCCGCCCCGCCCATCACGTACTCGGGCATGGCCAGGTCCGGGATCTCGATGTCCGGCTCGGGGCTGCGGTAGATCAATCCCTCACTCCTCGTGCTCCCATTTCGCCCAGCCTACTCGCGCCGCCCGAAGGCGAGGGCGGCAATCCCGCCGAACATCGCGAGCAGGGCGACCGCCGACCCGATCCTGCCCGCGGTCGAGTGATGGACCTGCTCGTCGAACAGAGTCAGGCCGAGGACGACGCTGGCCGCCGGGTTGAAGATCGAGCTGGTGGCGACCGCCGGCGGCAGGATCCCGGTCTGCAGGGAGAGCTGGGTGATGGTCATCCCGGCGAAGCCGACCGCGATCAGCGCGTAGAGGTGCCAGTTGACCAGCACCTCGGCGCCGTCGTCCTGGAAGACCTCGACGGCTCCCTTGGTGAGCGCCGAGACCAGGCCGAAGAGGAGGCCCGAAGCGGTGCCGAGGAGCGCGGCCCGCAGCGCGCCAGCTCGGCCGAGCCCTGCGACCAGCAGCGCGGTCGCGATGCCGATCAACACCGCGCCCGCCACGACCCACTGCCCGATCGGGGCGTCCTCCTTTCCGCCCGATGGGTCGGCGAGCAGCAGGAACAGGGCGAGCCCGGCGGTGACCACGAACGCCGCGACCACGTCCCGTCGAGTGATCTTCTGCGCCGAGAGCCAGACGCCGAGCGGCAGCGCGAAGACGATCGTGGTCGCGAGGATCGGCTGCACCACCACCAGCCGGCCGTCGCCGAGCGCGGCGGCCTGCAGGCCGAAGGCGATCCCGTAGGCGGCGATCCCGCCGAGCCAGACCGGATGCTGGATCAGCCGGAAAAGGATCCCGGCGCTCGCCTCCTTGGCCTCGGGCGCGTCCATCACCACGCGCTGCTGCAGCACCGTGCCGAGCGCGAACACCGCGGCGGAGCCGAAGGCCAGGATCACCGCCATGGGCGCAGCCTATGAAGGCGGTCGGGCGCCTCCCTGTGGACCGTTCATGTCCTCGATCACGCGTCCGCCTCGACCCCGCGTGAAGAAGCTGAACGACCAGCGGATCAGCACGAGCAGCCGGTTCTGGAACCCGATCAGGTACCAGAGGTGGACCACGAGCCAGGTGACCCAGGCGGGAAATCCACTCAGGCGAACGGCGTGGAGGTCCGCGACGGCCCGCGCTCGCCCGATCGTCGCGAGGTTGCCCTTGTCGCGGTAATGGAACGGCTTGTGGGCCTTGCCCCGCAGACGGGCCTTGACGCAGCTTGGCGGCGTAGCGACCCTGCTGCATGGCCACCGGGGCGACGCCGGGAAGGTCCTGCAACTCGCCGTCCTCACCGCGCACGCGCACCATGTCGCCGAGCGCGATCACCTCGGGATGGTCCGGCAGCGTCAGGTCGGGGGCCACAGAGACTCGCCCGGCCCGGTCGACCTCGGCGCCTGACGCGTCGCCCAGGCGCCTCGCCAGTGAGGATGGCGTGACGCCCGCCGCCCAGATCACCGTTTGCGCGGGGATGCGCTCATGGGCCCCGCCATGCGCCTCCACCGTGACGCTCTGGTCATCGATGTCGACGACGGTGTGGCCGAGCAGCGGCGTGACCCCGAGATGCTCGAGCGAGCGGGCGGCCTTCTCCGAAAGCGAGGGCGGGAAGGTGGTGAGAACGCGGTCGGCCAGCTCGACCAGCAGCACGCGCCCCTCGCGAGGATCCATCACGCGGAAGTCCCGGCGGAGCGTGTCCCGCGCGAGCTCTCCGATCTGCCCGGCCATTTCCACCCCGGTCGGCCCGGCCCCCACCACCACGAACGTGAGCCAGGCGCGCCGCCGCTCCTCGTCCGTCTCCAGCTCGGCGGCCTCGAACGCGCTCAGGATCTGCGCGCGCACCGTGAGCGCGCTCTCCAGCGACTTCACCTCGTGGGCGAACCTCTGCCACTCGTCGTGGCCGAAGTAGGAATAGCGGGAGCCGCCTGACGCGATCAGAGTGTCGTAGGGGATCGTGAGCGGTCCGGATTCGCCGACGCCCGGCTCCACCTGCACCGTCCGGCCGTCGAGGTCGACCCCTTGACCTCGCCCAGCAGCACGCGGACGTTCCGGCGTCGCTTGAAGATGGCCCTCAGCGGATAGGCGACCTCCTCGGGCGAGAGTGCTCCCGTCGCCACCTGATAGGTGAGGGGCTGGAAGAGATGGAAGTTGCGCCGGTCGATCAGCGTCACCTCGACCGGCATGCGGGCGATCTTCTGCACGGCCTGCAGGCCGCCGAACCCGCCGCCGATCACCACCACCCTGTGTGGGCTGCCCTCCACTCCTAGCCGGCAACCGGCGCGGGCACACCGGCGTCCTCGAGCACGGCCATCGCCGCGTTGCGCCCGTTCAGGGCGATCACCGAGCCCGCCGGGTGTGTGGCCGCGCCGCAGAGGTAGAGGCCCTCGACCGGCGTCCGCGACTCCAGCCGCCGGTCCCACATCTGATCCGGCAGCGTCTCGCCCTGGAAGATGTTGCCGCCCGTCAGGCCGATCCGCTCCTCGACGTCGGGCGGGCCGAGGACCTCGGTCTCGGTGATGCACTCGCGGAGGTCCGGGGCGTAGGTCTCGATCAGGTCGAGGGCCTGCTCGCCGATCTCGTCCCGCCGTCCCTCCCAGTCCCCCTCGGCCAGCTCGTACGGCGCGTACTGGGCGAAGGCGCTCATCACGTGCGCGCCGGGCGGCGCGACGCTCGAGTCGTAGGCGGTCTGGAAGTAGAGCTCGGCCCAGGCCACCCGCGGCTCGCCGCGCGCACACGCATCGAAGGCCTCCTGGGCCGCATCGAGCCCGTGGGTCACGGTGACCATCGCGCGGTGCGGCTCGACCGAGCCGGCGGCGGTGAAGCTCGGCAGGCGGCTGAGAGCCGCGTTCACCTTGACCACCGGCGAGCGCACCTCCCATTCCTCGATTCGTGTTCGGTAATAGGAGGGCACCGAGTTCGCCGGGACCATTCCGAACGTTCGCTTCGGGTCGGCGTTGCTGAGCACGGAGCGGGCCCGGATCAGCTCCCCGCTCTCCAGCTCCACCCCCTCCCCCGGGACGATCCGCGCCACCGGCACCCCGGTGGCGATCGTCGCGCCCGCCTCCTGCGCGGCCTCGGCGATCGCGAAGGAGACGCGGCCCATGCCCCCCTCGACGTAGCCCCAAGAGCCGCCGTGCCCTTCGACCTCGCCCATCCCGTGCATCAGGTGGACCGAGGCGGTGCCGGGGTCCTTCGGCCCGCCCACTCCCCGATCACGCCCTGGCCGAAGAGGGCGTCGACGAGGCGCTCGTCGGAGACGTAGCGGGCGAGCGTCTCCGCGATCGGCTCCTCGAAGACGATCGAGATCAGCTCATCGTCGCCGAGGATCTCCTCGATCCGCTCGCGGCTCGGTGACGGCCCGCGCCAGAGATCGCCTCCCGGCCCGGCCCGGAGCAGCCGCCGGATCCGGTCGAAGGTCTCCTCGTAGGCGAGGGCGCCGCGGATGTCCTCCTCCGAGAAGCCGTTCTCCCGCATGTGGGCGGCGGTGTCGTCGTCGTCCAGGAACTGGGCGAAGGAGGTGCCGTCCGGGAACGGGCACCAGAGGTTCGGATCGGCGGGCGTGACGCGGTAACCGTGCGCGGGCAGGTCGAGCTCGTCGATCACCAGCTGGTCGAGCAGGCCGACGACGTAGGCGCAGGGGCTGACCAGGTAGCGGTCGTCGGAGAATGGCTGCTCGAGCGTGCACGCCCCGCCCAACCGCTCGCGCCGCTCCAGCACCAGCACCGACTGCCCGGCCCGCGCCAGATATGCCGCCGCGGTGAGCCCGTTGTGACCGCCCCCCAACGACCACCGCATCCCAGTCGCGTGCCGCCAGCTCCGCCATGGCTCCACCCTATCCCTGGGCGTCCACTGGCACCTCAAACCAGACATGGGTGCTCCCCTCGTAGACGGCCCACTCCGATGTGAGCTTGTCGACGAGTGCGAGGCCACCCGTGTCGCTCTCGGTCGCTTTCTTGATCTGAGGGATTGCGACGGCCGGGTTGCCCTGGTCCGCGACCTCGCCGCGGATCGAGTCGGTCCCCTGCGAGACCGTCAGGGTGATCGGCTTCCCCGGACCGTGCTTGACGGAGTTGTTCACCAGCTCGGTGACGACAGCTACGAGGTCCCTGCGTGTCGCCTCCGGAAGGCGGCCGAAGCGCTGCCGGACTGCCTCGCGCGCGCGAGAACCTGCGCCCGCGTTGGGCGAGAGAACGAGACGAAACTCTTCGGCGTGTGCCGCCCGCTTCTTCGGTTCCATCCTTGGAAGCCGCTGGGGGGAGTCGAGCATCCGGCCTTCCAACCATAAGCGCTGTGGAGGGCTGATGGGGAAAGCTAGCCGGCAACGAGATCCGCACGGACAGCGGCTAGCGCCACTCCGCAATCATGGAGGGGTGACTCCCGCCCTCCAGCTGCGCCAGCTCACCAAGCGCTACGACGACGGCACCCTCGCCCTCGACTCCCTCGACCTCGAGGTGCCCTCCGGCAGCTTCTTCGGCCTGCTCGGCCCGAACGGCGCCGGCAAGACCACGCTGATCAGCGCGGTCTGCAACCTGATCCGGCTGACCGAGGGCGAGATCTCGGTCTTCGGCGAGCCGGGCGGCTCGATGGAGGCGCGGCGGCTGATCGGCGTCGCCGAGCAGGAGCCCAACCTCGACCGCTTCCTGACCGTCCACGAGACGCTCGTCTACCACGGCGGCTACTACGGGATGACCGGCGCGGCGGCCTCCGAGCGTGCCGAGGAGATGATCGACGTCTTCGACCTGCGCGCCAAGCGCGACACCCGCGCACCCAAGCTCTCCGGCGGGATGCGCCGGCGGCTGCTCCTCGCCCGCGCGCTGCTCCACGAGCCGCGCCTGGTGATCCTGGACGAGCCGACCGCGGGCGTCGACCTCGAGCTGCGCCACGAGCTCTGGCGCTACATCCGCGTCCTGCACGAGCAGGGCACGACGATCCTGCTCACCACCCACTACCTCGAGGAGGCCGAGGCGCTCTGCGAGGAGATCGCGCTGATCGGCGGCGGCCGAATCATGGCGCGCGACACCGCCGCCGGCCTCAAGCAGACGCTTCGACGCCGCCACCCTCGAGGACGTCTACATGAAGACCGTCGCGGCCGGGCGGCTGGCGGTCGAGACCGAGGAGTCCCCGGCCTAGTCCGGGTACTCGTCCTTGCGCCAGGCGCGAGGCTCCTCGGGCGGCTCCTTCGGCGTTCGGTCGATGAGGAACGAGTGGTACGGCGCCACGAACGGATCGGGCGCCATCACCTGGTAGGTCAGATAGACGGTCCCGTTGTCCTTGGCGAAGGCGATGAAGCCCGGGCCCTCGCGGAGCCGTTCCTTGAGCTCCGCGCCGACCTGCTCGGACCACTCCTGCAGCGACTCCGGCGGGTCGTCGATGATCTCCTTCACCGGGATCTCTCCCGACAGCGCCTGCTCCTCGGTCATCGCCAGACCGAAGTCGAAGGGGAAATCGCTCTCGTAGGTCGAGACGCAGGGAACTCGCCAGCCCATCCGCTCCTTGTAAGCCGCGAGATCGTCGATCGGCGCGCGCGAGAAGCAGAGGAAGGTCAGATCTCGGTGGTTCAGGTGGACCAGCCCGCCGTCGAATCGTCGCCGAGACTCGTGCATCCGGAACAGCACCCTTCGTGTAGTCGGGCCCGTACATGATGTTGTAGGCGAGTAGCTGTGAGTGGCCGTCGAAGAGCTCGGCCAGGGTCCTCTTGCCGTCCTCGGTGTCGAACTCGATCTCGACCGGCACCCAGGGCAGCTCGCGCCGCTTCTCCTTGATCTCCTTGTTGCGCTCGGCGTGCTCGGCCTCGAGCTTTGCGAGCTAGCAATACGTAACGAACCAGCAGGCAA
>CAWFOA010000003.1:0-184670 GCA_963817275.1 uncultured Solirubrobacterales bacterium | reverse complement strand
GGCCGTCGCGTCCTTCCCCGGCGGGGACTGGCCTGCGGTCTTGTCAGACGTTTGTTGGGGGGTGAGGGGGGAGTCACGCCGGCGACCCTCGCGGCCCTGCAAGACGGTCATAGAGCGTTCCTCTCTCGAGCAAGACGACGGCGAGTTTGAGGAGGCGGTCACCGACGCCGCGCAGGGCTCGGGCGTGGTTCAGGCCGGCCGGCACGCATGGCTTGGTAGAGCCGTGCGTAGTAAGGATCGTTCAGCGTGGCATTCCACGCCCAGTGGTGCATCGCGTTTCGCAATCGGGGATTGCACGCGTAGCGCATTTGGACGACGCGGCTGCGGCCGCTCTGCTTCGTGATGGGTGCGCTGCCACACGTGGCCCGCAACAGGGCGTAGTCTCGAGGCGGAGTCCTCCGTAGGCCTCCGCGAGCATCGTGGCGATCCGTATCTCCCGACCCGGCAAGGATCGGAGGATGAGGACGTCACGATGCTCGCTCGTCTGCCCCGCGGGATCCTCCGCACCGACCTCGCCGAGCATCGTCTCGATCTGAGCCTGGCACTGACTCAGCTGCCGATAGAGCAGGTGAAGCCGGGGCACGAGCATGAGCACGTGAGACGCTCGCCTCGACGACTCCGGGAGCGGCCGGCACCGGCGGCCGATGGAGCCGATCCGACGACCTCCTGCGCAGTGATGCGGCGGATGCGGTGCTCGCGCAGGAGCTTCTCGACCCGCTTCGGCGAGAGCCGCGCACCCAGCTCGGGCGTAGGCGCAAGCGACACGAGATCCCAGAACCACGGTTCGTCGGCCGAGGGCAGAAGGGCGAGCAGCTCGACGTGGTAGTCGTGGAGAACGGCACGCAGACGATTGGCGCGGCGCCGGTAGTCCTCCTTGAGCTCATCCTCCATGCGGGTGAGGCCTGGCGCATTTACCAGCCAGGCAGGCTCGGCGCTGAGTCGACGAAACGCCCGCCGGTCGGTTCGCAGCGAGTCCGCGAGCACTCGGGCGTCGAGCCGATCATCCTTGGCTCCCGCCACCGTGAAGCGATCGCGGAAGCGGTCCAGCTGCTTGGGATTGATGCTGAAGACCTCGAAGCCGGCCTCGAGCAAGCCGGCCACCACCGCCCCGCGCGGTGACTCGATGGCGACCGCCACTGTGCGTCCCGGGCCCGCCACTTCCTTCGCCCAGCCAATCGCTTCGGCGATGCCCTCACCGTCGTGAGAGAAGCTGCGCTGCTCAGTCGCCTCGCCCACCTGGTCAATCGGGCAGACTTGAAACCGCTCGTCGCCCAAGTCCACGCCCGCGAAGAGGTACGTCGGATCAGAAACAGTCAAAGACACCTCCATGCCGCCGGCCTCCGGGCACGGTCGCCCCTGTACTGGCGCTTCTCGCGCAACTGCCTGCTGGACCTCTGCCGGAGACCATCTCCTCGGGGCGCTTGTCCCCGAGTCGCGCTCGGAGCGCTGGGTCTGGGTGGCGCTCCCGAGGAGTGGCTACATACAACGTACAGGGGTCTGGGGGCGGAGCCCCTCAGGACGGGAAAGTAAGCAGCAAGACCCTTTGTCGACAGCGTACCAGCATTCGTTGCCATGCTCGCTCCCTCACGGGCGTGCGCTGCGAATGCGTCGCGATCAGGCCGCCCGCAGCGCCGACGTATCGGGAGCCGGGCGCCGCGCATCGCGGGCAGGAGGCCGCCGAGGACGCCCATCACCACGGCGAAGAACATCGACGTCGCGACGATCTGCGGCGTGATGCGGAACGCGAACGCGATCTCGCTGAAGCTCTGGTCTGGCCGGTGCCCGTTCGAGAAGCCGTTCATCGGGAGGGCCAGCACACAGCCGATGAGGCCGCCGACGACGGCGAGGATCACGGACTCGATCAGGAAGGCGACCAGGATCGACCGACGCGAGAAGCCGAGTGCTCGGAGCGTGCCGATCTCGCGGGTGCGGGCCGAAACGATCGCGTACATCGTGTTGATGGCCCCGAACACCGCGCCGATGCCCATGACGACGGCGACGAGGGTGGCGAGACCGCGGAGGATGCGGGCGAGCGGACCCGCCTGCTCCTCGTAGTACTTCCTCTCGTTGACCGCCTGCAGCTGCATCTGGGGCTGGGCGCGGATCCACCGGTCGAGCTCGGGGATGGCGGCGGGGTCCTTCATGCGCACGACGAGCGAGTTGCTGCCCGCACCGCGCTGAAAGATCGCGGCGAACGTGTCGTAGTCGCCCCAGACCTCGCTCTCGAACGACTCTCCCGTCGACTCGAAGAACCCGACGATCTTGAAGCGCTTCTGCTGGTACTTCATGGTGCCGCCCAGCTCGAGCCCCTTGATGCGGGTCGTGAGCTTCCTGCCCACGATGACCTCGTCGAGGCCGGGGGTGAACGCGCGCCCCTCCACGACCCTGATCCCGCCGCGCACCTCGAACGCTCGCTGCGTCACGGCGCGCAGCGTGACGTTCGCCGGCTGGCCGTCGCTCGCGCGGGGCAGGCCGACCACGACCACCAGCTCCCAGGACGCGCGGGGCTGGCCGGAGGCATCGCGGGCGACGCGGTCGTCGACCACGATCATGTTGCGGTCGGCGAGCGGCACGCCGGAGGTCAGCTCGGAGCTCGAGCCGCGCTGCACGACGATCGCGTTGTCGGTGCGGCCGGTCGAGCGCAGGGCGGCCTCGAAGCCCGCGGACATCGACATGAGCACGGCGAAGACCGCCACGACGAGAGCGATGCCGCCCACCGCCAGCAGGGTGAGCTGCCAGCGAACCCACACGTTGCGGACGTTGTACTGGAGCGGGAGAGCCATGGGCCTACACCGTCCTCAGCATGTCGGTGATCCGGGAGCGGTACGCGCTCAGGGCCGGAAGGAGCCCGGCGACGAAGCCGAGGAAGAGCGCGTTGGCGAAGCCGAGGGCCGCCACGAAGGGCTGCAGGTTCAGCTCGGAGAGCCCGATCCCGGCGAGGGCGTCCTTGATGCCCGGCGTGTGGGTGACGAGCCACATCATTCCCTGGGCGCCGCCGATTCCCAGGGCCCCCCCCAGCGCCCCGATGAGAGCCGACTCCGCGACGACCAGGCCCATCACCTGACGGCTCGTGAACCCGAGGGTCTTGAGGACGGCGATCTCGGTGCGCCGCTCGCGCACGGCGATGCTCATCGTGTTCGCAACGACGAGGAGGATCGTGAAGGTCACGGCGAGGCCGATGCCGTTGAGGAGGAGCGCGAGGTTGCCCGCCATGGCCACGAAGCTCGCCGCGAAGGCCTTCTCCGTCTCGGTGCGGGTCTGGGCGTCCGAGTTCTCGAAGAGGCCGTCGATCGCGGTACTCACCTGGCCGGCGCGGTCCGGGTCACGGATCTCCACGTAGTAGGTACCCGCCTGGAGCGTCCGTCCCGTGGCCTCGTAGAGGTACTTGCGGCTGAACACCATCAGGTTCGTGTCGGTGCCGGGGTACTTCGCGGGGTCGGTGTCGAAGATGGCCCTCACGACGAACTCGAAGGGGCCGTCGGGCTTGCGGTGGGGCGGGATGAAGCTCTCGAGGTAGAAGGTGTCGCCGAGCTTCCAGCCGAACTTGTCGGCGAGCTTCCGCCCGATCGCGCAGCCGCGCTGGTCCTGGAGGAGCGCCTGGTACTGGTCGGGAGGCACCTGGAACTCGGGGTACATCGCGAAGTAAGGCTCGAGCTCCACGGCCAGGTTCGGGAAGAAGTTGCTCCAGTCCGTGGTCGAGGACGAGTCGCCCTCGGCGGCCTTGCCCTCCTTCTTCGCAGGTAGCGCGCCCCCGAACCAGTTCACGGTCGCCACCCGCACGACACCGGGCACGGACTGGATCCGCGGGCCGTAGGCGATGGGGAGGTCGAACACGATGCTCACGGAGTTGCGGGTCACCAGGCGCTTGGCGCTGGTGCTGTCGAGGAGGGCGTTGATCTGGGCGAGCACCGACTGCAGCATGCAGAAGAGGAAGATGCAGAGCGCCATCGCGAGCACGGTGAGCGTCGTGCGGAACCAGTTCTTCCGCAGGTGCTTGAGGAGGTAGGGCGCGAACTTCATCTCGAGGTCCCTCCCTAGTCCCGCAGGACGCCCTTCTCGAGGTGGTGCTGGACGCTCGCGCGCTCGGCGGCGCGCGGGTCGTGGGTGACCATCACGATCGTCTTGCCGAAGTCCCGGTTGAGGGCACCCACGAGGTCGAGGATCTCGGTCGCGCTCTTCGCGTCGAGGTCGCCCGTGGGCTCGTCGGCCACGATCACCTTCGGGTCGGTGACGATCGCCCGCGCGATCGCGACCCGCTGCTCCTGCCCACCCGAGAGCTGGCGCGGGTAGTGGCCCGCGCGGTCGGCGAGGCCCACCACCTTGAGCGCCGTGAGCGCACGCTCCCGGCGCTCGGACTTCGAGAGGTGCGTGAGCAGCAGCGGCAGCTCCACGTTCTCGGTCGCGTTGAGGACGGGGATGAGGTTGTAGAACTGGAAGATGAAGCCGACGTTGTGGCTGCGGAACTCGGCGAGGCCGGTCTCGTCGAGGCGGCCGACGTCGGTGCCGGCGACCACGACCTCGCCGGACGTCGGCTTGTCGATGCCGGCGATCAGGTTCAGGAGCGTCGACTTGCCCGAGCCCGAGGGGCCCATGAGCGCGGCGAACTCGCCCTCCTGCACCTGGAGGCTGAGCCCGTTGAGGACCGTCAGCTCCTCCGCGTCACGCCGGTAGACCTTCGTCACGTTCCGCACGTCGACCATCGCCATCGCCCGATACCTCTCCCCCGCGGGAGTGCTGCCTCTCCCGCCGTCGCCCCTTTGCTCTGGAGTCGATTGCCGGTGATCCTACCCCGACTGTCCCTTCACGCGCACGGCCGCGCCGTTCTTGAGCCCGTCCGCCGGGCTCACCACGAGCGTCTCGCCGCCCGCCAGGCCGTCCTTCACGATCACCTGGCCGCGCCGCTCGGTGCCGAGCACCACCGGCTTCTCGACGAGCTTGCCCTCGCGCACGAGGAACACCACCGACTGCCCGCCCCGGCTTGCCACCGCTTCCTTCGGCACGAGCACGACCGGTGCCGCCTCTGCCGCGGGCTTCGAGTCCTTCTTCTCCGGCTCGAGGAACGTGACCTTCGCGCTCATCTCGGGCTTGAGGTCCTTGTCCTTGTCGAGGATGGTGACCTTCACCATGACAGTCGCCTTCGTGCGGTCGGCAGTGGGGATCACCTGCCGCAGCACGGCCTTGTAGCGGCGGTCGGGAATCGCCTCGACCGTGACCTCGGCGGGCTGGCCGTTTCCGACCTTCGCCACGTTCGACTCGGCGACGTCGGCCTCGACCTCGAGCGTTGCGAGGTCGGCGAGAGCGACGATCGCCCCCGAGGAGGTCGAGAGGTTCACGCCGGGCGGGATCGGGGCGACGCTCTCGCCCACCTCGGCCATCTTCTTCACCACGACGCCCGCGAACGGCGCGCGGATGATCGTGTTCTGGAGCTGGGCCTCGACGAAGGACAGGTCGGCCTTCGCCTGGGCGACGGCCGCCTCCGCGAGGCGGACGCGGCTCGCCGCCGCGTCGCGCTGGTCGACCGCGACGATCCTCTCCTGCGCGAGCTTGTCGTTGAGCCGCAGCTGGCGCTCGGCCTCGGCGAGGTCCGCCTCGGCCCGCTGCACGGCCGCGCGCGAGCGCTCGACGGCGGCCTTGTAGTCGACGGACTCGAGCCGCGCCAGCACCTCGCCCTCGCGGACGATGCTTCCCTCCTCGACGTGCAGCTCGGAGAGCCGGCCCTGGATCTTCGCCGAGACGACGGCCTTGCGGCGCGCGACCACGTAGCCGGACGCGGTGAGGATCGGCGTGCCCGCGCTCGGGGCGACCTCGCGGCTCACCGCGGCGGTCGTCGTGTCGACGAGGGGGGCCGAGAAGGCCTGCTGCGCCCGCAGCGCGTACAGGCCGCCGAGGACGAGCACGACCGGCACGAGCAGAATCAGGGGCCAGCGCCACGGGCTCGAGCCCCGGCGCGTGCGGTCGATCTTCAAGGTGGCCAGCTCGCCTTTGAGGTCCGCCACGTGGTCATCTCCCGGGGGCGAAGCACGCCCCGCGGAAGGACTTACGGCGACCGCGGAAGGCCCGCCCGAAAAATTCGGTCAACGCCCGGTCCCTGTCGGCGAGCGGAGTGTGCTTTCGAGTGAGGCCGGCGGCCGGGACCCCCGGTCAGGCTCAGGCTCCGCCGCGGACCGGGAGGCGGAAGCTTAGTACAGCTTCGGTGACGGCGGTTCAGTAGAGCCGACGGACGTAGTCGTCCATCTCGCGTTTCCAGAAAGGCCAGTCATGGCCTCCATCGGAACCCCAGTCGTCCACGGAATGGCGGATGCCGCGCGACCAGAGGACGCCGGAGAGCTGGTACGTCGCCCGCGCGTCCTCGTACGGGCCCGTGCCCGTCACCAGCCGGATGTCGTCCTGCGCGAGCTGATCGAGGTACCACGCATCCGAGAGCCCGGCCACGTAGTCGACGGGGTTGTTGTAGTAGAAGTTGTCGTCGTAGTCCCCGTCCATGAAGCGGCCCAGGTCGTAGACGCCCGAGAGGGCGAGGCACCGGCGGAAGAGATCCGGGTGCTTCAGCAGGCTGTTCACCGCGTGGTACGCGCCGAACGACGCGCCCGTCGTGGTGATCGCGATCCCCGGCGACTGGCAGTGCGTGTGGACGAAGGGTGCGACCTCGTACGCCACGTACGCGTCGTACATCGCCTGCACGTACGAGCGGTGCCGCGGGTGGGCACCCTTGTCGTACCAGCTCTGGTTGTTGACGGAGCTCACGCAGAACAGCTTGACCCTGCCGCCGTCGACGTGCGGCGCGAGGGCCTCGACCATGCCCTGCCGCTCGTACTCCCACTCGTCGCCCCCGCTCGTCGGGAAGACGAGGACGGGGGCGCCCCAGTTGCCGTAGACGCGGACGCCCATGTCCCGGCCGAGCCGGGACGTGTGCCAGACGTGGTGCTCGACCTTCAACGGAAGCGGCGCGCGCCGGCCGAGGCCATGGACGACGGGGCCACGAGGTTGGCGAGGAAGACGGCGTTGGACGGCGTCTTCTGCAGCTTCTCGATCAGGAACTGGGCCGCCTCGACCGGCGAGAGGTCGGCGAGCGCGCGGCGCAGCAGGTGCCGCTTCGCGAGCTCGTCGGGCGGCACGAGCAGCTCCTCGCGTCGCGTGCCGGACTTGAGCACGTCGACCGCGGGGAAGATCCGCCGGTCCGCGATCGCGCGATCGAGGATCAGCTCCATGTTCCCGGTGCCCTTGAACTCCTGGAAGATGACCTCGTCCATCCGCGAGCCGGTCTCGATGAGCGCGGTCGCGAGGATGGTGAGGCTGCCGGAGCCCTCGCAGTTGCGGGCCGCGCCGAAGAACTGGCGCGGGAACTGGAGGGCGCGGTTGTCGACGCCGCCCGACATCGTGCGCCCGCCCGGGCCCATCTCGCGGTTCGACGCACGGCCGAGCCGGGTGAGCGAGTCGAGCAGGATCACGACGTGCCGCCCGGCCTCGACGAGCCGCTTCGCGCGCTCGATGGCGAGGCGCGAGAGGCGGATGTGCGAGTCGGACGACGAGTCCGAGGTCGAGGCGAGCACCTCGGCGGGAACGACGCGGCGGAAGTGCGTCACCTCCTCCGGCCGCTCGTCGACGAGCAGCAGAATGAGGTGCACGTCGGGGTGGCGGTTGACGATCGCCTTGCCGAGGTGCTCGAGCAGGGTCGTCTTGCCGGCCTTGGGCGGAGAGACGATGAGCCCGCGCTGACCCTTTCCGATGGGCGCGATGATATCGATGATACGAAGGCTGATCTCGGAGCCCTCGCCCGAGAGCTCGAACGCCTCGTTCGGGTTGATCGAGACCAGGTCCTGGAAGTGGGGGAGCGCCTTGTACCTCTCGGGCTCCATCCCGCCAGCCTTCGTGACTTCTACGAGTACGCGGCGACCGTTACCACCATCGCGGGCGAGGCCTTCGATCTCCGTCCCGTCGCGCAGGCCGTTGTCCCGTGCAACGACGTACGGGACCACGACGTCTTCGCGCTGCGGTAGGTAGTTCTGTGCGACCTGCCTGACGTATCCCCCCGCGCCCTCGGTCAGCTCGACGACGCCTGCGACCGGCGTGGTCGGCCCCTCAGTCGGAATCGGGGCCTGGCGGGGATCTCTCGGACCCTTCTGGCCACCCTGCTGCTGGGGCCCTCCGGGTCCGCCTTGTCGATGGTGACGATGGCGCCGCGAGTGCCGCGGCCCGTGCCTCACAGCAGGGCCGCTCCGCGCGACTTTTGCATCGTCTCCTCCAAAGCCGACTATGCGTGCACCGGCCGAGGATGTCAAGCGCCAGCTCGAGTCGCGTCGCGCGCGAGCGCACGACGGCCTCGGGAGCGGCGCGCTGCCCTGATCGCGCGAGCCCTCGTCCCGGTCTACCCGCCGTACATCGCGAGCGGGAACAGCAGGATCTTGAAGGGCAGAAGGAGGAGGTTGGTCGTGCCCTCGTTCGCCTGCCGCCACGTGCTCTCGACCCGAACGAGACCGACGGAGACCGGCTCGAGCCGCCTCTTGCCGAGGGCCGCGCCGGCGACGACGAGGTCGAGGCGCTCTCCGGTACCGACCGGGCGGTCGAACTGGACGAGGACGCACGAGCCCTCTTCGAGGGGCACGTACCCGCCTCGGGCGTCGCCGAAGCTCCACGACGCCTGGCATTCGCCGTACTTCATGCGGCCCGCCGAGGCGGCGAGCGGCTTCCACTCGCCGCCCTGCCCGTCGCGCAGCACGAGCTGTCCCGGGTCGAACGAATAGCCGAGGACCCGCGTCCGGAACCGCAGGGCGAGCCCGAGCGGCGGGGCGACCGGCGTCGCCCCAGCGGTCGCCGGTCCGCCCGACGCTGGCGGCACGACCGTCGAGACCGCGTCAGTCGTGCGCAGCTCGGCGCCCAGGTGCTCGTCGAGGCTGAGCGTCACCGAGCGGCTGTGCTTCTTCCCCTGCGGGTCGGACGGCGGAGCGACCCGAGTCGCGCTGCGGGTAACGGTCGTGCAGGCCGGCAAGAGCACCGCCACCGCGAGTGCGACGACACGACCGTTCACGGAACGCATGGTCCATCCCTCCTCAGAACCGAACCGCGACCTGCGCAGCGACGGCGCCGCCGCGCCCCCGCGGGGCGGCGCGGCCCGCGCTCGACCTCGGCGCGAGGACTTCGACGCTCACCTTCTGCCACTTCTCCGTCTTGATCACGGCGCCGACGAGCCCCCCGAGCAGCGCGCCGGCGACCGCCGAGATGCCGATCGCCTCCCCGCGCGAGCAGAACGCGTCCGAGGAGTAGCTGTCGCAAGTGGCGGGGTCGATCGTGGCCGCGGCGCCCGCCCCCGCGCCGGCGATCGCGCCGAAGAGCGCACCCATCTTCCAGTAGCTGTCGCGGCCCAGCGACACCTGCGCGCTCGTCACGGAAGCGCGGGGGATCACGATCGGCGCGCCCATGAACGGCGAGTCGTCGCCCGCGACAGTCACGCCGAGGGCGTCGTCCGTCGACGAGGTGACGCGCCCCACGACGAAGCCGCCCGGGAGTGCGGTGGAGGCGAGGCGCACCTTGGCCCCCGGCGGGATCTGGAACGTCGGCGGCTCCGGAACGACGGCCGAAACCGGGGGCTCCTGAGCCGCGGCCCACGCCGCCGCGCCCCAGAGAACGACGACCGCGATCGACGGGAATCGGCTGCTCATGGCTCCTCCGCAGGTGAGAGAAGCATCCTCCGCGGCCCGTTACTCGTGATGCCCGGCCGTGACACTTTCCCCGCCGTCACAAGCCGGGGCGGGTCCGGGGTCTTGCCGGGGCGACGCACGGCAGGACGCGGCGGCCCGCCGGCGACCTCGTCGCGGCCCATGGCCGAGCCGACGCGCCGCGCGCGGACCTGGGTTCGTCACTGCTCGCGAAACGGGCACGAACGCGATCGACCTCAACGTCAGGCTCTTTTTCTACAAGACGGTTCCCGCGAGTGGGTCCAACGAGCGCGGCGAAGGAAAGGGCTCGCGCGCGCGCCCGGAAGAAGAGCCTCGAGCAATCCCGCGTGGCAGGGCGGGCCGCCTCCGCAATGAAGGAGATGAATACGCGACCGGCGGCCCGTTGCCTTTCTGGTGCAAGCCGCGAGCCAGCCCCCGGCGCGAAAGGGCCGGCCAGGTCTAGGGCTGCTCGCCGGGCAGGAGCGGCAGCAGGGTGAGCACGTAGCGCTTGTCCCCTTCGCCGCAGATCGAGGCCGGCAGCGCTCCCGTCGGCCAGCCCTGCGCCTGGTCGGCCGTCACCACCCGCTCGGCGCCGACCGACGCCGCGAGCGGGAAGGAGAAGTTCCATCGCCGGCAGCCCCCGGCGAGAGCGCCCTCGCGCAGGCGCATCGCGTAGCTCGCGGGGGCGTAGGGCACGAGGCCCGGGTGGTGGAAGGCCAGCAGCTCGGCGACGAGGGCGGAGACGGGCTCCGCCGGCTCACCCGGCGCGGGCGCCGCCGCCGTCTCGCCGGCCGGCAGGTCCCGTCCGAGGCTCACGTCGACGGGCGGCTCTTCTCCGAATCGCAGCCGCACCATTGGCCCGCCGGTGCCGAGCGTGACGCTGCGTCCGGTGCGGCCGATCGACTTCCGGGCGGCGTCGGCGCGACGGCGGAGCGCCTGCGCCTCCGCCTTCTCGAGGCGCACGGTCTCGATCCGCGAGGTCCCGCCGGCGAACGCCTGGCCGTCCTTGAGCAGCACGAACCGGGGCGGTGCGCCCTCGGGTGCGCTGCCCGGCGTCCCGGGCGCCGTCTCGAGCACGAGGACGGCGTTCGGGATCTCGCCAGCCCCCGCGGCGGACGCGAGCAACCCCAAAGCGAGGGCGGCGGCCGCGAGGACTCGAGTGCTCACGCGCGATCCGGACCGACGGTGCAGTTGCGCCCGGCCTGCTTGGCCCGATACAGGCGCTCGTCGGCCGCCTTCACCAGACCGGCGTCGTCCTGGGCGTCGCCGGGGAATGTGGCGACGCCGGCGCTGACGGTGACGCGCTCGCGCGCCGGCACGCCGTCGCCGCGGATGTCCGTGGTCGCGACCGCACCGCGGAAGGCCTCGGCGAAGCGCCACGCGTCCGAGGCGGAGGCGCCGTAGAGGAGGGCCACGAACTCCTCGCCTCCGTAGCGCGCCATCACGTCGCCGCGGCGGCCGGTCTTGCGCAGCAGCTCCCCGACCTTCTGCAGGACCCGGTTGCCCTCCTGGTGGCCGTGCGTGTCGTTGAAGCGCTTGAAGTGGTCGATGTCGAACATCGCGAGCGCGATGGGGTCGCCCGTCTGCACCGCGCGGTCGAGCTCGAGGACGAGCCGCTCGCGGAAGAAGCCGTAGTTGTAGAGCCCGGTCAAGGGGTCGGTGATCGCGCGGTGGTGCGTGCGGCTCACCCGCCACGTGAGGCTCCGCACGCGCTCGAGCTGCAGCCAGAAGAGGTGCTCGAGGAGGTCGGGGTGCCCGCGCAGGAACTCGCGGAACGAGTGCGCGGGGACGAGGAGGACACGCGAGGCGGAGTGGGCACGGACCGTCGCCGAGCGCGCCTGGCCGTCGAGCGCAGCCATCTCGCCGGCGACGGCGCCCGGGTAGAGGTGGCGCAGCGTGATCTCCCCGTCGTCCGGGGTCTCGTGCACGACCTCGAGCCGGCCGTCGACGAGGACGACGACGTGGTCGCCGGCGTCGCCCTCCTTCCACAGGACGTCGCCTCGCGCGAGCGACACCTCGCGGCCGAGCGCGCCGAGGTCGCCGAGCGACCCCGGCAGGCTGTGGACGAAGAGGCTCGGCCCCTCGGGCGGCGGCTGCGTCACGTCCCGCCCATCATAGCGCTCAACGGCCGGGCGGCCCGGCCGCGTAGAGGTCGACGACGTGCTCGATCGCGCGCCGGCAGACCGCGCAGAACTCCGGGGTGCGCGTGAACATGATGCAGTTCGCCTGGGGCCGGTAGTAGCCCTTCGCCTCGTAGAGCGCGCCCTCGAAGGCACCCACCGACCGCGCGTGGGCGCCCTGGGAGAGCAGCGGCTCCTCGCGCCGCTCTTCCTCGCGGAAGAGGGCCTCCATCTCCGCCTCCGGCCGCTTCTCGGCGCGAATCTTCCGCCGGCGGGCCTGGATCTCCTTCTGCAGCGTCTCGAACGCCTCCTTGCTCCAGGGCGTCGGCAGCGGCGTCCCCGGCGTGACGAGGTCCTTCCACTTCGGCGACGTGGCGCTCGCGGTTGCGTTCGGCTCCCACGGCTCGGGCCGCGCGGTCGCCGCGCCGTAGGCGACGTCCGACGTGTAGTACTCGTCGGCGAGGCCCGCGAAGTGGTGGCCGAACTCGTGGACGAACACGTACGGCGTGTACGCGTTGTCGGCGGCCACGGTCGCGTAGAGGTTGAAGATGCCACCGCCGCCGTACTTGCGGTCGTTCACGACGATCTCGACGACGTCGTAGGGGGCCGCCGAGGACACCTCGCGGACGCGCTTGTTGTCGAACGCGAGCACGTACCGCTCGGAGCCGAACGCGTCGTACGCGGCCCGGAGCGGCGAGCGCCGCGCGACGCCGTCGGACGGCCGCGCGACCCCGCTCGCGTCGGACGGCGTGTCGAGGGCCCACACGTTGAAGTCGGCGCGGCGCTCGCGGAAGGGCGAGACCGTGAAGAGCAGGTCCGTGAGCCGGCGCGCGTCGGCGTGCCACTTGTCCATCTCGGCGGCGGTGTAGCCGTCGCCGAGGAGAAGGAGGTCGACCTTGTCCGAGGGCGGCCCGTTCTCGACGACGGCCCACGTCGCGAGCTTCGGCGGCCCCGTGCGGTCGATCGCGGGGTCGGCGGGGTCGACCGCCACCGTCCACGCCTCGTGGAAGAGGCCCTGCGCGTCGCGCTTCTTCACGATCACCTGCGCCGGGCCCGCGGGCATGGGGAAGCGCAGCCGACTCGTGGAACGTGCGGAACCCGCGCGAGGCCTCCTCCGTCGTCTCCCACTCGCCGTAGATGCTCGCGAAGCCCCGCGAGTAGACGACGGCGTTCGTGGCGCGGTCGCGCACCTCGAACAGGTACCGGCCGAGGTTGGTGTCGTCCACCGGGCGGCGCGGGTTGCCGGGCCACGGCCCCTCGACGGCGAGCGAGTCGAGCGCGAAGCGCTCCTCGGTCGCGTTCCCCGTGTGGAAGTAGTCGAGGCGCAGAGTCGGCGGCGCGGCCGACGCCGCCGCCTGCAGAGCGGCGGCGAGCAGGAGGAACGGCGTCATGATCACCTCCGCGCGGGATCTGAGCACAAACCGCCGGCGACTGGAAGCCGGCCGGCGCGAGGTGGTAGCCTGCCGCGACGCAACTCGGCGGAGGCTCCATGAAGCGACTCGCCCTCGTCACCCTCGCCCTTCCGCTGCTCGCGCCGGCCACGACCCACGCCGCGAGCACGCCTGTCCGCTCTCGGCTCGGCATGGTCGTTTCGCAGAACGCGATCGCGTCGCAAGTCGGCGTCGAGGTGCTGATGGACGGCGGCAACGCCGTCGACGCGGCGGTGGCCACCGCGTTCGCGCTCGCCGTCGTCCACCCGGCGGCGGGGAACATCGGGGGCGGCGGGTTCCTGCTCGTCCGCCCCTCGGTGGGCAAGGCCGCCGTGTACGACTTCCGCGAGCGCGCGCCGATGGCCGCCTCTCCCACGATGTTTCTCGTCGACGGCAAGTACAGCGGCGAGCGCCACCACGACAGCCACGTGGCGATCGGCGTCCCCGGCACCGTGGCCGGCCTGCACCTCTCGTGGGCGGACGGGGGCAAGCTGCCGTGGAAGCGGCTCCTCGCGCCGGCAATCGCGATCGCCCGCGAGGGCTTCATGGTCTCGGACGGCCTCTCCCGCTCGCTGCGCGACGTCCTCCCCCGCATGAAGCGCTACCCCGCCTCCATCGCCCAGTTCTCCCGCGACGGAGCGCCCTACGAGATGGGCGACATTCTCAAGCAGCCGGACCTCGCGCGCACGCTCGAGCGAATCGCCGAGCGTTTCTCGAAGGGCTTCTACCAGGGGGAGACGGCGGAGCTGGTCGTGAAGGAGATGCAGGCGCACGGCGGCCTCGTCACGCTCGAGGACCTGCGCGAGTACAGCGTCTTCCGGCGGGCACCGATCGTCGGCACCTACCGGGGGCACGAGGTGCTCACGGTGCCGCCGCCGAGCAGCGGCGGGGTCGTGCTCCTCGAGTGCCTCAACGTGCTCGAGGGATACGACGTCGGCGCGATGGGCTTCGGCTCCTCACGCCACGTCCACGCCTTCACGGAGGCGCTGCGCCGCGCGTTCGCCGACCGCGCGCGGTGGCTCGGCGACCCCGAGGGGACCCCCGGCATGCCGGTCGAACGACTGGTCTCGAAGGCGTACGCGGAGGCGTTGCGGGCCACGATCTCCGACACGCGCGCCTCGGTATCGTCGCCGTCCTCGTTCGAGTGGACCGAGGGCGACCACACGACGCACCTCTCGGTCGTCGATGCCGACCGCAACGCGGTCTCGCTCACGTACACGCTCGAGGACAGCTACGGGGCCAAGATCGTCGTGCCCGGCGCCGGATTCCTGCTCAACAACGAGATGGGCGACTTCAACGCCGGCCCCGGCCTCACGGACGCGACCGGCCTCATCGGCACCGAGCCCAACCTCGCACGGCCCGGCCGCCGGATGCTCTCGAGCATGACCCCGACGATCGTCGCGAAGGACGGGCGGCCGCTGCTCGTCGTCGGCAGCCCCGGCGGGCGCACGATCCCGAGCACGGTCCTCCTGAACGTCACGAACGTGATCGACTTCGGGATGAACGCGCAGGAAGCGGTCGACGCCCCGCGCTTCTTCCACCAGTGGCTGCCCGACGAGATCCGCTACGAGCGGCACGGGCTGTCGCGCGACACGGTCGAGGCGCTCGTCCAGCGCGGCCACCAGATGCGGGAGATCGAGGTCCAGGGCGTCGCCGAGGCGATCGTGGTGAACGCGAAGGAGGCGCTCCTCGAGGGCGGCTGCGACCGCCGCGCGCCCGATGGCGCGGCGATCGGGCGGTAGCGAGTCGTCGAACCGGCTCGCCCCCGCCCGCGCGGGCTCAGGCCATCGAGGGCGGCGGGCTCGGCCTCCGGCCGCGGTCGGTCACGAGCTCGGGGTGGGCGCGGCGGAAGCCCTCGGCGACGGCGCAGTCCCAGCACACGGGACGGTGGGTGGCGAGCACGTCCACGACCTGCTCGGGCAGGAAGTTGCTCCACTCGACGATGGCGCCGTCCATCGCGAGAAGCGCGGGCTTGTGGTCGTGCCACGACACCGCGCCGAACGCGCGGGAGCAGAACGCGCACGTCTTGCCCTGGTACCAGTCGGCGAGGATGTTCCGCAGGAGGCAGGCGTCGGGTGCGCCCTCGATCTGGCCGAGGCACTCCTGGCCGCAGCTGCGCTTCTCCGGCCAGCGCGTGCACGCGTCGAGCCGCAGCTGCGGCCGGCCCGGCCCGGCCGTGAAGGCCGCGTGCTTCGCGTCCACCTCGACCGCGACCATCTCCCGGTTCTCCGGGCAGACGACGACGCGAGTGCCGCGGTAACGCAGCCACGTGCCCGCGAGCCGCCGGCCGAACATGACGAGCGCTCCGAGACCGACGAGGGCGGCGACACCGGCGAGGAGCTGGACAGGCATGGACGGCCTCCTTGGTTCGGATTTACCCCTCGGCGCAGTCGTAGGGAATGGACCATTTGAACCACCTGCGAGCGGCGGTGGCGCGGGCCGGCGCACTCGTGCGCCGCCCCGGGCGTCGCGCTAGCCTAGCGGGCCGCGCGCGACGGCATCAGGCGCTTGAGCAGCTGGATCTGCCCGGCGTGGTAGAGGTCGTGCGCGGCCGCGCCTCGGACGAGGCGCGCCGCCGTCTCGCGGCCGCCGGCCGCGGGGCGCGCGAGGTCCTCGTCCGCGAGACGCGCCACCGCCTCGCGCAGCCGGTCGTGGCACGCGGCGAGGAGCGCCAGGTCCTCGCGCCAGCGGCCTTCGGTCGGTCGCGCGCCGGCATCGAACCAGTTCGACCCCGCGCGCGCGAACGAGCCCCGCTTCTCGCCGGTGAGCCGACGCCACGCCGCGTACTTCCAGTACGCCGCGTGGACGGCGATCTCCCACGCGCTGTGCCGGCTCTCCGACGGTCGCCAGGCGGCGTCCGCCGCGCTCAGGCCGCGCAGGCTGCCCCGCAGGTTGGGCCCGTGCCACGAGCGGCGGTCGTACGCCTCGTCGACGAGAGCGAGGAGCGTCGCCACGGCCGGCCCCGGCTTCGCCATGTCCTCCTCCTTTGCCGCGCCGACTACTGCGGCCAGCGTTTCCCTTCGCGCGCGGCGTCGAGAACCGCTCGCGCGCCGGGCCGCGAGTCGAGCACCGCGGGATCGAGGCCCGCGGCCACGTCGCACGCGGCCACCGCCTCGGGCAGCCGCCCCGCCGAAGCGAGCGCGACGGCGAGGTCCACCCGCACCGGCGCGTCGCCCGGCGCGAGGCGCGCCGCCTCCTCGAGCGCGGGGACCGCGTCCGTGGGACGCCCGAGGCCGAACAGGAGGACACCCCCGAGCCTCTGCCAGGCCGCCGCATCTCCCGGGTCGAGCTGGACCGACTCGCGCAGCAGCGCCGCGAGCTCGTCCCAGCGCTCGAGCGCTGCGAGGCGCACCGACAGGAGCTGCCGGACGGCGCCGCGCCGCGCCGGCCCGATGCCGAGCGCGAGGGCCTCCCGGCACGCGGCAATCGCCTCCTCGCCGTCGAGCCGCTCGCACAGGCGCGCCTGCTCGCGGGCCGCGGCCGTCTCCGCTCGCGGCGGCCGCGTCGCCGCCTGGCCCCGCACCGGCGCGGGCACCGTGGTGAGCGCGACGAGCGCGGCGAGAAGTGTCGTGCTGGGCGCGGAGAGCCGCATCGTCGCAGTCTAGCACCGCCCAATGGGCCGTTTGGCTCATCGAGCCGCGCGTCGCGCGGCTCAGAATGGACGGAGAAGAGGAGGCCACCATGACGAGCTTCGGCACGCGCCGCGCGCAGTGGATCCGGATCCCCGAGCCCGGCGCGAAGCCGGCGCTCGCCGCCTCCGAGCTGGCGGCTTTCGAGGCGTTCGACCTCTTCTACCGCTCGCTCTGCGCGCTCCTCTACAACTACGTGCCGATGTCCGGTCACCCCGGCGGGTCGATCTCCTCGGGCCGCTTCGTGGCGGGTCTGCTGTTCGACGCCGCCGAGTACGAGCTCGCGCGGCCCGGGCGGGAGGACGCCGATGTCGTGTCCTACGCCGCCGGCCACAAGGCGATGGGCCTCTACGCGATCTGGGCGCTGCGCGACGAGATGGCCCGCGCGGGTGACCCGACGCTCCTCGCCACCGACGTGAAGGACCGCCTGCGCCTCGAGGACCTCCTCGGCTTCCGCCGCAACCCGATCACCGCGACGCCTCTCTTCGTAAAGCACCGGGCGAAGGCGCTCGACGGACACCCGACGCCGGCGACTCCGTTCGTGCGCCTCGCGACGGGCGCGTCGGGCGTGGGCGTCGCGACGTCGATCGGCCTCGCGCTCGCCGCGCGCGACGTCTACGGGAGGAACGCGCCGCGCGTGCACGTGGTCGAGGGCGAGGGTGGCCTCACACCGGGGCGCGTCGCCGAGGCGCTCGCCGCGGCGTCGGCGGCCTCGCTCGACAACGTCGTCGTCCACGTGGACTGGAACCAGGCCTCGATCGACTCGAACCGCGTGTGCCGCGACGGCGACGCGCCCGGCGACTACGTGCAGTGGAGCCCGATGGAGCTGTTCTACCTGCACGACTGGAACGTCGTCGAGGTCGAGGACGGCCGCGACTTCCAGCAGGTGACGGCCGCACAGCGGCTCGCCTCCGCGATCGACAACGGCCAGCCGACCGCGGTCGTCTACCGGACGGTGAAGGGCTGGCAGTACGGCATCGAGGGCCGCGCCTCCCACGGCGCCGGCCACAAGCTGTGCTCCGACGGCTTCTACCACGCGCTCGCCGAGCTGTCGGCGCGAGCCGCGTGCGCGCTGCCGTCGTGCGAGGCCTCCGGCCACCGCTGCGAGACGGGCCAGGACGGCCCCGCCGTGATGGAGCAGTGCTTCTACGACGCGCTGATGCTGCTGCGCACCGCCGTCGAGGCCGACCCGAGCACCACCCGCGCGATGGCGTCCCGGCTCGCCGGCGCGCGGCGGCGGCTCGATGCGCGCGCGCGCGTCCCGCGCGAGGGGGCGCCGCGCGTCGCGGCGGTGTACGAGCTGGCCGCGTGTGGCGACGCCGTCCCCGCGGAGCTCGCGCTGAAGCCGGGCGCCGTCACGACGCTGCGCGGCGAGCTCGGCCGCGCGCTCTCGCACTTCAACAAGGCTTCGGGCGGCGCGCTCATGGTCGCCGCGGCCGACCTCCTCGGCTCGACCTCGGTCAACGCGATCGCGGCGGGCTTCGGCGACGGCTACTGGAACGCGTCGCGCAATTCCGGCTCGCGCACGCTCGCGACGGGCGGGATCTGCGAGGACGCGATGGCCGGGATCCTGTCCGGCCTGTCGACGTACGGGCACCACGTCGGCGTCGGCTCCTCGTACGGCGCGTTCCTCGCGCCGCTCGGCCACATCGCCGCGCGTCTGCACGCGATCGGAAGCCAGGCACGGGCCCCGCACGGCCCGTGGAACCCGGTGGTGCTCGTCTGTGCGCACGCAGGCCTCAAGACCGGAGAGGACGGCCCGACCCACGCCGACCCCCAGCCGCTGCAGCTGCTGCAGGAGAACTTCCCCGCCGGCACCGCCATCACGCTCACGCCGTGGGACCCACAGGAGAGCTGGCCGCTCCTCGCCGCCGCGTTTCGCCGCCGCCCGGCGCTCGTCGCGCCGTTCGTGACTCGGCCCAACGAGACGGTCCTCGACCGCGGGAAGCTCGGCCTCGCGCCGGTCGAGGCCGCGGCCCAGGGCGTCTACGTTCTGCGCGCACCGCGTCGCGGCGAAGGTGACGTCACGCTCGTCCTCCAGGAGAGCGCCGTCACGTACGCGTTCCTCGAGCAAGCGCTGCCGCTCCTCGAGAAGGACGGCATCGACCCCTGCGTCTACTACGTCGCGAGCGCGGAGCTGTTCGCGCTGCTGCCGGCAGAGGAGCAGGCTCGGGTCTTCCCCGAGCCGCGCGCGCACGATGCGATGGGCATCACCGGCTTCACGCTACCCACGCTCTTCCGCTGGGTCCGCTCCGACCGCGGCCGCGCGCACTCGCTGCACCCTTTCCGCAATGGCCACTTCCTCGGCAGCGGTCAGGGAGCGATGGTGCTCGCCGAGGCCGGTCTCGACGGCCCGAGCCAGGCGAAGGCGATCGCCGCGTACGTCGCCGCGCGCGCGTCGACGCGCGTCTGAACGCCGCCCCGCGGGCGCCGGGGGCGTGCCGCATCCGAAGGCGCCAGAGCACTGATGCGGTGATAAGTCGCTTTCCGCTCAATTGTGAGCGAACTCACTGGCTGGCCAAATGCCACCTTGACGCCTCCAGCGTGTTGGGTACGATGATCGGACTTTAGCAGTCCTGTGCGGCGGGCTTGGCGCGGACCGGTCGTCCGTCGTGCCGAACCCGAGCCGCGTGGCCGAGCGCCTCATCATCGGGGTAGCGGCGGTGGCAACAGTGAGCCGGGCGGCCCACGCGCCGTCTTCATCGGGACTCTCTCTCCACGGCGTGGTGCTCGCGGGTCTCTACGTCGTGGGCTTCGCCGCCTTCTCGGCGATCGCGTTCAACGGCTCGGACTTCTACAGGACGCCGCTCGTCGAAAGGGCGCACCACGAGGGCTACTGGCACTGGAAGGCCGGCGGCTCGATCGGACACAAGCTCGGCATCGTCGGGTCATCGATGATGGTCCTGATGCTGCTCTACTCCGTGCGCAAGCGGGTGGGGCTGCTGCGGAGGGCCGGCCCCCTCCGCCTCTGGCTCGACGGCCACATCTTCCTCGGTGTCTTCGGCCCGCTGCTCGTGGTCCTCCACAGCACGTTCAAGGTGCAGGGCCTCGTGGCATCGCCTCGACCTTGCCCTCGCCGTAGACGAAGGGGCCATCCATCTCACCGGTGTACTTGCCGTCCGCCCCGACCCCCCAGCGGGTCCCGATCCCGCCCTCCATGCCGAGGACCGCGGCCAGTGCCTTGAC
Organism: uncultured Solirubrobacterales bacterium; assembly: GCA_963817275.1. Taxonomy (GTDB): domain Bacteria; phylum Actinomycetota; class Thermoleophilia; order Solirubrobacterales; family 70-9; genus DASUPK01. The sequence continues at coordinate 164,652 of CAWFOA010000003.1, read as the reverse complement.
CAGGTCGTTGCCGGCCGCGCTGACGATGAAGGTGGCACGGCCCTCGTCCTGGTGGCGATGCACCTCGTCGAGCATCTGCGGGTAGATGCGAGGCAGGATCCCGGCGAGCACCGCCGGCGCCATCCGCTCGACGTCGCGCTCGGGGATCTCGGCGAATATCCGCTTGGCGACGTCGAGGACGGCACTCGTCTGCTCGTCAGACGAACCGCGCAGGCGGTAGCGCAGATGGTCCCAGCCCCATTTGGCGAGCTGGCGGCGAGGAACGAAGCCACGTTGGCTGGCGACCCGCGCGAAGACCATGCCGGACGAGCCGGCCATCAAGCGTCTTGTCTAGGTCGAAGAAGGCTGCTCCGGGCATCGCCCGGAGCCTAGTCGTCAACGATGTTCGCGCTAGCCCCCGTTGACCTCGACCACGATCGCGTCGCCCTGGCCGCCGCCGGAGCAGATCGCCGCGCAACCGAGACCGCCGCCGCGGCGGCGCAGCTCGTGCACGAGAGCCCCGACGATGCGGGCGCCGGAGGCGCCGATCGGGTGGCCGAGCGCGATCGCTCCGCCGTTGACGTTCACCTTGTCCTCGTCGACGTCGAGCATCCGCACCGAGTTGATCGCGACCGAGGCAAATGCCTCATTGATCTCCCAGAGATCGACGTCGCCCGGCTTCTTGCCGATCTTCTCGAGCGCCTGCATCGCCGCCCCGGCGGGCGTCCTGGCGAGATAGGCGAAGTCGTCGGCGACCTGGCCGTAAGCGAGCACGGTCGCAATCGCGCCCTTGCCGTTCTTCTTCGCCCACTCATCCGATGCGACCACGACCGCGCCGGCGCCGTCGTTGACACCGGGCGAGTTGCCGGCGGTGTGGGTGGCGTCGTCGCCGCCGACCGCCTTCAGCTTGGAGAGCGCCTCGAGGGTCGTGTCCGGCCGGATCGCCTCGTCCGCGGCGACCTCGTTCTCGCCCTTGCGCGACTTGACCGTCACCGTGACGATCTCCTCGGCGAGCTTGCCGTCCTCGGTCGCCTTGTGGGCGAGCTGGTGGGAGCGCTCCGCGAAGCGGTCCATGTCGGCGCGCGTGATCTCGATCTCGTTGGAGACCTCGCTGGCCTCGTTGATCATCTGCTTCTCGGTAAAGGGGTTGGTGAGCCCGTCGTGGGTCATCGCGTCGATCGCGGTGACGTCCCCCATCCGGAAGCCGAAGCGGGCGCCCGGGAGCAGATAGGGCGCCTTGCTCATCGACTCCATGCCGCCGGCCACCCCGATCTCGAGGTCATCCGCGCGGATCGCCTGGTCCGCGAGCCCGATGGCGCGCATGCTGGAGGCGCAGACCTTGTTGATCGTCTCCGAGGGAACCTCCTTGGGGATCCCGGCCTTGATCTGGGCCTGCCGCGAGGGGATCTGGCCCTGGCCCGCCTGGAGCACCTGGCCGTAGACGACGCCCTGGACCTCGTCGGCCTTCACGTCGGCGCGGTCGAGCGCCTCCGAGATCGCGGTGCCGCCCAAGTCGGTGGCATCGAGGGACGAGAGCCCGCCGCCCATCTTCCCGAACGGGGTTCTGGCGGTGGAGAGGATGACCGTCTTCGACATCTGCGCCTTTCGTAGTGCCCGCGGCATGTCCGCAGGTCGATTCCCAAGTTCAATGGCAATGCTAGTGACCGTCTGTAATCTGCCGCTCCTTGCGCGTCGACGTCGCAGACAAGCCGCTCTCCGAGGTCGATTCGGACCTCCTCGCGGTGCTGCTGTTCGACGGCGACGATCTGCCGGAGCCGCTCGCCGGGGCGCCCGGGTCGGACGACGTCAAGGGCGCGTACCGCAAGACGACGCTGATCCATCCGGAGAGCCCGCGTCGCGCCCTCGTGATCGGACTGGGCGACCGGGACGAGTTCGAGCCCGAGCGCGCGAGGGTCGCGGGGGCGATCGCGGCCCGCACGGCCCGCTCAGTGGACGCGGCCTCGATGACGATCGCCGGACCGGACTCCGACGACCCAAAGGCCCTCGCGACGGCCGCTGTCGAGGGCGCGGTCCTCGGCTCCTACCGGTTCGACCGCTTCAAGTCGAAGAAGGACGACGACGAGGACGGCGTTAAGGACCTCGATCAGCTCTCGGTGATCGGCGACGGCGAGATCGCGGAGGCTGTCGAGTCCGCCCGCGTCTCCGCCGAGGCGGAGAACTTCGCCCGCGAGCTCCAGGACCTGCCCTCGAACGTCGTCACCCCCTCCTACCTGGCGGGCCGCGCCAAGGCGATCGCCGACGAGCACCCGTCCGTCACCTGCCAGGTCCTCGGCCGCAAGGAGATCGCCGACCAAAAGATGGGTGGGCTCGTGGCCGTCTCGCAGGGCACCGCCGAGGAGCCCCAGCTGATCGTGCTGCGCTACCAGGCGGGCGGCGACGGCGAGACCCTCGGCTTGGTCGGCAAGGGCGTCACCTTCGACTCGGGCGGGATCTCGATCAAGCCGTCCGGTGGCATGCACGAGATGAAGATGGACATGTCGGGCGCGGCCGCCGTGCTCGAGGCCGTCTCCGCGATCGCCAAGCTCGAGGTCCCGATCAACATCCTCGCGGTGATCCCCTCGACGGAGAACATGCCGAGCGGCACCGCCGTCAAGCCCGGCGACATCATCACCCAGCTGAACGGCAAGACCGTCGAGGTCAACAACACCGACGCCGAGGGCCGCCTGATCCTCGCCGACGCGCTCGCCTACTCGGTGGAGCTCGGCGCGGACAGGATCGTCGACCTGGCCACCCTCACGGGCGCTGTGATCGTTGCGCTCGGCTCCACCTATGCGGGCCTGATCTCGAACGACGACGACTTCGCCGCCGAGGTCGAGGGCGCCGCCGGCCGGACCGGAGAGCTCGCCTGGCGCCTGCCGCTCCACCCCGAGTACAAGGAGCTCACCAAGGGCACCGCCGCCGATCTCACCAACGCCTCCTCGAAGCGCAAGGCCTCCACGATCTACGCCGGCTCCTTTCTCGAGGAGTTTGTCGACGGCAAGCCCTGGGTCCACCTCGACATCGCCGGGACCGCCTGGGACGTCGGGCGCGAGTACACGGGCAAGGGGCCGAGCGGCTTCGGGACGCGGCTGCTCGTCGACCTGGCGCGCTCGCTCGCGAGCTAGACCGCGAGCAGCCGCAGCAGGCGGCGACCGAGCACACGATCGCCCTCGATCCTCACCCGGCCGCTGGCGATCTTGCCGAGCGCCCTCCTGCCCCGCGGCCGCCGCGGATCCGGGACGCCGTGGAGGCGCCCCTGCAGGGTCGGCACGGTGGCGAAGTGGACGATGTCGGGGAGCCGCCCGGAGATCACCAGGTCGGGCTTGCGCGCGTCGCCGTCCTCGACGACCACGCTGCGCGGCTTGAAGTGGATCCGCAGCGGCGAGAAGTCCTCGGTGAAGCGGAATACGACGCGCCCTCTCATCTGGGCCGCCAGCTCAGGCTCACGGGCGATGCCTCGCTCGATCAGCCCGAAGATGCTCGGCGCGACGCCATCCTCGACCATCCGGCCGAGGCGGATCGCTGGGACTCTGCCGTTTCCGCTCACCCCCCGATCGTAGGCGCGGCGGACGCTAGATCTCGAACAGGAGACAGGTGCTGGTGCCGGTGGCGAGCAGCTTGCCCGTCTCGACGGAGGTCAGCTTCGCCTCGGCGGTGGCGGTCTTCCGGCCCTTGTGGATCACGTCGGCCGCGGAGCGGACGGCGCCAGTGTCGCGGGTGATCGGGCGCAGGTACTTCACCTCGAGCGTCTGGCTGGTGTAGCCCACCCCGGCCGGACACGTCGTATGCACGGCACAACCGAGCGCGGAGTCGAGAATCGTCGACGCATAGCCGCCGTGGACCACCCCGATCGGGTTGTAGTGCTCCTCCCCGGGCTCGCCGATGAAGACGGCCCTGCCCTCCTCCAGCTCCTCGATTGAGAAGTTCATGACCACCGCGATCGGCGGCGGCGGGATCTCCCCGGACTGGATCGCGCGTACATAGTCCAGACCGGCCATCCGGGCGCCAACGGCGGCGCTCGCAACCGGGTCCTGCCAGCTGATCGTCCGGCTGCGAGTCTCCGGCGCTGCATCGACGCTCACGGGCGCCCCCGGCGGCGGCGGGCGCGCTTGCGCCCGCCGTTGTCGCGATCCCTGCGGACCGGATAGCGAAGGTCGGCGAGGATCTCCTCGGAGCTGATTCGGACCTGCTCTGGATGGAACTCAAATCGCAGTGCTCTCATGACCGCGCCTCTTTCGGTTCGTTGGTTGCTTCACGCAACTACAACGAGCCGGACCCTACCATCGTGAGTTGCATGACGCAACTAAGTGTGCGAACATCACAGTCGTGCTGGGCAACGACTACGAGGGACAGACCTGCTCCATCGCCCGCAGCCTCGAGCTGGTCGGTGAGCGCTGGACGCTGCTGGTGGTGCGGGAGATCTTCCACGGCCGGCGCAAGTTCTCCGAGATGCAGCGGTCCCTTGGGGTCGCCCGGAACGTCCTCACGGCCCGCCTTCAGCGCATGGTGGACGAGGACATCATCGAGCGTCGCCCCTACAGCGAGCGGCCCGAGCGCTACGAGTACTTCCTGACGGAAAAGGGGCTCGACCTCTGGCCGGTGATGACGGCGCTGATGTTCTGGGGCGACAAGTACGAGCCCCTGCCGGACGGGCCTCCCGTGCTCGTGATCCACAAGGGCGAGTGCGGCGGCGTGATCGACGAGCGCCGGATCTGCACGAAATGCGGGAAGCCGCTGACGGTTCGCGAGACCCGCGCCGTCGACGGACCTGGGGCCGAGGCGGCCCAAGCGGCCGCCAGGCCGGTGGCAGCCGGAGCGTAGGGCGAAGCCCGTAGCGACTTGTGCGGGCCGGCCGCTTGTGGCCGCGATCTGATGGCGAAGCCGTCCATACACTGCCCGCGATGGACTTCGACCTGACCGACGAGCAGCGCCTGTTGCGCGACACCGTCCGCGACTTCGCCCGCCAGGAGGTCGCGCCGGTCGCCGAGGAGCTCGACCGCACCAAGTCCTTCCCGTATGCGCTGGTCGAGAAGATGGCTGGGCTCGGGTTGATGGGCATCCCCTTCCCAGAGGAGTACGGCGGCGGCGGGGCAGACACGCTCGCCTACGCGCTGGCGGTCGAGGAGCTGACCAGGATCGATTCATCGGTGGCGATCACGATGGCGGCCCATACCTCGCTGGGGACGATGCCGATCTACCTCTGGGGCACCGACGAGCAGAAGGACGACTGGCTGCCGCAGCTCTGCAGCGGCCAGAAGCTTGCGGCGTTCGGGCTCACCGAGCCCGAGGCGGGATCCGATGCCGGGAACACCCACACGCGGGCGGAGCTCGATGGCGGCGAGTGGGTGGTGAACGGCGCCAAGCAGTTCATTACCAACTCCGGCACCGACATCTCCGGCTGCGTGACGATCACGGCCGTCACCGGCCAGGAGAACGGCGACAAGGAGATCTCCAACATCATCGTCCCCAACGGCACCCCCGGCTTCGAGGTCGGTGAGCCGTACCGGAAGATGGGCTGGAACGCCTCGGACACCCGGCCTCTGACCTTCGACGACTGTCACGTTCCCGAGGGCAACCTCCTCGGACCGCGGGGCAGCGGCTTCAAGCAGTTCCTGGCGATCCTCGACGGCGGGCGGATCGGCGTCGCGGCGATGGGCGTCGGGCTCGCCCAGGGCGCGCTCGACGAAGCGATCTCATACTCCAAGGAGCGCCAGGCCTTCGGCCAGCCGATCGGCAAGTTCCAGGCGATCCAGGCGAAGATCGCCGACCTCTCCGCGCAGATCGAGGCGGCGCGCCTGCTCGTCTACCGCGCGGCGATCCTCAAGGACCGCGGCGAGGCGTTCACGCTGACGGCGGCCCAGGCGAAGCTGATCACCGGCCGGCTCGCGGTCAGGGCGACCGAGGAGGCCGTCCAGATCCACGGCGGCTACGGCTACATCGAGGAATATCCGGTCTGCCGCTTCTACCGCGACGCCAAGATCCTCACCATCGGGGAAGGCACCGACGAGGTGCAGCAGATGGTGATCGCCCGGCAGCTGGGTGTCTGACTAGTCCCTGATACAAGGGGGCCGCGCCAGCGGCCACCCGCTTAGTGGCGAAGCGGGTCCCTAGTCCTCGGCCGGGACGGCTGTTATTTCCTCCGCGTTCTGCTCGGCGACCTCGGCCGCCCTCCCCTGCCCCTCGCGGATCCCCCAGTGGGCACAGAGCTCGAGCTCCTGTAGCGCCGTGAGCGATTCGTTCGGGCGAAAGCGCGGAGCCTCGCGGGTCCAGTCGCGCTCGTAGGCGGCCCAGAGGCGGCCGGCCCCCTCGGCGACGTGCTCGAAGGGGATCGCCGTGCAGCCCGCCAGCGGGCCGAGCCGGATCAGAGCCCAGCGGGGCTCGCCGTCATTCGCGTCGACGTGGATCCCGGCGATCCGGCCGAGGGTCTTGTTCTCGAGGCCGTCGATCTGCATGCGGTCCCACGCGAGCGCCTCCTCGAGGCTCGGGAGCTGTGGCTTGCCGCGCTCCTTGCGCTTGTCGGTCGACTCGGTCTCAGTCATCCTCGCGCTCCAGTAGGTCCCTGGCAGCGCTGGCGGGATCTATCTCCCGCTTGACGACGCGGTCGAGGAGCTCGCGGACCGATGCATCGTCCGCGACGGCCTCCTCCAGGCGCCGCCGCATCCTGGATGCTGCCAGCTCCAGAACCTCGTTGCGGAGGTTTCGGGCGCGCCTTTCCTCGAGCGTCCCCTCCGCCTCGATGTGCTCGCGGTGCTCTGAGATCTTCTCGGCGAGCTCCGCCACGCCCTCACCCTTGACCGCCTCAGTGCGGACGATCGGCACCCTCCAGGAGGTCGGTGGGCCGAGCGAGAGGACGCCACGGATCTCGCGGATCATCGTGTCGGTCATCGGGTGGTCGGCCTTGTTCACGACGATCACGTCGGGGATCTCCATCACCCCGGCCTTCAGGGCCTGGATCGAGTCGCCGGATCCGGGCATCAGCACCAGGACGATGGTGTCGCCGTGGTCGACGATGTCGATCTCGGCCTGTCCCACCCCGACCGTCTCGATGAAGACGTCGTCCTTGCCGGAGGCGTCCATCAGCAGGGCCGCCTGGAGCGTGGCCTCGGAGAGGCCGCCCAGCGCGCCTCGGCTCGCCATGGAGCGGATGAAGACGCCGGCGTCGAGGAAGTGGTCTGAGAGCCGGATGCGATCGCCGAGCAGGGCGCCCCGGGTGAAGGGGCTGGAGGGGTCGATCGAGAGTACGGCGACCTGACGGTCGGCTTTCCGCATCTCGGCCGTCAGGGCCCCGATCAACGTGCTCTTCCCCACCCCAGGCGGTCCCGTGAGCCCGACGATCCGGGCCTTGCCCGTCCGCGGGAAGACCTCGCGAACCAGCTCCCAGCCGGCCGGGTCGTCGTTCTCGATCAGCGTGATCGCGCGCGCCAGGGCACGCTTGTCGCCGGCGATGAGGCGCTCCGCGAGGTCGGATTCGGTCTTCTGCGCCATCGCCGGTGAGTCTAGGTGCGCGGCCGGAACCTAGAATCGCCGCCCCGTGTTCCGCACCCTCGGCTTCTACCGCCGCAACGGAATGCTCAACCTGCGATACGGCCGGCTGCTTTGGCGGTATCTCTGGCGCCGCTTCCTGACGCCCGCGGGCTGGCGCTGGCAGACCGACGGCCCGGTCTTCTTCGGCAAGCACCTCCAGCTTCAGATCGCGAAGGGGGCGCAGATCCGATTCGGGCGCTTCTCCTGGATCGGCGACGGGACCAAGATCCGCAGCCACGAGGGTGTCGTCGAGATCGGCGCCAAGACCGTCTTCGGCCAGGAGTGCACCATCTCCTCATACAAGCGGGTGAGTGTCGGCGATCAGTGCGTGATCGCCGACCGGGCGATGTTCATCGACTTCGACCACGGCGTGGTCGAAGTCGAGCGCCCGATCCGCCAGCAGGGGATCTACACGCGGGAATGCGTGATCGGCTCGAACGTCTGGGTCGGCTACGGCGCCTGCTGCCTGCGCGGCGTCCGAGTCGGCGACAACGCGATAGTCGGCACCAACTCCGTCGTCACCAGGGACGTTCCCGCCAACGCGGTCGTGGGAGGAGTGCCGGCCAAGGTCATCCGGATGCGAGAGGCCCCTGAGGCCTTGAGGTGGCCGAACCCCATAGAACCACCACCCCAATAACGCTGATCTGCATATACTCAGTTCTGGGCACGGAGCCCGGGGGTATGTTTTCGGCAATGAGGCCAGAGGGGACAGATCGGAGAGGCATGAAGCGCACTCCACGGCGTCTGATCGGGATGTTCATCACTGTTGCGGCACTCGCAGCGGTCATCCCGGCGTCGGCGCAGGCGTTGTCGCTCGGTGGCCTGGCCGCCGCGCCCGTGGACGCTCAAGCGGGAGCCCACAGCGACTTCCACATCCACATGGACTTCGGCGGCGGGCAGGTGAAGAACCTGACCATCGGGCTACCGCCGGGGATGATCGGGAATCCGAACGCGACCGACAAGTGCACGGTCGCCGAGCTCAACGGCGACAACTGTCCCGACAGCACGATCGTCGGCAGCGTGACGGCGAACGCGAGCGTGAGCATCATCACCCTGCCTCTCCTGCCGCCCATCGACGTCAATGGGGACCTCTACAACCTCGAGCCACAACCCGGTGAGCCTGCCCGCTTCGGGATCGTCCTCAGGCCACTGAACCTCGGGGGTGCCCTTCCGAGCCTCCTGCCCCCGATCATCCTCCAGTCCGCGGTCCAGCTAAGGAGTGACTTCGGCCTCAACACGGTCATCAAGAACATCCCGAAGACAACGCTGTCGGACGGGGATACGACCATCAATTCACAGGACATCACCCTCTTCGGCAGCAGACCGTGGATGAAGGCGCCCTTCACCCGCAACCCGACCTCCTGTGGCAGCCACACAACGAACTTCTCGGCCGCCCCGTACTCCGGCGCCTCCGACACCGGGCAAGCCACCTTCTCGACGACAGGCTGCGGCAATGAGGACTTCTCGCCTTCGTTCACCGCGTCCGTCGGAGGACCGGGACAGACCTCGGTGGGGAGCTTGACGACCGCCACCACCTCGATCAACCAGGACGTTGATGAGGCGGGTCTGATCAAGGCGACGGTGCTGGTCCCGGGCGACCTGGCGCCCAACGTGAACCTGCTCGGCTTCAGGTGCCCGCAAGCGAACTTCAAGGCCGGGACTTGCCCCGCGACGTCGCTCATGGGAACGGCGATCGCCGCCTCTCCCCTCCTCAGCCAGCCCCTGATCGGCAACGTGGAGCTGGTTGACTCGGGAGGCCTTCTCCCGAACATCGGTCTGGATCTACAGGGTCAGCTCCATCTGCTCCTGCAGGGCGCGCTGAACGCAGACAAGAGCGTGGTCTTCGACGGCCTGCCCGACATTCCGATCGCACGCTTCCAGCTCGCCTTCAGCAATCCGCCCGGCCTGCTGATGGCGAACCGGGATCTCTGCACGCCACCCCCGCCGCTCTTCCACGCGGACTTCGTGGGTTACAACGGCGCGACGGCCTCAGTGGACGCGCCGGCGGTCGTCAATGGCTGTGGAACAGCGAATACAGGCAAGTGCAAGAAGCACAAGGCCAAGAAGAAGAAGCACAAGCACCGCGCCGCCGAGTCGAAGAAGAAGCACAAGAAGAAGCGCTCCTGCAAGAAGAAGCACAAGAACCACAAGAAGCACCGGAAGTAGCCCCGAGGCTAGAGCCGCTTGCCTGAGGCAAAGAGGAGGATCCCGCCGGCGAGCGCGACTCCTCCGGTGATCCAGAAGATCACACCGCCCGATGCGGCGGCCGCCGCGATCAGGGCGATGCCGACCACGACGAGGGGGAGGCCGAAGGAGATCGGCACGCTGACGTTGAGGCCAGGGCCGAAGTCCGGCGCCTTTCGCTTGGGACGCGCCTCGCGAGAGGGATAGACCTCTCGCCGGCCCTCAGGTAGCCGGGTCACGGCTACCCGCCAGCTCCGCGTAGATGCCCTCTGTCCGCTCGGCAACGTCGCCCCAGTCGAACCGGCTCAGGTGCTCGAAGGCCTCGGCGGTGAGCCGGCGGCACAGCTTGGCGTCGTCCAGCACACGAACCGTCATCTCGGCCAGCGACTGAGGATCGCGGGCGCGGAAGCGCAGGCCGACCTCATCGTGCGGGACGACCTCCCGCAGCCCGCCGGTGTCGGCGACGATGCAGGGGCAGCTCGACGCCATCGCCTCGAGGGCGACCAGCCCGAAGGGCTCGTAGATCGAGGGGACCACGCAGACGTCGGCGATCCGGTAGAGCGAGTGCAGCACGTCGTCGCCGATCCACCCGACGAAGGTCCCGTGCTCCATCAGGCCTAGCTCCTCGGCCTGGCGGCGGAGCTCCTCCTCATGCGTCCCCGATCCGGCGACGACGAAGCGCGTCCTCGGCAGCCGGTCGATGATCTCGGGGAGCGCCTCCAGCGCCACCTGGAACCCCTTCTCGTAGACCAGCCGGCCAACGAGCAGGACCAGGGACTCGTCCGCGTCGGCGAACTCGGCGCGGAGCCGGCGGAGCTGGTCGTCGTCTTGGGGCTGGAGATCCTCGGGATCGATCCCGTTGGGGATCACCTCGATCGATGCCTCGGGCACCCCGAAGACGTCGACGATCTGCTCGCGCATGAATGTGGAGCAGGCGATCACCCGGTCCGAGCGGTTGGTGATCCAGCGCTCGACGCCGTGGATGTACGCCTGCGGGTGCTTCTCGACCCACCCCTGGTGCCGGCCGTGCTCCGTCGCGTGGATCGTGGTGACGAGCGGGGAGTCGAAGCGCCGCGCCAGGTGGTCGCAGGCGTTGGCGACCAGCCAGTCGTGGCCGTGGACGAGGTCGAAGTCGTAGCGATCGCCCAGCTCTACGCCGGCGGCCAGCATGTCCGAGTTCATGCGCTCCACCCAGGCGACGAACTCGTTGAGCTCGGCGGGCCTGGTCGGCTCCATGACGCGGTGGACGTAGACGCCGGCCATCACCTCCTCGGAGGGGGACTCCTCCCCGCCGCGGGTGAGGACATGGACCTCGGTGTCGCGCTCCACGAGCGCCTCGGAGAGCTTTCGTACGTGTCGCGCAAGCCCTCCCTCGATCAGAGGGGGGTACTCCCACGAGAGGATCAGGACGCGGTTCATGGATAGATCATCTAGGGCTCGAGCAGCGGCGCCAGGCTCAGGTCTGGGGCGAGGTTGCGCACGCGTGCGTCGACTGCCTCGGGGGAGTCTATGGCCTCGAGCAGTGCCTGAGCGTGGGCAGTCGCCCTCGTATATGGGTAGTCGCCGGCCTGGCCGCGGTGGTCCATGAACGCCCAGTCGCTCGACTGCAGCGCGAGCAGCTCCCTGGCGGCGCGCCGGGCCGAAGCGCCGTCCACGGCCCCGAGCGCCAACGCCCGCAGCAGGCGCAACTCGCTGCGGCGGGTCGCCCAGACCAGGTCCGAGACCGATGGCGAATCCCAGGTCTCCAGGCTCTTTCCCTCTCCCCAGCTGGCCACCGAGGCGGGGCGGTCCTCGCCCTCGTGCTCACGAAGGGCCTGGGGCAGCGTGAGCAGGCGCACGCCGTCCAGCTCGGCGCCCTTGAGCACCTCTCGCAGCCAGACCGGCCCCTCCGCCCACCAGTGGCCGAGCAGCTCGGTGTCGATCGCGAATACGCAGAGACCCCGGCGGCCGCTGTCGGTGCGGTGGCGCTCCAGACGGTCGCGAACGGCAGCGAGGAACGAGGCGGCGTGCTCGGCCGCCCGCTTGGCTGCAACGGCGGGGTCGTAGGGCGCCCCGGAGATGGACCACAGCCGCATCCCGTTCGCCGACTGGCGGTGGTATTCGAGGTATGCCGGGTCCGACGGATAGCCCGCGTCCGACCAGACCAGCCGCACCGTGGGCCAGTCGATCGTGAAGGCAATCGGACCACCGGGCAGGCGGATCGGGGCGAGCGCCGCGGTGCCGCGTTCCATGGAGCTCTGGTCGAGGCAGGTGTAGGCGAGGCCGCGCTCGGCGAGGATCCCCTCCAGGCCCGGGGCGTAGGCGCACTCGGGCAGCCAGAAGCCCGGGGTCTCACCGAAGCGTCGCTCGTGGGAGCGAAGGCCGGCGTCGACCTGGAGGCGGCGCCCCGCCAGAGTGGCGAGCTTGGGAAGCACGGCGTGCGTTGCCGCGGATGCCATCAGGGCGATGCGGCCCTTCGCGTGGGCCTCCTGGAAGGCGCGCAGCGGGTTTCGGCCCAGCTTCCGCAGCCGCTTCATGGCGCGGGTGTAGTGGTCGGCCTCGGCCTTCGCCGCGGCGCGCACCGCGGAGCCGGCATCGGCGACGTCGCGATCCGCTGCGTCCACCCGGTGGCGGCGGAGAAAGCGGAGCATCCTCTCCCCCACGCCATCGGCCTCCAGCTGGTCGGCGAGCACCGGGGTGATCGTCATCGTCAGCCGCTCGGCGACGTCCAGCACCGGCAGATGCGAGCGCGCGAACGCGTCGAAGAGCCACTCCTCGCCGAAGGGGTACGTGCCGAAGCCCTCCACGTAGGGCATATGCGAGTGGAGGACGATCGCGCAGATCGCCCGCCGTCCGCTCAGGCATTACAGACCGCGACGAAGTCCAGCGCCCGATCGAGGTCGCCGGCCCGCAGGCGGAAGTCCCGGGCGCTGATCGCCGGGATGAAGCGGTCATAGAACGGCTTGGTGAGATGGAGCGCCGGGTGGATCCGGTCCCAACCGGCCCGGATCGCGATCTCGTGGGCCCGGAGCTTGCGGGCGTGAAAGAGGCCGAACAGCTCGACGCGCTGGAAGTGCGGCGCCAGCAGGTCCCTGTACTGGCCCGCGTCGTACTCGCGCAGGTGCCAGGGGTTGTCCGATTTCTCGGCGCCCGGCGGCGCGAGCGTGAGGCGATTCGGGGTCGAGATGTACGCGACCGGTGCAATCCGCGCGATGCGCTCCAGCAGCCTGCCGGGATCGTGGATGTGCTCGATCGTCTGCAGGAAGACCACGGCATCCGCCTGCCCGTCGAACTCCTCCACGAGGCCGCGATGGAAGCTCAGGTTCGGCCGGCGGTAGCGGGCCCGGGCGTGGTCGAAGGCCTCGGGGTTGGCGTCGACGCCGATCACCTCCGCGGCGCGCTGCGCGAGCAGGTTCGAGCCGTACCCCTCGCCGCAGGCGAGGTCGACCACGCGCAGGCCGGCGCAGCGCTCGGCGATCCACTCGTAGACCGCGACGTGCCGCCGGTACCAGTAGTTCTCCTCGGGGACGTCGGGGAGCGTGCGCTCGCCGGTCAGCTCGAGCGGGGGGACCTCCTCAGGCTGGTTCTCCTGCACGTAGGCCACGCGGGGCAAACATAGAGACACGAGGGGCTCGGGAGCCAGGCCCCAGCCCTAAGATCCTCGCCGTGCCCGCGCCCTCGAGCCCCGAGCGGATCAAGGAGGTCAACGAGCGCTACCACGACGTGGCGGCCGCCTCGTACGACTCCAAGTGGGGCATCGACTTCGGGTCAGTGGGTCAGGAGCAGGTCTCCGGCAAGCTGCGCAAGGCGCTGGGCGGATGGCCGGATCGGCCGTTCGGCGACGCGCTCGAGATCGGCGCGGGCACCGGTTACTTCTCGCTCAACCTCCTGCAGGCGGGCGCGATCGAGCGAGCCACAGCGACCGACATCTCGCCGGGCATGCTGGCGACGCTGGAGGAGAACGCCGAGCGGCTTGGCCTCTCGGTTCGAACGGCGGCGGCCGAGGCGGAGACCCTCCCCTTCCCCGACGGGAGCTTCGACCTCGTCTTCGGACACGCGGTGCTCCACCACATCCCGGACCTCCGGCAGGCGTTCTCGGAGTTCAGCCGGGTGTTGCGCCCCGGGGGGACGCTCGCCTTCTGCGGGGAGCCCTCTCGCTACGGGGATCTCCTGGCGGCCATCCCGAAGCGGACCGCCCTGTTGACGGCTCCGCTCTGGCGGCGACTGGTCGGCGCGTCGGCCCGTGACCACGAGGCCGAGGGGGAGCACAGCGGGCACGACCTCGAGCCGGAGGTGGACGTCCACGCGTTCTCTCCCGGCGACCTGCGCCACTTCTGCGAGTCGGCTGGGCTGGCCGACGTCAGGGTGCGGGGCGAGGAGCTGCTCGCCTCGATCCACGGGTGGACCGTCAGGACCCTGGAGGCGAGCGCCGAACCAGATCAGGTGCCGTTCGGATGGCGGCGCTTCGCCTTCCGCAGCTATCTCGCCCTGCAGCGGCTGGACAACCAGGTCCTCGAGCCGCGGCTGCCGCCGCAGCTCTTCTACAACCTGCTGATCTCGGCGCGGCGGCCCTAGGGCCTCAGCCGCGTCCGCCCGGCTCCTCGTCCACCTTGCGGTCGGCCCAGGGAATCGCCTCGAGCCGCTCGTCGGGGATCGGGTCGCCGCTCACGACCGACTTCCCGTAGGTGCCTTCCGCCAGCCGTTGCTCGGCCTCGCCTATTGCGTTGAGGGTCCGCTCGAGCTCATCCCTGAGCGCGTCATCGGTGCCCTCCTGCTGAAGCTCGTCCGCCTGATCGCCGCTGTCCTGCGGCTCGTCGGAGGCCTGGGGCCGCCCGATCGCCTCGAGCTCGCGCTCGACCCGGGCCCGCTCCTCCGCAAGGCGCTCGCGTGCGCGTTCGGCATCCACGCGCTGATCCTATTGCCCGCGGCCGCCGCCGGCCTACCCGAACGTGAATGCGTACCCGGAGATGCCCGGGTCGAAGACCAGCGAGAGGCGGCGCTCTGAGACCGCCGGCAGGTCTACCAGGCGGTAGAGGCGCTGCGCATGGATCGTGGCCCGGCCGTCTTGGACGTCGTCCCCGGCCAGCTTCGCCGGGATCGGTTTGCCGTCGAGCAGGACCTGGACGTGGCGGGCCTGGTCAGGGGAGCCGAGCACGAGGAAGACGCGCCGGGCGTTGAACTCCAGGTCGATGCGGGCGCCGGCGCCGGCGGTGGCGTCCTCGTCCGTGATCCCCCAGTGGCCCGAATAGGCGAACTGGTTGACCGACATCTGGCTCGGCGGCGCGCCGAAGTCCTGGCCGCCGGGGTGGACGGGCGTGACCCAGCCCTGGGCACGGGCGGCGCCGAGGTAGGTCTCGGGGGTGATGTCCCCGGCAGAGGGCGCCTGTGCGGCCGCACGAGCGCCGGACCCGAGGTTCCCGTGACCGGCCTCCTGCAGCAGGGTGCGGATCGCCCGCTCGGTCTGGGCGTAGTCGCCCTCGCCGAAGTGGGCGTCGCGGACGTTGCCCTGCGCGTCAACCAGGTAATCGGCCGGCCAGTACTGGTTGCCCCAGGCATCCCAGGTCGCCAGGTCGTTGTCCTGCGCCACCGGATAGGTGAGGTGGTTCTGGCGGATCGCCGCCTGGACGTTGCCCGCGTCCTTCTCGAACGGGAACTCCGGCGAGTGGACGCCCACCACGGTGAAGCCCTGGCTCCCGTAGCGCTGCTGCCACGCCTCCAGGTAGGGCAGCGTGCGGATGCAGTTGATGCAGGTGTAGGTCCAGAAGTCGACCAGGACCACCTTGCCCGCGGAGGTCGCTCATGGAGAGCGACTCGCCCCCGGGAGTGTTGAACCAATCCTGCGTCCCGGTGAAGTCAGGCGCCTGCCCGTAGGTCTGGAGGCTGACCGGCTGATTGAGTTGGGACGCCGGGACGACCGGCGTGCCGTGCTGGCTCACGGAGGCCAGGTCGGTCGAGATCGCCTTGCTCTTCTCGAGGTCGCCGGTCGGGTTGACGAGGACACTTGGCAGGTCGCTGGCGATCGCGGTCTGGAAGCGGACGTCCAGGTTCGCGGTCATCGCGACGGCGACGAGCACCATCACGGCGCCCATCGCCATCTGCACCCGCCCGCGGACGGGGTTCAGGCGCTGGGTGAGCCGCCTGCCGCCGAGCAGCAGCAGGTAGAGGACGATCGCGGAGCCGACCGCGTACGAGAGGGCGACGGCGAGGCGCCCGGCCGTGAAGTCCTGCGCCGCCGAGACGACGATCACACCGGCGAGGATCGGCCCCGCGCACGGGGCGTAGACCAGGCCGAGGCTGGCGCCGACGATCAGTCCCGAGCCGAAGCCGTCTCCTCGGAATCGGGCCGGCCCGGGCGCCAGGCGGCTTGCGAACGCCTCGACCCTGTCGCCGATCGGCGGGACCAGCAGCGAGAACCCGAAGACGAAGAGGACGGCGATCGCCAGGTCGCGCGCGAACCCATTCGGCAGCCCGAGGGCGTTGATCACGTAGACCAGCGCCACCGTGGCGAAGGTGAAGGAGAGAGCAAGCCCGGTGACGACCCCGAGCGGCCTGCGCCTGTCGCCGGTGACGCCAGCCGCAAGGATCGCGGGCAGGATCGGCAGCACGCACGGGGACAGCGCCGTGCCCGCCCCGGCGACGAGCGCGAAGAGCATCAGCAGTGCCATTTGGGTCCAGACTCGGAGATCTGCTGACTGTTACGGCCGAGTGTTAGGCGCGGATTAGCGCGAGTCAGCGCTCAGGCGCGTTCGTCGCCCGCACGCGGTGCACTGCCGTCTCCTCGCGGATCCCCTTGAAGCGGCGCCTGCCGGCGAACGAGAAGCTGAAGCGGCCGTTGGCGGACTGCAGCGCTTCCCTGACCGCCTCGGCGACGAGGACGCTGTCCGGCCGGGCGAAGCTCGTGATCCTGGCCGCGAGGTTGACCGGCCGCCCGTACCAATCGCCGCCGCGCCCGAGCGCCGGGCCCGTCGCGACGCCTGCCTTCAGCGAGGGGATCTCATCCGTGCCCGCGGCGTCGACCAGGCCGACGACCGCCTCGACCAGCGGCAGTGGATCCCGGGAGGAGAACATCGCCGCGTCCCCGATCATCTTCACCAGCCGTACCGGTGGCCTGGCCGCCTCCGAGGCGAGTTCGAAGAGGCGACCGGTCATCTGGCCGAGCTGCTCGATCTCGAGCATCTCGCCCAGCCGGGTGAAGCCGACGAGGTCCGCGAACGCGATCGTGATCTCGTCGGAACCGGCCAGCCTCCCCTCCGCCAGCTCGGCCTCGGTGATCACGGCCTGGCTGATCGCCTCGCGCAGATGGATGCGGTAGGCGTGCAGGAGGGTCTCGGCGAGCAGCGGCGGCATCGTCTTGGCGGCCGCCGCATAGCGGAGCGCGAGCTCCCGCTCGTCGATGCCGGGCTCGGTGAAGACCTGGCCGACCATGTCTCGGTTGGCGTCGGCGAGGCTCGCCATCGAGATGCCGATGATGCGGGAGGTCTCCAGCACGCCTTCCTGCGGGAGCCCCGCGTCAACGAACAGCTTGGCCCGCTTTGCCGCCTCGAGATCCGCATCCGTGTACGCGCGCTCATCGCCCTCCGGGATCGGCGCCCCGAGCGCCTGCTGGAGGCGAATCAGAAAGGCCTGATCGATGCCCGCAAGCTCGGCGACCTCCGCCGCCGTATAGCGTTCCCCGCCCGAGTCGAAGACGCGCTCGACCGGCAGCAGCACGAGGCGGTTCTCCTCGACGGCGCGCTTGAGCTCCTCCAGGGGAACGCCTGACTCCGTCAGCTCCTCGAGCAGGGCGACCCGTGCCTCGCGCGCCTTCCCCTTGAGGTTCTCCAGCAGCCCCTCCGCCTCGAAATCGATGCCGGCCACCTTCCCATCCTAGAATCGGCGGGGATGGCGGGTCTGGAGCTTCCGATCTTCGAGCTGCCGCTGGTGCTGCTCCCGGGCGAGCAGGTTCCGCTGCACATCTTCGAGGAGCGCTACAAGAGGATGGTCGGGACTGCGCTCGAGCAGGGAGAGCCCTTCGGGGTCGTCCTGCGAGATGACGATGGCGCCCGCTCGGTCGGCTGCACAGCGCGAATCGACGACGTGCTGGAGCGCTTCGACGACGGGCGCATGAACATCGTGGTCAGCGGCGAGGCGCCGTTCAAGGTGCTCGACCGCTTCGAGTCACCCGAGTTCCCGACCGGCGAGGTCGAGCTGATCCCTGACCAGGATGTGCCTCCGATCGACGAGGCATCCGCGACGGCCGCGCGTGAGACGTTCGCCGAGCTCGCCGAGCGGGCAACCGGGGAGCGACCGGAGCCCGAGGAGCTCGAGGGCGCGAGCGCCTACGCGATCGCGGCGCGCATCGAGCTGCCGCCCGAGACCAAGCAGCAGCTACTGGAGATGCGGGACGAGGACGACCGCATGGCGCTGCTGGCCAACGCCCTTGGCGCCGTCGGCAAGGCCCTGGAGCGCGCCGAGGAGGCGGCCGAGCGCGCCAGCGGCAACGGCAAGGTTCATTTCCCCGGCTTGCCCGAGTAGTTAGGCGAACGCGACCGCGCCGCCGCGGCGCGGGTCGCCGCCTCCGCTGAGCTCACCGCTCGCCGGGTCGCGCCTCACCGCCTGGACGCCGCCGAAGAAGAGGTTCTTGCGCTTCCAGGAGACCACCGGGACGCCGCGGTTCTCCAGGTCGTCCAGGGCGCTCTGCTCGACCCCGGGCTCCGCCTGCACCGTCCCGGCCTCGAAGTGGAGGCGCCCCGCCCGCACGGCCTCCTCGGCGTCCATCCGCTGGTCCAGGACCCTGACGACCGTCTGCAGGATCGCCGAGCGGATCCGGTTGGAGCCGGCGCTGCCGAGTCCCAGCACCACCTCGCCATCGCGGAGGGCGAGGGTGGGCGACATCATCGAGCTCACCCGCCGCCCGGGCGGTATGCGGTGGAAGCCGTGCGGATTGAGGTCCTCCTCGCCGAGCATGTTGTTGACATGCACCCCGGTGCCGGGCACGACGACCCCGGAGCCGGTCCCATTCGAGCAGGTGACCGACGCGCAGTTGCCGTCGGCGTCCAGGACCGAGAGGTGGGTGGTAGACCCGATGTGATCCGGAGGGTCCTCCGGGCCGCCGGCCCCGCCGTGGCCCCCCACCCACTCCCCATCGCGGATCCGTGAGGCGACGGCATCCAGGTCGGAGGCGAGGAATCGCTTGACGTACTCCTCGTCGTGCAGCCCCTCGTGGAAGTCGTCCGAGCGCCTGGCGTTGGCCGCCTCGGTTGCGGCGACGACCTGCTCCACCCCACTGCTCGAGCCGAGCCGCTCGAGCAGCCCGAGCGAGTAGCCGATCAGGATCCCTCCCGAGGACGGCGGAGGGTTGGTGAGCACGTCATGCCCTCGGAACCTGGCGGCAACCGGGCGGCGCTCGATCGGCTCGTACGCGGCCATGTCATCCATCCCGAGCGTCCCGCCGCGCTCGCGCACCCAGTCGCAGACCGCGCGTGCCACCTCTCCCCGGTAGAAGGGCTCGGCGCCGTCGGCGGCGAAGCGCTCGAGCGCGTCCGCCATCTCGGGGTAGTGGAAGGTGTCCCCCTCGACCAGCTGCTCGCCGTCGGGGGTGTAGAGGGCGGCCGACTCCGGCGTCGAGATCAGGATCGGGTGGAGGATCTCGTGGAAGTACTCGGCCTCCCGGGTCAACGTCACACCCTCGCGGCCAAGCTCGACGCCGGGCCGGGCGAGCCGGTCGAGCGGCAACGATCCGAAGCGCTGCCAGGCGTGCTCCAGGCCGGCCGGGTTCCCCGGCACGCCGCAGGAGGCCGCCCCGCAGTTGAAGGTCTGGGGCGTCTCGTCGAAGTAGACGGGGATGGGCACCAGCTCCGCCGTCCGCTCAACCCCATCGGCACCGCCCGCGGCGACGAAGAAGTCGATCAGCGTGTCCGGCTCCCCGCCCTGGTGGACCATCATGAATCCGCCCGCCCCGAAGCCGGTCAACTGGCTCTCGCAGACGAACGAGGTGAGCACGGCGCAGATCGCGGCGTCGACTGCGTTGCCGCCCTCACGCAGGACCTCGGCGCCGGCCTCCGCGGTCAGCGGATGACCCGCGGCGACCACTCCCCTCGGACTGCTCATGCCGGGAGCGTAGGTGGGTTCGGGTGCTTCTCAGTCCCCGGGCTCGAACTCGGGCACGTCGAGAATCTGGCCGTCGATGTTGCGCGGCTCCGCCGGGCGGCGGTCGAGCCCACCACGGCCCCAGACGCCGTCGCCGTATAGCTCGTCGGCGCTGCCGTGGCGCGGCTGCGCGGTGTCCCGGTAATCGCCGACGGGATCCGCGTAGCGCTCGGGCCGCAACGCCGCGTCCCGGTCCGCGGTTCGAGGCTCGCGAGGGTCGTCCCGCCTATCGCGGCGGTAGCGGTTGGAGAAGGCCGAGTCGAAGCGGGTGGCGATCACGGTGATCCAGACCTCCTCGCTCATGTCGTCGTCCACGCTGGCGCCGAAGATGATCTCTGCCTCCGGGTGGGCGGCCGCCTTGACCACCTCGGCGGCCTCGCTCGCCTCGATCAGCGAGAGGTCCGGCCCGCCGGTGATCGACAGAAGCATGGAGCGCGCGCCCTCGACCGAGGTCTCGAGGAGCGGTGAGGAGACCGCCTTCTCGGCGGCGATCGTCGCCCGGTGCTCCCCGTAGCCCATGCCGATGCCGAGGATCGCGTCACCGGCCTCGATCATGGTGGTACGGACGTCAGCGAAGTCGAGGTTGATCAGGCCCGGCAGCATGACCAGGTCTGAGATGCCCTGAACCGCCTGGCGCAGGACGTCGTCGGCGACCTTGAAGGCATCG
Organism: uncultured Solirubrobacterales bacterium; assembly: GCA_963817275.1. Classification (GTDB taxonomy): domain Bacteria; phylum Actinomycetota; class Thermoleophilia; order Solirubrobacterales; family 70-9; genus DASUPK01. The sequence goes on along the minus strand of CAWFOA010000003.1, from coordinate 144,191 downwards.
ACGATCGAGGTGCGCCGCTCGAGGATCGTCAGCAGGCGCTCGTTCGGCACGACGATCATCGTGTCGACCTCCTTGCCGAGGGCGGCGATGCCCTCCTCGGCCTGGGCGATTCGGCGGGCGCCCTCGAAGGAGAAGGGCTTGGTGACCGCGGCGACGGTGAGCGCGCCGATGTCGCGGGCCAGCTTGGCGACGACAGGGGCGGCGCCCGTGCCGGTCCCGCCGCCGGACCCGGAGGCCAGAAAGACCATGTCGGAGCCCTTGAGCAGGTCCTTGATCTTGTCCTGCTCCTCGAAGGCGGCGCGGTAGCCGACCCGTGGATCGGAGCCGGATCCCAGGCCGCGCGTGAGCTCGGCACCGATGTGCAGCGTCACATCCGCATTCGAGTTCTGCAGTGACTGAAGGTCGGTGTTGATCGCGAGGAACTCCACGCCGGGCAGCTTCGCCTCGACCATGCGGTTGACGGCGTTGACTCCGGCACCGCCCACGCCGACCACCCGCAGGACGGCCTGGTGTGTGCGCGGGACGACCGGCTGGCGGGTCGGAGAGGACGTATCCGGCTCCTCCCGGCCGAACGCCGGGCGGACATCTGCGCCAGATCCGCCCATGAGGCGCTCGAGGCCCTCGTGGTGGATCTCAATTTCCTCGACCTTCGCCTCGGCGACCGGCTCCGGCGGGACGGGATCGGGGGTGGGCAGTGGGTCCGGGACGGGATCGGGCGTCGGCTCCGGGACAGGCTCGGGAGTGGGCTCGGGGACCGGCTCGGGGAGCGGGGTCTCCTGGATCGGCTCCTCGACGGCGACCTCGACCGGCTTCGTGCCGCTGCCATTGGCGGTCACCTTTACGTCCTCCGGCGGGACCGACTCCTCGGTCGAGCGGAAGAGATCGGCGAGGGGGCCCTCGCGCATGCTGGCGCGCTTGCTACGAGCCATGAGTGAGGACCTCCTTCGCGAGGTCGCGGTACGCGCCTGCGGCCTTGCCGTTCGGGTCGTACTTGAGGACCGAGGTGCCGCGGACCGGCGCCTCGGCGAACTTGATCGCCTTGCGGATCCGCGACTTGAAGACGAGCTCGCCGAAGTTCTCCTCGAGGATCTCCACCGCCTCCTTGGCGTGGACGGTCCGCGAGTCGAGCATCGTCGGCAGGATCCCCTCGATCTCGACGCCGGGGTTGAGGTTCTCCCGGATCATCTGAAGCGTGTTCTGAAGCTGCACGAGGCCGCGCATGGAGAGGTACTCGCACTGGACGGGCACGATCACCTTGTTGGCGGCGGTGAGCGCGTTGACGGTCAGCAGCCCGAGGCTCGGCGGCGTGTCGATGCAGATGAAGTCGTAGTCGTCCTTGACCTCGTCGAGGCTCTTCTGCAGGGCTCGCTCGCGGCCGATCTGCGTGCTCATCGCGATCTCGGCGCCGGCCAGGTCGATCGAGGCGACGGCGACGTCGATCTCCCGCTCGACGATGACGTCCTTGATGGGCGTCCGGTGGACGAGCACGTCGAACATGCTCTTCTCGACCTTGTCGGGGTCGACGCCCTGGCTCATCGTCAGGTTGCCCTGGGGGTCCATGTCGACGGCGAGAACGCGGTGACCCGACTCCTTGAAGGCGACGGCGAGGTTGAGCGCGGTGGTCGTCTTGGCGACACCGCCCTTCTGGTTCGCGAAGGCGATCACCTTGGCCGGGCCCTTGTTCTTGGGCGTGTCCGGCTGCTGGTCGTCGGCGGCGCTTTTGGACCGCCGACTTTCGTCGAGCCTTGTCTCAGCCTTGCCCGACTCCTTCTTCTCGGGCTTGGGCTGGACCAGGTCCTCGGGCCTCATGCGCCCGGCCTCATCCGCTGTTTGAGCAGACTTGTTTCGGCGGAAACTTGGCATCTAAGCGCGCTATTTCGCAGGCGAGGCCCGCATTCCTTCTCCTGGTTGGAAGAATCCGCCCCGCATGCCTGAGCTACTCGACAAGCGGCTTGTTTTCGTGACCGGCAAGGGAGGCGTCGGAAAGTCCACGATCTCGATCGCCCTGGGCCTCGCCGCGGCCGCCCGAGGCAAGCGGACGATCGTCTGCGAGATCGGCGGCCAGGAGACCGCCTCGCGTGTCTTCAGGCGCGCCGAGGTGGGATTCCACGAGGTCGAGGTCTCCGAAGACCTCTGGGCGATCTCGATCGACCCGGACCACTCCCTGCGCGAGTACCTGCTGCTCCAGCTCAAGGTCCGAGCCATGCGCGACATGCTCGTTCGCTCTCGAATCTTCAACTACCTGGCCGCCGCAACGCCCGGCCTCAAGGAGCTGGTCACGATCGGGAAGATCTGGGAGCTCGCCCAGCCCAACCGCAGGGTGAAGAAGGCGCGCGAGTACGACCTGGTGATCGTCGACGCCCCGGCCACCGGGCACGGGATCGGCTTCCTGCAGACGCCGCGCACCTTCGCGAACATCGCGCGAGTCGGCCCGGTGCACAACCAGGCACAGGAGCTCGACCGGTTCATCACCGACCACGACGCGACCGGCGTGGCGATCGTCTCCCTGCCCGAGGAGATGCCCGTCAACGAGTCGGCCTCCCTCGAGGAGCAGCTCACCAATGACATCGGCATGTCCGTCGACCGCGTCTACATGAACGCTCTCTATCCCGAGCGCTTCGCCAAGGGAGAGGCTTCCGAGCTCGAGAGGGCGCTCGAGGAGGCCAACGGGCCCGCCAGGGCGGCCGTTCGGGCGGCTCTCTCCGAATACCGCCGCTCGCGCTCGCAGCGGGAGCAGCTGCAGCGGCTGAAGAAGGCCGTCTCCTCCCCCGTCAAGACGCTGCCATTCATCTTCAAGCCCTCGCTCGACGTCCCCTCGCTGGAGCGGCTCGCAGGGGCGCTGGTCTGATGCCCACCATCACCGACATCGTCGAGGGCCGCGGCATCTGCATCTGCGCCGGATCGGGCGGGGTCGGCAAGACCACGACCTCGGCCGCACTGGCCGCCGGGCTCGCCGCGCGCGGCCAGAAGGTGTGCGTGCTGACGATCGACCCCGCCAAGCGCCTCGCTGACTCACTCGGGCTGAATGAGCTCGAGAACACGCCCAGTCGCGTGGATCCCAAGCTCTTCGAGCGCGCCGGCATCGAGATGCGCGGCGAGCTCTGGGCGATGATGCTCGACGCCAAGGCGACCTTCGACGAGCTCGTGCGCAAGCACGCGCCCGACGCCGAGACGCGAGACCGGATCCTCCAGAACCGCATCTACCGGCAGCTCTCCAACGCCCTGGCGGGCTCTCAGGAGTACATGGCGATGGAGAAGCTCTTCGAGATCCACCAGGAGGGGCGCTACGACTTCCTCGTCCTCGACACGCCCCCCTCCCGCAACGCACTCGACTTCCTCGACGCGCCGAAGCGGCTCACCCAGTTCATCGAGGGCCGCGGCATGCAGATGTTCATGAAGCCGACCGGCATCGCCACCAGGGTCGTCGGGCGCGGCAGCTCGATGATTTTCGGCGTCCTCAAGCGGGTCACCGGCCTCGACCTGCTCACGGACCTGAGCGAGTTCTTCCAGGCCTTCAGCGGGATGGTCGACGGCTTCCGCGAGCGCGCCAAGCGCGTCTCCGAGCTGCTCGCCGACCCCGCGACCACCTTCGTCGTCGTCTGCGGCCCTCAGGGCGAGCCGATCGACGAGGCCGTCTACTTCCACCGCAAGCTGGTCGAGGCGAAGCTGCCCGTCGGCGGGGTGATCGTCAACAAGGTCCACTACGAGGCCGACGAGCAGGCCGAGGGGGCCGCCGAGGCGGACCTCAACGGGCTCTTCGACGACGAAGCTGGCCGAGCGGGTCGCCCAGAACTTCGCCGACTATCAGGCGCTCGCGCAGCGCGACGCGAGCAACGTCCGAGCACCTGGAGCGCGAGCTGAAGCCGAAGGCGGTGATCCGCGTCCCCTACCTCGACGAGGACGTCCACGACCTCGACGCCCTGCTCAAGATCGATCGCTACCTGTTCGCGACCGAGGAGCAGCGCGAGGCGCTCGCGGCCTCGGGAACGGCCTAGCTAGCCGCTTCGCTTGCGCTCGTACCGGAGCTCGCCGACGTTCCAGTCGGTCGCGTCCGGCACCGGGAAGAGGTAGCGGACGCGGTCCTTCGAGGGCTCGCGATCCGTGTCGTGGTCGCGTCCTGCGCGGCCTCGCGAAGGCGGGCCACTCGGGCTCGCCGTCGCCGGCGCTGAACCAATCCGCTCGATCCCCGTTGCCGGGCCGGTGGCGAGGCGCGATGGTCGCTGTCGGCGGCCATTAGATCTCGGGTAGTTCGACGTCATCGACGACGATCCTCGTCGTCGGTTGCCGATCCTCCTCGGCCCCGCGGACGGACAAATCGTCCAATTCGTTCGTGTCCGTCCCATCGGGCGTCTTCGGCCCTGTGAACGGAGATCTCGTCCTCGCCGAGGTTGCCGTCGGCGATCGCCGAGAGGTCGAGCGACTCGTCGGGTGTCGGGTCCGGGAGGCGCCACTCGGCGGTCTCCCCGATCCCCGGCGTCTCCACGTGCGTGGCGGAAAGACCCTCGGAGAGCAGTACCTCATCAGCGGCGGCCCGCAGGTCTCCTCCCAGCTCTCCGGTGGCAAGTCCCTTGAGCAGGCGTCGCAGGAGCTCCTCGAGCTCCGCGATCACGTCCAGCGGCGAAGCGCCGGCCACCGGCCGGTAGCGCCCACCGCTCATCAGCTTTCGCTCGATCGCCAGCGCGCGCTCGACCGTGACGCGGCCCTGCTCGCGCTCGTAGGGCTCGCAGGCGAGCGCGGCGACGCGAGCGGACAGCGTCGTCCTGGCCGCGCCCCCGCCCTCGAGCAGCCCGCGGAGGGCGAGCAGATAGTCGCTCAGCGCCTCGATCAGCGAACCGCGCTCGGCGCCCAGCTCGAAGCGGGACGCGGCCCAGTCGAGCGACGGCATCCTCGAGCCCGCGCTCGTTCAGGGTCCGCGCGAAGCTCTCCAGGTCACCGACCTCGTTGCCGGTCAGCCGGTATCCGCCCTGGCGCGGGCGGCTCGCCCCGGTGCCGAAGCGCTCCCAGCCACCGGTGCGCTTCGCCCACCCGTGGGAGGCCAGCCCGACGGCGCCGGGCCTGAACAGCCTCATGGTGCGCAGCGCGCGCCTCAAGTCATCCGCGACGACCGCCGCGGGCGCGACCGCCGCCAGCCCGCAGCTCAGGCAGGCGAGGAAGCCGGGCTTCCCGCGGCCGCCTGAGCGGGTCGCGTCGACCGCGTCGAGCGGCGCGTCCTCGACCAGGTCGGCGCGCACGATCCGCACCCCATCAAGCTCGATCTCGTCCTTGGGCATGTGGAAGCCGACCAGCGGGACGATCACCTCGCCAGCGGGCGTCGCCTCGTCGGAGTCGGAGCGAGATCGTCGAGAGCACCGCGTCGATGGCTCCGCTGGAGCCGGTCGCCCGCCACGTCGAACTCGGTCTTGCCCTCCCAGAGCCCGACCATGAAGCCGATCGCGGCCTCCTCGCCGGCGATCTCGCGAACCTCGACGAACGCCTCGAGGCGGCGCAGCTCGGCCAGATGGCGCTCGATGAACTGGCCGGTCATCGGCGCGTAGGAGTACATCGGCAGCGGCCCGTCGTCGGTGGGCTCCAGGTCGAAGGGCATCTCCGCCCCAGTCGCCAGCAGCTCCTCGAACAGGTCGGCGGCCTCGACGGCGAGGCGCCTCAGCGCCTCCTCGAGCCTCTCGGTCGTGCTCTCAAGTGTCGTCACGCAAGTCGGATTCGCCCGCAGGCGAGGGCGTTCCTGCGCGTGAATGAGCGCTTGCAGCTAGACCGCGGCGCCGACGGGCTCGCGCTCGTCGACCGGGAGCCAGCTGCGGCCGTAGCGTGCGCATGTCCTCGATCAGCGGGACGAGGGCCTGGCCCTTGTCGGTGAGCTGGTAGGTCACGCGCGGCGGGACCTCAGGGAAGGTGCGGCGCTCGACGATTCCGTGCTCCTCGAGCGCCCTCAGGCGCAGCGAGAGGGTGCGGGGGCTGATTCCCTCCAGGGAGCGCTCCAGCTCGCAGAAACGGAGCGAGGAGTCCGCCAGGTCGCGGATGATGAGGAGGGTCCACTTGCCGGAGATGACCTCGGCCGTCCGGCAGACGGGACATTCAGCGGTCGAACACGCACCCCAGAATAGCGCCAAAGCTTTACTTTGTGAAGCGCTGGGCGAGCTAGAAGTTCGGCGGCTTCGAGCTCGTCACGCGGTGCATTCGGAGCACCTGCACGTGGTAGGTCTTGCCGTCCGGACCGTAGATCAGGTCGGCGCCCTTGCCGGCGTTCAAGCCGAGCAGCTGGCAGGCGTCCGCGGTCGGGAAGCAGGTGCCCTCGCCGCCCACGCTGACCACGTCCTTGGAGACCAGGAAGACCGCCTGAGAGCCCGCTCCGACGGTGCCGATGTAGGTCAGGACCGGCTTGTCGGAGCTGGGCAGGAACTGGAAGGGCTTGACGCTGTTCTGCTGGGCGAGCGTTCCCCCCACCTCGCCGACTTGGACGTCGGTCTCCCACCAGAAGTAAGTAGATGTGATTGGTGACCTTCGACTGCGTCTGTCCGCCGCCGGAACCCGTGCTCCCGCCGCCGCCGCCGGAGCCGCCGGTGGTTGAGGACCCGGTCAGCGCCTGCGCGAGCTGATCGCTGCTGGAAGTCGTGGAGGAGGACGCCGTGGGCGGCAGGTACTGCTGCGTGAACGGGTCCTTCGCGGAGAGGTCGCTGAGACGCTGCTTGAAGTTGCGGATCTCCCGGGTGATAGGCGACCACGGCGTTCTCGCTCTCGGGCGGCGTCTGAGCTGAGGCCTGTGTTCCTGGCCCGAGCGAAACCGAGGAATCACCCGAGCCGGACTTGACGAGCACCGGAACCGCGACGATCGCGAGCAGGAGCATCACGACGACGAGGAGCAGGTTGCGACTGCGCAGGTCGTAGATCACGTCACCGAAGAACTTCTGGGCCTTCCAGGGCTTCACTTGGCCACCACCGCGCTTGCCGGTTGGGTTTGCGCCTCGCCAGGTGTCGTCGGAGCCGGCCCCGTGGGGCTCGCCCCGGCCGTCAGCCCCTGGTCCCCGCTCGAGTAGGCCGTGACCTGGAAGGTGGCCTCGAGGTGAGGTGGCGGGCCCGCATCCCTGATCTGCAAGGCGAAGCCGTTGACGGTCAACAGGCGTCCGTCGGGGGACAGCTGAGCGCCTCCGCTGGTGGGCTTGACCAAGCCGTCTATCCCGCCGATGAAGTTTGCGACGTCGAAGTAGCTGCCGGTCAGGGTGAGGTCGTACGGCAGGGTTGGCAGGCCGGCCGGGCCCACGACGGATCCAATCGGCAGCGCGGCCGCAACGGCCTCTGTTGCCGGCGCCGGGGTCGAGTCGGTCGTCGGCGTGGACTGGGCAGAGTTGGCGGTGCTGGCGGTCGACGCCGCCGAGGTAGCGGCAGCGGTTGCCGACGACGGGGTGTTGGGGGCGGGGGTGCTTGGCGCTGGTGAAGAGGTTGCCGAGCCACCGCCGCCTTGGCTGAGGGCGATAGCCCGGAGATCAACCTTCGATCGGTCGGATATCGAATTGAGCTGGACGAGCATCGACGCCGTGTCCGACTGGGCTGGAACGGCCTTACCAAGCACGACCATGCGGCCGTAGTACTTCGGAAACTCCTGGCGAGCCTGCTCCCCGTAGGTCGTCTGCTGCTGGGCCGCCGAGATCGAGGCCTGCAGATGGCTGATCTGGTCAGCCAATTCACTGGCCTTGTCACGCTTTGGGCCCAGCACCAGCAGGTAGAAGGCGATTACCAGGCCGGCAATCGCCACGCCGAAGATAATCGCGCGCTCGCTTGCCCTCATCTCAGCCTCCGCTCGTCGAGCTCGCGGTGGACTGGGAGGCCAGCTGCGATCCGCCAGCGGGCGACACGCCGGGCGGCACGGACGGGGTGCCGGTCGCGGTCGCCGGCGTCGGCACCGCATCAAACGCGACGAGGATCTTGAACTGCGTGATGAAGTCTCGCGTACGGCATTCCGAGCTCACTGCGCTGGAGTCCGTTGTCGTCGGGGAGGCGGTGGCGGCCTGGGTGTCGTCAGCCCGCTCCGAGGACTCCAGGCCGACCCGGGTCACTCCGTCGATCTCCTGGAGGCTCGCGATCAACCGCGCAACGGCGTCCTGGCTGGGCGCGCAACCCTGCATCGCAAGCGCGGGACCGGGAACGCTGTCTCGGCTCTGAATCTCCGGCGCGTTCGCGACCGTCACAGTGGGATCCGCGGTCCCAGCCAGCTGGACCAGCCAGACGTCGGACGGGATCACTCGCGCAAGCTCGTTGAGAACCCGCTGCCAGTCGAACCGGCTCTGGGCAAGACTCGCCACGGTGCCCGATCGGGACTCCTGGGCCGCGCGGAAGTCCGTGAACGCCTGCAGGCTCTGTGCCTTCGCCGTCGCCGCCGCCTCTTGGCTCTCCAGCTGCGCCACCTCGGACTTGCGGTCGGAGACCTGCTTGCTCGTAAACGCAAGAGCGATTACCGCGAGCAACGCGACACCGAGCCCCCCGATCAGAACGTAGGAGAAGGCTCCGGTGCGCATGGCGGCACGATCGCCGCGCCGCTCGTCTGGAGGGATCAGGTTGACGGGGCGCATCTCGACTCAGCCCTCCAAAGCCAATCCATAAGAGACGGTCAGTCGCGCGGCATCCTCCTGATCGAGATGCGAGAGCGCCGCCGGCAGCTCACAGGAGATCCCGAGTCCGAGCCCGGCCTGGATGCGTTCCGGCAGCCCCGGGATCGTGCTACCGGCCCCACAGATCGAGACGCGGTCGACCGGGGTGACACCGTCCTGGGCGCCGTAGAAGTCCATCGACATCCGCAGCTCTTCGACGAGCTTCGTCACTCCCTCCTCGAGGACCTCTCGTGCGGCGCCGGCGCCGTCTTGCCCGTCGAACAGGTCCAGGTCTTCCTCGAGGCCGACCTCCATGAGGAGCTCGCGGGCGTCCTCCAGCGAGACCTCCTCGCGACCGGCAAGCCGGTCCGCAATGGCCTCGACGCCGAACGGACTGACGCGGGTGAACAGGCACTCACCACCGCGGGCAACCGCCAAATTGGTGATGTCACCAAGGTGGCAGTACAGAGTCGTGATCGGTGGCATGTCCCCGCTCACGACGGGGCCCGCTGCCGAGGCGTCGTCCAGCGCCCTGATCATCCCAAAGGCCGACAGGTCGATCCCTTCGGGCTGGAGTCCGGCGTTGCGAAGAGTCTGCACCAGCGATACGAGCATGTCGCGACGGGCCGCAACCGCGAGCACATCCATCATGCGGTTCCCATCCGGTCCGTCCCGCTTCGCGATCACGCGGTAGTCCAGGATCGCCTGATCCAGGGGCATCGGAATCGCGTCCTGCGCCCGGAACCGGACGGCGCTGTCGAGCTCTTCGGGGTCCTCGATCAGCGGGAGCTCGAGGGTGCGCACGACGACTCGCTGATTCGCGACGCCGACGCGAACCCTCTTGCCGAGCTTGTTGCGCCCGAACAGGTCCTTGAGAGCGTCCGAGAGCGTGTTTCCATTGATCAAATCTCCCTCCCTGACGACCCCGGGCTCCAGCGGCACGATGGCCGTGCGGCCGACCACACGGTCGCCCTGCGACTTCACCTCAGTGGCCGCGATGCTGCCGGACTCGATGTCCAGCCCGACCAGGGATGTGCTTTTTTTCTTCGCGGAAACCATCGGATGACGCACCCGTGCGTCTCCTCTCCCATCGGCTGTAGCGCCCGGTTGCGCCATACCCAAGACTGATGAGACGGCGCCTAGCGGACGAAGGCGTTCAGGTAGGCGTCGATCATCTGGTCGCCCGCCAGGAGGGCGACAACCCCGCCGAGCGCCAGGAAGGGACCGAAGGGCACCTTGAGCCTCCGTGCTCCCGATCCTCGGGCCGCCATCAGGGCGACTCCGACGATCGTGCCGCTCAGCACTCCAACGAAAAGGGCCGGGGCGACTGCGCTTCCCAGGTAGAGGCCCATCACCGCAGCCAACTTGACGTCGCCCATCCCCATGCCACGCGGATAGGCGAGACCGATGATGAGCAGTAGGCCGCCGGCGCCGGCGGCTGCAATCAAGCGCTCCGGCAGGCTCGATGGGTCCGTCACCGCCACCAGAGCGAGTCCAGCGACCGTCCCGACCAGCAGGATCGAATTGGGAATGATCTGCCGCTCGAGGTCGGTGAGAGTGATCGCCGCGAGCATCGCAACGAAGACGAGCCCGAGCACCAGCTGGGCCGGGTCATCGTGCAGGACGATCGCGGTCGCGGCGAACGCCAGCCCCACCGCGATCTCGACGAGTGGATAGCGCAGCGGAATCCGCGCGCCGCAGTCGCGGCAGCGTCCCCGCAGCACCAGCCAGGAGACGACCGGGACGTTGTCGTAGGCCGCTATCTGTGTGCCGCAGGAATCGCAGACGGACCGCGGGCCGATGATCGAGCCGCCGCGAGGGACGCGGTGCGCCACGACGCCGACGAAGCTGCCGGTCACCATGCCGCCCACGAATGCGAGTGAGGCAATCGGGAACATGCCCACTACCCCAGCGTCTCCCGCTGGACGTGCCAGGCCGACTGCACGGGGTCGAAGAAGTGCGGCGGTTCCTCGAAGCGCAGGCGGTCGTCGTAGTTGTAGTTCTTGAGATAGCCGGTGCTCCCCAGCGTTCCGACCGCCCCCCGGAACTTCTGCGAGATCGCGCCGTTGACCGTCAGCGTTCCGAGGCCGGCGCCGCAGTCGTAGTGGTCGACGATGAACGAGTGGTCGATCGAGAGCAGGGCGGCGTCGATAGTGATGTTCGAGGTCGTGCCGTTGCCGTTGCCGGCGCGGTTGCCGTCGTTGTCCGCGTCGCAGTCTCCCTTCGCTGACTCCTCCGTCACCGATCCGGGCACACCCGTCCCTCCGGCGCAGTCGGGGTCGGGGGCCGGGGCCGGCCCATTGAGTTCACACACCGGATGCTTGATCCGGATGAAGTTGTTTGCCACAAGGCCGAGGAGATCGGCGGAGCTGCTCGCTCGGCGGATGTCGCCGTCGATGATCACGTCGTTCTCCGCCGCAATCGTCAGCTGGCCGCTGTAGGTGCTTCCGCCGGTGTTCACGATCGCGTTCCCGCAACCCGAGCTGATCGGATACGTGACCGTGAAGGGCGAGTAGGCCGTGGAGCAGCTGGCGCCGTTCTGCACGTAGACCACTCCGTCGGTCGGCACCGCCACCGGCCCAATCGTCTGCCCGGAGTCGGTCGTGATGGTCATGTTGCTTCCGCTCAACGTGATGTGGGTTTGACCGGTGTAGGTGTTGCTCGGGCCCGCGATCGCCTTCAGCGAGCTGTTGGTGGACGGCGGCGTGAGCACGGGCGCCCTGGTGGCGAGGGGCCCCCTGAAGACCGGCGTCGCGGAGCAGTTGGTGCCGTGTGCCCATCCAACCGGCGGGGCGCTGACCTCGGTGATGTCGGCCCCGTTCCGCCCGAAAGTCGGGCTTCCGCACATCCGGAAGTCATCATTGGTGTGCAGGGGCCCGTCGATCTGGTCGCCATCGACGAAGACGATCTGGTCGCACTTGATGCTGGTGCCGGGGATATTCACGCTCTCCCGGCCGTCCCGCCGGAACTTCGTGCACTGGGAGTAGGCGCCCGTCAATTGGGAGGAGGGATTGGCGAATCCGTAGGTCACCGGATCCGAGGTCTCGAGCTGGGTGAAGTAGACGTAGTCGAGAAACGTCGCCTGCTTGTAGCTGGCGACGATCGAGACCTTCCCGGTTCCCGAGTAGCCGGTCGAGCGGATCCGGAAGGTGCCGTTGTTGACGCCGTTCTGCTCCAGCATGGTGGCATTCGGGTTCGACGAATCGCACTGCTGACCAGCGGGACTCGTCGTTGCCTGCAGCAACTCGATGCCGTACCTGGAGCCGTCGGTCGTGCCTGGCACGGGCCTGGTGTTGGTCGGGGACCCGTTCATGTTGAGGTTGAGGGCATTGGGGGTCGGGACGTTCGTGCAGCGGGCCCAGTAGCCGCTGTCGGTGTTGAGGTGGTAGGTGTAGTCGGCCACCCCGGCCTGGGCCGCGGCGTAAGCGCGCTTCTGGTCGATATCCCGCCGGAGAAAGACCTGATCGTCGTTGGTGGCAGCGACCGCGGCGCTCACCAGCAGGGTCGTGACCACCATCGCCCCGATAACGGCGAGCATCGAGTAGCCGTCCTCCTCCCGAAGCGCCCTGAGGCGACCCAGAATCAGACGCATGGCAGGTTGTCCTGGTTCGGGTACTGGCCGGCGGATTCGAGGCGCAGGTCCACTGAGTCGCTGAACACCAGGGGTGAGCCCGGGTCGAAGTGCGATACACCCGCCCCCGGCGAACTGGTGAACGAAACTGCGACGTAGGCCACCCGGGCGGCATTTGTGTCGCTCAGCGGCGTCGCCAGCGGGTTGGCGGAGAGCGCGCCGTTGATGAAGTCGTAGTACCGGAAGAGAACGCCCGAGGGCGCGGAGACGTTTGTGAGCAGCGAGGTGTTCGATGAGGCTGTTCCCGAGAAGGTCCAGCTCGGGGCCATGCCGCCGGTCGCCGGGAAGACTGACTCCCTCAGCGTGGTGCCGTTGAGTGAGATCGTGTGCAGATCCGGCGTTGGGCCGACTGCAGCGCCACTCTTCGAGAGAAAACTCATCGAGGTGCCGGTGCTTCCCGTCTGTATGGGCACGATGTGCGAGGTCACGCAGGCGGAGTGGAGCTCCTGGATCATCCGGGTCATCACGGGCCGCGCCCGACTGCTGGCGTCCACGCGCCTAGTGATCCGGTCCTGGTTATGGAGCACAGCGGTAGTCAAGGTGACGACGCCCATCATCACGACCAGCGCCGCGCTGACGCTGACGATCAGCTCGATCATCGTTGAGCCTTCCTCGTCCCTCATGGGCAGGTCCCGGCCGGCTGGCCGCCGAGGTAGATGGCGAGGATCGTTCCGGTGAGTCCGGCCGAGGTCAGGGCGACCCCGGTGACGATTCGCTTGTCGGTGGCAGTCGAGTTGCTGGCGCAGACGTCATAGGTCCCGTACGGCAATCCGATGTCTCCGCCACTCGGGGGCGCCTGCGGGACATGTCCAAGCAAGTCCGTTCCGCCGGTGGGCGTCAGCGTCCGAGTGACGTTGCAGCCGGTGTCCCTGGCCGTCACCTTGGCGCCGGAAACGAGGGGGCCGGGCGAGGCGCTGGTCCCGCTGAAGACGGTGACCTGCAGCGAGGGAAGCTGGATGTACCCGGGGCTGGCGAGGGTGGCGGAGCCGCCCACGGGCAACGTGGCGTTGCCGAGCATCGGGCCGGCGGGGGGGTTGTTCGATGCGCATGTTCCGGCGTATACGGCGTAGGGGGACGTGAATGGGAAGAGCGTCGACGTCGTCGTTATCGAGGTCGCGCGTACGCCTCCGGGGGGCGTGAACGCCTTCGCCACCTGCATCCCGGTGTTGCTGGCGATCACCGAATCCGCCGAGGAGTCGACGAGGTTGTTCAGGTAGTCACGCGTTCGGAAGGTGATGCCCTGGATCGACGCCGGTCGGTCGTACTGCAGGTTGACGGTGTTCGTGCCCTGGTCGACGACGCTCACGGACTGCGGCGTCGGCGTGTTCCCGTTCGGGTCCACCATGATGGACGCCGTGCCACCGACCGTCATCGTGTAGGTGCCCACCGGCAGGTTGCGCCACAACACACAGCCGGTTGGGCCGGTCGAGCCGCTGAAGGATCCGGGGCCGCTGCCCGAGAGAGCGACGCCGGAGATCCCGACGTTTCGCGAGTCGACCACGTTGACCAGCACGGAGCCGCTGTTCGGCACCAGGGAGCCGCTGGGCGGCGAGACGATCGTGGCCGCCCTCACCGGGTGGAGCGCGCCCATGCCGGTCCAGCTGACGCTGACCGTGAGCAGGAGGTAGTCGCGCGAGCCCGACCCCGCGGCGCAGCCGCTCGTACTCGCCGCCTCGGTCTGGAACTGGGTGCTCGAGGTGATCGTGTAGCACGTCTGTCGCGACGCGGCTCCCGTCGTGGGACAGGGCGCTCCGCTGGCCAGCTCCGTGCCGTCGTCGAGCGCCCTCCGAGTCGAGTTGAGCGTCGACAGGTCGGCGATCCGAGAGGAGCGGACCCGCTCGAGCTCCTGCTCGGCCAGCGCGTTGGCCTGCGCTCGGTGACGCTCCTGAGCGGTGGCCCGCGTCGCTCCCGTCAGGACCGCGACCACGCCGACGGAGAAGATCAGCAGCACGAGAGCGCTCACCAGCACCTCGACGATGGCGAAACCGCCCTCGTCGCCGGCGATCCGTGTCAACTTGCGCAGGTCCATCGGGTCCGGGTCCTCAGTCCTTGCATCGGCGCGGGATCCGCGGTCGTCCATACCAAGGAGTGGGGGGACCTGGCCGAGCGTATGAGTGCCGCAGCCGATCAATGGGAGCCGAGCGTCCAAAAAGAAGAGGGCGGGCCCGAAGGCCCGCCCTCCGCTTCACGTGAGGCTCTGTCGAGCATCACGCAGGCTGGCTAGCTGGATTAGCCCCAGTTGCCGCCGGTCGGACAACCACCTCTGTCGGTTCCAGAAACCGTGCAGGTGTACGTCAGGGCACCGCCACCCGCCGCCTTGGCGATCGAGAACGTGTTGCCCGTCGGGGACGTGACCGTGACGCTCCAGCCATCCGCCGGGGTGCCGGCGGCGGCTGCGGCGCTCACGAACGGCTTCGCCGGAGTGCCGGCCGCGAGCCTGATCGAGCTATCGATCGCGTTCAGGGCTGCGGGGTCGACTCCGGTGTAGAGGCCGTTGTTGTCGGTAGCGAAGGTCTCCATCGCCACCTGGGCCGTGTGCGCCATCTCCTTGGAGCTGGAGTCACTGGCCTTCTGCCGCTGGTTGAAAAACGTCGGGATCGCAATTGCGGCGAGGATCCCAATGATGAGCATGACGACCAGCAACTCGATCAGGGTGAACCCCTTCTCGCTGGCCATACGCTCGCGGAGCTTCAACAGCATCTGGACCTCCTATGTCCAAACTTCGCTGCCAGAGCCCCGTGCCTTCGGAAGTCTCTGACCCCGGTGGCAGCCCGGCTAGCTCTGAGATTTCTCTCGGAGCCCCGCTGGCTTTGCGTCCCCATCTCGCGATGGGTTTGCCTTTTTCACCAAGGCCCTGGCTTTTCTCTTTACGCCGCCTTGAATCGACCGCGGCGCGAATGCCTTTAGCAAGTCCCTAAATAGTGCTTAGGGCAAAGCGGTCGAACTTGCGTCCACTGGGGAAGGAACCACCGGATCCGGACGCCTGACCGGGGCCGTGACCGATCTCGATCTCCAGCCGGGTGGCGAGCTGTCCCCTATGTGGAGTGGCTAGCGGATCTTGTCGTACAGCGTGAAGAGCGGCAGGTACATCGCGATCACGATGAAGCCCACCATGCCTCCGACGACCGTGATCATCGCCGGCTCGATCAGCGAAGTCAGCGCCTTAACCTTGGTGTCCACCTCCGCCTCGTAGAAGTCGGCGACCTTCGTCAGCATCTGCTCGAGCTGGCCGCTCTCCTCGCCTACCGAGACCATGTGGCCCACCATCGGGGGAAACACCTCGCTGTTCTCGATGGGGTGGGCGATCGTGCCGCCACTCTTCACCGAGGCGTACACATCGTCCATCGCCTTTTCCACCTGGGAGTTGCCGGCGGTTTGGCCGGTGAGCTTGATCGACTCCAGTAGCGGCACCCCGGAGGCAACCGCACCCGAGAAGGTGCGCGACCACCTTGCGACCGCCGCTTTGCGGACGATGTCACCTATGTGTACCGGCAGGCGGAGCGCGAGCCGATCCCACTGGTCCCTCCCCCGGTCAGTCTTCTTCCATTGGAAGAAGCCAATGATCCCGGCGATCAAGGCAGGGACCCAGAGGAACCAGAAGCCCTTGAGGAAGTCTGAGATGCCGATCATGACCTGGGTCAAGGCCGGCAGGTCCGCCGACTCGCCCGGCTGATCGGCGACGGCCTCTTTGAAGGCCTCGGCGAAGATCGGGACGATGAAGATGACGACCGCGAGCATGATCACCACGGCGGCGGCGAAGACGAAGGCCGGGTAGAGCACGGCCGAGCGGATCTCGCGCTTCAGTGCGTCCAGCTTTTCGATCTGATACGCGATCCGGTCGAGCGCGTCGTCGAGCCGCCCCGAGCTTTCCCCAGAGCGCACCATGGCCCGGAACAGATTGTCGAATACCTGCGGCCGCCGCCCCATCGCATCGGCCAGCGAGCTGCCGGCCTCCACGTCCCGCCTTACGCCCGCGATCGCGTCGCAGAGCCGCTCATCCTCGGTTTGATCCTCGAGCGTGTAAAGAGAGCGCAACATCGGCATGCCCGAGGCGATCAGGGTCGCGAACTGCCGGGAGAAGACGGCGAGCTCACGCATCTTGATCCCGCGGAAGCGGTCGAGGAAGGACTCAAGCTTGAGCGCCTCACTCTTCTCGGAGACGTCGAGGACGATCAGGCCTCGCTCGCGGAGCTGCTCGGTGACCTGCGCCTTGGACTCGGCGTCCACCTCGCCCCTCGAGGGCACGCCGGCCACGTCGACAGCACGGAACGCGTAGGTGCTCATCTCAGGCCCCGTTGGTCATTGCCGCCGCGGCTCCCGGAGCGCCCTCCCCCGGCGAGGCCCCGAGCAGCCGCTTGAGCTCCTCGGGCACCGCCGCCCGCTGCTCCGCCAGCTGACGGGACACCCGCCCCATGCGGACGAGCTGGGCGAGGTGGGCGTCCATGGTCTGCATGCCGATCGATCCCGAGGTCTGGATCGCCGAGTAGATCTGATGCGTCTTGCCCTCGCGGATCAGGTTGCGGACGGCGGGTGTCGGGATCAGGACCTCGCAGGCGACCACGCGGCCCGAGCCGTCGACCGTCGGCAGCAGCTGCTGGGTGATGATCCCCTGCAACCCGATCGAGAGCTGCATCCTGACCTGGGCCTGCTGCTCCGCCGGGAAGATGTCGATGATCCGGTCGACCGTCTGCGAGGTCGATTGGGTGTGCAGGGTCGCGAAGACCAGGTGGCCGGTCTCGGCCGCGGTCAGGGCGGTCGACATCGTCTCCAGGTCCCGCATCTCGCCGACGAGGATCACGTCGGGGTCCTCGCGCAGGGCGGACTTCAGGGCGCTGGCGAAATCCTCAGCGTCGGCGCCGATCTCGCGCTGGTTGACGATGCAGCGCTTGTGTGAGTGCAGGAACTCGATCGGGTCCTCGATCGTGAGGATGTGCTCGTCGCGCTCACCGTTGATGATGTCCAGCATCGCCGCCAGCGATGTGGACTTACCCGAGCCGGTCGGGCCCGTGACCAGCACCAGCCCCCTCGGCTTGCGGGTGAGGTCCTCGAGGACTCGCGGGAGGCCGAGCTCATCGAGCTTCGGGATCTGATGCGGGATGCGGCGGAACGCGGCGCTGATGGCTCCGCGCTGGAAGAAGCAGTTGACCCTGAAGCGCGCCACGCCGGGGACGGCGTAGGCCAGGTCGAGCTGCTTGTGAGACTCGAAGCGCTTGCGCTGGTCATCGTTGAGGAGGCTGTAGACGGTGTCGCGGGTCTGCTGTGCGGAGAGCGGGCCGTATTCATCCAGCCCAACGATCTTTCCCCGCACCCGGATGGCGGGCGGATACCCGGGCGTCAGGTGGACGTCCGAAGCGCGCTCCTCGGCCATCCTGGTGAGGACCTCCGCGAAGTCGTATTGGCGCGTTGCAGCGGCGGCTTCCATGCTTCCTCTCCAATCGTCCGTTCGTGGCCGTCCCTTGACACCCAAAATTGAGGCGGGGACACGCTTGCAACGCCGGTCGAGCGTCAGCTCGCCACGCGGGAGACCTCCTCGACGCTCGTCAGCCCGGCGCGCACCTTCTCCAAGCCGGACTGCTTCAGGGTGAGCATGCCCTCCTCGATCGCGACCTCCGCGACCTCCGCCTCGGAGGCGAGGTTCACGACCATCTCCTTGAGCCGGGCGCTGACGACCATCACCGAGTAGATCCCCATCCGCCCTCGGTAGCCGATGCCGTGGCAGCGCTGACAACCGACCGGCTCGTAAGCCTCGAGGTCCGTCCCGACACGGAAGCCGGCCTCGGTCAGCGTGGCTTGGCTCACCACGACGCGCCGCTTGCAAGTGGAGCAGAGCACGCGGGCGAGTCTCTGTGCAACTACTGCCTCGACCGCGGAGGACGTGAGGAACGACTCGATTCCCATCTCCTGGAGCCGCGTGATCGCGCCTGGGGCGTCGTTCGTATGCAGGGTCGTCAGCACCATGTGACCCGTGAGAGCAGCCTCGATCGCGATTCGGGCAGTCTCGCTGTCGCGGATCTCCCCGACCATGATCACGTCGGGGTCTGCCCGGAGCACCGAACGCAGCCCAGTCGCGAAGGTCAGGCCGGCCTTGCGATGGACGCCGATCTGATTGACGCCAGGAAGCCGGTACTCGACCGGGTCCTCGATCGTGACGATGTGCTTGTCGACCTCATTGAGGTCCTGCAGCGCCGCGTAGAGGGTCGTCGACTTGCCGGCGCCCGTCGGTCCGGTGACGAGCACTGCGCCGTACGGCTTACGGAACGAGTTCTCGAACCGCGTCCGCTGGTCGCCCTCCATTCCGAGGTCGTCGAGAGTCCGGAGTGCGTCGGCCTCATCGAGAATCCGGATCGAGGCCCCCTCCCCGCTCTGGGTCGGGAGCGTGGTGACGCGGAGGTCTATCCGGCGATCTTCGATCTTCACGCCCACTCGCCCGTCCTGCGGCACGCGCTTCTCGGCGATGTCCAACTCGCTCATGATCTTGATGCGGGAGATCACCCCGGCCACCATCCGCTTCGGGACCCGCGCGCTCTCCTGGAGGATGCCGTCGATCCGGAAACGGATCCGCATGTCGCCGTCCTCGGGCTCGAAGTGGATGTCTGAAGCACCCTCCGACACGGCCTGCCCGAGGATGCTGTTGACGAGCTTGATCACCGGGCCGTCCTGCGCGGACGCCCGCAGATCGGTGATCTCGGCGGGTGCCTCCTCGAGCTCCTCCTGCTCCTCCGCCTCGTTTTGCGCGATCGCGTCCTCGACGGTGCTCTGCATCGTCGAGAGCTTCGAGATCAGCCCTTCGATGTCGTTGGCCGGCGCCACCGCCACGGTGCAGCTCATGCCGGTCGCCATCTGGACGTCGTCGAGCGCCAACAGGTTGGTGGGGTCTGCCATCGCCAGGAGCACCGTGCTCTCGTCGATGAATGAAACCGGCAGGACCTGGTGCCGGCGTGCCGACTTGGCGGAGAGCAGGTTCGCCGCGCCCATGTCGACGTTGAAGAGGGCGAGATCCACGAAGTCGAGCCCATAGCGCTCAGCCGTGGCCCGGGAGAGCTGCTCCGAGTCGATCCCGCCCTTCTCAACCAGGATCTCCTCGGGCCTGCGGCCGGCGGTGCGCGACTGTGCGATCGCCTGCTCCACCTGCTCGCGGGTCGCGTAGCCGAGGTCCACGATGGCGTCGGTGATGAATCCGCCCGAATGCCCGCGGTGCATCGGCGGGATCAGGCCGGGTGTGCCGCCCCCGTCGGGTTCCTGGTTCGAAGCCGCCGTGCTCGCAGCATTGGCACCGGCCCCTTCGTCAGGCCCGGGAAGCGGTCGCAGGTAGTCGGGCAGCTCCCGCATCAGGCGATCCTCACCTCGGGCTGTAGGGCAGGTCGTCCTTGCCGGAGTACACGGCATCGTGGACGGCCTGGATTACTCCCTGGGCATCCCGGAACCCATAGGCCACCTGCGCTTCCGGCACCGAGCCGCTCACCCGCTTGGGACGTACGATCACCAGTGCGGGAACCTGCGTCACTCCCACCCCCTGAGTGATCCGCGAGTAACGCGCCACCTTGTTCGCCCGGGCCACGAAAACGGCGAGGCCCGAGTCGCCTGACAGGGACTGAACCGAGTCCCGGACCAACCGGTCGTCGATCCCCGCCGGACGGACGAGGAGGAGGACTACCGTGTCCCCTCGCTTCCAGGCGTCCACTACGGGGCGCGGCAGGCCCCGGCCCGGGATCAGCGCGTCGGGCGAGACCGTCTGGGGCGCCGCCGGCGCGGCGGCGGTGGATCCCGCCGGGGCGCCGGTGGAGGGCGCGGCCTGCGTCGACTTGACCGTCAGATCGACGGATCCAGTCGGGCCGCTCAGCTGGGCGCTGGTGGTGCTCGTGTTCGAGCTGTCGCTGCTCTTGTGGCCGAGCAGTTGCGGCGCGAGCATCACGCCCGCCGCGAGCACCAGCACGCCGATCACCGCCAGCTGGACCATTGGGTTGTTGTTGATGGCCTCCCTCACCCGACCACCTGCTCGATCCCGCTCGCCCGCTGTCCCTTCGCCGCGAGCATCAGCTTGAAGTCGTGCGGGCTGGAGGCCGTCTCCATGGCGACCTCCTCCGAAACCACGCCGCCCGTGACGTAGCCGAGCAGAGCCTGATCGAAGGTCTGCATGCCGTAGAAGTCGCCCTCGGAGATCACTTCTGTGATCCGGCCCGTCTCCTCGGGATTCAGGATCAGGTCCTGGATTCGCCCGGTGACGACCATCACCTCGGAGACGGCGACGCGGCCCTCGCGGTCGATCCGCGGGACGAGCCGCTGCGAGATCGCGCCCTTCAGCGTCGAGGCGAGCATCACACGCGCCTGCTGCTGGAGGTAGGGCGGGAAGAAGTCGATGATCCGGTTGATCGTCTCGCTGGCGTCCAGCGTGTGCAGCGTCGACATGACGAGGTGCCCTGTCTCCGCCGCCGAGAGCGCGGTGCGGACCGTCTCCTCGTCGCGCATCTCGCCGATCAGAATCACGTCGGGGTCCTGGCGGAGTACCCGGCGCATGGCCCCCGCGAAGCTCTTGGTGTCCGAGCCGACCTCGCGCTGGTTGATGATCGAGAGCTTGTCGTGGTGGAGGTACTCGATCGGGTCCTCCATCGTCACGATGTGACGCGCCCGGGTCGAGTTGATGTGGTCGATCATCGCCGCGAGCGTCGTCGACTTGCCCGAGCCGGTGGTCCCGGTGAGCAGGATGATCCCGCGAGGCTCCTCGGCGAGCCGCCGGACGACCTCGGGGAGCCCGAGGTCGTCGATGCTCTTCACCTGGAAGGGGATCGCGCGCAGCGCGATAGAGACATCGCCCCGCTGGCGGAACGCGTTCACGCGGAAGCGGGAGACCCCCGGCAGCTCATATGAGAAGTCGACCTCGCCGTTCTCCTCGAACTCGGTGAGGTGATGCTCGTCGGCGATCGTGTGGAGGGCCTTCTCGGTGTCGGACCCACTGAGCGGATCCGTGTCCTTCAGCGCCCAGAGATCGCCATGGACTCTCGCCACGGGCGGCGAGTCCACCTTCACATGGAGGTCAGATCCCTCCCGCTCCACCATGTAGGCGAGCGCTGCGTCGATTTCGAAGCTCATCCCTCGCCCTATCGGGCGGGAAGCGTGCAGCCTTTAGCCGTCTGTTCGGCTGACAGCCTTGTGGCTAGCTAGGCGACTTCGCGCAGCTTCTGCGCCTCAGCCAGGGACTGCAGCTTCTTGAGCGACTGGTTCTCGATCTGCCGGATCCGCTCGCGGGTGACGTTGAAGGTGCGCCCAACCTCGTCCAGGGTCCGCGGGTGCTCGCCGCCGAGCCCGTAGCGGAGCTCGAGCACGCGACGCTCGCGGTAGGAGAGGTTCTCGAGGGCCTCCTTCAGCGCCTCCTTCGTGAGCAGCTCGGCGGCGCGCTCGAAGGGGGACTCGGCGCGCTCATCGGCGATGAACTGGCCGAACTCCGACTCCTCCTCGTCGCCGACCGGCTTCTCGAGGGAGACCGGGGCCTGCGCCGAGCGCTTGATCGAATCGACCTCCTCGGGCTCGATCCCCGTGACCTCGGCGATCTCCTCCGGGGTGGGCTCGCGGCCCAGCTCGGTGACCAGCTTCCGCTCCGCGCGGCCGATCTTGTTGAGCTTCTCGACGACGTGGACCGGGATGCGGATGGTCCGCGCCTTGTCGGCGAGCGCACGGGCGATCGCCTGGCGGATCCACCAGGTCGCGTAGGTCGAGAACTTGAAGCCCTTGCGGTAGTCGAACTTCTCGGCCGCACGCACCAGGCCCAGCGTGCCCTCCTGGATCAGGTCGAGGAACGGCAGGCCCTGGTTGCGGTAGTTCTTGGCGATCGAGACGACCAGGCGGAGGTTCGACTCGACCATCTTCTGCTTGGCGTCGAGGTCGCCGCGCTCGATGCGCTTCGCGAGCTCGACCTCCTCGGCGGCGGTGAGCAGCCGGACCTTGCCGATGTCCTTGAGGAAGAGCTGCAGGGAATCGGTGGTCATATCCGGCTTCAGGTCGAGCGCCTTCTGGCGCTTGCGACCACGCTTGCCGTCGGAGCGCTCGGCCTCGGCGGCGGACTTCTGCGCCGGGTCGAGGTCCTCGACCAGCTCGATGCCGGCCTTCTCGAGGTGCCCGTAGAGGTCCTCGACGTCTGACTCGTCGAGCTCCACCTCGGACACAGCGGTGGCGACGTCGCCAAAGGTCAGGACGCCCAGCTGCTGGCCCTTGGTGACCAGCGTCTTCACTTCTTCAAGTTCTTGGATCTCCGCTACGAGCATTCGCCTACGCTCTTCCTTCCTGGCTGTCTTCCATTTCCGGGCTGCCCTGCCGTTTACCCAATTCTGGCGGGGCTCTGAATCATGTCGGCCGCTGACGAAAAACCTTTACTCCAATCCCCCTCAAAGGCCACAAAAACGCGGAGCGGGCGGGCCGCATCCGCGTTCGATTTCCGTCGTCACGCCTAGATCTCGCAGGTCTTCCTCTACGTCCGTGCCTATGGTAGCCACTTTACTTTTTGAAGTCAACGCATGCGGCAGGCGTGACAGGGCGCGTGCCAAAGAGAGAACAACCATGTTGCGGGAAAGTTCCGGGCGCTCATCGAGGTACCCCTGTCTGGACGTTCGTTACTCGTGAACGTCTGGCCGATCACCCGATCGCAGCCGCAGCACCCGCGCTGGCACTTCTGGCGGCATCCCTGGCTGCGCGCCTTCTGGAACCGCGCCTACAAGGAGAACATCACCGGCCTCTCGGGGATGGTCGCCTACAACCTGATGCTGGCGGTCTTCCCCTTCGCCCTGCTCGTCCTCTTCATCTTCGGGAAGGTCGTCAACAGCTCGGACATCGAGCACAGCGTCATCCTCGACATCCAGCGGCTCTTCCCGAACGCGGAGCAGGGAACGCTTCAGGACGCGATCGACCGCGTCCGCGCCAGCTCGACCACGATCGGCGTCGCCGCCGCCGTCGGCGGGATCTGGATCGGCGCCTCCTTTTGGGGGGCGATGGACACCGCCTTCTGCCGGATCTACCACGTCGAGTGCCGTGGCTGGGTGCAGCAGAAGCGCTGGTCGCTGGTGATGTTGCTGGCGCTGCTCCTTCTGCTCGCAGCCAGCGTGACCGTGCCGACGGTCGAGAGTGCGGTGCTGACGAGCGCCGACCGTCTGCCGTTCGGCCTCGACCAGTGGGGTGCGGTTCGGACAGCGATCGTCGTGGTCGGCGGCCTCATCGTGACCTTCCTGATCATCTCGGCGATTTACTGGGCTGTTCCGAAGGGGCACATGCCATGGCGCTCGGTTTGGCCGGGAGCGCTCTTCTTCGCCCTGGTCACCTCGGCCGGCAACTACATCTTTCCCCTCTACCTCACCAGCGTCTCCGACCTCCACCGGATCGGCGGGACGATCGGATTCATCCTCATAGCCCTGGTCTGGTTCTACGCGATCAGCCTGGCCCTGCTCGCCGGCGCCGTGATCAACTCACTCCGGCACGAGAGCGACGACACGGGTGCGCTGCCCCTTGAGGGCTAGCTAGCCGTAGCGCCCGCCAACCACCTCGCGCAGCTTGGGCCGGTTGTGGGTCGCCTGCACCCGCCGCACGGTGCCCGAGCGCGAGCGCATCACCAGCGACTCGGTGGTGGCGTGGCCGTCGTCCAGATAGCGGACGCCGTCGAGCAGGTCACCGTCGGTGACCCCTGTCGCCGCGAAGAAGACGTCGTCGCCGGAGACCAGGTCGTCGGTGTCGAGCACCCGGCTGAGGTCATATCCGGCCTCCTCGGCCGCCTTGCGCTCGTCGTCGTCGCGCGGCCATAGCCGGCCCAGGATCCGACCCCCCATGCACTTGATCGCCGAGGCGGAGAGCACTCCCTCGGGTGTCCCGCCGACCCCCCAGAGCAGGTCAATGCCGGTGTTCGGCATCACCGCGAAGAGCGAGGCGGCCACGTCGCCGTCCGAGATGAAGCGGATGCTAACGCCGACGTCGCGCAGTGCCTCGACCGCCTTCTCGTGGCGCGGGCGGTCGAGCATGATCACCGTGACGTCGCTCAGCTCCCCTCCCTTGCGCTCCGCGATCTTGCGGATCACGTCCTCGAGCGGTTCATCAAGGTTGATCAGGTCGGCCGAGCGTGGGCCCGCCGCGATCTTCTCCATGTAGACGCAGGGCCCGGGGTCGAACATCGTGCCTCGCTCCGAGAGGGCGATGACCGAGAGCGCCGAGGGCATTCCCCGCGCCGTCAGCGTGGTCCCCTCGAGGGGATCGACCGCGATGTCGACGACGGGGGGGCTGCCATCCCCGATCTGCTCGCCGTTGTAGAGCATCGGCGCCTCGTCCTTCTCGCCCTCGCCGATCACAACGATGCCGTCCATCGGCACCGTGTCGAGCATCAGGCGCATCGCGTCGACCGCTGCCCCGTCCGCGCTCTCCTTCTCGCCCATGCCGACCCAGCGGCCGGCCGCGAGCGCACCCGCCTCGGTGACGCGGACGAGCTCGAGCGCCAGGTTGCGGTCCGGGTGCGACGGGTCCCGGACGTCATGCGAGATCACATGTTGGTCGGCTTCGGTCACCGATCAGAGGCCACGCGTCGAGGTCAGAAGGTGGCGGGCGGTTTTCGCTGTGCTCCGCCGCCGCTCTCCACGGCCCGGAATCCTCCGGAGATGAAGATGCCGATCGAGGCGAGCAGGGCGAGCCAGTAGCCGAAGGAAAGGCTGATCTCGAGCCCGTCCTGGGGCTTGGCGACGATCCCGTTGTAGGCGATCAGTACGAAGGCGGTAAGGCCGACGATCGCCGTCACCTCGCCCCGCGGCCAGGAGAGAGCATGGCCACGAACAACGATCCAGGCCAGGATGAAGGGCGCGGCCGCGGCGGCCAGCAAGAGCCAGCGCGCGATCGGGAAGGTGTCCCAGGCGCTGCAGCTCGAGTTGCCGACGCCGCAGGCCCAGTTGCCCGGGTCGCTCCCTCGCTGGACGACGCTCGCATCCGTCGAGAGCGAGAACCACTCCAGGAAGAGGCTGATAACCAGCACCGCCGCGGCGACCATCCCAATGATCTCCGAGCGGTCCAGCTTGGAGAGATCCATGCGCGCGACCCTATCCGAACTCCCCATATAGGGTCGCGGTTATGGCGTCACGCTGGGGATTGACCGTTCCGCTCACCGGGATCGGGCTGCCGGACAACGCCGAGCTCTTCCGGCGCGCCGAGGCGGCCGGCTACACGGACCTCTGGTCCGGCGAGACGAACGGACCCGACGGCTTCACGCCCCTGTCACTGGCGTCGGCCTGGACCGAGAAGGTCCGCCTGGGCACCGGGGTGGTCGGCGTGATGCAGCGCGGCCGGGCGCTGCTGGCCCAGGAGACCGCGGCGCTCGCCGATGCGTCGGGCGGCCGCTTCGCCCTGGGCATCGGCGCCTCGTCCGATCGGATCGTCGAGGGCTGGAACGGGATGCCGTTCGAGAAGCCGCTCAGCAAGATGTCGGAGACCATTGACTTCCTGAGGACGGCCCTCGCCGGCGACCGGGCCGACGGGGGCTTCAAGCTCGAGCGCGCGCCCGAGGCGAAGGTGCCGATCATCGTGGCGGCGTTGCGGGGCAAGATGCTCCGCCTGGCGGTCGAGAAGGGCGACGGCGCGTTCACCAACTTCCTGCCGCTCGCGGGCCTGCCGAAGGTCGTTGACGGACTGGAGGGCGCGCCGGACGGCTTCGAGCTGCTCTGCCGCTTCTTCTGCATTCCCGGCGAGCGGGAGCAGGTCGAGCCGCTCGCCCGGTTCATGTTCTCCTCCTACATAACCGTGCCGGTCTACGAGGCGTTCTACCGCTGGCTCGGCTACGGGGAGAAGATCGACCCGATGGTCGAGGCCTGGAGCGCCAAGGACCGCCAGAAGGCCGCCGAGGAGGCGCCCTGGGACCTGATCGAGGAGATGTTCATCTTCGGCCCGCCGGAGGCCATGCGCGAGCGTCTTGGGGCCTTCGTCGAGGGCGGGATCACCCTGCCCGTGATCACGCCGATCACCACGCCCGACAACCTGGGCGAGCTGATCGACGCCCTAAGTCCTTAAACGGGTCGCGCTGACGCGCGCCCTCGCATCCGCGACCAGAAGCGCACGTACTCGCGCTCGTGGCCGATCCCGGCCTCGATCGCATGAATGACGCCCTCGGGCGCGTCGATCTCACGGCACTGCTCGAGCTGCGCCTCGTACTCCCGGAGCCTCCCCTCATGCGCCTCCAGCTGGTCGCCGGCCAGCTTCGCCGGGTCTGCCCCGAAGTAGAGCTTCAGCAGCCCGGCGTCGCGGAGCTCGTAGAGCTCGCTCGTCGGCTCGGCCCTCCAGCGGTCGAGCGCATCGGAGCCGGCCTTCGTGAGGCGGTAGATGCGCCGCCTTCGACCCGATTCCTCACGACGCTCGGAGAGGTATCCCGCCTCGGCCAACCGCCCACACTCCGAGTAGAGCTGTGTATGCGGCAGGGACCAGAACTGGCCGACACCCGCGGCGGCCGCCAGCTTCAGGTCGTACGGCGACGCCGGCTGCATCTGCTCGATCAGGCCAAGTACGACATAGGAGGTGGGAGTGAGGCGGGGCTTCGCCATCCGGGGCAGGATACGGTACAGTACGAATCGTACGGATTGAACCATTCAGGAGGAAACATGAATCCAGCATCCACCGCCGTCGCCCCCGCCAAGCAGAACCTCACCGCTGGATTCGATTCCCTCGATCGGGAGACCCGAGTCGATCGGCTGCCGCTGGAGGGCCGGCTCCCGGATTGGCTCAACGGATCGCTCGTCCGAACCGGGCCGGCGAAGTGGGAGGTCGGCGACAGGACGATGCGCCACTGGTTCGACGGCTTCGCGATGCTCCACCGCTTCGGCATCTCTGACGGCGAGGTCTCCTACGCCAACCGCTTCCTCCAGACGAAGGCCTACCGCGCCGCGGAGGAGAAGGGCGAGATCGTCTACTCCGAGTTCGCCACCGACCCATGCCGCTCCCTGTTCGCGCGGGTCTTCTCGATGTTCTCTCCGAAGATCTCCGACAACGCGAACGTGAACCTCGTCAAGCTCGGGGAGCGGTACATCTCGATGACCGAGACGCCGATCCCGGTCGAGTTCGACGGCGAGACCCTGGAGACGGTGGGCGTCGCCTACGAGACCCCGGGGATGCTGACCACCGCGCATCCTCACCTGGACCGGGCAACCGGCGGGATGCTCAACTACGCGGCCAAGCTCGGGCCGCGGAACCGCTACCGGTTCTTCCAAGTGCCCCCGGATGGGCGCGAGCCTCGGGTGATCGCCGAGCTGCCCGTCAAGGAGCCGGCGTACATGCACTCCTTCGGTCTCACCGAGCGCTGGCTCGTGCTCGCCGAGTTCCCGCTGGTGGTGAACCCGATCAGCATTCCCCTGTCGGGCCGCCCCTACATCGAGAACTACCGGTGGAAGCCCGAGCTGGGTACCCGCTTCACTTTGATCGACCGCAACACGGGCGAGGCGACCGGCCCCTTCGAGACCGATCCGTGCTTCTGCTTCCACCACGTCAACGCGTACGAGGACGGCGGCGAGGTGGTGGTTGACGCCTGTACCTACCCGGACGCCACCCTGATCGAGGATCTGTACCTAGACCGTCTCCGAGCGGGAAAGCCCGTCGAGATGGGCGACGTGCGGCGGTTCCGGATCAACACGGCGAGCGGCGCAGTCTCAAGCGAGAAGCTCGGCGATCAAGGGCTCGACCTGCCGCGGATCAACTACGGGCGCTGCAACGAGCGCCGCCACCGCTACATCTGGGGCGTGGGCGCCCAGTCGGGTTGGCTCGACCGGATCGTCAAGGTCGACGCCGACGACGGTTCATACCGCGTCTGGGCCGAAGACGGCTGTGGGCCGGGCGAGCCGGTCTTCGTCGCAGCGCCGGACGCCAAGGCGGAGGACGAGGGCGTGCTGCTCTCCGTGGTCTTCGACTCGCGGTCGGGCCGCTCGTTCATGCTGGTGCTCGACGCCGCGGATCTGAGCGAGCTGGCGCGTGCCGAAGCGCCGCACCACATCCCGTACGGCTTCCACGGGCAGTTCGTGGGCTAGGCCGGGCTACTTCTTCGCGCAGATCGGGTCGGCCCTGGTGCAGCGGATCTGGTGGCGTGAGCTGCCGAACCTGTAGCTCCTGGTGACCCGCTCGTAGGCGCCGACGTCCTGCCGGTCGCCCCGTACGACTCCACGCTCGTCGAAGGCGCTGGTGTGGAGGGCGTGGTCGATCGCGCGCGAGCCACGCCCGAGCGCGATCGTCTGCAGGGGACGGCCGTAGGTCCGGTGCCTCTCGCCACCGTTGTCGGCCAGCTTGCCGAGGGCGAGGCGGGCGCCGAACAGGTCGCCGGCGACGAAGCCGAGGCAGCCGCGAGGATTGCCGATCAGGTTGTGACTAAGCGAGACGAGGCGATTCGACCCTCCGAAGCAATCGAAGCTCCTTGCGCCGGCGAGATTGAGCGCCAGGATCGTGTTCCCCACGCTGATCGAGTCACCGTTGCCCAGATAGAGGCCGCCGCCGAGCTGTCCAGCGCCCGCGGCATTGCGGGCGATGGTGTCGCCGCTGAGCTCGCTCGTCGAGTTCCCGCCGGATGCGCCGATCCCGCCACCGTTGCCGCCCGCCCGGTTGTTGGCGATCGTCGAGTCCGAGAGGAATAGTCCCGTGTCGGTCCCAGATCCCGGGGCGGTCGTCTGGATGCCCCCGCCCGAGAGCGCAGCTCGGTTCCCGGAAACGGTGGACCACAGGAGGCCGCTCGACCCGGTCCCGCTGAGGGCAATCCCCCCGCCGTCCGACCCGGACCGGTTGTCGGCGATTGTCGAGTAGCGGACCGCCGGCCCCGTGCCGAAGATGGCGCCGCCGGAGCCGCCGGCGCTGTTGTGCGCCACCCTGACCCCGTCCATCGGCAGGAACCTTCTCGGGCTGCCCTCCACATACACCGCGCCTCCATTCCCTGCGGCTCTGTTCCCCTTGAGCAACACGTTGCTCATTCCGCCGTTTAGGAAGGTGGACGCGGAGAGTGTGGTTGCCAGGGCGCCCCCGTTGCCGTCCGCGACGTTGCTGACCAGGCGGCTCTTACTGTGGAGGTTGAGCGCCCCGCCGCGGACCGCGCCGCCGTTCCCGTCATCACCGGCCGTGCGGCGGGCGTGTCCCCCTCGCACCACGATCCAGACCAGCGTCAGCCCCGTGCCGTGAATGTCGAAGACGCGATCGATTCCGTTCCCGTCGATGACCGCCAGCTTCGTGCCCCGATGGCGATTCCTCGTCCCGATGAGGCCCTTCGTTCCCACGGCCAGTGGGGCCGTCACGTCGAGGTCGCCCGTCATGGCGGCGTCCTCGCCCGGGCCCGGCCGGGTGAGCTTGTAGCGCCTGCCTGGGCGCAGCAGAATCGTCGAAGACCCCGCGCTGCCGGCGGCGTTGGCCGCGATCACGGCCTCCCGAAGCGAGCAGTCCTTCGGCTTGCACCCGTTGGGCACCGGGTCATCCGTGCGGGTGGGCAGATAGGTCGCGGCCGAGGCGGAGGAGACGGCCGCGAGTAGCGCGATCCCCGCCAGGCAACACGCGAGCAGGGCGGAGATTGAGAACACCTTCGAGGTCTTGCTCTCGACAGCCTTCATCGCATCAGTACTAACACGGGGACGAAGCTGACGGAGCGAACCCCGCCGGGGCCGATCGGCGGTGGGACTAAACGGCGCGGGCGAGTGAGAGGGCGTAGAGGCCCTCGGAGTCGGTCCACCAGTCGGTGAGCTCGAGACCTGCCTCGGCGTAGATCCCCTCCAGGCCCGGACGGAGGAACTTCGTGGAGATCTCGGTGCGCATCTCCTCGCCGGCACCGAAGGGGACCAGCATGTCGAGCGCCGAGACGTTGACGACCTGGTTCGCGAGTGAGCGCAGGCGGATGTCGACCCAGAGGTTCTCGGGGTCCCAACGGGCGACATGCTCGAAGGAGTCGACCTCGAAGTCGGCGTCGAGCTCCCGGTTGAGGACGGCGAGCACGTTCTTGTTGAACTCGGCGGTGACGCCCTTCGAATCGTTGTAGGCCGGCTCCAGAATGGCCGGGTCCTTGACCAGGTCCGTGCCAAGCAGGAAGCGGTCCTCGGGGTCAAGCAGATTGGCGATGCGGCGCAGGAAGCCCGCCCGCTGATGAGGGGCAAAGTTTCCGATGGTCCCGCCCAGTAGGGCGATCACCCTCGGGCCGCCGACCGGTACCCGCTCGAGGTCGAACTCGAAGTCGCAGACCAGCCCGCGGACGTTGATCCCCTCATACTCGCTCGCGATCCGCTCGGCGGTCTCGCGGGTGATCTCCTCGGAGATGTCCACCGGGCAGTAGGTCTCCAGGCAATTGGCGTTCCTCATCGCGTCCAGCAGGACCTGGGTCTTCCTCGCGGAGCCCGAACCGAGCTCGATCAGGCTGGCGGGGCGATTGGCCGCCTTGCAGATCTCCGCGGCCTGGCCCCGGAGGATCTCCCGCTCACAGCGTGTCGGGTAGTACTCCTCCAGCTCGGTGATCTGCTCGAAGAGCTCGGATCCCCGCTCGTCGTAGAAGTAGCGCGGGGAAAGCTCCTTGAAGGGACTCGTCAGCCCGGCCCGGACGTCGGCCGCCATCCCGGACAGAGGCCCGCCCGGGGGCAGGTTTACCTCGACTGTGATGCGGTCGGTTGTGTCGGCGGGATTGATGGCGGCTCGAGGTATGCGGTCTCTTTGCGTGATCGTCTCGGCTTCGGATCAGTCGCTACTACGACCCCGGCCTGTCCTCGGATTCATCGCGCGCGCAGCGAATCCCGGAGAAGATCTGCCGTCGCTCGGGGAGATCCCAGTTGCGGAAGCTCGTCCGGATCACGTTGCGGCGGGTGGCCCAGGCCCCACCGCGCAGGACCTTGTAGGTGTCGCCGAAGAAGACCTCGGAGTACTCGGGGTACGGGAACGGAGCGAAGCCCGGATATGCGGTGAAGTCTGAGCTCGTCCACTCCCAGACGTCGCCGAGCATCTGCACCGCACCGCAATCGGCGCACGAGTCGGCGTACGCGCCGGCCGGGGCGCATCCGAAGGACAGCTCATCCAGGTTGGCGCGGTCCGAGCTCGCGCCGGCGGCCGCCGCCTCCCACTCCGCCTCGGTCGGCAATCGCTTGCCTGCCCAGCGAGCGAACGCGTCCGCCTCGTTCCAGGAGACGTGGATCACGGGCAGCCCGGGATCGACCTCCTCGGTCCGACCCATCGCGGTGCGGACCCAGCCTCCCTCCCCATCTCGCTCCCAGTACATGGGCGGCTCGGCGCCGGTCTCCTCGAGGTAGGCGATGTAGGCCCCGTTGGTGACCGGCGCCCGGTCGATCAAGAAGGGCTCGAGCTCGACGCGGTGGCGGGGTCGCTCGTTGTCGTAGGCGAAGCCCTCCGGAGGTGCGCCGATCTCGTGGGCGCCGCCGTCGACTCGGACCATCTCCGGCCCCTCCGTGACGGCCTCGGCGGCCGGCGAGCCGTCGACCTCCACCGGGTCGTAGGCCTCGATCATCTGGACGAGCTGCAGCATCGTCTCGTTGTGCTGGTACTCGTGTGCGAGCAGCATCTCGTAGACGAATCCGTCGGCGAGCAGCCGGTCCTCGGGATCCAGCTCGATCTCTCCCAGCACCTCGAGCGTGCGCTCGCGAACCTGCTCCATGTACGGGCGGACCTCGTCGGCGCGCAGGATCGGCAGCTCGCCCCGGATCTTCCGGGGCTGCTCAATCGCGTCGTAGAGCTCGCCGAGATCGCCCCGCAGCGGCTCGCGCCCGCCGATCCGCTGGACCAGCCAGAGCTCCTCGAAGTTGCCGATGTGCCCGAGATCCCAGATCAGCGGGCTGAGAATCGGGTCGTAGACCCGATTGAGCTGCTCGTCCGTGAGCGGCTCGATCAGCTTGAGGGTGTGACGGCGCGCCTCCTCCAGGCTCCCGGTCAGCTCGGCCTTTCGGTCGGAAGCGGGACGAGGTCCACCCTCAGTGGTGGGTGCAGCGGCCTCCGCGATCGATCAAGACTACCGATGCTTCGCCGCCGGCTTTTGGCGATTTCACCCTGGACCGGCCGCTGTTACGGTCGTTCCGTGAAGCCCAGCTCGAAGAGAGGGCGTCGGGCGGGGATCGCCCTGCTGGTCGTCTGCCTCGGCCTCACCGCGATTGCGGCTCCTGCGGTTGGCGCCTCGCATCGACAGGTGGCGGTTGCGAGCAAGAGGTGCAAGAAGAGCCACCACGGGCACAGGACGAGGTGCAAGAAGCGGCCCCGCGCGGTGCTCTCGATCTCGCCCGCCGGCTATGACTTCGGGACCATCGGCCACGTCGACAGCGCCCCAGTCGACTTCGTGATCACCAATACCGGCAGGCTGCCGAGTGGGATTCCCGCCTCATCCGTCAGCGGTCCGGGCGCCGCCTACTTCAGGATCAACGCCACGAGCTGCGGCGTTCCGCTGGCGCCGGCTGCCGGCTGCACCGTGACCGTCCAGTCCGTCAACAACGACGGAGGCGCGGGGACGGCGAAGCTCAACGTAGGTGCAGCGCCCGGCGGGGCGGCTTCCGCGGCGCTGATCGTGAACCTCTACTAGCGCGACCTGGCATATGCTCCCGCGCCGATGAAGATCGACGGGACAAGCGCATTGGTTGCCGGCGGGGCGTCTGGCCTCGGGGCCGCGACGGCACGTGCACTCCACGAGCGCGGGGCATCCGTGGTCATTGCCGATTTGAACGCGGAGAAGGGCGAGGCGCTGGCCGCTGAACTGGGCGACGGGGCCGCGTTCGTTGAGGTGAACGTGATGGAGCCGGAGCCGGTGCAGGCCGCGGTCGATGCGGCTGCGGACGCCCCGGGCGGCCTGCGGATCTCGGTCTGCTGCGCCGGGATCGGCTGGGCCCAGCGGACCGCCTCCAAGCAGGGGCCCCACGACCTCGAGATCTTCCACAACGTGATCAAGGTGAACTTGATCGGGACGTTCAACGTGCTGCGGCTCGCCTGCACGGCGATGTCAGGCAACGAGCCCGACGACGAGGGCGAGCGCGGAGTCTGCATCAACACCGCCTCGATCGCCGCCTGGGATGGTCAGATCGGCCAGGTCGCCTACTCGGCCTCCAAGGGTGGCGTGGTCGGGCTCACGCTTCCCGCCGCGCGCGACATGGCGAGCCGCGGGATCCGCGTCAACACCATCGCGCCGGGCCTCTTCGACACCCCGCTGCTGGCGGCGCTGCCCGAGGACCAGCGCGAGGCACTCGGCGCCGGCATCCCCTTCCCCTCCCGGCTCGGCCGGCCGGAGGAATACGGTCAGCTCGCCTGCGAGATCGTCTCCAACACCATGCTGAACGGCGAGGCGATCCGGCTGGACGGCGCGCTCCGGATGCCCCCTCGCTAGGTGGTGCTCTCCTTGGCGCGCGCGAGGCGCGCGTCCCGGAGCCGGAAGTAGGCCCAGGTCGAGAGCGCGATCACCATCAGGGTCGAGAAGAGGAGCACGAACCAGACCGCCCTTCCGCTGCTGAGCTCGCCATAGGTGCTCAGCGCGGGGTGCAGGATCACGATCGAGAACCAGGCCAGCGCCCCGCCCCACATCAGTGCCCAGAGCCCCTTGTGCCAGGTGAAGAGGTCGTTGCCGTCTAGGAACTTCATCGGAATCAGGCCGAAGGCCACGGACTCGAGCCCTGAGACGAAGGTGATCGCCAGCGCCGAATCGAGGATCAGGGTCAACGAGCTCGCGCCCTCCTTCGCGGCGGCATGCTCGACCGGGATCCAGGCGAACCAGGCGGCGATACCCA
Source organism: uncultured Solirubrobacterales bacterium (assembly GCA_963817275.1). Taxonomy (GTDB): domain Bacteria; phylum Actinomycetota; class Thermoleophilia; order Solirubrobacterales; family 70-9; genus DASUPK01. Next base: position 110,271 of record CAWFOA010000003.1, on the reverse strand, counting down.
GGACCATCAGGGCTCCGTAGGTGGTCGCGACCCGGATGCCCGCGGTTCGCGTGCTCAGCTTCTTGGCCGGCTCGTACTCGGCGACCGTCCCGAGCACGACGCCCGGAATGAAGTGCGCCAACCGGGCCATGATCACCAGGAACGCAGCCAGCAGGATGAAAGGCGGATAGAGCTTCCATTCTCCCTTCCCCTCCGGCTCGAGCCGGTGAAGCACGAGCCGCCAGGTGGAGAAGAAGACGATCGAGACCAGGGCGAATCCGAGCACCATCCCGATCAGGTACTGGAGCGCGCCCTCCTCCGTTGGGAAGCCCGGCTCGATGAACGAGAAGAGGCCGGCACTCGCGATCACCCCGAGGGTCAGCGTGATCGCCGGGTGCTTCTTGAACGGGATCCATCCGAACAGGAAGGCAAGCCAGGCGCGTGGGCGAGCGAAGAACTGCTTGACCGCCTCGTGGTTCTTCTCCGTCGCCTTGTTGAAGATGGTCACCGGCAGGTAGAGAAGGGCCGCCAGCAGCAGCGCGAGCATGCCGCCCTCACCGAGGTTCTCGGCGGAGAGGTCGATCGCGGTGGGCGACAAGAGCCGGTCGGCGAAGGTCGAGCGGTCCGGATTCGACCCAGGCGCAGCCGCCGGGGCGCTGATCGGGGCCGGTGGAGGCGGAGCCGCCTTGATGACCTTCGCCTTCTTGGACTGCTTGGCCGCGTGGTGCGTGACCGGATCAGGGACGGGCGTGACGACCACGCTCCCCTGGGATCCTCCGGAGCTGGTCTTCGCGGTGCCACTGGCCTTTGCGCCGGCGACCCCACCGGAGCCGCTCGGGGTGGGCGCGGGTGCAGCGGTTGTGGCCGGCTGCCCGACGGGCGGTGTGACCTTTGGTGGCGGGACCTTGGGCGGCGGCTTGTTGGGCGGCGGCTCGTCGGGAGGCGGGTTATCGGGCGGCGGGGAAGGAGGTGGCGCGGGGTGTGGATGGAGGGTGTGCCCGCTGTTGTCAAGGTGATCGTTGCCGCCGCCCGGGTGGACGCCGTCGCCGTGCGGAGGATGTGGCGGGGATGCCTGGACCTGGTCGCCGCCAAGAACCGTCAGGGAGAGCAGCGTCACTGCAACGCAGGCAGCGAACAGCAGCGCCACATGCGCGAGCACGTGCTGACCGCTCCCCCTTGAGCGGCGAGTCGAAGGCATCGGGGCATTCTCTATGGATTCGAACGATTGTCCAGAGGGAAAAACACTGATTCTTCAGTCGGTGCCCTGGTACTCAGGATCGCGGTAGACCCGCTTCCGCCAGGGCGGGCTGATCGCGAACGAGTAGGAGTCGCGATCGGGAAGGGTCTCGATCGGGATCAGCTTGACGCTGCCCCGGGGAGTCGTTCTCGCGCCCGGGCCGAAGAGCGTGCTGCCGATCCGGTCGGCCAGCAGCTCCTGGCGATGGCGCTCCTCCATGTGCGCCAGCGGGCCCTTCAGCCGCTTGTCCTCGATTGCCAGCCGGGTGCTCGCCAGCAGGCCCGCGAGCTCCCGGCGCAGCGACCCCTCGGTCGCGTGCCCGGCGTGGCTACCGCCGGAGACGAAGAGGGTTCCCTCCGATGGCGTCCATCCTCGCGCGTCGCGGAGCCCGAGCCGCTCGGTTACGTCCCTGATCGCCGAAGCGCCGGGCACCTTCCCCGAGGCATCCGATGTCCAGTCGACCGCCGGCGCGTCGGCGCCGTTGTAGCCGTTGTGGGAGCTGGCGCGGGCTTCGACGCCGCCGTCGGGATCGATGCGCACCTGGTAGCCCTCCCAATCGTCCCGGTGGTACCCGGCCGCTCCCAGAATTGGGGTGCCGCGCGAGGTGGCGGAGTCGCCATAGTAGGTCCAGTACTGGATGTAGACGCGCCCGGCGCGCTCGCCGGTGCAGTCGTACCCGCGGGCCTGGCCCTGCGCCGGGTCGCGGCAATCGACCACGTGGGTGAACGCCGCGACCGCTCGCCCGGCCAGCGAACGCGGCACTCGCCCCGTCTCAGTGCCGTCCGAACATGCCGACGAGCGGCAGCTGCGGAAGTCGACGGGCAGCGCCCTCATGCCCCGCTCGTAGACGATGCGTGGGGCGTTGTCGCGAACCTCGGACGCGAGGTCCCCGTAGGCACCTGCGAGCTGGGGGTCGCTGCGGCAGCCGTAGCTCAACTTGACCGCGCAGATGATCCGCTCGCCGATCTCGTAGGCGAGCACCATCCCGGGAAACCGCAGACCGATCAGCCAGGCGAGCGACCCGAGCGCCAGCGAGACGAGCGCGATCAGCGCGATCCACTCGACGGTCCCCTGACCCGATCTGCTTCGGGCACACGCGAGTGAAGCTAGGCGGCGCCCGCCTGCCGAAGGCGCGCGGGCGTCACGGAAGACTCGCCAATCAGCGCCGAACCAGTGCTAGGGTCGCGCCGTGTCCGACGAGCTCTCGCCGACACCCGGCAAGCAACGCGGCGCGGGGTTCTACATCACGGTCATCGCGCTGGTGCTCGCCGCGATCTTCGTCCTGCAGAACACCCAGAAGGTGGACGTGAAGTTCTTCTTCTCGACCACCAACATCCCGCTGATCTTCGCCCTGCTGCTGGCGGCGATCCTCGGCTTCGTCATCGGCCTGGCGCTGCCGCGCTTCCGCCGGCCCCACGGCGGCGACTGAGGCGGCCGGCTACAGCTCCTCGACCTGAGCGGCGATGTCCGAGGCCGCGCCCTTCGCGTCGCTGAACAACATCGAGGTGTTGTCCTTGTAGAAGAGGTCGTTGTCGATGCCCGCGAAGCCCGGGCTGAGGCTGCGCTTGATGACGATCACCTCGCGGGCCTGGTCGACCTCGATGATCGGCATCCCGGCGATCGGCGAGTCGGGGTCGTCCTTGGCGGCCGGGTTGGTGACGTCGTTCGCTCCGATCACCACGGCGACGTCGGTGCGCGGCATCTCGGGATTGATGTCGTCCATCTCCTTGAGCTGCTCGTACGGCACATCGGCCTCGGCGAGCAGGACGTTCATGTGACCGGGCATTCGCCCGGCGACGGGATGGATCGCGTAATTGACCTCGACGCCGCGCTTCTGCAGCTCGTCCGCGAGCTCCTTGACCGCGTGCTGGGCCTGGGCCACCGCCATGCCGTAGCCGGGGACGAAGACCACGGAGTCGGCATAGCCGAGCTTGATCGCCGCGTCCTCCGCGCCGATCGAGTGGACCGGGCGCTCCTCCCTCTCCCCCGCGGACGCGCTGACGGCACCGAATCCGGAGAAGAGCAGGTTCCCGATCGAGCGGTTCATCGCCCGGCTCATCTCCAGGGTGAGGATGGTTCCCGAGGAGCCGACCAGGGTGCCGGCGACGATCAGGACGACGTTGTCGAGAGCGAAACCGGCCGCGGCCGCGGCGAGCCCGGTGAAGGCGTTGAGCAGCGAGATCACAACGGGCATGTCGGCGCCGCCGATCGGGAGCACGAAGAGGTTGCCGAGGACCGCCGCCCCGATCAGCACCCCGATGTAGAGGCCCTGGGAAGGAGAATCGTGATCGATGCCGAGCACGATGCAGCCGGCCAGGATCGCTGCGAGCAGCAGCCCGTTGAAGATGTGCTGGCCCGGGAACTGGACGGGCCGGCTCGGGATGATCGCCTGGAGCTTGCCGAAGGCGATGTTCGATCCCCAGAAGGAGACGGAGCCGATCACCGTGGAGAAGAGGATCGGGACGAAGACGTCCAGGGGGATGCTCGATCCGCCGGCCGACACGTGCCGGAACTCCGACCAGGAGATCAGTGCCGCCGCGCCGCCGCCGACGCCGTTGTAGAGGGCGACCATCTGCGGCATGTCGGTCATCTGCACCCGAAGGGAGGCAATGACACCGACCGCGGTGCCGATCAGGATGCCGATCAGGATCAACACGCCGTTGCCGATCACGTCCGTCGACAGCGTGATCACGATCGCGATCAGCATCCCGGCGGCGGCGATTAGGTTGCCGCGGCGGGCGGTGCGCGGATGGGTGCCCTGCCTGATCCCGAGGATGAACAGGGAGAAGGCGACGATGTAGCAGGCGGTGACGAAGTCGCTGTTAGGCGACAGCGCTGCGACTGGGATCACTTACCGGCCTCCCCCGGCGTCACAGCCTCCGGCTCTTCCTTCTTGGGCTTGCGGTCGCGGCCCCTGAACATGCCGAGCATCCGGTCGGTGACCATGAACCCGCCGACGATGTTGATTGTGCCGAAGGCGATCGCGATCACACCGATCACCTTCTCCAGCGAATCGTCGGCCGAGCCGATCACGATCAGCCCGCCGAGCATGACGATGCCGTGGATCGCGTTGGTCTGCGACATCAGCGGCGTGTGCAGCGTCGTGGGCACCTTCGAGATGACCTCGAAGCCGACGAAGGCCGCCAGGACGAAGATCGTGATCTCGGTGATCAGGCTCATTGGTTGGCTGCCTCCTTGGCTCTCTCGTTGACGATCTCGCCGTCCTTGGTGAGCAGCGAGCCGGCGATCACCTCGTCCTCGGTGTCGACCTTCAGATTGCCCTCGTCGTCGATCAGCAGCTCGACCAGGTTCTGCAGGTTCTTGGCGTAGAGCGCCGAGGCGTTGCCGGCCATCTGGCTCGGCAGGTTGGCCGGGCCGATGATCTTGACTCCGTCGACCTCGACCGTCTCACCCGGCTTCGAGCCCTCGACGTTGCCGCCGGTCTCGGCCGCGAGATCGATGATCACCGACCCCGGCGCCATGCTCTTGACGGCCTCCGCGGTGATCAGCCGCGGCGCCGGCCGGCCGGGGATCTGGGCCGTGGTGATGATCACGTCCTGGCGCTTGGCGGCCTCGCCGAGCTCGCGTCGAAGCTGCTCGTTCTCCTCGTCGGTGAGCGGGCGCGCGTAGCCGCCCTCGCCCTCGGCGTCCTTGACGGCCTCGACCTCGAGGAAGCGGCCGCCGAGGGACTGGACCTGCTCCTTGACGACGGAGCGGACATCGAAGCCGGTGACGACGCCGCCCAGCCGCTTGGCCGTCGCGATCGCCTGTAGCCCCGCCACCCCGGCTCCCAGGATGAGGACCTTGGCGGGCGGGATCGTCCCCGCCGCCGTGGTCATCATCGGGAAGAGTTTGCCGGACTCCCGCGCCGCGATCAGCACCGACATGTATCCGCCGAGGTTGGCCTGGGAGGAGAGAGCGTCCATCGACTGGGCGCGCGTGATCCGCGGGATCGCCTCCATCGCGAAGCTGGTGACTCCCGCGCCGGCCAGCGCCTTGGCCAGCGCCGGGTTGGTCAGCGGCTCGAGAAAGCCGATCAGGATCTGGCCCTGCTTCAGGCGGCCGACCTCCTCGTCAGTCGGCGGGGTGACCTTGAGGACGACGTCGGCGCTCCAGGGGTCGTCGCCGACCGTCGCGCCGGCGTCCGAGTACTCGGAGCCGGGATGGGATGCGCCCTCGCCCGCACCAGCCTCGATCACCACCTCGATCTCCTTGGCGGTGAGCGCCTTGACCACATCGGGGACCAGCGCCACGCGGCGCTCTCCCTCTGCGGTTTCCTTTGGAACTCCGATCTTCATGGACGATTCACGCCCCCGGGGCGGGGATTGGTCGCGGCAATCTAGTGGGTTTCGCCTTCAGACCACTCCGGTAGCGAGGCCGCCTCCAGCGCGTCTTCACGGGTGGCGAAGAACCCCACCTCCGCGACCTTGCCGCCCCGCACGCGGTACAGGTAGGAGTTCTCGCTGCGGACGGGCACGCCGCTCAGGCGGCCAGACCCTCCGTGAGTGGCGTACATGTAGACCAGATCGCCCTCCAGCTCCCGGATTTCCTGGATCTCGAACTTGTAGTCGTGGGCGAACGTGCGGAACCACTCGCCGAACCACTCCCCGACGGCCTCTTTGCCCCGGTAGGTGCCGGGATTCTGGAGCCCCTCTACATGCCGGACGCGAAGGACGACGTCCTCCGTGTAGAGGTCCATGACGCGCGTGAAGTCCCGCCGGTTGGTGGCGTCGTATTGCTCCCGGATGACGGCGAAGCCTCCCTCGGACACGCGGCGATCAGGCGGGCGACCCGGCGCCGACCAGGTCGGCGAGCTTCTCGAGGCAACGCACGTTCTCGTCGTGGTTCCCGTGCATCGGGGAGACGATCATCCGATCGACGCCGGCGTCGGCGAAGCGCTTGACCCGCTCGGCGACCTCGTCCTCGGTGCCGATCATCGCGGTGGCGTCGACCAGCTCGTCGGGGATCGCGGCATACGCCTCCTCGCGCTTACCGTCGAGGTAGAGCGACTGGACCTCGTCCGCGACCTCGGCGAAGCCGAAGCGGCGGGTCAGGTCGGCGTAGAAGTTCGTCTTCTTCGAGCCCATGCCGCCGAGGTAGAGGAGCAGCCCCGCCTTGACGAGGCCGCGGGCGGCATCGAGGTCGCCGTCGATGGCGACCTGCACGGAGGGCGAGACCGCGAAGTCATCGCGGGTGCGGCCGCTCTTCTCGAGCCCGGCTTGGATGTGCTCGCCCCAGGCGTCCTCCCACTTGTCGACGGAGAAGAAGATCGGGATCCAGCCGTCGGCGACCTCGGCGGCCAGCTCGACTGACTTCCGGCCGATGGCGCCGAGGTAGATCGGGATCTCGCTGCGGAGCGGATGGACGTTGAGCTTGAGCGCCTTGCCCTGGCCGGTGACTCCTTCGCCCTCGGTCAGCGGGAGCGTGAAGTGCTTGCCCTCGTATTCGAGCCTTCCCTCGCGGGCGACGATCTGCTTGACGATCTCGACGTACTCGCGTGTGCGGCCCCAGGGCTTCTCGTAGGGCACGCCGTACCAGCCCTCGGAGACCTGCGGGCCGGAGGGCCCGAAGCCGAAGATGAAGCGGCCGCCTGAGAGGGCATCGATCGTGACACCGGCCATCGCCGCGGCAGCCGGCTGGCGGGCGGGCACCTGGAGGATCGCGGCGCCGAGCTGGATGGTCTCGGTCTTCGCGGCCAGGTAGGCGAGCACGCTGACCGCGTCCGAGCCGTAGGACTCGGCTGCCCAGACGGAGTCGAAGCCCGCCCGCTCCGCGGCCAGCACGATGTCCGTCGCCTCGTCGCCCTGGGGGCCGATCCCCCAGTAGCCGAGGTTGAGTCCAAGCTTCAAACCCATAGGAGATGAAACCCTACGGGAATGACCCCCGGCTAGTCCGCCAGGTTGGTGACGGTCAGAGTCGCCTGCTGAGGACCGCCGCTCGGCCCCGTGGCGGTGATAGTGGCAGTCCCGCCTCCAACAGCGTCAATCTGGAATGGGGCGCTGCTCAGCTCATCCTGCGACACCGTAACGCTCGACGGAACCGTGGCGACGTCGGTGTCGCTCGAGTGGAGCGTGACCACTGTGCCGCCCGAGAGCGCCTCGCAGTCGAGCGTCACCGTCCCCATCGACGTCCCGCCGATCGTCACGCTGTCCGGGTCCAGGGTCAGATCCGAGACCGCCGGTGTGGGATCAGTCAGGCTGACTGTGGCAGTGTCGGTCTTGAATGACGGCGCGAGCGTGGCGGTGACCGTCACCGGTCCAAGCAAGGTCGGCGCACCCGTGGTTATGCCGAAGAGGGCGCTCTTCGAGCCGGACGGAACCGTGACGGTGCCGCTGACCGGCACGGCAAGCGAGGACGGGTTGTCGCTCGAGAGGTCAACCGTGGTGTCTGACGGTGCCGGAACGTCGAGCGTCACACGATTCGAAGCGAAGCTGCCGGGTCCCGTGAAGCACTGCCGCTCCAGAGACACCGAGGAGACGCTCGGCGTGTCCACGACGCTGAGCTGGGCGTTCTTGGCGCTGGTGCCTATCGAGCCCGTCAGCGTCGCGGTGACCGGGGCGCCGGCCGTGGTGCCGATCGGGAAAGTCGCGGTCTTCTGCCCGGCGGCGACGATGACGCTGGAGGGCACCGTCACCCTCCCTGGGACGCTGCTCTGCAGGGCGACCGACTGCCCGCCCGTGGGAGCATTGCCGCTGATCGTCACCTGCCCCGAGGTTGAGACGGTTGCCAGGACCGGGTTGTCCGCGACGGTGACGCTGCTCATCTTGAGCGCGGCGGGGGGCGGAGGCTGCGTCGGCTGCTTGGGTGGTGTGGTTGTCGGATGGGTCGCCTGCCCGGGCAGGCCGGTCGCCGCACCGCCCCCACCGCCCCGCTTGCACTTCTTCTTCTTCTTCTTTGCGGCGGCGGCCCGCTTCGCCTTCTTCTTGCACTTCGACTTCGACTTGGCGACGACGGCGCCGCCATGGCTGGCGCTTGCGGGCAGGGCGACCGACCCGGTGATGAGAGCCAAGACCAGGAAGACCAATGCGATGCGTCCGATCCGGATCGACACGCTGATTGCTTCGACCCCGGACGGGACGAGTCAACCGTCCGCCGAGCGACTGGACAGAATGCCACCACTCAGTTTTTGGGAAGCGTCGCCGCCTGCCCTTGCAGCCGGAACAGCTTGCGAAATGCTTGCGCTAGGATGGTCTGCAGATGAGCCCCGTCCTCACCCCCACCCTGCTTGATCCGATCGCCGAGTCGCTCGAGCTCTCTGAGACCGAGCTCGGGCGCCTCTTCGGCGTCAGCCGCCAGGCCGTCGGGCAGTGGCGGGAGCGCGGCGTTCCCTCGAACCGGATGGCGAAGGTCGCGACCGTGGCCGCCATCTGCGACCTGCTCGCCCACAGGCTCAAGCCCGAGCGGATCCCGGGGATCGCGCGCCGGCCCGCCGACGCCTACGGCGGCCTCTCGATGCTGCAGATGATCGAGCGAAATCGCCAGGACGAGCTGCAGGCGCTGGTCCGCCGGTCCTTCGACTGGGCCTGAGATGCGGACGATCCGGCGGGGCGGGCCGTATCTGCGGGTCGCGGACCCCGACTGGGACGATCCGCTGGACGGGCGGCACGCCGCGGTCAGGGGCGGCCGCTGGAACCCGCCCGAGTCCTTTCCGGTCGTCTACCTCTGCGGGACTATGGCCGTGGCCCGCGCCAACGTCTACCGCCTGCTGGAGGGACAGCCCTACGGGCCCGAGGATCTGCGGCCCGAGGCAGGCCCGGTCCTGGTCCGGGCGACCGTGCCGGAGGATCGCTACCTCAACGTGCTCACGGACGCCGGCTGCCGCGCCGCCGGCCTGCCAAAGACCTACCCGAGGGACAGCCGGCACCGAATCGTGCCGCACCGGCGCTGCCAGCCGATCGGGCTCAGGGCGTTTGAGGCTGGACTTCCCGGGGTGGCCGCGCGCAGTGCGTGGATCGCAGGAGAGGAGATGGCCTACTTCGGCCGGCGCCGCCTGCGACGCGGAGCCGTACGACCCTTCGAGCAATGGTTCTGGGACCCCGCGCTTCGCTAACAATGCGGCAGTGAGCGACCAGCGTCACCCGGGTGGGCTGTCGGAGAAGGAAGCCGCCAAGCGGCTGCGCAAGCTGGGCCCGATCGAGGATCGAACCAGCCGCTCGGTCGCGAGCATCGTCGCCGGCAACGTCTTCACCTTCTTCAACCTGATCATCGGCGTCTTCTTCGTCGTCATGCTCGCGCTCGGACTGTTCGCCGACGCCCTCTTCGGCTTCATCGCGGTGATCAACAGCTACATCGGGATCAGGCAGGAGCTGAAGGCCAAGGAGACGCTCGAGGGTCTCGCCCTGCTGGTGGCGCCGAAGGCGCGCGTCGTCCGGGACGGCGAGCTGGTCGAGCTGCGTGCCGAGGAGGTAGTCCCCGGCGACTGGATTCGCGTCGAGCCCGGGGACCAGCTGGTCGCGGACGGCGAGGTGACGGAGAGCCGCGGACTCACGCTCGACGAGTCGGTGCTCACCGGCGAGGCGGACGGGGTCCGCAAGCGGGTCGGCCAGCGGGCGCTCTCCGCCGCCTTCTGCATCACCGGCTCGGGCTACTACGAGGTCGACGCGGTGCGGGAGGACAGCTACGCCGAGCAGGTCGCCGGCGAGGCGCGCACCTTCCGCCATCCGCCCTCCCCTCTCCAGGACGAGGTGAACCTGGTGCTGAAGGCGAGCACCTGGGTGATGATCCCGCTCGCCGTCGTCCTGATCTTCGCCCTCCAGGCGCGCAGCACACCGATCCACGACGCTGCCCAGACCGCCACGGCGGGCCTGATCACCCTGATCCCGGAAGGGCTGGTCCTGCTGATGAGCGTCACGCTGGCCGTCGCGGCGGTGCGGCTCGCCCGGCTGGACACGCTGGTCCAGCAGATGAGCGCGACCGAGGCCCTCGCGGCGGTCGACACGATCTGCGTCGACAAGACCGGCACGCTGACCAGCGGCGAGCTCGAGCTCGTCTCGGTCGACGTCACGGACCCCTCCGAGGCCAGCGGGGCCCAGCAGGCCCTGGCCCGGTTCGCCGCCAGCTCCGGGGAGCGCAACCGGACGCTGGAGGCGATCGCGGAGAACTACCCGGCGTCCGGTGAGCGGGTCCGGGCGGAGGTGCCCTTCTCCTCGGAGTGGAAGTGGAGCGGGCTCAGCTTCGGTAGGGGCGAGACCTATGTGCTCGGCGCGCCGGACGTGCTCATGAGCCGCGGATCGCTTGCGCTGCCCGTGCCGCTACAGCGGAGCCTCGAGACCAACACGAAGGCCGGGCGCCGCGTGGTCGCCTTCGGCCGCGCCTCCGGCGGCCTTCCCGACAACCCCTACTCCGACCCACCTCCGGCGGTGACGCCAATCGCGCTGATCGTGCTCGAGGAGACGCTGCGGCCCGACGCCCGCGAGACGATCTCCTACATGCGCGAGCGGGAGATGGACCTGAAGCTGATCTCCGGCGATGCGCCCCAGACAGTCACCGCGGTCGCCTCCGCGGTCGGCATCCCCGCGGGGGTCGGAGTCGTCAGCGGGGACGACCTCCCCGAGGACCACGCGTCACTCGCCCGCATCGCCGAGGAGAACACGATCTTCTGCCGCATCCGGCCGGAGCAGAAGAAGGCCCTCGTCTCCGCCCTGGCCGAGCGCGGCCGCTTCGTCGCGATGATCGGGGACGGGGTCAACGACGTGCCGGCGCTGAAGCGCGCCAGGATGGCCGTCGCCATGGGCTCGGGCAGCCAGATCACCAAGGGGATTGCGGACATCGTCCTGCTCAAGGACCAGTTCTCGCGCCTGCCGCGGGCGGTCGCCGAGGGCCGGCGGATCGCGCGCAACATCCACCGCCTCGGCCGCCTCTACGTGACCAAGACCGTCTATGCGGCGGCGCTGATCGTGGTGGTCGCGGTGCCCGGCTGGGCCTTTCCCTTCCTCCCCAGGCAGCTCACCGTCGCGGCCTTCCTCACGATCGGTATCCCGTCCTTCGTGCTCGCCCTGGCTCCCAGCGACGGGCCCTTATATAGGGGGCGGTTGCTGAGGGCCCTGGCGGCCTTCGCAGTGCCGGCGGGCCTGGCGATCGCGGCAGCGTCGCTGGCCAGCTTCTTCATGGTGGACACGGTCTTCGGCGGCTCGCTGGAGGCCGGCCGCACAGCCGCGACCACGACGCTGGTCGTGCTCGGGCTCTGCTTCATCCTGCTGCTCGAGCGTGGTCCGGGACGCGAGCACATCGCGATCCAGAGCTACATGCTCGCCCTGGTGGCGGCGCTGGGCGCGCTCTATGCACTGATCCTGGCCGTCCAGCCGGTCCGGGAATTCTTCGACCTGACCCGAATGGGCGGAGGTCAGCTCTTCCTGGCGCTGCTTTCGGCCGCGGCAGGCCTGGTGCTGGCGAGCATCGTCTGGCGGATCCCCATGATCGAGCAGCTCGAGGACCGTCCGCCGCCGCCCGAGGACGCGCCGACCGGCCCGGTGACCGAGCCTATGACGGTGGCGCCGGCCCCCACGCCGGTCCCCCGCACCCGACCGTCGGGACATCCTAATGCCATCGTCGGGGCAAGGCACCGCCCGCCGCACCAAGATCGTCGCCACCATCGGCCCGGCGAGCAGCTCCCCGGAGGTGCTGCGCGAGCTGTTCGAGGCGGGCGTCGACGTCTTCCGGCTCAACTTCGCCCACGGGAACCCGGAGGAGCAGGCCGAGAACGTCCGGCGGATCCGGGCCGTCAGCGAGGAGGTCGGGCGCGAGGTCGGGATCATGGGCGACCTTCCCGGCCCCAAGCTGCGCCTCGGCGACCTCGAGGGCGACGTCGCGGTCCTCCACTCCGGCTCGAACGTCGTGCTTAAGGGCGAGACGAATGGCACCCCCGGGAACGCGGAGCTGCTCACCGTCCAGTGGGATGGCTTCGCCAAGGCCGTGCACGTGGGCGATCCCGTCTTCCTCGCCGATGGCCGCGTTCGCCTGAAGGTCCTATCGATCTCCGGCGACTCCGTGACGTGCGAGATCGAGGCCGGCGGCGCCGTCAGCTCCCATCAGGGCGTCAACCTGCCGGGCGCGGACAGCGACCTGCCCGAGACCGGCGCCTCCGATCAGCCATGGATCGACTTCGCCTGCGACAACGGCATCGACCTGCTGGCGGTCTCCTTCGTGCGCAGGCCGTCCGACCTCGAGAAGGTCGAGGCCAGGCTGAAGGAACGCGGTGCCGACATCCCGCTGATCGCCAAGATCGAGAAGCCGCAGGCGGCCGAACGTGCCGAGGAGATCATCGAGGCCGCGGGCAGCGGCATCATGATCGCCCGCGGAGACCTCGGGGTCGAGCTGCCGATCGAGGAGGTGCCAGGCGCCCAGAAGCGGCTGATCGCGCTGGCTGGGCGCGCGTCGAAGCCGACAATCACCGCGACGCAGATGCTGGCGACGATGGTGCGCGCCTCGCGCCCGACCCGCGCCGAGGTGACCGACGTAGCGAACGCGATCTACGACGGCACCGACGCCGTGATGCTCTCCGAGGAGACTGCGATCGGCGACTACCCGGTCGAGGCCGTGCGGGTGATGGACCGGATCGCGCGGGTGACCGAGCCGCGACTCCGGTTCGGCGAGATGGTCTTCACCCGGGTTGAAGAGAAGGAGCACGACATCGCGGAGACCGTCGCCCAGGTCGCGGTCGCCGCCTGCTACCGGCTGGGCCTAAAGGCGATCGTCTGCCCCACAAACTCGGGCCGGACGGCGCGCCTGATCTCGGCCCACCGCCCGCGGGTGCCGGTGCTCGCGGTCTCGCCGCGTCTCGAGACGGTGCGCCGGATGAATCTCCTGTTCGGGATCAGCTCCACCCAGGCCGAGGACTGGACCTCGATTCGCAAACTGCTCGACGACTGCGCGACCCTCGCCCGCGAGCAGGGCATTGCCGAGTCAGGTGACCTGATCGCGATCACCGCGGGGCTTCCCGCCCAGGAGATGGGCACGAATCTCTTCGAGATCCACCGGGTTCCCTAGCCGTCCTGGACCGACTCTAGCCTCGGCTCTGCCGATGCCCGATACGAGCTCATCCAGCGCGCCGGCTGAATCAGAGTCTCTCCCACTTCACCTGCAGCGCGAGTTTTGGCGCCTGAACCGGCGGGTGGAAGACGGTGATCCGCTCTGGCCGGCCCAGCTCGCCATCGCCATGGCGATCGCGCTCCACCTGACGCTCTCCGACAAGCTCGTCGTCGGCCCGAAGTGGCTGATCCCCGCCGTGGAAGGGCTTCTGCTTCTCACGCTGATCGTGGTCTCTCCCCGACGTGCCTCGAGACTGGGGTGGCGCCATCAGCGCGGCCTGCTCTGGTCGATCCTCGGCCTCGTGACCCTCACCTACCTCGTCTCCCTCGGACTTCTCGTGCACTACCTGGTCACCGGCGGGAAGGTCGGGGGACACGCGCTGATCGGCTCGGGGTTGGTGCTCTGGGTCACCAACGTGCTGCTCTTCTCCGTCGTCTATTGGGATCTCGACCGAGGTGGCCCGTTGAGTCGTTATGAGAAGACCCGGCCCTGGCCGGACTTCCAGTTCCCCCAGATGGAGAACCCCCAGCTCACCCCTATGGGCGACAAATGGCAGCCGAGCTTCGTCGACTACCTCTACACGTCCCTGACCAACGCCACGGCGTTCAGCCCGACCGACACGATGCCGATCACCGAGACGTCGAAGCTTCTGATGGGCACACAGGGGACCGCGGCGATCGTCACGCTCGGGCTCGTCGTTGCCCGGGCGGTCAACATCCTGGGCTAGTCCCCGGGCGGATAATCACCCGGCGCGGGCCGCTCGGCTCGCGGATCCCGTCCCGGCAGCACGAACTGGGTGACGATCAGGTTGGCCACCCGTTTCTCGCCCTTGTAGATCTCGGCCTCGATCACGGCGGTGCTGCGGCCGACGTGGAGCGCCCGCGCGCGGCAGATCAGCTCGTCGCCCAGGGCCGCCGCGGCGAAGACGTTCAGCTTGAGCTCGATCGTCGTGAAGTCGTGGTTGGGCGGCAGGGCGCGGAACGTCGCCCAGGCGGCGACCGAGTCCCCGAACGCCGTCCAGACGCCGCCGTGGACGAAGCCGCCGGGATGCAGGTGGCGCTTGTCGACGACCATGCGGCCGGTCGAAACGTCGTCGGTGACCTCCAGGGGCTCGATCGCCATGTCCCCCGGGAAGGTGCCCGGAAGCCACCCCTTGATGTTCTCGGCGGTGATGTCGGGGTTCACGGGCGGGCCAGGTTACCTGCGGCCGAAGTCGCCGAAGGGCTCGTCCCGCTCCCGCACCGCTTCCTTGAACCCCTTCTCGGCCGCCAGCCGCTGCCACTCGAACCCCTCGGGGGTGTGCCGTGCGATGCCGTCGAAGAAGACGCCGAGTGACTGCGTCGCCTGCAGGCCCTGCGCGTACAGCGCCTGATTGACGAGCAGCTTGTGCATGACCAACTGGTTGATCGGGACCCGCGCGACCCGCTCGAGCAGAGACTCGAAGCGATCGTCGAGCTCGGCCGCCGGAGCCGCCTCGGTTGCGAGGCCCCACTCCACCGCCGTGGCGCCGTCGATCGAGTCGCCGGTGAGCAGCAGGCGCTTGGCCCGGGCGGGACCGACGCGGTAGGCCCAGAGCGCGCTGGTGGGGACGCCCCAGACCCGCGCGGGCGGATAGCCGATCTTGGCTCGGTCCTCGACCACCATCAGGTCCGAGCAGAGCGCCATGTCGGTGCCGCCCGCGACGCAGTAGCCGTGCACCTTGCAGATCGTCGGCTTGTCGGAGTGGAAGAGGCTCATGAAGCCGCGCAGGTTGCGGCTCATCATCTGGTAGTCGACGACCGGATCCCAGCTGCCCTCCGGATCGTGATTGCGGGCCTGGACGGCCGGGTCGATCGGTGATCCCGCCGGCGCGTCGGCACTCGCCACGCCCTGCATGTCCCCCTCGGCGGAGGCCACGAGGTCGTAGCCGCCGCAGAACCCTGAGCCGTTCCCGGCGAGGGCGATGACGTGGACCTCGGGATCCAGGTTCGCCCTCTCGACGCATGCGGCGAGCTCGCGCGGCATCTCGAGGGTGATCCCGTTGCCGCGGTCGGGCCGGTTCAGAGTGATGCGAGCGATTCGCCCGGTCACGTCGTAGGTCAGCGTTTCGAGCTCTTCGATGCCCTGGATTCAATCAGCGCCGATGATTCGGGCCCGGTTTCGCGGTCCAAATGGCGAAGATGTCCACGGTGGCGAAGAGCAAGTACACGACGGTCGAGGTCGCGGGCCACGAGGTGCGCCTGTCCAACCCGGACAAGCTCTTCTTCCCCAAGCCGAAGTTCACCAAGCTCGACCTGGCCGAGTACTACATGGCGGTGGAGGACGCAGCGGTGAACCAGCTGCGCGAGCGGCCGGGGACGATGAAGCGCTTCGTCGACGGGGTCAGCGGCGAGTTCTTCTTCCAGAAGCGGGTGCCGAAGGGCGCGCCCGACTGGCTCCAGACGGCGACCTTCACCTTCCCGAGTGGGCGAACCGCAACAGAGCTGGTGGCCAACGACGCCGCGCACCTGGTCTGGGCGGTCAACCTCGGAGTCGTCGACTTCAACCCGCATCCCGTCCGGCGCGATGACCTCGACTGTCCCGACGAGCTGCGCGTCGACCTGGACCCCATGCCGGGCGTGCGCTGGAACACCGTGCGCAAGGTGGCGATGTGCGTCAAGGAGGTGCTCGAGGAGCATGGCCTGGTCGGCTTCCCGAAGACCTCGGGCTCCCGGGGGATCCACGTCAACGTGCGCATCGAGCCACGCTGGGACTACATCGACGTCCGGCGAGCGGCGCTGGCCCTGGCGCGCGAGGTCGAGCGCCGGGTGCCGAAGAACGCCACCAGCAAGTGGTGGAAGGAGGAGCGTCACGGGGTCTTCGTCGACTACAACCAGAACGCGCGTGACCGGACCATCGCCTCCGGCTATTCGGTCAGGCCGGTCCCCGACGCGCGGGTCTGCTGCCCGCTCGAGTGGGACGAGGTCCCGGACGTCGACCCCTCCGAGCTGCGGCTCGACACCGTCCCGGAGCGCGTCCGCAAGAAGGGCGATCCGGCGGCGGACATCGACAAGCACGCCGGCTCCCTCGACCAGCTCCTCGACCTGGCCCGCCGTGACGAGGAGGGCGGCCTCGGGGATGCGCCCTGGCCGCCCCATTTCGCCAAGCAGCGCGGCGAGCCCAAGCGGGTTCAGCCGAGCCGCGCCAAGAAGAAGTCCTGATCTCTCCCTAGTTCTCGCTCATGCGCGCCGCGGAGCGGACCGATGAGTTGACGCATGGACGCGAACCAGTACGTGCTCGTTCACGGCATGCGCTCAACGCGATCGGTCCTGGCGCGTTGGGAGGACGATCCCTGGCCCGTGATTCGCACCTGGCTGTTCGGTGCGGTGCTGATCGCCCTGGGCCTGCTCGCCGCCGTGACCTTTGCCGCGTCTGTGTTGAAGCCCGACTACGGTTTCCACTACGGCCCGACCGCCCCGGGCGGCCCGGACCCTGAGCGCGTCCTAGGAGTCATGGGGCGAAACTCGCTCGTGCTGGCGCTGCACGCATTCGCCTGCGTCGCCGGGTTCATCGCGGGAGCCACCCTGCCGCTCACGGCGAGCAGGAAGACCGGGATCAAACGGGTGATCCACGAGAAGGCGCGGCCGATCGCATTCGCCTGGGTCATCGCGGTGACCTGCTTCTCGCTCTTCACCCAGACCATCGCCCTCGGCCTCGTCGGCTCGACGATCGCCTGGGACATGGATGTCTCGGCCCCGCTGCTCGTCCTCACCGCTCTCCCCCACGCGCTGCTGGAGCTGACCGCCGTGTTCCTACCGCTGGCAGCCTGGACGATCGCGAGCCGCAAGGGCGAGTGGGACCAGCTCCTCGCCGCGACGGTTGTGACCGTGGCGATCGCGATCCCGATGCTGCTGGTCGCCGCGACCTGGGAGGTCTACGTCTGGCCTCACATCCTGCAGGCCGTGGGCCACCCCGGCATGCATGATCCCTGGGCCTCGCACTAGCTCAGGGATCGCTGAGGTTCCAGTTCATGTTCTCGACGAAGAACTCGTTGCTGAACGAGGCCGATCCCTGGTAGGTCCCTCGGGTCATCGTCTGCTCGGGGTCGAACGTGTAAACCGCACTGGGTGAGGGGAAGCCGCCGGTGTAGGGATCGTCGCCCGGACAGGTGATCGTGCCCTGGATGATGGGCGGCCCGAAGAGCTGAATTCCATAGTGGGGCTCCGGCCCGGGTTGGATGATCATCGTGCCGTCACCGGGGCCGAGGTCGTAGTTCGCCGCGGGAATATCGATGGTGCACGTCTCATCCCCCTCGACCGTCCCGCTGCCGGAGACGGTGATGGAGCCGCTCGCCACCGTGGCGTTGTCCCAGACCTCGGTGAAGTAGTCGGGGAACCCGGGGTTGATCTGCCCGTTCGGGTCGAAATCGACGGTCCCGCTCCAGTTCCAGTCCACGATCGTCGTCACGGTGTCGTCGTAATGAGCCGTGCCGCTGAAGCTCCCCTGTGGGTTCGGAATGCAGACATTCGCCGCTCGCGGGCCGGCGGCGGCATGGGTCCCCGTGCCCGGCGGCAGCCACGCGAGGCTGAACACCTTGTTGTCGTTCGGGGTGACCGAGTCGTTGGAGAGCACCAGCGTCAGCTCATCGATGTTGCAGAAGGGCACGTCCTTCTGGGCGACCTGGCTCCAGTCCTCGGTGGCCTTCGAGCCGTCCTTGTAGGAGATGATCGCCTGGACCCCGGCGTCGTCGGAGAGGCTCCCGAGGTTGCTGTAGGTGAGGCTTTCCGTGTCGGCTGCCGGCTGGAAGGTCAGGTACTTCGCCGCAGCGGGGGCGACGGAGGTCCCCACAGGCGTGACCTCGTCTTTTGGAAGCGTGCCCTCGGCGGCGACCAACGGGGTGTCGGTGATCGAGTCCCACCCCTGGTAGTCCGTCACCGGATCCTTGTTCCAGTTCGCCTTCGTGAAGTCCTTCCAGGCCTGTGCCCAGCCGGAGCCGAATACCGACTTGGCCGCCGCGAGGCTCTTCTGCGTCGCCACCGCGTTCCAGACCTGGCGGACGACGCTCGGGTCGTTCCCCTTGCGCGCGGCCCACAGCCAGAAGACGTAGGAGCCGTAGTCGTGATGGTTCGGGGTGGTCGAGTCGAGCGACTTTTCCGGATAGGGGAAGAAGTACTTGAGGGCCTGCTGCTCCGTCTGGTTCGGGGTGAGCCCAACCCCGTACTGTGAGGCGCTGACGTAGTCCTGCACCCACTGTGCTGTCCCCTCCTTGAGCCAGGCGTTCTCCGGACTCGACATGTCCCCCGAGCTGAAGGCGAAGGAGTACTGGATCATGTGCATGAACTCGTGGGCCAGGTACGGCTTGAACCCGGCCCAGGTGGCGGGGAGCGTCCGTGGAAAGAGCATTCGCGCCGGGGTGCTCTCCTGGCTCAGGGTGTTGGAGAAGGTCGTCGCCGTGCCGGCGTCCACCAGAGCGATGTCGACCGCGTCCGAGCCGCCCGCACAGGATGCGGTCGAGCCGCCGTCCGGGAGGGGCTCGCGTCCCATGAGGGCGCTCAGTGCGGGCCAGATCTTGTTCTGCATCGCATTCAGCAGATCGCCCGCGAGCGCCGCATCCGTCGCGGCGTAGCGGTCCTGGAACCAGATGCGCACCTTGCCCGCTGCCGCTCCCGCGTTGGCCTCGAGGAAGTGCCAGTCATCGAGGGCGACGTCCACGTTGCCGGCGCACCACGGTGAGTTGGGATCCGCCTCGCCGGCGCGGGGTGAGGCGAGCGCCGCGGAGGGGGTCGCAGCCGCAGCGCGTCCCCTGGATCTTCTGCTCCCAATAGCTGCCCTGGTGGAACGGGGGGATCAGGAAGGGCCCGAGCGTCGCCTTGGCGCCGGCGGAGAGCTGATCCCACTGAGCGGTCACGTCGTCAAGGGGTGCCTCGCTGACCGGGTCGGGCACGCCCTTGTACTTGCTCGGGAGCCGCGGGTCGCCGAACGTCGCGAACACCTTGTAAGTCAGGCCCTGCTCCGGGGAGATCTCGCCCCGGGCGACCGCGGCGTCGATCAGCTGATCGGTGGTCAGCCTTGTTCGGAGGCGGAGGCGGAGGCGGCGGCGGCGGCGGGGTGAGCCGCCGCCGGCGGAGGCGAAGCAGCCGCGGGGGTCGTCGCCGGTTGGAGCTTCTTCTTGCACTTCTTCTTCTTGTGCTTCGTGCACTTCTTCTTTCGTCTTCTTGGCCGCCTTCGCAGGCGGGCCTCGAGCGAGTCTGCGAATCGGCCGCGGCTGGCGCGATCGCGGCACCCAGCAGCCCGAGCGCCAACAGGGACACGAGCAGCCTTCTCGCCAGGGTTTCGAAACAGCCGGAAACGATGCGTGCAGGCTAGGAAGCGGCGCTCATCAAACGCTCATCGGCGACTGGCCCGACCCCCAACTAGACGAGCTGGCCGATCTTGCAGTCCTTGGGCGACTTGTCGTCGCGCCACCGGACGATCTTCGAACCGTGCCGGATGCGCCCACCGCTCGTGTGGTCGTAGGTGACCTCGACCACCAGCTCGGGGCGTAGCGCGTACCACTCCAGATCCCGGTTGGCGTCCCAGCGGCTCGGGTCGCCTGAGCCCTTCTCCCCCGTCTCGTACTCCGCCAGCGTCTTCACCAGCTCCTTCTTCTCCTTGGCCTTCAGGCCGGAGGTATGGCCGATCGGGCGCAGCTTCCCCTTCTCGTAGAGCCCGAGGATGAGAGAGCCGACGGTGCCCTTCTCCTTGCCCGGCCTCCAGCCGACGATCACGCAGTCGATCGTGCGCACTCGCTTGATCTTCACCATCCCCTTGCGCTGGCCGGGCTTGTAGACCGCGTCGAGCTCCTTGGCGATCACGCCCTCGCCGCTCAGCAACCAGGGCTCGGCCCTCTTGGCGGTTTTCGCGATCGGGGTGATCTCGACCGAGCCCGAGGTCGTCTTCCTGCGGCCGGGCGCCTCCGCGATCAGCTCCTCGAGCGCCGCCCGACGCTCGCTGAACGGTTTCCCGGTGAGCTTGCGGCGATCCCGGGCCAGCAGATCGAAGGCCCGGAACAGCGCCGGCGTCTTCTCAGCGAGCATCGTCACCCGCGACTCGGCCGGATGGAGGCGGTTCTGGAGCAGATCGAACACCTCATTGCCGTCCTCGTCGAGGATCACCAACTCGCCGTCGAGCACGTAGCGGCCCTTCGGGAAGGCGACCTCCGGGAAGTAGCGGCGCAGCGGCTTGCCGCCGCGCGACTGGAGGTAGACGTCGTCGCCGTCGACGTAGGCAAGCGCGCGGAACCCGTCGTACTTCGGCTCGTACACCCACCCCTTGCCCTCGGGCAACACCTTGCGGGAGAGGGCGAGCTGCGGCTGGATCGGGGGCTTCAGCGGAAGCGCCATGTCGCGATCCTAGTCGCGCCGCAGGGCCTGTCCCGGTAGGGGCGTGCCCCTGGGACGGTCCAGGACCAAGCGGGGCGGACCCGGCGCGGATTCCGCATGGCAGCGCCATGTGGGATTCGCGACGGGGCCGCAGCCGCGCCGTGTCCTGGGCCGGATCCAGGGGTGCGATCCCCATCGGGACAGGCCCTTAGAGTCGCGCTGTGACCGAACCGCCACGCAGCTGCGACGTCGTCGTGATCGGCGGCGGCATCCTCGGGCTGGCGGTCGCGCGCGAGCTGCTCGCCCGTCAACCCGACTCGGATCTCTGCCTGCTCGAGCGCGAGGACCGGCTCGCAGCCCATCAGACCTCTCACTCGAGCGGGGTGGTCCACGCCGGCATCTACTACGAGCCCGGATCGCTGAAGGCGCGGCTCTGCGTGGAGGGCGCCAGGCTCCTCTATGCCTACTGCGAGGAGCGCGGGATCGAGGCGCGCAAGAGCGGCAAGCTGATCGTCGCCGCCGGCGGCTCGGAGTTGCCGCGCCTCGAAGAGCTCGAGCGCCGCGGCAGGGAGAACCAGGTTCCCGGGCTGAGGCGGATCGACGCGGATGGAATCAGCGAGATCGAGCCGCACGCGCGCGGGGTCGCCGCGCTGCATTCGCCGGAGACGGGGGTCGTCGACTTCGGGCAGGTCGCGGCCTCCTACGCCGCGGACGTCAAAGCCGGCGGCGGAATCGTCGCCACCGGCTGCGGCGTGAAGCGCCTCGTCCCCGGTGGCCGGAGCATCGGTGTGGAGCACGAGCGTGGGAGCACGGAGGCGGGTTTCGTGATCACGTGTGCCGGAGCGTGGTCGGACCGCCTGGCTGTGGCAGCCGGTGCGCCCGCGGAGCCGCGGATCGTCCCGTTCCGGGGCGGGTACCTGCGGCTGCGCCCCGAGCGGCGCGGGCTGGTGCGTTCCATGATCTATCCGGTTCCCGATCCGGACCTCCCGTTCCTCGGCGGCCACCTGACCCGCACGATCGACGGCGAGGTCCTGCTTGGCCCTTCGGCGCTGATGGTCGGCTCCCGCGACGCCTACCGGATCTCGCGCCTGCGCGCCCGCGACCTCGGTTCGAACCTCTCCTGGCCCGGCACCTGGCGGCTTGCGGGTCGATTCTGGAGAACGGGGTTGACGGAGATCCGCCACGCCGCCAGCAGGCGCGCCTTCGTCTCGGACCTACGCCGCTTCGTCCCCGAGCTCACCGCCGGCGATGTGCTGCCCGGCCCATCCGGGATCCGCGCCCAGGCGCTCGACCGCGACGGCAGGCTGGTGGACGATTTCGTCGTGCACCGGACCGAGCGCGCGCTGCACATCCGCAACGCCCCCTCCCCCGCCGCGACGTCATCCCTTGCACTTGCCAGGCTGATCGCCGACGAAATAGAAACATGAACGGCGGCCACAAACACCGCCGTCGCATCAACAGCCGCCGACCAGCAGGAAGATCAGGACGATCAGGACGATCACCGCGGCGCCGGCGATCAGCCTGCGACGCATGTAGAGATCGGGCCCGCCGTAGTGGCGGGACATCGGGCCCTCGGCACCACGGGGACCGGACCCACCGAGCAGTTCCTCATCCCCGATGTCCAGCGGCTCGCCTGAGCGCGCTTTCGCCCGGGCGTCCGCGGCGGCTCGACGTTCCTCGGGGCTCCTCCCACTGGACTCCATATGCTCAGCCTAAGGGGATTGGGACGCCAAGGTCGTTGAGCGTGATGGCGAGATCGCGAATCGGCCGGTAGCCGCCGCCGCGCGGATTCGGGATGTGCTGGGGCTCCCCAACGTCGCTGATGACGACGTCGAGGTCGAGGGCGATGGAGGTGGCTCCACCCAGCTCGGAGGCGTCGAGCGGCGGGATTCCCAGCACGGCACCGACCTCGAGCTCGTGGAGGACGCGATCGTCATAGCCGACGCAGGCGCTCGCCCTTCCCGCCGCCGATGGGGCCTCCGACAGCCCCAGGGCGCTCGCCAGCGGGGCGATATCCCGCGCCATAGCCTCGCCCCGCAGGGGAGCGGAGATCCGCTCGCAGTCCTCCCCGCCCTCGTGGCCCTGGCCGTCGACGCGGGCGCGGCCGAACCACGAGCGCGGGTGAATGCTGGGTGCCTCGGCGACCCGCTCGTTTGCTGCGGCGACCGCATCAGTGCCCACCTCGTAGTTGTCCCCGTAGATGCTCAGATAGGCGTCGGTGCCGGTGGAGACGATTCGTCCGCCCACCGGGAACCCGAGCGCGCTCGCGCCCATCCTCCAGTCGAACCTGGGGATGCTCTCTCCCCCGCCGCTCACGTACGGGCCCCAGAGCCGGAGCCGCAGCGGTCCCGAGAGCTGCGGCACCCCCCGCACCCGCAGGCGCAGGTCGGTGTCGGTCTGGGCGCTCCTCACCGGATGGGCGACAGCCGAGTCGAGCATCGCCTCGGGATTCACCGTCTTGTGATCCGAACCACCGCACCCCGCCGCGTTAACAATTGCGACGAGAAGAATTGCGAGGATTGCCCGGCTTCGCATGCGGGCGCAGCGTAGTAGCGACGGCGAATCCCCATGAGCCACTCGAACGTCGAGACCGCGGAGTCCCTTGCTCTTCCCGGCCTGAGCGCCGAGCGGCGAGCCGCCGCGCGCGACGCCTGGGCCGCCTTCTGGTCCTCGCGCGCGATCGTCTGGGCTGCCGGGATGGCCGCTGTTCTCATCTTCGGCTGGGCCTCGGAGATTTCGGCGCGGCTCGATCCGCTCTACACGACGCTGCCGTACACCGATTCCTTCGCGAACCTGCTGGTCGCTCCGGCCGCCCGCTTCGACGCGGCGTGGTACCTCGCGATCGCGCAGCATGGGTACGAGGTGGGCGGCAGGGCCGCCTTCTTCCCGGCGTTCCCTGGGCTCGTCCGGGTCGGCGGTGAGCTGCTCGGGTCGCCGCTGGTCGCGGGCATCCTGATCTCATCCGGCTGCGGTCTTGGCGGGCTCTACCTCCTGCATCGCCTGGTCACGCTCGACTTCGGCGTCGAACGGGCCCGGACCGTCGTCTGGCTGGCGGCCTGGTTCCCGGGAGCGCTGGTGATCTCCGCCGTCTACTCCGAGTCGCTCTTCCTGCTGGTCTCGGTCGGCGCCATCTACGCCGCCAGGCTGGGCCGGTGGCCTCTCGCCGGCGTGCTGGGGGCCGTGGCGGCCGCCACCCGAAGCGGCGGGGTGATCGTCGTCGTCCCTCTGCTGATCATCTACCTGTACGGGCCCAGGCTCGACCAGCCGGCGCGAGATCTCGTCCGCGGGCTCTGGCCGCGCTATAGACCCCGAGCGGAGGTCCTCTGGTTGCTGCTCGGCGTCCCGGCCGGGCTGGCCGCCTACGTGCTCTACCTCGGCCTCTCGACCGGGGATCCGACCTCGGTCTTCTCCGCACAGGCCGCCTGGCACCGCAGCTTCGTCCCGCTCGGCGGGCTCGCGCTCGGGCTGTGGAGCGCCGTCCGTGGCCTGGGGGAGCTGATCATCCCCGGGCTGGCCCGGCCGCCGGCCGCCATCGCACACGGGGTGCCGACCCAGCTCATCGACATCCGCGATATCGCGATGTTCTGCTTCCTCGCCGGTGGCATCTGGCTCTGCGGAGAGGTGAGCCGCAGGCTCGATCCGGCGTACACCGCCTACGCCGTCTGTGGCCTCGCCCTGCCGCTGTCCGTACCCGCCGGGGGCTTCCCGCTGATGTCCCTGCCCCGGTTCGAGTTCGTGATCTTCCCGCTCTGGATCGCCCTCGCCCTCTGGGCGCACGAGCGGCAGCGGGTGAGGCAGGTCCTCTGGCTGTTCGGCAGCGTGCTGGCGATCTGCAGCTCGCTCTTCGCGGTTTGGGCCCTCGCCCCCTAGGTAGGCTCACTCCCCATGGCGGTTCGCGAGGCGACTCCGCGGCAGAACGAGGCGCAGGAGGGCGTCTCGTCGTTCGCGAAATCGCTGTTCCTCGGAGAGATCCACGAGGAGCTCGTCTTCCCCTGGCCGGCCACCGACCCGGAGGAGCAGGACCGGGTCCGGTCCCTCAACACCCGCATCCGCGAGTACTGCGCCGAGCACTACGACGCCAGGAAGGCCGAGGAGGAGCGCTGGATTCCGGACGAGGTGCTGCGCGACCTCGGAGAGATCGGCGCTCTCGGCCTTTATGTCGATGAGCGCTACGGCGGACAGGGCCTCTCGCAGACCGGCTACGCGCGGGTCTTCGAGACCGTCGGCCAGATCGACGCAACCCTCGCGATCGTGCTCGGTGTCCACCAGTCGATCGGCTTCAAGGGCATCTCGCTCTTCGGCACGGATGAGCAGAAGGAGCGTTGGCTCCCTGACCTCGCCACCGGCAGGAAGCTCGCCGCGTTCGCGCTGACCGAACCTGATGCCGGTTCCGACGCCTACCACGTCCGTTCCCGCGCCGTCCAGCAGTCCGACGGATCCTGGCTGCTGAACGGGGAGAAGCGCTACATCGGCAACGGGTCCCGCGCCGACGTGATCACCACCTTCGCCCGCGCCGAGATCGGGGGCGAGGACCGCCACATCGCCCTGATCCTGGAGAAGGGGATGAAGGGGCTCGAGGTCGGCGACCGCTACGACACGATGGGGCTCCGGGCCAACGACCTTCGCCGCCTCCACTTCAGGGACGTCCGCGTCCCGGCGGAGAACGTGCTCGGCGAGCCGGGGCAGGGCTTTCGGGTCGCGATGCAGATCCTCAACAACGGCCGCATCGGGCTCGGCACCGGCTCAGTGGGCGGCGCCAAGAAGCTGCTCGACCTGGCGATCGACCACGTCAAAGAGCGGCGCCAGTTCGGCCGCCCCCTGGCCGACTTCGAGCTGGTCCAGGACAAGATCGGCTGGATGGTCTCCCACCTCTTCGGGCTGGAGTCCATGTGCTATCTGACCTGCGGTCTGGCGGACGCCGGGGTCCCCGATTACTCGCTCGAGTCCGCGGTCTGCAAGGTCTCGGGGACCGAATTCCTCTGGTACGCCGCCAACCGCGCCCTGCAGCTGGCGGGCGGCGAGGGCTACATGCGCGACCGCCCCTACGAGAAGGTCCTGCGCGACACCCGCATCTATCCAATCTTCGAGGGCGCCAACGACGTGCTTCGGGCGTTCGTCGCGCTCGGCGGCTTCAAGCCGGTCGGAGAGAAGCTGGAGGGCCTCTCGGAGATCGAGTTGAGCGATCCGATCCGCTCGATCGGGGTGCTGGTCGAATACGCGAGCGACCGGATCCAGCGGGAGGTCCGCCCGGACAAGATCACCATGGCCCACGAAGAGCTCTCGGGCCACGCTGACGCCGTCTCCGACCAGGTCAAGCGGCTTGCCGGCATCACCGAGAGCCTCCTGCGAGAGCACAAGGGCGACGTGATCGAGCGGCAGTTCCA
Organism: uncultured Solirubrobacterales bacterium; assembly: GCA_963817275.1. Classification (GTDB taxonomy): domain Bacteria; phylum Actinomycetota; class Thermoleophilia; order Solirubrobacterales; family 70-9; genus DASUPK01. The sequence continues at coordinate 84,325 of CAWFOA010000003.1, read as the reverse complement.
GCAGAAGCGCCTGGCCGACAACATCGCCGACATCTATGCCCAGGTGGCGCTCCTCTCCCGCGTCAGCCAGGTCTTTGACGACCAGGGCGTCGAGCCGTCGGGACAGGAGCGCTTCATCGCCGACACCTTCTGCCAGCGAGCGGCCTCGAGGGTCGAGAGCCGCTTCGACCAGATCGAGTCGAACGACGACGAGCGGATGTCCGCGATCGCGAAGCTCGCCTACAAGCGCGGCTCCTACGGCTACGCGCTGTTCGAAGACTGAGCTCTAGCGCTTCGGCTTCGAGCCGAAGACCTTGTCGTCCAGGAACGGCACGATCGTCTTCAGGAACGCGTTGGTCTTCGGCGCGGCGACCAGCGGGTCGAGGTGGCTCATCAAAGGATTGCGGTTGACCAACATCGCCTCCTTCCGAGTGGTCCTCGATCGCCTGATGAAGTTGCGGGCGCCGTCCAGGACATGCGCCCCGGCTAGGTCGGTCGCGATCGCGTAGAGGGGCAGGTCCACCTGCTTGGTGTGGGAGAGCCGCAGGCCGAGGAAGTTGGCGACGTCGTTCTGCCTCATCTGGTCCGCGCCGTTCGTGTCGATGGTGAGCCGCGTTGGGAAGTACCACTCGACCGCGTTGCTGGGCTCCTGGCCGAAGGTCTCGGCCAGGCGGCTGACCGGCGTCACACCGCCGTCCGCCCAGTCGCGCGGGTTGCCGCTCGGGGCGAGGGCGCCTCCGTTGATGTGCAGCAGGCCGAGATCCGCCGGGGAGCTGTCGCGATCGAATGCGTAGCCGAGCAGCGCCCGGTTGGTGACCGGGAAGGGGGGATTGAACTGGGCCGGGAGGAGCGGATAGCTCTGCAGAGTCGTCGCCGGCTCCGTCGGCGCCCGCTCGGCGTAGAGGCCGCCGACCTCTGCGAAGAGCCCCGCCGCCTCCGGCAATCCGACTCCGAGCAGATCCAGGAACGGGTCGGACGTCTGCAGATCCGCCACCGCCTTCTGCGCCTGCGCCAGGTCGTACGCGTCAAAGCTCCCCAGGAGGCCGCCGTCGATCAGGACGAGACCGTCCAGATCCTTGTAGCCGGGTCGCCCGTTGAAGTCCCAAGCTGCGTAGGCCACCGTCAGGGAGGCTCCGAGCGAGTGGCCTCCGAGAACCACATGGCGTCGGCCGTGGTTGCGGGCGAGCTTGACGACCGCGCGGGCGTCCTTGAGCGCCACCGCCATCCCCCACTCTCGCGCGTAGGGGTCTTGGTTGGCGCCGCGGAAGTGGAACCCGCCGCCGCTGAGGTAGTAGTCGAACGCCTGCTGCGGGGGGATCTCACCGCGCAGCGCCGCTGCGAAGGTGGAGGTGTCCTCGAGCGCCTGGGTGCGGCGGTCGATCGCCCACACCTGAAGACCGGGGACGCGCTTCACCAGATTTCGCGCGTCCAGGGTGAAATCCCCCGCTCCGCCCTGGGTGCCGGGCATCAGCACGAGGACGCGCTTGCCCGAAGCGGGCCCGAACTGGTGCACCGTGACGTGGTTGAACTGTGCGGGCCCCGGCTCCGCGGCCGTGTCGACGGTGATCACTCGCTCCCGCGCCGGCGCCGGGGCGGCGAGGACGGTCAGCGCAACCATCGCCCCGGCCAGCGCGACCGCCGCGCGAATGCAAACCCTCCTCGAGATCTTCTCCTCCATCCCTGGAGGAGGCAGCCTAGTTAATGGCTACTTCGACTGCCCGTTGCCATTGCCGCTACCGCCGCCGGGGGTTGTCGGGGTTGTGTGCTCGGGAACCGTGTGGGTGGTCGTATGCGTCGCCGAGTTGCCCCCGGCGTTGGACTGAGAAGGGGGGGCCGGCTCCTTGCTCTTGGCCTGCCCTGGGGGCGTTGCGCCGTGGAGACCGACCCCGTTGCCCTTGCTGTGCCCAACCGCCTTGCCCTGCGCCTTCTGCTGCTGCTCGAGGGCGTGCTGATGAGCGGCCGCAGAGTTGCCCTTGCTCTCGGATCGGCTGGTCGTGGTCTCCTGGCTGCCCTTGCTCTTCTCCCCCGAACTCGGTCCGGCGGTCGTCCCGTGGTGGCCGGACGCGGGCTGGTTCGGCAGGGTGATCCCGACGTCCTCGAAGGCCGACCGCGCCGGCGAGGGAACGGTCACTCCGGCGAAGGCCAGCCCCGCAAGCACCAGCGGGATCAGCGCGATGGCGATCCCGACCCTGGCTACCAACGCGCGGCGAGAGCGGGGCCGCTGCCTGACGGGGCGAGCGTCCTCCTCGATCGTCGAGGCACGGGCCAGTTCGGCGAGCCTGGGCACGAGCGTCGTGCCGATGCTCGGATTGGGCTTGGCCCGCACTGCCACGCGCAGCGCGCTCTGGAATAGGGCGACCTCGTTCATCTCACCTTCATAAGCGCCGTTCTCGCTCACAGGGTTACCCCTCTTTGGGCAAGTGTCTTCTTGACCGCCGCCAGGCCGCGCCGCTGCAGGGCCTTGACCGCGCCCGGGCGCTTCCCCACCGCCTTCGCCACGTCCTCGATGCTCATGTCGCCGATCACCCGCAGCAGCAGGACCGCCCGCTGGTCCTCCGAGAGCGAGGCCAGAACGCGCTGGACCTCCTCCACGCCGATCCGGGCGAGCGCCTCATCGGCCGCGTCGTCCGCCCTGCCGGTGGGCTCGGGCGGCTCGGCCGAGAGCTCGACCGGACGACGAGCCGAGTGGCGGCGCGCGTCGATCAGGCGATGGTGGGCGATCGTGAAGACCCAGGAGCGAAAACCGCGTTCGTCGCCCTCGAACCTGGCGATGTCGCGTGCGACCTGGAGGAAGGCCTCGCTGAGCACGTCCTCCGGATCGGGCGCGCCATTGGCGCGCAGGTAACCGAGCACGACCGGGGCGAGGTCGTTGTAGAGCTCCTGCCAGGCGGCCTCGCTCCCCTCCCTGGCCGCCTCCAGGAGCGGGATGAAGCGCTCTGGGGGCATCCGGGGCGACGGTACATGACTGCGGCCGAACCTACGCTTAACCTACAGGCTGTATGTCAACCGCGTCCCGGACCACAGAACCGCCCGGCCGCCGTGAGGCGGAGGCCAGGGCGACCCGCGAAGCTCTGATCGACGCCGCGCTCGAGCTCTTCACCGAGAGGGGATACGCCGAGGTGGGCACCGAGGAGATCGTCGCCCGCGCCAAGGTCACCCGGGGGGCGCTCTACCACCACTTCGAGGACAAGCGCGATCTCTTCCGGGCCGTCTTCGAGCGGGTCGAGGCGGATCTGATGGAGCGGATCGGGGCCACGATGGGCGGCGCGGACGATCCCTGGGAGCTGATCACCACCGGGATGCGGTCCTTCCTCGATGCCTGCGAGGAACCCGCCGTAAAGCAGATCTCGCTGACCGACGCCCCCGCCGTCCTCGGTTGGAAGGAATGGCGCGAGATCGACAATCGCCACGGCCTCGGCCTGACTCGCGCCGCCCTCGAGGGGGCGGTCGCGGCCGGCGTCCTCCGCCCCATTGCCGTCGAGCCGATGGCCCACCTCTTCGTCGCGGCCCTCTCCGAGGCAGCGTTCGTGATCGCCCACGCCGAACGCCCGCGGAAGGCCCGCGCCGAGGTCGAACAGGCGCTGATGCAGCTGCTGGAGGGACTCAGGGTCTAGGGACCACGCGCCGCCCGCCGCTCCCTGCGTCGCTCGAGCGCCCGCTTGATCCGCTTGCGAAGGAAGAGGACCAGGCTGATCCCGATCGCCAGCAGGACGAGGACGACGGCCAGTGCGATCAGTGGCTCCTTGAGGGTCAGAGCCACCACGCCCGCCATCAGCGCGTCCTCGGTGAGGCTCGCGACGATGTTCGAGATCGGCTCGGGCGACGTATTGATGCCCAGCCGGATCCCCGCCTTGAGCCCATGCGCGACCAGAGCGGTCGCGCCCCCGGCTCCCCCTGCCGCGACCGTCTCGGGCCCGGTGACCTTGTCCAGGTCTGCGAATGAGATTCCCAGCAGGCTGCCGATCGCCGGGCGGATCGCCGTGTGCAGGATGTCCCAGGTGCTGTCGAGCAACGGCACCTTGTCGGTGATGAACTCGATCGCGAACATCACCCCGGCCGCGATCAGGATCGGGCCCGTCGTCAGCTCGTGCGGCACCTGACCGAACCCGGCGCGACCCAGCAGGCCGAGCATGAAGACCGTGCCGTAGGCGTTCAGGCCGGCGGCGTACCCGACGCTGATCGTTGTTGGTACCAGCTCCATGGGAGCGGCACCCTATTTCGCGCCGTCCAGCTAGTTGAGACGCTCGACCAGCTGCGCCTCGCCCTGCCCGCCTGCGACGCACATGGTCTCGAGTCCGACCGCGTGGTCGTCCGTCTCCATCACGTTGAGCAGGGTGCCCATGATCCGGGCGCCGGTCATGCCGAACGGGTGGCCCAGCGCGATCGCCCCGCCATGCGTGTTCATCTTCTCCAGCGGGATGTTGCACTCGGCCATGATCGGAATCACCTGAGCGGCGAACGCCTCGTTGAGCTCGACGACGTCGACGTCGTCGATCTTCATCCCCTGGCGATCGAGGACCTTCTTGATCGCGCCGATCGGGGCCACGCCCATGTACTCGGGCTCGTTCCCGTGCGTGGCGGCGGTCAGCAGCTTCGCCCTCGGCTTCAGGCCGAGCTCCTTGGCGCGGTCCTCGGACATCACCAGCACGGCCGCAGCGCCGTCGTTGAGCGGGCATGAGTTGCCGGCTGTGACTCCTCCTCCGCCCTCGAAGGCCTCGGGGAGCTCGGAGAGCTTCTCGAGGGTCGAGCTGGCGCGCGGGCCGTCGTCCTTGGCCACCTCGGCGCCGTCGGGCAGCTTGACGGGCACGATCTCACGGTCGAAGAAGCCGTCCTCCTGTGACTGCACGGCCAGCTCCTGCGAGCGCTGGGCGTACTTGTCCATGTCGGCGCGGCTCACCTCGTAGCGCTTGGCCACGTTGACGGCCGTGATCCCCATGTCGATGTAGGCATTGGGGGTGCCGTCCTTCCCCTGGAGCTTCTCGTTCTGGTCGGCGGCGCCGGCAGGCTCGGTGCGCTCGTTGTAGCGGCTCACCCACTCGACGCCGGCGGCGATGTAGGTGTCTCCCTGCCCCGCTCGGACGGCGTTCGCCGCGTGCCTGATCGAGTCGAGGCTGGAGGCGCAGTAGCGGGACATGGTCACGCCGTTGACCGTCTCGGGAAGCTTTTCCGAGAGCAGCACCATGATCCGGGCGATGTTGAAGGCCTGCAGGCCCTGAGGCATGCCGCAGCCGCAAAACACATCTTCTACGGATGCAGGGTCCACAGCGGGATTCCGCTCGAGCAGCTGATCGATCACGTAGGCGCCCATCTCGTCGGGGCGAAGCTGGGCGAGAGAGCCCTTGAAGGCCCTGCCGATGGGCGTGCGGATGGTGTCGACGATCACTGCTTCGGGCATCAGTAGGTCTCCTTGTCGGGGTAAATGACGGCTTCGCGATAAACGGGTTGCTCCTCGGCTTCGCCTACGGAGCACCCTCGAATCACGGGATGGTACGGGGCCGTGGCTCCCGAGGGCGGGCTAGGATCCGTGGCGATGGCAGACCTGATGCCTCGAATCCGCATGCCGAAGGTCACTCTGCCCGGTCGCTCCGACAGCGCCGGGCGCCCGCGTGGCAAGGCATCCATGGCGACCAAGACGAAGCCGCAGCCCCAGGCCGGCGACGAAGCCAAGGCGTCAGAGGCCAAGGCAAAGAGCCCCGAACCCAACCTGCAGGAGCGCATGGAGGGCCTGCAGGGCTGGATGGCCGAGATCGAGCGCAAGCAGGGGCGGATGACCTATTTCGGCGCGGCGGGGCTCCTGATCGCGATCCTCGCCGCAGGCGCGGCTCTCTACTTCGGACTCACGACCAAATCCGACAGCGCCACCAAGAGCGACGTCGATGCCCTCACGAAGAAGGTCGATGCGCTGCAGGCGGCGGCCACGAAGAACTCGAAGGACACCCAGAACGCGCTGAACACCTCGGTCGCCCAGCTCCAGTCGACAATCTCCACGCTCCAGAAGCAGGCGGCGCAGAACGCGGCCAGCATCACGACGCTGCAGAGCCAGGCGACGTCGGGCGCGCTCGGGAAGGGCGCGGCACCGGGCACGGTGCTGACGCCGACCACGACCACCGCGCCGGGCGGCACGGGTAAGAACCCGTAGTTAGTGTCATTCGGCACTAAGTTGCAACGCGCCCGCCACGCACGTCCGAAAGGTGCTCTAGCGTGGCCCGCGGAATCGGCTCGAAAGGAGGTCCTCGATGCCTGAGGGCTATTGCGTCAAGGAACGCAAGAAGGTCGAGATCAAGGATCCGCAGCAGGTCACGATGAAGAACGGTCGCCCGGCTATTCAGGGCACGTGCCCAGACTGCGGGACCAAGATCTTCAAGATCGGCAAGCTCACCTAGCTCTGGCTCTGCGTACGCGTGGGGGACCGCCCACGCGTGCTCGGCGGCCCGCCGGGGTTGGCGGGACGCGTGCCCTGATCTCAGCAAGCAGGCGTGTCGCGACCTCGGCCGGCGCTTCATCCGGCCGAGGCTCGCCGTTCCCTGGGCGAAAAAAGCTCACACGCACGCTCGGGCGACGAGGGAAGCGTGCGTACGCGGTCGTTCCCTCCACCGTGCAGAGCACCACGCTGACGCCTGGGCACGCCTGAGCGAGGCGGCCGACGCCGCTCCGCGCCCGCAGCGCCTCTCCCCAGGAGAGACCGCCCTCAGGGAACACGCAAACAGCCTCGCCTGAGCGCAATGCGTCCACGGCGTGCTCGAGCGCCGCGGCGTCGCCCGCGCCACGCCTGACCGGGATCTGTCCCATCGCGTAGAGCAGCGGTCCCAGGCCCGGGATGCGCCAGAGGCTCGCGCGGGCGAGGAACCGCAGCCGCCTGCGTGGCCGGAGCGCCAGGCCCACCAGCACGGGATCCCACTGGCTGTCGTGGTTGGGCACAACCAGCAGGGGCCCGCGCTCAGGCACGGCCTCGAGCCCGTCCGTGCGCAGGCGCCCCCACCAGGCGACGGGTCGCATGAGCGTGGCGATCAGGTCGTAGATCAAGGGTCAATCCCGTGCGAGACCGAGCGCGTAGGAGCTTAGGCAGGCCGCGACGCCTGCTGTCCATCCCTACGAACGCAGTGGAGGTGCGGATGCTCTCGACCAGACGATTCGCGGCGCTGTTCGCGATCGGGGCCGCGGTCGCGGTGCCGATGGTGGGCTGCGGCGGCAGCAGCGACGACAACAGCACCAGCAACGCGGCGACTCAGGCGTCAACCAGTGGCGGCGGCGCGACGGGGGCCGGCGGCACGGTTGATCTGACCGCCACCGATTTCAAGTTCGACCCCTCGGAGCCGACTGTGAAGTCCGGGAACGTCACCTTCAACCTGAAGAACGACGGCCAGGTGACGCACTCTCTGGAGATCGAGGACGTCAACGGTCAGGACAAGGAGCTCGAGGGCTCCGTCTCACCCGGCAGCGACGGAACGCTGGCCGTGAATCTGGCGCCCGGGAAGTACGACTTCTACTGCCCGATCGACAGCCACAAGCAGATGGGGATGACCGGAGAGATCACCGTCAAGTGACGATCCGTCCCACGAGCTTCCGGATCTACCTCTGAGATCCGGAAATCCGGGCCCGGCGGCGAGGGATGAGTCGCCGGGCCCTTTTATTTTCCCGCTCAGGGAAGCTCGACCAGCCCGCCGAGCACGCCCACGTAAGCGGTGCCGTCGGGCCCGAGCGTGACGGGCGCGTAGTTGTTGTTGAAGCCGAAGCCGGTGCCGGCCAGGCGCCGATAGACCGTGCGACCGCTCCGGAAATCGAGCGCGGTCAGGTACCAGGCGTCCAGCCCATCGGTGCGCGGTGGCTTGGTGTAGGTGTAGACGAGCCCGTTGGCGAGCGAGAGCTTGGGAACCACAGACGGAGCGCGCTCGTCGCTCGTCCAGGCGGTCCGGCAGCGGAAGCCGGCCTTCCGCCGGTGCCTCTTGCCCTTCCTGCCCCGCTTCTTCCTGACGACGTCAATCCGGGTGAGCCCGGGCGAGCTGATCGTCCCGCCCAGGTTGGTGGCGCTGATCGTGTAGCCGTAGTTGTTCTCGGCGATCAGCGACCTGTTCGTCCCGATCAGCGAGTTGTCGGTGGAGCCGGCTCCGGGCGCGAACACGGGCGCGGCGCAGACCAGCCGGGCCTTCGCCTTGGCGGCGCGCTTCTTGGCGCGCTTCCGGCCACGCAGCCTGATCGCTCGCCGGTAGACGACGACGTGCATCGGGTCGGCGTTGTCGGTGATCGCCACCCAGCTCTTCCCCATCAGTGTCGGCGTGGTCCCCGAGCCGGCGTCGCTCTGGCCCGGCTTGTGGATCGCGGAGTTCGGATAGACCACCCTCCAGCTGACCTCGGGACCGCCGTTCGAGTTGGCGTCGAAGCGGTACAGGGCCTTGTCCGAGACCACGAAGACGCCGCCGGTCTCATCCACCGCGAAGGAGTTCGAGATCCCCTCGCCCCCGAGCCGCATCGTGCGCACCGTGCCGTCCTTCGGGTCGATCGTGCCGACCTCGCCGTGACGGCTCACGAACCAGATCCGGCCGGACCAGTCGGGCAGCGCCGAGACGATCCCCTCGTCCGCGGCCAGGTGGGCGCTCAGGTCATAGTCGCGGCTGACTGCGAAGCCCGGCCCGTTGGTTATCGAGACCACGAGGATGTGGTGGTCGTTGGTCGACACCACCACCCGGTCGTGGTCGTCGAGGTAGAAGTAGCCGCCACCCGAGAAGTCGGTGAAGGCGCCGCCGGCGGAGGCGGGATTCCGGAGGGGCAGTGGCATGGCCGCAAGGGTCCGCAGGCTGTGCGGATCGAGCAGCGCGAGCACCGGCCGGTCGAGGCCGACGCAGACGGTGACGATGCGCCCCGCGGAGTCGAAGGTGACCGACCCGCACTCCCGCGAGAACAGGGTCGAGACCTCCGGCCCATCTCCCAGAGGGCCCGCGAGGCGGTAGGTGTCGCTCATGTACGGGTCGTCGTGGATGTTGTTGCGCGGATTGGGCGCCATGAACGGGTTCCGCGGTGGCGCCGGCCCGCCATCGACCGGGTTCGCGGTGGCCGACGAGCCCTCGAAGGGCGCCGCCGACGAGCCGTTCGGAGCGCCGACGATCGGCACCACGGGAAGTCCCACGGTCTGGGCCATCGCCGTGTCCGCCCATACGAACAGGGCGATCAGCAGAATCGCCGCCGTCGATGTCCCTACCCCGCAAGCCCTGTGGCGCATCGCGGCGCGAGCATACGGGAGACTTAGTTGCGAATGCATCAGAAGCCGCTCGAGCTCATCCTGGCCCGCAACCTCCTGACGAGCCTCTCCACGCCCGCGTTCCTGGTCGACGAGAGCGGTGCGCTGATCTTCTACAACGAGGCGGCCGGGGCCCTGCTCGGCATCTCCTTCGAGGAATCGGGGCGGATGCCCGCCGACGAGTGGAGTCATGCGATTGGGCCGTTCGGCGATGACGGGAGCCCGATCCCGATCGAGGAGCTCCCCACCACCAAGGCCCTCCGCCAGGGCCGCCCCGCGCACGGAGCCTTCACGGTGCACTCGATGGCGGGTGACGACTACGAGATCGAATCCACCGCACTGCCGATCGTCACCGACGGAGGTCAGGAGGGGGCGATGATCTTCTTCTGGACGCGGACCAACAACACACGCGGGCCGGGTTAGTCCGCTATAGGCTGGGCAGGAGAGAGGAGTAGGCAGATGGTGAGGGTTCGATGAAGCTCAAGGTGTGGGGTGCGCGCGGTTCGGTCCCGGCCCCGGGGCCCGAGATGAATCGCTACGGCGGCAACACCTCCTGCGTCGAGCTCGAGCTCTCGGACGGCTCCACGCTGATCATCGACGCCGGCACCGGCATCCGCAGCCTCGGCGTCGGGATCGCCAAGCGGCTCCCGAAGATCAACATCCTCCTCACCCACCTGCACCTGGACCACATCCAGGGCCTGATGTTCTTTGCGCCCTGCTTCCGGTCGGAGTCCAAGATCACGATCTGGGGGCCGTCGTCGCCTGAGGCCTCGCTCGAGGAGCGGATCTCGCGCTACATCTCGGCCCCCCTCTCCCCCGTCGAGGTCCGCGAGCTCCCCTGCGAGGTGAACTTCCGCGACACGCCGCCCAGCGAATGGGAGATCGGCCCCGCAAAGATCCACGCCGAGGCGGTCACCCACCGAGGGCCCACGCTCGGCTACCGGATCACCGACGGCCCGACCACGCTCACCTACATCTCGGACCACGAGCCCGGCCTGGGCGCTCCGCTGGAATCGCTCGAGCCGGAGTGGATCTCGGGATACGACCTGGCCCGCGATGCGGACCTGCTGATCCACGACTGCCAGTACACCGACGAGGAGTACCCCGAGCACGTCGGCTGGGGCCACTCGCGCCTCAGCGACGCGCTCACCTTCGCCCGCAGGGTCGACGCGCAGCGGCTCCTGATGTTCCACCACGACCCCCTGCATTCCGATGACTTCCTCGATCGCTTCCAGGAGACCGCAAGAGAGCGCTGGGCCGAGCTCGGAGGTGCGGACGGCGCCGTGGGGATGGCCGCGGAGAGCCAGCAGATCGAGATCGGCACCCCGGTCGGCGTCGCCTAGAGAGGCGGGCGCCGCTCGGCCCAGGGCCGCTCGGCCTCGAGCTGGGCGGCGACCGAGATCAGCGTCGCGTCGTCGTTCGGGCGGGCGGCGAGCATCACGGAGCGGGGCAGGCCTCCATCGGTGAACCCGGACGGGATCGTCGCGGCCGGCTGGCCCGTGTAGTTCCAGGCGGCGCCGTACGGATAGACGTTGCTCATCCCATAGATCGTCTGCAGAGCGCCCTTGCCGCGCCAGCGGCCGATCTCGACGGGGAGCTGTGCGGTGGCCGGCGTGATCAGCAGGTCATAGTCGCGCCAGAGCTCGAGGATCCCCGCGGCGACGGCGGGCATCCGGTCGCGGACCTTCGCCAGCCGGCGGTCGCTGAACAAGCGCCCCAGGCGGACGAAACCCTGTGTCTGATGCGAGAGCCGCTCGGGGTGTGGCAGCGTCAGCGCCTCGTCGCGGATTCCCCGGAAGTAGAGGGGATAGAAGTCGGTCCTGAGACGCCCGTAGCTCGGCGAGGCCTCGGTCACCTCGTGACCGAGGCTCCGGAGCAGGTCGACCGTCTCCTGGTAGGCCGCGATCACCTCGTCGGCCTTTGGCACCCCCGGCGCAATCGTCTTGGTGGTGCAGGCGATCCGCAGCTTGCGTGGCGGCGTTCTCGCTGCCTCGACGAGCGGCCGATCGAACGGAGGAGGCGCCTCGAAGTCGCCCTTCTCGGGACCGGCGATCGCGTCGAGGTACAGGGCGGTGTCCATGACGGTCCGGCTGACGCAGCCCGCAACCGAGAGGCCGTACCAATGCTCGCGGTCCGGCCAGAGCGAGATGCGGTTGCGCTGTGGCTTCAGTCCGAAGAGGCCGCAGTTGGCGGCCGGATAGCGTATGGAGCCGGCACCATCCGTCGCGTGGGCGATCGCGCACAGGCCGGCGGCGGTTGCGGCCCCGCTCCCACCGCTCGAGCCCCCGCAGGTCCGCGATGGATCCCATGGGTTGCGCGTGTCCCCCCAGGTCGGGCTCTCGGTGAAGCCGTAGATCGCCAGCTCGGGCAGGTTGGTCTTGCCGATGATCGTCGCCCCCGCCTCCCGCAGCCTGCGGACGATGAGCCCGTCCTCGGCAGCGGGCTCTCCGTAGGCGGCGGTGCCGTCGGTGGTCACCTCGCCGGCGTAGTCGACGTTGTCCTTGACCGCCACGGGCACCCCCAGCAGTGGGGCATCGTCCCCCGCCGCGAGCCGCTCCTCCGCCCGCTTCGCATCGGCGCGCGCACCATCGGCGAGCACCACGCGGTAGGCGTTCAGCTTGGGCTCGAGGGCGGCGATCCGCCCCAGATAGAGCTCGACCAGCTCGCTCGGGGAGACCTTCCCGTCGCGAACCATCTCCGCGATGCGAGCCGCGCCCGCGAAGGCGACCTGATCGTCGACAGACGGCATCACGCTCATAGACGCCATCCTTCCGCATCGAGGACCTCCTCGGCCGCTCGCTCCCCGGAGCGGACCGCGCCGTCCATGTATCCGCACCAGACGGTCGCGGTCTCGGCACCCGCCCAGTGAACCCGCCCGGTCGGCCGGCGCAGCGCCTCGCCGTACTGGGCGAGCGCCCCCGGGGCGAACGAGCAGACGGGGCCGCCGCGGCTCCATTCCTCCTCGGCCCAGGCCGTCTCGAGGTAGATGCCGGGCTGCGCCGCCTCGGGCCCGAAGAGCCGAGCAAAGTTGTCCAGCACGATCCGGCGGCGCTCCGCCTCGGAGCGCCGGGCGTGGCGGATCGCCTCGGCGCCGGCGATGAAGCCGAGCAGCACACCGGGCGATCCATCCGGGGGGGAATTGTCGAAGGTCGTCGACACGGGGCCTCGGTCGGTGACCGCCTGGCCCGTCAGGCCCTCCGCCCTCCAGAAGGGCTCGGGGTAGACGGCGGCGCACTTGGTGAGCGCCCCGTGAGCCATCCGCTGCATCAGCTGATCGCGGCGCCCGCCGAGCGACGGCGAGAACGAGATCCGGGCCGCGAGTGGGGGCGGCACAGCGACGATCACCCGCTGTGCCCTGGCGCTGACGCCGTCCGCGTCGACCACGAGGCCGCCGCCGTCCTGCGCGATGCGCCGCACAGGCGCCGAAAGCTGGACGCCGGCCCCGAGCTCCTCCGCCAGCCTCTGGGAGATCAGCTGAGAGCCGCCGACGAAACGGTCCTGCTGAGCGCCGCCCTCGGTGTCGATCAACGCGTCGAAGTCTCCCGCCGCGCTGACGTACGAGAGCATCCAGAGCAGCGAGAGCTCGGCGGTGCCGGTCCCCATCACCGTCCCGGTCGCTATCTCGAGGAGGCTGCGGGCCTTCTTGGTGCGGGCCGCCTTGCGCACCCATGTCGCCAGGGTCTGCGAGTCGAGGTCCACGGCGTTCCGCGCCTTCCAGGGCGCGTCAGCGGGCACCCGCCGAGCTGCCTTCCCGAGCTTTCGCCGGGCGCGCTCGAGGTCGAACAGCACGTGCGGCGCGAGGCGCGGAATCGTCCCCTTGTAGCGGCGCTGCTTGCCGCCCAGGTCAAGAAGATTGCGGCCCTCGTAGTAGGTCGGGAAGGTCTCTATGTGCAGCTCGTCCGCCAGCGCGAGCAGCCGGTCCTGAGTCGGCCCGACCCACTGCCCCCCCATCTCGACCACCTTGCCCGCTCCGATCGAGGCGTTGGCGGTCCGGCCGCCAACGCGGTCGCGGGCCTCCAGGACCAGTACCTCACGCCGCGCGGCGACGAGCTGACGCGCCGCGACCAGCCCGGCGAGGCCGGCGCCGACGACGATGACGTCAGTGTCTCGGGAGCCGGGCGCGGCGGTCATTCGCGCACGCTATCGCCACCCGTATGGCGGAGCAGGTGGCGGCTACCGGCGATTGCGCTTGCGGTGGCAGCGGCGGGAGCTCTGGGCCGAGGCCTTCTTCTTCCTCGACCGGCACTTCCGCCGCTTCGCCGTGACGGGTGGCGCGCCCAGGATTCCGCCCTGGGTCCCGGTTTCCGGGTTCCCTGAGCCGGTCCCCGACCCACACCCCTCGGGCAGGCAGCCCTGGATGACGTCGGTGCTGAGGCTCGGGTTCCCGTTTACCTCCGCGGCGCAGAACGGTGGATCGACCCACTCCTTCTTGGAGAACATGCGGGTCTGGTCCGCGTAGTAGGGCGAGTTCGGGTTCTCAGACTCGGAGTAGGTCAAGATCGAGCGGTTGTCGGGACAGCCGCCGTTGAAGCTGGTCACCATCACGAAGCTCGAGCCGTGCGGGACGTTGGGATAGCCGGGCTCGGCTGGATCGGCCGACCAGCTCACGTTGATCGCATTGAAGTCGCCGTTCGGATCGCCGGGCCCGCCGTGGATCGGGATCCGCTCGTTGCCGCGCTTCTCGTACTGATAGCCGCGCAGCGGAGCGTCGAGCGGGATGCCGACGCTCCGCAGATCGGTGACGGCATCGGCGAGCGCCTGTTGGACCTTGGGGCTCGCGATGTTCAGCCCGGACGGAGTGTTGACCGGGTCGTTGGCGTCGAAGGGGGTCGAGAAAACGCTCAGGTCGCCGGTCGGCAGGCTGATCGGGAGTCCGCCGGGTGAAGCGAGAGCGCGGGTGGCGAAGCGGCGGAAGAGGATCGCGCCGTTCGAGTCCAGGTTGTCGTGGAGGTCCCAGGCGGCGAGGACCGGGCAGGCGCCGCTGACGTCCACGGGGCCCGAGCTGCCGAGCAGGTAGCCGCCCGGAGCGCTCTGGCAGAGCTGCACCAGCGGATCGCGCCAGAGCTCGCCGCCGTACTGCCTGTCGTTGAAAACATCATCTTGGAGTTCCTGGCGAGTAAAGCGGTCGCCGGGCAGGCCGTCCGAGCCGTCGAGCCGCTGCTGGACGATGCGCAGGCCGAGCCTCGTCCGCAGGGTCCGCGGGGTTCGCTCGTCGCCGATGATCCGGGCGAAGCCCTCAAGCGGATGCTCGGGGTTCGACAACCAGTAGCTGTCGTTCGAGTTGGTCACGAAGTCGTCGCGGATCAGCGACGGCAGGTGCGAGGGGCCAAAGATCCCCGGTGCCACGGCGTCGGGATCGTTGCCCCACTCACACGAGGATCTCGAGCCATCCAGGACCGGCAGGCCGAGCAGCTGGAAGGTCGCGGCGCCGACCGGAGAGTCACACTGGGCCGCCTTCTGGTTGGAGACGTTCGGGATCGCGCCGATGTCCGCGTAGTAGGCCTTGCCGGAGGAGTCCGCGGCGATGGTGTTGACCCAGGGGATGCCCTCATAGGTCTTCTCGATGTTGTCCAGTTGGCCGACGCTCTGCGCCTCGTTGGTGAAGAAGAAGTGGTTGAGGTAACGGAAGTTGGTGGCGTTGGCGTCCCCCATCGTGAACGCAGTGGCGGGGGTCCAGGGCAGGGGAATGCCGACGAGGTTGTCCAGCACCGGCCCATGGCTGGTCGAGTACAGCGTCCGTGTCTCGGACTGCAGGCCGCCGCTCGTCCTGACCTGGACGGTGACCTGCTGCTGCTTCATGTCCCGCCACTGCCCGTCATAGAGGTACTGCGTCGGGTCGGCCGGGTTGACGACCTCCTGGAACGGCGTAAAGCGGTAAGCGGTCGAGACCGTATGGCTCCAGGCGAGGTTGTCGGTATGCCCGATCAGGACCAGCGGCACGCCGTAGAGGCTCCCGCCCGAGACGTTCACCTCGCCCGGGATCATCAGATGGGCCTGATAGAAGCGCTCGGGTCCGTCCCACGGGAAGTGCGGATTGCCGAGGAGCATCCCGTTGCCGTTCGATGTCGCCTGCGAGCCGAGCGCGATCGCGTTGGAGCCGATTGGCAGCTTGAGCCTGCCCTGCAGGCCCTGGGCGATCGTGCTCGGGTCGATAGGCAGCGACGCTCCGCCCGGCGTCTTCGCGTCTGCGATGCCGTCGATCGCGACGGTTTGCGAGGCGAGCAGAGCGAGCTGGTAGAAGCGCCGGTAGGCGTCCATCTCGGTGATCGGCTTCACCCAGGCGGCGCCGCGGCAGCGGGGGTCGGGCAGGTTGTCGACGCCCGTCTTCGCGAGGTACTTGTTGTAGCCGGCGACGTAGCCGCGGACGCCCTGGCGGATCTGGTCGACTGGGCCGTCCGGCGGCGGCTGCGCGAGCAGCTTCTCGACCGTGTGGTCGTCGATGATCCGCTGGTAGAAGAAGTCGGAGTTCAGGTTGTTGGCGGAGAAGCCGTTGCCCCGCTGCAGGTAGCTGCCGTCCGGGCCGAAGCTCCCCTGGACTCCGTCGCCGGAGTAGCGCGAGCGCTCCCCGCGCACCGTCACATAGGTCTCGGCGAGCTCGCAGATGTTGTCCTGGGCGAGCGCGTACCCGTAGCCGAAGCCGATGTCGGCGAAGTCGCTGCCGATGATGTTCGGGATGCCGTGGTCGTCTCGGCGGATCGTCGCCTGCAGCGGGCCGCCGGCACCGCCGGCGTCCCGGACGGTCGCCTGAGCCGCAGCGCTTGCCGGCGAAGCCGCGGTCAGCACGACGATCACGGCGGCGGCTGTGATCGAGACTGCCGCCAGCGCTCGCGCGAATGAAGGCCCTCTCGACCTGCTCCCGTACCCCATCCCGCGGGAGAGACTACCTACCTAATTTCGGGGATGCGCCGGTCTAGCTCTCGCTGAGGATCTTGGCCTTCTCGCGCTCGAACTCGGAGTCGCTGAGTGCCCCGGACTCCCTGAGCTTCTGCAGCCTCTCGAGCTTCGCGATCTGGCCACCGGTGCCGCCCCCTCCCGACGCCGCGCTTCCGCTCGAACCCCACGGGAGGCGGTTGCCGAGCTGCTGCGCCGAGCGCACCTGGTTCAGCCCTGCGCTCATGCGCGACATCATGCCGCCGCCGGCCCCGCCCAGGCCGGCGGTCGCGCCGGCGGTGGCGGGTCGCTCGTCGCGCTTGCCGAAGCCCTTCACCAGCCCCCAGAGCGCCATCAGCAGCGCGGGCACTCCCATCACCAGGAAGGTGCCGCCGACGATGATCCCGCCGAGCTGGCCGCCGCTCGAGTCCTGAATCTGCTGGTTGGTCAGCGACGCGATCAGCGAGGTGGCACCGGTCGCCGTGAAGAAGAATCCCCAGGCGAAGAGCCCGAAGCTGAAACTGCTGGCGTAGTTCAGCGGCCGGTCCTTGTCCCAGGGCGGGTCGCCGCGGAAGGCGAAGATCCCGGCCCCGATCAACCCGCCGAAGATCCCCGCCATCAACAGCAGGATGTCCGTCCCGGTCCCGCTTGGACACTGATGGCCGGGCGCGATCTGGTAGTTGACGTTCCCCGAAGCGCAAGTCCCGGTCTCGAGCAGCGAGATGAGCTTGACGTTGAAGAGCACGATCCCGCCGACGAACATGGCGAGCCCCAACGGCGCTTTGATCAGATAGCCCATCTCCCCGCGGGCAGACTACCTTGGGATCCATGCTCTGGAAGCTCCTCCATGCCGCCGGGCTGGCGCTGGCCCTCGGGTTGTTCGTCCCGCAAGCCGCTCTCGGCGCGGGAGCGGGATCCTTCGGTTCGACCGGCTCCATGGGCACCGCCCGCTACGCAGCCGTCGCGGCGCCACTGAAGGACGGGCGGGTGTTGGTGGCCGGGGGCTATTACGACGACGGCGGTGGGGATCACTACCTCGCGAGCGCCGAGGTCTTCAATCCGGCCACCAACTCGTTCAGCTCGGCGGGTATCGGCCCGATGCGCACTCCCCGCCGCGGCGCGGTCGCGGCACCGCTGCCCGACGGGCGGGTGCTGGTCGCCGGCGGCTCCTACAACGACGGCGTCGATCACGAGCTCGCGAGCGCCGAGGTCTTCAACCCCGCCACCAACGCTTTCACCACGGTGGGCGACATGGGCATCGCCCGTGTTCGCGCCGCCGCGGCGCCACTTCCGGATGGACGCGTGCTGGTGGCCGGGGGCAACGACGGGGCCACCCGTCTGTCCAGCGCCGAGGTCTTCAATCCGGCGACCAACGCGTTCACGCCGGTAGGTGACATGGAAACCGATCGCGCCCGCGCCGCCGCGGCGCCCCTCCCCGACGGACGGGTGCTGATCGCCGGGGGCACCAACGGCGCCCCGCTTTCGAGCGCTGCGGTCTTCGACCCCGACACCAGCTCCTTCAGCTCGGCCGGACTCGGCGCCATGAGCACCGCCCGCCAAGCCCCCGCCGCAGCGCCGCTCGCCGACGGGCGGGTGCTGGTCAGCGGGGGCGTATTCGTCGAGGGGGTTGGTGGCTACCAGGCGAGCGCCGAGGTCTTCAACCCCGCCACCAACTCGTTCAGCTCGGCGGGCATTGGCGCCATGGGCACCGCCCGCACCGGCGCCATAGCGGCGCCGCTCCCTGACGGGCGGGTGCTGGTAGCCGGCGGCTACGACGGATCCACACGTTTCTCGAGCGCGGAGATCTTCGCCGCCACCAACGCCTTCAGCTTCGCAGTCAAGGGGCGAAAGCTGCTGGTCAGCGTTCAGGCAAGCGGCAGGGTCTCTGTGAGCGATGCGGCCGCCCGGCTCAATGCATCGGCGGACAAGAAGAAGAAAAAGAAGAAGAAGCGCAAGCTCCTCCTGAAGTCATCTGATACATCCGGCGACCCCCCGACGATCACGGTGCCGCTCCGTTTCTCAAAGCTCGCCAAACAGAGATTGCAGCGAACGGGCAAGGTGTCGGTGAGGACCCGAATCACCTTCGCGCCCCAGGGCGGACTAGCCAACAAGCAGACCGCAAAGCTGAAGATCAAGGGTTAGCCGCTTCCCGCGCTGGACCCGCCCGCCTGGCGCTCGGTCAGACGGCCTGGCGATGCGGCAGCTTCCAGTCGGGCCGCGGGAAGTGACAGGTGTAGCCGTTTGGGTAGTGCTGCAGGTAGTCCTGGTGCTCAGGCTCCGCCTCCCAGAACGGTCCGGCCTCGCTCACCTCGGTGACGACCTTGCCCGGCCAGATGCCGGAGGCGTCGACGTCGGCGATCGTGTCCTCCGCCACCCGCCGCTGCTCGTCGGTCGTATAGAAGATCTCCGAGCGATAGCTCGAGCCGATGTCGTTCCCCTGCCGGTCCTTGGTGCTCGGATCGTGGATCTGGAAGAAGAACTCGAGGATGTCCCGATAGGAGATCCGGTCGGGATCGAAGACGATCTCGACGGCCTCGGCGTGGCCGGGGTGGTTTCCGTAGGTCGGGTTCTCGTTCTCGCCGCCGGCGTAGCCGACGCGGGTCGAGATGACGCCGTCGCGCTTGCGAAGCAGCTCCTGCACGCCCCAGAAGCACCCTCCAGCGAGGATCGCGGTCTCGGTGTTGTCTGTCACGGCGGGGTTCCTTCCGTCGAGGTCGATTCGTACTCCACAGTCCATCGTAGAGCCGCCCCGTTACTCGCCGGAAGGCATCACATCCCGGGCATCGGCTGTCGCGACCAGGGAGTCAGCGCCCGCATGATCCGCTTCCACCGGTAGCGCCGCAGCGCCTTGCCGACGAGCTCCTTGTCGTGCGGATAGGTGAGGAGCTCGTCGGCCTCGGTGGACGTCACCCAGCGCAGCTCGTCGACCTCATCATGCGCAGTGAACTCTCCCTCGATCGGCTCCATCAGCCAGTAACGGACCAGCTTGCGCCGCGACTTGCGGTCGAGGTAGGAGACGTGCGGCAGCTCGGCTCCGGCCTCACAGCGGTAGCCGGTCTCCTCCTGGACCTCGCGCAGGGCGGCCTTCAGCCATGCCTCCCCCTTCTCCAGCTTGCCCTTGGGCAGCGACCAGTCCATGTACTTGGGACGGTGGACCACGGCCACCCTGGTGCGCCCTTCCTCGTCCCGTCGCACCACCACTCCGCCGGCGGCCGAGATGTCAGGCTTGCCATCCCCCAGGTCGTAGTCGTCACGAGCCACGGCTGCAGACTACGGACCGCGAGCGGCGCTCCTTTTTACATCTCGGCTAGATCCACTCCAGGATCACGCCGAAGAGCAGCACTGAGAGGATCACGATCGCCGCCATCGCTCCGACGATCCGCAGGCGGGAGCGGTTGTCGGGCCGGTCATAGACGTAGCCCGCGATCAGGAAGAACCAGAGGTAGCCGAAGACGACGATCAGAGGGACGCAGGGGAAGTTCCACCACCAGTAGTCCCAGTGGAAATAGCCGGTTCCGTGCAGAAGGACCTCGACGAAGGTGGCAAAGATCGAGAACCCGAGCCCGATCGTCAGCCGGTTGGGCATTCCGAGGAGCTTCGTCTTCGGATCGGGGGGCAGCGACTTCGCGTAGATCACCCCGGAGACCGCGAACATCAGCGAGATCTCGATCGTCAGCCCGATCAGGATCAGATAGGCGGTGTCGCCGGTGACCGTCCAGAGCGCTGCCCGGTGAGAGAAGTGGAGGATCAGCGAGTTGGCGATCTCGTTGATCCAGTCCGCCAGCCAGAACGCGAGGCCCGCGAGGATCACGTCCCACCTCCGCCGCTCGACCTCGACCGCGTAGACGTAGATGACCAGCGTCAGCAGGGTCACCACGTACCACTTGAACTGATGCTCGTCGCGGAGCAGGTGCTGGGCCTGCATCGTGAAGTCCGTCACCGCCGTCAGGGACACGCCCGCGACTCTATCCCCGGTCCCCATACGATCGCGGGGTGCGGACGCTCGGCATCGACCTCGCGGCGCAGCCGGCCAACACCAGCGCGTGCGCCGTCGACTGGGGACCGAGCCGGCCGGTGGTCTCCGAGCTTCGCTCGGGGCTCGACGACGACGCCCTGCTCGATGCGATCTCCGGCGCCGACAAGGTCGGGATCGATGCGCCGTTCGGCTGGCCCGACGAGTTCGTCGATGCGGTGGCTGCCCACCGCGACAGGGCGGGCTGGCCGGGCAGCGGCGAGGACCAGGACATCTACCGCTTTCACCTCAGCTTCCGCGCGACGGACCGGCGGCTGATAGAGCGGGGCTCTCGTCGCCCGCTGAGCGTATCCACCGATCTGATCGGGGTTGTCGCGATGCGCTGCGCCTATCTGCTCGACCGCCTGGCCGCTCGCGGCGAGCCGGTGGACCGTGCAGGTTCCGGCAAGGTGATCGAGGCCTACCCCGCGCCCGCGCTCAATGGCTGGGGGCTATCGGCCGTCGGCTACAAGAGCCGGGTCGGAGTCGCACGGCTCCCCGAGCTCCTGTCCACCCTGGAGGAGGGGCTCGGCGGCATCGAGATGACCCCCCAGCAGCGCGAGTCCGCCGACTCCGACCACAACTGCTTCGACGCGCTGGTCGCCTCCCTGGTCGCGCGCGCCGCGGCGCTCGGCCTCACTCAGGGTCCGGAATCCGAGCGAGGAGCGCCGACCGCGCCGTGCGCGAAGGTTGGATCCACGTGCCGACCAACCCTCTGCCCCACCTGCTCGAGTCATGACCGCGACCCGAAAGCATCCCTCTCGGTCGGGGCCGTCGCCCGCGACGTCGTATCCGCTTATCGGGCCCACTGGCTCTTCCTGATCACGACGGCGATCGTCGTGCTGCTGCCGCAGGCCCTCGCCGACGCGCTTCCTCGACCACCTCAAGGTCGAGGGCATCCACAGCGCCCGAGATGTGGCGGTCCTCGTCGCCGTCCCGCTCACGGTCATCGTCAACCTCTTCGGCCAGGCCTTCTACGCCGGACTGACCGCGGCCGCCGTGATCGAGTGGCGCGAGCACCGACCGCTGCCGGGACCTCGGGCGCTCCTGCGTTCCGTGCCGCTGGGCCGCCTCGTTCTGCTGGACATCGTGCTCACCCTCGGCACCGCGATTGGCCTCGTGCTGCTGGTGATCCCCGGCCTGATCTGGCTGGCCTACTTCAGCATCGCTCCGGCGCTGGTCAAGTTCGAGCACCGAGGCGTCTGGGGATCCATGCGACGAAGCCGCGAGCTGGTCCGGGGCAACTTCTGGCGCGTGATGGCGATCGTGGTCGGGCACGATCGTCTTCACCGAGATCGCGGTCGCGCTGGTTAGCTGCGCCCTTCCATGGGCTCGCGATCGTCACCGTCGTGGACCTGGCCGCCGACGGGCTGCTCCAGCCGATCGAGGGACTGGTGATCGTCGTCGTCGCGCTGCCGCTGCTCGAGCTGCGCGGTGAGGCGCCGGAGCCGGACCGAACTGGCGCGCGCCGTCGGCGACGTCCGCGAATGAGGTCCTGGCAAAGCAAACGGGCCGCCCCCCTAGGGCGGCCCGAGAGTCGAAACGGCGGCGGGCGGGTGGTGGTTTCCTGCTCCCCTTGGCGACTGCCAGTCTGCCCCGCCGGCCGGAGCGGCGTCATCGGGAAGAACTCCGGGTTCGGGCTCCGTAGTTCTCCCCTCCATACCGGGCCGCGCAGCGTGATGAGCCGCCAACGCGCATGATCACCCGCAGCCCCGCCAGAGCGCCTGAGCGTCGACGACGCCCAGATCCTGCGCCTGGAGTCGCCCGTCGATCAAGGGCCACACGGGGAAGGTGCTGATCGTCGCGCCGGACTCAGCGGGTGACCGGCTCTCGGTCCCGCAGCTGCGCGGAGCGGATCTTCGAGCGCATGGACGCTTTTCCGCGGCTCAGCCAGAGGGTCGTGGAGCCCCGCCTCGGGCTCGGGCGACCCGCCTGGGTCGAGGCCGATCAGATCGACCTCGACTGGCATGTCGCCGAGCCCGGACCACGCCGATCCCCTCTCCGACGAGGAGCTCCGGGCTGCGGTCGGCGACCTCCTCTCCGAGCGGCTCGACCACACCCGACCCCTGTGGCGGCTCGACGTCCTGCCGCTCACCGGCGGTCGCGCGGCGATCGTCGGGCGCATCCACCACGCGATGGCCGACGGGGTCAGCGCGATCAAGCTCGCCGCCGGTCTGCTCTGGGACTCGCGACGTCGAGACGCCCAACCCGCATGCCGCCGCGCCGACGCCGGAACCCGCGGAAGGCGCAGCGCCACGCCCGCCAGGCCCGCCGCCGGCGCCGCCGAGGAGCGGATCCTGGTCCGGCTGCCGTCCGCCCTCTGGCGCGAGCTGCGGCCGGGGCGTGACACCACGCTCGACCAGCACATCGGCCCGGCACGCGAGGTCGCCTGGAGCAGCTTTCCCCTCGATCGGCTGAAGCGGATCGGTCACAGCGCCCCCGAGGGTGCCACCGTGAACGACGTCGTACTCGCCGTCGTCGCCGGAGCGCTTCGCCGCTGGCTGCCGCAGGCCGGCGGGATCGCCGAAGGACCTACGGGTGCAGTGCCCGGTGTGCCTGCACGCACGCGAGGAGGAGAAGGGGGAGCTCGGCAACCGGGACTCGTTCATGAACGTGGACCTGCCGATCGCGGAGCCGGATCCGCAGGAACGGCTGCGCTTGATCAACACGGAGACGAGTGAGAGAAAGCTCGACCACGATGCTGACTCGCTCTACGCCTTCTTCCATGCACTCAGCAGGTTCCGGCCTCTCTATAAGGGGGTGACCCGGCTGACCTCCGGACCGCGCGAATTTGCCCTCTCGGTCTCGAACGTGCCCGGACCCAGGGAGCGTGCGGTGATCCTCGGTCACGCCGTCGAGCAGTTCTGCTCCTTCGCCGAGCCCGCCGACCGGCACGCCCTGCGGATCTCCGTCATCTCCCTCGAGGGCGAGCTTGCCTTCGGCCTCTGCTCCGACCCCGAGGCGATCTCGAAACTCGACGGCCTGCGGGGCGCGCTCGCCGACTCCATAGCTGAGCTGGAGGGAGCGGTCTGATGCCCCGGTCGCTGAAGGAATACGAGCGCAAGCGCGACTTCTCGAAGACCAAGGAGCCGAGCGGCAAGAACAAGGCGAAGCGAAAGGGCAAGGCGCGCCGAAAGCATCCGCGCTTCTCGTTCCAGAAGCACTCGGCCACCTCGGAGCACTACGACCTGCGGCTCGAGGTCGACGGAGTGCTGGCCTCCTGGGCCATTCCCAAGGGGCCCTCGCTCGATCCCCGGGACAAGCGCCTCGCGATGCGCACCGAGGACCACCCACTTGAGTACCTCGAATGGGAGGGCGTGATCGAGGAGGGCTCCTATGGCGCGGGCCCGATGATCGTCTGGGACCGCGGCGTGTTCCAGAACATCTCGGAGACCCGGCGCGGCGAGCCGATGGAGCTGGACGAGGCCATCGAGAAGGGCGACGTGAAGTTCTTCATGCTCGGCGAGAAGATCAAGGGCGCCTACGCGCTCGTTCGCACGAGCAAACCCGGCGACCGCGAGCAGTGGCTGCTGATCAAGAAGCGCGACGAGGGCGCCGACGCTCGGCGCAAGCCGACCTCGTCCCAGCCGGAGTCGGTGCTGAGCGGCCGGACGATCGAGCAGGTGCTGAAGGAGGAGGCCGAGCCCGGTCAGTTCCTCAAGCATCGTGCGCGCCGGCGCTCGAGGCGGCGCTAGGCTGGGCCCATGGCCACTGCGGCCGAGGCACGGACGCTTCAGAACTATGTCGGCGGCGACTGGTTCGACTCCGTCGCCGACCGAGGCGCTGGACGATCGCGATCCGGCCACCGGTGAGCTGACCGCTCGAGTCCCGCTCTCAGTCGCCGCCGACGTCGATCGCGCCGTCGCAGCGGCCCGCGACGCCCAGCCCGCCTGGCGCGAGGTTCCGCCGCAGGAGCGGGCCAGGGCGGTCCTGGCGCTCCGCGACGCGCTGATCCGGAATCGCCAGGAGCTCGCCGCCCTCGTCACCGCGGACATGGGCAAGACCCTCGCCGACGCTGACGGCGAGGTCGGCCGCGGCATCGAGTCGGTCGAGTCGGCCGCCGCAATCCCGCACCTGCTCAAGGGCGAGACGCTCGAGGGCGTGGCGTCGGGCATCGACGTCGAGCTCGTCCGCCAGCCCGTCGGGGTCGTCGCGGCCATCACCCCCTTCAACTTCCCGGCGATGATCCCCCTCTGGTTCCTGCCCTACGCCGTCGCCTGCGGCAACTCCTTCGTCCTCAAGCCCTCCGAGCGGGACCCCCGGCCCTCCCAGCGAATCTGCGAGCTGATCGATGAGGGCGAGATCTTCCCACCGGGTGTCGTCAACCTCGTGCACGGCGGCCGGGAGGCCGTCGAGTCCATCCTGGATCACGGCCAGGTGGACGCGGTCTCCTTCGTCGGGCAGGCGAAGACGGCCCGGCTGATCGCGACCCGCTCGGCGGAGACCGGCAAGCGCGTGCAGGCGCTCGGCGGCGCCAAGAACTCGATGATCGTCGCGGACGACGCTGACCTCGCCACCTCCGTCCCGGCGATCCTGGCCTCCGCCTTCGGCGCCGCAGGCCAGCGCTGTCTCGCCGGATCCGTCTGCGTGATCGTCGGCGACGAGAGCCGCCAGGCCGAGGTCCGGGCGCACTTGAGGAACGCCGCCGAGGAGCTGGCAACGGGACCGGGCGCCGACCCGGGCACCGACGTCTGCCCGATGGTCTCGCCAGAGGCCCGGGAGCGCGCCGAGGCCGCAGTCGCAGTGGCCGAGGACCGGGGCGCGACCGTTCTGCTCGACGGCCGCCTGGGCGGCGGCGATGCCGGGGCGATGCTGGGTCCGACTCTGGTCGACGTGGCCGACCACGAGTCCGAGCTCGCCCGCGAGGAGATCTTCGGCCCGGTCCTGGCGCTGGTCGGCGTCCCCAACCTGGACGCCGCAATTGAGTTCTCCAACGGCTCGCGGTACGGCAACGCCGGCTCGATCTTCACCACTTCGGGCGCAGCCGCGCGCGCCTACCGCTGGGGCATCGAGGCGGGCATGCTCGGCGTCAACATCGGGGTCCCGGCGCCGGTTGCCTGGTTCCCGTTCTCGGGCTGGAAGGACTCGATCGACGGCGATCTGCACGCCAATGGCTCCGACGCCGTCGACTTCTACACGCGCAAGAAGGTCGTCACCAGCCGCTGGTAGCTACCAAGCGTCAACCGTGCGGCCGCTGGGCGAGGGGTCGCCCGCCGCGGCGAGAGTGCGAGCGATCGTCGCCCGGGTGTCGGCCGGATCGATGACGTCGTCGATCTCGAAGATCTGTGCGGCATTGAGCGCCTTGGCGTGCTCGTACATCTGAGCGGTGAGCTCGCGGACCCGCTGCTCGCGCTCACCCTCGTCCTCGATCGCCTCGAGGTCTCGGCGCATGGCGAGGCGCACCGCGCCCTCGAGCCCCATGGGACCGAGCGTCGCGTCCGGCCACGCCGCGGTCAACAGCGGCTCGTGCAGGCTGCCGAACGCCATCGCCTGGGCGCCCAGGCCGTAGGCGCGTCGCAGGAGGATTGCGATGGTGGGGACCGTCAGCGCGGCGCCCGCGATGAGCATCCGGCAGCAATGCCGAACGAGGGCGTCCCGCTCGGCCTCGGGCCCGACCATGTAGCCGGGCGTGTCGATCAGCGAGATGACCGGAAGCCCGAAGGCGTCGCACAGCTGCATGAAGCGCGCGGCCTTGTCCGCGGCCTCGCCGGTGACCACACCGGCCTGGTGCTTGCAGTTGTTCGCGATGACGCCGGCGGGGCGTCCTTCGATGCGGACCAGCGCGGTGACCAGCTCGGGCGCGAAGCGCTCGCGCAACACCGTGACGGACTCCTCGTCGGCGATCGTGCGGACGATCGGCAGGACGTCGTAGGCGCGCCGGGAGCTCTCGGGCACCGCGTCGCGAAGCTGCGCCTGGTCGGCGGCCGACCACTCCTCCACCGGGCCGCGGAAGTAGCCGAGCAGGCGCTTGGTCGTCGCGACGGCCTCCTCCTCATCCGCCACGACGATGTCGAGGACGCCGTTGGGCGCCTGCACCTCGACCGGGCCCACATCCTCGGCCCGAACGTCGCCGAGGCCGCCGCCCGCGATCATCGCGGGACCCGCCATTCCGACCGAGGATCCCTCGGTGGCGACGATCAGGTCAGAACACCCGGCGATCACCGCGTTGCCGGCGAAGCAGTTGCCCGCGACGATCGAGATCCTCGGGACGTGACCGGAGAGCTTGGCCCAGAGCGCGAAGGCCCGGACCTGCAGGGCGCTGACGACGGGGTGGTCGGTGTCGCCGGGGCGACCCCCGCCGCCCTCCGCGAAGAAGACGACCGGCAGGCGCATCCGCTCGATCAGCTCGAACATCCGGTCCTTCTTGAAGTGCCCGACGGTGCCCTGGGTGCCGGCGAGGACGGTGTAGTCGTAGGCGAGCACCGCAATGGGATGCCCGCCGACCGTGGCGGTCCCCGCGACGAGTCCGTCGGCCGGGGTGTTGGCGATCAGGTCCTCCTTGCTGCGGCGCGCCCGCTGTTGCGCGACGGCGTAGCGCCCGTACTCGACCCACGATCCCTCGTCGATCAGGTCGGCGACGTTCTCGCGGGCCGTCCGCCCTCCCCGGTCGTGGCGCTTGGAGACGGCCTCTGCTCGAGCCGCGTCCTCCGTGAGCTCTCGCCTGCGCTGCAGCTCGGCCAGGTCGTCCCGGTCCGGGGTGGGATCAATGTCGTTTTCGCGCGGCATCGCCGCCGCAGGTTCTACAAGCTAAGCCTGGCCGATGAGGACGCCGGTGATCGCGACGATCACGCCACCGAGCGTCACCTGGATCAGAGAGCTCCGCAGCGAGACGTTCAGGAATCGCTTGCGGATCCAGGCGATGCCGATCAGCTCGCACCCCACCGTGAACGAGGCCACGAGCAGGGCGGTGTTCAGGTCGCTGATCAGGAAGGGCAGGGCGTGGAAGCTGCCGCCCAAGAAGGTGGCCCCACCGGTGATCAGACCGCGGGACATGGAGCTGCCTCGCCCCGTGACCGAGCCGTCGTCGGAGAGCGCCTCGGAAAGGCCCATGCTGATCCCGGCCCCGAGCGCCGCCGCCAGCCCGACGAAGAGGGCTGCGTGCGAGCCCGCCAGGAACGCCGTCGCGAAGATCGGCGCCAGGGTTGAGACGGTGCCGTCGATCAGGCCGATCAGCGCAGGCTGGACACGTTGCAGCATGTACCGCTCCTCGTCCGCCGCGCTCATGCGTCCCGCCAGCCTCGCCACCAATTCGCTCACGGCGCTGATAATACAAGACAGTTAAGATAAGGTCTCCCTAAGATGTACGATGTCCTTAGGTTCACCTGACGTGACCGTTACACAGCACACCCACCCACCCGTCGACGACGCGGAGCTCACCGACCTCCTGCGGGAGCGCGGCCTGCGGGCGACCTCTCAGCGCGTGGTCATGCACCGGCTGCTGCGCGACAGCGCCCGTCACGTGAGCGCTGAGGATCTCCTCTCCGAGGCCAGCGCGAAGCTGCCCGGGGTCTCCCTCCCCACGGTCTACGCGACGCTCGAGCTCTTCGAGCAGCTGGGCATTGTCCGCCGCGTGAACGGCGGTGGCGGCACCCTCCTCTGGGACACGCGCGCCGACGCGCACCACCACATGATCTGCCGCAACTGCGGCCGCATCGAGGACATGGAGACACCCCTGGACCTCGAGCGAGCGCGTCGCAGCGCCGCGCGCGCCGGATTCCAGCCCGACCGGGCTGAAGTTGTCGTCAGCGGTCTGTGTGCCGACTGCGCCGCGAAGTAGCTAGCGCGGCTCTGGGTAGTGCGCCTCGGTAATCGAGACCACCGCACCCTGAGGATCGACCAGAGTCGCCAACCGGCCCACGGGGATGTCGATCGGACCGAAGCTGAGCTTCGCGTCCATTGACTCCGCCTTTTCGATCGCCGCATCGGCGTTCTCGACGATGAAGTAGACCTGCCAGTGGGAGGGCATCTCCGCGGGCATGTCGTCGCCGATCTCCATCAACCCGGCATGACCCTCCGGCCAGTGCTGTTCCTCCACTTGCCACATGTCCACGCCCGGCGGAGCCTCGTCGTGATGGACCGCCGACCAGCCGAAGACCTGGCCGTAGAAGTCCTTCGCCTTCGCAGCGTCGCGGGTCATCAGGTTGTTCCAGGTCCAGGCGCCGAGCTCGTTGACCAGCTGGGCACCGGGGTGTTTCTTCTGCTGGTTGATGCAGACGAACGCCCCGGTGGGGTCCTGGAGGACCGCCATCCGCCCGGACTCGTTGGGGAGGTCGATCGGCCCGAAGTGGACCTGGCCGCCGGCCTCCTTCACTTTCTCCGCGGTGGCGTCGGCGTCCTCGACCTTGATGTAGCTGGACCAAGCCGAGGGCTGCTCGTCGCGCTGAGTGGGCCCGAAGCCGGCGATCATCTTGCCGTTCTTGGTGAAGAATCCGTAGCCACCGGTCTCCTCCGGATCCCCCGGCGCCGCCTGGGCCTCGACCCCGAGCAGCTCGCCGTAGAACTTCGTCGCTCCATCGACGTCGGTGGTCGAAAGGTCGACCCAGCAGAACTCGCCCGGTGCGTACTCGTTGCGCTCGCTCATCCTGACCTTCTTCTATCGCTTCCGGCGCGCTCCCGCGAGAACGACCCGTGAAACCAGATCCGGGTCGTCCCATGTCGGGACGTGGCCACAGCCGGGCAGCTCGACCTGCTGGACCCGCTTGGGAAGGATCCCGTCGCGCAGCGGTCGCGTTCGAACGAGGGTGTCGTGCTCGGCCCAGGCGAGGGTGATCGGCGTCTTGATCCCCTTCAGCTCCTCGACCCGGCCCGCGCGCATCAGCGCGCTGGCCTCGTCATAGGCCGGCGCCGTCACGTACGCCTTGGCGATCGCCGCCGCCTCGCCGGGACTGAGGCGCTCGGGCCGGTAGATGAACCGACCGAGAGCCTGGCGCCGGCCACGGGCCGTCGACATGATCGGCCGAAGCAGCGCACTCGTCGCCCGCCCGCTGCGTCTCGCGCGCGCGACGGCCTGGTTGGAGGCCTCGGGCGAGCGCTTCCAGAAGCCGGCGGGGCAGAGCGCGACCACAGCGCTCGCGCCGCCCTGACGGGCGCACTCGATCGCCGTCCAGCCACCCAGCGAGATCCCGGCGACCGCGGGCTTGCCACCGATCCCCAGAGCGTCATAGAAGTCGAGCACGGCGGTCGCCAGGTTGGCCGCCCTCGGCTCGACGCCCTTGGGCAGCTGAGGGGACTTGCCGAATCCGGGCATGTCCACAGCGATCACCTCGCGCTCGGCCGCAAGCCGGTCCATCACCGGCGACCACTGGATCAGCGAGCCGCCCAGGGAATGCAGCAGGACCAACGGCTCCCCTTCCCCGCGCCGTATGAAGTTCAGCCGTCCCGCCGTCTTCGGGGACCCCCCAGCGCGCGAGGTCACAGCTCCAGGTCGTACTCGACATAGGTGTCGGACTCGGCCCCGGTTCGGTTGTAGACCTTCTGAGCCCGGTGGTTGTCGGGCGCGGTAAGCCACTCCAGCGCCGGCATGCCCAGCTCGCGGCAGCGGTCGGCACAGACCTGGATCAGGGCGTCCGCCGTCCCCCGGCCGCGGGCATCCGGATCGACGAAGAGGTCCTCCAGGTAGCCGATCCGGGCGCCCTTGAGCATCGACCACTTCCAGTCGAGCGTCGCGAAGCCGACCGCCTTGCCGTCCTGGCGGGCGATGAAGACCGAGCCCTGCGTGGGATCGGTGATCAGCTTGCGCGCCATCGTCAGCACGCCCTCGTCTGTCGGCGCGGACTCATAGAAGTCGCAGTAGGCGCGCATCAGCGGCAGCAGCTCCTCGAGCTCGTCCTCGCGGGCGGGACGGATCTCGACTCCGCCCGCGAGTTGACGTGGCCCTTCGGCGACTGGGTCCTGTGCCATCCGGCCCGATACTAGGCTCTGGCTGTGCTCGTCCGGTGGCTGACAATGCTCTGCGCGACGGCGGCCCTCGCGGCGATCGCCCTTGCGGGGTGCGGGAATTCGAACGATGGCGAAACCACCGCGACGACAGTTAGCGCGGACACCAAGCCGATAGCGGGCGACTGGACGGGCACCCTCACCCAGAAGGGGCTGCCACCTTTCCGGATCGCAGTCTCCATCAACGGCACAGGAACAGGGGTCGTCGCATACACGGGCATCAATTGCGGCGGGATTTGGACTGCCGGCACCAAACACTCGGCCGGCTACGAGTTCACCGAGCAGATCGAATTCGGTTCAGGCGGGAGCTGTAAGGGCACCGGGACCGTCGACCTGACGCCAAGCGGAAGCCGCCTCGCGTACACATTCGCGGGCGGCGGCATCACAAGCCGGGGGGTTCTGTCGCGCACGACGGCGCGGCGTCTGAAGGCGGTCTTCAGAAGCGTCGGTACCTTGCAGCTCCCCTCGTAGGAAGGCGCGTCCCGGCCCCGAATAAAGGGGGTCGGCATGCCTCAAATCGACTCTCCAGCGCGCGCGATCGCCCGCAACGTGCTCGTCGTTGCCGGCGTCGTGCTGGTCCTCTACGTCCTCTGGCTGCTGCGACAGCCGATCAGCTGGCTGATCATCGCCGCGTTCCTCGCCATCGCGCTGGCCGGGCCGGTCAACTTCTTCCAGCGCTATATGAAGCGGGGCCTGGCGATCGCTCTCGTGTACTTCGGCCTGCTGCTGATCCCGATCGGCCTGGGCGCTCTGCTCGTCCCGCCGATCGTCAACCAGGTCAGCGACGTGGCGACCAATGCCCCGAGCTACGTCCACGACGTCGAGGACTACGTCCACAAGAACAAGACGCTCAACGACCTCAACGACAAGTTCGACATCACCCAGAAGCTCTCGGACGAGGCGAACAAGCTGCCGAGCAAGGCCGGCGACGCCGCGGGGGTGCTGCGCGACATCGGCTTCGGGCTGGTCAGCTCGATCTTCGCCGGGGTGACGATCCTGATCCTGAGCATCTTCATGGTCTCCGCGGGGCCAAGATGGATCGAGAGCTTCATCCGCATGCAGAGACCGGAGCACGCCGAGCGCATCGAGCGGACCTTGCGGAGGATCGCGAATGCGGTCGGGAACTACGTCGGTGGCGCACTCCTGCAGGCGACGATCGCCGGGCTAGCGTCGTTCATCATGCTGACCATCCTCGGCGTGCCGTTCGCGGGACCGCTGTCGGTGGTGATCTTCGTCTTCGACCTGATCCCGGTGGTCGGCGCGACTATCGCGGCCCTCTTCGTCGGGATCGTGACCGCCTTCGTCAACTTCCCGATCGTGCTGATCATCTGGGTGATCTTCGCGATCGTGTACCAGCAGGTCGAGAACTACCTGATCCAGCCCCAGATCCAGAAGCGGGCGACCAAGATCGAGGCGTTCATCGTCCTGGTCGCCGTGCTCTTCGGCAGCACGCTGTTCGGCATCCTCGGCGCGATCCTCGCCATCCCGGCGGCGGCGTCGATCCAGATCGCCGTCCACGAGTACCGCGAATACCGCCGCGAGATCGCGGCCGCCGAGGAAGAAGCCGGCGGCCCGACGCCTGCGCCAGAGGTCACCTAGCCGGATTCAGGCGGTGCCGGCCGGCGCCTTGCCCGCGAGGGCTTCGGCAGCTTCCGCGTCGGAGATGCTCTCGACGGCGCGCTGCAGGATGTCGCGAAGATCTCGCTGATCCTTCTCGGAGAGCGATGCGATCGGTGGGGGAGGCTCGGCCATCCGCTTTGTGATCTCGACGCGCATCCTCTCTCCCTCCTTGGTGAGGACGAGGAGCTTCACGCGGCGGTCTTGCCGAGATGACGTCCGGCGAACGAGCTCGCGCTCCTCGAGCCGATCGACGATGCCGGTGACGTTCGAGCTGTCGCAGAAGAGGGACTGAGCCAGCTCGCTCATCTTCTTCGGTCCGGCGCCCAGCATTCGGAGGGCGATCATCTGCTGGGGGGCGAGCTCGAACTCCTGGGCCATCGCGAAGAGGCGCTGCTTGTTGGTGACCATCATCCAGTGCATCAGGCTCCAGGCCTCGCTGCCGGGATCGGTGCGGCCGACCTCGCCGGCGAGCCAAGAGCTTGGCCCCGGGCCCTTCTTCGCTGACGCTTTCTGCTTCATCTGTGACTCATGTTACTCATGGATATGGACAATTGCAAGGTTCAACTATCTATGTATACTGCCGTCCAACTTCGCAAGCTATCTCAACCCGGAGGGGGAATCCGGATGCCGAGCAGGAACGGAGTCCAGTCGCACACCAACGGAATCGAGGTCAACGGCCTCGTTCGGGAGTTCAAGGGCGGCGTGCGCGCAGTCGACGGGATCGACCTCGAGGTGCGCCCCGGAGAGATCTACGGCTTCCTCGGGCCCAACGGCGCCGGCAAGTCGACCACGGTCCTCATGCTCACCACTCTCCTCCCCCCCACGGCTGGCACAGCGCGGGTCGCAGGATTCGACGTCGTCAAGGAGGGCGCATCCGTCCGCGATGCCGTCGGCGCCGCGCTGCAGGAGGCGGCGTTGGATCCGAACCTGAGCGCGCGAGACCACATGCGGCTACAGGGCGCGCTGCACGGGATGTCCAAGGCCGACCGCACCAAGCGCGGCAATGAGCTGATTGAGCGGGTCGGCCTCTCGGACGCGGCCGATCGAAGGGTCGGCGGGTACTCCGGCGGTATGAAGCGCCGCCTCGATCTGGCTCTCGCCCTGCTGCACGGACCGCGGGTCCTCTTCCTCGACGAGCCGACCACCGGGCTCGACATCCAGAGCCGCAGCGCGCTCTGGGACGAGGTCGCGCATCTCTCCCGCGACGAGGGCATGACCCTGTTTCTCACCACCCAGTACCTGGAGGAGGCCGACCAGCTCGCCGACCATCTGGGCATCATCGATCAGGGGAAGATCGTGGCCGAGGGCACGCCCCAGGCATTGAAGGCCGAGGTCGGTCGCCCCACCGTCGCCGCGGTTCCCCACGAGGCGTCCGACCGGGAGCGGCTCGCGGGCGTGCTCGCGCGGTTCGGAGAGCTGGTCCCAGGAAACCCGAGCGGCGCCGCGGCCAGGCTGAACGACGGGCCGGATGAGCTGGCCGACATCATCCGCGCCCTCGATTCGGAGGGGATCCGGATCGCCAACATCGAGCTCCACGCCGCGAGCCTCAACGACGTCTTCCTGGCCAAGACCGGTCGCTCGCTCGAGGGCGCCGGGGCGGATGACGAGCCTGAGCAGGGCACGGGCGAGCACGGGATCGCGCTCGAGGGGTCGCCAGCTTGATGGAAGCCGCCACCGTAGACACACGGATCGCACCCGTCCACCTGAGGCCGTCGATCTGGACACAGGCACCGGAGCTTGCGCGCCGGTCGATCATGCGCACGGTGCGCCAACCCGCCGCGATCGTGCCCGCCACCCTCTTCCCGCTGATCCTGCTGGCGATCAACTCGGTGGGCCTGAAGTCGGCGACCTCGCTGCCGGGGTTCCCGACCGACTCCTATCTGACCTTCGCCCT
The DNA here is from genome assembly GCA_963817275.1 of uncultured Solirubrobacterales bacterium. Taxonomy (GTDB): domain Bacteria; phylum Actinomycetota; class Thermoleophilia; order Solirubrobacterales; family 70-9; genus DASUPK01. The sequence goes on along the minus strand of CAWFOA010000003.1, from coordinate 50,782 downwards.
CTCCTTCGCCTTCATCCAGGCCGGCGTCTTCGCGGTGATCGGGACGGGCCAGAACCTCGCCGAGGACAACCAGGGCGGCTTCTTCAACCGGCTGCAGCTGACGCCGATTCATCCGGCCGCGCTGGTGGCCGGGCAGCTCGCCGGCACGCTCACGCTCGGGCTGTTCCAGGCGGCCACCTACATCTCCGTCGGCCTGCTCGCCGGAGCGCACATCCAGGCCGGATTCTGGGGCGCCCTCGTGCTGATTGCCCTGGCTATCGCGATCTCGCTCGCATTCGGCTCGGTGGGGCTTGCCGTCGGCATGCGCAGCAGCACCCCGGAGTCCGTGCAGAGCCTCTTCCCCCTGATCTTCGTCTTCCTCTTCATGAGCTCGATGAGCCTGCCCCGCAACCTGATCCAGACCGACTGGTTCCGGGAGGTCGCCACCTACAACCCGGTCAGCTACATGATCGAGGGGCTCCGCAGCCTGCTGATCACCGGCTGGGACGGCGAGGCGCTGGCGCTCGGCTTCGGCTGTGCGCTCGGGATCATGGTCCTCGGCCTCATCTTCGCCTCGCAAGGCCTCAAGGAGAGGATGGCGCGAACATGAGCCGTTATCTCTCGGTCGCCCGAGGTCTCGCCTGGCGGCTTCTGCACAGCCTGGTGACCAACCCGCTGCTCTTCCTGCCGCCGATGCTGATGCCGATCTTCTTCTTCACGGCCTTCGCCGGCGGGCTCTCGGCGATCAGCCACGCGCCCGGCTTCGACTACGGGCCGGGCTACACCTCGTTCATCTTCGCCTTCGTGCTCTGCCAGAGCGCGGCATTCGGCGGTGTCTTCAGCGGCTTTTCGATCGCCGCCGACTTCCAGTTCGGCTTCGGCAGGCGGCTGATGCTGGCCACGCCCCACCGCAGCGCCCTGATCCTCGGTTATGGGATCGTCGCGGTCCTCCGGGCGACGGTCACGCTCACCGTGGTGACCCTGATTGGGATCCTCGTCGGGATGAACATCGATGGCGGGGGACTCGACCTGTTCGGCATGTATGGGCTCGCGGCGATCATCAACGTCACGGCCCTGCTGTTCGCCGCGGGCGTCGCGCTTCGGTTCCGCAGTCTCCAGGCGACCCCGCTGATGCAGGTGCCCGTCTTCCTGCTCCTCTTCCTGGCTCCCGTCTACGTCCCGCGTGAGCTGCTGGGCGGCTGGGTCCACGCGGTCGCCCCATTCAATCCTGTGACACACGTGATGGAGACGGCCCGAGACCTGATCGCTGGACAGGGGGCCGACTACCTGGCGACGCTGGGGATCGTGCTCGCGCTGCTGACGGCGGTCTCCATCTTCGCGATGCGCGGCCTTCGCCAGGCCGAAGCCGCAGGCTGACTTAGCGGCCGCTTGTGGCCGCGACCTGATGGCGAAGCCGGGCAGCGATTCGCTTGTCAGCCCTGCGCTTCGCGCCGTCGGTGACCAGCCGGCCGAAGAAGCTCCGGTTGCCGGACACCATCCGGTAACCGCGCTCGGTCATCCGTGGAAACCTCGCCGCGACCGCGGCGAGGGGCGAGCCGCCCGGCAGCAATCGGAACAGCGGCGCGAAGCCGGCTCCGGCGGAGTGCACCTGCCCGGCGGAATCGACCAGGTGCCAGGAGGACATCCGCTCGCCCTCGGGCATCTCGGCGAGCAGGCGGTCAGCCTCCTCGGTTCCGAGCGCAACGGGCAGCACGGCGCGACGCCGATCCCAGGCCAGGACCTTGCCGAGGCACCAGCGGCAGAAGCCGCAGTCGGGGTCGTAGATCAGCGTCACCTGGGGCATTGTTCTAGTGTCCGCCACCGTGGCGGCCGCAACGATGTGGGAGGAGATCGTGGACGCGCTCAACGCCGCAAACGGCGGCGCAAGCCCCGGCTACCGCGCGGTCCACGCGAAGGGAACTGTCTGCACTGGCACCTTCACGCCGACGCCCGAGGCCTCCAAGCTCTCCCGAGCCACCCACCTGCAGGGGGACCCGGTCGAGACCACGATCCGCTTTTCGAACGCCAGCGGCGACCCCGAGACCTCGGACGCCCATTCGATCGCGGGGCGCGGCATGGCGGTCAAGTTCCACCTGCCGGACGGGGACGCCACGGACATCGTCTCCGTGCCGCTGGTCGTGTTCCTGGTCCGCACGCCTGAGGACTTTCTCGCGTTCACCAAGGCCCGGATCCCGGACCCGGAAACCGGCCACCCTGATCCCGAGAAGCTCGGGGCATATCTCGCCGAGCATCCCGAGACCGGCATCGCCATTCAGAAGGGGATGACCAAGCTGGCCCCCACCACAAGCTTCGTGACGTCCGACTACCGTGGCCTGCATGCCTTCTGCCTGGTCGATTCCGAAGGTGGCGAGCATTGGGGGCGCTACAGCTGGGAACCGGAGGCGGGCACCGAGTACCTGACCGAGGAGCAGCGGGACGCGGCCTCGCCCGACTACCTGCAGGAGGAGATCAGGGAGCGGCTCGGCTCGGGCATCGCGCGGTTCACGCTCGAGTTCACCTTGGCTCGCGACGACGACCCGCTCGACGACCCGACCGAGGAATGGGAGGGCGACCGCGAGGTGGTGGAGCTCGGCGAGCTCGAGGTGATCGAGGTGGTCGAGGATCCCGAGACCCCGGAGAGCCCCCTGGTCTTCGACCCGATGAGGCTCACCGACGGAATCGAGCCTTCGGCCGACCAGATCCTCGCCGCCCGGCCGAAGGCCTACGCGGTCTCGATCGAGCGTCGAACCGCCTAGTCGAAGGTCAGCACGAAGGCCGGGTGGTCCGGGAGGATTCGCTCGATCTCCTCGTCCGGCGCGTCCGCATCGATCCCCAGAAAGCCCTTGACCTCCCAGGACCACTTGTCCATGTAGAGGCGCATGAGCGGGAGCTTGTCCGAGTCCGGGACCTCGGTGGCGTGGAAGCGGCGAACCTTCCGCCCGCTGCGGAGCTCTCCCTCCCCGGCGGCACGCATGTTGCGAACCCATTGGGTGGTACCGCGGGGAGCGAGCAGGTAGGTCCTGCCGTCGAGCTCGAAGGGGTTCACGGGGTTGGTGCGCATCTCGCCGCTCTTCCGGCCCCGGACGGCCAGCGTCTGCGAGCCCTGAACGCTGAGACCCAGCTTGTGCAGCCCGGCGACGAGCGGGTTGAAGACGGTCCTCGTGAACCAGTCGGGCTTGTGGTAGACGGTCTCCGGCATCCCTCGTCAGCCTAACGAGAGCGCAACATCGGCCGGAGTTTTCCACGGCCCATGGCGGGTACTCACCCCTCATGTCAACCATCGTGATCATCGTGATCGCAGTGGTAGTCGTGGCGGTATTGCTGTTCGCCGCCCGGCTGATCATGCAGCGGCGAAGGATCGCCCGCGAACGTCAGATTCGCAGGATGGAGGCGGAGGCAGAAGGCCACCGCTCCATGGCGGAAGACCATCGGCAGAAGGCGGAGGAGCTGAAAGAGGCCGCCGACGCCGAGGAGAATCGGGCCGCCCGCCACGAGGACCGCGCCGCTGAGGTTCAGCCGAGCGACTAGCACTCGCCAATAGTCGGAGTTTCGCTAGAACCACTCGGGGTAGCGGAGGACCAATGTATCGACGTGGAGGTCCCAGTCTGCTCACGATCATCTATCTGATCGTGGGCGTCTTCGTGGCCGGAGACCACAACTACATCCACCACGACACCATCGGACAGGTCATCTCGGCGCTCGCCGCGATCGTGCTCTGGCCGTTGATCCTGCTCTTCGACGTCAACCTCCACATCAAGTGAACCGCGTGGGATAGGTTGCGCCGCGTGGACGACGGCGAAACCGTGATCAACTGGCCCGAAGGGCACCGCCCGGAGGAGTCGGCGTTCCACGCGGTCAACGAGCTGCAGATCCCAGCGGAGCCCGAGGTCGTCTGGGCCTGGCTCGTCCGCCCCGATCTCTGGGGCCGCTTCTACTCGAACGCGAAGCTGATCAAGCACCTCGGTGGCCCGTGGCCGAAGCTCGAGCTCGGGAGCCGGTTTCGCTGGCTCAGCTTCGGGGCCTTCGTCACCTCCGAGGTCGTCGAGTACGAGCCGGGCCAGAGGATCGCCTGGGACGCCAAGGTGCTCGGCGGCCGCGGCTACCACGGCTGGGTCCTGCGGCGGCAGGAGGGAGGGACCTTCGTTCGCACCGAGGAGACGCAGAAGGGGCCCGGGATTCAGATCGTCAAGCCCGTGCTCCGGCCGATGATGGTGCGCCTCCACCAGCGCTGGCTCGAGGGCCTCTCGAAGGTGTCCGCCGAGGGCCCGCCTCCCGCTCCGTAGCCACCGCGCCCGGACCACTACATTCCGGGCATGGGCGCCCTCGAAGACCTCCGCGATCGGCTCGGCGAAATCCATGACCTGAGCCGCGCGGCGTCGCTGCTGGCCTGGGACGAGCGGACGATGATGCCGGCCGCCGGCTCAGAGGCGCGCGCCGAGACGCTTGGGACCCTTGCCCGAGTGCGCCATGAGATGTTCTGCGACGACGAGATCGGCCGACTGATCGATCAGGTTCGCTCGGGCCCCGACGGCGAAGCCGCGCCCGGGGAGTCGATCCCCGCGGATCTGGTCCGCGTCGTCGCGCGCGACTGGGAGAAGGCACGCCGAGTCCCGTCGGAACTCCGCGCCGAGCTCGCTCGCGCCAGCTCGATCGCCGAGAACGCCTGGGTCGAGGCCAAGCGCGAGTCGGATTTCCCGATGCTCCTCCCCCACCTCCGACACAACTTCGAGCTGACCCGGCGCTACGCCGACTGCTACGAGGGATTCCCCGGCTTCACCCACCCGTACGACCCGCTGCTCGACGAGTACGAGCCGGAGATGACCACCGAGGAGATGCGGGGGGTTCTTGCCGACTTGCGGGAAGGCCTCGTCCCGCTGGTTCGCGAAGCGGCCGAGAACGGCGGCGCGCCTGCCCAGGACCCCTTTCGCGGCCAGTTCGCCGCGGAGGCCCAGCGTGAGCTGATCGCCGAGCTGATCTCGGAGTTGCCGTTCCCGGAGGACTCCTGGCGCATCGATCCCACCGAGCACCCCTTCGCGATCTCGATCGGCTTGGGCGACGTCCGCCTCACCACACGCTACGACGAGGGGAATCTGGCGATGGCGGTGTTCAGCGCGATGCACGAGGCCGGGCATGGCCTCTACGAAGCGGGCGTCGACCCCGAGCTCCGGCGCACCCCGCTCTCGAAGCCTCGCTCACTCGGCCTGCACGAGTCCCAGAGCAGGCTCTGGGAGAACTGGGTGGCACGCAGCCGTCCCTACCTGGACCGGCTGCTGCCGCGCCTGCGCAAGAGTTTCCCGGGCGCGTTCGAGGACGTTGGCCCCGAGCAGCTCGACCGCGCCGCGAACGACGTCGAGCGCTCCCTGATCCGGATCGAGGCAGACGAGGTGACCTACAACCTCCACATCCTGATCCGGTTCGAGCTCGAGCTCGAGCTCTTCGAGGGAGTCCTCGAGCTCGCCGATCTCCCCGAGGCGTGGAACGCCCGGTACCGGGACTACCTCGGCCTGGAGGTCCCCGACGACGCCCACGGCGTCTTGCAGGACGTGCACTGGGCGGCGGGCGCGTTCGGCTACTTCCCCACCTACAGCCTCGGCAACATCATCGCCGGCCAGCTCTGGGAGGCCGCCGGCCGCGACCTGGGCGATCTGCCCGCGACGGTGGCCGAGGGGGACCTGGCTTCGCTCGGCGAGTGGCTCCGCGACCGGGTGCACCGGCACGGGCGACGGCTCTCCCCCGCCGAGATCCTCGATCGTGCCGGGTGCGGTGAGCTCTCGTCCGAGCCGCTGCTCGAGCACCTGCGCGAACGGGTGGCTTTGGCCATTCGGACATAGGCAACAGCCCGTGAACATCAACCCGCATTTTGCGGGTATGTTGGGCGTGGGATGGCCGATGGATGGCGTCGAAACGGCGTATACGGCGGCTGGACGCATGCCGGCGTGGATCGCGTCTACGTGCGCGTGCCGACGAAGCTGAAGCGTCAATCCATCGATCACTCGAACGGGTCGAACGGAAACGGCTCCCTCCCGGAGCACGATGCGACCCCGATCGTGCTCGTGCACGGCCTCTCCTCGAGCCGGACGCTCAAACCGCTGATCCGGGCGCTCGGCACGCGCAGGCCCGTCTACGCGCCGGACCTGCCGGGCTTCGGCTTGAGCGACCAGCCAATCCACCCGCTCGACATCCCCGAGCTCGCCGATGCCCTCCGGACCTGGCTGCTCGTCAACGAGCTGTCGCCGGCGATCGTGGTTGGCGTGGCCTTCGGCTGCCAGGTGGCGGTGGACCTTGCGGCGGCCTATCCGGCGGCGGTCGATCGCCTCGTCCTGGTGGGCCCCATGTTCGACCCCGACGCCCGGACGCCGGCGCGCCTCGCGGTGCGCTGGGCCCGCAATGCGCCGCACTCCTCTCCCCGCCTGGCGCCGACGATCGTTCACGACTTCATCGACGCGGGGCCTTGGCGCAGCATGCGGACGCTGCGGCGAGCTCTGGCGGATCCGATCGAGGACAAGCTCGGCGACATCGAGGCGCCGACCCTGGTCGTCAGGCCCGAGCGCGACCACCTAGCGCCGGCGGCCTGGACCGAGCGGGTGGCAGAGCTGATTCCGGACGCCGAGCTGGTCGTGCTGCCGAAGGCGGCGCATGCAATCGGCCCGCGCACAGCCGCCCGCCTCACCGCACTGCTCGTTCCGTTCCTGGCCCCGGCCGAGGAACCGGTCGAGGAATCCGCCGCCGGCTAGATGGAGATCCAGAGGCACAGGGGGTGGATTCGCTTCGCCCTGATCTATCTGACGGTGACGATCGGGGTGGTGGCGGCCTGGATCCTGCTGGCGCCGAGGGGCTTCTACGACAGCTTCCCGGGCGGGTCGGCGCATTGGGTCTCCGCCCTGCCTCCGTACAACGAGCATCTGGAACGCGACTTCGGGGCGGCGGGGCTCGGGCTCGCCGTCCTCGCCGCACTCGGCGCCGTCTGGATGGAGCGGCGATTGGTCCAGGCCGCCGCGATCGCGCTGTTCGTGGCCGGCGTCCCCCACCTCGCGTACCACGGCACCACCACCGCTCACTATTCGACGGGCGACAACGCCGCCTCCCTCACGGGTCTGGCACTCGACGTGCTGCTTCCCCTCGCCGTCCTCTATCTGGTCAGCGACCACGCCCAGGGACGCGCGCCTGGAGGCGAATCGGCTAGGCCGGAGACGCTGTCGAGCGGGTCGGATCGTGAGCGGGCGGTCCAGACCCGTTGACCGAAGTGCGGCCCGGGTCGGCCGTCGAGGACATCCGTAGGCCGGCGTGCAACGCCGCGACGCAGTCCGGATCGAACTGTGTGCCGGAGAAGTCCGCAAGCTCCTGGAGCGCCTCGCCCTCTGACCTGCCCTCGCGGTAGGGCCGGTCCGAGATCATCGCCTCGAAGGCGTCCGCGACACCGATGATCCGAGATTCCAGCGGGACCTCGTCCCCGCGCAGCCCGTCGGGGTAGCCGGCGCCATCGGGTCGCTCGTGGTGAGAGCGAACCCAGCGGGATTCCTCGTCGAGGTCGGCCGCGCGGAGTATCCCCTCGCCGAGCACCGGATGCTCCCTGATCGTCTCGTACTCGCTCTCGGTCAGTGGGCTGGGCTTGTTGAGGATTGCGTCGGGGGTCCCGATCTTCCCGACGTCGTGAAGCAGGCCGGCGGTCCGGAGCTTGGCGATCCGCTCAGGCTTGAGGCCGAGCTCGGAGCCGATCAGGGCACAGAGATTGGAGACGGTCTCGCTGTGGCTGCGGGTGTACGCGTCCTTGGCGTCGACGGCGCGCGCCAGCGCGGTGGAGAGAACCTGCACCTGATGCTCGTTGGCGGGCACCGCCTCGCCTTCGACCGACCCATCGAGCTCCGGCGAGTAGACGATCACCTGGCGATGAGTGCGCTTGGCGCTGATCAGGGCCAGGTCGGCGTGCCGCACCAGGTCGAACTTGCCCTCCAACGGGCTCGCCTCGGCGACGCCCACGGCGACGTCGATGTCGGCCTCCGCCGCGTTGAGCTCGCCGCGAACCCGCTCGCCCGCGCTGAAGCCGGTCCAGGCGCCCGCGCCCCGCAGCAGCAGCGCGAATTCGTCCCCGCCGACGCGGTAGGCGCCGTCCGAGGGGGTGGTCGCGGCGAGGACCGCCGCCGCGACCTGTCGAAGGCGGCGGTCGCCGACCTGATGTCCGAGCGAATCGTTCACCCTCTTCAGCCCGTCGACGTCGAGGCTCACCAGGCAGACCGGGGAGTTCGTCCGTCCGGCCTCGCCGAGGGCGGCCGCGAGGTCCTCCTCGAACGCTCGGTGGTTCCCCAGGCCCGTCAGCGAGTCGGTGAGGGCGGCGTGCTCGAGGAGCTTGACCTCCGCTCGCGCGTCCGCCTCGGCGCGCTGGCTGCGGCGCCCCGCCCGAGCCAGGACGAAGAGGATGCAACCCGCCAGCACGAAGGCGATCGGCAGAACCACGAGCATCGTCTCGGAAGCGTCTTCGAGCTTGCTGTTCGTGTCGTCCGCCGCGGCGGCATTGCGAGTCGTGGTCGCGGTCGCGATCGCGCTCAGGAGGCCCTGCGTCGGCTCGACCTCGAGGCGATCGACCTTCGCGGCGAGGTCGAGCTGTCCGCTGTCAACGAGCGTGAAGTAGCGACGAGCTGCCACGAGAAACTGGTCGTAGACACGTGAGACGTTGCCGGCGTCGGACTCCGCGTCGGGATCCCGGAGCAGATCGGCCAGATTCGCCCTGATCGGGGCCAGGTTGCTCTTGAACGTGAAGCGCGCGTCCGGATTGTTCGGGTAGTCGTTGGCCGCGATCTCCTGCGCCTGGACCAATCCGTTGATCGAACCGAACGCGCGCGCGGCGTGACCGGCTTCGCGAGTCGACTCGACGTGATGCTCCGTGCGGAACCCAAGCACCATCGCGATGACCATCAGCAGGCCGAACACGATCACTGTGGCGATCGAGATTCCGCGCACGCTGAATCCGCCGCGCAGAACGCGACCAGAGGACTTCCCGTGGGGTCCCCCAGCCCCACTCGACTCCTGCGAGACCATCACTAGGAGAATCGCCAGTTTGCGGCGAATTCCATCCGTAGATTCCCGCGCTCCGGCTGCGTAGCTCGCCGGGACCGCGCCTGAAAGGATCTCGGGCGTGGACTTCGGCATCTCCTACTTCCCGACCGACGAGGCGATCGAGCCGGCGGATCTCGCCCGGATGGCCGAGGAGCGCGGCTTCGAGTCCGTGTTCGTCACCGAGCACACCCATATCCCGGCGAGCCGGGACACGGCATACCCCGCCGGGGGCGATCTGCCCCGGGAGTACTTCAGGATCTACGACCCGTTCGTCTCGCTGGCGACGATGGCGTCGGCGACGGAGCGCATCAGGATCGGCACGGCGATCTGCCTGCTGGTGGAGCGCGACCCGATCACGACAGCCAAGGAGGTCGCCTCGGTAGACCGTCTCTCGGGCGGGCGGATGCTGTTCGGTGTCGGCGCCGGCTGGAATCTGGAGGAGATGAGCAACCATGGCACGGATCCCGAGCTCCGCTTCAAGATCCTCAGGGAGCGGGTCGAGGCCTGCAGGGAGATGTGGGCGAATGAGGAGGCCACATACCACGGGGAGTTCGTGAACTTCGATCGGATCGTCTCCAGGCCGGCGCCCCTCCAGGAGCCGCATCCGCCCGTCCTGGTCGGCGGCAACGGGCCGAACGTGCTGAAGAGGGTGCTGGCCTTCGGCGATGCCTGGTTCCCGAACCGGATCCCGCCGGACGACGCCATGATCGCTCGCATCGAGGAGCTGCAGCGGCTCGCCGACGAGGCCGGGCGCGACCCCGTCCCGGTCACAATCCAGATCCCGCCGCGCGATCCCGAGGTGCTGGAGCAATATGAGCGCGCCGGGGTCACCAGGACCGTGCACATGCTGCGGCCGGGCGACGCCGCGGATGCCGGCAGCGCCGAGCGCAAACTCGACGAGTGGGCGGAGCGGATGCGCCTCTACTTGGGCGCTTGATCCGCCACCTTCGTGGGTAGCATCGCGCCGCGATGTACCACGCGCTCCTCTTCTTTCACATCCTCGCGGCCTTCTGCCTCGCCACGGCGGCGCTGATCTACAGCGGCTTCGTCCTCGGCTCCCCGGTCAACCGCACGACCCGTCTCGTTGCCGAGATCCTCTGGGGCGTAGGCGGGCTTGGGGTCCTGGCCTTCGGGGTCTGGCTGGCGTTCAACCGCCCCGAGTACGAGATCTACGACGGCTGGATCATCGCCGCGCTCGTCCTCTGGGTCCTCATGATGGGATCCGGCGCCCGGGCCAGCCAGGGAGTGAAGCCGGCGGGGGATGACTCACCCGTTGCCGTCGACCGGCGGGCGGCGTTCGCCCACTGGATGCGGATCGTCTGGTTCACCGCCCTGCTCATTGTCATGGTCTGGAAGCCCGGAGCGTGAGCACGCTGACCACATTGGCGTCTCTGACAAGGCCCGACTCCTGGGACCTGCCCATCTTCGTCCACATCCTGGGCGCGATGATCCTGGTCGGCGCCCTGGCGCTCTCAGCGGTCTCGCTGATCGCCGCCTGGCGGAGCGGCTCGGCCGCGCTGACCAAGCTCGGCTTCATGTCGCTCTTCTATGGCGCTCTTCCCGGCTACATCGTGATGCGCGCCGGCGCCCAGTGGATCGCCCACAAGGAGGGGTTGGAGAACGCGGACATCAGCTGGATCAACATCGGCTTCAGCGTCTCCGACCTCGGCTTCCTGGTGCTCGTGGTCTCGCTCGTCATCGGAGGCATCGGCGTCAGGAGGATCAACCGGGGCGAGGGCGGCACGCCGAGCATCTCCGCCCGGATCGCAACCGGCCTGATCTCGCTCTTCCTCGTCGCCTGCCTGGTCGCCGTCTGGGCGATGACGACTAAGCCGGTCTAGCCGGAGAGCAATTTCCCGAGCGCGCCGCTTGCGCTCGAGGCGGCGCCACCGCCGGAGCCACCGGCGGCCGTGCTCGTGACCCGGCCCTCCGACGGCTGGATCAGCAGCCAGCCCTTGCCGCTGAAGGCCATCTGGACCGTCTCGCCGGAGCCGCGGCCGATGAAGGTCTTCAGGTTGACGTCCGTCTTGACCGAGGTCTTGACCGCCTCGGACCAGGTGATGGCCGCCTGTGGATCGGCGAAGGTCTCCTCGCCGTCGAGCTCGAGCAGCACCGGCGGGCCATCCGAGAGCATCGCGACGTAGCCCGAGCCCGAGAGGTGGGTGTTGAACATGCCCCCGCCCATGAAGCCCGAGACGCCATCGACCTTCTTGATGTCCCAGTCGATGTCGGCGTCGAACGCCAGGAGGTTTGCCCCGTTCACCGTGATCGCCTCGTCGGAGAGCTTCACGAGCTGGATCTCCTGTGCCAGGTCGGCGAGGAAGACCTCGCCGCTGCCGGAGATCTTCATCAGCTCGGCACCCTCGCCGGTGACAGCCTTCTTAGCCATCCGCTTGATGCCACCCGAGCCGGCATGCTCGAACTTGACGTCGCCCTGATAGGCGACCATCGAGCCGAGCTTCGCCTGGATCGTCTCGCCCGCGAGCTGGACCTTCAGCATCTTGGATCCCTGCATGGCAAACGGCTCGTTGCCCGCCGTCTCCTTGAACTCCTTCAGGCTCGCTTCAACCGCCATGCAGACCTCCCGTCGTCAAGTCTTGGATGAGTCGCGCAGCCTAACGCGAGCACGCCCGCAGAAAGAGACTTTCGACGTACGTCAGGTCGGCGGACCGGGCAGCTGAACGAGCTGCACGATCGAGACGATCAGCAGCCCAGTTCCGAGCGCGACCAGCGCGTACCGCCCGGCGCGCAGGGGGAACCGAGTGCTGATGCCGACCAGAAAGAGGACGCTCGCAAGGAAGACCGTCGTGCGGACGAACTTGTCGGACCTCTCACCGGCGGTCTCGCCCGCGGCGAACGCTGTCTCCGCCTGCCTGTCCAGCGCCTTCCCCGCCGCGAGCCCTGGCCGCCGGTACTGCGGCATGTAGGTCGGGCCCGGTGGGGCATTGGGGTTGGTCTCCGGGTTGGTTGCGCGCCACGCCTCGAATGCGGTGCGGAAGCCGGGACGGAAGCGACGCTCCGCAACGGCCATCGCCTGCTGGTTGCCGACGGTGAAGGCGGAGAACCACGCATTGAAGGTTGAGGAGTCGAAGTTTCGAATCTCGATTGCCTTGAGGTTCGCCCGATTCGCCTTAGCCCTCGCCGTCGAGGCCTCCGCCAGGCCCACCCGGGACTCGGTGCTCCACTTCGCCGCCGCGTAGCCGGACCACGCCGCCATCAGGGCGACGATGGACAGGAGGACTGCCTCGGCGACCCCCACAAGGCGGTCCTTACGCTCGTGCGGGTCCTCGTGGGCCCCGTGCCCCGCGATTTCCTTGCCCACCTCCTGTGCCGAAAGTCCCTCGGGCATTCAGCGGCTCTCGACCTTCTCCGTTGACACCGGGCGCAGTATGCCTCGATTGGCCCGATGCTCGTGTCTCAGACGGTGGCCTGGGCGCCGGCGGCGAGGCGGCCGAGCTCCCGGCCGAGGGTCTCGGGAGTCCAGTTGTCCGCTCCCGAGAGCAGCAGGCGAGCGCCCGACTCGGCGAGGCCGGCGATCGCGTTGCCGAGCAGGTGGGCGGTCGCTTCCAGGCGGCGCGGCCGGCGCCCATTTCGGTCCTTCAGCCAGCGGCGCGCCAGGCGGGAGAGTGCCTCGACCTGCGCCTCGCGCCCGCGCTGGATCCGACGAGCGACCGCCGTGTTACCGCCTCCCTCCCCAAGGAAGATCAGCTTGTAGACGTCGGGGGAGGCCGCAACCGCCCGCAGGAACCCCGTGAAGCCTTCGATCAGGGTGGCCTCCGGATCGCTCAGGTCTGCGGTCGCGAATGCGGACTGGATCTCCTCCAGAATGCGCTCCTCCTCCCGCCGCAGCAGAGCGCGAAAGAGCTCGTCCTTGCTGGGGAAGCAGGCGTAGACCACGGGCTTCGTGACACCGGCCGCCTCGGCGACGGCGGCCATCGAGGTTCCGTCGTATCCGTGCTCGAGGAAGAGCCCGAGCGCTGCATCCAGAACCTGGGGCCGTCGCCGCTCTGGTCCGAGGTGCGCGGCCCTCTTGCGGGGGATGTGTGACGACGTTCCCGTTTCCACTTTCCTACTCAGGGTAGCATTTTGCTACTCTCGGTAGGAATTCAGACGATCAAAGGAGAGAGACAGCGAGATGGCGACCGATGAGAAGACCAAGAGCAACGGCGAGGTCGAGGGCCAGATCTCCGAGCAGCTCGGGATCGAGGCAGGCGAGGCGACCTTCTCCCTGGAGCTCTCCCAGGACCAGCAGGACGTCCGCGACTGGGCACACGGCTTCGCGGAGCAGACCGTCCGCCCCGCCGCCCACGAGTGGGACGAGAAGGAGGAGTTCCCCTGGCCCGTCGTGCAGGAGGCCGCAAAGATCGGCATGTACGGGTTCGAGTCGATCGCGCAGTTCTGGGCCGACCCCTCCGGCCTCACCTTCCCGCTCGTCAACGAGGAGCTCTTCTGGGGCGACGCCGGGATTGGCATGGCCATCTTCGGCACCACCCTTGCGGTCGCCGGGATCTTCGGCTCGGGTACCCCCGATCAGCTGGTCGAGTGGGTGCCGCAGTGCTACGGCGACGAGAACGACGTGAAGGTGGCGGCGTTCTGCGCGTCTGAGCCCGATGCGGGGTCAGATGTGTCGGGCTATCGCACGACGGCCAAGTACGACGAGGCCAGCGACGAATGGGTGATCAACGGCCAGAAGGCCTGGGCGACCAATGGCGGCATCGCGAACGTCCACGTGGTGATCGCCTCCGTCGACCGAGAGCTCGGCTCCCGCGGGCACGCCGCCTTCGTTATCCCCCCTGGCACCAAGGGATGCGAGCAGGGCGCCAAGGTCAAGAAGCACGGGATCCGCGCCAGCCACACCGCCGACGTCCACCTCGACGACTGCCGTGTCCCGGGCTCGTGCCTGCTCGGCGGCAAGGAGAAGCTGGACGAGAAGCTCGCGAAGGCCCGAGAGGGCAAGAGCTCCAAGGGCCAGGCGGCGATGCGGACCTTCGAGCTCTCGCGCCCGACCGTGGCGGCGCAGGCCGTCGGCATCGCCCGCGCGGCCTATGAGTACGCGCTCGACTACGCCAAGGAGCGCGAGGCGTTCGGCCGCAAGATCATCGAGAACCAGGCGATCGCCTTCTCGCTCGCCGACATGAAGATGGAGATCGACGCCGCCAGGCTGCTGACCCACCGCGCCGCCTGGATGGGCAAGACCGGCAAGGACTTCGAGGCCGCCGAGGGCTCGATGTCGAAGCTGAAGGCCGGCGAGGTCGCCGTCTGGGCCACTGAGCGCGCCATCCAGATCCTGGGAGGCAATGGCTACTCGCGCGAGTTCCCGGTCGAGCGGATGCACCGCGACGCCAAGATCTGGACGATCTTCGAGGGCACCTCGGAGATCCAGCGCCTGGTCATCAGCCGGGCGATCTCGGGCGTGCAGATCAGGTAGCGCGAGTCGCGTGGGATTTTGTGACATTCGAGTAGCGTTGTCTCTATGGCGGACTCCTTGACAGACAAGCCCACAACCTGGGGCGCTCCGGGCGAGCCGCTCGGGCCCTACGAGGAGATCGAGCTGCACGGCCACAAGGTCGGCTTCCAGGCGGCCGGCGAGGGGCCGCTGCTGATCCTGCTGCACGGGATCACCTCGACCTCCGACTCATGGCGCGACGTGATGCCCCAGCTCGCGGAGCGCTACACGGTCGTCGCCCCGGACATGATCGGGCACGGCCGCTCGGCCAAGCCGCGCGGCGACTACTCGCTCGGCGCCTATGCCGCCGGGGTGCGCGACCTGCTCGCGGTGCTCGGCTTCGAGCGCGGCACCGTGGTCGGCCACTCCCTCGGCGGGGGGATCGCGATGCAGTTCTCATACCTCTTCCCCGAGTACGTCGAGCGGATGGCGCTGATCTCCTCGGGCGGGCTGGGCAAGGAGGTCCATCCCCTGCTGCGCGCCGCGGTGCTGCCCGGGTCCGAGTGGATCCTGCCGCTGCTGGCGCGCGAGTGGTCGGTGAAGGCCGGCGACGCGGTGCGCTCCGTGGCGGCCAAGGTCGGGATCGAGGCCGGGCCCGACATCGCCGAGTTCGCGCGCGGCTACGCCTCCCTGACCGAGGAGGGGGCAAGCGACGCCTTCATCCACACGCTGCGCAACGTGATCGACCACCAGGGCCAGCGGGTCTCCGCCCTCGACCGCCTCTACCTAGCCGACCAGCTGCCGACCCTGTTCATCTGGGGCGACGACGACCCGGTGATCCCGGTCGAGCACGGCCGCAACGCCCACCGGATCGTGGCCCACAGCCGCTACGTCGAGCTCGAGGGCTCGGGCCACTGGCCCATGCTCGACGACCCGGAGCGGGTCGTCAGCGAGCTGACCAGCTTCATCGAGGAGACCGAGCCCTTCGAGTGGTCGCTCGAGTCGGTGCGCGAGCGGCTGCGCCGCGGCCCGGACCCGCTGCCCGCTCCCCAGAACACCGGCTCGGACTAGGAGGACGACGGTGTTGCCAGCCACTCTGATCGGGGCGGCCAGTGCACCACCGGCGGGGGGCGCCGCGATCAGCGACGTGATCTACGCGACCGCGGGCGCCGTGGTCGTGACGATCCTGCTGTTCGGCCCGATCCTGCTCTACAAGCAGGGCCGCTTCCCGCTGATCGGCCGGATGGCCGCCCTCGCGGAGCGGGTCACCAAGCTGCCCGGCTGGGCGGCGCTGCCCGGCACGTTCCTCGCGGTCACCCTGCTGATCGCCGTCTTCGGCATGTACTGGGACATCTCCCTGCACATCGACCAGGGCCGAGACCCGGGGCCGCTCGCCAACCCCGCCCACTACTTCATCCTCGCCGGGCTCTTCGGCGTCCTGCTCGCGGGAGTGCTCGGGCTCGCCCTGCCGAAGGGGCCGACCCGGTCCTCCTTCGAGATCGCCCCCGGCTGGTTCGCGCCGATCGGCGCGTTGATGATCGCGATCTGCGGAGCGAGCTCGCTCTCGGCCTTCCCGCTCGACGACATCTGGCACCGGATCTTCGGCCAGGACGTGACCCTCTGGGGCCCGACCCACCTGATGCTGATCGGCGGCGCCTCGCTCTCGGTGCTCGGCGCCTGGGCCCTGCACGCCGAGGGCGACGAGGAGCGCCGCGCCGCCGGCCGCCCGCTCCCGTGGTGGACCCGCTTCCGCGAGATCATCCTCGCCGGCGCCTTCCTGGTGGCGCTCTCCACCTTCCAGGCCGAGTTCGACTTCGGCGTGCCCCAGTTCGCACTCGAGCTGCAGCCGGTTCTGATCATGCTGGCGGCCGGGATCGGTCTGGTCACCGCGCGGATCCGCATCGGCCCCGGCGGCGCGATCGGCGCCCTGCTCGTCTACCTGGCGATCCGCGGCACCCTGACGCTGCTGATCGGCCCGCTGTTCGGCGAGATCACCCCCCACTTCCCGCCCTACGTCGCCGAGGCGATCGTCGTCGAGCTGATCGCGCTCGCCTACCTGCGCGGCAAGCCGGCCGCGGAGCGCCCGATCGGCTTCGGCGCGCTCGCCGGCGCCGGCATCGGCACGATCGGCCTCGCCGCCGAATGGCTCTGGTCGCACGTCTGGGTCGTCAACCCATGGCCCTCCTCCCTCTTCCCCGAGGCGGCGATCGCCGGGCTGCTCGCCGCAGTCGCGGGCGGCGTGATCGGCGGCTTCATCGGCCGCTGCCTGACCCCGGGGGTGGAGCGCCGCGAGCGTATCCCGCGGGCGGCGCTGCCCGTGGCGGCGGTCGCCGCGATCGGCGCGATCGCCTTCTGGATCCCGGTCAATACGGCCCCGCACGTCGCCGCCGCCTTCAACCTCGACGTCCGCGACACCCCCGACGGCCGCGTCGCCACCGGCACCTTCCGGCTCGACCCGCCGGATGCCGCCAACGGCGCCTACTGGTTCAACGTGACCAGCTGGCAGGGCAAGGATGGCCCCGCCCACATCGACACGCCCGAGCGGATCGGCGACGGCGTCTACCGGATCACCCAGCCGATCCACGTCGACGGCACCTGGAAGACGACGCTCCGCCTGCACAAGGGGCGCCAACTCGCCGGGCTGCCGATCTTCCTGCCGGCAGATCCGGCGATCCCGGTCTCCGAGGTCCCGGTCCAGTCCCAGATGACACGCGCCTTCGTGCTCGACCACAAGAACCTGCAGCGCGAGCAGAAGCCCGACGTGCCCGGCTGGCTCACGCTGGCCGCCTACCTCGGCGTGGGCGGAATCTCGTTCGCGCTGATCTTCGTCGTGGGCTGGGGCCTGGCCCGCCTGGAACGCCTGGGGGGTGAGCCGCCGCGCGGCTCGGCCGAGCGCAGCGGCGCGCGGCGGCCCGAGCGCAAGGCCCGCACTCGACCCGCCACCGCCTGATGGGACTGCGCGACCGGGTCAAGGACCTCGTCTCGGCCCGGATTCCGACGGCCGACCTCGACGACCGCGACCCCGACTACATCCGCGAGCAGCTGCCGGGCCTCTGGGTGCTCGCCTCCTTCTACTTCAGGGCGGAGGTGCGCGGGCTCGACCGGATCCCCTCCGAGGGACCGGTGCTGCTGGTCGGCAACCATTCCGGCGGCAACGTCACGCCGGACACGATGGTCTTCGCGCTCGCCTTCTCCGGCCACTTCGGGGTCGAGCGGCGCCTCCACCCCCTCGTCCACAACCTGGTGCTGGCGATGCCGCTGCCCTTCAACCTGTCGAAGTTCGGCTGCGTCGCCGCCTCGCCCGAGAACGCCAAGCTGGCGCTCGACCGCGGCGCGGTCGTGCTCGTCTACCCGGGCGGCGACTGGGAGGTCCACCGCCCCTCCTGGCAGGAGGGCAGGGTGGACTTCGACGGCCGCCAGGGCTGGGCGAAGCTCGCGATCGAGACCGGCGTGCCGATCGTGCCACTGGTCTCGGTCGGCGGCCAGGAGACCGCAATCTTCCTCTCCCGCGGCGAGCGCCTCGCCAAGGCGCTCCAGCTCGACCGCCTCTTCCGCCTCAAGGTCCTCCCCATCTCCCTCTCGATCCCCTGGGGCCTGAACGTCGGCGACATGCTCGGCCACTGGCCGCTGCCGGCGAAGCTGACGATCGAGGCGATGGAGCCGATCCACCTGCGCGAGCGCTTCGGCCGCAATCCGGACGCCGACGAGGTCTACGACTACGTGACGCGGGTGATGCAAATCAAGCTCGACGAGCTCTCCGCCGAGCGCCGCCTGCCGCTGATCGGCTGAGATGAGGGTCGAGGAGAGCATCGAGATCGCGGCGCCACGCGATCGGATCTGGCCCCTCGTCTCGGAGCCCGGCCGCTACTCGGAGTTCATGGCCGGCTCGACCTGGAAGCACGTCGAGGGCGAGCCGGAGAGCGGGCCGCGGGCCCGCTACTGGCTCACCGTCGAGGCCGGCTCGACCGACCTCGGC
Source organism: uncultured Solirubrobacterales bacterium (assembly GCA_963817275.1). Taxonomy (GTDB): domain Bacteria; phylum Actinomycetota; class Thermoleophilia; order Solirubrobacterales; family 70-9; genus DASUPK01. The sequence continues at coordinate 32,390 of CAWFOA010000003.1, read as the reverse complement.
GGAGTGGTCGAGATCGTCGAGTGGGAGCCGCCGCACGTGCTCGCCTGGACCAACGTCACCGGGATCGACAACCGGGGCCGCTGGATCCTGCGAGAGCGCGGCGAGCTGACCGAGGTGACCCTGCGCTTCAGCTACCAGGTGCCGGGCGGGATCCTGGCCCTGATCGCTAGCCGCCTGAGCGCGCCGATCCTGCGCCGCGACGTGCGCCGCTCGCTGGAGGCGCTCGAGAAGGTCGTCACGTCGTGATCGTCCCCCTCGCCCACGCGGGGCACATCCTGGCCGACGCCGCCATCTTCGGCGTCCCGGTCGGTTCGGTCCTGCTGACGATCTTCGCCCTTAACCGCTGGGGACCGCGGGACCGCTGAGCCGCAGCTAGGCGGCGAGTCCACGATGTGAGCGAGTGCGACCGTGATGGCCGTCCGCGATCCAATCGAGCTCGAGCTGTAGCCGCCCCCCGCTCCTGGCCGCCGCGCGCGCCGCCTCGGTCAGGCGCAGGCGCAGCGGGCGGGTCGCCCCGCCGCCCAGTGCCATCCGGATCGTGGGGAGCTTGACGGGGACGTCTCCGAGGACGAGCGCGCGCGCTCTGAGCCGGCACCTGGAGGCAAGCTGGCAGGCCGCGTTGCCGGCGATGAGGCGTGCACCGTGCGGACGGAGAGCATCACGCCAGCGAAAGCGCACGCCGACCGTTCTTTTCGCCACGGCAGTCCCGGCGAGCAACGCGAACTTTGGCCCGGCGTCGCCGGTGATCCGCAGCCGTGCTGACTTCGCTCCCCTGGAATCGGGTGCGAATCTGACCTGTACCTCGCACTGCCCGCCGGCGGGGAGCGTGACGTCGGTGCAGGCATCAGCCGACAGTCGGAACTGGTCTGCGTCCGCCCCCACGACTGACGCCCCGCTCAGCGGCAGTGAATTCGCGCCATCGTTGCTCAGCGCAAAGGTCTGCTCCCGGCTGCTGGTGTCGAGCGCTTGCCGGCCGAAGTCATGACCGCCCGGCGTGAGCGACCCATCCGCGTCGACCCCGACTCCGGTGAGGTTGACCTGGGCGCCGCCATCCTGGTCGCCGAAGAAGCTCAGCTGGGCGACCTTTCGTCCGCTGCTCTCGGGCTGGAAGCGAACCTGTGCGGTGCAGCTCGCGGACGGGTCGAGCGGACGGCCGGTGCAGCTCTCGTGAAGCAGCCGGAAGCTGCCCACGTCTCCTCCCGAGATCACGGCGACGAAGAACCCGCCCGGCAGGTCCCCGCTGTTGGTCAGGGTGATCGTGCGGGTCACCCCCGCCTGGCCGGTTGTCGCGGAGCCGAAGCGCGCGGGGCTCGGAGAGCCGGTGACGATCGCCCGGCCGCCCCTCCCGCGAGGTCGGCGGTGAACAAGGCGCCGTTGGTCTGTGCCCGCAGCTGCGCCGAGAACGCGATGGCGTCATTCGGCCCGAAGTTCACCTGCACGGAGCAGGTGTCGTTCGGCTGCAGCGTGTTCCCGAAGCAACTGATGAATCCGGTCCAGAACGCGCCCGACCCGGGGCCGACGATGTCGATCGAGTTCACCTGCACGGCTGCCGCGCCCGTGTTCCGCAGCTGCAGAGTCGTCTGCCTGCTGCCGCTGTTTAGGGGTTGCAGCCCGAAGTCGTAGTCGGCGGGCTCGAAGCTGAGCTCCGGCGCCGCCCCGGTACCGGTCAGAGCGACGGTCGCCTCGGCGCGGGGGTCGTCCGAGACGACGTGAAGGGTCGCGCCCCTTTCACCCGCCCCGCCCGGCCAGAAGCTGATGCTCATGTCGCAGCCCTGGCCGGGACTGAGCTGGCCGCCGCAGTTGCCGTTCTGGTTGAAGTCCGAGGAGTTCGTTCCGTCGATGTAGACGTTGCCGATCGTGACGGGCAGGTCGCCGGTGTTCTTCGCGGTGACCTGCTGCTGACCGCCCGGTGTGCCGACCGTGGCGGCGGGGAAGTCGAGCTGAGCAGGGGAAACGGTGAGCTCGGCTGCGGCGTGCGCGGCGGACGGAAGCCCGGCGAGGGCGACGAGCGCGGTCAGCGTCGCAAGCGATGTGAGGCGGAGCTTCCCTGCTCCGGAGCGAAACATATGGCCACATCGACGCCGATGCCCTGGTCTTGACCCCTTGTGCAATCTGTTAAATAGCGCTCCGCCTGGATACGGGAGATCGTTTGCAGACAACTGGGCCGACCGGTCCAATCCGCGCCGGTCGGCCCCGCGTACCATGAAGCGATGGCCACGGCGCCGAGGCTGAACCCGACCGAAGTGGCGGAAATCGGCTCGCGGCTGGCGGAGAACATCGGGCGGGCGGTGAAGGCGCCGGATCGGGTGGTGCGCGATCTGATCGTCGCGTTGCTCGCCGATGGGCATGTCCTGATCGAGGATGCCCCGGGGGTCGGCAAGACCGCGCTCGCGCGGGCGTTGGCTCGCTCGCTGGAGGCCGACTACGCGCGGGTCCAGTGCACCTCGGACCTTCTCCCCGCCGACCTGGTCGGCACCAACGTCTTCAACCAGCGGACGGCGAGCTTCGAGTTCCACCCCGGGCCTGTGTTCGCCAACGTCGTGCTCGTCGACGAGATCAACCGGGCCTCGCCGAAGACGCAGTCCGGGCTGCTCGAGTGCATGCAGGAGCGGCAGATCACGATCGACGGCACCAAGCACGAGCTGGCCCGGCCGTTCGTGGTACTGGCGACCCAGAACCCGGCGGAGTACGAGGGCACCTATCCGCTCCCGGAGGCGGAGCTCGATCGCTTCATGGTCCGCGTCTCGCTCGGCTACCCGGCCGCCGAAGCGGAGGCCTCGATGCTGGCCGAACACGCCGACCGAGACCCCGTCGAGCAGCTCACCCCGATTGCGGACGTGAGCGCCGTCCGCGCGGCTCAGGGTGCGCTCGCCGGGATCGAGGGGACCGAGACGCTCCGCCGTTATGTCGTCGCGGTCTGCGAGGCAACTCGGGCTGACGAGCGTGTCGAGCTGGGGGCGAGCCCGCGGGCCGGGCTGATGCTCTTCCGTGCCTCGAAGGCCCTCGCTGCCCTCGACGGACGGGATCACGTGCTGCCCGACGACGTCCAGGAGCTCGCGCCCTCGGTCCTCTCCCACCGGCTTCTGCTCTCCTTCGAGGTAGACGGCGACCAGCGCGAGGCGGTGGTCCGCGAGGCGATCGACAGGGTCCCGGCGCTGTGAGATGACGGCGACGGGGGAGTCGGGTTCGCCGCGGGCGCCTGCAACGGCCGCACTCGGGGCGGCCCTCACCCTCGTCGGGCTTGGATTCGGGCTTGCCGCCGCGCTGGTCTGCGGGATCGCGCTGCTGGTTCTGGCGGTCGGCGCCGTCGCCTGGGTCGAGCTGGCGACCGTCGGCGGACGGCTCGAGCGGCGGCCCGGCCCGGGCAGGCTCGAGGAGAGCGAGCCCTATCCGCTGCGGCTTGCGCTCCGGCGAACGCTCCTGCCGCCTCCCGGCGGCGAGCTGATCGATCCTCTGCTCGATCGCAGCGTCCCGGTCGGCCCGCGCTGGGCGCGCCGAGTGGAGCGCGATGTCTGGCTCGAGAGCCCGGGAAGGCGCCGCCTCGCGCCGGCTCGACTCGTCGTCCGTGACCCGCTCGGGCTCTGGCGACGGTCGCTCCAATCCGAGCGCGCCGACGACCTCGTGGTGCTGCCACGCGTCGATCCGGTCCGCCGGATCGGCGCGGGAGCCGAGCCCCGGGGCCAGTCCGCCGGGTCCGGAAGCGCCAGCGACGCCACCTCGCGGCGAGGAGGTCTGGCGCAGTTCGAGGTCGATGGGCTGAGGCCCTACCGCGATGGCAGCCCGGCTTCGCGGATCCACTGGCCGGCGGTGGCGCGCACCGGGCAGATGATCGAACGGCGCCTGATCGCCGGCGGCGAGCCTCGGCCGCTGGTAGTCCTCGATCCCCGCGGCGGAACGGAGCCGGCTCACGTACAACGGGCGATGCGAGCGGCCGCCTCCCTCTGCGTCGAGCTGGCCCGGGCCGGGGGCTGCGACCTGCTCGTGCCCGGAGAGCGGCGGCCGCTCCCGATCGACCCGGCGCTGCGGGCGTGGCCCGAGGCGCACGTGAGAATCGCTGTGTCCGACCCGGCTGCGGGTCCCATGCTGCCGGCCGGCATGAGGGGCGGGGCGGTCCTCTGGGTGACGGCGGGCCGCTCCCTCCCCCCTCCCTTCGCCGGCTGCAGCCCGGAAGCTTCCTGATCACGCCGAGTGGCTCGAGACGCGCGGCCGCGTTCCGGGTCTCGGGCTGCTTCGCCTACCCGGCCGCGGCGGCCGGCGTTGGCGCGACGCCGCTCGGCAGGAGGGCGGCATGAGCGCCCTCGCGGGAGACCGATCCGTCCGGATCGAGCTGGTGTGCTTCGCGGCGCTCGCAGTGCTCGCGAGCCTCCAGTGGACCTCGCTGGTGGCCCATCCCCCCGCCGGCCGCGTCGCCCTCGCCGTCATCCTCGCCACCGGCGCAGGGGCCTCCCTCACCGCGATCGCTCGCCTCCGGCTTTCGCGGCCGGCCCGCTGGGCCCTGGCGGCCGGGGCAACGGTCGCGGCCGTCTCCTTCGGCATGGTGGTTGTCGGGCTGCCCGCCAGGCTGCTCCTGCCCGGCCACTGGGATGAGCTGGGCTCGAATGTCGGGCGAAGCCTCGACGGCGTCGCGGACGTCCCGGTTCCGTACGCGGGCGCCGATGTCTGGACGCGGCTCGTGATCGTGCTCGCGGGACCCCTGGTCGTCGGTCTCGCGGCATTCGCCGCCTTCTGGCCCACCCGCCGCCGAACCGCGGGGCGGATCTGCGCGCTCGTTCTCCTGGTGGCGCTCTACCTGGTGGCGGTCGCCTGGGCGAGGCCGGGACGGCAGCTCGCCGGCGGCGCGCTGCTGCTCGTCCTCACCTGCGCCTGGCTCTGGCTGCCCGGGATTCCCTCCCGGAGCCGCACCGCAGCGGGCGTGGCGGTGGCCGCCGCCGCCGTCCTCGCGATCCCGGTCGCGGCCGCAGTCGACACCGGCAGGGGGTTGATCGACTACCGGCATTGGGGCCTGCTGAGCGCAAACGGGCAGAGCTTCAGCTGGGACCAGACCTACGGCCCGCTGAGCTGGCCACAGAAGGGGACTCTCCTCTTCGAGGTCGCCAGCGAGCACACCCACTACTGGAAGGCGACAAACCTCGACAGCTTCGACGGAGTCCGCTGGGTGCGCTCCTCCGAGCCGTCGTCCCAGCCGGCGCTCGGCGAGCCGCTCAAGTTCCACCCGAAGGCCGTTCCACCCCGCCCCGACCCGGAGTACGTCGACCGCATCAACATCCAGGATCACGGCCTGAGCAGCGACTTCGCGATCGGTGCCGGGACGGTTCTCGCGCTCCGCGGCGCTGAGGCCCGCCCCGCACGGGATGCGATCTGGGAGATGAGCCACGAGCTACGGCCGGGAAACTCATACACGGCGCTGATCTACGACCCTCAGCCGAGCGCCGCCGTGATGCGCTCGGTCGGGACCACCTATCCGTCCGCGGCTCGCTACTACACATCGTTCTCGCTCTCCGGCGGGCCGGGCGGGACGCGCTCGGTGGAGGCTCCCCTGTGGAGCGATTCGGGGCCGCCGTCGATCGGGGAGCCAGTGCGCGGCACTCCCTATCAGGCGATGTACTCACTCGCCACCCGCCTGGCCACCGGCGCCCGCGACCCGTACCAGGCCGTCCACCAAATCCAGGAGTACCTGCGCCTCAACTACGCCTACCGGCAGAACGTGCCCGACCATCCCGATCCCCTGCCGGCGTTCCTCTCGCGCGATCGCGCCGGCTATTGCCAGCAGTTCTCCGGAGCAATGGCGCTGATGCTGCGGATGCTCGGCATCCCGAGCCGGGTTGCCACCGGCTTCGCTCCGGGCGGGCGCGACCCTGAACGAAACAACTTCCTGGTCGACGACACCGACGCGCACGACTGGGTCGAGGTCTTCTTCCCCTCGGTCGGGTGGGTCACGTTCGACCCGACCCCGCCTGCCGCTCCCGCCGCCACGCAGCTCGACGACAATGCCCTCGGCGTCACCAAGTCGCCCACCCCCGCAGAGAGGAGCACCGGGCCCGCCTTCCCGCACACCGGAGGAGCCGACGCCCCCTTGCGGCACCGGGCGTCCGCCGGCTCACTGGGCGCCTCTGAGCCGGGCTCCGGACCGGCTGCGATCACGGTGCTGGCGATCATTGCCGGGGTGCTCTCGCTCGCAGCCGTCGTCGCTTACGGCTTCCGCCGCCGGCGCAGGAGCCGACTCGAGCCCGAGCAACTCGCTGCCGCCGAGCTCGGCGAGCTCGACCGCGCGCTGGAGAGGATCGGGGCTCCCCTGCCGCCTGGCGCGACGCTGCTCAAGGCCGAGGGGCTGCTCCGAGGATTCGCCGGAACGGAGGCCGCTGCGTACGCCGCCCGGCTCAGGGACGGGCTCTACCGGCACCCGGGCTCTGCTCCGCCCGGAATCCATGAACGCCGCGCCCTGCGCCGCGCCCTGTACAGGGCGGCTGGACGGCGCTCGCTGGTGCGCGTGCTGGTGGCGGTCCCGCCCGGTGGCCCTAGCCCGCGTAGGGCGCCCGCGGATCGGAAGACCAGCCGCTAGGCGTACCGCCCTCGTCCTCCCAGCGCTTCCTGGGACGCGGCACGGGGATGAGCGCGATCAGGATCGCGGCGATCACGAGGCCGGCCAGCAGGTGCCATCGCTGCAGCAGCGCGTCGCCGGCGTTGGTGCCGAACTCGAGAGATGACGACCCCGGCTGGAGATCGCTGCTCGCGCTGACTGCGTAGTCGCCGGATCTGGGAACGTCGAGCTTTGCCACTGCGCCGAGCTCGCCGATCGTCTCGCTGCGCTGCACGGCGCCCGCCGACTCCCCACCGCCGACCGGCAAGAGCGGGACCGGGCTGCCGCCACCCATGGGGATCACCTGGAAGGCGAGTGAAGCATTGACCTGCCCTGGGTCCGAGCCATTCCCGGGCTGGCCGTAGAAGACGGTCACCTTGCCCTCCGGCAGGTGGACGATCCCGCCCTGCGGCAACGGGACCTGCCCGTAGTCATTGGAGTGATCGCTGAGCGCGGTCGCAAGGGCCACCGAGGCGGCCCCGACCACCAGCAGGACGGAGACCGTGTGCTTCAACCAGCGCATGCGGCGGGTATCGGCCAAACCGGACCGCCTTCGGAGCCCTGGGCACGTTTTCTCGACTGATGTAGGGTCGCGCCAATGGCCCGGCTCGCCTGCGCGTGTGTCCTGTTGGCGCTGATTCTGGGCGGCTGCGGCGGGGGAACAACGACCGTCACGCAGACGCAAACCGAAACCGGCATCCAGCAGGGGGCGACGAACGGTCCAACCGCTGCGCGCAACCACGGTCCCCACTACTTCGAGACCCCCTCCCACAACATCGGCTGCTACCTCGATTCCCGGTCGGTGCGGTGCGACATCCGCCAGCGCGACTGGTCGCCCCCGCCCAAGCCTCGGTACTGCATCAAGGCCGGGGTTGACTGGGGCCAAGGGGTCGCAGTCGGCGCCCACCGCGCCTCGATCGTCTGCGCCGGCGACACCACGCTTGGGGGAACAGGCCTGCTCGCCTACGGGCACTCCGCCCGGCGCGGGCCGATCTACTGCCTCAGCCGCACGGCGGGGATCACCTGTCGCAACGCCGACACCCGCCACGGCTTCTTCCTCTCCAGGGCGCGCTATAGGCTCTTCTGACCGTCTCGTCTCGTCCCGCCTAGGAGGAGGAACCGTTGAAGGCAAAGTGGGGATTGATCATCGGCGCTGCCGTGAGCGCGATTGCGCTGGCGGCCTGCGGCGGCAGCAGCGGCGGCACCTCGACCAACGGCAACGATGACCTGTTCACCACCGCCGGGTTCCAGAAGGCCTTCGACGCGGTCAAGGACAAGGCGGGCGAGAACGGGCAGGCCCTGCAGGTTCAGATCACGCAGGGCGGCGCCGACTTCAAGCTCCGTAACGGAGAGCAGGCAACCGGCTTCGTCTACACCGGTGGCGACCTCCACGACGAGCAGGTCCAGGTGGTCGGCCCTGGCTCTCTGAACGGCCAGGACTTCCCCTTCTCTGAGATCGACCCGGCCGCGATCGACAAGATCGTCTCCGGCGTCAAGTCACAGGCCGACGTGAGCGACCTCAAGGTGACGGTGATGACGCTCGAGAAGAGCCCCGTCGACGGCCAGCTCAAGTGGACCATCAACGCCGAAGGCGGCGGACGCTCCGGCCTCGTCTACAACGCCGAGCCGGACGGGTCCAACGTCACCTCCCCGCTGGGGAACATCGCGGGATCCGGAACGGGCACGACCTCGACGACCGGCGGCGGCTCGAGCGGCGGTGTCACGGCTCCCAACGGCAAGACCCCGGCCGAGATCGCCCAGTGCGTGCAGCAGGCGGGCACGGACGTCTCCAAGATCCAAGCCTGCGCGCAGTAGCTGCTCTCTCATACGTCTCTTAGGCGATCGCGCCAGCATGGGCTCGTGCGCGTATTGGTCGTAGACGACGAGCCGCAGCTTCGCCGTGCCCTCGAGCGCGCGCTCAAGCTGGAGGGCTACGAGGTGGACGTGGCGGCCGACGGCGACGAGGCCCTCGGCTCCGTTGCCTCGGCGCCGCTCGACGCGATCGTCCTCGACGTGCTGATGCCGAAGCGGGACGGGCTCTCGGTCTGCCGCGAGTTGCGGGCGCGCGGCGACCACACCCCGATCCTGATGCTCACCGCCAGGGACGCCATCCAGGACCGGGTCGACGGCCTCGACGCGGGGGCGGACGACTACGTCGTCAAGCCGTTCGCGCTGGAGGAGCTGCTCGCGCGTCTGCGCGCCCTGCTTCGGCGGACAAACGGGGACGCGGCGGAGGAGCTGAGCTACGGCGATCTGACCCTCGACCCGGCCACCCGAGAGGTCAAGCGCGGGGAGCGGGCAATCGAGCTGACCAAGACAGAGTTCTCGCTGCTCGAGCATCTGCTGCGACACCCGCGGCTGGTGCTCACCCGCTCCCAGCTCTTCGAGGCGGTCTGGGGCTACGACTTCGGGCCCCGATCGAACTCGCTCGAGGTCTACGTCGGCTACCTGCGCCGCAAGACAGAGGAGGGCGGCGAGCCGCGGCTGATCCAAACGGTCCGCGGAGTCGGGTACTCGCTGCGCGAGAAGTGAGCCTGCGCCGCCGGCTCGCCCTGCTCTCCGCGCTGGCCGTCGCGTTCGCGGTACTGCTCGCCTCGGGCCTCGTCTACGCCCTGGTCCGGGATCGGCTGCGGGGCGACATCGACAACGACCTGCGCCACCAGGCCGACGTGGTCTCCCAGCGAGCGGAGCAAGTCGCCCCGCTGGTCGCCGGCTCGGTGCAGGGCGGGCCGGTGACGATCGGGACGCCGCAGGGCGGGGTGACGGTCTCGAAGAAGGGAAAGCCTCCCCCGCCTCCCCGGCCTGCAATCCGGCAAGAAGGGGGGGACAGGCGACCAGCTCTTCCTCGAGAGGGCGGTCCCCGCCCCGGGTCCGGGTGCCCCGCCGTCCCTCGCGCAGCTGATCGGGCCGAACGGGACTGTGGTGACCGATGTCGGCTCGCAATACCGGATTCCGGTCTCGACGACGGATCGGACGCTCGCCACCAGCGGCGGGAATGCCTCGTTCAGCGACGTCGACTCTCAGGGGACCTCGCTGCGGGTGCTCACCCAGCCGCTGCCGATGGGCGGCGCGATCCAGGTGGCGCGGTCTCTGGAGGACACCAACCACACGCTCGACACCCTGATCATCATCCTGGCCGCGGTCAGCGCCGGTGGCATTGCGCTGGCGGCCGCGCTCGGGCCGTTCGTAGCGCGGACTGCGCTCGCGCCCGCCGGCGAGGTCTCCGACGCGGCGGAGGAGGTCGCGCGCACCCACGACCTCACCCACCGGATCGAGGTTCGCGGCGACGACGAGCTCGGCCGGCTCGCCGCCAGCTTCAACGAGATGATGGCCGCCCTCCAGCTCTCCGAGGCGGCACAGCGCCGGCTGGTCGCGGACGCCTCGCACGAGCTGCGAACGCCGCTGGCAACCCTGCGCACCAATATCGAGACGCTCGGGCGGACCGAGGAGCTCGATCCCGAGGAGCGCAAGCGGCTGGTTGCGGACCTGACGCAGGAGCTCGAGGAGATGACCGAGCTGGTCGGCGACGTCGTGGAGCTGGCTCGAGCGCCCGGGCAGGACGCGATCGCCCGTCAGGACGTCGCGCTGGACGAGCTGACGCGCGATGCGATCGAGCGCTCGCAGCGGCGGTCGCGGGACATGCGCTTCGCGCAGGACCTCCACCCCACCCTCGTCCATGCCGATGCCCAGCGCCTCGGCCGGGCGATCTCGAACATGCTCGACAACGCCTGCAAGTGGAGCCCGGACGGCGGCGAGATCGAGGTGGAGGTCAGGGAGGGTCGCGTCACGGTTCGAGACCACGGGGCGGGGTTCCCGCCCGAAGGTCTCGACAAGGTCTTCGACCGGTTCTGGCGGGCAGACGAGGCGCGGGGCAAGCCGGGCTCGGGCCTGGGGCTCGCGATCGTCCAGCGGGTCGCCGACGAGCATGGCGGCAGGGCCTGGGCCTCGAACGCCGCCGACGGCGGGGCGGTCGTCAGCCTCGAACTGCCCGAGATCGATCCCCTCCAGGCTGAGCCGACCGAGACCTGAGCGCCAGCTCGAGCTCGAAGCGCGCGTCGGGGTCGCCAAGCGCGTCGCCGAACAGCTCCCGGAGGCGGCCGAGGCGGTAGCGGACCGTCTGCGGGTGCAGGTGAAGGGCGCGCGCCATCGCGGCGGCGTTGCCGCCGTGCTGGACGAACGCCAGCGCCGTCTCCTCCATCCGCGCCCGTCCCGCCGGGGTGAGCTCCTCCAGCGGAGCGAGCCGCCTCTCCGCGAGCCGCTCGGCGACGCCACCTGACTCGAAGAGCAGCAGCTCGGGCAGGTGCTCCTCCGCTTCGATCAGGCCATCGCCCTCGATCGCCCCTGACTCGGCCGCCCGTAGAGCTGCCGAGGCGATGGACCATGACTCGCCAAGCTCCGCGCGCGGCACGGTCGGCCCGAGCGCTGCGGTGACGCCCCTGGTCGCCCGCTCCAGCTCCGCTCTTCGGCTCGCGCCGGCGGCGCCGGAGACGAGCGCGCAGCCCACACCCCTCACTGAGGCGACGAGCGCGTCCGCGGACAGGCGCCGGCCGACGCGCGCCAGATCCCCCTCCGCCACGGCCAGCGGCGCGGCGCTCCGTGGCAGCCGCCATCCCGCTGCCTGAGCCGCCGAGCGGATCTCCGCGTCGGGGCCAGGCGGATCGCGCAGCAGCAGGGCAAGCAGCTCGCGGCGGCGGCGCTGGCGCTCGCCCTCCTGCTCGCGCTGGGCCTGCGCGTATCCCTCGACCGAGTCGGCGGAGAGCTCGTCGATGTAGGCGAAGATCGCCTCTGCCAGCAGCCCGAGCTCCTCCGGGTCGGCTCCCTGACGGCGGGCGGCCGCGGAGACCCGGCGCCACGCCACCCGCGCCCCCACCCGGTAGGCGGACTGCAGGGCGTCGAGCGTGCGGCCTTCGCGCAGCTCGGCTCTGCCCAGCCCGACGTAGACGTCGCGGCCGGGATCCCGGCCCGCCCCTGGGTCGCGAACCAGCTCCACGAACTGGCGCAGTGCCTCGCTCACCCCGGTCCGAATTGCGACGCCGAAGGCCCCCTCCAGGGGGCGGGCGTACTCCGGGACCTCGAGGGCGATCGTCGCCAGGATCTCCTCGGTCGCCTCGGGCAGCTCAGGCTCGATGGCATCGGCGAGCTTGGGCGGCAGGGCATGCCATGCCTCTGATCGCGGGGTTTTTGTCATCTATATGACAAGAAACGGGTCCAAGAGTTGGGTTTCAGGCTAACTCTTTGTGGCCCTCCATGCCTACTCTGACCCCATGAACCGAGCGGCCAAGATCGCCAACCTCGGGGCCATGGTTGTGCCCTTCCTCGCCACGCTGACGGCGATCGTCCTGCTCTGGGGCCGGCTGGTGAGCTGGCACGATCTGGCTCTGTTCGCGGTGATGTACGTGATCACCGCCGCGGGGATCACGGTGGGCTACCACCGGATGCTCACCCACCGCTCCTTCAGGACCCACAAGCCGACGGAATACGTCTTTGCGGGGCTGGGATCGATGGCCGTGCAGGGACCCGTGATCGCCTGGGTCGCCGATCACCGCAAGCACCACGCCCACACCGACGTCGAGGGCGACCCGCACAGCCCGCACGTCGGCCACGGCGAAGGCGTCATCGGCGTCATGCACGGCCTCTGGCACGCCCATATGGGCTGGTTGCTCTCCGAGCACGGCCGCGCCGACTGGAAGCGCTACGCCCCCGACCTCTACGAGGACCGCGGCATGCGCCTGATCAACCGGCGCTTCGTCAGCATCGTGATGCTCGGCCTTGTGATCCCGGCGCTCGCCGGCTACCTGCTCACCGGCACCCTGCTCGGCGCCGCCACCGGCCTGCTCTGGGGCGGGCTGGTTCGGATCTTCTTCGTCCACCACGTCACCTGGAGCGTCAACTCCGTGTGCCACTTCCTCGGATCCCGCAGGTTCGAGGTGGAGGACCAGTCCACCAACGTGTTCTGGCTCGCCCTCCCGTCGCTGGGCGAGTCATGGCATCACAACCACCACGCCTTTCCCCGCTCCGCGGTGCATGGCCTGCGCCGCTGGGAGCTCGATCCCTCTGCTCTCTTGATCGGAGCCATGGAGCGGGTCGGCCTCGCCTGGAACGTGATCCGGATCGCGCCCGAGCGCCAGGCGGCCAAGGCCGTCGGCGCTGCGCCCGCCGCGCCCGAAGCTCAAGCCGCTTCTTAGGCCCGTCTCAGCCTCCTCTCAGGCCCGGCTGGCTTGATGGTCGGCGAGCCCGGTGAGCCCGGGACCACGACGGACAGGAGTGGTGATGGAAGAGAGAAGAGGAGACGCGAGGATTACGATCCGCCTCGGCCCCCTGGGGCTGTCGCTGCTGGCGGCGGCGATCACCGCGGTCGGCCTTGCGGCCGTCTCGCTGGCGGACAGCGGCAGCGGCAACGCGAGCAACGGAAGAGGCAACGGCAGACGTTCCAGATGCACGCGCCACCGCCCGGCGGCTGCCGGGTGCGGTGACGTTCCGCGGTGCCAACCTCTCGGACGCGGACGTCAGAAGATGGAGGACTTCCGCAAGTGCATGGAGGACAACGGCGCGCCCGGGCCTCCCACGCACATCGATCCGAGCGATGGCCCCCCGAAGCCGCCGAGCGCGGCCGACCGGGAGAAGATCCAGAAGGCCTATGAGGCCTGCAAGGACAAGCTGCCCTAGGCATGCAGAACGCGGGACCGCCGCAGATCGGCACGTTCAAGTGCGGACCGCCTCCGCGGACAGCCGGGTCAGCAGAAGGGCCAGAGCCAGGACCAGAGCAACGAATCGGGCACGAGCTCGAGCGGCTCCAGCTCGTAATCAGGACTCGTCCGACACAACACGGCGTATATCCGGCGGCGGTGTTTGTGGCCGCCGAATTGCGGCCTCATATGTCCCCCCAGGCGAGCGGGCCCCGACAGGGGTCCGTTCGCTTTAAACGGGCAGGCCGACCGACTCCAGCGCCGCGGAGATCTCGGAGTAGGCGGTGAAGCTGGCGACCTTGCGGTCGCGCTGCTCGAGCACGTGGGCGAGCGGCACGTCCAGATCGTCGCCGCTCTCCTTCTCGGTGATCTGGAGCCTGCCGAGCACTACCCAGCGGCCGTCGGCCGCAGAGCGGAGGCCCTCGGGCCGGAAGCTGTCCGACTCGAAGAGCTCCTCCATGTCACCTCGCCACTTCTGGAACCCCCGCAGCCCCTTGTAGACCTTTCCGTCGAGGAAGACCGTCTCCATCCGGATCTGGAAGTCGGGATGGAGCAGCGCCGCGAGCCCCTCGCCGCCGCGGTCGAACTCGTCGTAGATCCGCCTGACGGCGTCCAGCGCCGAGCCGGTGTCGGCTTCCTCCATCGCCGCGTTGAATTGACGTTCGAGCGTCTCGACGTCGTGCTGGTCGTACATATGATGGTCCTCAGTATCTCCCCAGTAGTGCGGATGACGTGGCACCGCCGCTCGGGGAAGCTATCGGAGCCATCGCGGAGGCAACTTCCAGCTGGAGGGGGGAGAGAGCACCGGCAGGGGCCGGCGACGTCGGCGAGCAGGAAATCGAGAGCCGTCTCGCCTCCGTCAAGGTAGGGCTCTGGCTCTCGGTCGTCGTCTGCCTCGGCGGCGCGCTCTACGCCGTCGACACGTGGGACCGCCCGAATCGCGTCTTCATCCTCGCCGCGATCGCGGTGGGCCTGCTGAGCGCGCCGCTCGTGCATGCCCTGCCCTGGGAGCGAATCGTCCACAGCCGCTACCGCGAGGCCATCTTCGCGGCCTGGTCGTTCGCGGACATCCTCTTGATCGCGACCATCGCGGGGCTCGATGGCGGGTCGCACAGCGCGTACATGCTGCTTCTCGTCCTGCCGTTCCTGTTCGCCGCGCTGTCCTATCCGCCTCGGACCATCGCCGCGGTCGGCGTGGCCGCCCTGATCGCCTTCTTCTCCGTTGGATTCGGAGTCGGCGGTGGATTCCCCCTCGCCGGCTTCGGGCTCTTCGCGGGCGCCTGCGTGGCCCTGCTCGCCGCCTGGGAGGCGCGGAACCAGGCGGCCGGACGACGGAGGCTGGCGGAGACCGCCGCCGCCCTGTCGCGAAGCGAGGAATCGAGCCGGCTGCAGGCGCGCCAGCAGCGAGAGGTGGCCCGCTTCGGGCAGCTCGCGCTGGAGGGCATGGCGATCGATCAGCTCGCCATGGAGGCAACCAGGATCCTGGCCGGGGTCCTCGACGTGCACTACGGGGTGGTCTTCAAGCTGATGCCCAACGGCGAGGAGCTGCTGCTCGTCGCCACCACGGGGCTGGATGAGGAGATGGTCGGCAAGGCGCTCGTCCCCGCCGGCTTCCGCTCGCAGTCCGGATATGCGCTCGCCGTCGGCACGGCGACCGTGGTCAACGACTGGGAGAGCGAAAAGCGCTTCCAACAGTCCGAGCTGCAGCGCCGGGAGGGGGTGAGGAGCGCGGCGGTCGTCCTGATCAAGGGTGAGGGGCGGCCGTACGGCGTGTTCGGCGCGGCCTCTCGGAGGCTGCACGACTTCTCCCAGGAGGATGTCAACTTCATGCAGGCCCTCGCAAACGTGCTCGCCAATGCGATCGAACGACGCCGCACCGAGGAGCAGACCCAGCACGAGGCGCTGCATGATCCGCTCACGGGCCTGCCGAACCGCAACCTCTTCCTCGACCGGCTCCAGCATGCCCTCTCGGTCGCCGCTCGCCGGGACACTCCGATCGCGGTGCTCTTCCTCGACCTGGATCAGTTCAAGCTCGTCAACGACAGCCTCGGGCACGCAGCCGGGGACGAGCTCCTGGCCGCCGTCGCGCCGAGAATCGAAGGGGCGCTCCGACCGGGCGACACGGTCGCCCGCTTCGGCGGAGACGAGTTCGCGGTGCTCGCCGAGGACGTCGGCAACGAGCGCGGGGCGACCCGGATCGCCGAGCGCATCGCGGAGTCGCTCTCCCGTCCCTTCATCCTTCGCGAGCGGGAGCACTTCGTCAGCGCCAGCGCCGGGATCGCGATCGGCGAGGGCAAGGAGGCGCCCGAGGCACTGATCCGCGACGCCGACTCAGCGCTCTATCGCGCCAAGGAGCACGGTCGCGGGGGCTACGAGATCTTCGACGAGGTCATGCGCTCCCGCGTGATCGAGCACATGCAGATCGAGAACGACCTCCGGCGCGCGATCCAGCACGAGGAGCTCGAGCTGCACTACCAGCCCGTGGTCAAGCTCAGCGACGGCTCGGTCGTCGCCATGGAGGCGCTGCTGCGGTGGAACCACCCGGACCGCGGGATGGTCGGCCCGCTCGCCTTCATCCCCGTCGCCGAGGAGTCGCGCCTGATCGTGCCGATCGGGCGCTGGGTGATCGAGCAGGCCTGTCGCCAGGCGGCGCTCTGGCAGCAGCTCAACCCCGACTCCGCGCCGGTCTCGGTGGCCGTCAACCTCTCCGCGCGCCAGGTCGCGGACCCGGACCTGCTCTCGCACATCGAGGGCTCCGATCCGCGCTAACCGAATCGACCCATCGACGCTCTGGCTTGAGCTCACCGAGAGCACCCTGCTCGATGAGACCTCATTCGTGGAGCGGACCCTCGAAGCGCTCAAGGGCCTGGGCGTGCGGCTCGTGCTCGACGATTTCGGCGTCGGCTTCTCCTCGCTCGGCTACCTGAAGCGCCTGCCCCTCTCGATGATCAAGCTCGACCGCTCCTTCGTCGAGAACCTCGCCGACAGCCCGCACGACGCCGCGATCGTGCGCGCGGTCAGCGAGATGGCGGACACGATCGGGATCGGGGTCGTCGCCGAGGGCGTGGAGACCGAGGACCAGGTTCTCATGGCGAGCGCGCTTGGCTGCGGCTACGCCCAGGGCTTCCACTTCGCCGAGCCGGTCCCGGTGGCGCACATCGAGCGCCTGCTCGAGCAGCGGATGCCCGCCTTCCACTGATCCAGAGCACAATCAGGGGACATGGTCTTTCTGGAGCCACTTCTCGCGCGCATCCATGCCCGCCGAATCGACGATCGGCTGCTGGCAGGCGCCCTCCCGGAGGACAGCGGGGAGAACCAGGCGAGATGCAAGCAGGTGCTCGCTCCCGGCAACCGGGCGGCGGTGGCCGACGCACTGCGGCAGACCGTAGCCGCGGCCGACCGCGGGTGGCAGATTCCTGCTCGCCTCCCGAATTCCGCTCAAGGACGGCGAGGTGCGCGGGTCGCGACAGCTGATCCTCGATCTCGCCGACGAGGTCGAGTCCGACGCAACGGTCAGCCCGCGCGGCGTGATCCTCGCGGACCGGCTGATCCGCGACGGGGACTCGGCGCTCTACTGGCGCAGCGACCTGGACGTCCGGCATGCCGACGAAACCGTCGATGGCGCCGTGAGGCACGCCAGCGCCGCGCTCCACCCCGGCTAGTTCGCCCAAGACCCGCGGGGGTACCATGTGCTCACCTCAGTTGTCCGAGGGGGAGCATGTCGGCAACTCCAAGCGCAGACATTCCGCAGTTCGAGATCAGCTCGGGACCCGGTCCCGACGGCGTGTACGTCGTCCGCGTCGCGGGCGAGGTGGACATGTCCCACGAGGAGGAGCTCCGCGGCGAGCTCCGCAACGCCGATCGCCGCCGACGCGAAGGGGATCGTGGTCGACCTGACCGAGTGCGAGTTCATCGACTCGAGCGGCGTCCGCGCCCTGCTGCTCTCGCGCGAGGCCCAGAACGGAGAGGACGGAGCCGAGCGCCTCGCCGTCGCCGCGTCGAGCGAGCAGATCCTCCGCATCCTGTCGGTGATGGGCATCGACCGGGTGATCCCGATCCGCCCAACGGTCGAGGAAGCCGCCTCGGCGATCCCGGCCTGACCTAGAGCGAATGCACGACATCGCCGAGTTCCTGGGGGGGCGAGACCCTTTCAGCGGGCTCGATGAGGCGGACCTCGAGGCCCTCGCATCCAGGACCGAGGTCGAGTTCTTCCCAGCCGGCACGACGATCCTTCCTCAGGGCGAGGTGCCGCAGGACCGCATCAGGGTGATCAGGCGCGGCGCCGTCGAGCTGCTCGACGCGGGACGCCGGTCGACCTGCTCGGTGAAGGCGAGATGTTCGGTCACCCCTCGGTGCTCTCGGGCCTACCGAGCAAGTTCGCGGCAAGGGCGAAGGAGGACACGCTTTGCTATTCACTCGCACGCGGAGGACGTGGTCCCGCTGCTCGGCCGCCCCTCCAGCCTGCGCTTTCTGACCCGGTCGCTCCTCGCACGGTCCGGGCGCGGCACGGCTGATGAGATCGTGCCGCCCAGCCCGGAGGTGGCCCAGCAGCCCGCCGCCGCACTGGTGCGTCGCCCGCCGGTCACCCGCAATCCGGAGACGACCCTGCGGGAGGCCGCCAGGCCTGATGGACACTCAGGGCGTCAGCTCGGTCCTGGTCGAGCTCGGGGATGGGGAGTTCGGGATCGTCACCGACAGCGACCTGCGCTCGAAGGTCGTTGCCGGCCCGCTCTCGCCCGATGATCCGGTCAGCGCGGCGATGAGCGCGCCCGTGATCGGGGTCGAGGCTGACCAGACCGGCGCGGACGTGATGTTGGCCATGCTCGACCACGACATTCGCCACGTTCCGGTCTTCTCGGCGCGGTCGGAGGTGCTCGGCGTGATCGTCGGAATCGACCTGGTCGCCGCCGAGACTCGCTCCCCGTTCGTGCTGCGCCGGGCGATCGCCAGGGCCAGGAACAAGGGCGAACTCTCCGACGCCGCCGGCCGGCTCAACGCGACCGTGATTGCGCTGCATCGCGCCGAGCTCGCACCGTCGCAGATCAGCGAGGTGATCTCCGCCGTGGCCGATGCGCTGATCAGGCGGATGATCGAGCTCGCGGTCGAGTCGCAGGGCCCGCCGCCGGCCGAGTTCTGCTGGATGTCGCTGGGCAGCCACGGCCGGCGTGAGCCGGTCCCGTCCTCAGACGTGGACTCCGGCATGGCGTGGAGGGACCTGCCCGAACATGATCCGCTCACCGCCGAGCCACGACGCCGCCTGGCGTCGGCGAGAACCGGGGAGTACATGCACGGGATCGCGGCCAACGTGGCCGACTGCGTCCGGGTCATCGGCTGGCGGCTCGACCCGCATGGGGTAACGGCCTCTGGCGCGTTCTCGGCGAGCTCGATCGAGGACTGGCAGCAGGCGATCGAGAAATGGCTGGCCCACCCCACCGACAATCGGGTTCTGATCGCAACCTCGATCCTGCTCGACGGCCGCATCGTCTACGGCCCGACGCGCGGGATCGACGTGAAGCAGCTGCTCTTCGAGACCGGCGACCGGACGACCCTGGAGCGGTGGATGCTGCGTCTGGCCCTGGTGGCGAAGCCGCCGACCGGCTTCATGCACGACATCGTCGTCGAGGGCTCGGGCGAACGGAAGGGGACCTTCGACATCAAACACGGCGGGCTGCTGCCGATCGTGGATCTGGCTCGCTACGCCGCGCTCAGGGCCAACGTGCGCGTCACTCCCACGCTGGAGCGCCTGCGGACCGCCGCCGACCAGGGAGTCCTGAAAGCCACGGAGGCCCGAATCCTCGAGGAGGCGTACGAGCTGTTCATCGCACTCCGGCTCGAGCATCAGGTCGGCCAGCTCGAGCAGGGACGGGAACCGGACGATCACATCGATCCCAAGCAACTCGATCCCCTCACCCGGCGATACCTGCGGGATGCCTTCAGGGAGGTCGCGGCGGTCCAGCGGTCGCTGACCGGCGACCTCTCTCCTCTTTAGCCCATGGCCGACCGCGACTCAGCCGCGGCGCGGGCGTACCGGGAGACCCCGGTTGCGCCACGCGGCTACGCCGTGGCGGGAGGCCGTCTTCAGCGTGCTCGACTTCGAGACCACCGGGCTCGACCACGCGGCCGACGAGATCATCTCATTCGCGACCGTCACCGTCGCGAAGGGGAGGGTCAGTCTTGGGAACGCACGCTACGAGCTGGTGAGACCGCGCCGTATGCCCGATGCCGAGACGATCCGGATTCACGGCCTGCGCGAGGCCGATCTGGCCGGGGCGCCGTCGTTCTCCGACCTGCTTGACGGCCTGCTTGCCGGGATCACCGGGGTCGCGATCGTCGCCCATGTCGCGGCTGTCGAGCGGGACTTTCTCGTGGCAGCACTCGCGGAGAGCGGGCTAGAGCTGCGCAACCCGATCATCGACACCGCTGCCCTCGATCGGGAGCTGCGCCGGCTGCGGCGCGCCCCGGCGGCCGAGCGGGAGCCAATCGGCCTCTCGGCGATGGCGCGCGCGCTCGGCCTGCCCGTCCACCGGCCACACCACGCCGACGGAGATGCCCTTACCACCGCCCAAGCCTTCATCGCCCTGGCCACCCACCTTGACGCCTTCGAACCGCAGACGCTGGGCTCGCTCGAGCGGATCTCGCACCCGAAGCGACCCGGCCCGTCCCTGCGTGCGCTGCTCGGCCGATTCGGCCTCCACCGGCCCCACGCCTAGCCGATCCGTACAAGATCCGTACAACCTGGTCAATTTGCGGAAATCGGGCTTGACGCGCGTCCGCTTCCGCACATAGGGTCCACGCCATTCCGGCACATAAGGCCTCGCTGCATGGAGGTGGCTGGGCCGCGACGGAGGGAGAAGAAGTGACTCCACCTGAGGGCATTTCTGACGTCGACCAGACCAGGCGCGACGAACAGCGCCTCGCGGAGATGGGCTACAAGCAGGAGCTTTCGCGTGGCTGGAGCGCGTTCACCAACTTCGCCATCTCGTTCACGATCATCTCGGTGCTGGCCGGGACGTTCACGACGTTCTCGTTCGCCTGGCTGCACGGTGGGCCGGCCATGGCCTCGATCGGCTGGCCGGTGATCTGCTTCTTCGTGATCATGGTCGGCTTCTCGATGGCGGAGCTGACGTCGAAGTACCCGACGGCGGGCGGCCCATACTGGTGGGCGCACGACCTCGGCGGCAAGGGCTGGAGCTGGATGACCGGCTGGTTCAACATCGTCGGACTGCTCGGCATCGTCGCCTCGGTCGCCTACGGCTGCGCCTTCTTCCTCTACAACCTGCTGGGGCTCTACTCCGTCGACATCTTCGGCGTCAACTTCGCCGACACCCAGCACATCCTCAGCGAGACGTTCCTGCTCTTCCTGATCATCCTGTTCCTCTACACGGTGGTGAACATCTTCGCCGACCGGATCCTGGCGCTGATGAACAACATCTCGGTGGGCTGGCACCTGCTCGGGGTCGCGGTCATCATCGCGCTGCTGGTCTTCGTGCCGGACGACCACCAGAGCACGAGCTTCGTCTTCAGCCAGCGGTTCAACGAGAGCGGCACCCTCGGCGGCACGACCGGCGGCCTCGGCTTCTGGTTCCTGGTCGCGCCGGTCGGGTTCCTGCTCGGCATGTACACCCAGACCGGCTACGACGCCTCGGCCCACACGGCCGAGGAGACCCACGGCGCCGCGATCAGCGCCGCCCAGGGGGTCTGGCGCTCGATCTTCTTCTCGGCGATCATCGGCTGGTTCGTGATCCTCGCGTTCCTCTATGCGGCCACGAACGTGACCGCAGTCGACGATTCGGGCGGCGCGGTGTTCGGCATCTTCAACTCGGCGCTCGACCCCTGGGCCGCGAAGATGGTGGTGCTGATCGCGACGGTCGGGCAGTTCTTCTGCGGAGCGGCCGGCCTGACCAGCGCCTCCCGGACCTGGTACGCGTTCTCGCGCGACCGGGCGATCCCGGGATGGGCGATCTTCCGCCGGGTCAACCGCGACCGGGTGCCGTTCAACGCGGTGATCGCGGTCTCGTTCTTCTCGCTGCTGATCTCGATCCCGGCGCTGTTCGGGAAGAACGACATCCCGTTCGCGTTCTTCGCGCTGACCGGGATCTGCACCGTGGGCCTCTACCTGGCCTACATCATCCCGGTGTATCTGCGGCTGCGGAAGGGTGCGGACTTCGAGCCCGGCCCGTGGAACCTCGGCGGTCGCTACAAGCTGGTGAACGTCCTGGCGATCCTCTTCGTGGTCGTCGTGGTCTACGCGCTGGACCTGCCGTACGATCCGACCGGACTGCCGTGGAACGAGGCATTCGATGCCGCGAACGTGAACTACACGCCATTCGCGATCATCCTGCCGCTGATCTTCGGCATCTGGTACCTGGTCTCGGCGAAGAACAAGTACCAGGGTCCAGTCAGCACGCTCGAAGAAGATGTCGTCACTCGCGACTAAGAAAGGCAAGGCCGGCAGATGAACGATTCCGACAGGAGCATCGGCGAGAGGGATTACGTCATGGGCGCCGGGATCCTCGGGCTCATGGCCCTACTGGCGATCATCGTCGAGATCATCTCCTAGCGATCCATAGCCCTGCGCGGCCGCCCACGCCCAACGGGACGTGGGCAAGCGCCGCCCACTCGACCCGCGTTTAGCGCGGGTCGAGTGCTTTCGTGGCCGCAACGAACGCCTCCCAGCGCTCGTGCTCGGCTAAGCGCCATTCGTCGTCACGCTGAGGCTCGACGCGGCGGTCCGGCGGCAGCATCTCCGGCAGGTCGCCCATGGAGCCGATCGCGCCGGCCCCGACTCCGCCGAGCGCCGCAGCGCCCAGCACCGTTGCGTCCGCCCCCGCGGCCTCGACTGGCGTGCCGATCATGTCGGCCTGGATCTGGAGCAGGAGGGGCTCGTTGGTCAGGCCGCCGTCCACGCGCAGTGTCTCCACGGGCGAGGTCTCCTTGATCGCGGCGACCACGTCGGCCACCCGCCAGGCGATCCCCTCCAGGGCCGCTCGGGCGACGTTCTCGCGCGTGGTGCCCCCGTAGATCCCGGAGATCACCGCGCGGGCGTTCGGGCGCCACCACGGCGCGCCGATCCCAGCGAGTCCCGGGAGGACGCGGGCGCCGGCGGAGCTGTCGGCAGCACGAGCCAGCTCGCTGAGCGCGGGCGGGCTCTCGGCGATGCCGAGTTGACTGCACATCCACTCGAGCATCGCCCCGGCGGCGAAGACGCCGCCGTCGAGCGCGTACTCGACCTTGCCGTCGATGCTCCAAGCCACCGTCGGCAGGAGCCCGCCGGCCGGCTCGGGGACCCCCTCGCCGACGTGAGCGAGAACGAAGACGCCGGTCCCATAGGTCGCCTTAACGCGGCCGGGCTCAACGCAGGCGGCACCCGCGAGGGCGGCCTGCTGGTCGACTACCTGACCGCGGAGCGGCAGCGCGACCGGCCAGCTCTCGTGCCTGAGTGTCCCCAGCTCCCCGGCGGTGTCGCGAACCTCCGGCAGCACCTCGATCGGCACGCCGAAGATCTCGCAGAGCCGCTCGTCGAAGGCTCCTGGCTTGTCGATCCGCTGAAGCTGGGTCCGCGAGGCGGTGGCCGGCTCGGTGGCGAATCCACCGCCGAGCCGGTCGCAGAGGAACGAGTCGACCGTTCCCATCCGCAGGCGGCCGGCCTCACGCCCTTGCTTCACCTCGTCGTTGTGGCGCAGCAGCCAGGCGAGCTTCGCGGCCGAGAAGTAAGGATCGAAGGGCAGGCCGCTGAGCTCCTTGACCTCCTCCTCCCGGTCGGTGAGCTCGTCGAGGATCTCCTGGGAGCGCTTGTCCTGCCAGACCACGATCGGGCTGAGCGGCTTTCCGGTCTCCGAGTCCCAGGCGAGCACCGATTCGCCCTGGTGGTCGAGCCCGCAGGCGACGATCTCGCCGTCGGCCCCGGCCAGCAGCTCTGCGACGGCCTCGGTGACGGCGGCGATCACCTCGTCGCCGTCCTGCTCGACCCAGCCCTCCTCCGGATGGCGGTTCACCTTGTCGCGGCGAGCCTCGGCGAGCGGCTGCAGCCGCTGATCGAAGAGCGCGGCCTTGACGCCGGTG
Organism: uncultured Solirubrobacterales bacterium; assembly: GCA_963817275.1. Classification (GTDB taxonomy): domain Bacteria; phylum Actinomycetota; class Thermoleophilia; order Solirubrobacterales; family 70-9; genus DASUPK01. The sequence goes on along the minus strand of CAWFOA010000003.1, from coordinate 9,065 downwards.
GTCCCCTCGTCGATGCCGAGCAACATCCCGTCGCTCATGCGAGGACCCTATTTCACGGCCACGATCACGGGGCCCCGCTGGTGGTCGACCCCGGCGGCCCAGCCGGCCGGGATGTGGGCCGAGCGGCCCGGAACCAGCCTGCCCACCCGGCCGCTCCACAGCTCGCGTCCGTCCTGGCGGACCTGGACCCGGGCTCGGGAGACGAACTCACGGGCTCGGATCAGAAAGCGGTCGCGCGGAGGGGGGTGCCCTGTCGCGAGCAGAAGGTTCGGGGCGACCCAGGAAAGCGGGCTCCTCGAGATGATCCGCACGTGCGACGGCCACTCACCGAAGCCGCGAAGGTACGCCGCGACGGCCGGCGCGACGTGGCGCCCGTCCAGAGCGCAGACGTCAGCCGTCTCGGCCGGATGTAAGAGGTTCCCCGCAGCAAACACGCCGCTCCGAGTCGTGCGGAGGGCGGGGTCGATCAGGGGTCCCCGCGTTCCCGAATCGAGCTCACAGCCGGCCATCACCGCGAGCTCGTGGTCGGGAATCCAGTCGGCGGTGAAGATGACCAGGTCGCATTCGACCACGCGGGTGCGGCCTGAGTCGAGCTCCGTGAGCTCGACCGACTCGACCCTCTCCGTGCCGTGGATCGCGCTGATCGCCGTGCGGGTCCAGACCGGCGCCCGATAGCGGACGGCGGCGCCCGCCCTGAAGGTCCGCAGCGACTGATGATGGGGCAGCTCCGTGACCAGCCCGGCGACCGATGCCCCGCCGTGTGCAAGGGTCGCGACGGCCGAGAAGCTGACGTGCTCGGCGCCGGCGATCACTGCCCGCCGGCCCACCTTCTGGCCGCGCAGGTGGACCAGCTGCTGAAGCGTCGCCGTGGTCATCACCCCGGCCGGCCGCGAGCCGGGGACCAGGCGGGCCGACCGCGGCCGCTCCCGACAGCCGGTTGCGAGAACGACGGCGGGGGGCTCGAGCTCCCAGCGGCCGTGCGGACCGGTCAGCTTCAGGGCGCGGGCCCCCTGCCACTCGGTGACCATCGTCTCGGCCAGGACCTCCACGCCGGCCTCCTCGGCCAGCTCGCGGTAGCGCTGGGCGTAGCGCGGGCCGGAGAGAACGGTCCGCAGGTCGCGCACGCCGAACCCGGAGTGGTCGGAGTGGCGCGGGATCCCGCCCGCATCGCGCTCGCGTTCGATCACCGTGACAGGGGAGACGCCCAGCCGCCGCAGCTCGATGGCCGCGGCCAGGCCCGAGGGCCCGCCGCCGATCACGACAGGCCCATCATCGATCGCCATCGTCGGCCCCTCCTTCCAGCGCCGTCGCGATCTCCGCCCCGCAGAAGAAGCCCTGGCAGCGGCCCATCAGGGCGCGGGTCCGGCGCCGAAGCCCGTCGAGGTCGGCTGGCGGGATCGGGCTGCCGAGCGCGGCGTCGATCTCCCCGCGGGTCACCCGCTCGCAGAAGCAGACGATACGGCCGCAGTCGGGATCGGCCGCGATCCTCTCCCCCTCCTGGTAGGGGCGCGTCCCGAACTCGCCAATGTTCGGCATCCGGATGCTCGTCGGCTGTGGATCGGAGGCCAGGTCCAGGCCGGCGTCCGCCAGCGCCTCCCGGACCCACTCGGCAATCGCCAGCGAACCGGTGATGCCAGTCGAGCGAATCCCTCCGGCGCAGACGTAGCGCTGCTCGGCGTGCGCCGTGAGCTGGTAGTCCCGGTGCTCGGTGGCCGCTCGAAGCCCGACGTAGGTGGCGGTCACCTCATACCGCTCGAGCTCCGGCAGGATCCGGGCGCCGGCCACCATCAACGACGCCAATCCCGCGGCGGTGGTCGAGCGGTCCGCCTTGTCCTCGACATCGTCTGCCGTGGGGCCGAGCAGCACGTTGCCGTAGACGGTCGGCGAGACCAGCACGCCCTTCGTCTTCTCCGTCGGGACCGGCAGCAGGACATGGTGGAGCAGGCCCCGCGCGAGCTTGTCGAAGACGATCAGCTCGCCGCGCCGGGGCGTCACCCGGAAGCCAGAGTGGCCGAGCATCGCGTCGACCTCATCGCTGCGCAGCCCTGCGGCGTTGACCAGGTACTGAGCGCGGATCGATCCCCTCGCCGTCTCGATCTCGTGGCCGCCGCCGCTCGAGCGAATCCCTGTGACCGCCGCGTTCAGGAGCAGCTCGCAGCCCGCGGCGAGCGCCTCGGTCGCGAGTGCCAGGGTGGCGGTGAACGGGCAGACGATCCCCTCGCCCGGGATCTCGAGAGCGGCCTCGGCTCCGGGGCCGATGTTGGGCTCGCGAGCGTAGAGCTCCTCGAGCCCGACCGGCCTGGCGTCCTGGTAGCCGTTCTCGCGCGCGGCGGCCTCGATCCCGGGGAGCGCGTCGCGCTGCTCGGGGCTCCAGGCGATCATCAGCGCGCCCAGCTTCGCCGTCGGAATGCCGACCTCGGTCGCGTACTCACTGAGCAGCTCGTAGCCGCGGGCGACCAGGCTCGACTCGATCGTTCCCGGCTTTGCATCGAAGCCGGTGTGGAGAATCGCCGTGTTCGCCTTGCTGGTCCCGGCGCCAACGTCCGGGCCGGCCTCGATCAACGCGCAGCGAGCCCCCCGGCGGCTCAGCTCCCGAGCGACGGCACAGCCGACCGCGCCCGCGCCGATCACGGCAACGTCGAAGGAGGCCTCGGGTGCGGGACCTTCACGTAGCGACCCACTCACGGGGCCGAGAGTATCCGGGCAGGCCGACCGGGCCCGATCTCACCCGTGGGTCAGGTGAACGGCCACGAAGCCGAGGTAGAGAGCCACGATCAGGCCCCCGTCGAGGCGGCGCGCGCCATGCGGGCGTGCGAGCACGAGCAGGGTGACGGTGGTCATCCCCACGAACCAGGCCAGGTCGAACTTGACCAGCCCGGTCGTCTCCCCCAGCCCGACGATGAGCGCCGCGAGCATCACGCCCCCTGCGAGGTTGATCGTGTTCGAGTTCAGCGTCTCGCTGACAAGCGCGGTGCCTCGGTCGCTGGTGCCGAGCCGGATCGCGGTGAATGCGTTGGGCAGGCTGGTGAGCACGGCCAGGACCAGGACTCCGACGATGACGTGCGAGACGTGCCAGTCACCGGCGAGGGAGAGGGCCGCGCGCACCATCCCCTCGCTCCCCAGGATGATCAGGGTGACCGCCACCACGATCAGACAGATCACCTTCCACATCGCCTGCTGCGGATCGGGGATCGCGGCGATCGTGCGATCCCGCGCCCTCGCCTCGGCGATGCTCGTGTGGAGTCGCCCGCGCCCCAGCAGGACCAGGTACGGGACCCCGACGAGCCCAAAGGCGGCAACGGCCACACCGGCGGAGATCACATCCAGGATCAGCCCTGCGGCGATCGCGGCGGCCAGCAGCGCCACGGCGCCCTCCACGCTCAACGACCGCCTGGTCAGATGAATCCGGCCGGCCAGGAGCGCGCTCGCGCCGATCATCGCAGCGAGGTTGAAGACGTTCGAGCCGAGCACGACACCCATGCTCACCGCCTTCTCCCCCGCCGTCAGGGCGATCAGCGCCGACGCGAGCTCCGGGCCGTCCGCCGCCAACGCGGTGAGGAGCCCGACCAGAGGCTCGGAAAGCCCGATCCGGGGACCGATGTGGTCCAGCCGGTCCGCGAACAGCGCAGCGGCGGCGAGGGTGACTACGATCGAGACGCCGAAGAGCGGAAGTGCCAGGGCGGGACCGATGGGGTTCTCCTTGTGGCAGGCGGCTTGGCGCCGACCAGTCTTCCCGGCACACCCTGCGAGGCAGGCTATCGGCCGGGGGCCGCCGCAGCTAAGTTCCGGCTATGCCCCGCCCCTTGATCGGAGTCTGCGCGGCCGTCGAGAACGCGCATTTCGGCGCCTGGAAGGACGAGCCGACGGTCCTGCTGCCGCTCTCCTACTCCCGCGCGATCCACGGGGCGGGCGGGATGGTCGCCATGCTGCCACCCGACCGGGGCGCAGCCGAGGACCCGGTGGAGCTGCTGGACCGGATCGACGCGCTGGTCCTCGGTGGCGGAGCGGACATCGACCCGGAGACCCACGGCGCGGACCCCCACGCGGAGACCGTCGGTACGAACCCCGACCGCGACCGCTTCGAGATCGCGCTCGCCCGGGGCGCACTCGAGCGTGGCATGCCGCTGCTTGGCGTCTGCCGCGGGATGCAGATCCTCAACGTGGCCTGCGGCGGCACGCTCGACCAGCACCTGCCGGACCGGCTCGGCCACGCGGGGCACCGGCCCGTCCCAGGCTCATGGACCGAGCATGGCGTGCGGATCGAGCCCCGCTCACTGGCCGCTCGGGCGGCCGGAACCGAGCAGCTGAGCGTGATGAGCCATCACCATCAAGGCATCGATCGGACCGCCGACAACCTGACCGCAAGTGCCTGGGCCACCGACGACGAGAGCATCGAGGCGATCGAATCCACCGACGGCGGGTTCGTGCTGGGGGTCCTGTGGCATCCCGAGGAGGACCTCTCTGACAGGATCATCCCGACCCTGGTCTCAACTGCGGGTCGCGAGTAGCGTGAGCGAAATCGATCCACGTCACAAACGCCCGCTCCACGAGGCATCGCACAGGGTCGGCGTCAAACCCCCTCCGGAAGCGGCGGATGGCGCTCGCACGGGCAAGCGTCCCGGCGAGAAGCGGAGCTTCCACGAAGCTTCGCACAAGCTCGGCTACTGGAAGCCGGAGGCTCCGAGCGACAGGGAGGAGGAGTCGGAGGCCGTTCGCAAGCGCTTCGAGGCGCTGGAAGACACCCAGCGGGACGTGATCACCGACGCCAGCAAGGTCGTGCTCGCGCTCGGGGCCCTCGGCGTCGTCTACGGCGACATCGGGACGAGCCCGCTGTACACCGAGCAGGTCATCTTCACGACCCACCGGGCCGCCGCTCACGCGACGACGGCGGGCGTCTACGGAGTCGTCTCGCTGATCTTCTGGGCCCTGATGATCGTCGTCTCCATCAAGTACGCGGGCTTCATCATGCGCGCCCACAACCGCGGGGACGGCGGCATCATGGCCCTGGCCTCCCTCCTCCAGCGCCACAAGACCACCCGGGTGGCGACGCTGGTGACCCTCGGCATCTTCGGCGCCGCACTGTTCTTCGGCGACGGGATCATCACACCCGCGATCTCGGTCCTCGGCTCGGTCCAGGGGCTGAAGGTGATCGAGCCGGACCTCGCTCACCTCGTGGTGCCGATCTCGGTTGTCATCCTCCTCGGCCTCTTCTTCATCCAGCGACGCGGGTCGGGCGCGATCGGATGGCTGTTCGGTCCGGTGATCCTGGTCTGGTTCGTCGCGATCGGCCTCCTGGGACTGAACCAGGTGCTCAAGGATCCGGCGGTCTTTCAGGCGCTCTCACCCACGTGGGGGGCGCGGTTCCTGGTCGACCACGGCGTGGCGGGATTTCTGACGCTCGGCGGCGTCGTCCTCGCCGTCACCGGCGCGGAGGCCCTCTACGCGGACAGGGGTCACTTCGGCGCCGCACCGATTCGGCTCGGCTGGTTTGCGGTGGCGCTCCCCGCCCTGATGCTCAACTACCTCGGCCAGGGGGTCCTGATCCGCCATGACCCGAGCACCGCGGTCAACCCGTTCTACCTGATGGTTCCCCACTGGGCCCTGTACCCAATGCTCTTCTTAGCGACGGCGGCGACCATCATCGCCTCACAGGCCGCGATCTCGGGTTCGTTCTCGGTCGCGCGGCAGGCGGTGCAGCTCGGGTATCTGCCACGCATCAGCGTGCTGCACCCCTCGAAGATGGAAGGGCAGATCTACGTCCCGCTCGTCAACTGGGGGCTGTGCATCGGGGTGATCGCGCTTGCGCTCATCTTCCAGTCCGCGGACAAGCTGGGCGATATCTACGGGGTTGCGGTCACCGGGACGTTCATCCTCAACACGGTGCTCTTCCTGGCGGTCGCCCGGCTCCTCTGGGGGACTCCGAGGCGCCGGCTCGTGCCGATCGCGGCCCTCTTCCTGACCGTGGAGGTGGCGTTTTTCGCCGCCAACATCGCCAAGATCGAGCATGGAGCATGGCTCCCGCTCGCGGTTGCGCTGGTGATCTCGATCGTGATGATCAACTGGCGCCGGGGGCAGGAGATCGTCACTCGCAACCGGACGGCCAAGGAGGGAGCCTTGACGGAGTTCCTCGAAAGCCTCGTGGCCAGCGACCCGCCGATAACGACGGTCCCCGGCGTGGCCGTCTACCTCCACCCCACCAAGGAAACCGCCCCGCTGGCACTCCGGATCGAGGTCGAGAACACCCGCACGTTCCCGCAGAGGGTCGTGATCGTCTCGGTGGACCGGGTCAGCATCCCGCACGTCGAGGAGTTCGAGCGGTTCACGGTCGAGAAGATCGGCGGGGAATTCAGGGTGGTCCACGTCACGGTCAGGAACGGCTACCACGACCCGATCGACGTCCCGGAGGCACTGCGGCTCTGCCGCAAGCAGGGTCTGCTCGAGCGAAACCTCGACCTCGAGCATGCCACCTACTTCGTCTCGCGGATCGCGATCAAGCCGATCGATGGCCCGCCGATGAGGCCCTGGCGGAAGAAGCTGTTCGTCGCGATGGCCCGGAACTCAACGAGCCCGATTGACGCCTTCCAGCTGCCCAGCGAGAAGACGGTGATCGTCGGCTCGCAGATTCCCTTGTGATCAGCCGCGGATGTTGAAGCCGCTGGGATGCGGCGTGGTGCCCCAGACCCGCTCGCGCAGGCGCTTCGGCGAACCATCCTCCCTTGCCTTGCGAGCAGGGCGCAGGATCAGGATCTCCCCCGGGGCGTTCTCCAGCAGCCAGGCGATGTCCTCGGCGCCAAAGCCGTCCCCGTTCGAGGCGCCCGCGGCAACCACGCGGTCGAAACGCTCGTGGTCCATCAGCGTGCGGAACGCGTGGGTGACACTGCGACCGGGCTCGATCCGGGAGTCGACGGGCACGCCCTGCTTCGCAGCGCGCTGCTCGATCGCCTCCAGCAACGGAAGGGCGGCCTCGGCCTGCTTCCTCAAAGGCGTATCGAGGTGCACGCTCAGAGGCACGATCGCCAGATAGGCGGGGACCAGCGTCGCCCCCTCGGCCCGAGCCAGGCGAAGAGCCGCGTCGAACGCCGGCGTCGAGAGCGCCTCCCCAACGAATGGGAAGAGAATCCTGCCCGCGGCCGGAGTGATCGATGCGGCGGTCCGCCGTCGCTGCAGCTCGCGCACGAGGAGGTAACCGGTGGAACACGCAAGCGCCAGCGCGATGACGATCAAGGCGACGTTCATTCCTCCTCCTCCCGCAGCGACCGGTCAGCGACGACCCTGAGGTCCACCCCAGGCAGCGCCTCGATCAACCTCGTGGGCAGGGCGGGCTTGAAGCGCTCGAGTCCGGTCCGCCGCGACGGCGTGCCGATCAGCACGTATGTGCTGCCCTTCTCCTCGGCGACCTCCTTCGCGATCTGCACGACGTCGTCGCCCTCCTCGACGAGCAGGTGCGCCCCGAGGACTGCCGCAAGCCTTCCGATTGCGTCGAGCTGATCGCGTTCCTCGCTCGACGGAGTGTGACCCGGCTTCTTCACCCAGAGCAGGTCGAGCTCGCCACCGAGTCGCTGCGCCGATCGCCACGCCCTCCGGACCAGCCGCTGGGCTCGGGGTGTCGGCTCGATCAGGGCCAGGAGCCGCTCACCGACCGCCTGGGTGGCGGCGCTCTCGATCATGCGGTCGTCGCGGTGGCCGATGGTCTCGCGGACCAGCCGCTTCGACTCGACCTCCTCGGCGACCTGGCGCAGGGCGACCTCGCGCAGCGCTGCCAGGTTCTCGATCTTGAAGAAGTTGTTGAGAGCGGTGTCGATCCGCTCGGGCGGGTAGATCTTGCCCGCCCGCAGCCTCGCCAGCAGGGCCTCCGGCGTGAGGTCGATGAGCACCACCTCGTCGGCGGCGCTCAGCATGTCGTCCGGCATCGTCTCACGCACCCGGACTCCGGTCAGCTCGCAGACGCTGTCATTGAGGCTCTCGAGGTGCTGGACGTTGACCGTCGAGAAGACGTCGATGCCCACGTCGAGGACGTCCTGCACGTCCTCGTAGCGCTTCCCGTGCTCGACTCCGGGGGCGTTGGTGTGCGCGAGCTCGTCGATCAGGCAGAGGTCCGGAGCCCTCTGAAGGATCCCCGGCAGATCCATCTCCTCGAGCTCCATGTCGCGGTAGGGCACCCGGCGGCGGGGAAGGGTCTCGAGGCCAGAGGCCTGGGCGACCGTCTCGACCCGGCCGTGGGGCTCGAGGTAGCCGATCACGACGTCTACCCCCGAGTCCGTCTCCGCCCGGCCCTCCTGCAGCATCCGGTAGGTCTTTCCTACTCCGGCAACCATTCCCAGGAAGATCTTGTGGCGACCGCGCTCCCTACTCTGCTCCGGCGGAGCGACTGCCTCCCCCTGCGGACCCTCGGCCATCTCACCACCCTTCCTCTCGCCCGTCGAGAGCCAAGGCTAGGCCCTCGCGCATCAGGCCCCCAGCAGGCCGTGAACGATCAGGTCGATCAGCTTGATGCCGATGAAGGGGGCGATGATGCCGCCCAGGCCGTAGATGAAGAGGTTGCGGCGCAGAAGCGCGCTGGCGCCCGCCGGCCGATAGCGGACCCCGCGCAGGGCGAGCGGGATCAGCAACGGGATGATCAGCGCGTTGAAGATGATCGCGGAGATGATCGCCGACTCCGGGGTTCCCAGATCCATGATGTTGAGCTTGTTCAGCGGGCCATCTGCGCCCGCTGACGTCGCATAGGTGGCGGCGAAGATCGCGGGCAGGATGGCGAAGTACTTGGCGACGTCGTTCGCGATCGAGAACGTGGTGAGGGCGCCGCGGGTGATCAGCAGCTGCTTTCCGACCTCAACGATCTCGATCAGCTTCGTCGGATTCGAGTCCAGGTCGACCATGTTCCCGGCCTCGCGGGCCGCCTGGGTGCCGGTGTTCATGGTCACCCCGACGTCCGCCTGCGCCAGGGCCGGGGCGTCGTTCGTCCCGTCGCCGGTCATGGCGATCATGCGCCCGCCGGCCTGCTGGTCCTTGATCAGCTCGAGCTTCTTCTCCGGCGTCGCCTCGGCCAGGAAGTCGTCGACGCCCGA
>CAWFOA010000002.1:0-122590 GCA_963817275.1 uncultured Solirubrobacterales bacterium | reverse complement strand
CGCCCCATGCCCCGCCGCTCCGACCTCCGCAACGTCGCGATCATCGCCCACGTCGACCACGGCAAGACGACGCTCGTCGACGCCATGCTCTGGCAGTCCGGGGCGTTTCGGTCCGGGCCAGGACGTCGCCGAGCGGGTCATGGACTCCACGGATCTCGAGCGGGAGAAGGGGATCACGATCCTCGCCAAGAACACGTCCGTTCGGTACGGGGAGACCAAGCTCAACATCATCGACACGCCCGGGCATGCGGACTTCGGTGGGGAGGTCGAGCGCGGGCTGACGATGGTCGATGGGGTGCTGCTGCTCGTCGACGCCTCCGAGGGGCCCCTCCCCCAGACGCGCTTCGTGCTCCGCAAGGCGCTCGAGGCGCATCTGCCCGTGATCCTGGTGGTGAACAAGGTCGATCGGCCCGATGCTCGGATCGGCGAGGTGGTCGATGAGGTCTATGAGCTCTTTCTCGACCTCGATGCCGACGAGTCGCAGATCGACTTTCCGATCGTCTACACGAACGCCCGGGCCGGCTGGGCGTCGCTGGAGGAGGGCACAGAGGGCACCGACCTCTCCCCCCTCCTCGACCTGGTGCTGGAGCGGATCCCGGCGCCCGAGTACGAGGAGGGCGCGCCGCTGCAGGCGCACGTCACCAACCTGGACGCGTCCCCTTATGTAGGGCGGCTCGCGCTCTGCCGGGTGCGGAACGGGACGATTCGCGACGGGCAGCGGATCGCCTGGTGCCGGTCGAACGGCGAGATCACCAACGCGACGGTCAGCAACCTCTACGTGACCGAGGCGCTCGACCGGGTCGAGGCCACCGAGGCCGGGCCCGGCGAGATCATCGCCGTCGCCGGCCTGCCCGACGTGACGATCGGGGAGACGCTCGCCGATCCCGAGGACCCGCGGCCGCTGCCGGTGATCACGGTGGACGAGCCCTCGCTCTCGATCACGGTCGGGATCAACACCTCGCCGCTGGCGGGCAAGGAGGGCTCGCGCCTGACGGCGCGGCAGATCCGCGACCGCCTCGACCAGGAGCTGGTCGGGAACGTCTCGATCCGGGTCCGCGACACCGAGCGGCCCGAGGTCTGGGAGATCGAGGGCCGCGGCGAGCTGCAGCTGGTCGTGCTGCTGGAGCTGATGCGGCGCGAGGGGTTCGAGCTCACCGCCGGCCAGCCGCAGGTGCTGACCCGCGAGGTCGACGGCAAGCTCTGCGAGCCGGTCGAGCTCCTCTCGATCGACGTGCCCGAGGACTTCGTCGGCGTGGTCACCCAGGCGCTCGCGGTGCGCAAGGGGCGGATGGAGCAGATGATCAACCACTCGACCGGCTGGGTTCGCCTCGAGTTCCTGGTGCCGGCGCGCGGGCTGATCGGCTTCAGAACCGAATTCCTGACCGAGACCCGCGGCACCGGCCTGATGCACCACGTCTTCGACCGCTGGGAGCCCTGGGCCGGCGACCTGCGGATGCGGCCGACCGGCTCGCTGGTCGCCGACCGCCAGGGGAAGACCGCCGCCTTCGCCCTCTTCGGCCTGCAGGAGCGCGGCACGCTCTTCGTCGGCCCGGGCGAGGACGTCTACGAGGGCATGATCGTCGGCGAGAACGCGCGCGCCGAGGACCTCGACGTCAACGCGATCAAGGAGAAGCAGCAGACCAACGTCCGGGCGGCGTCGGCGGACGAGATGGTCAAGCTGGTGCCCGCCAAGCGCCTCTCGCTCGAGGAGGCGGTCGAGTTCATCCGCGCGGACGAGTGCGTCGAGATCACGCCGGAGTCGGTCCGGCCACGGAAGGCCGCCCTCGATCAGGTGGAGCGTATGAAGGCAGCGCGCTCACGGGCACGGAAGGCACCGACCTCTCCCCCCGGACGCGAGACCCCGATTCGGGGGTGACTGACTGGCTGTAGTTTGGCGCGCTTCGCGCTAAGCCGGCGGCATCTCGTCGTACTGCGGCGCGTCGTCTCCGATCTGGTGCCAGCTCGCCTTGTAGGCGACCTGCTGGTGGAAGGCCGGCTTCATGTCGAGGTCGCCCATCAGGCCCGCGGCCACGAAGTAGACCTCCCCGAGGTCGTCGTAAATGCTCGACCCGCAGTTGCTGCAGAAGTTGCGGGGAGCTAACTCGCTCTCGTAGGTCTTGACCAGGTCCTCGCCCTTCGTGAACTTGAGGTTCTCCGGGGCGACGACGACCCCAGCGAGACTCGAGCCCGTCCAGTGCTGGCAACGGGTGCAGTGGCAGTAGGCGAGTGCCTGCGGATCAGAGAGCTCGTACTCCACGCCCTCACACAGACAGGTCCCTTTGAGCGTGTCGGCCATGACGTCCCCTCTCAGATAGGCGTTGATCGATCCGCGGCCGACCCTACTCCGATCCTCGCGTCCTCTCAACGTCTCGGGCGCGCGCCCTACCATCACGCCCCCCATGAGCCCGGCCGAAAGTCGGGAGGGCGGAATTGATCAGGCGTGCTCTTCGACCTCGACCTCAAAGGTTGTCTCCTCTGGGGGCCCCGGAAGACCCTTCTCGCCGACTTCCTGGAGGCCGGGGAGCAGCGTCTCGTCGCGAAATCGCTCCCAGCTCTCCTGGGAATCGTGGATCGCGACGATGAACCAACCGTCCGGCGTTTCACCGGCGAAATGGTGGATCTGCCCGTCGGGCAGCCCATCGGGCGGATGGACCACCGCCACGGACGCTTCGTATTGGTCCTTGGTTCCGCCCTTGAACTTGTGCGTGATGCCGTATGCCATGCGAATCCTCTCGTCGACGTTGGCCAGGGTGCAAGGCCACCCTAGTCGGGTGTTGCCCTGGCATGAACGCGGACTGAGCTGGCTCGCGATCGGGTCGGAGCCGGGTCCGGAACAGCCGGACCCTCTCAGCCCGCGCTGGGATCGGCCGCAAACAGCCGCCACTCGTCGGGGATGCCCTTGAGCTCGTGCGCGCCGCGCTCCTCGAAGGTGAATCCCGGATCCGGCGACGAGATCCTTGACCGTGCTGGTGACGAGCACCTCCCCCGGCCCGGCCAGGGCTCCGACGCGAGCCGCGATGTGAACCGCGATCCCGCCGACGTCGTCCTCCATCACCTCGACCTCGCCGCAATGGAGGCCGATGCGCACTTCCAGACCGGTGGACCGGGCAGCCTCCGCGATCGCGCCACCGCAGCGAATCGCCCGCGCCGGGCCGTCGAAGGTGGCGAGGCTGCCGTCGCCGAGCGTCTTCACCTCACGTCCGCCGACCCGCTCCAGCTCCCGCCGCACCGCGGCCTGATGCGCCGCTAGCAGCTCCCGCCAGGCGGCATCCCCGAGCTCCGCCGCTCGCGCGGTCGAGCCGCAGATGTCCGTGAACATCACCGTGGCGAGCACGCGGTCGGGCTCGGCCACCGAGCGGGTGCCGGTCAGGAACTCCTCGATCTCCCCTAGCACCGCCTCCTGGTCGCCTGCCCAGGGGATGTGGTCGATCCCAGGTAGCTCGACGTAGCGGGCGTCCGGGATCTGCGCGGCGAGCTCCTCGCCCGCGCGCCAGTTGACCACCCGGTCGCCGCGCCGGTGGATGACGAGCGTCGGAACATGGATCGTGGGGAGGATGGCTCGCACATCGATGTCGAGGAACATCTCGAAGATCTGCTGGACCATCGCCGGGCTCGCGGACGAGCGCTCAAAACGGGCGGTGTACTCGGCCGCCTGGGGATCGCCGGCCAGGCTCGGAGAGAAGAGCTCGACCATCCCCTCCGCGTTTTGCCCCCAATACGGGGCGATGAACTCGGCGGCCGACTCGCGAAGCGCCTCCGCGGGCGAGGCCCACGGATAGTCGGGCGCCTCGGTGGTGCGCCCCATGGCGCCGTGGAGCACCAGCGCCGTCACGCGCTCCGGATGAGTGGCGGCGAACAGCACGCTCATCGGGCCGCCCTCGGAGATCCCGAAGAGGGCCGCCCGCTCGGACCCGGCGGCGTCCATCACCGCCCGGACGTCGTCGATCCGCTGCTCGAGGGTCGGCACCTCGGTGACGGGGTCGGACAGCCCGGTGCCGCGCTTGTCGAAGATGATCAGGCGAGAGAACGAGGCGAGCCGCTCGAAGAAGCGAGCCTGGGGAGGCGACTCCCACTGGAGCTCGAGGTGGGTGGAGAAGCCGAGGACGAGGACCAGGTCGATTGGCCCATCGCCGACGACCTGATAGGCGATCGAGGCGTCGCCGGACTTGGCGTATCGGGTCTGAGGGGAGCTCAGCGCAATCCTGAGCCCAATCGTATCCCCGCCTCGGACTGACCCGCATTCGGTGCTAGGGTCGGGCGGCGACCCAGGAGGGCGCCGGTGTCAGCCGATCACGCCGCGACAGTGCGCCGCTGCGACCAGCTCTGGGCGCGAGCCGAACCAGGCCGCCCGGACTCGCGCGTCCTTGACGAGATCTGGGCCGAGAACGGCGTCGACGTCGATCCCGAGGTCCCCGACGGTGTGCGGGGGCCGCGCCGCGCTCTCTGACCTGATCACCGCCTCGCACGAGGAGATGCCGGGGCTGGCGATCAAGGCGACGACCGAGCTCGTCGTGACTCGGCGACCGAGGCTGGATCGCTGGACGCGACAACTGCCGACGGCGAGGCGTTCGACGGCATCGACTTCGTCGAGTTCGCCGCCGACGGGCGCATCGAACGGCTGACGAACTTCTACGACGCCTGAGCCGGAACCCGTGACCTAGCTCGCGATCGGGTCCGGCTCGCCGAGCTTGGAGCGATCGGGTGGCTCGTAGACGGCGCCGGGGACTCCGCCGACGATCAGCAGCCGCACACCCTCGTCGCCAGGCCAGATCTTGCGCGTGGTGCCCGGTCCGACCCTGACGAAGGTCTCGCCGTCGAGAGGATGGCGCTCGCCCTCCACCTCGATCTCGGCGCCGCCGCCGAGGGCGAAGTAGACCTCCTCCTGGCCGTCGGTGCCGTGGTCGTGCTCGGGGTAGTGCTCGAAGTTCGGGGGAAAATCGATCACCTGCATGCCGAAGGCGGTGACGCCGAGCTCGGCGCGGGCGCGCTTGTAGGCGCCGCCGTAGATCGCCTCCATCTCATCGATTCGCTTCACGGTGCAACCGCTCATCTCTTCTCCTTTGTCGAGGCGTGACCGAGACTCTACGCGCGAGGCCGACCCGCTTGTGTGTCAAACTGCGCACATGCGTTTACACATAAGCCTCGAGGATGAGCTCGTGGCCGAACTGGACAAGAGAGTCGGGAAGCGCAGGCGCAGCGCCTTCATTGCGCGCGTGCTCAGGCGCACTCTTGACGAGGAGAGTCGCTGGGACGACATTCTCGCCTCGATCGGGGTCGATCGAGGCCGAGGGGCATGACTGGGATCGCGATCCGGCGGCGTGGGTTCGAGAACAGAGACGAGGGGACGAGCGCCGGGTGGGCTGAGCCGTTCTGCTGCTCGATACCACCGTGCTGATCGACGTCTTGCGCGATCGAGAGGCGGCACGCCGCCTACGCGCGCTCCACGCGATCGAGCCTCCCCCACTGGTTTGCGCGATCAACGTCTACGAGGTCTGGCGAGGCGCGCGCCGTGGGGAGGTGGATGCGATTCGCCGGCTGATCGGAGCACTTCATACCGTGCCCCTCACCGCCCGGGAGGGGGAGCTGGCGGGAAACTGGCGACGTGACTTTGCGTCGCGGGGCGTGACCCTGAGTCAGTCCGACTGCCTGGTCGCCGCGGCGGCCGTCTCTGCGGGGGCGCGCCTGGCGACCGGCAATCCGAAGGACTTCCCGATGCCGGAGCTCGAGCTCGAGCACTGGCCCCGTCGGTTTGTACAGATTCCTACCTCGGGTAGTATTTTGCTACTCTGGGTAGCAATAGAGGGTCGGCACCGAGACCCTGGACAAGACTTGAGGAGGATTTGACGCGTCATGGCGACCGCTGAGCAGAAGGCGACGGAACAGACCGAGAAGCAGGGGCAGAACGGGGAGGTCGACGAGGCTCAGATCCAGGAGCAGCTTGGGATCGAGGCCGGCGAGACCACGTTCTCGCTCGAGCTCTCCCAGGATCAGCAGGACGTGCGCGATTGGGCGCATGGGTTCGCCGAGCAGGTCGTCCGCCCCGCGGCGCACGAGTGGGACGAGAAGGAGGAGTTCCCCTGGCCCGTCGTGCAGGAGGCGGCCAAGATCGGGCTCTATGGCTTCGAGTCGGTCGCGCAGTTCTGGGCCGATCCGTCCGGGCTCACCTTCCCCCTCGTGAACGAAGAGCTCTTCTGGGGCGACGCCGGGATCGGGATGGCGATCTTCGGGACGACGCTCGCGGTCGCCGGGATCTTCGGCTCCGGCACCCCGGAGCAGATGGTCGAGTGGGTGCCGCAGTGCTTCGGCACCGAGGACGACGTCAAGGTCGCCGCGTTCTGCGCCTCCGAGCCGGACGCCGGCTCCGACGTCTCCGGCTACCGCACCACCGCCAAGTACGACGAGGGCAAGGACGAGTGGGTCATCAACGGGCAGAAGGCCTGGGCGACCAACGGCGGGATCGCGGACGTTCATGTCGTGATCGCCTCGGTCGATCGCGAGCTCGGCTCGCGCGGCCACGCCGCCTTCGTCATCCCACCTGGCACCAAGGGCTCGAGCAGGGCGCCAAGGTGAAGAAGCACGGCATCCGCGCCTCCCACACGGCCGACGTCCACCTGGACGACGTCCGCGTCCCCGGCTCCTGCCTGCTCGGCGGCAAGGAGAAGCTCGACGAGCGGATCGCCAAGGTGAAGGAGGGCAAGTCGGCGAAGAGCCAGGCCGCGATGCGGACCTTCGAGCTCTCGCGGCCGACGGTCGCCTCGCAGGCGGTCGGGATCGCCCGGGCCGCCTACGAGTTCGCCCTCGACTACGCCAAGGAGCGCGAGGCGTTCGGGAAGAAGATCATCGAGAACCAGGCGATCGCCTTCACGCTCGCCGACATGAAGATGGAGATCGACGCCGCGCGGCTGCTGACCCACCGCGCCGCCTGGATGGGCAAGGCCGGCAAGGACTTCAACAACGCCGAGGGCTCGATGTCGAAGCTGAAGGCCGGCGAGGTCGCCGTCTGGGCGACCGAGCGGGCGATGCAGATCCTCGGCGGCAACGGCTACAGCCGCGAGTTCCCGGTGGAGCGGATGCACCGCGACGCCAAGATCTGGACGATCTTCGAGGGGACCTCGGAGATCCAGCGACTGGTGATCAGCCGGGCGATCTCCGGAGTGCACATCCAATGACCGAATCGCACCCCACCTGGCCCAAGGGCGGCGAGCCCCTCGGCGAGTACGAGGAGATCGAGCTCCACGGCCACAAGGTCGGCTTCCAGGCCGCCGGCGAGGGCCCGCTGCTCGTGCTGCTGCACGGGATCACCTCCACCTCGGACGCCTGGCGCGACGTCATGCCGCGCCTCGCCGAGAACTACACCGTCGTCGCCCCCGACCTGATCGGCCACGGCCGCTCGGCCAAGCCGCGCGGCGACTACTCGCTCGGCGCCTACGCCGCCGGCGTCCGCGACCTGCTCGCCGTGCTCGGCTTCGAGCGGGCGACGGTGGTCGGCCATTCCTTCGGCGGCGGGATCGCCATGCAGTTCTCCTATCTCTTCCCCGAGTACGTCGAGCGGATGGCGCTGATCGCCTCCGGCGGGCTCGGCAAGGAGGTCCACCCCATGCTCCGCGCCGCGGCGCTTCCCGGCTCCGAGTGGGTGCTTCCACTGCTCGCTCGCGAGTGGTCGGTGAAGGCCGGCGACGCGCTTCGTTCGGTGGGGGCGATGGTGGGCATCGAGGCGGGGCCCGACATCGCCGAGTTCGCCCGCGGCTACGCCTCCCTGGTCGAGGAGGGCGCGAGCGAGGCCTTCATCCACACGATGCGCAGCGTGATCGACCACGACGGCCAGCGCGTCTCGGCGCTCGACCGCCTCTACCTCGCCGACCAGATGCCGACCCTGATCATCTGGGGCGACAACGACCCGATCATCCCGGTCGAGCACGGCCGGAACGCGCACCGCATCGTGGAGCACAGCCGTTACGTAGAGATCCCGGGCTCCGGCCACTGGCCGATGCTCGACGCTCCGGACCGGATCGTCCAGGAGCTGACCGAATTCATCGAGGAGACAACGCCGTTCCCGTGGTCCCTGGAGACGGTGCGCGAGCGCCTGCAGCGCGGGCCCCAGCCCGCCCCTGAGGCGATCGCCGCCGGGACCACCTAAGGGAGGAGCGATGCTCTCCGCCGGCCTGCTCGACCACTCGCTGCTCCTGCCCTTCGGCGGCAAGCCCGGGGCTGCAGCGCAAGCCCCGCGCCCGACCCGCCACGGCCTGATGGGACTGCGCGATCGGATGAAGGATCTGGTCACGAACCGGATCCCGACTGCCGACCTGGACGACCGCGATCCCGACTACATCCGCGAGCAGCTGCCGGGGCTGTGGGTGCTCGCCTCCTTCTACTTCCGCGCCGACGTGCGCGGGCTCGACCGGATCCCCGCCGATGGCCCGGTCCTGTTGGTCGGCAACCACTCCGGCGGCAACGTCACCCCGGACACGACGGTCTTCACCCTCGCCTTCTCCGGCCACTTCGGGGTCGAGCGCCGCCTCCACCCGCTGGTCCACAACCTCGTGCTGGCGATGCCGCTTCCCTTCAACCTCTCCAAGTTCGGCTGCGTCGCCGCCTCGCCCGAGAACGCCAAGCTGGCACTCGAGCGCGACGCGGTGGTGCTGGTCTACCCGGGCGGGGACTGGGAGGTCCACCGCCCCTCCTGGCAGGAGGGCAAGGTGGAGTTCGCGGACCGCAAGGGCTGGGCGAAGCTCGCGATCGAGACCGGGGTGCCGATCGTGCCGCTGGTCTCGGTCGGCGGCCAGGAGACCGCGATCTTCCTCTCCCGCGGCGAGCGCCTCGCCAAGGCGCTCCAGCTCGATCGCCTCTTCCGGCTCAAGGTCCTCCCCATCTCCCTCTCGATTCCCTGGGGACTGAACATCGGCGACATGCTCGGCCACTGGCCGCTTCCCGCCAAGCTGACGATCGAGGCGATGGAGCCGATCCACCTGCGCGAGCGCTTCGGCCGCAATCCGGACGTCGACGAGGTCTACGACTACGTGACGCGGGTGATGCAGATCAAGCTCGACGAGCTCTCCGCCGAGCGCCGCCTGCCGCTGATCGGCTGAGATGAGGGTCGAGGAGAGCATCGAGGTCGAGGCGCCGCGCGACCGCGTCTGGCCCCTCGTCTCCGAGCCGGAGCGCTACTCCGAGTTCATGGCCGGCTCGACCTGGAAGCACGTGGAGGGGGAGCCGAAGAGCGGGCCCCGGGCCCGCTACTGGCTCACCGTCGAGGCCGGCTCGACCGACCTCGGCGGGGTGGTCGAGATCGTCGAGTGGGACCCGCCTCACGTGCTCGCCTGGACCAACGTCAGCGGCATCGACAACCGCGGCCGCTGGATCCTGCGCGACCGCGGCGAGCGGACCGAGGTGACCCTGCGCTTCAGCTATCAGGTGCCCGGCGGCATCCTGGCCCTGATCGCCAGCCGCCTGAGCGCGCCGATCATGCGCCGCGACGTGCAGCGCTCGCTGGCGGCGCTCAAGCCGATCGTGGAGGGAGGTACAGTGATCCCGCTGCATCCCTGTCGGCCGGGGCCGCGGGACCGATCTCGAGGCTCACGTCCCAGTGAAGCCGGCTGAGCCGGCGACGGCCCGAAGCTGGCGCTTCGAGCTCGGTGTGGTCCCGCGGTGGCCGTCCGCGCTCCAGATCGAGGTGGGTCGGCTCCACGAGCCGGGCAAGGTGTCCCCACGCTCGCGAGCCGCCCGGTGCGTGCCGCCTTGGTGAGGCGAAGGCGTCGAGCACGCTCGGTGTCGGCCTCGCCGCCGCCGATCGTCATCCGGATCCTGGGGAGCCGACGGCAAGGTGCCGGACCGCCGTTCCCCGGTGAACGACCGTGAGCAGGGTCGCCCTTGCCCTGAGCTTGCAGCCGGAGGCCAGATGGCACGCGGCCTTGCCGGCGACCAGGCGGCCGCCCTGCGGACGCAGTGCCTTTCGCCACTGGAAGCGGACGCCGACGTTCGCCTTCGCCACGCCCGTCCCGGCAAGCGACGAGCTCAACGACCCGCCGTCTCCGGTGATCCGCAGGCGCGCCGTCGCGTCACCGCGCGAGTCGGGCGCGAACTTGACCTGCACCGCGCAGCGCTCGCCGGAGGCGAGAACGACGTCGGTGCAATCGTCGCCCGAGAGGCGGTACTGGTCCGCATCGGGGCCGACGATCGAAGCTCCGTTCAGCCGCATGGAACCATCGCCGTCGTTGCTGACCTCGAAGGTCTGGCCCCTGCTCGTGGTGTCCACGGCCCGTCTGCCGAAATCGTGGCTCGCCGGCGTCAGCGAGGCCTGTGGGTCCAGACCCACGCCGGTCAGGTTGACCTGCGCGCCGCCGTCCTGGTCGCCGAAGAAGCTCAGCTGGGCGACCTTGGGCCCGGGGCTGTCGGGCTGGAATCGAACCTGCGCCGTGCAGCTGGCGGATGGGTCGAGCGGGTGACCGGTGCAGTTCTCGTGGAGCAACCGGAAGCTGGCGACGTCGCCTCCCGAGACGACCGCGACGAAGAATCCACCGGGCAGCTCACCGGTGTTGGTCAACGTGATCGTGCGGGTGAGACCCGACTGGCCCGTGGTCGCCGTGCCGAAGTCAGCGGGGTTGGGCGAGCCGACGACGACCGCCCGGCCTCCCCGTCCGCTGAGATCGGCGGTGAACTGGACGCCGTTGACGCTCGCCCGCAGCTGCGCCGAGTAGGTGATCGCGTCGTTCGGACCGAAGTTCACCTGCACGGTGCAGGTGTCATTCGGCTGCAGGGTGGTGCCCCAGCAGCTGCTGAAGCCGGTCCAGAAGTTGTTCGATCCGGGCCCGACGATGTCGATCGAGTTGACCTGCACCGCGGCCGCACCCGTGTTGCGGAGCTGGAAGTTGGTCTGGGTGCTGCCGTTGTTGATGCGCTGCAGGCCGAAGTCGTAGCTCGCCGGCTCGAAGGTCAGATCGGGGTCGGCACCGGTGCCGGTCAGAGCGACGATCTGGTCGCCCCTCGGCTCGTCGGAGACGACGTGCAGGCTCGCCTCCCTGCTGCCGGCGCCGTTCGCCCAGAAGCTCACGTTGATGGTGCACGCCCTGGCCCGGATCGAGCTGGCCGCCACAGTTGCCGTTCTGGTTGAAATCGGAGGAATTCGTCCCGTCGATGAAGACGTTGTTGATCGAGACGGGCACGTCGCCGGTGTTCTTCGCCGTGACCTGCTGCTGACCACCCGGGTTGCCGACGGTGGTCGTGGGGAAGTCCAGCTGCGCGGGAGACACGGTCAGCTCCGCGGTCGCGGCGTCGGCGGCGGCCGGGAGGGCGGCGAGTGAGATCAGCGCGACAGCGACGACGGCTGCGCTGAATCTGCCTGCTCCCGAACGAGACATAGCGGCCCCATCGGCCGCGGACTGGACACCTTGACCCCTGCTTCGATTTGTTAAATAAACACATGCCTGGTGGACACCAAGGCCGTGCCGTCGTCGGTCCGCTGCAACGTGAATTGCGGCGCCGGCTCCCGGTCACGCCCAATCCGGGCCACGGCCGCGGGCGTACCATGAGGTGATGGCCACTGCACCGAGGTTGGATCCGACCGAGGTGGCCGAGATCGGCTCGCGCCTCAGGGAGAACATCGCGCTGGCGGTGAAGGCCCCCGAGCGCGTGGTGCGGGACCTGATCGTGGCCCTGCTCGCCGACGGGCACGTGCTGATCGAGGACGCGCCCGGCGTCGGCAAGACCGCCCTCGCCCGGGCGCTCGCCCGCTCGCTGGAGGCCGAGTACGCGCGGGTGCAGTGCACCTCGGACCTGCTCCCCGCCGACATGGTCGGCACCAACGTCTTCAACCAGCGCACCGCGAGCTTCGAGTTCCACCCCGGGCCGGTGTTCGCCAACGTCGTCCTGGTCGACGAGATCAACCGCGCCTCGCCCAAGACCCAGTCCGGGCTGCTCGAGTGCATGCAGGAGCGCCAGATCACGATCGACGGGACCAAGCACGAGCTGGCCCGGCCGTTCGTCGTGCTGGCGACCCAGAACCCGGCCGAGTACGAGGGGACCTATCCGCTGCCCGAGGCAGAGCTCGACCGCTTCATGGTCCGGGTCAGCCTCGGCTATCCGGCCGCTGAGGCCGAGGCCGCGATGCTCGCCGAGCACGCCGACCGCGACCCGGTCGATTCCCTGACGCCGGTTGCGGACGTGACGACGGTGCGCGCCGCCCAGGCCGCGCTCGCCGGCATCGAGGGGACCGAGGCGCTGCGCCAGTACGTGGTCGCCGTCTGCGAGGCGACCCGGCAGGACGAGCGCGTCGAGCTCGGGGCGAGCCCCCGCGCCGCGCTGATGCTCTTCCGCGCCGCGAAGGCGCTGGCCGCGCTCGAGGGCCGCGACCACGTGCTGCCCGACGACGTCCAGGCTCTCGCCCCCTCCGTCCTCTCCCACCGGCTGCTGCTCTCCTACGAGGTCGACGGCGATCAGCGCGAGGCCGTGGTTCGCGAGGCGATCGACAGGGTCCCCGCGCTGTGAGATGACCGAGCCGAGGGAGCCCGGTACGCCCCGGGCGCCGGTGACCGCGGCGCTCGGCGCGGCCCTCACCCTCGTCGGGCTCGGCTTCGGACTCGACGCAGCCCTCGTCTGCGGGATCGCGCTGCTCGCTGCTGGCGGTCGGCGCGGTGGCCTGGGTGGAGCTGGCGACCCGCCGCGGCCGCCTGGTCCGCGAGCCCGGGCCCGGCCGCCTCGAGGAGAGCGAGCCGTATGCCGCTCCGCATCGCCCTGCAGCGGACGCTGGTGCCGCCCCCGGGCGGCGAGCTGACCGACCCGCTGCTCGACCGCGCCGTCCCGGTCGGGCCGCGCTGGTCCCGGCGCCTGGAGCGAGACGTCTGGCTGGAGAGCCCCGGCCGGCGGCAGCTCGACCCGACGCGCCTGGTCGTCCGCGACCCGCTCGGGCTCTGGCAGCGCGAGCTCGACTCGGGCCGGTCCGGTGAGCTCGTCGTCCTGCCGCGGATCGACCCGGTGCGCTGGGCCGGCGCCGGCTCCGAGCCGGGCGGCCAGTCCTCCGGCTCGGGGAATGCGAGCGATGCCACCTCGAGGCGTGGCGGCCTGGCGCAGCTGGAGGTCGACGGGCTGCGCCCCTACCGCGAGGGCAGCCCGGCGTCGCGGATCCACTGGCCCGCCGTGGCGCGCACCGGGGAGATGATCGAACGGCAGCTGATCGCGGGCGGCGAGCCGCGGCCCCTGGTCGTCTTCGATCCTCGCGGAGGGACCGTGACGCAGCGCGAGCGGGCGATGCGCGCCGCGGCCTCGCTCTGCGTCGAGCTCGCCCGCGCCGGCGGCTGCGATCTGCTCGTCCCGGGCGAGCGGAAGCCGATCTCGATCGACCCCTCGCTGCGGACCTGGCCCGAGGCCCATGTCCGGATCGCGGTCAGCGATCCGGACTCGGGGCCGCCGCTGCCGCGGAGCGGCTCGGGGGCGGCCGTGCTCTGGGTGACGGCCGGGCGCTCCCTCCCCGGGTCCCTGCGGCGGCTCGGGCCGGGAAGCTTCCTGGTCACCCCGAGCGGCACCCGCCGGGCGGCCGCCTTCCGGGTCTCGGGCTGCTTCGCCTATCCGGTCGCCGGGGAGCGGGTCGTCGCCGGGCAGGAGGGTCGCCGCGTGAGCGCCCTCGCGCTCGACCGCTCCCGCCGGATCGAGCTCGCCTGCTTCGCGGCGCTCGCAGCGTTCGCCGGGGTGCAGTGGGCGACGCCTGGTCGCCCATCCGCCGGCGGGCCGGGTGCTCTTCGCCGTCGTGCTCGCGACCGGCGCCGGGGCGCTCCTGGCGGCGATCGCGCGGCTCGAGCCGCGGGGCGTCCGCTGGGCGCTGGCCGCCGCGGCCACCCTCGCCGTCCTCTTGCGCCGGGATGGTCGTCGTCGGCCTGCCGGCGCGCCTCCTCCTCCCCGGCCACTGGGACGAGCTCGGCCACAACATCAGTCGCAGCCTGAACGGGGTCGGCGACGTCCCGGTCCCCTACTCCGGGGCCGACACCTGGACGAGGCTGGTGATCCTGCTGGCGGCCCCGTTGCTCGCGGGCCTCGCCGCCTTCGTCGCCTTCTGGCCGACCCGCCGCCGAGTCGCGGGACGGATCGCGGCGCTGGTGCTGCTCGTCGGGCTCTACCTCGTGGCGGTCGCCTGGGCGGCTCCCTCGCGGCAGCTGGCGGGCGGTGCGCTCCTGCTCGTGCTGGTCTGCGCCTGGCTCTGGCTGCCCGGCGTCTCGCTGACCCGCCGCACGGCCGCGGCGATCGCGGTGGGCGCCGCCGCCCTGGTCGCCCTCCCGGCCGCCGCCGCGCTCGACACGGGGCGCGGCCTGCTCGACTACCGCCACTGGGGGTTGTTCAGCGCCAACGGTCAGAGCTTCCGCTGGGACCAGACCTACGGCCCGCTCGACTGGCCGCAGAAGGGAACGCAGCTGCTGCAGGTCTCCAGCGAGCACACGCACTACTGGAAGGCGACCAACCTCAACACCTTCGACGGCACCCGCTGGCTGCGCTCCTCGGTGTCGGGGGGTCAGCCCGCCCTCGGTGAGCCGCTCAAGTTCCACCCGAAGGCTGTGCCTCCGCACCCCGATCCGGAGTACGTCGACCGGATCAACATCGTCGACCGCGGGCTGAACAGCGACTTCGCGATCGGCGCCGGCACGATCCTCGCGCTTCGCGGAACCTCGGCCCGGCCGACCACCGACGCGGTCTGGGAGATGAACCATCAGCTGAATCCCGGGACCTCCTACACCGCGCTGATCTACGACCCGCAGCCGAGCGCCGACCGTGATGCGCTCGGCCGGCACCAGCTATCCCGACACCGCCCGCAGCTACACGACCTTCTCCGTCGCCGCCGGGCGGGGAGCGCACGATCGTGGCGCCGTTTGTGGGACTCCTCGGGACCGCCCTCGATCGCCGCGCGCGTGAGCGGCACCCCCTACGCCGGCATGTACGCGCTCGCCAACCGCCTGGCCGCCGGCGCGCACGATCCCTTCGAGGCCGTCCACCGCGTCGATCTCTACCTGCGCACCCACTACGCCTACCGGCAGAACGTCCCCGGCCACCGCTACCCCCTCCCCGCCTTCCTCTCCCGGGACCGGGCGGGCTACTGCCAGCAGTTCTCCGGCGCCATGGCGCTGATGCTGCGCATGCTCGGCATTCCCGAGCCGGGTGGCGACGGGCTTCGCCCCGGGCGGCCGCGACCCCGAGCGCAACAACTTCCTCGTCGACGACACCGACGCGCACGACTGGGTCGAGGTCTTCTTCCCCTCGATCGGCTGGGTCACCTTCGACCCGACCCCGCCCGCCGCGCCTGCCGCCACCCAGCTCGACGACAACAACCTCGGGGTCACCAAGTCGCCCGCGCCGGCGGAGAAGAGCACGGGGCCGGCCTTCCCCGACTCACCGACGGGATCCGTCGCCCTGCACAAGCGTTCGAGCGCGGGCCTCCACGGGCCCTCGACCCAGGACTCGGGGCCGAACCTGTGGATCCCGCTCGGCGCGGCCGCGGGCGCCCTCGCCCTCGCCGCGCTCGCCGCCTACGGCTGGCGACGCCGGCGCCGGGCCCACCTGGACCCGGATCGCCTGGCCGCCGCCGAGCTCGGCGAGCTCGACCGCGCGCTGGAGCGGATCGGATCCCCGCTGCCGCCGGGCGCCACGCTGCTCGAGGCGGAGGATCTGCTCCGAGGGCTTCGCCGGGACGGATGCCGCTCGCTACGCGGCGCTGCTCAGGGACGAGCGCTACGGACCGCCGGGCTCACCGCCGCCAGGGGTCGATGAGCGCCGAGCGCTGCGGCGCGCCCTGGCCACGGGCGGCCGGCCGCCGCTCGCTGCTGCGGGTGCTGGTGGCGATCCCGCCCGGAGGCCCTAGCCCGCGTAAGGGGCGCGCGGGGTCGAGGACCACTCGGTAGGCGTACCCGAGGCGCCGGGCGTCTCCGGGTCGTCCTGCGAGCGGCGCCTGTGCCGTGGCGTCGGGATCAGCGCGATCACGAAGGCTGCCCCCACCAGGGCGGCGAGCAGCTTCCACTTGGCCGCGACGGCCGTCGCTGAATTGGTTCCGAAGTCGAGGGATGCGGATCCCGGCTGGAGGTCGGTGGCCGCGACGATCCGGTAGTCGCCGTCAGCCGGCACATCGAGCTTCGCGATCGCGCCGTGCTCGCCGATGACCTCGCTGCGCTGGGTGCCCTCGGCCGAGATCGACCCTCCGGCCGAGCTCATCGCGATCGGATCCCCACCGGCGACCGGGATCGCCTGGAAGCTGAGGCCGCCGTTCTGCTGCTGCTCCGAGACCGAGCCGTCCTGGCTGTAGAGACCGTCACCGTCCCCTTGGGGAGGTGAACGACGCCACCCGAAGGCAGCCCCACGCTTCCGTAGTCGTCGGAGTGATCGCTGAACGACGGCCGCCAGGGTCACCGCGACCGCGGCCAACAGGAGGCCGGTCACGAGGATGTGCTTGAGCCAGCGCATCTCTGATCCGGCTATCGGCAGAAATGGACGCGCATTCGGAGCCCTGGGCGATGGTTTCTCGACTGATGTAGGGTCGCGCCATGCCTCGTCTCGCCTGCGCAGCAGCGCTGGTCGCCCTGGCCCTCGCGGGCTGCGGTGGCGGCTCGAAGACCGTCACCGAGACGCAGACGCAGGCGCAGAGCCAGCCGCAGAGCCTGCGACCACCACCACTGCCGGGAAATACGGTCACCGCGCAGCGATCGGCGCCCGTTCCGGCCGGCAACCACGGCCCCCACTACTTCGAGACGCCCTCCCACAACATCGGCTGCTACCTCGACTCGGAGTCCGTGCGGTGCGACATTCGCGAGCGCGACTGGACCCCGCCGCCGAAGCCGCAGTACTGCATCAAGGCCGGGATCGACTGGGGCCAGGGTGTCTCCGTCGCCGTCCCATCGCGCCTCGGTCGTCTGCGCCGGCGACACGACGCTCGGCGGACCCGGCCTGCTCGGCTACGGGCACTCCGCGCGGCGCGGACCGATCTACTGCATGAGTCGCACCGCCGGAATCACGTGCCGCAACGCCGACACCGGCCACGGCTTCTTCCTGTCGAGAGCCCGCTATAGGCTCTTCTGACTCGTTCTATGAGGAGGAACCGGTGAAGGCAAAGTGGGACTGATCATTGGCGCTGCGCTGAGCGCGATCGCGCTCGCGGCCTGCGGCGGGAGCGGCGGCAGCCGCTCGACCAACGGCAACGACGACCTCTTCACCTCCGCCGGCTTCCAGAAGGCCTACGACGCGGTCAAGGACAAGGCGGGCGACAACGCCCAGGCCCTCCAGGTCCAGATCACCGAGGGCGGCGCCGACTTCAAGCTCCGCAACGGCGAGCAGGCGACCGGCTTCATCTACACCGGCGGCGACCTCCACGACGAGAAGGTCGACGTGATCGGGCCGGGCTCGCTCGAGGGCCAGGACTTCCCCTTCTCGGAGATCGATCCCGCCGCGATCGACAAGATCGTCTCCGGCGTCAAGCAGAAGTCCGGCGTCAACGACCTCAAGGTCACCGTGATGACGCTCGAGAAGAGCGCCGTCGACGGCCAGCTCAAGTGGACGATCAACGCCGAGGGCGGCGGCCGCACCGGCCTCGTCTACAACGCCGAGCCGGACGGCTCGAACGTGACCTCGCCGCTCGGCGACATCGCCGGGTCGGGGTCGGGCGGGACCTCCACGAGCGGCGGGACGCCCCTCAGCGACCGGTGCGTCACGACCCCGAGCGGCAAGACACCCGCCGAGATCGCCCAGTGCGTCCAGGCCGCCGGCACGGACATCACAAGATCCAGGCGTGCGCCCAGTAGCTCTCTCAGGCATTTCTTAGGCGATCCCGCCAGCATGGGCTCGTGCGTGTACTGGTCGTAGACGACGAGCCGCAGCTCCGCCGTGCGCTCGAGCGTGCGCTGAAGCTCGAGGGCTATGAGGTCGATCTCGCCGGCGACGGCGAGGAGGCGCTCGGCTCCGTCGGCTCGGGGTCGCCGCTCGACGCGATCGTCCTCGACGTGCTGATGCCGAAGCGCGACGGCCTCGAGGTGTGCCGCGAGCTCCGTGCGCGTGGCGACCGCACCCCGATCCTGATGCTGACCGCGCGCGACGCCGTCCAGGACCGGGTCGACGGTCTCGACGCCGGCGCCGACGACTACGTCGTCAAGCCGTTCGCGCTCGAGGAGCTGCTCGCCCGCCTGCGGGCGCTGCTGCGGCGGACGAACGGCGAGCCGTCGGAGGAGCTGAGCTACGCCGACCTGACCCTCGACCCGGCGACGCGCGAGGTGAAGCGCGGCGACCGGCCGATCGAGCTGACCAAGACCGAGTTCGGCCTGCTCGAGCACCTGATGCGCAACCCGCGCATCGTGCTCACCCGCTCCCAGCTCTTCGAGGCGGTCTGGGGCTACGACTTCGGGCCGCGCTCGAACTCGCTCGAGGTCTACGTCGGCTACCTGCGCCGCAAGACCGAGGAGGGCGGCGAGCCGCGACTGATCCAGACGGTCCGCGGGGTCGGGTACTCGCTGCGCGAGAAGTGAGCCTGCGCCGCCGGCTCGCCCTGCTCTCCGCGCTCGCCGTGGCGTTGACCGTGCTGCTCGCGTCGGCGCTCGTCTACACCCTCGTTCGCGACCGCCTGCGCGGCGACATCGACAACGACCTTCACCATCAGGCCGACGTCGTGACCCAGCGGGCGAGCGCAGATCGCGCCGGTGATCAACGGCTCCGCGCAGGGACCGGTGACCGTCGGCGCGGGGCGCCCCCGCCCGCCGACGCCCAAGGCGAGGGCAAGACGGCCGAGCCCGGGGCCGGCGACCGCGTCTTCCTGCAACGGGCCGTCCCGCCCCCGGGCCCGGGCGCGCCGCCATCCCTCGCGCAGCTGATCGGGCCGAACGGCGCGCCCGTCGCCGATGTCGAGCTCGCAGTACCGGCTCCCGGTCTCGAGCCGCCGACCGCCCCTCGCCACCAGCGGCGGGGACGCGCAGTTCAGCGACGTCTCCGTCCAGGGGACGGACCTGCGGGTGCTGACGCAGCCGCTGGCGTCCGGCGGCGCGATCCAGGTGGCGCGCTCGCTCGAGGACACCAACCACACCCTCAACACGCTGATCATCATCCTGGCCGCCGTCAGCGCGGGCGGCATCGCGCTGGCCGCGGGGCTCGGGCCGGTCGTCGCGCGCACGGCGCTCGCCCCGGCGGGCGAGGTCTCCGACGCGGCCGAGGAGGTCGCCCGCACGCACGACCTCACCCACCGGATCGAGGTTCGAGGCGACGACGAGCTCGGCCGCCTGGCCGCGAGCTTCAACGAGATGCTCGCCGCGCTCGAGCGCTCCGAGTCGGCCCAGCGCCGCCTGGTCGCCGACGCCTCACACGAGCTGCGCACCCCGCTCGCCACGCTGCGGACCAACATCGAGACGCTCGGCCGCACCGAGAACCTCGACCCGGCGGAGCGCAAGCGACTGGTTGCGGATCTGACCCAGGAGCTCGAGGAGATGACCGAGCTGGTCGGCGACGTGGTCGAGCTGGCCCGGGCGCCGGGTCAGGACGCGATCGCCCGCCAGGACGTCGCGCTCGACGAGCTCACCCGTGACGCGATCGAGCGGGCGCAGCGCCGCGCGCGGGACATGAAGTTCGCCGAGGACCTCCACCCCACCCTGGTTCACGCCGATGCGCAGCGGCTCGGGCGAGCGATCTCGAACATGCTCGACAACGCATGCAAGTGGAGCCCGCCCGGGGGCGAGATCGAGGTGAAGGTGGCCGACGGCCGGGTCACGGTCCGCGATCACGGGCCTGGCTTCCCCGCCGACGACCTCGACAAGGTCTTCGACCGCTTCTGGCGCGCCGACGACGCGCGGGGCAAGCCCGGCTCGGGCCTCGGCCTGGCGATCGTGCAGCGGGTGGCGGACGAGCACGACGGGACGGCCCGCGCCTCCAACGCCGAGGACGGCGGCGCGGTGGTCAGCCTCGAACTGCCTGAGATCTGAGCGCGAGCTCGAGCTCGAAGCGGGCGTCCGGGTCGCCCAGCTCGTCGCCGAAGAGCTCGCGCAGGCGGCCGAGCCGGTAGCGGATCGTCTGCGGGTGGAGGTGAAGGGCGCGGGCCATCGCGGCCGCGTTGCCGCCGTGCTGGACGTAGGCCAGCGCCGTCTCCTCCATCCGCGCCCTGCCGGCCGGCGTGAGCTCGTCGAGCGGCGCCAGTCGCCTCGCCGCCAGCCGCTCGGCGAGCCCGCCGGACTCGAAGAGGAGCAGCTCGGGCAGGTGCCGGTCCGCGTCGATCACCCAACCTGAACGGGTCGCGCCTGACGGCGCGCCCTCGCGTCTAATCGCTCCCGACTGCGCCGCCCGAAGCGCCGCCGAGGCGATCGCCCATGCTCGGCCGAGCTCAGCCCGCGGCACGGTCGGGCCGAGTGCCGCCGTGACGCCGCGGGTCGCCCGCTCGAGCTCGGCGGCGCGGCCCGCGCCCGCCGCGCCGGCGAGCAGCGCGCAGCCGACGCCGCCCACGCTCGCGACCAGCGCGTCGGCCGGGAGGCGACGGCCGATCCGGGCCAGGTCCTCCTCCGCGACGGCGACCGGTGCGGCGCTCCGCGCGAGCCTCCACCCAGCCGCCTGAGCCGCCGAGCGGATCTCGGGGTCGGGCGCCGGTGGATCGCGGAGCAGCAGGCCGAGCAGCTCGCGGCGCCGGCGCTGGCGCTCGCCCTCCTGCTCGCGCTGGGCCTGCGCGTAGCCCTCGACCGAGTCGGCCGAGAGCTCGTCGATGTAGGCGAAGATCGCCTCGGCCAGCAGGCCGAGCTCCTCGGGATCGACCTTTGCCCGCCGGGCCGCGGCGGAAACGCGCCGCCAGGCGACCCGGGCGCCGACGCGGTAGGCGGACTGGAGCGAGTCGAGCGTCCGCCCCTCCCTGAACTCGGCCCGGCCCAACCCCACATATACGTCGCGTCCCGACTCGCGGCCCGCGCCGGGATCTCGGATCAGGGCGACGAACTGGCGGAGCGCCTCGCTCACGCCCGTGCGGATCGCCACGCCGAAGGCGCCCTCGAGCGGCCGAGCGTACTCGGGGACCTCGCGGCCGATGGTCTCGAGGATCTCCTCGGTCGCCTTTGGCAGCTCCGGCTCGATCGCGTCGGCCAGGGCGGGCGGCAGCGCGTGCCAGGGCGCGGATGACGCTTGGTGAGGTGTTTTTGTCACTTGACTGATAAGAACCAGGCGGAAGAGTTGGGATTCAGGCTAACTCTTTGTGCGGTCGCGTGCCTACGCTGCTCCCATGACGCGCGCCAGCAAGATCGTGAACCTCGGCGCCATGGTGGTGCCGTTCGTGGCCACCCTGGCGGCGATCGTGCTGCTCTGGGGCAGCGTGGTGAGCTGGCATGACCTGGCCCTGTTCGCGGCGATGTACGTGCTCACCGCCGCCGGGATCACGGTCGGCTTCCACCGGATGCTCACCCACCGCTCCTTCCGCACCCACAAGCCGACCGAGTACGTCTTCGCGTCCCTGGGCTCGATGGCCGTGCAGGGCCCGGTGATCGCCTGGGTCGCCGACCACCGCAAGCACCACGCGCACACCGACGTCGAGGGCGACCCGCACAGCCCCCACGTGGGCCACGGCGACGGTGTGGTCGGGGTTTTCCGCGGCCTCTGGCACGCGCACATGGGCTGGCTGCTCTCCGAGCACGGCCGCGCCGAGTGGACGCAGTACGCGCCGGACCTCTACGAGGACCGTGGCATGCGGCTGATCAACCGCCGCTTCGTGACGCTCGTGATGCTCGGGCTCGCCATCCCGGCGCTGGCCGGCTACCTGATCACCGGCACCCTGCTCGGGGCCGCGACCGGGCTGCTCTGGGGCGGCCTGGTCCGGGTCTTCTTCGTCCACCACGTCACCTGGAGCGTCAACTCGGTCTGCCACTTCCTCGGATCCCGCCGGTTCGAGGTCGACGACCAGTCGACCAACGTCTTCTGGCTCGCCCTGCCGTCGCTCGGCGAGTCCTGGCACCACAACCACCACGCCTTCCCGCGCTCCGCGGTGCACGGGCTGCGCCGCTGGGAGCTCGACCCCTCCGCGCTGCTGATCGCCGCGATGGAGCGGACCGGCCTCGCCTGGAACGTGATCCGCATCGCGCCCGAGCGCCAGGCGGCTAAGGCGGCTTCTTAGCCGAGTCTCAGCCTCCTCTCATACCCACCTGGCTTCATGGTCGCCGAGCCCGGTTGATCCGGGAAGCGACGGACAGGAGTGGATGGAGATGGAAGAGAAGAGAAAGCGAGGACTGACCATCAGGCTCGGTCCCCTCGGGTTGTCACTGCTGGCGGCGTGCATCACCGCGGTCGGCGTGGCCGCGGTCTCGCTGGCGGCGGACAGCGGCAGCGGCAACTCCGGCAACGGAAGCGGCTCGGGGACGGCCCAGGCCCCTCCGCCTGGCGGCGGTCCCGGGGTGATGACGTTCCAGCGCCCCAATCTCTCTGCCGCCGACAGGCAGAAGATGGAGGACTTCCGGAAGTGCATGCAGGACAACGGTGCCCCGGCGCCCCCGGATCCGAGCAACATCGATCCGAGCCAGGGCCCGCCGAAGCCGCCGAGCGCGGCCGACCGGGAGAAGATCCAGAAGGCCTATGAGGCCTGCAAGGACAAGCTCCCGACCGACATGCAGAACGCCGGCCCTCCCGGCGTCGGCATTAGTGCGGCCCACCGCCGGGTGCCCCGGCCCCGGGCCAGGAGCAGGGACAGAACCAGAACCAGAGCAACGACTCGGGCACCAGCTCGAGCGGCTCGAGCTCCTGACCAAGACTCGTCCACACAAACGGCGTCTCCTCCCTGGACGCCTATACATACCCCCCAGCGAACGGGCCCCCTAGGTCGGGGCCCGTTCGTCGTCCGATCTCGAAGCGTTTGGCACCCGGTGATCAGGCCTTGGCGACGATGTAGCCCACGATCAGCAGCACGAAGAACGCAACAGCAACGACGCCGAGAAACGTTGCGATGCCCTGGTTCTCTGTTCCCATTGGATCACCTCCTCTCGCCTTAGTGACCCATCCCGAGGCGGACTCTATATCCGATCAGGTGGGCGCGTCCAGGCCGGAGTCAATCGGGCACCCCGGCTAGACCGGCAGGCCGACCGATTCGAGCGCCGCCGAGGGCTCGGTGTAGGCGGTCAGGCTCGCGACCTTGCGGTCGCGCTGCTCGAGGACGTGGGCGAGCGGGACGTCGAGCTCGTCGCCGCTCTCCTTCTGGGTGATCTGCAGCCGGCCCAGGACGACCCAGCGACCGTCGGCGGCGGCGCGCAGGCCCTCCGGCCTGAAGCTGTCCGACTCGAACAGCTTCTCCATGTCGCTGCGCCAGTTCTTGAAGCCGCGCATTCCCTTGTAGCTCTTGTCGTCGATGAATACGGTCTCCATGCGGATCTGGAAGTCCGGATGCAGCAGGGCCTCAAGTCCGGCTCCTCCCCGGTCGAATTCGTCATATATGCGCCTCACCGCGTCCAACGCAGTGCCGGTGTCGGCCTCCTCCATCGCAGCGTTGAACTGCCGCTCGAGTGTCTCGACGTCGTGCTGGTCGTACATTTGATGGCCCTCAGTATCTCCCCACTTGTGCGGATGACGCGCCGGCGTCGCCCGGGCAAGCTATCGGAGCCATCCCGAAGGGAACGTCCAGCATGATGAGGGAGAGAGCGCCGGCGGGGGCCGGTGACGTCGCCGACCAGGAATTCCGCAGCCGACTGGACTCCATCGGCGTCGGGATCTGGCTGACGGTCATCGTCTGCCTCGGCGGAGGCGTCTACGCACTGCACACCTGGAGCGGGCCCCACCGCGACCTGATCCTCGCCGCGACCGTCCTCGGGCTCCTCAGCGTTCCCATGCTCATGGCGCTCCCCGGCGAGCGGATCGTCCGCAGCCGCTACTCGGATCTGTTCTTCATCTCCTGGTCGCTCAGCGACATCCTGCTGATCGGGGTCATCGCCGGACTCGACGGCGGATCGACCAGCCCGTACGTCCTGCTCATGGTCCTTCCGTTCCTCTTCGCGGCCCTCTCCTACCCGCCTCGAGCGATCGTGGTGGTCGGTCTCGTGGACCTGGCGGCCCTCGCGGTTCTCGCCTTCGCGGTCGGGGGCGGCCTGCCGCTCGACGGCTTCGGCCTGTTCGCAATGGTCTGCGTCGGTCTGATGGGCACCTGGGAGGCCCGCAACCTGACGAAGCAGCGCAACGCCCTCAGCGAGACGGCCGTCGCGCGGGCGCACAGCGAGGAGACCAGCCGCAGGCTGGCCCGTCAGCAGATGGCCGTGGCGCAGTTCGGCCAGCGCGCCCTCGAGGGCACGGACATCGACACGCTCACCGACGAGCTCACCGCGCTGATGGAGCGGGTCCTCGACATAGACACCGCGGCCGTCCTCAAGCTGCTGCCCGGGGGCGATGAGCTGCTGCTGATCTCGGGCGTCGGGTTGCCGCAGGAGGATGTCGGGACCGCGAGGGTGCCGACGGGTCATCAGTCCCAGTCCGGATACGCGCTCGCCACCGGGCTGCCGATCGTGGTCGACGACTGGCACACGGAGAACCGGTTCCGCGAGTCGCAGCTGCAGGCGGACGCGGGAATGCGCAGCGCGGTCGGGGTGCTGATCAAGGCGAAGGGCGATCCGTATGGCGTGCTCGGAGCCGGCTCCCGAACGCCGTGCAAGTTCAACCAGGACGACGTCTCCTTCATGCAGGCGATCGCGAACGTCCTCGCCAACGCGATCGAGCGGTGGCGAACCGAGGAGCGCACCCAGCACGAGGCGCTCCACGACCCGCTCACCGGCCTCCCCAACCGGAACCTCTTCCTCGACCGGCTTCAGCACGCCCTCTCGGTGGCGGCGCGACGCCGGACCTCGGTCGCGGTGCTCTTCCTCGATCTCGACCAGTTCAAGCTCGTCAACGACAGCCTCGGGCACGCGGCCGGCGACGAGCTCCTCGCCGCGGTGGCGCCCCGGATCGAGCAGGCCCTCCGGCCGGGAGACACGGTCGCGCGCTTCGGCGGCGACGAGTTCGCCGTGCTGGCCGAGGACATCGGGAACGAGCGGGGAGCGACACGCATCGCCGAGCGCATCGCCGAGGTCCTCACCCGTCCCTTCATCCTGCGCGAGCGGGAACACTTCGTGAGCGCCAGCGTCGGTATCGCCATCGGCGAGGGCCAGGAGCCTCCCGAGGCGCTGATCCGCGATGCCGACTCCGCCCTCTACCGCGCCAAGGAGCGCGGGCGCGGCGGCTACGAGATCTTCGACGAGGTCATGCGCTCCCGCGTGATCGAGCACATGCAGATCGAGAACGACCTGCGGCGCGCGATCCAGCGCGGGGAGCTCGAGCTCCACTACCAGCCGGTGATCAAGCTCGGCGACGGATCGATCGTCGCGCTGGAGGCGCTGCTGCGATGGAACCATCCCGACCGCGGGCTCGTCGGCCCGCTCGGGTTCATCCCGGTCGCCGAGGAGTCCCGGCTGATCGTGCCGATCGGCCGCTGGGTGATCGAGCAGGCCTGTCTCCAGGCGGCCGCGTGGCAGCAGCTCCATCCCGACTCCGTGCCCATCTCGGTCGCGGTCAACCTCTCGGCGCGCCAGATCGCGGACCCGGATCTGCTCTCCCACATCGAGGGGTCGGTCCGAGCGAACCGGATCGATCCGTCGAGTCTCTGGCTCGAGCTGACCGAAACAACCCTCTTGGATGACACCGCGTTCGTCGAGCGAACACTCGAGTCGCTGAAGGGCCTCGGAGTGCGGCTGGTCCTGGACGACTTCGGCGTGGGCTTCTCATCGCTCGGTTATCTGAAGCGCCTGCCTCTCTCGATGGTCAAGCTCGATCGCAGCTTCGTCGAGAACCTCACGGAGGGGTCGCACGACGCCGCGATCGTCCGGGCGGTCAACGAGATGGCCGACACGATCGGCATCGGCGTGGTCGCCGAGGGCATCGAGACCGACGAACAGGTGCGGATGGCGAGCGTGCTCGGCTGCGGCTTCGCCCAGGGCTTCCACTTCTCCGAGCCGGTTCCGGTCTCGCACGTCGAGGACCTGCTCGAGCGGCCGATGCCCACATTCAGCTGATCCACCTCGCCACTCACGGCGAAGTAGAGGGAAGTGAGCTGGGAAGCCCTTCAGCAGCTCGGGCGCGTCGGCTCCATCGACGAGCTGAATGCACTCTTCGCCGGTGGCGCCGCGCCGAACGGGCTCGACGGCGCAGAGCGGACTGCATTCGACTTCGTCACGCGCACCGGAGGCCGGCGGCCATGATCCGGACACCCAGGTGCTGGTGATCGACTACGCGCCGGTCGAGGAGAACCCCGATCGCCTCATCCGCCGGATCCGAGACGAGATCGTCGAGGTTGAAACCGGCGTCTTCCTGGGCAAGATTCTCCATAGAGAAGATGGTGGCGACTACTCCAACCTCGGCTTCTTCGCTCTCAGGGCACCCTGAACCAGGTCCGATGAGCCGCGTGCTCGCGCACGTGCGCGGACGGGCAATCGACGACCAGCTGCTTGCCGGACGGACGCCGAATGGCAACCCCGTCGCACGGGCGAGGCTGGCCCGATTGGTGGACCTCCGCTATCGCGCCAGGCTCGCGGAGGCCCTGCGCAGGCTTCTCGAGGTGGCGAGGGAGCGCCGGCTCAGCCCGTTCCTCGCCCAGATCCCGCTGCAGGTGCAGGAGGTGCTGGATACGGAGCCCCTCATCCTCACGCTCGCGGCCGAGCTCGAGGAGGACCGGGCGGTCAATCCGCGCGGCGTGATTCTGGCCGACCGGCTTGTCCGGGACGGCGATTCTCCGCTCTACTGGCGTAGTGATGTGAAGGTGGACCCGGGCGCACCCGTGGAAAGCGTCGAAACCGCCGTCCGGCACGCCCGCGCCGCGCTGCTCCCCCTGGCCTGAACCCGCTGCACAAAGTCTCGGGAAGTCGGGGAGACTCACGGACGTGGCAAGCCCCGGCTTCATGGATCGGACCCTTGCCCGGGTCCGGGCGCGCAGTCTCGACGAGCGTCTGCTCGCCGGGGCCCGTCCCGAGGAGAGCCGGCTGGTGATGGCCCGGAGCGCCGAGGTTCTCGACCCGCACAATCGCGCAGAGGTGGCCCGCGCGCTGAGGGAGATGCTCGACGCAGCCGAGCGCGCCCGCCGGATCTTCATGAAGGCGCAGGTTCGGCTAAGGGACGTTCCGATAATCCACGCGGGATCTTCGATCCGCGATCTCTGCGATGTGCTCGAGGGGAGCATGCCGGTCGCCCCGCGCGGGGTGATCCTGGCCGACCGCCTGATCCGCGACGGCGAATCTCCCATGTTCTGGCCCTCCAACGACAACATCGAGGCCGCCATCGTAGAGGCGCGGGCCGCGCTCGACCTTGACTAGCTCGAGGGTTTCGCCGCGAGTAGCATGTGTACACCTCAGTTGTCCGAGGGGGAAGCATGTCGGCAACTCCAAGCGCAGACATTCCACAGTTCGAGATCAACTCGGGGCCTGGCCCTGAGGACGTGTACGTGGTTCGCGTCGCGAGCGAGGTCGACATGTCCCGCGGAACAGAGAAGCTGGCCATCGCGGCCTCGAGCGAGCAGATCCTCCGCATCCTCTCGGTGATGGGCATCGATAGGGTGATTCCGATTCGGCCGACGGTCGAGGAAGCCGCCTCGGCCGTCACCGGCTGACCCAGCCATGCACGACATCGCCGAGTTCCTGGGGGGGCGCGACCCTTTCAGCGGGCTCGACGAGGAGGCCCTGGAGGAGCTAGCGGCCAAGACCGAGGTGGAGTTCTTCCCCGCCGGCACCACGATCATTCCGCAAGGCCAGCTCTCGCAGGGCCGCATCCGAGTGATCAGGCGAGGCGCAGTCGAGCTTGTGGACCGGGGCACGCCAGTCGACCTGCTCGGCGAGGGCGAGATGATCGGGCATCCCTCGGTGCTGTCGGGGCTGCCCGCCCGCCTCGAGGCACGGGCCGGGGAGGACACGCCTCGCGTACTCGCTGGCCGCGGAGGACGTGATCCCGCTGCTCGGCCAGCCGTCGAGCCTGCGCTTCCTGACCCGCTCGCTGCTGGCGAGGGTCGGGCGCGGCGGCGACGGGATCGAGCGCCCCAGCCCCGAAGTTGCCCAACAGCCTGTGTCCGCGCTGATCCGCCGGCCACCGGTGATCTGCCCCCCCGAGACGACCCTGCGTGAGGCGGCGAAGCAGATGGACGCCCGGCCGGCGAGCGCAATCATCGTCGAGCTCGGGCACGGCGACTACGGGATCGTCACCGACAGCGACCTGCGCTCGAAGGTCGTCGCGGGCCGCCTCTCATCAGACGATCCGGTGAGCGCGGCCATGGCAACTCCCGTGCGCGGAGTGACGACGGGCCAGACGGGTGCGGACGTGATGATGGCGATGATCGATCACGACATCCGGCACGTCCCAGTGTTCTCTCCTCGATCTGAGGTGCTCGGGGTGATCGTCGCGATCGACTTGGTCGCCGCCGAGACCGGATCCCCGTTCGTCCTGCGCCGGGCCATCTCCAAGGGCGAAGAACAAGAACGAGCTCACCGACGCCGCCAGCCGGCTCAACGCGACGGTGGTGACGCTGCATCGGGCCGAGCTCGCGCCCTCGCAGATCAGCGAGGTGATCTCGGCGGTGGCGGATTCGCTGATCGGGCGGATGATCGAGTTGGCGGTCGAGTCGCAGGGCCCGGCGCCGGCCGAGTTCTGCTGGATGTCGCTGGGCAGCCACGGCAGGCGCGAGCCGGTGCCCTCCTCGGACGTCGATTCCGGGATGGCGTGGAGGGACGTACCCGAGAACGATCCTCTCACCTCGGTGGCGCGGCGCCGGCTGGCGTCCACCAAGACCAAGGAGTACATGCACGGGATCGCGGACAGCGTGGCCGACTGCGTCCGGGTGATCGGCTGGGGGCTAGATCCGCACGGAGTGACCGCATCGGGCGCGTTCTCTGCCAGCTCGATCGAGGATTGGGAGGAGTCGATCCAGAGATGGCTTGCCCACGCAACCGACAACCGAGTTCTGATCGCCGTTTCGATTCTGCTCGACGGCCGCATCATCTACGGGCCTACGAGCGGGCTCGACGTCAAGCAACTGCTCTTCGAGACCGGGGACCGCGCCACCCTGGACAGGTGGATGCTTCGACTCGCCCTGGCGGCGAAGCC
Organism: uncultured Solirubrobacterales bacterium; assembly: GCA_963817275.1. Classification (GTDB taxonomy): domain Bacteria; phylum Actinomycetota; class Thermoleophilia; order Solirubrobacterales; family 70-9; genus DASUPK01. The sequence goes on along the minus strand of CAWFOA010000002.1, from coordinate 93,538 downwards.
ACCCACCGGATTCATGCACGACATCGTCGTGGACGACTCGGGCGAGCAGAAGGGGACCTTCGACATCAAGCATGGCGGGCTGCTGCCGATCGTCGATCTGGCTCGCTACGCCGCCCTGCGCGCCGATGCGCGCGTCACCCCCACGCGTGAACGATTGCGGGTGGCCGCAGAGGAGGGCGTCCTCGGCGAGACAGAGGTTAGGGTCCTCGAGGAGGCCTATGAGCTGTTCACGACCCTGCGCCTGGAGCATCAGGTTGAACAGATCGATCACGGCCAGAAGCCGAACAACCACATCGACCCGAAACAGCTCGATCCGCTCACGCGGCGATACCTGCGGGACGCGTTCAGGGAGCTCGCCGATGTGCAGCGAGGGTTGACCGGCGACCTCTCGCATCGCTAGCGGTGGCCGAGCGCAGTTCAGCCGCAATCCGGGAGTACCTGCAGGCCCCGCTGCCCGACGAAGGCTCCGCCTGGCGCGAGGTCGACTTCACAGTCATCGACCTGGAGACCACCGGCCTCGATCCCTCTTCCGACGAGATCATCTCGTTCGCGACCGTCACCGTCACCGGCGGCAAGGTGCAACTGGACGACGCCGTGTATGAGTTCGTCCGGCCGCGGCGAATGCCGGAGGCCGAGACGATCCGCATCCATGGCCTGCGCGAGGCCGATCTCGCCGTGGCGCCGCCCCTAGAGGAGGTGCTCGACGGACTGCTCGAGGCCCTCACCGGCAGGGCGATGGTCGCCCACGTCGCGGCGGTGGAGCGCAGTTTCCTCGGCGCTGCGCTCGCCGAGCACGGCCTCGAGCTGCGAAATCCCATCGTCGACACGGCCGTCCTCGACCGCGAGCTGCGGAGGCTCCGCCGGGAGCCCGCGGCAAATCACCAGCCAATCGCCCTCGGGACGATGGCGCACGACCTCGGGCTGCCCACCCACCGCCCCCATCACGCTGACGGCGACGCCCTGACCACCGCGCAGGCGTTCATCGCGCTCGCCACGCATCTGGAGGCCGTCGGGTATCAGACATTTGGCTCTCTGATGCGAATTTCTGTCCCGGAGGGCGGCCGTTCGCCGGTCCGCTCGCTGCTGGGCCGAATCGGCCTCGGCTGGGGACGTTCGTAGACGATCCGTACAAGGTGCCTACCATTTCCCCTTTTGCGGAAATCGGGCTTGACGGATGTCCGCTTCCGCACATAGGGTCCTAGCCATTCCGGCACATAAGGCCTCCATACAAGGAAGTAGCGGGGCCGCGACGGAGGGAGAAGAGAAGTGACTCCACCTGAGGGCCTTTCTGACGTCGACCAGGTAAAGCGCGATGAGAAGCGCCTGGCCGAGCTCGGCTACAAGCAAGAGCTATCGCGAACCTGGAGCGCTTTCACCAACTTCGCGATCTCTTTCACGATCATCTCGGTCCTGGCGGGCTGTTTCACCTCGTTCGGCTTCGCCTGGCTGAACGGCGGCCCGATCGCGGTCTCGATCGGCTGGCCGGTGCTCTGCCTGCTGATTTTCTGCGTGGCCTTCTCGATGTCCGAGCTCACCTCTGCCTATCCGACGGCCGGCGGCCCCTACTGGTGGGCCCACGACCTCGGCGGCAAGGGCTGGAGCTGGATGACCGGCTGGTTCAACATCGTCGGCCTGCTCGGGATCGTCGCATCGGTGGCTTACGGCGCCGCGATCTTCCTCAACATCCTGCTCGGCCTCTATGGGCTCAATATCCTCGGGATCAACTTCGGTGACACCAGCCATGTTCTGAGCGAGCAGTTCCTGCTCTTCCTGATCATCCTGCTCGGCTACACGGTGGTGAACATCTTCGCCGACCGCTTCCTGGCGGTGATGAACAACATCTCGGTGGGTTGGCACCTCCTCGGTGTCGCCGTGATCATCGGACTCCTCTGGATCGTGCCGGACCACCACCAGAGCGCGAATTTCGTCTTCACCCAGAGGTTCAACGAGTCCGGCTTCTTCGGAGGGTCGACCGGCAACTTCGGCTTCTGGTTCTTCGTCCTGCCGATCGGGTTCCTGCTGACGATGTACACCGAGACGGGCTACGACGCCTCCGCCCACACCGCCGAGGAGACTCAGGGGGCCGCGATCGCCGCAGCGCAGGGCGTCTGGCGCTCCGTGTTCTACTCGGCCATCATCGGCTGGGTCCTGCTGCTGTCGTTCCTGTTCGCGGCGACGAACGTGGCTGCGATCGACGGCGGAGCCGGCTACTCGACGTTCATCTTCACCTCGGCGCTCGATTCGTGGGCGGCGAAGCTGGTGATCCTGATCGCGACGGTCGGCCAGCTGTTCTGCGGCGCCGCCGGTCTGACCAGCGCGTCACGGACCTGGTACGCGTTCTCGCGCGACCGGGCGATCCCGGGCTGGAACCTGTTCCGCCGGGTGAACCGGGACCGGGTGCCGTTCAACGCGGTCATTGGCGTCTCGTTCTTCTCGCTGGTGATCTCGATCCCGGCCCTATTCGGGAAGAACGACGTCCCGTTCGCGTTCTACGCGCTGACCGGGATCTGCACGGTCGGCCTGTACGTGGCCTACATCATCCCGGTCTACCTGCGGCTCCGGGCCGGCGACTCGTTCAAGCCCGGCCCGTGGACGCTCGGCGCGAAGTACAAGTGGGTGAACACCATCGGGATCCTTTTCGTGATCCTGGTCGTCTTCGCCCTCGACCTGCCGTACACGCCGGCGGGCCTGCCGTGGAAGGACGGGTTCGACGCGAGCCTCGTGAACTACGTTCCCCTAGCGGTCCTGATCCCGCTGATCTTTGGGGTCTGGTACCTCGTCTCGGCGAAGAACAAGTACCAGGGCCCGGTCAGCACGCTGGAGGAGGACGTCGTCACCAGGGACTGATCTGGGGCGACATATCCGCTGCGCGGCCGCCCGCAACAACAGGGCGCGGCGTGCGCGCCGCCCACTCGACCCGCGATTAGCGCGGGTCGAGTGCTTCTGTGGTCTTGACGAACTCGCGCCAGCGTTCGTGTTCGGTCGAGCGCCATTCCTCGTCGCGCTCGGGCTCCACCCGGCGGTCCGGCGGCAGCATCTCCGGCAGGTCCGTCAGCGAGGCGATCACGCCGGCTCCCACTCCGCCGAGCGCCGCAGCGCCCAGCACCGTTGCGTCTGCCCCCGCGGCCTCGACGGGCGCACCGATCATGTCGGCCTGGATCTGGAGCAGGAGGGGCTCGTTGGTCAGGCCGCCATCCACGCGCAGTGTCTCCACGGGCGAGGTCTCCTTGATCGCGGCGACCACGTCGGCCACCCGCCAGGCGATTCCCTCCAGGGCCGCCCGGGCGACGTTCTCGCGCGTGGTGCCCCCGTAGATCCCGGAGATCATCGCGCGGGCGTTCGGGCGCCACCACGGCGCGCCGATCCCGGCGAGTCCCGGAAGGACGCGGGCGCCGGCGGAGCTCTCGGCAGCACGAGCCAGGTCGCTGAGCGCGGGCGGGTTCTCGGCGATGCCGAGTTGGCTGCACATCCACTCGAGCATCGCTCCGGCGGCGAAGACGCCGCCGTCGAGCGCGTACTCGACCTTGCCGTCGATGCTCCAGGCGACGGTAGGCAGCAGCCCGCCAGCCGGCTCCGGGACGCCCTCGCCGACGTGAGCTAGAACGAAGACGCCGGTCCCGTAGGTCGCCTTGACGCGGCCGGGCTCAACGCAGGCGGCACCCGCCAGGGCGGCCTGCTGGTCGACGACCTGGCCGCGCAGCGGCAGCTCGACCGGCCAGCTCTCGTGCCTGAGCGTCCCCAGCTCCCCGGCGGTGTCGCGAACCTCCGGCAGCACCTCGATCGGCACGCCGAAGATCTCGCAGAGCCGCTCGTCGAAGGCTCCTGGCCTGTCGATCCGCTGGAGCTGGGTCCGCGAGGCGGTGGCCGGCTCGGTGGCGAAGCCACCGCCGAGCCGGTCGCAGAGGAACGAGTCGACCGTTCCCATCCGCAGGCGGCCCTCGTCCCGCGCCTTACCGACCTCATCGTTGCGCCGCAAAAGCCACGCCAGCTTCGCAGCCGAGAAATAGGGGTCGAAGGGCAGGCCGCTGAGCTCCTTGACCTCGTCCTCCCGGTCGATGAGCTCGTCGAGGATCTCCTGGGAGCGCTTGTCCTGCCAGACGACGACCGGGCTCAGCGGCTTCCCGGTCTCCGAGTCCCAGGCGAGCACCGACTCGCCCTGGTGGTCGAGACCACAGGCCACCACCTCGCCGTCCATCCCGGCCAGCAGCTCGGCGACGGCCTCCGTTACCGCGGCGATCACCTCCTCGCCGTCCTGCTCGACCCAGCCCTCCTCGGGATGGCGGTTCACCTTGTCGCGGCGGGCCTCGGCGACCGGCTGCAGCCGCTGGTCGAAGAGCGCGGCCTTGACGCCCGTGGTCCCCTCGTCGATGCCGAGCAACATCCGGTCGCTCATGCGAGGACCCTATTTCACTGCCACGATCACTGGGCCCCCGTGGTGGTCGACCCCGGCGGCCCAGCCGGCCGGGATGTGGGCCGAGCGGCCCGGCACCAGCCTGCCCACCCGGCCGCTCCAGACCTCGCGGCCGTCCTGGCGGACCTGTACCCGTGCTCGGGAGACGAACTCACGGGTTCGGATCAGGAAGCGGTCGCGCGGAGGCGGGTGCCCTGTCGCGAGTAGGAGGTTCGGGGCGACCCAGGCCAGCGGGCTCCGGGAAGCCAGCCTGAGGTGGGATGGCCACTCCCCGGGGCCGCGCAGGTACGCTGCGACCGCCGGCGCGACGTGGCGCCCGTCAAGCGCGCAGACGTCCGCGGTCTCCGCGGGGTGGAGCAGGTTCCCGGCCCCGAACACCCCTGGCCGGGTGGTCCGCAGCGCCGGGTCGACGAGCGGGCCGAGGCTGCCCTGGTCCAGCTCGCACCCCGCAATCACCGCGAGCTCGTGGTCCGGAATCCAGTCCGCCGTGAACACGACCAGATCGCACTCGACCGTCCGCGTCAGCCCGGAGTCGATCTCCGTCAGCTCGACCGACTCCACCCTCTCGGCGCCGTGAATCGCGCTCACCCTGGTCCGGGTCCAGACCGGAGCCCGGTAGCGGACTGCGGCCCCCGCCCTGAAGGTCCGCAGCGACTGATGACGGGGCAGTTCGGTGACCAGTCCTGCCACCGAGGCCCCGCCGTGCGCGAGGGTGGCGACCGCCGAGAAGCTGACGTGCTCGGCGCCGACGATCACCGCCCGCCGGCCGACCTTCTGACCGCGCAGGTGGACGAGCTGCTGGAGGGTCGCGGTCGTCATCACGCCCGCGGGACGCGACCCTGGAACGAGGCGCGCCGACCGCGGCCGCTCGCGACAGCCCGTGGCGAGGACGACTGCCGGCGGGTCCAACTCCCAGCGGCCGTGAGGTCCTGTCAGCTTCAGCGACCGGCCCCCCTCCCATTCGGTGACCATCGTCTCCGCGAGAACCTCCACGCCGGCCGCCTCCGCGAGGTCCCGGTAGCGGGCGGCATAATGCGGCCCGGAGAGCACAGTCCGCAGGTCGCGCAGCCCGAAGCCGGTGTGGTCGGAGTGGCGCGGGATCCCACCGGCCTCGCGCTCCCGCTCGATGACGGTGACGGGCGAGATGCCGAGCCGGCGAAGCTCGATGGCGGCGGCCAGACCCGAGGGTCCGCCGCCGACGATCACCGGGCCATCATCGATCGCCATCGTCGGCGCCCCCCTCCAGCACCGCCGCGATCTCCGCTCCGCAGAAGAAGCCCTGACAGCGGCCCATCAAGACACGCGTCCGCCGGCGGAGCCCATCCAGGTCCGCGGGCGGGATCGGACCGGCGAGCGCGGCATCGATCTCCCCGCGGGTCACCCGCTCGCAGAAGCAGACGATCCGCCCGCAATCGGGAGCGGCCGCGATCCTCTCTCCTCCTGGTACGGACGGGTCCCGAACTCGCCTATGTTCGGCATCCGCAGGGCGGCCGTCGCGGGACGCGACGCCAGGTCCAGACCGGCGTCCGCAAGCGCCTCGCGGACCCACTCCGCGATCGCCAGCGAGCCGGTGATGCCGGTGGACCGAATCCCGCCGGCGCATACGTAGCGCTGCCCGACATGGGCGGTGAGCTGGTAGTCGCGATGCTGGGTTGCCGCGCGGAGCCCGACGTAGGTGGCGGTCACCTCGTGCCGCTCGAGCTCGGGCAGGATCCGCGCGCCGGCCTCCATCAGCGACGCCAGGCCCGTCGCGGTCGTCGACCGATCGGTCTTGTCATCCGTGTCGTCGGCGGTAGGGCCGAGCAGTACGTTGCCGTAGACCGTCGGCGAGACCAGCACGCCCTTGGTCTTCTCGGTGGGGACCGGCAGCAGGACGTGGTTGAGCAGGCCGCTCGCCAGCTTGTCGAACACGATCAGCTCGCCGCGCCTCGGCGTGACGCTGAAAGCCGAGTGGCCGAGCATCGCGTCGACCTCGTCGCTGCGGAGCCCGGCGGCGTTGACCAGGTACTGCGCCCGGACGGGGCCCCTCGCGGTGTCGAGCTCGTGGGCGCCGCCACTCGTTCGCACGCCGGTGACCGCCGCGTTCAGGATGAGCTCGCAGCCCGCGCCGAGCGCCTCGGTTGCGAAGGCCAGCGTGGTGGTGAACGGGCAGACGATCCCCTCGCCGGGGATCTCGAGGGCACCCTCGGCGCCGGGGCCGATGTTGGGCTCGCGTGTGTAGAGCTCCTCGCTCTCGACGGAGCGGGCATCCCCGTATCCGTTCTCGTTCGCCGTCGCCGCGATCTCGCTGAGGGCGGCTCGCTGTTCGCCGCCCCAGGCGATCATCAGCGCACCGAGCTTCGCAGTCGGGATGCCCACCTCGGTGGCGTACTGACTGAGCAGCTCGTACCCACGGGCGACCAGCCCAGACTCGATCGTCCCCGGCTTGGCGTCGAAGCCGGTGTGCAGGATCGCCGTGTTCGCCTTGCTCGTCCCGGCGCCGACATCCGGACCGGCCTCGATCAGGGCGCAGCGGGCGCCGCGGCGGCTCAGCTCCCGCGCCACGGCGCAGCCGACCGCGCCCGCACCTACGATCGCGACGTCGAACAGACCCTGCGGCGCTAGGCCTTCCCTTTTCACGGCCGCTAAGTTCATCACGATGAGTGGGGAGGGAACTGCGTGAACGACACCGATCCACGGCACAAACGTCCTCTTCACGAGTCCTCACACACCGCCGGCGTCAAGGCGCCTTCGGAAGCGGACGATGGCAAGGCTCGCACGGGCAAGCGGCCCGGCGAAAAGCGGATCTTCCACGAGGCTTCACACAAGCTCGGCTACTGGAAGCCGGAGGCCCCGAGTGACAGCGAAGAGGAGTCCGAGGCCGTTCGCAAGCGCTTCGAAGCGCTGCAGGACACCCAGCGTGACGTAATCACCGATGCCAGCAAGGCGGTGCTCGCCCTCGGCGCCCTCGGCGTCGTCTACGGCGACATCGGGACGAGCCCGCTGTACACAGAGCAGGTCATCTTCACTACGCACCGAGCCGCCGCTCATGCGACGACGGCGGGCGTCTACGGGGTCGTCTCGCTGATCTTCTGGGCCCTGATGATCATCGTGTCCATCAAGTACGCCGGCTTCATCATGCGCGCCCACAACCGTGGGGACGGCGGCATCATGGCCCTGGCCTCCCTCCTGCAGCGCCACAAGGCCACCCGCGTGGCGACGCTGGTGACCCTCGGCATCTTCGGTGCCGCGCTGTTCTTCGGCGACGGGATCATCACCCCCGCGATCTCGGTCCTCGGCTCCGTTCAGGGACTGAAGGTGATCGAGCCGGACCTCACTCACCTCGTGGTGCCGATATCTGTCGTCATCCTGGTCGGCCTCTTTTTCATCCAGCGGCGCGGATCGGGGGCGATCGGATGGCTGTTCGGTCCGGTGATCCTGGTCTGGTTCGTCGCGATCGGGCTCCTGGGACTGAACCAGGTGCTGAAGGACCCGGCGGTCTTTCAGGCGCTCTCACCGACGTGGGGGGCTCGCTTCCTGGTCGACCACGGCGTGGCGGGATTCCTGACGCTCGGCGGGGTCGTCCTCGCCGTCACCGGGGCGGAGGCCCTCTACGCGGACAGGGGTCACTTCGGCGCCACACCGATTCGGCTCGGCTGGTTTGCGGTGGCGCTCCCCGCGCTCATGCTCAACTACCTCGGCCAGGGGGTCCTGATCCGCCATGACCCGAGCACCGCGGTCAATCCCTTCTACCTGATGGTTCCCCACTGGGCCCTGTACCCCATGCTCTTCCTCGCGACGGCGGCGACCATCATCGCCTCCCAGGCCGCGATCTCCGGTTCGTTCTCGGTCGCCCGGCAGGCGGTCCAGCTCGGGTATCTGCCACGCATCACCGTGCTGCACCCCTCGAAGCTCGAGGGGCAGATCTACGTCCCGCTCGTCAACTGGGGGCTGTGTGTCGGCGTCATCGCGTTGACGCTCATCTTCCAGTCCGCCGACAAGCTCGGCGATATCTACGGGGTCGCGGTCACCGGGACGTTCATCCTCAACACCGTGCTCTTCCTGGCGGTCGCTCGGCTGCTCTGGGGCACTCCGAGGCGCCGGCTCGTGCCGATCGCCGTCCTCTTCCTCAGCGTGGAGGTGACGTTCTTCATCGCCAACATCGCCAAGGTGGAGCATGGAGCGTGGCTCCCGCTCGCGATTGCGGCGGTGATCTCGATCGTGATGATCAACTGGCGCCGCGGACTGGAGATCGTCACTCGCAATCGAGCCGCCAAGGAGGGATCCCTGACGGAGTTCCTGGATCGCCTCGGCGCCGAGGACCCTCCACTCACCCGGGTGCCGGGCGTGGCCGTCTACCTCCATCCAACCAGGGAGACCGCCCCCCTTGCCCTCCGGATCGAGGTCGAGAACACCCGCACGTTCCCGCAGAGGGTCGTGATCGTCTCGGTGGACCTGGTCAGCATCCCCCACGTCGAGGACTTCGAGCGATTCACCGTGGAGCAGATCGGCGGCGAGTTCAGGGTGATCCACGTCACGATGAGGAACGGCTACCACGACCCGGTCGACGTCCCGGCCGCGCTGCGACTGTGCCGCAAGCAGGGTCTGCTCGAAAAGAATCTCGACCTCGAGCACGCCTCCTACTACGTCTCGCGGATCGCGATTAAGCCGACAGATGGCCCGCCGATGAGGCCCTGGCGCAAGAAGCTGTTCGTCGCGATGGCCCGGAACGCGACGAGCCCGATCGACGCCTTCCAGCTGCCCAGCGAAAGGACGGTGATCGTCGGCTCGCAGATCCCCCTCTGATCGACCCCGGCTCATCCGTGGGTCACGTGTACGGCCACGAAGACGAGGTAGAGGGCGATGATCAGGGCGCCGTCGAAGCGGCGGGCGCCGCCCGGCCTGGCGAGCACGAGGAGGGTGACGACCGTCATCCCGGTGAACCAGCCGAGGTCGAACTTGACCAGGCCGGTGGCCCCACCGAGCCCGACGATCAGGGCGGGGAGCATCACTCCTCCGGCGAGGTTGATCGTGTTGGAGTTGAGCGTCTCGCTGACCAGTGCAGTCCCGCGATCGCTCGTCCCGAGCCGGATCGCCGTCAGCGCGTTGGGCAGGCTGGTCAGCACCGCGAGGATCAGCACTCCGACCACGACGTGGGAGAGGTGCCAGTCGCCGGCGAGCGAGAGCGCCGTGTGGACCATCCCCTCGCTGCCGAGAATGATCAGCGCAACCGCGAGAGCGATCAGCCCGACCACCTTCCACATGTCCTGCTGGGGATCCGGGATCGCGGCGATCGTGCGATCGCGTGCCCTCGCCTCCGCGGTGCTCGTGTGGAGTCGCCCGCGCCCCAGCAGGACCAGATACGGGACCGCGACGAGCGCGAAGGCCGCCACCGCGACCCCGGCGGAGATCACGTCCAGGATCAGCCCTGCCGCGATCACCGCCGCGATCACCGCCACGGCGCCCTCGACGAGCAGAGAGCGCCTGGTCAGGTGAACCGCCCCGGCGAGGACCGCGCTCATCCCGATCATCGCGGCGAGGTTGAAGACGTTGGAACCGAGAACCACTCCCATGCTCACTCCCTTCTCGCCGGCGGAGAGGGCGATCAGGGCCGAGGAGATCTCGGGCCCGTCCGCGGCGAGCGCCGTCAGCAGCCCCACCAGCGGCTCGGAGAGGCCGATCCTCGGCCCGACGTGATCGAGCCTGTCGGCGAAGAGGGCCGCCGCGGCCAGGGTGACCGCGACCGAGAGGGCGAAGAGCGGGACTGCCAGGGCTGGGCTGATGGGATCTCTCCTTCTGGGCAGGCGAACGGATCGCCGACCAGCCTTCCCGGCACACCTGAAAGGCAGGCTATCGCTCGGGCCGCGATGCGGTGGTCGCTAAGTTCCGCTCATGCCTCGCCCCCTGATCGGTGTCTGCGCCGCGGTCGAGAAGGCCCACTTCGGCGTCTGGAAGGACGAGCCGGCCGTGCTGCTGCCGCTCTCATACGCCCGGGCAATCCACGGCGCGGGCGGAATGGTCGCGATGCTGCCGCCCGACCGCCGAGCCACAGACGATCCCGACGAGCTGCTCGATCATCTCGACGCGCTGGTCCTGGGAGGGGGTGCCGACATCGACCCTGAGAGCCACGGCGCGGAGGCCCATCCCGAGACGGTCGGGACCAATCCCGACCGCGACCGCTTCGAGATCGCGCTGGCTCGCGGGGCGCTCGAGCGGGGCATCCCTCTCCTCGGCGTCTGCCGCGGGATGCAGATCCTCAACGTCGCCTGCGGGGGGACACTCGACCAGCACCTGCCCGACCGGCTCGGGCACGAGCGCCACCGGCCAGTACCCGGGTCATGGGCCGAGCACGACGTTCGGATCGAGCCCGGCTCCCTGGCCGCGACGGCCGCCGGCTCCGAGCACCTGACCGTCAAGACCCATCATCACCAGGGTGTAGACGAGATCCCTGATTCGCTGGCGCCCAGCGCCTGGGCGACCGGCGACGAGAGCATCGAGGCGATCGAGTCAGGGGACGGGAGCTTCGTGTTGGGAGTCCTCTGGCACCCGGAGGAGGACCCCTCGGACGGGGTCATTCCCTCCCTGGTCTCGCGAGCGGCCGGGTAGCGCGGTAGATCCTCCGCGCCTCGGCGCGCGTCTCCGGTTGTCCGTTTCGCCCGCTCAGCCACATGCGCGTAGTGGGCTTGCTGGCCTCGCGGCTCGGGCGGAAGATCAGGATCTCTCCGGGAGCGTGCTCGAGCAGCCAGGCCACGTCATCCGAGCTGAAGCCGTCCCCGTTCGTCGCTCCGGCGGCGACAACGCGATCGAATCGCTCGTGCTTCATCAGCGACCGGAATGCGTGCCGCACGCTCCGGCCCGGCTCGATCCGGGAGTCCACCGGCACCCCTTGTGTCGCGGCGCGCTGCTCGATCGCCTCGAGCATCGGGAGGGCGACCTCGGCCTGCCTCTTGAGCGGCGTGTCCAGTTGGACGCTGAGCGGGACGATCGCGAGGTAAGCCGGCACGAGGGTCGCTCCTTCGGCGCGCGCCAGCCGGAGAGCGGCATCGAGGGCCGGGGTGGAGAGCGCCTTGCCCACGAAGGGGAAGAGAATCCTGCCCGCGGCGGGAGTGATTTCGGCCTCGGTTCGACGGCGGTGCAGCTCACGGATGAGGAGATATCCCGTCGAGGCCGCCAGAACGATTGCGATCACCAATAGGACGGGGCTCACGACTCGCCCTCCTCCGCCCTCAGGGTGCGGTCGGCGACCACCCGAAGATCCACGCCGGGGAGCGCTTCGATCAGCTTGGTGGGCAGGGTCGGCTTGAAACGGTCGAGTCCCGTTCTGGCCGACGGTGTTCCTATCAAGACGTAGGTGCTGCCCTTCTCCTCGGCAACCTCCTTGACCGTCTGGGCCACGTCATCGCCCTCCTCGACCAGGACGTGCGCGCCAAGCACGGCCGCGAGCCTGCCGATGGCGTCGAGCTGATCCTGCTCCTCGTTGCTCGGGCGGTATCCGGGCCTCTTCACCCAGAGCAGATCCAACTCGGCGCCGAGCCGCTGCGCCGACCGCCACGCGCGACGCACCAGCCGCTGGGCCCTCGGGGTCGGCTTGATCAGCGCCAGCAGCCGCTCCCCCACCGCCTGGCTCGCCGCGCTGTCCGCCAGACGATCATCTCGCTGGCCCACCTCCTCCCTGACCATGCGCTTGGCCTCGACCTCATCAGCCACCTGCCGCAATGCGACCTCTCGCAGAGCGGCCAGGTTCTCGACCCGGAAGAAGTTGTTGAGGGCGGAGTCGATTCTCTCCTGCGGGTAGACCTTGCCCGCGCGCAGCCGGGCCAGGAGGGCTTCGGGGGTGAGGTCCATGAGCACAACCTCATCCGCGGCATTGAGCACGGCGTCCGGCATCGTCTCCCGCACCCGGACACCGGTGAGCTCGCAGATGCTGTCGTTGAGGCTCTCGAGGTGCTGAACGTTGACGGTCGAGTAGACGTCGATCCCCGCGGCGAGCACATCCTCGACGTCCTCGTAGCGCTTGCCGTGCTCGAGCCCGGGGGCATTTGTGTGGGCCAACTCGTCGATCAGGGCGAGGTCCGGAGCCCGGCGGATCAGGCCGGGAAGGTCCATCTCCTCCAGAACGGTTTCTCTGTAGGGGACGGTCCGCCGCGGTAGGAACTCGAGGTCGCCCGACTGCTCGACGGTCTCCTTCCGGCCGTGCGGCTCGAGATAGCCGACGACGACGTCGCGCCCTCCCTCGGCCTCGGCCCGCCCCTCCTGGAGCATCCGGTAGGTCTTGCCGACCCCCGCGGCCATCCCGAGGAAGACCTTGAGGCTGCCGCGCTCCGTTTCGGCGACGTCGGGGACCTCGACTTGCTGATCGGCAGGGTCGGCCATCGTCAGCAATTTTCCTCCCGTCCGGCCAATGCGGCGATGATCGAATCCATCTCTCGGCGAAGATCGCCCACCCGCCGCGGGGAGTAGAGCGGGCTGTCGCCCTCGGTGAGGAGTAGCTGCACCTTCGCCACGCCGCGCGAGTAGATCGGCTCGTCGCTCTCCAGGAGTGCTGCAACGGCGGCCAGCGGCAGTCTCACGGCCGCAAGCTCTCCCTGGTGCGGGGCGATCGCCGGCGATGGCCCGGGGCGCCCGCTCGGCGGGTCGAGTGTCCTGCGGAGCGCACGCGCCAGACCGCGGCGGTTTCTCGGGCTGGTCAACCAGGCCGCTCGCCGAGCGAGCACCGCCGCGGAGGCAGGGTCCGCCCCGATTGCGAGGGCGCGGTCGAGGGACCGCCCCTGCAGCCTGGCCCGGAACTTGGTGAGGGTCCCGGCGTCTCGTAGGCCCGCCGGCAGTCCCCTCTCGTCTCGGGCCACCAGGTGGATGCCCGCGAGCTGGAGAGCCATCTCAGGCCCCAAACAGCCCGTGGACGATCAGGTCGATCAGCTTGATGCCGATGAAGGGGGCGATGATGCCGCCCAGGCCGTAGATGAAGAGGTTGCGGCGCAGGAGCGCACTCGCGCCGGAGGGCCGGTAGCGCACGCCCCGCAGAGCAAGCGGGATGAGCAGCGGGATCACCAGCGCGTTGAAGATGATCGCCGAGATGATCGCGGACTCAGGGGTCCCCAGGTCCATGATGTTGAGCTTGTTCAGGGGCCCGTCTGCGCCGGCGGAGGTCGCATAGGTGGCGGCGAAGATCGCGGGCAGGATCGCGAAGTACTTGGCGACGTCGTTGGCGATCGAGAACGTAGTCAGGGCGCCGCGGGTGATCAGCAGCTGCTTGCCGACCTCGACGATCTCGATCAGCTTCGTCGGGTTCGAGTCGAGATCGACCATGTTTCCCGCCTCGCGCGCCGCCTGCGTACCCGTGTTCATGGTCACGCCGACGTCAGCCTGCGCAAGGGCTGGGGCGTCGTTCGTCCCGTCGCCGGTCATCGCGATCATCCGACCGCCGGCCTGCTGCTCCTTGATCAAGTCCAGCTTCTTCTCCGGCGTTGCCTCGGCCAGGAAGTCGTCGACACCCGACTCCTCGGCGATCTTGGCCGCCGTCAGCTTGTTGTCGCCGGTGATCATCACGGTGCGGATGCCCATCGCCCGCAGCTGGTCGAAGCGATGCGTAATGCCCTCCTTGACCACGTCCTTGAGGTAGATCACACCCAGAACCTGGCTGTCCTGCGCGACGGCGAGCGGGGTCCCGCCCTCACGGCCGATCCGGTCGAGCTCCTGCTGCAGCTCGGGCGGGGTGGTGCCCCCCTCGACTTGGACGAAGTTGATGATCGCGTCCCCGGCGCCCTTGCGCAGGCGCCGGCCGTTGACGTCGATGCCGCTCATCCGGGTCTCTGCCGTGAACGGGACGAACGTCGCCTCGTGCGACGCCATCTCGTGCTCCCGGATGCCGTACTTCTTCGCCAGGACCACGATCGACCGGCCCTCGGGTGTCTCGTCGGCGAGCGATGACATCTGTGCCGCCTCGGCGAGCTCAGCCTCGGGAACCCCAGGCATCGGCACGAACTCGGTGGCCTCGCGGTTGCCGAGGGTGATCGTGCCCGTCTTGTCGAGCAGGAGCACGTCGACGTCGCCCGAGGCCTCTACGGCACGTCCAGACAGAGCCAGCACGTTACGGCGGACCAGGCGGTCCATGCCGGCGATCCCGATCGCAGAGAGCAGTGCTCCGATCGTGGTCGGGATCAGGGCGACGAGCAGAGCGATCAGGGTCGCCACCGAGGCGGCCGTGCTCGAGAACTCCGCCATCGGCCGCAGCACGACGACGACCGCCAGGAAGATGATGGTCAGCCCCGAGAGCAGGATGTTGAGGGCGATCTCGTTCGGCGTCTTGCGCCGCTCGGCACCTTCGACCAGGGCGATCATCCGGTCGAGGAAGCTCTTGCCGGGCTCCTGGGTGATCTCGACGACGATCCGGTCCGAGAGCACCTTGGTGCCGCCGGTGACCGCGCTGCGGTCGCCACCCGCCTCGCGGATGACGGGAGCCGACTCGCCGGTGATCGCCGACTCGTCGACCGAGGCGATTCCTTCGATCACGGTGCCGTCGCCCGGGATGGCCTCTCCCGCGTTGACGACCACGACATCGCCCTTCTGCAGCTCCGACGCCGTCACCTCACGACCGTCCTGCAGGTGGGCGACGGTCTCGGTCCGCGCTGCGCGAAGGGCGTCGGCCTGGGCCTTGCCCCGCCCCTCGGCCAGCGCCTCGGCCAGGTTGGCGAAGACCACCGTCAGCCACAGCCAGATGCGCGACGGTGAACGTGAACCAGGCCGGCTCGTCGCCGCCGCCGAGCGGCGCGTTGCCGAAGACCTGGTTGATCCAGCCGATCGTCGTGATCACGGCGCCGACCTCGACCACGAACATCACCGGGTTGTGGATCTGGTGGCGCGGGTTGAGCTTCTTGACGCTCGCCCAGAGCGCGGGGAGCAAGAGCTCGCGGTCGAACATGGACGAACGTCGGCGGTTGTTGTCGGTCACTACTGGGACTCCTTGTCGAGAGCGATGTTGAGCTCGAGCACGTTCACTCCGGGCTCGCCGAGGACGCCGAGTGCGCGTCCGTCCGTGTTGTCGTCGATCAGCTGGTTGACCCGGTCGAGCGAGAGGCCGCGCACCTTCGCGATCCGGTGAGCCTGGATCCGGGCGTTCGCCTGTGAGATGTGCGGGTCGACGCCCGAGGCCGAGGTGGTCATCGCGTCAACCGGGATGTCCCTGCGGGTCAGGCCCGGGTCGTAGGGCCGCTCCAGCGCCAGGTAGGCCTGGATGTAGCCCTTGAACTGCTGCATCAGCGCCTTGTTGTTCGGGCCGAGGTTGTTGAAGAAGGTGACGTCCGGGCTGTAGTTGGTGACCGAGGGGCGCGGCTGGAAGTACTTGGGATCCGGCGTCTTCATCTGCTTCTTGCCGAAGTTCAGGCTTCTTCGGGTTGTGGTTCGGGCGCCGGATCATGAAGTTCTGCCCGATCAGGCTCGAGCCGACGATCTTGCCGTCCACCTTCACCTGGCTGCCGTCCGACTTGTTCGGGAACAGCACCTGCGAGACGCCGGTGGCGATCAGCGGGTAGGCGAGGCCGAACAGCAGCGTGAAGGCCACCGCGGCGATGATTGAGGCTGTCAGGTCACGTCTCATGTCAGGTGGGGAACCGAGCTGGTTGGTGAGGCCCTGGACGACCGGGCCGAGCAGGACTGCGGGGAAGAAGGTGAGGGCGGCGACGATCACGATCACCGAGAGCAGCAGGATCACGAAGGTGGGGTTGTCGGTCCGGAAGGTGCCCGGGCCGACGGGGACGACGCGCTTGACCGAGAGCGATCCGGCGATGGCCAGTGCCGAGAGCAGCGGGACGAAGCGTGCCGTCAGCATCGAGAGCCCGCCGAGGATGTCGGCGAAGGTGATCCCGTAGGAGCCGACGTTGCCAGGGGCGTTCGGCTGCACGAAGCCCGTGTAGCCGGCGAAGGCGGAGCCGTTGTTGTTGGCCTGCGAGATGTAGGCGTAGAGCGTCTCGGAGAAGCCCTGGGGCCCCGGGTTGTAGATCGAGGGCGTCGCCGTACTTGCTCGAGATCGCGATCCCGGTGGCGATCAGCGCCACCATCGGGGTGAACAGCAGGCCGATCAGGACCAGCTTCACCTCACGGGACTCGACCTTCTTGCCCGAGGTACTCGGGCGTTCTGCCGACCATCAGGCCCGGCTATGAACACCGCAAGCAGAACCGTCATGCAGCATGCCGTACAAGCCCGAGCCGACCCCGCCGAAGATCACCTCCCCGGTCATCATGTTGGTCAGGGGAACGAGGCCGCCGAAGCCGGTGTAGGAGTCGTGCGCGCAGTTGACGGAGCCGTTGGAGGCGTCCGTCGTGACGTTCGCCCACTCGGCGCTGGCGGCGATCCCGTTGCGCTGCTCCTTGCCCTCCAGGTTGCCGCCGGTCGTGCCATTGGCCGCGGCGGTGTTCTCGCCGGCGACGTGCTGGGCCGGGAGAACCGTTCTGCTCGGCGGCGTAGGCGACGCCGAACAGGCCGACCATGAAGACGAGCATCGTCGCGTACAGGGCCCAGCCCTGGCGGCGGTTGCCGACCATGCGGCCGTACTGCGCCGTCGCGGCGGCCGGGATCAGGAGGATGAAGATCGCCTCGACGAAGTTCGAGAACTGAGTCGGGTTCTCGAACGGCATCGTGCTGTTGACGTTGAAGAAGCCGCCGCCGTTGGTGCCCAGCTGCTTGATCGCGATCTGCGAGGCGGCGGGGCCCATCGCCAGCGTCTGGTCGAGGCCGCCGAGGCCGTGGATCGTGACGTAGCCGCCGAGCGACTGGATCACGCCCTGGGAGACCAGGATCAGCGTCCCGATGGCCGCCAGCGGAAGCAGGATGTAGAGCAGCGTGCGGGTGACGTCCCGCCAGAAGTTGCCGAGCTCCTTGACGCCGCGGCTGGCGAAGCCGCGGATCACGGCCGCGAGCACGGCCATGCCGACCGCCGCCGAGACGAAGTTCTGGACGGCCAGCCCGGCCATCTGCGAGAAGTAGGTCATCGTCGTCTCGCCGCCGTAGTACTGCCAGTTCGTGTTCGTGACGAACGAGGACGTGGTGTTGAAGGTCACGTCCCACGGCGCCGAGCGGAACCCCTCCGGGTTGAAGGGCTGGATGTTCTGGGTGCGCAGGATCACGTAGAGACACGAGCCAGAAGACGAGGCTGAAGACGATCGTCGTCTTGCCGTAGGCCTTCCAGTCCTGCTCGGTCCGCGCCGAGGGGCCGAGCACCCTGTAGATCAGCCGCTCGAGCCAGCCGAGCGGCCGCTCGAGCAGCAGGCGCTCGCCCTGGTAGACGCGCGCCATGTAGCCGCCCAGCACCGGCACCAGCGCGGTGAGCACGGCGACGTAGATCGCCAGCTGCAGCCAGCCGTTGACGGTCACAGGTTCTCGCCCCGCAGCAGCGCGTAGAGCAGGTAGACGAACAGCAGGATCGAGACGATCAGCATCGAGCCTTCCGCGAAGCTCATACGCGGTCCAGCCCGTCGATCAGGAAGTAGAGCGCCACGAACACCACCAGGGCGATCGCGATGGAGATCAGGTCCATGACCGGAGGATCGCCCCGGCCTCGTGAAGACCCCGTCTAGGTTCGGGCAGCGCCCATGAAGATGGTGTGAAGCTCAGCCCTCGAAGCGGTATCCGACGCCCGGATCCGTGCGGATGTAGCGCGGGCCGTCGGGCGGCTCGATCTTTCGCCTCAGGTTCGCGATGTGCGTGCGCAGGGTCTGGGTGTCCTCCTCCCACCCGGGACCCCAGACCTCGGTGAGCAGCGCCCGGTGGGTCATCAGGCGGCCTCGGTTGCCCGCGAGCGTCCCCAGCAGCCGGAACTCGATCGGCGTGAGGTGGATCTCCTCGCCGTCGCGGGTGACCGTGTGGGCGGCCAGGTCGATCACCAAGCCGTCCACGGTGATCGCCGGCTCATCCGCGGCGTCACCCGCCCGCCGAAGCGCCGCGTTGAGCCGGGCGACGAGCTCCCGGGGGCCGAACGGCTTGGTGACGTAGTCGTCCGCGCCGGCCTCGAGGGCCCGCACCTTCTGCTCCTCCTCACCAACCGCCGAGAGGACCAGGATGGGCATGTCGCTCCACGAGCGGATGCTGCGGCAGACCTCGACGCCGTCGCCGTCGGGGAGGATGAGGTCGATGATCGCGGCGTCCGGCGGCCTTACTGACGCGGCGTCCAGGGCTTCGGCGGCGTCAGCCGTCTCCACCACCTCGAAGCCCGCATCCTTGAGCACCACCCGCAGCGCCCGGCGAATCTGCATCTCGTCGTCGCAGACGAGGACCCGCTGGCTCATCGCCCGGCGGGCGCCGGAGCCACCGGCTCCGGTGACTCGTCCGCGGTCGCGCCCAGCGGGAACTCGACCACGAAGGTCGTCCCTTGGCCCGGCAGCGATTCGACCGCGACCTGCCCGCCGTTCGCCTCGACGAATCCCTTGACAATCGCCAGCCCGAGGCCCGCGCCTGTGTGCGAGGGGTCGTCGGGCCCTTGGTAGAACGCCTCGAAGATTCGCTCGAGATCGCGATCCGGGATTCCGGGGCCGCGATCCACCACCCGGATCACGATCCTGCCCGACACCTCGCGTGCGCGGACGGACACCTGCTCACCGCCCGAGTACCTGGCGGCGTTGGAGAGCAGGTTGACGAAGACCCGCTCGAGCTGGGCGGCGTCCGCCCTGATGAACGGCAGGCGGTCGTCGATCGAGAGCCGGAAACGGTCCGAGTCGATGTCCAGGTCGTCAACCGCCGCCTCGACGACCTCGCCGATCGAAACCCAGTCCTGGGAAGGCTCCGCCGTGCCCGTGCGCAACCGCGAGAGGTCGAGCAGGTTGTCGACCAGCGCGGCGAGTCGATCGGAGTCATCGATGATCGCCTCGCGCAACTCCATCCTGTCCGCATCGTCGATCGTCGGGGACGTGAGCGCTTCCGCGGCCGCCCGAATCGCCGTGATCGGGGTCCGAAGATCGTGTGAGACGGTCCGGAGCAAGGCGGTCTTGATCTCGTCGCTGCGTCGAAGGGCCTCCGTCTCCACGGTCGCCCTGAGCAGCTCACCACGATCGATCGCGGCGGCAAGCAGCCCCTCGAGGCCCGGAAGCAACCGGTCCTCGAGGCGGCTCAGGTTCTCCGGGTCGATACCCGCCGGGACCACCAGCGTGCCGAGTCGGTACCCACCGTGCGTCAGGGCCAGTGACAGCCTCCCTGGATTGTCCTTGGCATCGCTGCGGTGCAGGGCCGCTGAGGGCAGGTCGAGGGCACTCGCAATCCGCTCCGCGGCGACGGGAAGCGCCGCATCCAGGTTCGGCGCCCCCAGGAGAGTTCGTGCGAGCTCGGCCATCAGATCGGCCTCGCGTCGTCGCGCGTCCGCCTCCTGAGCCCTGGTGCGCGCCAGCTCCGCCAGGGTGCTGGCGATCGCCGCGGTGACGAAGAAGACCGCGAGTGCGACCCAGTTCTGCGCCTCGGCGATCGTGAAGCGCCCCACCGGGGGGATGTGGAAGAAGTTGAACGCAACGGCGCTCGCGAATGCGGTGAAGAGCCCGATGCGCAAACCCCAGAAGGTGGACACCAGGATCACCGCGAGCAGGTAGACGACGCCCAGCGAAACGGCCGGCGCCACCAACTTCATTGGATAGACCGCAAGCGTGCACAGCGCCACCGATCCGATCGCGACGGCAAACCCGAGCGTTCGAGACCGAGGCGGCTCGCGCAGCAGGAGCGGGGTCCTGAGCTCCATTTCGCTTTTCAGGGTACGGAGTGGGCAGAGCTAGCCACGCTCGAACATGCGGCGGCGCTCGTAGTCCGTCACGACCTTGTCGAACAGGCCCTGCTCGAGCTGGCCGTAGTTGAGGTAGTGCTTGTGGACCGCGTCGCCGAACGCCTGCTTCGCGAAGTCAGACCTCTCCCATTCGGCGACCGCCTCACGGAGGGACGATGGGAATGCCTCGGCCTCGCCGGCCTCATAGGCGTTGCCCTTCAGCTCCGGGCCGGGATCCGTCTGGTTCTCGATGCCGTCGAGCCCGGCGGCGAGGAGGGCGGCAAACGCCAGATAGGGGTTCGCGTCCGCTCCGGGGATCCGGCACTCGACACGCCGCGACTGCCCGTGGCCTACAACGCGGAATCCGCAGGTGCGGTTGTCTCGGCCCCAGGAGACTGAGGTGGGCGCCCAGCTCTCGGCCGCATAGCGCTTGTAGGAGTTGATCGCCGGCGCCACGAACAGCGCCAGCTCGCGGACGTGGTTTCGCATCCCGCCGAGGAAGTGCCTGAAGGTGTCGGTCTCCTCCCCCTTGCTGTCAACGAAGGCGCTCTTGCCGTCCTCGCCGACCAGGCTCTGGTGAATGTGGCAGGAGCTCCCGATGTCGTCCTCGGACGGCTTGGCCATGAAGCTCGCCGAGATCTCGTTCAGGAAGGCGATCTCCTTGACGCCGTTCTTGTAGATCGTGTGGCGGTCGGCGGCAGTGACGGCGTCCGCGTAGCGGAAGTTGACCTCGTGCTGTCCGTACCAGGCCTCGCCCTTGGAGAACTCGACCGGGATCCCGGCGCCCATCATTCCCCGCCGGATCGCGCCGAGGTACTGCTCGTCCATCGTGGTGGCGAGGATGTGGTAGTCGAGGATGTAGGGGATCGTCGGGGTGAGGTCCTTGTAGCCCTTCTCCCACGCCTCCGCGTAGCTCTCCTTGTAGAGGTAGAACTCGAGCTCGGAGGCGGCGTAGGGAGTGAAGCCCATCTCCTGCGCCTTCTCGTAGACGGCGATCAGGACCTGACGGGGCGAGGCGACCACCGGGCTGCCGTCGTGGTTGACCACGTCGGCCAGCACCATCGCGGTCCGGTCGAGCCAGGGGATCCGCCTCAGAGTCGACATGTCGGGCTGGATGCCGAAGTCCCCGTAGCCGTCCTCCCAGTTCGCCATCTCGTAGCCGGGAAGGGGCTCCATGTCCATGTCGAGGGCCAGCAGGTAGTTGCAGCCCTCCACGCCGTGGCCGGTCACCTCGTCGAGGAAGTATTCGATCTCGATCCGCTTGCCGAAGAGGCGCCCCTGCATGTCCGTGAAGGCGGTGACGATCGTGTCGATCGAGCCGTCCTCGCCCGCCTTGCGGAGCTCGTCGAGCGTGAGCATGCCGCGGGTCCCGCCGGGACCACCTGGTCGGGGGGCAGCTTCCTTGCTCTTCTCCCCTGACGCCACGGGCGGACCCTATATCGTCGCCTCGTGGCGAGCAAGGACGCGATCGAGGTCATCGAGCCGGCCACCGAGCAGGTGATGGCCGAGCTGCCCCGCGCCGGCGAGGAGGAGACGGACGCGGCGATCGAACGCGCGAAGTCGGCGTTCCCCGCCTGGCGTGCGATGGCTCCAGGTGACCGCTCGGCACTGCTCCACCGGCTCACCGACGCGATCGCCGACCGGGCCGAGGACCTCGCCCGGCTCGAGGCGCGCAACGCGGGCAAGCCGATCTCGGACGCCCGCGGCGAGATCGGGATGGTCGTCGAGACCTTCCGCTACTACGCCGGGGCGCCCGAGCGGCTCACCGGCAAGACGATTCCCGTCTCCGGCGGCGTCGACATGACCTTCCGCGAGCCGCTCGGCGTGGTCGGGCTGATCACGCCCTGGAACTTCCCGCTCACCATCGCCTCCTGGAAGGTGGCCCCGGCGCTGGCCGCCGGCAACACGATCGTGCTGAAGCCGGCCGAGCTGACCCCGCTGACCGCGATCGAGCTCGAGAAGATCGCCCTGGACGCCGGCGTGCCCGAGGGCGTGCTGAACGTCGTCGCGGGGCCGGGCAGCGTCTGCGGGCGGCGGCTGGTCGAGCACCCGGACGTCGCCAAGGTCGCCTTCACCGGCTCGACCGAGGTCGGTCGCGGGATCGCCGAGGGCGCGGCCGCGACCATCAAGCGGGTCACGCTGGAGCTCGGCGGCAAGAGCGCCAACGTGATCTTCGCCGACGCAGACCTCGAGGCCGCCGCCGCGGCCGCACCGATCGCCGTCTTCGGCAACGCCGGGCAGGACTGCTGCGCGCGCTCCCGGATCCTGGTCGAGCGACCGGCGATGGACGAGTTCATGTCCGCACTGGAGGCCGAGGTGAAGGCAGTGAAGGTCGGGGATCCGCTCTCCGAGGCGACCCAGATGGGACCGCTGATCTCGGCCGACCAGCTCCACACCGTCTCCTCCTACGTCAACGGCGATGCGCCGGTCGCCTTCCGCGGCTCCATCCCGGACGGACCCGGCTACTGGTTCCCGCCGACGGTCCTGGCCCCGGTCTCCAACGACGACCGGTCGGCCCGCGAGGAGATCTTCGGCCCGGTCGCGTGCGTGATCCCGTTCGAGGACGAGGCCGAGGCCATACGGCATCGCCAACGACACGATCTACGGGCTCTCGGGCTCGGTCTGGACCCACGACGGCGCGAAGGCGCTCCGGGTGGCCCGCGCGATGGAGACCGGGGTGATCTCGATCAACTCGAACACCTCGGTCCGCGTCTCGACGCCGTTCGGCGGCTTCAAGCAGTCCGGCGTCGGTCGCGAGCTGGGGCCCGACGCGCTCGACGCCTACAGCGAGGTCAAGAACGTCTACTACGCCACGGAGGGCTGATGGCCGGTCGACTCGATGGAAAGGTCTGCGTGATCACGGGCGCCGCCAGCGGAATCGGGGCCGAGACCGCCCGGCTGTTCGCCGAGGAGGGCGCCCGCGTCGTCGGGGTCGACCTGGCCGAGGGCGCCGAGGGCGAGCTGGCGCTCCAGGCCGACGTCGCCGACGAGGACTCCGTCCGCGAGATGTACGCGAAGGCTGCCGAGCAGATGGGCCGGATCGACGTCCTCTTCAACAACGCGGGCATCAGCCCGGACGACGACGTCTCGGTGCTCGACACCTCGCTCGAGGCCTGGCAGCGCGTCCAGGACGTCAACCTGAAGTCCGTCTTCCTCTGCTGCAAGCACGGCATCCCCCACCTGCTCGAGTCGGGCGGCGGCTCGGTGATCAACACCGCCTCGTTCGTCGCGGTGATGGGCGCAGCCACCTCGCAGATCTCCTACACGGCGTCGAAGGGCGGCGTGCTGGCGCTCTCCCGCGAGCTGGGCGTGGAGTTCGGCAAGCGCGGCGTTCGCGTCAACGCCCTCTGCCCCGGCCCCGTCAACACGCCCTTGCTCCAGGAGCTGTTCGCCAAGGACCCCGAGAAGGCCGCCCGCCGGCTGGTGCACCTGCCGATGGGGCGCTTCGCCGAGGCCAGGGAGATCGCGCAGGGCGCCCTCTTCCTGGCGAGCGACGACAGCTCCTACGTGACGGCCTCGACGTTCCTGGTCGACGGCGGCCTCTCCGGCGCGTACGTCACGCCCGAATAGCCAGGGTGTCGAGGAACCGGCCGCAGAGCTCGCGGCCGAGCCGGTTCCAGTCCCCGATCTTCTCCCGGGTCTCGGCGCGCAGCGCATCCGGGTCGACGCCGATCCGCACCGCATCCTCGTCGGAGCGGTAGTCGTCGATCCACCTCTCGGCATCCGTTGCCGTGACCTCGGCGTGGAACTGGATCCCCCAGGCTCGCTCGCCGACCCGGTAGGCCTGCGCGCAGACCGGGCTGCGGGCCAGGATCACCGCCCCGTCGGGCGGCAGCGCCTCGTAGCTGTGCCATTGAAATCCGGTGAAGCGCGGCGCCAGCGGTCCGATCAGCGGGTCGTCGGCGCCGTCGTCGGTGATCTCGACCTCGCACCAGCCGATCTCCGGCTCGCTCGCCCGCCGCGCCGATCCCCCGGCGGCCTCGGCCAGCAGCTGGCTTCCAAGGCAGACGGCCAGCAGCGGCATCCCGTCGTCGACCATCGCGTCCAGGAAGTCCTTCTCGAAGCGCAGCCAGGGATGGCGGTCCTCCTGGTCGGCGTGCATCGCGCCGCCGAAGGTGAGGACGGCGTCGTAGTCGGCGATCTCGAGCGGCGGCCCGCCTCCCCGCTCGGAGAGCGTCCACTCGTCCAGCTCCACCCCGCGCTCTCGCATCTCGTCGGCGAAGACGCCAGGCCCGGCGTCCGGCTGATGCACGATGGCCAGCGCTCTCATCGGTGGGATACTGGCGAATCCCGAGGAAGGCTCGGCATGGATGCATCCAGAGCGCACAGACGAGTCATCGAGACCGAGGACGGCACCCGCCCCGATCGGTCCCTACTCGCAAGCCGTCGTGGCGGACGGCGTCCTCTACTGCAGCGGGCAGGTGCCGCTCGACCCCGCGACCGGCGAGCTGGTCGAGGGCGGCATCGCCGAGCAGGCGAGCCAGGTGCCTGGAGAGCCTCGACGGCGGTCTGCCGGGCGGCCGGCACCAGGCTCCCGGACGCGGCGCGGATCGGGATCTACCTGACCGACATGGCGGAGTTCCCGAAGGTGAACGACGTGTACGCGACCTTCTTCGAGAAGCCGTTCCCGGTCCGCACAACGGTCGGAGTCGCCGCGCTTCCGAAGGGCGCGCTGGTGGAGATGGACGCCACCGTGCCGCTCCCGGCCGCTGAGAGGCCGCGTGACCGACACGTCTCGCTCGAGGACATCGAGCGCGGCCCGCGAGGTGGTCGCCGACGTGGCCCGCCGCACCCAGGTCATCGAGTCGCGCTACCTCTCGCGGACCACCGGCGGCACGATCGCGCTCAAGGCCGAGAACCTGCAGCGCACGGGCTCGTTCAAGCTCCGCGGCGCCCTCAACAAGATCGCCGGGCTCGACGGCGGCACGAAGGGTGTCGTCGCCGCGAGCGCCGGCAACCACGGCCAGTCCGTCGCCTACGCGGCGCGGGCCCGCGGTCTGACGGCGACGATCTTCATGCCCGAGCGAGCGGCGCTGGCCAAGATCGCGGCCGCGCGAGAGTCGGGCGCCGAGATCGTCCTGCAAGGGCGAGTCGATCGACGACTGCGTCGAGGACGCCCGCGCCCACGCCGAGTCCGAGGGCCTCGCCTTCATCCACCCCTTCGACGACCCCGCCGTGATCGCCGGCCAGGGGACGATCGGGCTGGAGCTGCTCGAGGAGGTCCCCGATCTCGCGAAGGTGCTGATCCCGGTCGGCGGCGGCGGGCTGGCGTCGCGGGATCGCCACCGCGATCAAGGCCGCGCAGCCGACGGTCGAGGTCGTCGGGATCCGGCTCGCAGTGCGCGCTGGCCGACGGGATCGCCGTGAAGCAGCCCGGCGAGATCACCGCGCCACTGCTCGAGCGACCTGGTCGACGAGTCGGTGACGGTCGACGAGGACGCGATCGCCGACGCGATCATGCTGCTGCTGGAGCGGACCAAGCTGGTCGTCGAGGGAGCAGGCGCCGTCGGGGTCGCGGCGCTCGTCGGGAGCAGGTCCAGCCCGCCGTCGAATCGGGCACCACCGTCGTGATCCTCTCCGGCGGCAACATCGACACTGGCGTCCTCGCCGACATCGCGCGCCACCACGAGACGGAGCGCGGGCGGCGGCTGCGGGTCTTCACCACGATCCCCGACGAGCCCGGATCGCTGGCGGCCCTGCTGACCGCACTCGGAGAGGGCGGCGCCAACCTGATCGACGTCGACCACGTCCGCGAGGGCGTCGGCCTGTCGGTCGGCGAGACGGGCGTGGAGCTGGTGATGGAGACGCGCGGGCCCGAGCACGCCGAGCGGCTGCTCGAGCTGATCAGGGGCCTCGGCTACACGCCCGACGTGCTGAGCTGATCCTCGTAGTCGCTCGGATCGAGGCGCCTCGTCCGCCGCCTGTACTCGAGCGTGAACCCGGGCCAGTTGTTGGTGTTCCGGCCGTGCTCGTCGAGATACCAGTTGTTGCATCCCGTCTGCCAGACCGAGGTGGAGAGGCGACTCTGCATCTCGCTGTCGAAGGCGCGCTGAACCTCGGGCCGAACCGACAGCCAGCCGCCCGTGCGCCGCAATCTCTCGACCGCGTCGGCGATGTACGCCATCTGGCTCTCGAGCTGGAAGATGATCGAGCCCGAGCCGAGATTGGTGTTGGGCCCGTACATGACGAACAGGTTGGGGAAGCCGGCGACGGTCATCCCCAGGTAGGCATTCGCCCCTTCGCGCCAGGCCTCGTTCAGGTCGAGCCCGCCCCGGCCCCGGATCTCCATCGGGGCGAGGAAGCGGGTGCTCTCGAATCCGGTGGAGAGAACGATCACGTCGGCGGGACGCTCGGTCCCGTCCTCGGCCACGACCCCAGTCTTCGTCAGCTCCCGCACACCCTGGGTGACGAGCTCGACGTTCGGCCGCTCCAGGGTTGAGTAGTAGTCGGGCGAGATCAGGACCCGCTTGCAGCCGAGCACGTCATCCGGCGTCAGTGCCCGCTTCAGCTCCAGGTCTGACACCTGGTCGTCCAGGTTCCGCTCGAACATCCGGACGCCGAGCCTGCCCACCGCCTTGAACTGGTTGAAAGCGGCGATGAAGATCTCGAAGAAGAGCCACTGGGTGAAGCGGGCCATCAGCCTCGCCGGGGGAAACCAGCGGAAGAGTCGCCTCTCCCACGGCATGTACGGGCGGTCCTTCTTTGGGATCACATACGGCGCGGAGCGCTGGTAGACGTCGACCTGACCCACCCGCTCGGCGATCGCCGGGACGACCTGGATCGTGCTGGCGCCGGTGCCGATCACGGCCACGCGCTTGCCCTGCAGCTCGACGCCGTGGTCCCAGCGAGCCGTGTGGAAGATCGGGCCCGCAAAGAGCTCCGAGCCCTCGATCCGGGTGGTCGCCGGGCGGCTGAGCTGGCCGCAGGCCGAGACGAGCACGTCCGCCTCGACCGTGCCGTCATCCGTCTCGATCCGCCAGCGACCCAAGTCCTCGTCGAACTCGGCACGCCTGACCTCCGTTCCCAGCCGCAGGCTGGGCCGCAGGCCGTACCGCTCGATACAGCGCTCGAGATAGTCGAGGATCTCGGGCTGCGGCGAGTAGCGGCGGCTCCAGTCCGGGTTGGGCTCGAACGAGAACGAGTAGAGATGCGAGGGGACATCGCAGGCCGCGCCCGGGTAGGTGTTGTCCCGCCAGACGCCGCCGATCCCGTCGGCCTTCTCAAGAATGGTCAGCGAGTCGACGCCGGCCTTCTTCAGGGTGATCGCCAGGCCGATGCCGCCGAAGCCCGCGCCGATGATCGCAACGGTCGGGGTTCCGTTTCCGGATCCGTTCGTCGACGCACCCTCGCGACGCGTCGAGAGTGGGCGGCCGGCCCAGATGTCGTCGAAGGCTCCAGACAGATCCGCCATCGCCTGGTCCGCCTCCCTGAGCAGCCCGGCGGCGATCTGGAAGTCGTGCCACATGCCCTCGAAGCGCGTGAAGCCGACATCGACGCCGGCCGCCCGCGCCCGTTCGGCGAACCGATCGGAGTCGCTCAGCAGGATGTCGTGGGTGCCGACCTGGATGTAGGTCGGCGGCAGGCCGGCGAGGTCGGCGCCGACCGGGGAGAGCTCGGGGTCGTGCGGATCGGCGTCGCCGCGGTAGAGCTCGCCGCCGCGTACGGTCCAGTCGCGGAACAGCCCAACGTCTCGCCCGGCGTTCACGCCCATCGACGCGCCCGAGCAGGTCAGGTCGAGCCAGCCGTTCAGGACCGCGAGTCCCCCCGGTACCGGCTCGCCCTCGTCGCGCAGCCTGGTGGCAAGCGCCACGGCCAGCCCGCCGCCCGCGGAGTCCCCGGCGATCACGATCGACTTGGGGTCGATCCCGGAGGCCAGCAGCTCCCGATATGCGGCGAGGGCATCCTCCAGAGCCGCCGGATGCTTGTGCTCCGGGCCGAGGCGGTACTCGGGCAGATGCACCGGGGCGCCGGCCGCCAGGGCGATCTGCGCGGCCAGGCCGCGGTGCGTCCGGCGGGACCCCAGAACGTAGGCGCCGCCGTGGAGATACAGGACGGCGCGGGAGCGAACCGCGTCCCCGGACTCGATCCGGTCGCTGGGGACCCCGCCGAGCGACCGTTGCTCGATCGAGACCCCCGGCGGGACCCGGCTGATCCTTGCGGCCGCCTCCGTCCAGGCGCGCTGGACGCGGATCGGGATCCAGGTGCGCTGGACCGAGCGCTGCAGCGCGCGAGTCAGCAGTTTGGCCACGGGCCGAGGCAGGTACCGGCTCACGAGACGGGAGAATAGGCTTCCCGCGTGGCATCCCACGAGACGGTCGACCTGACCAAGGACGGGCCCGCGGCCCGGATCCTGCTCAACCGCCCCGACGCCCTGAACGCCTGGAACGAGCAGTTCGGCCGGGACCTGCTCGACGCGGTGAGGACCGTGGCCGCCGACGAGTCGGTTCGCGCCGTGCTGATCACCGGCGCCGGGCGCGGCTTCTCCTCCGGGGCGGACCTGAAGGAGCAGCGCGGCGGAGATGACGGCGGCCTTCCCGACCTGAGCGCCCGTCTCAAGGAGATCTACCACCCGGTCATCACCGCGCTGCGCGAGATGCCGAAGCCGGTCGTCGCCGCCGTCAACGGCCCGGCGGTCGGGATCGGCTGCTCGCTCGCCCTCGCCGGCGACCTGATCGTCGCGGCCGACTCCGCCTACTTCCTGCTCGCCTTCGTCAACATCGGCCTGGTGCCGGACGGCGGGTCGACCGCGTTCCTTCCCGCCCGCGTGGGCTATGCGCGTGCCGCGGAGATGGCGATGCTCGGCGAGCGCGTTCCGGCCCACCAGGCGCTCGACTGGGGCCTGATCAACCAGGTCGTCGCCGACGACGAGCTCGAGTCCGCCTCATCCGCCCTGCTCGAGCGCCTCGCCAACGGCCCGACGCGCTCATACGCCGGCGCCAAGCACCTGCTCAACCGTCGTATGTACGCGGACCTCGCCGGCCAACTCGAGGCCGAGGCCGACGCCCAGCGCGATCAGGGGCACAGCAAGGACTTCATCGAGGGCGTACTCGCCTTCGTCGAGAAGCGCCCGCCGAACTTCACCGGCAGCTAGCGCGACCTAACCTGGCGGGGATGCTCTTCCGCCAGATCCTCCATGAGGACCTGAGCTGTGCCTCGTATCTGGTCGGTGACACCGACTCCGGCGTCGCCGCGGTCATCGACCCGCAGTGGTCGATCGAGCCGTACCTGCGGCTGAGCCGCCTGCACGGGGTCCGAATCGAGCATGTCCTGGAGACCCACAATCACGCCGACCATGTCTCGGGCCACGGCAGACTGGCGCGGGCCACGGGGGCGACGATCCACGTCCACGAGCTCGCCGACGCCGAGTACCCGCACGAGTCGTTTGTGGCCGGCTGGCGCCTCGACCTCGGCCGGGTCGAGATCGAGGCGCTCCACACGCCAGGGCACCGGCCCGAGCACACCTCCTTCCTGCTCCGCGACGCCGACCGCGGCGGCGACCCCTGGGCGGTGCTGACCGGCGATTCGCTCTTCGTCGGCGACGTCGCGCGCCCTGACCTGGCCATCGAGCCTCGCGAGGGCGCGGCCGAGATCTTCCAGTCGCTGCACGAGCGCCTGATGTCGCTCCCCGACGACGTGGAGGTCTGGCCAGGCCACCTGGGCGGCTCGGCCTGCGGCAGCTCCGGGATCGACCACAAGTCGACCTCGACCATCGGCTTCGAGCGCGAGCACAACCGGGCGCTGGGCTTCGAGACCGAGGGCGACTTCGTGGAGGACGCCGTGGCGACCCTTGGCGCCCGTCCGCCCAACGTCGAGCACATCGTCGCCATCAACCAGGGGCCCCTGATCGAGGAGATGGGTACGCCGATCCCGCTGGCGCCGCGCACGGTCGAGGTCGGCATCGCCGAGGGCGCGATGCTTATCGACGCCCGCACCAACGAGCAGTTCGACGAGGCCCATATCCCCGGAGCCATCAGCGCCTCCGCGTACGAGACCGGATTCGCCACCAAGGTCGCCAAGGTGGTCCCTCCCGACGTCGAGCTGATCGTGGTCGCGGCCTCCGACGGCTACGAGCTCGAGGCCGCCGAGCTGCTCGCCTCGGTCGGCCTCCGCGTCCGCGGGTACCTGGAGGGCGGAATGACCGCCTGGCGCTCCGAGGGCCGGTCGGTACGGAGGATCGAGCTGATCGATCCCGATCAGCTCGCCGAGCGGCTGGAGGGCGACGACCTCGTGGTCCTCGACGTCCGCGACGACGACGAGTTCGCCGACTTCCACATCCCCGGATCGATTCACCTCCCCTACGGCGACCTGCCCGATCGCCAAGGAGAGCTGCCGCGCGATCGGGAGATAGCCGCGATCTGCAGCGGTGGCAAGCGCAGCGGCCTGGCGGCGTCGATCCTCCAGCGCGAGGGATTCGACCGCGTCCTGCACGTCGCCAACGGCGGCGTCGGCACCTGGCGCCGCAGCGGGCGCCAGGTCGAGAGCGGCGGCTAGGGCTCCCTCTACTTCTTCGTCTTCTTCTTCGCCTTTGCTTCCTTCCCGGCGCTGATCGAGTTCAGGAACGGGATCAGCCGCTTCAGGAAGGCGTTCACCTTCGGGGCCGCGGAGTTCGGGTCGTTGTGCGCGTAGGTCGCCGAGCGGTCGACCAGCTTCAGGTTCCGCCGCGGGATCCCCGCGTTGGTGGCCAGCGTCTGGGCGGCGGAGAGGACTCTGGCGCCGCCCAGCGCAGCCCCGAACGCGTAGATCTTCAAGCTCTTGCGGAGCTTGGCCGCGTCGGTCGAGTGCACGTCGAGCACCGCCTGCGCCGGATTGGCGACGCCTTCCGCCGACGGCGCCCCCGTCGATCGTCAGTCGCATCGGGTGATACCAGGCGGTGCCGTCCAGGTTCTGCAGGCCCCATCCCGAGAACATGCTGGCCCAGCGCTGGATCGGCGTGATTGCGCCGGCCCTGTCCCAGCCTCGGGGGTCCCCGCTGGCCGCGAGCTGGCCCGAGTGGACCTGGGCGGCGAGCAGTGACGGAGGCGACGTCTTGACGTCGGTCGATAGGCCGAATCCGGCCTCATTCGTGGGGTTGACCCCGGGCGGAGGCTGGAGGTTCGAGGGCAGCAGCGGCCAGCCGGAGAACACCGACAGGCTGTTGGGCGCCGCCTTCGCACCCGCGGATCCGACCATCCCGAAGAGGCCGGCGAGCGGAGCCGGGATGCCGCCGAAGCTGAGCCACGGCGACGATTTCTGCAGGTCGTTGAGCGACTTCTGCGCCTGGTCGGCGCTGACCGGCGTCGGGTTGCTGGCGCCGTCGATCAGGACCAGGCCGGAGAGGTCGCGCCCTCCCGTCCTCCCGTTGAAGTCCCAGGTCGCGTAGGCGGTCGTGATCGTCCCACCAAGCGAATGGCCGCCCATCGCCACGTTGCGGCCGCCTTTGGCGGCGGCCTTCGCCACCACGCGGAGGTCATTGATCTCGGTGTTCATCCCCCACTGCCTGGCAAAGGGCACCTGCGAGTCCTGCACCGGGTGGAGGTGGTTGGTGACGCTCGGGTTGCTCAGGTAGCCGAGGTAGTAGTTGAAGAAGTCCGTCGGGCTGACCTTGCCCCGCTTGAGGAGGTTGAGCTCGGACTCGTCCTCGAGGAAGTTCTCGCGGCGCTCCACGGCCCAGACCTGCCAGTCCGGGAGCACCTTCACGATCGACTTCGCGAGCGGCTCGAAGTAGGCGGCGCTCGCCGAGGTCCCGGGGTTGAGGACGAGGACGTTCTTCGCCTTCGGGTTCCCCGTCTTCAGGGCCCCGACCACGTTGAGGTTCGCCGGAGTTCCAGGCGATTGGTAACCCTGCATCACCGAGAACCGGACCTTGGGGGGCTTGGCGCTCGCCGCCGGGACGAGGCCCATCCAAAGCGCTCCGGCCCCGATCGCGACCAGCGCGAGCCGGAAAGGCATCCTCTGCCGAATCTTCATTCTCTCTCCTCTTCTTTCGCCCCGCACCCTTACTGATACACAGAACACAGAATGTATCGACATGTCTCGGTCCGCGGCGTCCTGCGAGTATGCGCAACTTCCCGGCAGGGAATCTGTTCTCAGCGACCCATGAAGCGAACCGCCCTCCTCGCCATCCTGATCGGACTGCTCGCCGGCCTCGTCATCGCCCCGAGCGCGTTCGGGATCAAGGCGGGCTTCAACGTCGCGACCAAGCGGCTGGAGGCGGCCTACAAGATCGCCCTGTTCGAGCGCCGCTTCAGCACGGACGGCTGCTATCCGGCGCCACCGGCGCTCGCCTCCGCGATCCACCAGTCCAGCCACCGCAAGGTGGGCGTCGCCCCCAACCCCAAGCACCTCGCCAACCTGAACCAGGTTTACGTCCTCAAGCAGGGCACAACCTGCGAGCACCTCCGGATGGCGCTGCGGGCGACCGGGGGCATCTTCGTGCTCGACTCGAAGCAGGGAACGGTCCGCCTCCTGGGACACAAGGGCGCGGCCACCCCGGGCCTCGCCCGGCCGCTCAC
Organism: uncultured Solirubrobacterales bacterium; assembly: GCA_963817275.1. Lineage (GTDB taxonomy): Bacteria > Actinomycetota > Thermoleophilia > Solirubrobacterales > 70-9 > DASUPK01. The sequence continues at coordinate 60,926 of CAWFOA010000002.1, read as the reverse complement.
CAACCTCACGCTCGCGAGCAAGGCCTTCAACGTCAGCAAGCCCGACACGGCTCCTCGCCTCCAGACCATCTGTCCCGGCGGAAAGTTCCCGGTCGGCGGCGGCATGACCGTAAGTCCGCCGACGGACTCCGACGGAGGGGGCATCTATCCCCACTCCTACGAGCGCCTCGGCGCCCAGCGGGGCTGGCACATCAGCGTCGTCGACCTCGACCCGAGCCCTGGCAGCACGACCTCCCGGAACGTCACCGTTCAGGTCATGTGCGGGTTCGGCGTGATCCCGGCCACTCCGACGCCACACCGGACGGTCTACGTGCGCCCCGGAGAGACCAAGACCGTCACCGCGCGATGCCCGAAGGGCCAGTTCCTCGTATCCGGCGGCTTCCAGCGCACGGATTTCCGCAGCGACGGGGGCGACTACGTCACCGAGTCCCACGCCTCCGGCTCAAAGGCATGGGTGGTGAGCGGGCACGCGTACGGGACCGGCTCAGGCGAGCTGACCGCGATTGCCTACTGCGCCAGGATGAAGAGGCCGATCATCACCGAGGTCGCCTCCTCCCCCGCTCCCGTGGCTGCGAGCGGATCCGCGACGACGACAACGCCGACCTGCCCGGCGGGCAAGCGTCTCATCGCCGGCGGCTTCAGCACGAATGGGTCGACCAACGCGCTGTTCGCGGCCGGCACGTTCAACCCGGACGGCACTTGGTCGGCCAACGCGTACGGGTTCTTCGGCGCTGCCCCAGAGCTGACGGCCTACGGCTACTGCCTGCCGGCCAAGTCCTAGGCCTCGGTCGGGACCTCTTCCCCGTGCCCGAAGCGGACGTCGGGGAGCACCCGGTCGACCCAGCGCGGCAGGTACCAGGCCCACGGGCCGAGCAGCCTGAGCAGGACCGGCATCAGCAGCAGCCGGATCAGCATCGCGTCGAGCAACACGGCGATTCCGAGGATCAGCCCCATCTCCTTCGGCGGCAGCGGCCCGGAGAGCGCGAAGGTGAAGAAGACGGCCACCATCACGGCCCCGGCCGCGAAGATCACGCGCCCCGAATGGGCGAGGCCGCCGACCATCGCGTCCTTGGCGTCATGCGTGCGATCCCAGTGCTCCTTTGCCGAGGAGAGCAGGAACACCGTGTAGTCCATCGAGATCGCGAAGATCATCGCGAAGAAGAAGACGGGACCCCACGCGTCGAGGAAGCCCTGGGGCTCGAAACCGAGCAGGGAGTGCAAGGCCCCGTCCTGGAAGATCCATTTGGCGACGCCGAATGCCGCACCGGTGGCGAGCAGGTTCATGACCACACCTGCCGCCGCGATCAGTGGCGCCTGCAGCGCGAAGAGCAGCAGTACGAAGCCGAGGCCCAACACGACACCAATTACGAGCGGCGTCTTCCCCGTGAGCGCAGCCGCCAGATCATGGTTCTCGGCGACCGCACCACCGACCATGGTCTCCGCGGGGAGCTCCGTGCGAATCCGGTCGATCGTCGCGCTCACCGCCGAGCTCGAGGGATCCTGCCTTGGGATCGCGTAGATCAGGGCGAGATCGCCCGACCGCTGTGCGGGCAACACCTGGGCGATGCCGGGATCGCGTTGCGCGACCGCGGCGGCCGCTCCGGCCTCGGATGCCGGCGCGATGAGCTGCAGCGGCCCGGTCGCGCCCGGACCAAACGCCTCCTGCACCTGGCCGTAGCCGACCCGCGAGGAGTCGCCGGGCGGGACGACCTTGATCGAGGGCATCGCCGTGTCGAGCGTCAGCACCGGCAGCGTGAGGACGGCCAGGGCAACGAAGGCGGGGACGCCATAGCGAAGGGGGTGGCGCCAGAGCCGCTCACCCCAGGCCGCGAAGCGCGGTGAGCGGTGCTCGCCGGAGTGAGCCCACGGCAGCGAGAGCTTGTCCACCCGGGGCCCCAGCTTCGCAAGAACCGCCGGCAGCAGGGTCAGCGTCGCGGCAAGCACGAAAACAACGGCCAGCATGATCCCGAGGCTGACCGAGCGGAAGGCCGGGCTCGGCACCAACATCACCGCGCTCAGGGAGATCAGGACCGTCACGGCCGAGAAGACCACGGCCTTGCCGGCGGTGTCCATGGTCTGGGCGACCGCTTCCTCGGGCGGCAGCCCGGACCCGAAGAATGCGCCGCGGAACCGATAGACGACGAACAGCGCGTAGTCAATGCCGAGCGCGAGGGCGAACATCAGCGCGAAATTCATGGCCCAGATCGAGATCGGCAGGACCTGCGCGCCGAGGTAGAGGGAGCCGGCCGCGGCGACCAGACCGAGCATGGTCAGCATCAGCGGGAGGCCGGCGGCGACCAGCGAACCGAAGGCGATCAGCATGATCGCCAGGGTCACGGGCCAGGAGATCACCTCCGAGCGCAGCATCGCGCTCTTGTTGGCGGCGTTGAAGTCGGACCACATTCCGGACGCCCCGGTCAGGTGGACCTGCATCCCGTCGCGGCCCAGCGACGCCAGAGGCCCCTTGAGGTTCTCCGCCGCGGAGACCATGGCATTCGCGTCCTTGGCGGCGCCGGCCTGCACGATGGCGGTATGGCCGTCGGGCGAGATCGAGACGCCCGGCTGAGGACCGACCACTGATCGAACCGCGGATTCCGAGCGCAGCTTCCGCTCGACTGCGGCGACCGTCGCGTCGAAGTTCGGATCGCCGCTGGCCGCCGCCGGCGAGTGGACGACGACCATCAGCCCGTAGCTGGAGAGCCCTTGGAAGTTGCGATCGATCAGGTGGCGCGCCTGGACCGACTCGGAGCCGCTCGCCTCCCAGCCCGCGCCCGAGAGCGCCTTCTCGACCCGTGGCGCGAGGAAGCCGAGGCCAAGTGCGATCACGGCCCAGCCGATCACCACCACGCGGAAGTGGGTCGCGGTGTACCGCCCCAGCCTCCCGATGGGACCGACCTGCGGCATCAGGCGCCGACCCTGTCGGTCTCGAGGGGATGCGAGTCGAGCTGCTCCCCGGTATTGCCGCGGTCATCCGGATAGACGACCGACCGGAAGCCGAAGGCCCGCTTCAGGATCAGCGATGCGGGACAGCTGCCGACGAGCACGTAGAGCCAGAGGTTGACACCGACGAACGCGGTCAGCAGCAGGAACCAGGGCGAGACCAGCGCCACGAGGGCGACGCTCAGCAGGATCACGGTTCCGGCGAGCGCGAAGAGGACGCGCTCCAAGGGCCAGCGCGGATGGGTCTGGGACATCTCAGTTGCCTCCTTCGAGTAACGCGTTGATCTCGTCGATCTGCCGGCGCAGCCCGCCGCAGACCTCGTCGCAGAGCCCGAAGAAGGCCGGGTCGGCGATCGAGTAGACGGCGAAGTTGCCCTGCTTGCGGCGGCTGACGATCCCCGCGCGCAGGAGCGCTCCGAGATGCTGGGAGACGTTCTGCTGGGAGGCGCCGGTCGCCTCCTGCAGGTCCCTGACCGTCGCCTCGCCGTCGCGGAGGCGGTCGAGCAGCCGGATTCGCATCGGCTCCCCGAGCAGACGAAAGCGCTCGGCGATCAGCTCGACCAGCGGCTCGGGCAGCGGATGCGGGACGTCGGGGGCGCTCGTCTTGGTTGCCATGGGTCAAAACCATAGCACAAGTGAATAGTTGTTTACTAGTGTGATTGTCGTCACCGACGATGACGCCACGACCAGGCGGTCCGAAGGGACGCTCTTTGAGCCGTGCCTCTGTGCGTGGCAGGGAAGCGGCTAGTAGCCGGCTGGATGCCGCGCGACGAAGCTCGAGGTGTCGTCGCGCATGACGGTGCTCCAGCGGGGGCCGTTGCCGCCGCCGGGGCCGCCTGTGTCGAAGCGCAGGCCCGCGATGTACGCCCAGGCGTGGCCGCTGTTCGCGAAGACCGTGATCCAGTTGCCGCCGCCGGACTCGCCCCAGACCTCGAGGCCGGTGGAGTCGAGCGGGCTGGACAGGAAGCCGCCGCCGTGGAGCGCGAAGCTGACGGCTCCCGAGCAGTCGTAGCCGCTGGAGGTGAACGAGCCGTGCCCGCCACCCCAGACATAGGGGAGGTCGTCGATCTGATTGGCAGACTCGATCACGGCGCGCACGGCGAGTGGCGCGTTCGAGGGTGGGATCGCGTCGCCACTCGAGTCCAGCGTCGCCCGGCCGGCCGGCGCCGGAATGTTGGAGAGGTCCGTCTGGATCTGCTGCTCCTTGCTGAGCAGGGCCTCGAGGACCCCCTGCCGGGCGTTCCGCGCAGCGACCAGCTGCGACTGCTGCTGCTGGATCTGCGCGTGCTGGCTGGCGATCTGCCGCTCCTTGGCGGCGACCTGATCGCGGGCGGCCTGGATGCGGTCGTGGGTTGCCTGCAATTGCGTGACCAGGGCCGTGATCTGATCGCGCAGGCCGCGAACGCGGGCGACGACCTCGTCGTCGTAGTTCTGGATGTGGTCCAGGTACTCGGTCCGAGTAAGGAGGTCCGACCAATTGGCCGAGCGCATCACCACGGCGGTCACGTCGGGATCGTTCGACTTGTACATGTCGACCAGCAGCTGCTCGAGCGCGCCGACCGCCGCCTGCAGCTTCGCCCTCACCCTCGCCAGCTCAGCCTTCTCGGCATTGAGCTCGGCGGTTGCCTTGTCGAGCTCGGCCTGCTTCACCGCCAGCTCGTGCTCCGCCGCCGCCTGCTCTTGTCGCAGCTGGGACTCCCGCCCGATCAGCTGGTCGACCTGGGCGTTCATGCTGTCGATCTGCGAGCGCAGCGGGCCCTCGTTGGACTGGATCCTGCTGAGCTCGTCCTGCTTCTGGGCGATCTTGGAGGCCGGATCCCCGATCGCGCTCTGGCCGATCACCGAGGCGATCACGAGAGTGACGAACACCATCAGCGCAAGCACGGCGGCGCGCCCGCGGCGGGTGGAACGCCCTCTGTCTCGAATTCGCGGAGTCGGCATCGGCAAACCGCACGCGGATGTGCCCGCTCGCGGCAGTTCGGCCAGGCTAGAGCTTCGCCGCCGAAATGTCAGCAGTTGCTAACAGGCGTGCAAGATCGCTTGCGGATCGCATACCCAGAAGCAACCAGGCGGGATGACCGCTCAGGCGACGGCCGCGACCGGGATCTGGCTCATGAACGAGTCGAGCACGCGAGGATCGAAGTGGGAGCCGCGGCCCTCGGCCATGACCGCGGCAGCCGCGTTCATCGACATCGCCTCGCGGTATGGGCGATCTCTGGTGAGCGCATCGAAGACGTCCGCGACGGCGGCGATCCGACCTTCCTCCGGGATCGCCTCCCCGCTCAAGCCGCGGGGATATCCGCTTCCGTCGAACTTCTCATGGTGGGTCCAGGCGATGGACTCGGCCAGCTGCATGAGCGGGGACTCGGACCCCTGCAGGATCTTGCGCCCGATCTCGGCATGGGTTTGCATCTGCTCGCGCTCCTCCACGGTCAGGGGGCCGGCCTTCAGGAGGATGTGATCAGGGACGGCGATCTTGCCGATGTCATGCATCTGCGCGGCGAGGGCGATCGAGTCGCAGACCTCATCGTCCAGCTCCAGGCACTGGGCGATCTCCTCGCAATACGCGCCCATCCGCGAGAGGTGATGCCCGGTGACCTGGTCGCCCATCTCGACCGCGAAGCTGAGCTTGTGCACCGTTTCGAGGCGGGATTTCTCCAGGGACGCCTCCGAGTTCCGCAGGAGCTGGCGAACCCGCTCGGTCTCGAGGCTCAGGGCGATCATCTCCTGTTCGAGCTGGCGCTCGTGCGCGCGTGCCTGGAGCTCCAGCTGCCGGCGACGCAGGGCGTTGCTCACAGTGATCAGCAGGTCGCCGCTGCGATACGGCTTGATCAGATAGCCGTAGACGCCCATCTCGAAGGCTCGTTCGACCAGGGCATGGTCGTCGGCGACGGTGACCATCACGACGGCGATCGTCTCCTCCCGCGACAGCACGGTCTCGACGAGGTCCATGCCGCTCTCTCCCGGCATGTAGTGATCGCAGAGCAGCAGGTCGACCATCCCGCCGATCAGCTTTCCGCGGGCCTCGTGCGCGTCGGCGACGAGGTCCACCTCATAGTGCGGATTGAGGATCCGGGCGGCCTGGGTTCGCGCCACCGCGTCGTCCTCGACGATGAGAATGCTCGGCTTCATCTCCCAGCCCTCTGCCAGATGCGCATCTTCTTCCTCCCGCGGGTCGAACCAATCCCCCCGCAAACCGCCCCGATCCACAGTAGAGAGGTCCCCGCGAATAATCAATATTTGGTAGTGGTACGTCTGTCTACGCCGCGCGGGCGGGATGTCCTGCCCGCCCGGGATCTACGATCGTCGGATGCCCGAGGAGTTCTGCGACGTCGGACGGGGCGTGACCCTCTGCTACGAGGCCTTTGGGGACCCCGATGACACCCCGATCCTTCTGATCATGGGCCTGGCGACGCAGATGATCGCCTGGCACGAGGACTTCTGCGAGCAGCTGGCCGAGCACGGCTTCTACGTCGTTCGCTTCGACAACCGCGACATCGGCCGCTCGACCCATTTCGACTTCCGCCCCCCGACCCTGGGCCAGATGGTGCGTCGCCAGGTCGGCCCCGAGCAGTACACGCTCTCCGACATGGCCGAGGACGCCGCCGGCCTGCTCCGTGAGCTGGACATCGCCCCTGCCCACGTGGTCGGCGCCTCGATGGGCGGGATGATCGGGCAGATGCTCGCCGCCGAGCATCCCGAGGTCGTCCGATCCCTGACGTCCATCATGTCGACGACGGGCAACCGCTGGCACGGTCAGCCCGCGCTCTCCGTCTACCGGTACCTGCTCCGCCCCCCTCCCCGCGACCGCGACGGCTACATCGAGCGCTCGGCCGAGGTTTTCGGCCTGGTCGGGTCGACGGGCTTCCCGCGCGACGAGCAGTACGTCCGCGAGCGCGCCGCGAAGAGCTTCGACCGCGGCTTCGACGTACGGGCCGGCGGGCGGCAACTCGGCGCGATCGTCGCCTCCGGGGACCGGACCAGGAAGCTCGGTGGGATCAAGGCGCCGACGCTGGTGATTCACGGCACCGTCGACAAGATGGTCAGGCCGTCGGGCGGAAAGGCGACCGCGAGGGCGATCCCCGGTGCCCGGCTGATGATGATCGAGGGGATGGGACACGACCTGCCCCGCGGCGTCTGGGCCCAGATCATCGACGCGGTCGCGGAGCACGCCCGCGCCGCCGATGGCGCTCAGGCGCGAGCGGTCGCGTAGCTCCTTTCAGGCTCGGACGAGCGAGGCGTTGACCGTACCGTCGGCGGCCGCGATCCACATCGACGAGCCCCGCCTGAGCAAGACCGCCTCGCCCGCGACCGCCGGATCGCGGTATTCGACCTCGGCGTCGATCGACTCGGGTTCGGGTCCCGAAGCCAGCTCCTCTTCGAGCGGCACCCAGTAGTGCGAGTTGTTGATGTGCCCGGCCGGGTCCATCTCGGCGGCGCGGAAATGCCACGGCGAGCGCTCCGCGTCCGCAGGCGGGTCGTCGTGGCGGAGGCGGACGTTCGCGTCGCGACCGCCCGCGCTCTCCTCGTAGACCGCGATGAAGTCGGGAGGGAAGCGCATCGGCCTGCCGCGCTCCGGATCGAGGCAAACCCAGAGCGAGACCGTCTCCACCGCAGCGGTTTCGCCCCTGATCGAGGTGCGCCGCTCGGCCGAGAACCGCCCGATGCCGCTGCAGAAGGTCCGCAGGGTGAGGTCCTCGCCGAAGCGAGGAAATCGCTCGACCCGGATGCGGGTCCGCCGCACGATCCATGCCCCCCGGCCCTCGAAGCCTGAATCGATCAGGTCCGCATAGGCGACGTCCTGCAGCCAGCGAGCCATCGCGTCCAGCCGGCAGCGCCCCGCCTCGTCGGCGTCCGCGATGCCGGGCCGCATCGCCTGCTCATAGGCCCGGCCCTTTCCGGGGTCCGGAACGATCTCCGTCAAGTCCGCCGCTACTTCAGCTCCTCGAGCGAGTCGCGCAGCCGGTCCAGCATCGACCAGAGGTCCGGCATCTGATCGCGGTCGGCGACGATGCCGAAGTCCATCTTGCCCCGGTAGCTCATCACCGTCATGTTGAGCCCCATGCCGTCCGTGATCACCGACACCGGGTAATTGGCGACCAACTCCGCCCCCGCGCAGTAGAGCGGGAACTGGGGGCCGGGCACATTGGAGACCACCATGTTCCAGGTCGGGCGACCACGCCCGCTGGTCGAGATCGCAAACGTCGCGCGCGCCGCGCGGGCGAAGACCGCCGGCGGGATGAAGTGGTTGGTGTCCTGGAGCAGCTCGGCCGGCAGGGCCCGGTGGTGCTCCTTCATCGCCGCGAGGGCCCGGTGGGTCTTTTCGAGGCGCCGGACGGCGTCGGGCTCGTTGGTGAACAGGGGAGCGCTCATCAGCATGATCCGGTTGCCGAAGGTCCCCATCTGCTCGTCGGTCCTGACCGAAACCGGCACCTGGACCACGAGCGGATCGGGCGGCAGCTCGTCGTGCTCGAGCAGCCAGCTGCGGACCGCCCCGGAGCAGATCGAGACCACGACGTCGTTGACGGTGACGCCGTGCTTGTTCTTGACCTCCTTCACCTCTTCGAGGTCGAGCTGGCCGAAGGCGAACCGCCGGTGCGGCGAGATCCGGCCGTTGAAGCAGGTCTTCGGCGCCTTGAAGTGCGTATGCGCCAGCACGCCGCTTTCCCGGCTGCTCACCGCCCGCGACAGCCGGTCGGCCACCTTGGCGACCAGCCCGGTTCCGGGGATCCCGGCGAAGACCGGCGACTCATCGAGGTTCGGCAGAGCGCTCGGCAGCGAGCGGAGGATCCGGAGCGGGTACCGGGGGAATCCCATCAGCCCCCGGGTCAACATCTCCAACTCCGTCGGCTGACGATCCGCCCCGTTGGCGTCGGACTGCGGCAGCTCCCGCCCCTCCGGCGCGAGGTCGAAGAGCGCACCCATGATCTCGGCACCCGAGAGCCCGTCGACCATCGAGTGGTGGATCTTGGTCAGGAGCGCCTTGTGGCCATCCTCGAGCCCATGGATCAGATAGGCCTCCCACAGGGGGCGGCCACGGTCGAGCGGACGGGAGACGATCCGTGCAACCTGCTCGGCAAGCTTCTCCTTCGCCCCCCCGGGCGGCAGGGCCAGCTCCCGGACGTGGAAGTCGAGATCGAAGTTCGGGTCGTCGAGCCAATAGGGGTAGTCGAGGCCGAATGGGACCTCGACAAGCCGCCAGCGCAGGGGTGGCAGCAGGGGCATCCGCTCCTCGATCAGGTTGCGGATGTCGGCGAAGGTGAGCTCGCCGCTCGAGGTGGTCGAGGGGTCGAGGATCGTCAGCCCGGCGACGTGACCGGTCTGATTCGAGCTCTCCAGCGCCAGGAACTGCGCGTCGAGGCTGGTCAGCTGACGCATCGGGCGATTCTAAGCTCGCGAGGTTTGAGAATTACTTGTGTGGGCAAATAGTTCATCCAGACTTCGGAACAGGAGGATCGGAATGGATCTCGCATTGCTCGCACTCCGTGTCGTCGTGGGCGCGCTGTTCGCCGGCCATGGCGCCCAGAAGCTCTTCGGTGTCTTCGGGGGCGGTGGCCTGGAGGGCACCGCGGCGATGTTCGATCAGATCAGCCTGCGACCGGGCTGGCTCCACGCCCGAGCGGCGGGGACGGTCGAGTTCGTCGGCGGCCTGCTGATCGCGCTCGGCCTGTTCACCCCGTTCGCCGCGGCGGCCCTGATCGGGGTGATGACCGCGGCCGTGCTCACCGTGCATCTCCCCAACGGGATCTGGAACACGAACAAGGGCTACGAGTACAACCTCGTGATGGTCGCGGTCGTCTTCGCGCTGTCGGGCGTGGGCGCGGGCGCCTGGTCGCTCGACAACGCCTTCGGTTTCGATCTGCACGGGACCGGATGGGCGCTCGCCGCGCTCGCGGCAGGCCTGGTCGGCGGCGGCGGGGCCGTGATCAGCGGCCGCTCGATCGCCCGGCACGAGCCACATCCGGCTTCGTAGAAGCGGCCGAGGCCCTCGGCTCGAACGTCGGTGGAGCCCCCTATCGCGCCACGGGGTGGCGCGGTAGGGTGAGCTTCCGCCTGCCTCGACAAGGAGAAGGAACTCATGCTCGGTAAGCCGTCCAAGAAGCTGATCAAGCAGCTGGAGGAGAACGGAAAGCGCGCCAACGCCACGGTCGTTGAGATCGCCGAGAAGGGCATGGCGGTGACCCGCGGCGCCGAGGGCGTGGTCGCGAACACCGAGCTCGCCCTCAAGGCGCACCTGCGGGTCCAGCCCGACGACGAGCCCGAGTTCGAGGTCAAGAAGCGCTTCAGCTTCCCCCAGATGGCAGTGCCGAGCGCGGGGCAGACTGTCCCGGTCCTCTACGACCCGGCCGACCACGACAAGATCATCGTCGACTACACCCCCGAGGCCCAGCAGGGAGCGGCGTTCGCGGCCGCCGGCATCGACCCCGGCCAAATCGGCCAGCTGATGGAGCAGGCGCAGCAGATGCGCGCCCAGGCCGGGCAGATGCAGGGTGGGATGCCGGGGATGGGCCAGATGCCGGGGATGACCCCGCCGGCGCCCGCCCAGCCTCAGGCGGACCCGGTCGAGCAGCTCGAGAAGCTGGCGAAGCTGAAGGAGTCGGGCGCGCTCACCGAGGCCGAGTTCGAGGCCGAGAAGGCCAAGATCCTCAGCCAGTAGCTAGTGGCCAAAAATCAAGGGCAGCTGTAGCCCGATCGCCAGCGCGGTCAGGGCCAGAGCGGAGAAGCGCTGGTAGGGCCGGACCGCAAGCGCCGCCAGGGGCAGGAACCAGATCAGGTACCAGGGCAGGAACCAGGTTGTGGTCACCAGGACGGCGAAGGTCGCCCACCCCGCGTTCTCGAGCCAGTTCCCTCCGCGGTAGACCCGCACAAGCAGCAGCGCGACGGTCGGCAGCAGGACGAGCATCCCGATCCTGCCCAGGGTGTGGGTGGTGATGCCCAGACCGAGCACGTCGTTGATCACTCCGGGGACGTCGTTGGGCGTCTCCAGGCGAGCGTCGTGCTGGAGCACGTGCAGGAGGCTCGAGACGTGGGTGCCGAAGGCGAGCAGCGTGGCGACGACGACCACCGCGGCCGCGAGCGTCCCCCATAGCAACGCCCGCAACGGTTTTCGTGAGCCGAGCAGGGCGAAGGGCAGCAGGACGACCGAGGAGCTCTTCACCGCGACCGCCACGACCAGCGCCGCCATGCCGGACTCCCGCCCGATCAGGAGCATGTAGATGCCCCCCAGGGCCGCGGCCAGCATCAACAGGTCGTTATGGGCCCCGCCCACCGCGTAGGCGAGCAGGACCGGGTTGAGGCCGAAGAACAGCGTCGCCGGGAGCGCGGGCCGGCCCAGGCGGGTCGCACAAGCCCAGACCAGCGCGACGCAGGCGAGGCTGGCGAGCGCCGTGACCGACTTGAGCAGCCAGATCGCGGCCGTGAAGCTGACCCAGCCGAGCGGCAGGGTGCCGAGGGTGAACAGCGGCCCGTAGGCCGTCGTGTTGAGCGGCCAGCCGACGTATATGTAGGAGGGATCGGTCGGCGCCGCGGAGAGGGGATGGACATACGGGTTCAGGTGGTGAACCGCGTCGAGCCGTGCGTAGCCGACGTAGTTGAAGATGTCGCTGGAGAGGAGCGGCGGTGCGATCACGAAGAGCAGGTGCAGCACCAGGATCGCCCCCACTCCGATGCGGAATCGGACCGAGTCCGCGAAGAGCAGCACCCCGAGGTAGGAGATCCCGAGAATGATGAAGAGGACCGCGAACTCGGTGCCGCTCAGCGACAGCCCGATGCCGTGGAGCGGACCCCTGATCGAGGTCGGGAGCCCGTGGTGTATGTGAAGGGTCGGCCCGTAGTGCTTGGACGCGGCACCGGCCGCCATCAGGAAGGCGGAGGCGACCATCCCGCCGAGGAACGTGTTGGCGATCAGGGCATGGTGGCCGGCCTTGATGCCGGGCAGGGACGGGACGGCCGGAGGGCCCACGGCAGCCGGCTCGATCGCCGAATCAGCGGTTCCGGGGAGCGACTCCATCGGCGCGCGGGATGGTAGAGCGGACCCTTAAGGCGCGCTCAGCTTCGCCTTATGCGGAACCCGGACGAGATAGGTCCCCCCACCGGAGGTGAACTCCGGGCGGAAGCCCGCCGCCTCGAGCCGCTGAACCGAGGAGTTCAGGTGAACGATCACCGCTCCCGCGTGGATCCTGCGCAGGGCACCGGCCAGATCCCCCGCCGTCCCGGCACGAAGGACCCGGTAGTTGTCCTGGAGCTCCTGTGGCGTGTACTGCTCGAGCCAGCCGTTCAGCACGACCGGGGTATCCGGGGATCGCCAGTTGATGTAGGAGCCCACGCCCGCGTAGGTGACGATGCGCCCGTGCTCCGGTGGATGCGCGATCGCGTAGTCGGCGACCGGGAAGCCGAGCGTCGGATCGTCGCGGGGCGGACCGAGGACCACCGCCCAGACGAGGGTCGCCGCGGCCGCGGCCGTGCCGAACAGGGCGACGGGCCCTCGGATCGGGGTCGGGCCCCGATTCGGCGCGGTCCAGGCCACCTGCAGGGCGAGGACCGGGCCGATGAAGACGATGTTCCGAACCGAGTAGCCGGCGAAGACGAGGAATCCCGCCGTCACCAACAGGGTGGTGGCGCGGCGCGGCCGCGGTGAGCGAACCCACATCCACGCGGCGAAGCAGGTCGCCAGCGAGATGTAGACGACCGCCAGTGGAGAGCTGAACGCCGACTCCCACTCGGTGCTCGCCAGTGAGATCGCCTGGTTCTGGAAGCTGAGCAGGTAGTCCCAGATCGCCGCCCCGAGCGGGGTGGCGACGCTGACTGTCACCGCGGCGAGCACGACGAGGAGTCCGAGTACGGCGACGCGCGAGAGCGGGACGGCGCCTGGTATCCCGCGCCAATTGTCGATCGCGAGCCCGATGGTGGCGAGTCCGAGAAGCAGGAAGCCGGCGATGAACCCGCCGTGAAGGTTCGCCCAGAGCGCGAAGAGCACCAGGATTGCGAGCGGCGCCCACCATGCCCCTCGACGGCCCGTCCTCGCTCCTCCTCGCTCGTGCCAGAGCAGGATGAGCAGGGCGACCAGCAACGTGAAGATCAGCACCGTGAACCCCGCCGCGCGAGGGTGGATCACGGCGAGAACCCCCGGGAAGTAGAAGGCCGCCACCGCGACGAGCATCCGCCAGCCCTTCCGTCGGCAGATCCAGAGCAGAAGCGCCAGGGGTGCGGTGATCAGCACCGCGTAGAGCACGGTCAAGCCGGTGGGGCCGAGCACCTGCGAGACGCGGAAGAAGGTGAGCTCCGAGAGCCACTGCTGGTTCAGCCAGGTCCCACCCTGGGAGATCGTCGCGAAGGGATCGTGGGTGGCGACACCGTGTTGGGCGACGAACCGGCCGCTCATCAGCGACAGGTAGAAGTCGCCGTTGTGGAAACGGTCCAGGCAGAGGGCGAGCGCGCCGACGAGCGCGATCAGGGCGCCGATCAGCGCCCAGGTAGATCGCGAGGTCAGCCGCGCACCGGAATCGGTGCTGGATTCGACGCCAAGCACGGGGCGGGTATTCGTACCGGTTTCACCGGTCCCATTGCGTCACCGAGAGGTGAAATCGCCCCATTTGGCCCAAAAAGACGCTATTTGCAGGTATTTCAGCATCTGCTAATATGTACTTCCCCGCCGGGGCATGGAAACCCGGCATTTGCAGCGTTTTCGCGCAGTTCTTCCACCCAAGGCAGCCTTCGCGAACGCAGCACTCGACCGCGGAGGTAACTCATGTCCAAGACCACAACCGCCCCCAGAACGCGCGCTCGCGCGCCCCGCACACGTCGCTGGACCTGCGCCGGCTGCGAGGTGACCGTGCGCTATGCCGCGGGCAGCAAGTCCACACCCCGGCGACCCGAGGGCTGGACCAAGGCCGGCGGCCAGTGGCTTTGTCTGCACTGCCAGCGCGAGAAGGCCGTCGAGAAGGCGACCATCGGCGCGAACGGTGACGGCTGGGCTTCCAGGCGCCAGGCTCTGCTCGAGTTCGAGCTCCGCCGCAGTCCCGAGGAGCCCGACGGCGTGATCGCCAAGCGCGCCAACTGCTCCACCGGCCACGTGCGCAAGGTCCGCGAGGAACTCGAGCGCGACGGCAAGCTGCGCAAGGCCGCCTAACCGGCGCAGGCAACCGCCAACCTCACTAGCCTGGTTTCAACCTGTGCCGATCGGGTACGGGTTTCGCAACTGCACCTGCCGAATCGCATTGTTCGGCGGCGGTGTTTGTGGCCGCCGTTGATGAAAAGTGCGAACGGGGGAACCAACTGGAGCAAGTGCTCCGTGGGCGAATCGGTCTATCCGTAGCGCACTCTTTCGGCGCGAGCCCGTCAGCTAACCCCGTAGGCCCGAGAAAGAGAGGTTGGCATGGGCACGTTGATCGATCACCTGGCGACGGACCGAATTCGGGGCGCACGTCTCGTCCTCGCGTACACGATCGGAGCCATTTTCGGCATCGCCCTGGCTTTGGTCGCGCTCGCGGCGGCCGGCCCCTAGGACACACCGGCACCGGTCATCTGGGGGCCGTCAGTTAGCGGCCCAGCGCGCCCATCCACGCGAAGAGCGCCGCATTCGCCGCGTGCAGCTGGAGGCTGCCCTTCGGGGCGCTGGCCCTCGACGCCTTCTTCCCGTACCAGGTGCGCAGATAGAGGCCGTGCTTGTCATGGGCCCGGTGTAGAGCACTGCGCGCGCTGCGCTGAGCGATCCCGTACCAGTTGCCGTTGGGGTCGTCCTTGGCGAACTCGAGCATCGTCCGCGCGTACCAGAAGTCGAACTGCGGCCCCATCCAGAAGCGGCGATAGACGCTGAGGGTGGCGTTGGCGAGCTGCTCGGCGCGCTGGCAGTAGGACTTCCTGCCGGTCTCGTCGCAGATGATCCGGTGGGCGAGGATCATCGGGCCGTTCACGTAGGGCATCGGCGAGGCCGCGAAGGGCGGGTGGTTGTTCGACGCCTGCGCCTCACCCGGCGCGGGGGTGGGATCGCCGGCGGCCTCGAGCTTTGCCGCCTCGTCTGGGTTCGCGTCGAGGGCCTGGGCGTCGGCGGCGGTCGCCTGGGCACTGGATGTGCCGCCCACGGTGGCAGAGCCGTCGGTCGTGACGTTTCCGTAGGTACCGGGCTTACGGAGGCGGGCGTACAGGCCGGTCGTCGGGTCGACCAGCCAGACGTTGGCCCAGTCGATGAACTTGATCGCGTCGTCGAGGTAGTGCTTGTCGTGGGTGATCGCGAAGAGGCGCGCCGACAGCAGGGTTCCGGAACCCAGGCTCTCCCCCGCGTAGAAGCTGTGGTTGGTGTTCCACCAGAGCCCTCCCGGCCGCCCCGGCGTCGTGTCCCAGCCGGAGACGCTGATGAAGTTCTGTGCGATCTCGGCGTCGGCCAGGTACCGGCCGTTCCCCGTGGCGCGATAGGCATCGAGGAACGCCAGGCCCCACCAGCCGTTGTCGTCGAACCAGGTCGTCGTGCCGGGCTCGTGCTGGTGGGGCTTGGACCCGAATCCGGGCACCGGCACGAGCGTCGGATTGAGGTAGCGCTGGGCGCCCCAGGCGAAGCGGTTGAGGTTGTGGAGATGCTTGGCCGACGGCGCGGCGGTCTGCAGACCCGCCAGGGCCTCGAAGAGCGGCACGACCCCCCAGAGCGAGGCCGTCTGCGATCCCCCGAGCACCGAGCTGTACCAGTGCCTGCCGCGGTTCCACCAGTGGCGCGTCTGCTTGACGCCCTTGTTCGCGGCCTGCACGTAGCGTGCCTGGCTGCGGCTGAAGGCGTCGGCGTTCGCCGAGCAGGCCAGAAACGCGACCATCAGGGCCACGAGCGAGACGAGAACCGCGATCGAGCTTCTTCGGACGAACACTCCTACCCCCCCGAACACCTTAGGGGGAGGTTCGACGCGGCGTGAGAGGCGTGCTGCGGATTCAGTCGAGCATGGGCAGCGCGTCGCCGGCCCCGGTCAGCTCGAGAATGCGTCGCACCTGAGGAGAGCGGGACGGGATGATGCGCAGGCGATCGCCGTTGGCCTCCGACATGGCGCTCAGATGGAGCAGTAGGTGGACCCCCGAGGCGTCCAGGAAGTCGAGCTCATCGAGGTCGAGCACGATCCGCGGGGCGTCGCTCGCCTCCGCGCGGCGCATCTCGCGATCGACGCTGCCGGTCACCGACAGGTCGAGCTCGCCTAGAAGGCGGATCCGCTGGTTCCCATTGCCCCGTTCGCTGCGAACCGCGAAGGAAGGTCGGTCCAACTTCGCTCGCCCCTGATTCCCCTGTGACATTCGATCCTCCGTGATCGAGTCGTCAGCTATCCCTATAGCGACCCGATCCCAGAAAAGGGTACGTCCCTGTTGGAAAAAAGATCGCTAATTGCGCCAAATTAGCCCGGCGCGGGGGCCTCGGCTCCGGGGAGAAGCGGCGCTGACCGGGTCTACTCCGAGATCAGCCTCAGGAGGCCGGAACCACGCCTGACCGGCCGAGCACGCGCCCCTTCGAGTCGAGGGCGCGAACGGCGAACGTCGTCGCCGTGGTGTTCAGGTCGACCCGGGTCTCGAAGGACCGCTTGGGGACCGTCGCAACCCGCGTGAGGGCGCCGGCGCTCGGGCCGGCGAGGATCCGCCACTTGGCGACCTTGGTCGCCCCGTTCCAGCTCGCGTAGACGGAGACGCCGGATGGGCCCGTCCGCTGCGCCGCGACGGCCGGGGGCGTGCTCGGCGTCGCCGTCCAGGGGAAGCGATACATCCGGTAGCTGCCGTCGTCCACGGGCAGGCTCGCGTCGAAGAGCAGCCGTCCACGCTGGGAGAACTCCGAGAAGAAGGGCGTCGAGCCGAAGCCCACGAAGACGTTGCCTCCCGGGATCCGCTGGAGGCTGCCCTCGCTCTGAGCCGAGGTGTCGGCCGAGCGGGCGAACTGCCTGACCAGCGTCGCCTTGTGGCGCTTGGCGTTGAGCTGGAGGATGAGCCCCCGGGAGAACGGATTCAGCTGCGGCGGCCCCGCCCCGTCATCGAACATGCCGATCCGGCCGTTGCTCAACATGTGCGCGTCGTGCTGGAAGTAGAACTGGGCGCCGGGACCGAGCCGGAAGTTGCTCGCCTTGCCGCCCAGGGTCCAGAGGATCCGGCCGCCGGCCCGGTCGACCTTGTAGACGGCGGAGGTGTCGCGCGCCGAGATCAGCACCCGGCCGCCCGCCAGCGGCTGGATCGCGTTGATGTGGAAGGCGTCATACGAGGCGCTGTTCTGCGGCGTCGCCTGGGAGGTCTCGAGCGGGATGTGGCCGTAGGAGTGCCACTCCCAGACCACCAGCCCGGTCCGGATGTCGACCTCCTGAACGATCGCGTCGAGCAGTGGCGAGAGGGTCCCCGCGGGGGTCCCCGGCAGGTGAACGCGGATCGGCGAGTAGACCGTGAAGAGGGCGTCCCCCTCCTTGGTGAGCTGGAACTCGTGCAGGTCCATGGGGTACCCGTTGCCCGCGTGCACGACCTTGATCACCCGATAGGAGTGGTCTGCGATCACGCCACCGCCAACGCCGAACGCGGACGGGGTGACGGTGCCCTGCCACCAGGTGAGGACCTTGCGGCCGCGGTAGTTCTGCAGCCGCAGGTTCGCAGCGACCTCAGGTCGCGTCAGCTGCCTGAACCAGACCAGGTTGCCGCCGCCGTCCACGATCATCGGCCCGCCGGGGCCCACGGGCTTGATCGTCACCGTGTTGTTGCTCTCGGGATGGACGACAGGCGACGGCAGCGGGGCGAGGAGGACGTCGCCATGGCCGCGCGCCTTCTTGGAGGTCTTGTTGACCGTGATCTTCGGCGGGGTGAGGCCCGGCTCGGTGACAAAGTGGTCGAGCTTGTCGGGCTGCGTGGAGTTCAGGTTGAGCGGCGGCTGGGTCGTGCCCAGCGTGGCGACGGTGAACCCGTAGTCGATCGGCTTCCGGCCCCGGATCCGGATCGCGACCGAGACCGACTCGCCCTGGGCCAGGGGCTGGTCGAGGACGAAGCTCGCGCCGCGGTGTCCCGAGTAGGCGAGCAGGCGCCCGGAGTGCGGGCCGGTCGACGCTGCCGTGACGCTGACCCCGCGGATCGAGCGCCTCGGCACGCCGAGCACGCTGATCTGGGTCCCCGGAGAGGCGTCCGGCGTGTTCGGTGCGGGTGAGATCGCCAGCCCGCCGCCCGAGGGAGCCGCGAGCGCTCCGGCGGGGCTCCCGAGCGCCAGCGCGACCCCGATCGCGGCCATGGCAAGGGGCAGGCCGGGTCGCCTGGCCGCCGACACGACGTTCAGATCTCCTTCTCCCACCGAAATCCATCCTATGGGGGAAGGGGGACGCGGGAGGGTCCCTGTCTCCAGGGGCCCTGGTCGGTCAGTGCGGCTGCGGCACGATCCGGATGTAGGGCTTCGGCGACTCCCACCCGTCCGGATAGGTCTCCTTGGCCTCCTCGTCGGAGACCGAGCCGGCGATGATCACGTCCTCGCCCTGCTTCCAGTTGACCGGCGTCGCGACCTTGTGCTTGGCGGTGAGCTGCAGCGAGTCGATCACCCGCAGCACCTCGTCGAAGTTCCGGCCCGTGGTCATCGGGTAGGCCAGGATCAGCTTGACCTTCTTGTCCGGGCCGATCACCACCACGTTCCGCACCGTCTGGTTGTCCGCGGGAGTGCGGTCGGCAGGGTCGCCCTCGACATCACCCGGCAGCATGTCGTAGAGCTTGGAGACCTTGTAATCCGAGTCGGCGATGATCGGATAGTTGGGCGCCGTGCCCTGGGTCTCCTCGATGTCCTTGGCCCACTCCTTGTGCTTCTCGCTCGGGTCCACGGAGAGGCCGATGATCTTCACGCCCCGCTTGTCGAACTCGGGCTTCGCGTTCGCCATGTAGCCGAGCTCGGTCGTGCAGACCGGCGTGAAGTCCTTGGGGTGTGAGAACAGGACGGCCCAGCCATCGCCGATCCAGTCGTGGAACTTGATCTTGCCCTCGGTGGTCTCTGCCTCGAAGTCCGGTGCCTCGTCGCCAATCCTCATCTCGCCTCTCTTCTCCTCGTTTCGAATGGGGAAGCAAGCCTAATGGAGCCCTCCGCCCGCGTCGGCGCTCATATGGGAATGCTCTGATCCAGAATCGGGTCACTGGTCTAGCCAGAACTTAGGACCCCGATCCACGTTCGATCGCTCGAGGTCATGACGTCGGCAGCGGGCACGTCGGCGGAAGTGTCACCCCTCCGGCGGTGTGCTGCTTGAAGGTGTGCATGTGGATCCACTCGTCCAGGTTCGGGTCGTAGAGATTCTGGAAACCGAAGTGCAGCACCCTCCAAAACGTCCCTGGATTCCTCTCATCAACGTAGATGTCGGCCTCGGCTAACGGGATCCTGGGAAAGAGCCCCGGAGGCCCCTGTGGGAAAGCGCTAGCGAGCCGAAAATGGTTCACGTAGCGAGGCCTGTTTCTGTTCAAGATCTCCGGCCCGACGTACGCCGCGGTGCTGAAGATCTCGTTCAGCTGGTCCAGGTTGAACCCTGGGATCCGAGAGCAAGGATGATCCGTCACACCGGGCCATCTGTAGGTGATCGTGTAGAGGGAGTTGCCGAAGATCAGATTTGTGAAATAGATCGGATAGTTCTCACCTCCGGCGATCATCTGACTGTTGCCACCGCTTCCCCGCCAGGTGAACGGAACGTTCAAGCCGAGATCCGGAACGAGATAGCGACCGCTACCCCGGAAATCCCGGGGAAGTCGAGGGGGCGGCTGAGGATGGCAGGCCAGCCTGCGGAGCCTCTTGGAGACCCTGATGTTGCCCCGAATCACCGCCCGTCTCGTCTTGTTGCCTGCCCGGGCGAGCCCGCTCCTCTGCCGCCTCAGCTTCCTTTGAAGCCGGTTGCACGCCGACGCACTTTCCCGCGCGAGCAGATTCGAGGAACCGCCGTTGCTCCGATCGATTCGATTGGCGGCACCGCCGCCGGCTGGGAAGACGAGCGCCGCGAGTAGAAGCAACGTCACGGGTGCCAAAGCCGAAGTTCGGATCCCGGACGCCAAAACGCGCCCAGTCTAGGGCGTTGATAGGTCCACTAACGCAGAAGTACCGCTTCGCAATGGCTGTCGAAACGACCCGCTGCCGTTCGTGCGGAGGGAGCCGTGCCGCCTAACCTGGGCGCGAAGCTCGCCGGCCCCAGTTTCGAGGAGTGCCTCGCGGTGGCCCGGACGCCAGGAAGGAGGCCGAGCCGGACACGCGCGTGGCGGGCCACGTCGGGGGCGGCATTCCTCGCTGCCCGTCAAGCCCGCCGCTTGGGAGGATGAGGACCGTGAAGGATGAGCGAGGCTACGAGGAGTGAAGCGGATCGTCGTCATCGGCGCAGGCTTTGCGGGCCTCGCGGCGGCCGACGCCCTGCTCGCCGGCGGCGCTGAGGTGACCGTGCTCGAAGCGCGCGACCGGGTCGGGGGCCGCGTCTGGTCGGTTCCCTTCGGCGATGGGGCGATCGTCGAGCGCGGCGCCGAGTTCATCCTGCCCGGGTACGACGTGATGAAGGGGCTGGCCGAGCGTTTCGGGATCCCGCTGGTGCTCAAGGGGACGCCCTACGGCCGGCGAGTCTCCATCGGCGGGGAGGCCGTGCCCCAGGCTGGTCTCGAGGCCGCCTTCGAGCGGCTCGCCGGGGGCGCGCCGGCGAACGCCGCGAGCGCCGCCGACGCGATCGCCGCGCTGGGCCTGGACGCGCCCGTCGAGGCGCTGATTCGGACCCGGGTGGCGATCTCGAACGGCCATCCCCCTGACGACCTCGCGGCCTCGGTGCTGGACGAGGGAGCGTCGACCTTCGGCGATTTCGAGAACCACACGCTGAACGGGGGAAACATGCGGCTCGCCGAGGCGCTCGCGGCCGAGCTCGGCGCTGCGATGCACCTCGCCTCGCCAGTGCGGCGGGTGCGCTGGTCGCCGGGCACCGTGAATATCGCAACGGATGACGATGAGATCGAGGCCGACGCGGTCGTGATCGCTATCCCCACCGCGCCGCTCGCCGAGATCGAGTTCGACCCTCCACTCGAGGGTGCGACCGCCGATGCCCTGCGCACGGTCACCTACGGCCAGAACTCGAAGGTCTTCCTGCGCCTCCGCTCCCCTGCGCCGCCGAGCGCGATCATGTCCGTGGCCGGACACTTCTGGTCCTACACCCAGCTGGGCGCGGACGGTGAGCCCGCTCCCTTCCTGGTCGGCTACACGGGCACGAGGTCAGCGATCGATGCCCTCGGTGGCTCAGACCGGGTCGAGCGCTGGGTCGCGGCACTGGTCGCGCTGCGCGCGGACCTGGATCCCGAACCCGGCAGCGCAATGCTGTCGAGTTGGCACGACGACCCGTGGGTGCGGGGCTCCTACTCGGCGCGCAGCCTCTCATCGCCGCTTCGCGACGACGACTTGGTGAGGCCGATCGGCCCGCTGGTCTTTGCCGGCGAGCACACGGCCGGCGAATGGCACGGGCTGATGGAGGGGGCGCTTCGAAGCGGACAGCGCGCGGCCGACCAGGTCCTCTCGTCCGCTTAGGCCTCGTCCCACACTCGCACTCGAGTCAGCCCTCCAAGGTCGGAAAACGAAAGGCCCGCCGGAGCGGGCCTTTCCGGTTGCTATATGAGATGCCTCTGCTCCTCGGGTTCAGGCCTCAAGAACCGCCCGTGTCGTACTTGAACGAGACCCCGAGCCGGATGCGGAACTCGGAGACCTTTCCGCTGTCGATCGTCACGTCCTGGCGAACGACCTCGGCGATCCGCAGGTCGCGCACAGTCTCGCTGACCTTCTCAACGGCGTTCTTCGTCGCCTGCTCCCACGAATCGGAGCTGACGCCGACCACTTCGGTGACTCGATAGACGCTGTCTGCCATTTCTCTCCTTGGGTAGGGCTGCGCCAGACAGCCTCACACTTCCGGCCACCTTCATGCTGCCCGAGGGACTCGTCTAGCCGAGCCTCAACTTGACCTTCCGGCCCGGCCTCCGCACGGTGCCGGGCTTCAGGCTCTGATTCGTGACCGTCTTGCCGTTGCCCCTGATCCTTCCGAGGCGGCAATGTGAATGCCTCAGCCGGCGCGCGGCGGCCTTGCGGCGGATGCCCTTCAGCTCGGGCACGACGCAGGCGATGAATCTGGCGGCGATGGTCGTCGGGGCGTTCATCGCAGCCGTGCAGGTCGGCATGCGGTCACACCCGGGCGCGGTCCAACCGGTGAACCGGGCAGGACTGAGCGCCGTCGCCGTGAGCGTCACCTCCGTGCCGTTGACGTAGTCCGCCCTGCAGTTCTTGCCGCACCTGATACCGAGAGGTGCACTTGTCACGACGCCCCGTCCGTTTCCCCGCTTGCCGACGGTCAGGGTGTGGCGTCCAAGGGCCTCGGCGGCGTTGACGACGAGCGCACCGAAGTTGCCCCTCCAGGCGGACGAGCCGTAGTGGTCGCCGACATAGGCGTTGAGGCCCACGGCGCGGCCCTTGACGGCCACCGCCGGTGTGCCATCGGTCCATCTGGCGATCTCCCCGGCGCCCCCGGCCAGTGACACTGAGTCGCGGTAGTAGGCCGACAGGGGACTTCCCCCCTCATCGTCCTGGAAGCTCGGGATCCCGGACAGAAGGGGGCTGGCCGAGTCCTGCCAGCCCACGGTGTCGTACGCGAAGGCCGTGCTGGAGCCGACTGCGTAGGGCGAATAGCCGGCCGAGATCCAGCGGCCGAAGAGCCTGCCGCCCGCGCCGGCCCGCCAGTCAGCGCCCGCTGCGACGACGACGCCTCCTCCGTCCTGGAAGTCGGCGAGGTTGTCGCCCATCGCCACAGGTGCAAGCCAGCTGCAGTCTCCGATCGCCACGACGACGTCGTAGGAGCTGAGCTGCGCAACGCTCGCAGTCGCGGCGGCCCCGTCGAACAGCTGGACCGTGGCTCCTGACTGCCCAAGGATCTGATCGCGCAAGGTGGCCGCCGGTGTGCTCGGGTTGCACAGCGCCTCGACGATCAGGGCCCTCAGAGCGTTCGGGCTGGCTGGCGCCGGGGCAGGGCCGGCGAGGAACGCGATGCTCGCCGCCACGAGGACGAGCAAAGCCCGCGATGCGCGGGTTGAGGCTCGCGCCCGCTGGTGACTCATAGCGTGGATTGTCACCAAAGAGAAAGGGCCGCGTCAGCGGCCCGCTCAGTGATGGTTGGCGCCCTCATGCTTGGCGATGCACTTCTTGCGCTTCTTCTTGTTCTTGATCTGCCGGCACTTGTCGTCGGCTCGGGAGCTCGCCTTCGCGCCGACTCCATGGTTCGCCTGGCTGGCTGCAGACCCCTGCGGGCGCCAGCGCTGAGCCGAGCACCGCCGCCGACAGCAGGGCGGCCGCCAGCCGCGAGATGCGTTTGCTGTGGATTCTGGTTTTCATGCCACGCATCCTCCTCGTCGCGGGTTAGGGCTTGGCCAAACAAGCGTTAGGCCTTCGAATAGACGAGAGGCCCGGAATTTCCGGGCCTCTCGTGGCAGGGGTGCGGGATCGAACCTGCGACTGCACTCAGCGTCGCGCAGTCAGAGCCTGCAACAGGACCTCAATCGGGGAGCGGTGCTTCGCTCGATTGTCGATCGCCTCACGCGTCTTCCGCATCTCGGT
Organism: uncultured Solirubrobacterales bacterium; assembly: GCA_963817275.1. Lineage (GTDB taxonomy): Bacteria > Actinomycetota > Thermoleophilia > Solirubrobacterales > 70-9 > DASUPK01. The sequence goes on along the minus strand of CAWFOA010000002.1, from coordinate 37,429 downwards.
CGCAAACTCGCCGAGGTTCTCGGTGAACCGGCCGACGCGCTGGCCGGCGTCGGCGAGGTTCTTGCCGGCCTTGTCCACGCCGTTGCCGAGCCGCATCCCCAGGACCTTGCGCCCGGAGTCGCGCTTCGACTGCACAGCCATGCCACCCGCCAACCCCGCCAGAGCCGCTCCGCCCGCCAGTGCCGGTCCCTTCACCTTGCCCGCAACGGTCGAGATCGCCTTCCCACCCCTCTGAGCTCCCTCGGCGACGGCGTTCTTGCCCTTTGACGCAACCTGCTTGACGGAATCTGCCCGTGCAGTCCCACCAGAGCGCCGCGGCTGCCTTCGGGAGCGGGCAGTGGTCCGCGAGCTGCTTCGCGCGGCTCCCGACCTCCCGCTCTTCGCTGCGCTGCTTCCATTTCGCTGCTGACGGTTTCGCGTCGAGCTCGAGCCCCGAGAGGAGGCTGCCGATCGGCCCGAGCCGTTCGACCGTCCCGTCGTCCTGCGGCGAGCCTGCGAATTCCTTTTGGTACTCGTCTGGGCCATTTCCGACCCCTCCTTTCGCATCCGTGCGAATCGTTACCTGCGCGCAGCAGTTACCCGTATTTGCGGCGATAAACCCCCGGCGCGGCCCTCTCGCCCGCGTGTAGGGTCGCTCGTCCGGCGCGAAAGCCGGATAGATTCAAGCGCGGTGTGATCACCGCGCCGATCCGATCAGGGAGGCTCACAGCCTCCGGATGGGCACTGGTCCTGACGCTGGCGTACTTCGCCTCGGCGAAGCTCGGGCTGGGCCTTGCCTTTTCCAACGAGAGCGTGACGGCGGTCTGGCCGCCCACGGGGATCGCGCTCGCCGCCCTGGCCCTCGGCGGACGGGGGCTGTGGCCGGGCGTTCGCGGCGGTCCTCGCGAGCCGTCTCAGGAACCCGCGGGTAACCGCCCGGTGGATGCGCTGCTGGGTCTGCGCGTAGATCCAGACGCCGACCCGCGCGAACGGCCCGGTGCCGCGCAGCCACGGATAGAAGTTCTGAACCGCCATCCGCACGTGAACGCCGCAGCCACCCTCGGACCGCTCCATGGCCGACACCGATAGGCACAACGTTCCCCGATCCCGGCCCTCTCTCGAGACCAGGAGTCCGCGCTTGATCCGCCAGCTGACGGAACCCTCCCGGCCGGAGACCTCGTACTCCGGCGCGTGGAAGCGCAGGAGTACGAGCGGTCGTCCGAGCAGCACGACGCACTGATCGCCGCCGTCGGAGGTGATCCTGATCAGGCCGAGGGTGAACCGCGTAATCAACCGCCAGTAGGCGTGGGCCGCCCACTCCAGAAAGCTTCGGCTCACCACCCGCGAGGCAGGCCCGTCGAGCCAGAGCTCCGCCTCCTGAACGGACTCCACCGCTCCCGTCCGCGGCACCTTGCCGAGCCGGTCCGGATGGACCCGTAGCTCGGCCCTCATCCGGATGCGGAGATCTCGGGGTCCTCGGCCAGTGCCCGCCGCAGCGCCTCCGCAAACGGGACGGGCTCGATGCCGAAGGGGGACGCTCCGGAAGGATCGGTGACGGTCGTCGGGGTGGACAGGCCCTCGATCAGGGGCCGTGCGACCCCGGCATCGACGGGGGTGACCAGGCCGATCCACAGCGAGGAGAGCCGGGGCGTGAGCAGCGGGACCGGGACCCTCGGGCGTGGCTGGATCCCGAGCGCATGGGCCATCCGGTCGAGCATGTCGCCATAGGAGAGGACGTCGGGGCCGCCGATCTGAACCTCCCGTCCCTCCGACTCCTCGAGGTCCGGGGCTCGGCGGAGGTAGGCGATCACGTCGTCGACGGCGATCGGCTGGGTGGGCGTGGAGAGCCAGGCGGGCGCGATCATCGCCGGCAGCCGCTGGACCAGATAGCGGAGCGTTCGGTACGACTCACTGCGGGCGCCGACGACCATCGCCGCCCGGAAGTAGGTCAGCGGGGGACCGTGCTCGCCGAGGATCTCCGCCGTCTGCGCCCGGCTCCGCAGGTGCTTGGAGCGCGGCTTGTCCCCGAGGCCGCCCAGGTAGACGACGCGACCAACCCCCTCGCGCTTCGCCATCTCCGCGAAGTTCCGCGCCGCCTCGCGCTCCCGCTCCTCGAAATCCCCCTCGCCGCCCCGTCCCATGCCATGGACCAGGTAGTAGGCGACCTCCACCCCGTCCCCGGCGCCCCGAAGCGAATCGGCGTCCAGGACGTCCCCCTCGAAGAGCTCGACGCCGCGATCGGAGAGGCCCTCCGCCCGCCCGCGGTCGCGGACCAGGGCACGGACGTGCCAGCCGTCATCGGCCAGGGCGTTCGCCAGCCTGCCACCGATGAAACCGGTGGCACCGGTGACCAGGGCTGTGCGAGCGTCGGCGGTCATCCCGCCCTGGGCATACCCGCACTTGCACTGACCGGATCGGGCGGGAGGGCCTGGGCGCCGAGGCGCTCCGCGAGCTCCTCGCCCGCACCCTCGCCACCGATCAGCACCGTCGTTGCGGCCGTGAGCGCCCTGATCTGATCGGCGACGCCCTCGAACGGCTCCCGGGTCACTGCGGCGAGCACCACAGCATTCGGGGCGAGCTTCGCCACAGCGTCCGCGATCGTCTCGATCGGCGTGTCGCCGCCCAAGAGGGCGATGCGCCAGCCACGCTCCCGCAGCACGAGGCCGAAGGCGATCAGGCCGAGGTCGTGCTGCTCGCCTGGCGGACAGGCGAGCACCGCAAGTGGCCCACCCCCGGCTCCCCAGTTGCGGCCCAGAGCCAGCATTCGCCCGCGCAGGAGGGCGGTCGCGAAGTGCTCCTCCGCGACTGAAACCTCACCGCTCTCCCACCGTGTGCCGATCTCGTGCAGCACCGGCAGCAGGACGCGGCTCGCGACGGTGTTGACCGTGAAGCGCGCGATCGCGTCGTCGAGGATCGCGTTGGCGTCGGCCTCGTCGAAGCGGTCGAGGGCGGCGGCCAGCCGCTCGGCGTGGTCGCCCCCGCCCTCGCCCACGCCGGATTCCGCCGCCGGTGATGCCCGCGACACCGCCAGTCGCGCGGCCTCGGCGGCCGAGACGCCCGAGTCGATCATGGCCTTCATCGCGCCGACCCGCTCCTGGTCGCTCGTCCCGTAGAGGCGAAAGCCGCCCGAGCTGCGTTGCGGCCGCAACAGGCCATACCGCCGCTCCCATGCCCGCAGCGTGTCCACCCCGACGCCGGTGCGCCGGCTGAGCTCGCCGATGCGGACGAGCGGTCCTCGATCAGGTGTGTTGGGTGGGACAGACATTGGACAGACTCTTGACAGCACGCAGGTTACCTGTTACAACCAGCCTCGTCAACTCTAGACAAACCCTTGATGAGAACTAGACAGAAGGAGAACGCGATGAACCTGGATCACGGAGGAAGGACGCTCGCAGCCAGAGGTCTGTTCCTGGCGGCGGCCCTGCTCTCGTTCGGGCTCTCGGTAGTCCTCTACTTCACCGGCGAGCACACGGACGGCATCTTCGTCGGGCTCTGGGTGCCCTCGATCCTCGCTCTGGGCGCGTTCCTCGCTCCCCGTCGCGTTCCGGATCCGCCCGACGGCTCATCCGCCGAGGCGGCCCCATGATCGGCATCTTCCTTTACGGGGTCGTCGTCTTCGCCTTGGTTTGCGGAGCCCTGGGACTGCTCGCCTGGGGCATCGTCAACGAACGACGCGACCGCACCCAGTTCGAGCAGGGACGCCGAGTCTTCGGCGATCAGGCCGCACTCGAGGTCTCACGCGAGCCGGAGGGAGCGTCGCGATGACGGGACGGATCGATCGGGCTCTCGACCTCGCGGTCGTCCCGGGCTATTCCCGCCTCGGCTACGGTGCGCGAGGCCTGCACTGGGAAGATGCCGCCGGGGGGAGCGACCTGAGCGGCCGGACCGTACTCGTCACCGGCGGCAGCTCTGGCGTCGGCGAGGCTGCCTGCGAGGGGTTCGCATCCGCGGGCGCGACGGTGCACATGCTGGCCCGTGATCACGACCGGGCGGAACAGGCGATCGACCGGATCGATTCGCGGCTCTCGGGGTCAGGGGGCGTCGTCAGTCTCGAGCTCTGCGACCTCTCCGATCTCTCGGAGGTCAGGCGGTTCGCCGAGAGCTTCCAGGCGCGGGTCGCCCGCCTCGATCTCCTCGTCAACAACGCCGGGGTGCTTCCCCGGGAGCGAACCCACACCTCGGACGGCGTCGAACTGACGTTTGCGACCAACGTCCTCGGCCCATTCCTGCTCACCTCGCTGCTGCTCCCGGCCCTGCTCGCGGCTGCGCCGTCGCGGGTGATCACCGTCTCCTCGGGCGGTATGTACACGTCCCGCCTGCGAGCCGACGATCTTCAGCTCGAGAATGAGCCTTTCGACGGCGCGCGCTTCTACGCCCACACGAAGCGCGCGCAGGTCGCCCTCAACCGCGCCTGGGCGGAGCGCCTTCCGGCCGATCGCGTCGCCTTCCACGCGATGCATCCCGGCTGGGTCGACACCGCCGGCCTCAGGACCTCACTGCCGCGGTTCCGGCGGGTGATGCGCCCGCTGCTGCGCGACGCGCGCCAGGGCGCCGACACGATCGTCTGGCTCGGGACCCAGCCGAAGCTCGAGCCGGCGACCGGCGCCTTTTGGCAGGACCGCGCGCCGCGACCCGAGCACCGCCTCCCCTCGACGCGGGAGACGGCCGAGGACCGAGAAGGGCTCTGGCGGGAGTGCGAGCGCCTCTGCACCGTCTCGGAGTCCCCGAGAACCGCCGCGATCTGCTGACCAGCGAGAGAAAGGAAGACGAGATGGCGAGATACATCGGAACGGTCGAAGCACCTCACAGCGCGGAGGAGGTGTGGCACTACCTGGCGGACCTGCGATCCGCCGAGGAATGGGATCCCAGCGTCAACGAGGTGGAGCTGGTCGGAGGAGAGCCGCGCACCGAGGACGCGCGCTATCGGCTCGAGGTGAGGTTCCGCGGCCGCAGCATCACGCTTCCCTACCGGATCGTCGAGGTCGATCCGCCGCACCGCGTCGTCTTCGCCGCCGAGACCGACTCCGTCGTGGTCCGCGACGAGGCGCGGATCGACCCGCTGGGGCCGACCGCCAGCAGCGTGACCTGGGACGCCGACCTCAGGCTCCGCGGGATTCGAAGACTCCTCGACCTGCCTCTGCGCGGGATCTTCAACCGCATTGGGGAGGACGCGCGGGAGGGGTTGGGCGAGCGGCTACGCAATCCGGAGCTTGGTGGGCCTGTGGTCCATGTGCAGCGGTGAGGCGGAGCGCCGATCACAAGCGCATCGCCGTCGTCGGAGCCGGCGTCTCCGGCCTCGTCGCAGCGGCGGAGCTTCACCGCGCGGGTCACGACATCCAGGTGTTCGAGGCGGGCGGTTATCCCGGTGGGCACACGAACACGATCAAGGTGGAGACCCCCGCTGGCCCTCTGCCGGTCGACACGGGCTTCATAGTCTTCAACGAGCTCAACTACCCGAACTTCGAGCGCATGCTGGCCGAGCTCGGGGTCGTCTCGCAGCCGATCGATATGAGCTTCTCCGTATCGGACGGCCGCGGTGGGTTCGAGTGGGCGACCACCGGGCCACGGGGGTTGTTCGCGCGCCCGGCGCACGCGCTCGACCCGCGCTTTCACCGCATGCTGCGCGATCTGGTCCGCTTCAACCGCGAGGCCCGCAAGCTGGTCGGCAGCGGCGGACGAGGGCCGTCGCTCCGTCGCTTCCTAGCGGACGGCGGCTACTCGGACTACTTCATCGAGCGGCTACTCGTCCCGCAGGCTTCGGCCGTGTGGTCGGCGGACCCGGCGCAGATGTGGAGGTTTCCCGCGGGCTTCCTCGCCGAGTTCTTCGACAACCATCGCGTTCTACAACTCCGGGACAGGCCCTCCTGGCGGTCGATTACGGGAGGGTCCCGACGCTACGTCGAGGCGCTGATCGCGCCGTTCCTCGACCGGGTCAACCTCTGCGCACCGGTCCGGCGCATCCACCGCGCGCCAGATGGGGTGGTGATCGCGCTCGATGACTCGTGCGAGCGCTTCGATGAGGTCGTGATCGCCGTGCACTCCGACGTCGCGCTCCGAATGCTCGCCGACCCGGCACCCGCCGAGACCGACGTCCTCAGCGCGATTCCCTACCAGCGGAACGAGGCAGTCCTCCACACCGACGCGAGCTTGATGCCGCAGCGGCGCAGCGCCTGGGCGAGCTGGAACTATCACCTGATCGACCGGCCCACCGGCCGGACGACGGTGACCTACCACATGAACCGCCTGCAGTCGCTCGTCGCGGATCGCGACTATCTCGTCACGCTCAACCTGACCGAGGCGATCGACCCGGCGACGGTCATCCGCAAGATCGACTACGCCCACCCCGTCTTTACGCCCGAGGGCGTGGCCGCGCAGGGCCGCTGGGCAGAGATCTCCGGCCTCAGGCGGACCCACTACTGCGGGGCCTACTGGCGGTGGGGGTTCCACGAGGATGGCGTCTGGTCGGCTTTGCGGGTCGCGGAGAGGCTCGGCGGACGCGGGCCGCTGCCGAAGGCCGGGGGGCCCACGCGGGTGAGAGAGCTCGCCGAGCCGGTCGTAGAGCAGCTGGCGGAGGCCGCATGACGACCTCCGCCGTCTATGAGGGCTGGGTTGCGCATCGCCGAGCCGGGGTGGCGCCCCACTCCTTCGGCTACCGCGTCTTCATGCCGCTGTTCGATCTCGAGGAGCTTCCCGGCCTCCTCGATGCGATTCCACTGTGGTCGGCTCGCCGGCCGGCCCCGGCGCGCTTCCGCGACGGCGATTATCTCCCCGGGGACGGCGATTCACTGGCGGAGCGCGCCCGGAACCTGGTCGAAGCTCGTCTCGGCCGCCGGCCGGCGGGGCCCGTGCGCCTGCTGGCGAACCCGCGCTACCTCGGCGTCGGGTTCAACCCAGTCTCGTTCCTCTTCCTCCATACGCCTGACGGCGGCCTCGACAGCGTCATCGCAGAGGTGACGAATACGCCATGGGGCGAGCGGACCGCCTACGTCTTGGACTGGGACGGTCACGCAGGAGATGAACCGATCACCTGCAGCTTCGAGAAGGGCATGCACGTGTCCCCGTTCCAATCGATGGACCAGACCTACGAGATCTCGGTAACCCGGCCCCGCCAGAGACTCGGCGTTGTGATCCGCAACCACGAGGACGGCCGCGAGGTATTCGTTGCTTCGATGGCACTGCGCCGCTCCGAGGTCACCCGCACGCGAATGCTCCGGCTGCTGCTCAGGTATCCGCCGATGACCGTCGCGACGCTCGCGCGTATCTACGTGAACGCGCTGCGACTCAAGCTTCGTGGAGCCCCGTTCCATCCCCATCCGGAGGTGAGAGATGAGCAAGCTCTTCGCGTATCTGAGAAAGCGCGATCCCGAACAGGTTTGCTCAGTTCGGTACCACGGCTGGTACTTCGGCGTCTGACACAGGTGCGTCGCTAGAGCGGAGTGCGTCAGGCTGAACGCCCGTCAATACGGCGCCCGGAGGCGCGCCGGGTCATTTGTCGCCACACCGGCGACGCCGAGATCGGCGATCCTCGCGAACAGCGCCGGCTCGTCGACGGTCCAGGCGAACAGCCGGCGACCGAGTCGTTCGATGGCATCCGCGATCTCAGCCTCCACGAGCTTGTGGTGCAGCATCACGTCGCCGAAGCGGCCGGCCGCGAGCTCGTGCAGCAACCGCTCACGCCAGGCGCGCGGGTGCCAGTGGTTGGCGCGGCGAGAGATGTATCCGCCGATCGAGATTGCCGTCCTGGCATTCGACGCGACCGTCCGCACCGTTTCGACGATGTCCACCGACTGAGAAGAGATCAGGGAGCGCTCCAGCAGGCCGTGCCCGCGCAGCATCGCCACGATCGCCGACTCGCAGCCCCGGCCCTTGACGTCCACGTTCAACCCGATCCCCGAGAAGCGCGGCTGCGCGAGGTGGTCGAGGGCGTCGTCGAGGGACAGGCAGCCGCGGCGGCGAGCCTGGGGGGCGAGGTGCGCCACCAGCAACCGCGATCCCCGCGGCCGGACGTCGAACTCGATCATGTCGACACCCGCTCGCTGGGCTGCGTCGAACGATGCGATCGTATTCGCCGGAGCGATCGCGCTCGCACCACCGTGGCCGATCAGGATGGTCATCAGGCGAAGAACTCCCGGATCGCGTCGTGCGTCTGCTTCGGTGCCTCGAGCTGCGGCACGTGGCCGCAGTCGAGCTCCAGGTGACGCGCCGCGGGAAGTGCCCGCTCGACGTGCTTCCTGAAGCCCAGCGGCACGAGCTGATCGTGGCGCCCCCAGATGAACAGTGTCCGGGGCGCCATCTGGGCGAGGCGACTCCAGAAGCCGCGTTCGCCGAGCGGCTCGTCGAGATAGATGTTCCGTGCCGCCTCGTAGAACGCGACCCGACCGCGCGGGGTGAGATAGGAGCGCAGGAACTCGTCCACGCCCGCGGCAGACCAGCCGTCCTTGCCACCCGGAACGAGGTTGCGGACGATCGGCTCGGTGATCACGCGCGGCGCCGGCTGAATCAGGCCGAGCATTGGGAGCGGTGCCTGGAGCAGCCAGCGCCAGCGGCGACTTCGCAACCAGGCGAGCGCCGGGCAGAGCAGGGCCATTCTCAAAGTGCGCTCGGGTCGCAGCAGCCCCATCTCGATCGCCACGCGCCCGCCCATGCTGTTGCCGATCAGGTGGGCGCGCTCGATCTCCAGCTCGTCGAGCAGGGCCTCGATTGCGCCGGCGAAGTAGGGAGCGTCATAGGGGGCGCCGAGCGGCTTGTCGGAATCGCCGAACCCCGGCAGGTCCATCGCGATCACTCGATGGTGGTCGGCGAGCGCGGCGACCGTGGGGAGGAATGAGGCCTTGGTCGCGCCCAGCCCGTGCACGCAGATCACGGGATCGCCCTCGCCCGCTGAGAGCGTCGAGATCCTGCCGAGCCGGGTGCGAAAGGATTCGAAGCGAAGCCGGCGCTCGTCGGCTATGGCGCTGGTGGCGGCAAGGAAGCCGACGCCGAGGTGCAGATTCTGCCGGACGCTGAGGCGGCGCTCGCGGAAGGCGACCATCCCACCGCGCACGTCACGCGCGATCTCCTCCCAGGTTGCCCAGTCGGCGCTCAACAGGGCGTCGGGCTGGCGTTCGATCGCCGGCTGCAACTCGATCGCGCCTTCATCGATCACCGCGTCCCACTCGCCCTCGCCATCGACGGCCAGGCGGATGCGCGCTGAGCCGCTGGGCACGTCGATCACATCTGGGTCGAAGCGCTCGATCAGGGCGGTGAGCCCCGCGGGAGGGCGGCTCTCTGGTGTCGGCCGCTCTTCGGCGTCGACAACTGGCATGCGCAGAGTATGGAGCCCCTGCGCAGCTGCGCCGAGGGCTCAGCGGAAATCCTGCAGCACCCGGGTCGCCGACTCGTAGCCCTGCTGGATCAGCCGCGGCCACTGCGTCCGGTCCAGAAACAGGTCGTAGAACGAGACGCCTCGGATCTCCGCCTCGTCGATCGGCTCGATCAGCATCAGCTTCTCCCCCAGCTCGTCCTTCGCCCGCCGCGCCAATTCGAGGTGGTAGCCCTGCTGCAGCTGTCGGCTCGCCTGCAGCAGGCCGCCGGTCCTATCCGGCCAGCCGCTTATGTCCCGGGGCTCAAAACCCTTGGGCAGCATCAGGTTGACGCCGATCACGTGGTCGAAGCGGTCACCGGCGTCGATCGCCGGCTGTGCCGGCCAGTTCTCGATGATCCCCCCGTCCACGTAGAGATGGCCGCGTACGGAAACCGATTCGATGAACAGCGGCAGCGCGATCGCAACCCGGACGAGGTGGCCGATGGTGACCTCGGGCGTGCGCCTCGACCCGAAGTACTCGACCCTGCCGAGGTCCATGTTGTAGACGATCGTCGTGATCGGAATCGGCGCCTCCCCGCACGGCATCCTCGTCAGCCGCGTGTCGAAGAGGCGTTCGATCGCCTCCCCCTTCGCCAGCCCCGAAAACCCTCTGAGCGCCGAGAGGGCGAACCGCGGCAGCTTCAGCCACTGAATGTCCAGGTAGTCCTCCGGCCGCCAGGAGAGCGAGAAGTCCGTCATCTCGTCGGAGGTCATCCCCGCCGCCCACATCGAGCCCCAGATCGCGCCGCCGGAGCACCCGATGATCTCGGCCGGCTCGACTCCCGCCTCCTCGAAGGCGCGCTTCACCCCTGCGAGAGCCACGGCCGCCCCGCCGCCCCCAGAGGCCACCAGGGCGATCCGCTTGCCCTGAAGCTCCGGCACCGGTCGCGAGCGGAACGGCTGCAGGTGCGCCGAGGGGTCGATCGGCGCGGGTCGGTCGATCAGTGGCAGGGGCAGCAGCGTTCGTCGCGCCCGGCGCAGGAACCCCAGGTCGGCGACGATCTCGCCCAGGTCGAGCCACTCGGTGAAGCGCTCGAACTGCGCCTTGACCTCATAGAGGTCCAGCCGGTCGTCGAGGGCCATTGCCCGGCGAGCGTACCGCGCAGGGCTCGAGCCCACGAAAGGATGAAGGCGCTAGGTTCAGCGTGAGGACACAGCGACCAGGAGGGCCGCCCATGAAAGATCCGGGTGAGACGCAGAGCGCGACCGCCGGCCAGCCCTATGGCACGCGCGAGGAGACGGTCGAGGCCTTCGCCTCTCACGTCGACCGCGGCAAGGCGAGGGCCCTCGAGGCGATCGGGGTCGACCTCGTGATCGGGGAGCGGGAGGGCGCCCGCTTCCGCGATGCCTACTCGGATCGGTGGTACTGGAACTGTCACTGCAACGGCGGCGTCTTCAATCTGGGTCACCGGCATCCAGCGGTGGTCGCCGCCGTGCGGGAGGGCCTGGATCACGTAGACGTCGGCAACCATCACCTCGTCAGCGGCTACCGAGCGCGATTGGCGGAGCAACTCGCGGCGAGCACCGATGGCCTGCTCACGCACGCCGTCTTCACCCCGTCTGGGACCGAGTCCGTCGACCTCGCGCTGCGACTCGCTCGAGCGGTAACCGGCCGGCCCAAGATCGTCGCCGCGCTCGGCGGCTACCACGGGGCCAGCGGGTTCGCACTGGCCGCCAGCGACCCCCGCTGGCTCGAGCCCTTCGGGTTCGGGCCGAGCGGTTTCGTACACGTCCCGTTCAACGACATCGAGGCCATTCGGGGCGAGATCGACTCCGAAACTGCGGCGGTGATCATGGAGACGATCCCGGCGACGCTTGGCTTCGTCCCGCCCGATCCCGGCTACCTGCGCGAGGTCGGCGAGGCCGCCAGGGATGCCGGCGCCCTGTTGATCCTCGACGAGGTCCAGACCGGCCTGGGTCGCACCGGGACCGCCTGGTACTACCAGCAGCAGGACGTGAGGCCGGACATGCTGATCACCGGCAAGGGCCTCGGCGGCGGCGTCTATCCGGTCAGCGCCACCCTGATCACGGAGGAGCTCGAGTCCTTCTTCGAGAGCCACCCCTTCTCGTATGTCTCGACCTTCGGCGGTGCGGAGATCGGTTGCGTCGCAGCCGGCGCGGTCATGGACCAGATCTCGACGCCCGGCTTCCTGGAGCGGGTGGAGGAGCTGGGCCAGCGATTCGAGCACGCCTTCGCGGAGATGCCGTTCGAGCTTCGGCGCTTCGGACTCACCATGGGCCTGGTGTTCGAGCACGAGCAAGGAGGGGTGATGGCCGCCAAGCAGCTGATCGACTCCGGGGTCTTCGCCGTGTACGCCGAGCACGACCACTCCGTGACCCAGTTCAAGCCCCCGCTGATCGTCAGCGAGTCGGAGGTCGACGAGATCGCCGCGGCGGTCGGCGCCGCGCTGTCATGACCGGCACGGAGACCGGTCTCGCCGCCCTCTCCGACGATGAGCTCCGCCGCCTCGAGGACCTGGTCGAGGCTGCCCTCTCGTCCGGCGACGAGAGGGGGCTCCCCGTCCTGGGTTACGGGGAGATCTCACTCGTCCTGAGCTGGCCGCCCGGCGGCGGGCGCTTCGCGTGCAAGCGACTTCCCCCGTTCCGCTCCCGGGAACGGCTGGATGCCTACCGGGCCACCCTCGACGACTACCTCAAGGCACTCGGCGCCGCCGGCGTGCGGGTCGTCGAGACGGAGATGCGCGCCGTCGAGCTCCACGACGGCAGCGTCGCGGGGTACGTAGTGCAGCCGATGCTCCCGGCCGAGCATCTGGCGACCACCACCCTGCGGCCGGCGGACCCCGAGGCGGGGCATCCGCTGATCGAGGCCGTCGCCTCCGCCGCGGCTGCGGCGGTTGGCCCCCGGCTCGGCCTGGACGCGCAACTCGCCAACTGGACCTGGGATGGCGACGAGCTCACCTACTTCGACGTCTCCACGCCGCTGATCTGGTCGCCCGAGGGCGACTCCCAGCTCGACCTCGACCTGCTCGCGGACGCTTATCCGGCGATCCTGCGGTGGCCGCTACGCCGCTTCGTCGCCCCGGGAATCCTGGACACCTACCGCGATCTCCGCAAGGTCTACCTGGACCTGGCGGGCAACCTGCTGAAGGAGCGGCTCGAGGGTTGGCTCCCGACGTTCCTCGACAGCTTCAACGCACACCTGGACGAGCCGCTCACCGAGGACGAGGTGCGCCGCCACTACCGCTCGGACGCCCGGCTCTGGGCCGCCCTGCTCCGGATCCGCAGGCTCGATCGTGCCTGGCGCCGTCGGGTCAGGCGGCGGCCGTACCCCTTCCTGCTGCCCGGCCCGATCGAGCGCTAGGACGGACTCCTAAGCCCCCGAACCCATCAACCCGCGCATGCCGAGCTGTGGCGCGCCGCGCATCTCCGCCACCAGGTCGTACTCCGCAAGCGGAACGGTGATCCCGCGCCGAGCGAGCTGCCGGGCGAGCGTGCGCAGGAAGAGTCCCTCGCCGGCCGTGCGGCAATCGACGATGGCCCGCTGGTTGAAGGTCTCACGGTTCAGCTCGGCCACGGGACAGCCGGCGATCACCTCGAACGAGCGGCGGAGGTCGAGCGTTGTCGTCACCCCACAGGAGGGCGAAGCCCCGACGCCCACAATCGCGACCACGCGCACTCCGGAGCGCTGGTACTCCCGGATGTCCTTGACGACCGCGCGGGCCAGGCGCCAATAGACCAGGCGCGTGTACCAGACGAAGAGGCGCAGCAGAGGAGCCCGAAACCGGTAGACGACCGTGCCCTTTGAACCGTAAGCCGGGATCATGAGGCGCTTCACCGTCCCGCCCCAAGCCTGGCGCTCGGGACATCTCATCTGGTGGATCCCGATGCCGAGGCGCTGAAGCTCGCCGATCTCCGGCACGGCCCCGGAGTGGAAGGCGCCGCCCAGGTAGCGCGTGTTCTCGTTGAGGAGGCAATGCGAGACGAAGACGACCCGTCTTCCGCGCTCGTCACGGAGGCGCTCGGAGAGCAACTTCTCCCTCCTCTCGCTCACGGACCGACCCTAGCGCGGTTCGATCCTGCGCACGAGGCGGTCGCTCGGGGCACTGCGATACTCGCCCGGTGGACCGGGAGGGAAGCCCGGACAGCCTCGTCTTCTTCAACCTGCCGGCCTCAGGGCATGTCAACCCGACGCTGCCGCTTGTAGCCGAGCTCAGCCGCCGCGGCACCAAGGTCCTCTACTACACCGGCGATCGGTTCCAAGACCAGGTGGAGCGACAGGGCGCCGAGTTCCGGAGCTACGGTCGGCATCTCACCTACGACCACTCCCGGCTCCCGTCCAATTACCTTCGGGTGGCCGGCGTGCTCGCTCGAGCTGCCGAGGATCTCATGCCCTTCTCCATCGCCGAGCTTCGACGCGAGCGCCCGGTGGTCGTGATCAGCGACGCGATGTGCCCGTGGGGGCGCCTGGCAGCCCGTGCCACCGGGATCCCGGGCGTTTCATCGCTGAGCGCGTTACCCATCGACCCGAGCCTGCTTCGGGAGCACACCACACCGGCTCAGTTCGCGCGAGCGGCGAGCGCCGGGGCACCGGGCTACCTCCGCTTTCGGCGCGCCGCACGGCGGCTGCGCCGGACCTATCACGTCGAGGTGGGAGGACTCTTTGACCTGTTCCTGTTTCGCGACCGCTTGACCATCGTCTACACGTCACGTTCATTCCTCCCGGACGCGGAGCGCTTCGACGAGTCGGTGCGGTTCGTCGGCCCGCTCGTGCGCGACACGGAGGATCCCGATCCGGCGCTCATGCGGAGCCTCGATGACACGCCGCTCGTCTACGTCTCGATGGGGACTGTCGCAGCGCCGAGCGTTCGATTTCTCCGTGCCTGCATCGAGGCGTTCGCCGACCGGGACGAAATCTTGCTCCTGTCGGTCGGCCTCAACGTCGATCCCGCCTCGCTCGGCCCGCTGCCAGGCAACTGCATCGTCAGGAAGACCGTTCCCCAGCTCGCGGTCCTGCGCCGGGCGGCTCTGTTCATCACCCACGGAGGGATGAACAGTGTGAGCGAGGGACTGGCGCTCGGCGTTCCGCTGCTCCTCTATCCGCAGTCGCCCGAGCAGGGGATCATCGCGGCACGGGTCGCGGAGCTGGGCGCGGGCCGCACGATCGAGGCTCGTGACGCGAAGCCGGCAGGGATCCGGGCGGCGGCCGACGCGGTGATCTCCGGTCCATACCGCGAAGCCGCACGCTCAGTCGGGCGTGACCTCCGGAGCGCTGGGGGCGCTCCGGCCGCCGCCGACGCGATCGAAGAGCTGATCGCCGCCACTCGGTCCTGAGGCGCTCAGGTGGGCTTGGTGGCGTCAACGCCGACCGGTGGTGCTCGTCCCCAGCTGTGCAGCCTCTAAGGGCGCGGCGGCCTGGAGCATCTCGTGGAGCTGCTCCTCCGGCAATCCGAAAGGCAACACCAGGTCGATCGCGTCCGCCCCCGCCTCGAGCCAGGCGCGGACGGCGTCCGGCGCCTCGTCGTAGCTGCACATGACGGTCACCTCGCGCGCCAGCCCCTCCGCCGCCGGGGGCAGTTGCGGCGGCCCACCGCCCTCGTTCGCGGCAAGCAAGGCATCGGCCTCATCCGCGAATCCGAACTGATCCCGGAGCATCCGCGGATACAGGGGCCCCATGCGGGTGAGGTAGGCGAGCAGCCAGCCGGCGGCGATCTGCCGGGCGGCCGCCTCGTCTTCACCGATCGCGAGGGGGACGCTCGCGGTCAACGCGGTCGCCGACGGGACCTCGGCAAGCGCCTCGCCCTCGGCGAGCAGGGCTCGGCCGTCGGAAAGTCGCGAGCGGGCCCAGAGGAAGGGCAGCCACTGGTCCGCCAGCTCACCGGCCAGGCGGACCGAGGCCGGGGCGAGCGCTGCGAGGAGGATCGGTACGGGCTGTTGGGGCGGTGCGCCCAGGCGCAGCGGTCTGACGCCCTGCCGGTCGAGCGGCAGGCGAGCGCCGCCGAGCAGCGCCCTGACGGCGACGAGCGTCGCACGCATCCGACCGACCGGTTGGTCCCAGGTGAGTCCGTGCAGGCCCTCGACGAGCGGCGGGCTACTCGCGCCGAGGCCGAGGGCGAAGCGGCCGTCGGACGCTCGCTGCAGGCCCGCAGCGGCCATCGCGATCGCCGCCGGCGTGCGGCTCCAGACCGGGAGCACGGCCGTGGCGAGGCCGATCCGCGAGGTCACTCCGGCGATCTGCGTGAGCACGACGACCGCGTCGTTAGTCCACCCCTCGGCGGCGCCAAAGCGGGCGTAACCAAGCTCCTCGGCACCCACTGCGAGCCGGATCGTCGCCTCGGCGTCGGTCTGGAACGGCGTCACGCCAGCGCCGACCCTCGAAGCGCCATCCGGCCACCGGCCGGTCGTCTGGGTCGTGTCGGGCAGGGTCATCGTCAGGCCTACGCGGCCGCGCGGAAGACGGATTGGACCACGGGCGAGTCTCGCAGTTCAGCCGACGATCAGCGGGCGCCAAAGGCACGCCTAGGCGAGCCAAACCTCGCCACGCTGAACAGCATCTAGTTTCAGCGCCTCAGATCGAGTCGCTGGCGGCCCATGTCAATCCGCAGGTCACTCCCTGAGGCTGCCAAGCTGCGGCGGAGTGCCGCTCCGACAGACGGCGACCGGCGATCTCTAGCGATCGTCACCGATCGAGACGGAGTTATTCGTCGCTGGGACGGCGACTCCCCGGTCAGGATCCTGCTTCGGAGGGCTCCTACTACCGCCTTTCAGCGCAACATGATTTGAGAAGGGCGCCGAATGCCGCGGACCATTTGACGCCTTATGCCCTAGCCCTGAGCGGCCCCAGCTGTTGCGCTGCGCGAGAAGCGATAGGCCGGGCGTCGCTACCGCAAAGGATCTAAAGCAGCAGCACAGACCAGAGGTTCGAGCTTCGTTCGTTCCTTTGAACACGGCATTCCGTTTTGCCGAGCGACGCGATCGTGACGTATGCCACACCCAGATCGTGCCTTGCGTCACACATTTATCACCGGCACTGAGGGACCATGAGTGACGTGGAGAGGACCCTGGAGAGGTTGAACGGAGGAGGGGACCATGTTTGACGGTGAAGCGCAGGTGCTCGAGCACAACGCGGAGGACGGCCAAGCTGCGATCGGGGTTACCAGAGTCCGGCAGGAACCCCCCTTCTGGGCCTCACTTCAGCTCGGCTGGAGAGTGGCCGAGTTCTACGCGCCAGAGGAAGAAGATTTTCGGCTTTTCGGCGACCTCTGCGACACTTTCAACAGTCTCGGAAGAAGCCAGCTCGATGACCCGTTTGAGGCCAAGCCGTTTCAGTATCTGCGCGAGGACGTCGAGCTCCAAGACTATCCCGGTATTCCAGGTGCGACATGGCATGAGGGGCACCAAGGAGCCCTGCAATGGACCATGAATCTCTGGGAGTCCTTCGGGGACTTCCATTTGGAGCCACAAGAATTCATCCGTGCAGGGCGAGGCCGGTTCGTGTGCGTTACCGCCACTGTCGGGCAGGGCCGCCGCAGTGGCCTTCAGGTGAGCCTGACCGCTTACGCCGTCGTCACCGTCGAGGACGACAAGATCAGGCGCATCGCGATAACTGCCGACCGGCAGGAGGCACTCAAATCCGCCGGCTTGTCCGAGTAGCACTCTCCTCGCGGTGATCTTCGTCGTGTCGCTTCAAGAGCGCGAGATCCCAGCGGAGGGGTCGGCATACCGGCCACACAGGGGTCAGGAGGCCCCTTGCTACCGGCCCGTGTGATCGAGTCCCGAAATCGCCATGCTCATCGACTTGCACGCCCACTATCCGATGCACCTCGTTCCTCGGAGCGAGGGGACAGCCCACCAAGGCTTGGTCCGCTGGCGCGATGCTTTGTGGCGAGCGCGCTTCGTGAACTTTATGTCGCGCCTTTTCAATTACGAAGGGCCCGGCGAGGAACCCGGGGTCACGATCGAGCTGATGAGAGAAGGCGACGTCGGCGTGCTGCTCTCAGTGCTCCACAACCCACTCGACGAGATGGACCTCTCGAAGAGCTACGGCGCCCCGCCCGATGGCACGTATCTCCCCTCCCTCCTAGGGCAGCTCGAATCCGTCGAGGAGAGCGTCGCCTCGGATCCCGGCGTGGCCGTCGCCCATTCGCCGGATGAGTTCACTGCCGCCCTCACCGCGAACCAGAGGGTGCTGATCCACTGTGTGGAGGGGGGCTATCACCTTGGCGGAACTGAGGAGGAGATCCGCAGCGCGGTCGGCCAGCTGGCGGCACGTGGCGTGGCCTACATCACGCTGGCCCATCTCTTCTGGCGGGATATCGCGACCAACGCGCCGGCCCTCCCATTCCTCCCGGACCCCCTCTACCGGCTCATCTTCCGCCAGCCACGGAAGGGCTTGAGCGAGCTCGGCATGATCGCGGCAGACGCGATGCTCGAGCACCGAGTCTTGATCGATATCACCCACATGTCCTCCCGAGCGACCGCAGCCACGCTCGACCTGATGGACCGCCGCGACCCGCAGAAGGAGATGCCGGTTCTGGCTACCCACGAGGGCTGTCGATTCCGGCGTCTGCGCCGGCGGGAGTACAACCTCTCCGATGACACCATCCGCCGGGTCGCCGAGCGCCGCGGCCTGATCGGGATCATCCTCTGCCCCCACTACCTCCTCGGTGGGGGCCAATTCCGGAGGAGCCAGACGGCGGACTTCGAGGCATCGGTCGACGCTCTCTGCACCCACATCGATCACATTCACGAAGTCACAAAGTCGCTCGATCACGTGGGCATCGGCTCAGATCTCGATGGATTTATCAAGCCGGCGCTGACTGGGCTCGGCCATCTCGGGCACATGGCGGCGCTACAGGCCGAGTTGCGGCAGCGCTATGGCGAGGCCGACGCCGAGAAGATCTGCTCCGGGAACGCCGTTCGCGTTCTCACCACCGCCTGGAGATAACATCACCGCCGAGAAACTCGACAGCTATCAGCGCGACATCGTCAAGGGCCTCAGCAAGGCCTTCGACCGCGAGGCGACCGAGGAGCACGAACTCGACCTCGACACGGCCAAGCTCGTCGTCTTCTCCGACCACCACAAAGGCGCGCGCGACGGCGCCGACGACTTCCGCCGCTGCGAGCGCGCCTACATGGCGGCGCTCGGCTATTACCTCGAGGAGGGCCACCGGCTATATGTGCTCGGCGACGTCGAGGAGTTGTGGGAGAACTCTCCCGAGGAGCCACTCGTGGCGTATGCCAAGGCGCTGGAGCTGGAGGCCGAGTTCCACCGCCAGGGCCGCTACGAGCGCTTCTGGGGAAACCACGACGATCACTGGGGACACCGCGCATACGTCGAGAAGCGCCTCTGGCGCTACTACCCGCAGCTCAAGGTGCGCGAGGCGCTGAAGCTCCGGATCACGAGCGGCGGTGAGAGGCTCGGGCTTCTCTTCTTGATCCACGGCCATCAGGGGACGGCCGAGAGCCAGCGCTTCGCCTGGTTCTCGAAGCTCGTCGTCCGATACATCTGGCGGCCGCTTCAGCGCCGGTTCGGGTTCAGCGCGACCACCCCGGCCAGAGACTGGGAGCTGCGCGCCCGCCACAACCGGGCGCTCTTTACCTGGGCCCGCTCGCACCCCCAAAGCCAGTCCTGATCGCGGGCCATACCCACAAGCCCGTCTTCGGCACGAGCACCCCGCCGAAGCCCGAGCATCGGCCGCTCTCCGAGGTGCAGGCGGAGTTGGACGGCGCCCGGGCGAAGTCGCCCACCGACCGAGACAAGATCGCCCGGCTCCGCGCCGAGCAGGGTGGATCGAGGCGATCGAGCGCAGCACCGAGCCCGCGTCGATCCCGATCGAGCCCCCGTGTTACTTCAACACCGGGTGCTGCTCGTTTCCCGACGGTGACGTGACTGGCATCGAGATCGCCGACGGCATGGTCCGCCTCGTTCGCTGGCCCGACGACGAGGGCAGGGCACTCCCCAAAATCCTGGTCGAGGACGACTTACGCAAAATCCTCGGCGCGCTCGGCGCGCCGGGCTGACCTCGACGGTCGCCTCGAGGTGTGGTTCAACTCCCGCTCGATGGCGCAACGAGTCCGGGGTTGATAGCTCCGGCGTCGGCGAGTAACGTCGTCGCAGGCGCTCGGCTCGCTCCAGTCTGTGGGCTGGCGCACCAGCAAGGATCGCTGGCCTGAGAATCGGGTGAGATAGACGGCCACCCCCCAGTTCGAACTGCATGTCGGTGACGTAAGCGAGAGCCAGCTCGTTATCGGCAACTACAACACCGTCCAGACGCCTAAGGGCGCGAAGGTGACGGTGATCCAGGCCGGCGGGGCCCCGGCGCCGCGGCTGCGGGCGGTGCCAATCGCCTATCACCCCGCCGCACGGGCCGAGGCCTTCGGCCGGGACGAGGAGCTGGCCCTCGCCGGCTCCGGCTCCGCCGAATCCCCCGTCCAGCTCTACGGGGGCGAGGGCATCGGCAAGACCACCCTCTTGAAGCTCGTCGCCGAGCGGGCCACCCCGCCTTCTGAGGGCGTGGTATTGGAATCCGTCAGGCGAAGGAGCCTGGACGAGGTCCAGGTGAAGCTGTACGCCGATTTCTGGGAATGCGATGTTCCGTTTCTTCCCGATCCCGCCCAGGTCGGGGGATTCCTGATCGACCGCGAGGCGCTCGTGATCGTCGATGACTGCGAGCTCGACCGCGAAGACCTCGATGCCCTTCTGGAGGGCGCCCCGCGATGCAGCTTCGTGATCGGCTCCGAGGCGCGCGCCCTGTGGTCGCGGGGGACCGCCCGGGCGCTGAGCGGCCTCGACCCAAAGGCCGGAGTCGCCCTGCTCGAGCGCGAGCTCGGCGAGGCGGTCGGGCCAAGCCGGCGCGAGGACGCCGAGGCCATCGTGGAGCGGCTCGATGGGCGGCCGCAGTCCCTGGTCGAGACCGCGGCTCTGATCCAGGATGGACGAGCCTCCCTCCAGGAGCTCGCCCACGACGCGGGGGCGCTCGATCGGCGGATCGACCCGGAGACCCTCACGGCCTCGCAGCGGCGCATCCTCGGGGTGCTGGCGGCCGTCGACGGCGCCGCGCTCGGCACCGAGCACATCGCCGCTCTCGCGGACGCGCCCCGGGCGGCGAGCGAGCTCGCGGAGCTGGAGCGCCACGGGTGGGTGAAGAGCCAGAGCCCCAGGTATCGCCTCGCTCGCGACTTGCCGGAAGGGCTCCCCCTCGCCCCCGAGTCCGGGTTCCCCGATCGCCTGCTCGACCACCTCGCCGTCTGGGCGCGCGGGCAAGCGAAGCCCGCCGCGATCGCGGCGGAGGGGGAGGCGATCGAGGCTGCGCTCGCGCTGGGCGCCGACTCTGGCCGCTGGCTCGATGCCCTCCCCCTCGCGGTGGTCGCGGGGACCGGGCTGGCGCTCGCGGGCGCCTGGTCCAGCTCGAGGAGCGTGCTCACCTCCGGCCTCGCGGCGGCGCGCGCCCTGGCCAGCGAACCCGCGGAGGCCTACTTCCTGCACCAGCTGGGGAGCTTCGCCCTCTGCCGGGGAGAGAGCGAGGCCGCCAGCTCCCAACTCGGGGCTGCCCTCGAGATCCGCGAGCGCCTCGGCGACCGCGAAGGCGCCGAGCTGACCCGCCATAACCTCGGCCAGATCGGGGGCGGACCCGGCCCAGACGGCGGCGGGGAAAACGGCGGCGGACCGTGGCGGCCGCGTCTCGGCGTCACCTTGGCAACTCTCGCCGCGCTTGCGGCCCTCATTGTGGGCGGCGTGGTCCTGGCCAGCAACGGCGGCGGCGGCGCTGCCAAGCGGGCCGATCAGACCTCGCCTCATCGCTCGTCGGGCGGCGGGACGAAGAGCGATCGGAATGAGACGGGTGGGTCGACGGACGATCGGAATACGACGTCGCCGACGATCGACATCGAGATCGACTCGCCGGAGAACACGACATACGACCGCGGCGAGACGATTGTTGCCAGCTTCAGCTGCACCAACCCGGCCGATGGCTCTGTGGTCCCGTGTTACGGCACCTTCAGGGGGAGCAGGATCTCCGATGGGGACAGGATCTACACCCGTAGTCTGAAGGGCACTCAGACCTTCACTGTGGCCGCCGTAGACCAAGTCCGCTACCCCCAGCCGAAGTCGGTGACGTTTACGGTCGGGAGCCCGACCGAGGGCACCACGGGCCCAAATGGCACCCAGGACGGCACCTCTGACGGCACCTATGACGGCGTCAGCCCATCAAGCGGCGCGGCCCCATCGGACACCACCGTCCCGTAGGGCGAGGAGGCAAACGAAATGTCCGCAGACGACAAACCCGCCGGCAAGTTCAACATTCAGATCGGCGACGTCAGCCGCAGCCAGGTCGTCATCGGCGACTACAACACGGTCACCCAGAAGGCCGGCCTTACGCCCGAGGAGGCGGCAAAGCTGCGCGGGGTGTTTGAGCAGTTCCGATCATCGGTGGAGAAAGAGGCCCCGCCCGAGCGCCGAGGCGAGGCGGTGGCGCAGGCCGAGGAGTTGGAGCGCGCGGTGGTCAGCGAGCGGCCCGACGTCGGACGCGTGCGGACGGTGCTGCGCTGGTTTCGGGACAACACCCCACAGCTGGCGGGCGCGGTGGTCAGCGTTGTCGTCAATCCGCTGGTCGGAAAGGCCGTGGAGGGGGCGGGTGAGGCGATCGCCGATCAGTTCAAGGAGGTGGTCAAGGAGGAGACCGGGTGATGCGCGACTGCTTCGCCTGGCTAGAAGCTCGCCATCTAGTCTGGCCGCACGAAAACGAAAGGCCCGGATCTCCGGGCCTTTCGTGAGTAGCGGGGGCGGGATTCGAACCCGCGACCTTCGGGTTATGAGATCGCGGGTGGGGGGTTCGCCCGGGTCTGATTTCGCTCTATGAGCTCGTTTGCGCTCAGCTAGGAGCGCTCACTTTTGCTCAATTTGGGCCCCAAATTGGGCCCCCGTTCGAACGCACCCTCGACCAGCGCTGCCCCGCCGGCCGGATCTGGCGCATAGTGGCGGTAGATCTCGGTGGTCTTCGCGTCGGCGTGGCCCATCCATTCCTGAATTGCCCGCAGCGGCACCCCCGCCGCAGCCAGTCGCGTGCCGAACGTATGGCGGAGTTCGTGAAAGGTGATCCTCCGCACCCCCGCCCGCTTCAGTGCCTCCCCGAAGCGCTTACGGACCTTCGATGGATCGAGCACATGGCCGGTCTGCGGGTGACAGAAGACGAGATCGTCATCCGCCTGCCAGCGCGAGCGCTGAAAGAGCCGCTCGAGCTCGCCGGCAACCCTGTCAGCCATGGGCACGGAGCGCCCCTCGCGGGACTTCGGCGAGTCAAGCCGCCCGCGGGTGTAGTTGTCCGCGACCCGAACGCGTCGGGCGACCCAATCGACATCTATCCAGCGCAACGCCAACAGCTCTCCCTGTCGCAATCCGGTCATCGCCGCCGTCACGTAGAGCGCGCCCTCGACCGCTCCAAGGCTGTCGTCAGGCACCGCCCGGACCACTGCGTCAAACTCATCCGGCTGGAGATAGCGGATCCGTCGACGTGACGATCCGGCCTGGCGCGGGCGATCGACCGAGGCAACCGGGTTCGCTGACACCCAGCCGCGCCTTCGAGCAAAAGCAAAGACGCCGTGCAGAAACGTGAGGTGGTTCTGGACGGTTTTCCCCGAGAGTCCCTGCGCACGCTTGCGTTTTAGATAGCCCATCACCTGAGGCGGCTCGATCTTCTCGATCCAGCGATCGCCGAAATACGGCTCCAGGTGTCTGCTCAGATAGCCGCGGTAGTCCTGGATCGTCGTGCGCTTGCGCTCCATCACATGCTCGAGATGATCCACATAGCGAGCTCCCGCGTCCCCCACGGTGACCCGATCGCCGCGGGACGCGATCACGACCTCGCTTTCCATACGCCGTCGCATGACGCGCTCGGCTTGGGATCTGGTGAGGCCTTCGCGACTGCCCGGCTTTCGAACCGGCCCTAGCGCACGCTTCACGCGTTGGTTTCCGGCCCACCAACGGCCATACCATTTCCCGCCCTTTACAAAAAGCGATCCTGTTCCGTAGGAGCGCTTGGACATATATGCATTTTCCCCGGCGCCACGGCGGACGCTCCTACCTGCCGGTGCCCGATCCCGCACGATGCGAGCGAATCCGCCCCGCTCCGTTCCGCCTCGGACTGAGCCCCAGGGATTCTCCGCTCCGCTCCAGCTCCTCCAGCCACTCGTCGATCGCCTGCGCCCGGTAGCGGCGGTATCTGCCAAGCGTGACCGTCGGAATCCGGCCCCGCCGAGATTGCTCGTACACCCATGACGTCGGGACTCCGAGCAGCTTCGCCACCTGCCCAGCGGTGAGCAGCGCGCCGGTCAACCGAGCGACTCTGGTTGTGGGCGTTCCGGCTGCACGCTACGTATGACGCAGAAGTCCGAAAAGTGTCCCATCGCATCTGGGTCAAGAAAGCCTGCTTCTGCTTCTCGGGGCATGAAACTCGCCCTCGAAGGCTGACGTCCGCCGTCATCGAGGAAGCGCATCAGGTAGCCATGCAAGACATCGGCGCCAAAGGTGTCGTGGCGAACGGGTCGGATCGGGATCCCCTCCCAATAGGCCGCAGCGCTTCTCTGCTGCCAGCCGAGAATCTCGATCTCATGCCCTTGCCGAACCAGCCGCGGGCAGATGGCGCGGGTGACCATGCCGAAGCCGGAGGGGGAATCTGGGCTGTCAGAGATCCAAAGAAGGCGCAATTGCAGCTTGTCTGGGCTGTGCTCCGCCGTTCGCACCTGGATTGTCCAGCAAACGCTGGTACGTCTGTGATCAAGCCAACAAGTGGTGGACCTTGGCGGCGGTCCGACTCTTGTTTAAGAGGTTGCACCCCAGCAACCCGGGCGATTACGGTTGATGGGCTAACCGAGACTGCGCGAGGCGCTAGGACGATGAGCGATCGAGACGTTCGAGGCCCGCCGGGCGGTGTGAAGCCTTCCCGGCTTCCTCAATGGATAACGACCTTCGTCGCAGCGCGGCGTCGACAATGAAGTCGCGTACGCGCCAGGCCGCGCGAGCCGGCGTCACTGGCGCCGCCGCCTTCGGCGTCGCCTTGCTTGTGCTCCAAGGTGCTCAGCAAGCTGTGGGGGCATTCAACCCGCGCGACGATGTTTCGATCGCTTTCCTCATTGCCGTGGCGGCCGGCACCCTGACCTTGGACCGGCTCAGGGTCCGGCATAACGACGCAACCGAACTCCAAGAACAGCGTGAAGCGTTAGAGGAGGGCTTGCATTCCTGGGAACCCGAACCATTCGAGAAAACCGATCCGAACGATCTCGGCATCTTTCCGCCCAGGACTGTGGGAGCCGAGGATTGGAAGCGCTACGTCGTGAGAGAGGTCCACACCCGACTTTGCGAAGCCCTAGCGATTGCGCCGTTCGTTCTCGTCTTCGGTGGCCCTCGCTCGGGAAAGACCCGCACGGCGGCTCAGGCAACGAGGGAAGTCATGCCAGAGGCCCCGGTTCTCATCCCACGCCATGCCGATGGGCTGCGCGTGTTCCTCGATCAAGAACCGCCGATTAAGGGCGAGCGCGCGGTTCTCTGGCTTGACGGACTCGAGCGCTTTTCCGGCGTGCTCGACGCGAAGATCCTGGACTGGCTTGGCGCGACTCATCAATCGAAAGACGACGACGAAGGTTCCGCTTATCCGGGCCCCCCGATCACGATCGTGGCGACGATCAGGGAGGCGACATGGGACCGACTGCTCGAGGCGGACGGTGAGGAAGGAGAATTCGCGAGGGCCGTGGCTGCCCGTGCTCGTGCCTTCGGAGTGCCAACAAAGCTTGACGGCGCGGAGCAGGGAGAGGTGCACGAGCTGTTTGGCGAAGCCGACCTCGCTGGCGGCCTTGGGGCCGCGCTGGCAGCGAGCGGTAAGGACGAGCAGGCACCAACGATGTGGCCCGCCAAGCATGCAAAGGAGCTCCCTGGTGCGGACCAGCCAGCCGCTTGGCGCAGCCGGATGCAGGTGCCGGAGGACAAATGGCTCCTACTCCCGGCGGGGGCCTGTCTGCTGGCGGTCTTGTGGGTCGCGGGAAGCGCAGCCGTCAACGGCGGGATCTCGAAGCCTCGTCAGCTGACGATTGGTGAGCAGGCCGCCGTGATTCGGAGCAATGGGTCCGAGGGCCTCCGAACCGGAGAGAAACCGAACACGGTGGACTTCCACGGGACGGGTCAGGAGTCCTACGTCTTTAGTTTCAGGGACCAGAGCCGAACGCATAAACGCTCGTCGCAGGCTGACGAGATCCAAGTGTGGGATGTGGTCGGCGGCGACACGTTGAAGGAGCGTTTCCATTTCCAACCCGCCGATCCGGCCGTCTTTCAATTTCGCGGGGTCGCCGATGTCGACGGCGATGGTGAGGAAGAGCTGATCGGCGGCTACGGCCCGATCACTCACTCCGGTGAGCTTCTCGTCCCCTTTGCCATCGACTGGAACAGCGATACGGGCAACTACCGCATCGTCGACCTTCACCCCTCGCCCCCGAGCCTGGATATCAAAGACACCCCGCGGATCAGAAGAGCAAGTGCTCCCTACCGAACGCTCACCAACTACACCGACGGCAACGGGAACTCCGTCAGCGGGTATCCAAGCCAAGACTTCGCCGTCATCCCCGACGCTCAACGGCTAATCAGCGGCTACTTCATAAGCAGTCCGACCGCCACCCAGCCAGCTTCTCTCGACGTTGAGGTCGAGCTCTTCGATACCCAGGCGAGCAGGCCCCGACTGAGGGATTGCAACTTCCCGAACGACAAGCCAGTTCTGGCACAGGAACAGTCGGGCGCGCTTCTGTTCAACGTGCTGGATGAGAGGTGGACGACGGTGAGCGCTAACAAGCGCTGCGCGCCCGAGCTCTAGCGAGAGAGGCAGCTGGCCGATCGACAGCGCACCGGATCTCCCCTTCGGCCTCGCCAGCGATCACGCGACGCAGCTCGCTGAGGCGCTCGAACGTCGCCTGCTCGACATCGCTCAGCTCCGCCCAGCTCTCGACTGCCGCTTCTTGTTCGCGCAGTCGCTCGGCCTCGGCTGAGCCTCGAGCTCTGCCGTAGCAACCGTACGGTAGACACAGCGCCGCGCCAGCGGTGGGCCCCCAGTTCGTTTGCAGGAAGAACTCGTCGCTCGCTGCAGCCCAGTGCTTCTCCCTTCACGTGAGGGCGGAGGTCAGAAGCGGGAGCGCTGTTCGAGGTTGGCAGACGAGTCACGCGTTGTCTGCTGGCGGCTGGCGCGGTAGGCCTCGTTGACTCTGCCGCCGGCCCTGGGTAGGGTCGGCGATGGGCTCGTGACGACCCCTGAAGCTACCCTCGGCGCCGCCGTTCCGCCGGCGCCTCCGACAGTCGCCGAGGTCGAACGCATCGCCGCGCTCACCGACCCGGTGGTGCGCAACCTGCAGATCACGCAGTGCTACTGGGCGTTGTCGCGCGCGTTCGCCGCGCGCACCGACGGCGAGTCGGCCAACTGGTGCACGTTCGCCACCTGGGCGTCGAAGCAGGCCGGCCAGACGATCCGCAAAGAGGACCTTGCCCGGACCTTCGAGCGGCTGTTCGCCCACTCGCCCCGAGTGAGGAGCGCGCGTGACGCCGCGGTCGCCTCGGTCGCCGAGTTGAGCGCCGAGCGTGGTCGGGAGCCGATCCGGGACGCGATCTGGAAGGCGCTCGAGCCGACCTCCGCCTTCGACCGCGCGAGCGACGCCGTCGCTCGCGGCAACCGAAGGGTGTTCGAGGAGATCGGCCCCGCGTTCGCGCGCCTGCTGGCACTGCCGACGACGGTGGGCGGGGCGCTCGATCCGAGGGAGTTCGAGTCGTTTCGCGACGGCCTGCGGCCGGGCGATCCGCCCGACGGCCAGGGTTACCTGAGGCGGGCGTTCACCGCCTACGAGGCGGCGTTCCGCGAGACCGAGGTCAAAAGGCGCGCCGAGCTGACTCTGCTCGCGAACCTGGCGATCGGCTGGCACGAGCAGACGCGCCTGCAGCCACAGATCGCAGAGGCGCTCGACGCGCCGCTCGAGGAGCCGGTCAAGCTCCGGCGCGAGTTGCTGCGCTACCTGCTGCGCCTGCGCATCGGCTTCGCGCTTCGCGTCCTGCTCGACCTGATCCCAGGGCGCTCCACCGCGATCAAGAGGGTGCTCGACCAACTCGACGCGGGCGTCAAGCAGGTCGCCCACGAGGCGATCACCGAAGCGCTGATGACGCTCGCCCTGCCGGGCGAGGTGTTGAGCCTCGCTCGCGACGTGCCCGGTGCGTTCCCCGCCGACCTGCGGATGATCGACAACCGCGATCTGCGCGCGCTGCTCGGCCTGATCGACCCGACACCGGACAGCACACGCGGCAGCGGAGCGGAGGACTGGTCAAACCTGGCCGAGCGGATCCACTTCATCGCCGACCTCTTTCGTGTCTACCAGGCGCGCCCGACCCTGCAGCGCGCTCCGTTCACGGCCGAGCAGGTCGCCGTGATCAAGTCCGGCCGCCGCCCTGCCGGCCGGCTGTGAACTAGTGGCGGGTTAGGGGACCGACTCGGCATTTCCCAGGCGCTTGTTCTCCTTCAGCGATGAGGGACGAGCTAGCCGCCGAGCGTCCATAACCAACCCTCCCAGCCCCCGGCATCTCGCCGCAGCGTCTAGCCCCGAGCACAAGCGCAGCGTGACCTCGTTACCTGCGTCGGGCGCCTTCACTATTGAGGCGGCCGTCGCCGTTACGCACACGGCAGCACTCGAATCATCGCCTCTAGAGCTTTGAGCGCCTCATTGAGGCGGTTGGTCAGTTTCCTTGGTGGGCGTTCGATCTTTCATCGGGTTAGGAAGTAGTCTTCTCGAGCGGCGTGAATCGGGCGGACCCCGGCTGGGCAGGGCCTATTCCTGCGGCCCGGCGGCTTCCGGCGGCGGGCTCGCCTCGGCTTGCTTGACAGCGGAGCTGGGGTCGGATACACCGGACCGGAGGAGTAACCCAATGTGGCACGTGTCACCGAGATAACCCCGGACAAACGGGAAAGCGTTCCTTCGGAAGAGTCGCCGGCTTGGGCCCGGCTGCAGGACCAAATCGGCTGGTACGACGCCAAGAGCCAGCTCAATCAACGTTGGTTCAAGGGACTGAAGGTCTGCCAGATCGTCGTCGCGGCGGCGATCCCGGTGGCGGCCACGGCATCCGCGCCGCTGTGGCTGATCGGGGGCGGCGGGGCACTGATCGTCGTCCTTGAGGGCCTGCAGCAACTCGAGCAGTATCAGCAGAACTGGACGACCTACCGGGCGACCTGCGAGCGACTCAAGCACGAGAAGTTCCTGTTCCTCGAGGGCGCCGGGCCGTACGCGGCCGCCCCCAAACCCGAGGCCCTGCTCGCCGAGCGTGTGGAGGGCCTCGTCTCTCAGGAGCACGCGGCCTGGGCTTCGCACCGGGAGGAGCCGAGCAAGCCGATGGGTGGCGAGCGGTGAGCGCGGGGCTGAGCGAGCCAGGGAGGGCTCCGGGACCGAAGGTCTTCATCACCTACCGGCGCCAGGAGACCGCCATCCACGCGGGGCGCCTCTACGACGCCATGGTGGTGCGGTTCGGGGAGGGGAACGTATTCATGGACGTGGACATGGCGCCGGGGGTCGACTTCGTCGAGCGGATCACCGAGGCGGTGGCCGCCTGCCACGTGCTGATCGTCGTCATGGGGCCGACCTGGGCCACGGTCAAGAATGACGAAGGCGAGGCACGGCTCGCGGATCCCGAGGACTTCGTCCGGCTTGAAGTCGAGACTGCCCTGCGGCGCCGAGACGTGACCCCGATTCCGGTGCTCGTCGGCGGGGCGCAGATGCCCAACCGCGAGGACCTGCCGGAGGAGCTGCGGGCGCTCACGCGGCGCAACGCATTAGAGCTCAGCAACCTGCGCTGGCGCCAGGACGTCGGTCGCCTGATCAGCACCCTCGATGAGCTTCTGGCGGAGAGCCGCCCTGTCCCCGGCGCGCCTTTTGCCGAGCGCGGGGCCGAGAGCGAGAAGGCGGCTCCGGCGGACGCTGCCCAGCCGGGGGAGACCGCGCCGCCATCAACCGTTTCGACCGCAACGCCCTTGGAGGCCAAAACGGCCGCGCCGTGGACGCGGCTTGGGAGGCGGACGCGGTGGGCGCTGCTCGGCACGCTGGCAATCGCCGCAATTGTGGTTGCGATTGTTGTCGCGGCCGGTGGGGGCGGCTCGTCCAGCCCGCCGACGGAAGCCGGTGGGGGCGGCTCGTCCAGCCCGCCGACGCACTTCACCAAGACCGATCTGCCCCACCTCGTCCTTCCCTTCACGCCCCCACCCGACCCGAACCTCGCCTATACCGACAAGTCTTCGGGGGGCGGCCCGGTGCACTCAAACGTGTGGTGGCTTCACTGAACGTGCCCGTGGAGAAACCGCCAAGTGCCCCGGAGGCTGCCTACAACCGCTACTGGGACCATCGTAGACCCCGGCCAACAGCCCCAGGCTGCGGTCTCGCTTGCCGTCGTCTTCAAGAGTGAGACCGCTGCCCAGCTGGCGTTCGCCAATCTGCAGGCGGACTTGGAAAAGGGTAAAGGGGTCATGCCGGCTATGCCAGGGCCTTCAGGGGGCCCAGCGCTTCGACTGGGGCGTTGGCGGGGACAGCTTGGGGGTCTTGCGCAACGGGTCAACGGCGCCGGAATATGAGTACCTTTGGCGAACGGGCAACCTCCTGCAAGACTTCGAGCTCGACTCGAGCAGTCCTGACCACTCCCGTGACCGAGCAGGACTTGCGACCGGCGGCGCTTCCACGATGCGGTGCCTCCCAGCAACAGGCTTGTGCGAATAAGCCGACGAGAACGAACTAACGTCGCGCTGACCAGAGGCGCTCCGTGGCGTAGAGGCGCGAGGCCCCCGCGAGGCTCGCGCCTCTGTTCGGTCGGCTGTTGTTCGAGGTAGCGGTCGCCGGTCACAACAGCCCTGGACCGGGAGGGGGAGGGTCCACAGGAGGTGGCGGAGCGGCGCTAGACCGCCGAGGCCCGCAAGCACTGCATTCAAATGACAAGACGCGCGTGAGGAGGTAGCCCACGATGGTCGGATGGATGCTGATCGACAGTAAGACGCCTGCGACCGTATGCGTGGATCGTCCGCTGCGCCGATCATCCGCCGCAGACGAGGAGCGATGGGAGCCCCTGTCTAGGGCTGACTGCCCGGTCGAGGCGGTCTGCGAGGAATGCGGTGAGTACCTGATCTAGGGGTGCGAGCTGCTCGCCCTGGTAGCCATCCCGCTCATTGGCACGACCTTGGCATGGGCTGAGTAAACCGCATGGTTATGCGATTTGCGACCCGAGCAGAGAATCCCTGATCCTCATGTCACCCCACCTGACCTCCGGCCTCGACATCCCTGATCCCTGCCCCCTCCTCGATTCGCGGGGCGAAGCCGAATCCGCATACCTGACCCCTGCGTGGAGGGGAGTGGTCGCTCCGCAGCGCGCGTCTCTACTCATATAGACCCCGTAGGGGAGAGACGAACCGATGGCGCGGTGCGCGCATTGGCTCGCTTGAACTTGACAGCGGAGGCGGGGTCGGATACACCGGACCGGAGGAGTAACCCAATGTGGCACGTGTCACCGAGATAACCCCGGACAAACGGGAAAGCGTTCCTTCGGAAGAGTCGCCGGCTTGGGCCCGGCTTCAGGACCAAATCGGCTGGTACGACGCCAAGAGCCAGCTCAATCAACGTTGGTTCAAGGGACTGAAGGTCTGCCAGATCGTCGTCGCGGCGGCGATCCCGGTGGCGGCCACGGCATCCGCGCCGCTGTGGCTGATCGGGGGCGGCGGGGCACTGATCGTCGTCCTTGAGGGACTGCAGCAACTCGAGCAATATCAGCAGAACTGGACGACCTACCGGGCGACCTGCGAGCGACTCAAGCACGAGAAGTTCCTGTTCCTCGAGGGCGCCGGGCCGTACGCGACCGCCCCCAAACCCGAGGCTCTGCTCGCCGAGCGTGTGGAGGGCCTCGTCTCTCAGGAGCACGCGGCCTGGGCCTCGCACCGGGAGGAGCCGAGCAAGCCGATGGGTGGCGAGCGGTGAGCGCGGGGCCCGACGAACCATGCGACCACGTCGGTGCAGAGGGTCTTCATCAGCTACCGGCGCCAGGACAGCGCCGCCTACGCCGGGCGCATCTACGACGCGATGGTGGCCCGATTCGGGGAGCGCAACGTGTTCATGGACCTCGACCTTGCTCCCGGCGTCGACTTCGTCGAGCGGATCACCGGGGCGGTGTCTGCCTGCCAGGTGTTGATCGAGGTCATCGGGCCGACCTGGGCCGCGGTCAAAGAGTGACGAAGGCGAGGTACGGATCGCCGACCCCGAGGACTTCGTCCGGCTCGAGCTCGAGATCGCCCTGAAGCGCCCAGAGGTGACGGTGATCCCCGTGCTCGTCTCCGGGGCCCAAATGCCGGATCGGCGGGACCTGCCACCGGAGCTGGGGGCGATCGCGCGGCGCAACGCGCTGGAGCTCAGCGATAAACGCTGGCGTTACGACATCGGGCAGCTCGTCAGCGCGCTGGAGGAACTACTGGCGGAGCCGACCGCCGTGCATGTCACCCCGACAACGGGGGACGAGGCCGCGACGAGCGAGGTGTCGCCCGATACGAAGCCGACCGACCACGGACAGATTCCTACCCGTCCCGCCGATCGGGGGCGAGCCCTGTGCATGGCTCCGTGGCCGCGGGCGCCTGCTAGCCGGCGTCGCCGCGCTCGCACTCCTCGGCGTGGTCCTGGCGATCGTGCTCGGCGGTGGCTCGGGGGGCGGAGGTAACCCGGGCTTCGAGCGCTTCACGGGCGCCGACGCGTTCAAGAGCGTCGAGGTGCCGGCGGGCTGGAGTCCGCGCCAAGACGACGTCGATAGGCAGGTCTCGTGGGGCTTGGGGCCCGGGGTGGAAACCATTCTCACGGGTCCGGACAAGGGGACCGCTGAGATCATGCGGGAAGACCGCTCGCAGTTGCCGGGGGAGCATGCGAGCAAAGTCTTGAATACGCTCAAAGACGCCGGCGCCACGCGGATCAAGTCCCCTGAGCGGCAGCCCGTAGGTGGCCGCCCAACGAGCGTGGCTCATCGAATACACCCGGAACAACGAGGAGGGTATCGGGCCAGCGACCGTTGCCACCTACTTCTTCAACAGGGGCGACTTTGGATGGCGAACCCGCGCGGCCGTGGCCAACACCGTCGGCGACAGCGCCGGGCGGATGGCCGAGGAGATCGCCAAGACGATGGCCACGACCCTGGATCCAGGCTGATCGGTCCGGAGGCGATCAAGCACGGATCCGCCGCCCGTTCGCGCAGAGCCGGAGGCGCGACTACCGCTCCGGAGGCGGAAGCCAGTCCTTGCCGAGCCCCAGGCCCACGACGCTCTCGAGGCCCTCGAGAGGATGCTCGGGGGGCGTCTCGGAGGAGAGGAACCAGCCCTCGAAGTGATCGTCGAGGACGCCGTGGGTCTCGGGAAACCAGCCGCTCACGATCGGGCGCCCGCCGATCCCAAGCTGCTTGAGGGCGGCGACGCGAGGATGGTCTCCGATCTGCAGGCGCGCAGAGCGCGTCAAGGGGAGGTTGATCCCGGCCCGACCGCGGAAGTAGACGGACGACCTCATCAGCATGCCCCGAAAGGCGCAGTAGTTGACCGCCGAGGCGGCGAGCGGGAGGCGGCTGAACCGCGGCCGGTCGACGTCGATCCGCACCGCGAGCTGGCCGTCGAGGTCGTACTGGCTCGAGACGGTCCGCTCGGAGACGACGAAGTCGAGATTCGCCTGGTGCTTGGGCATGCCCCAGATCCCCTTGCCGCCTTTGACCGAGATCTCGGTCGAGACCGGGAGGTCGTAGACGTACTGGCCGGTGCCGTAGCGGCGCCTCAACAGCCCGGGGAGCAACCTCGGGGCCGGGCGCCCTCCGTGGGTGCAGGCGATCGCGATCGAGAACTCGATGTAGTTGCCGATGTCGGTGATCTCGTAGTTGACGACCGTGATCACCAGCAACCCGCGGGAGCCGGAGATGCGCAAGGGGTGCACCTCGTTGCCCTCGAGCAGCTCCGCGGCGCGCTCCGCGTCGATCGGGAAGACCGCCATCAGCGCCGGGGTCCGCTCCGAGTTAACCGGGAGCGAGAAGGGGATTCCGTCGACGAGCGCATAGCGCCCGGCCTGCTCGCTGAGCCGCTTCGGCATCCTCATCCTCTCGTCTCCTTGTCCAACCCAGCAACGATGATCGGGAAGATATCGCCGGCCGCGCCCTGCCCGAGAAACGGATCGAGGCCTCCGGCGCTCCGCGTGACGATGTGATCTGCTGGTGGGGTGCACGCCGATCAGCCCCCCGTCGAGCTCCTGCGCAGCTTCTATGAGCTCTGGAGCGCGGGGGACTACATCGAGGCCGCGACTCTTCTCTTCGATCCCGAGGTCGAGCTCGTTCAACCGCCGGAGCTCCCCGGCGGCGGCGGCAGCTACCACGGCTACGAGGGCCTCAGGCGAGCGCTCGATGAGTCGCTCGAGGCGTGGGACTACCTTCATGCCGAGGCCGAGCGCTTCGCGCTCGGCGAGGACACCGTGGTGGTGACAGTACGGCTGCGATCCCGCGGACGCCACACCGAGATGGAGCTCGACCGGCGGATCGGCCACCTGTTTCGCTTCCGCGGCGAGCGGGCCGTGCGCTGGGAGGTTTACTGGTCGCCCGCTGAGGCGCTTGAGGCGGCGGGGCTGAGCGAGTAGCGGGACGTGGGAGGCCTCGTCGGCGGCCGGGCTCAGCGGCGGGCGCCCAGCTCTTCGAGGATCACCGGGAAGGTGTCGCGGGCCGCATCCTTGCCCATGAACACATCGAGGTGGCTGTAGCGCTCGAAGGCATGAAACCCATGGCGGCCCGGAGCTTGGCCCTCGAACCACTCGTAGGTCCGGCGCTGACTCTCCGGAAGAAAGCAGGCGTTCAGCTCACCGGCCAAGAAGACGAAGCGGGCATCCGTCTGGGGTGGCTGGGCGGCGAAATTCTCCGGCAGCTCCGGGCGCCCCTCGACCGAGACCAGGCTGCCGGCCTTGACGCAGCGCCCCATCTGCTCGAAGAAGGTGAGCGGCACATCGGCGAACTCGCCGGTGAGCCAGGAGTGCGTCGCCGCGTTCAGGTTCTCGTGGCGCCAGAGCGTCGGCTTGCCAACGCCGTACGTGTAGCTGGACAGCTTGCAGACGTCGTTGTCGCACTCGTGGTGGGTGAGCTTGACCCAGGCGCTGATTGCCTTGGGGAGAATCCACGGGGCGCCCTTTACGCCCCACTGCGGATTCAGGTAGCCGAGCACCTTTGCGGCGGGCGGCAAGACCCAGTCCATCTTGAGCCTGGCGAGGCGCGAGACGACCGGGTGCAGGGCGACGGCGTTGGAGACGATCGTGGTCACCTCGGGGACGAGGCCGGAGACCGCGGACATCATGAAGCTGGTCGAGCCCTGGCAGTGGATCACGGCCTGGATCTCCTCGGCGCCGGTCCGCTCGGCGACGGTCTTCACCGCTTCCGGATGATCGAAGACCGCCGCCTGGTCGAGGGTCCAGTGGTTGTGAGGGATGTCGATGCTCGCCCGCCAGTTCTCGAGCCAGACGTCGTAGCCGGAGTCGACCAAGACCTGGACCAGATTGCGCTCCGTCGGCGGGCGAAAGATGTTGGCCCGCACCCCGGCCCCGTGCACGAGCAGGACCGGGCCCTTGCTCGGCGCGCTGTCGCCTCTGACGTGGTGCAGATTGCACTGCAGGCCATCGCCGGCGGTGAACGGGACCACGGTGGTCTCGAGCCCCTCGCTCACCTCTCCCCCGGCGCCCGTCCTCCGTAGACCTCCCAGAGCTCCCCCGCGAACAGCGCGCCGAAGCGGGCGACCGCGTCGACCCGCCCGGCGGGGCGGGTCCTGAAGGTGGTCATCTGTCGGGCG
Source organism: uncultured Solirubrobacterales bacterium (assembly GCA_963817275.1). Lineage (GTDB taxonomy): Bacteria > Actinomycetota > Thermoleophilia > Solirubrobacterales > 70-9 > DASUPK01. The sequence goes on along the minus strand of CAWFOA010000002.1, from coordinate 2,278 downwards.
AAGTCCAGCGGGTGGATGTGCAGGATCCCGCAGCCGACGAGCTCCGCCCGGCTCTCGTCCTCGGCCTCGACATGGCCCCGCAGCAGTCTTGTGAAAAGCGTCGAGGTGTCCGACCAGACGTTGTCGATGCCGGGATCGTCCTCGACCACCTTGAATCCGTTCAAGGTGAGCGGATGCTCGGCGGCGTCAGAGAAAAAGAGCCGGTAGAGCATCCGCTTTCGGCGCCGGTCGCCGTCCTGGTCGACGAAGAGGTTGAAGAGGCCGCGCTCTACCGCCAGCTCGCCCCCACCGAGGGCGTCGGAGCGCACGTAGCCCTCGGCGCGGGCCAGATGGTCGGGCGTATCGATGAACCGATCGAGGTCTTCGGTGGTGATAGTGAGGTGGAACATCAACCCCCTGCGCTGCTCGCGTCCGGCGCGATAGCCGCGGTCGAAGTCGTCCTGGTCAAAGCTGAAGAAGCCCTTCATCTCCTCGGTGAAGGCGAGGCTGATAGCGCCCGCTCCGGGGGCCAGGGGGGTCGGTTCGGGCCCCGGACCCGGCTCGGCTGCAGCCGTCGAGCGCGCCGGCACGTGCGTTCCCTGGTCGATGATCGCGTCGGCGAAGCGGTCGGCCAACGCCGCGATCGTCAGGCTTGGGTTCGGCCCAACGGGTCCCGGCATCACCGATCCATCGGCCACGTGAAGTCCCGGATGATTGAAGACCTCACCCCTCTCATCGACCACCCCCTCCTCCTCGCTCCGGCCCATCGGACAGCCGCCGAGCGAGTGGACCGTGATCACCCGGTTCAGGTACCAGAGCGGGTCGTCGTTGAAGTCGCCGCCGAGCTCCTCGGCGATCCGGCGGGAGAGGTCGCGGACGCGGTCGAAGTAGTCCTTCGAGGCTCCGTGCTTGCTCCAGTCGACCTGTAGCCGACCGTCCGCCAGTGACATGTTGCCGTCCGGGATGTCCCGCCCCATGCCGAGCAAGGGCAGCACGCCGGACGCCAGTCCGACGTCGCCGAACAGCGCCGAGACCTCGGCGCTCATATCCGTGTCGCGATTCCGACGGAGCAGGCGGTTGACCAGGCGCTCGACCACCGCCGGCGCCATCCGGCGCAGGACCGAAGGCTGGTCGACAGCCTGCAGGATCCAGCTCGCGAACTCGGGATAGCCGGCGTCCTCGAGATAGAAGCCGCGACCCTCGCCGGCGCCCGGGTCGGCGGCGTCCGCGACTCGCACGGCGCTGGTGATCACCGGTCCGTAGCCCGCCTCGATCCGCCTCGGCACGCGATGACCCTCCGCCCCGACCTCGGTACATCGCACGGCGAAGGTGAGCAGATCGCCGTTGCCCGAGAACCGAGTGCCCAGGCGGGGGCTGAGCCCCGGGAAGGCGGCCCGGTTCTTGAGCAGGAGGTAGGTGCTCCCGAGCGTCCCGGCCGAGAGCACGAGCCGATCGGCGCTCACGCTCAGCTGAGGCAGGGCACTGGTGTCGGTCGACTCTCCCTCGCGCTCCGGGTCGTGCTCGACGTAGTGGATCGCGTAGCCACCCGCGTCGCGGGGCTCGAAGGAACGGACCTCGGAGCGGGTGCGGATCTCGGCACCGGCTCGCCAGGCGGCCGTCAGGTAGTTGTAGTCGAGGGTGTTCTTGGCGCCGTAGTTGCAGCCCAGATCGCACTCTCCGACCAAGCGGCACGTCTGGCGCGTCCGGCCGTGGATGTTGGGGAGCGGCTCGACGATCGGCTCTCCCGGGACCGGCACGGCGCCGGGCGCCGACGGGAAGGTGACCGCCAGCTTGGGCAGGAACCAGTCCTGGCCGAGCTTTCGCGCCGCCGCCTCGAAGGCACGGGTCTTGGGGGTCTTCGAGTACGGCTCATGCTCGTAGGGATAGGCCTGGGCGTCGAGCATCCCCTCGACGCGGTCGTAGTGCGGGTCGAGCTGCGCGCGGCTCACCGGCCAGTACTCATAGCCGCCGCTTGCCAGGTCCTCGTGCACGAACCAGTGCTCGTCCTTGCGGATCATCACGTTGGCGTAGATCAGCGAGCCACCCCCGAGCCCGCTCGAGACCAGCGCCTCGAGACCGTCGAAGGACCAGAGGTCGAACATCCCCTGGAGCCCCTCGCTCGGGTCCCAGAAGTTGTTCTTGAGCCCCAGCGGGCTGCGCGGAAACGAGCCCGGCGGATATGCCTTGCCGCGCTCGAGGACGAGCACCCGTCGTCCGGCTTCGGCCAGCCGGCAGGCTGTCACCGAGCCACCGAAGCCGGAGCCGACGACGACGACGTCGAAGTGCTCATCCATCGTTG
>CAWFOA010000001.1:0-103282 GCA_963817275.1 uncultured Solirubrobacterales bacterium | reverse complement strand
AACAGATCGACGTCTGCGCCGCCGGCGACCTGCCGAGCGGGGAGATGAAGCTGATCGACGCGCCCGACGGCGCCAAGATCGGCGTCTTCAACTGCGATGGATCGCTCTACGCGATCGAGGACCGCTGTTCTCACGACGACGGCCCGCTCGCCGAAGGCGAGTTCGACGCAGACGCCTGTACCGTTGAGTGCCCACGCCACGGGTCGCTGTTCGACCTCACGTCCGGTCGTCCCAAGACCCTCCCCGCCTACCAACCGGTCACCACCTACCCCGTCACGATCGAGGACGACACCGTCAAGCTGGAGGTTCCCTAATGGCCACACCCGAGACCGCCGCACGTGAGCGCCCCGCCGAAGAGCGGGACCTCGCCGGCATCAACGCCGACTACAAGGAGAAGTTCGGCTTCCACGACCCGGAGTCGGCTTACGCCTACAAGTCGCCGAAGGGCCTCTCCCGCGAGGTTGTCGAGTCGATCTCGGAGTACAAGGATGAGCCGCAGTGGATGCGCGACTTCCGAATCAAGGCCTACGAGCACTTCGAGTCGCGCCCGACCCCGCAGTGGGGCGGCAACCTCAACCAGATCGACTTCAACAACATCCACTACTTCGTCCGCGCCTCCGAGAAGAACAGCCGCGACTGGTCGGAGGTGCCGGAGGACATCAAGAACACCTTTGATCGCCTCGGCATCCCCGAGGCCGAGCGCAAGTTCCTCTCCGGCGTCGGCGCCCAGTACGAGTCAGAGGTCGTCTACCACCAGGTGAACGAGAAGCTCGAGGAGCAGGGCGTGATCTTCACCGACATGGACACCGCCCTCCGGGAGCACGAGGACCTGGTCCGCGAGTACTGGGCGACGATCATCCCGCCCAACGACAACAAGCTCGCCGCGCTCAACTCGGCCGTCTGGTCGGGCGGCTCGTTCGTCTACGTCCCCGCAGGGGTCAAGGTCGCCATGCCGCTCCAGGCCTACTTCCGGATCAACACCGAGAACATGGGCCAGTTCGAGCGCACGCTGATCATCGCCGAGGAGGGCTCCGACGTCCACTACATCGAGGGCTGCACGGCACCGACCTACTCGACGGACTCGCTCCACTCGGCGGTCGTCGAGATCGTGGCGAAGAAGAGCGCCCGGGTCCGCTACACGACCGTCCAGAACTGGTCGCAGAACGTCTTCAACCTCGTCACCAAGCGGGCGGTCGCCCACGAGGACGCGACGATGGAGTGGGTCGACTGCAACCTCGGCTCCAAGCTGACCATGAAGTACCCGTCGATCTACCTGCTCGGCGAGCGCGCCCATGGCGAGATCCTCTCGATCGCCTTCGCCGGCGAGGGCCAGCACCAGGACGCCGGCGGCAAGATCATCCACGCCGCCCCGAAGACGACCTCGTCGATCTTCTCCAAGTCGATCTCCAAGGACAAGGGACGCACCAGCTACCGCGGCCTGCTCGAGATCGCGAAGGGCGCCTCCGAGTCGAAGTCGAAGGTGGTCTGCGACGCCCTCCTGCTCGACGAGGACTCGCGCTCGGACACCTACCCGACCATCAGGATCGGCGAGGACGACGTCGACGTCGGCCACGAGGCCACCGTCTCGAAGGTCGGCGAGGAGCAGATCTTCTACCTGCAGTCCCGCGGGCTCGACGAGGAGGAAGCTTCCAAGATGATCGTCAACGGCTTCATCGAGCCGATCACCAAGGAGCTCCCGATGGAGTACGCCGTCGAGCTGAATCGCCTGATCGAGCTGCAGATGGAGGGCTCGATTGGCTGACGCCGGCGCGGCACCGCCGCTGCCGACGCAGAAGACGCGCGGCTGGGAGTTCACGGACCTTTCCGGGCTCGACCTGGACGCCTACGCGCCTGCCACCGGTGGCGACCCCGAGGCACGCTCCCGGGCGGACGGAGTGCTCAACCTGCCCGAGGGCTCCGATCGCCTGGTCGTCCAGGTCGATGGCGCCGTTGTCGAAGGCGGGTCCGTCGAGGTCGAGGGCGACGGGCGACCGCACGAGCCACTGGTCGCATCGCTCGACAGCTCGCTCGAGCGCTTCCCCCATCTGCGTGAGATGCTCGGCTCGCTGGCACCGAGCGACGACCCGTTCGTCGCTCGCAACGATGGAGCCTGGCGCGGCGGGGCGCTCGTCTACGTGCCACGCGGCAAGCGCCTGGAGGCGCCCGCGCAGATCGCGGCGGTCCAGGACGCCGAGGGGGCGGCGGTTGCCTTTCGCACGCTGATCGTGCTCGAGGAGGGCGCCGAGGCGGAGGTCTGGGAGCAATGGCTGTCCACCGATTCCGCTCCGGACTCCCTCTTCAACACGGTCACCGAGATCTGGGTCGGGCCCGGCGCGAATCTTCGATACGTCACCGCACAGGGACTGGGCGAGAACAGCTGGGTTTTCGCGACCCAGCGAGCCGAGGTGGAGCGAGATGCGAGCCTCGACTGGGTGGCCCTCGGCTTCGGCTCCTCACGCGGCAAGGTCCGGATGGACACGCGCCTGGCGGGTCCGGGGTCCAGCGCGCGGGTGACGGGCGCCTACGCCGGGAACGGCACACAGCATCTCGACTTCGACACCACGCAGGTGCACGCCGCGCCCAACACCACCTCCGACCTCGCCTTCCGCGGGGTTCTCGAGGAATCGGCGACCGCGGTCTGGCGCGGGATGATCCGCGTCGACCCCGGCGCGCAGCAGACAGACGCCTATCAGGAGAACCGCAACCTCCTGCTCTCGAAGTCGGCGCACGCCGACGCAATTCCGGGCCTGGAGATCGAGGCCAATGACGTGCGCTGCACGCACGCCGCGGCGGTCGCCCAGATCGACCCCGAGCAGCTGCACTACCTCCGCTCGCACGGGCTCAGCGACGAGCATGCGAAGAGCCTGATCATCGAGGGCTTCCTCGAGGCGCTGGTCGAGCGCCTGGAGGAGGGACCAGTGAGGGCCGCGGTCTCGGTGGCGCTGGAGAGGCGACTCGGCGAGATCCTCGGCGAGCGCCAGGTCCAGCCCGCCTAGCGCCCATTCGCGGTTTCCTCGTTATTGACGGATCCTGCCCGGGCGAAAAGTGACGATGTGCGGGACCCCTTTAGTCCCTAGGTTCGGCCACAGCCGACGTTAGGGGAACCAGTTGCCAGACCAGGCAGTCGCAACGGGAGTCGCCGAGCGCCCGGCGGAGAGGGTGCTCAAGCCCACACGGCCTCGCGGCCTGCCCGTCCCTGCCGGCCCGCACGACTGGGGCCTCTTCGGGCCCAACTCGATCAGCTGGCGGATCCACTCGAGCCCCGTGCTGCTGGTTGGCGGCCTGCGGGCCCTGATCATCCAGTCGCTCAACCCGCTCGCGATGGCGGGCATCGACCAGCACAGCGACTACCTCGAGCGGCCGCTCTCCCGGCTGCGGCGCACCGCCGAGTACGTCGCCACCGTCGTCTACGGGGACACTGCCTCGGCGCACCGCGCGGCGGAGATGGTGCAAAGGCTCCATTCGCGCGTCAAGGGCGTCGACCCGATCACCGGCTCGAAGTACAGCGCCGCTGACGTCGAGACGAAGCTCTGGGTCCACTGCGTCGAGGTCCACTCGTTCCTGGCGGCCTACCGCGCCTACGGAGGCAGGATGAGCGACGCCGAGCAGGACGCCTACCTTTCCGAGCAGGTCCGGGCCGCCGAGCTGATGGGACTGCCGCGCGAGCTGGTTCCCTCCTCGCGCGCGGGCTTCCGGGACTTCTTCGGGTACATGCGCCCAGGGCTGTGCGTCAGCGAGGCGTCCCGCGACGCGATCGAGCTGGTCGTCCACCCGCCAAAGACTCGCGAGCTGTTGCCCCACCAGGTCTCGCTGCGGATGATGGCCTCCGCCGGCGTGGCGATCACGCCCCGCTACATGCGCCGGATGGCCGGGATCGAGCGCTCGCGGCTGATCTACCTCGGCGCCGCCGCCGGTACCCGCACGGCCAGCGTCGTCATGCGCGCCCGGATCTTCGATCCGCTGGGCGGCAAGCTGGTGGGCCGCCGCACGGTGATCTTGCCTCGGGCGGCCATGGCCGCCGCCAAGCGACACCTCCCTGCCTAGTCGCGGTTGCGAATCGCACGCCTGGCTGGGCGTGAATTGCGCCCGCATCCGTCCGGTCTGTAAATAAGACTAAGTCTCATTATCATGTCGTTCGTGTCTGAACCGGGTAAAGAATGCTCCACGCAGGAATGACGGCCGACCGTGTGGCCAGTATGCGTGGCGTAAGTTCACCGCCGAGCTCGTTGGCGGCACACAAGGGCCCGCCCAGGGCACAGGCCGAGAGAGGAGATCGCAATGGCAATCGAGTTCTACGACGTCAAGCTCAGAGAGAAGGTCCAGATCCCGGAGTCCGAGGTCAAGAAGACGACCTACGAGCGCGAGGGCAAGGACGGCAAGACCAACGTCCGCTACGCGTTCCGCGCCGTGAACAAGGGCACCAAGCTGACCAAGTTCGCCAGCAAGGCGGACTGGGACGCGCTGGACGCACCAGTCGAGTAGGTGGAGCTGGAGGCACCGGTCGACGGGTAAGCGGACCGGGGGAACGGCCCGGAGCGGAGAGGTAGGTGTTCGAGCCGTTCCAGCTCCCCTTTGTCCAAAGGGGCCTGGTTGAGGTACTGATTCTCAGCGTCGGCGCCGGCGTCCTCGGCAGCTGGATCGTTCTCCGCGGGCTTGCGTTCTTCTCGCACGCCGTCGGAACGGCGACCTTTCCCGGCCTCGTGCTCGCCGACGGGATCGGCTTCTCGGCGCCGCTCGGGGCGTTCGGCGTGGCGGTCGCGTTCACGGCCTCCGTCTGGGGGCTGGCCCGCCGCCGGGGCACCGCCTACGACAGCCTCACCGCGCTCGTTCTCGTCGGGTGCCTCGCCGCCGGGGTGATCCTGGCGAGCGACGTCTACCACTCGGGGTCGAACGTCGAGCAGTTGCTCTTCGGCAGTCTGCTGCTCGTGGACGGCGCCGACATCCGGCTCGCGATCGTCGCCACCGCCGCGATCCTGATCGGCAACGTCCTCTTCGGTAACCGCTGGCTGGCGACCGGGTTCGACGAGATTGGCGGCCCGACATCCGGTGACAGCTGGCTCGACGTCGTGCTGCTCGGCCTGATTGCGCTGGCGACCACGGCCGCGCTCAGCGTGATCGGAGCGCTCCTGGTGGCCGCGCTGTTCGTCGCCCCGGCCGCGACGGTGCGGCTCTTCGCGAACCGGATGGCCTCCTGGCAGGCCGGGACCGTGCTCCTCGCCGCGGCGGAGGGCACCATCGGGCTCTGGCTCTCGGTGAAGACCAACGCACCGCCCGGGGCAACGATCGCCACGCTCAGCGGCGCGGTGTTCGGCCTGGCGGCTGTCGTACGCGCCGTCGGCCCGCGCCGGCGTGGGCTGGCCGTGGCGGGCGTCCTGGCAGCCGTACTGCTGGCCGCCGGGTGCGGCAGTTCCGGCTCGGACCCCGGCAAGGTGTCCGTGGTCGCCACCACCACGCAGATCGGCGACTTCGCGCGCGAGGTCGGAGGAAGCGCAGTCGACGTCCACCAGATCCTCTCCCCCAACACGGACCCGCACGACTACGAGCCGCGCCCGGACGACGTCACGGCCACGGCCGACGCGAAGGTCATCTTCACCAATGGGGATGGCCTCGACGCCTGGATGGACAAGGTCGTCTCAGACAGCGGCAGCGACGCGAAGGTCGTCGACCTGGGCGCCACGGTCCCGGTGAAGCTGCCGGGTGAGTCGAGCGGCCCGGAGGCCTCCCGGTACGACCCGCACTGGTGGCACGACCCGAGGAACGCCGAGGCAGCCGTCCGGCAGGTCGCCGTGCAGCTCTCGGCGGTCGATCCCGCTGACAAAGCCACCTTCCAGTTCAACGCCGCCGCGTACGAGGCGAAGCTGAAGCGTCTGGATGCGGGGATCGCGCGCTGCCTGGATGGGGTCCCGGCCGCAAACCGCAAGCTGGTCACGGACCATGACGCCTTCGACTACTTCGCCAATCGGTACGGAATACAGGTCGTCGGGGCCGTGATCCCCTCGCAGACCACCCAGGCGCAGCCGAACGCCAAGGACGTCAGCGACCTGGCCGGGGTGGTCCGCAGGGAGGGCGTGCAGGCGATCTTCCCGGAGAGCTCGCTAAGCCCGAAGCTGGCGCAGACGATCGCCTCGGAGACGGGAGCGAGCGCGAACTACACGCTGTACGGAGACACGCTTGGCCCAAGCGACTCCACCGGGAACACCTACCTGCACATGGAGCAGGCGAACGCGGACCAGATGGTCAAGGGCTTCACCGAAGGCCGGGGGGGCTGCGAGGTCGACGGCATTGGCTGAGATGCTCGCCAGGACGAACGACCTGGTCGCCGGCTACGGCAACAGGCCTGCCATCGAGGGCGTCACATTCGAGGTCGACCCCGGGCAGCGCGTCGCGCTGCTGGGACCCAACGGCGGCGGGAAGACCACGCTGCTCCGGGCCCTCCTCGGCGAGCTCAGGCCGATGCGCGGGAATGTTGAGGTCCACGGGCGCGCCGCAACGGTCCCCCAGACGGAGCGCTCCAAGCTTGACTTTCCGGTCTCGGCTCTGGAGGTCGCCCTGATGGGCGCCCTCCCCCGGCTGGCGTGGTGGAGGCGCCCGGCCACGCCGACCGCGATGCCGCTCGGGCCGCCCTGGAGCGGGTGGGCGTCGCCGATCGCGCCCACGAAACCTTCGGCGATCTCTCCGGGGGCCAGCGCCAGCGGGTGTTGATCGCTCGCGGTCTGGTCCAGGACGCACAACTGCTGCTGCTCGACGAGCCATTCTCCGGGCTCGACGTCCCAGCGGCCGCGAGCCTCGAGTCGCTGATCGCCGAGCTCGCCGACGAGGGCCGCGGAATCGTGATCGCCACCCACGACCTCAGGCAGGCCACGCGCTGGGACGTGGTGCTCTGTCTCAACAGGCGGCAGATCGCGTTCGGCAAGCCGGACGACGTCCTCGACCGCGGGGTCCTGGAGGCGACCTACGCGGGGGCCATCGTCGAGATCCCGGGCAGCGACCGGGTTGGGGTGCTCCCCGCCCACCATCACTGATGATCGATTTCGTCACAGACCCGCTTGGCCAGGAGTTCATCCGCAGGGCGCTGCTCGAGGTCGGGCTGATCTCGCTGGCCGGCGGGGCGCTGGGCTGCTGGGTCATCTTCTACGGCGTCTCCTACGCGGCGGAGTCCCTCTCACACGCCCTCTTCCCCGGGCTCGTGGTCGCCGCACTCGCCGGAGTGCCGATCCTGGTGGGCGGCATCCCAGGGATAGCGATCGCCGCGCTGGCGATCGCGCTCGTCGGCCGGGTCCCCGGCATCGGACGTGACACAGCGGTCGCCGTCGTGGTGACCGGCTTCTTCGGCCTCGGCGCCCTGCTGGCGCTCTCGCCCGACTCGCCCCCAGGGATCCAGAGCCTGCTCTTCGGCGACATCCTGGCGCCCTCCGACGCGGATCTCAGGATTTCGGCGATCCTCGCCGGCGGTGTCGTGATCAGCCTGATCGCGCTCCACTGGCGCCTCCTCGCGGTGGCCTTCGATCGCAGCACGGCGAGGTCGCTGGGCGCGCCCCCCGCCGTGGCCGACATCGCGGTCCTGATCCTGCTGGCGGGCGCCGTACTGGTCGCGGCGCAGGGCCTCGGCACTCTGCTCGCGGTGGCGGCGCTTGTCGGGCCGGCGGCCACAGCCCGGCTCATCTGTCACCGGATCGGCTCGATGATGGTCGTAGCCTCGCTACTCGGCATCTGCGCGGGGGTCGTCGGCCTCTATCTGTCCTACTACGCCGGGGTTGCCGCCGGCGCGGCAATAGCCGGGACGATCGTGGTCATGTACCTGGCGATCAGCGCAACCGGTCTGCGGTCGGTGGGTCAGCGGATTGCTGTTCCGGCGGAGGCGACATGATGCACGCCCCCGAGGGCGCCTGGGGCGAGCTCGCGGCCGCCGCACTGGCCGAGGCCGGCTTCCGCAGCGGCGGCGGCAGGCGAAAGGTGGTCGATCTGCTCGGCACGCAGGACTGCGCCATTACGACGCTCGAGGTGGACCGGCAGCTGCCCGATGTCGGCAGAGCAACCGTGTACCGCGCGCTGGAGCAGCTGGAGGGGCTCGGGTTGATCCAGAAGGTCGACGTCGGGGGCGACGCCGCGGGCTACGAGCGCGTCGACCCGACCGGACATCACCACCATCACATCGTCTGCGAGCACTGCGGCCGGGTGGTCGCTTTTGAGGACGACGGGCTGGAGCAAGCGATCATCGCCGTCACGGAGCGCCCGGACTTCAACGTGTCGAGCCACGAGGTGACCCTGCGCGGCGAGTGCGCTGACTGCGAACGCGAATCCGACTAGTCGTCAGGAGTATCTTCAGGTCCATGTGCGCAGCTTGTGCGATGGCCGCCATGGCGGGTGCCAGCGGGGCGAGGTCCTGGCTCCAGGCTCAGCATCAGAGCTGGCTGACGGAGCGCCGAATGAAGGCTGCGACCGCGGGAATCTTCGTCGCCGCGACGCTGGGGTCGACGGTCGCCTTGAAGGGCTCCACTCCCCCGGCCCATCACGCTCCGCCGCCGGCGTCGATCGAGCACACCCAGACTCGCTAGGGACCCGTCTGCTTAGCCCCCTTGTCCTCGCGATCCTCGCGGCGCTGCTGCCTGAATGCGTGCAGCGAGGCCGCCAGCACCACGACGACAGGGATCGCGTACGGGATCCAGAGATACCAGTGCCCCAGGTGCGCGATGGGAATGACCGCGCTCATTGTTCGATCAGTGTGGCAGCCTGCCCGTTGTGCGACGGGGGATCCGACTGCTTGCCGCTCTGGCCTCCCTTGCAACGGTCGGCGCGCCCATCGCGGGCTGCGGCAGCGCCCAGACCTTCACGGCATCCGAGCTCGTGGACCGCGTCAGCGCCCAGGGCGTCTCGATCCAGCTCGGCCGCAGGCTGCCGAGCGGCGGAACCTCGAAGGAGCTCTACGCCGTCTCCCTCCCGCCGCTTCCGGGTGAGCCCGCACCACCGCCGGGATCCGAGGGCGGCCGGGGAGCGAGCGGCTCCCTCTATGTCTTTGACGACAGCGGCGCCGCCGACCACCAGCTCGCCTCCTGCAGGCGCTCCGGCGGCCTGTTCTGCTTCCTGGCGTCGAACATCGTCGTCGTCCTCGACGAGGAGAGCAGTGGGCTGGAGGCCCAGCGTCTCGCCGTGGCGATGAAGCGGCTGGCCAGCGAGTAAGGTCAGCTCGATGCCGATCGCACACTTCACAGCCGCCGAGCTGCCCGGAACACTGGCAATCCTGATCTTCGGCATCGCGATCGGTGCTTCGGTTGCGCTTAGGCGCACCGATTCGCTGACGCTCGCCATCGTGGGATTCTGCGGCCTGGCCGCGGTCGGATCGGTGCTCGACCATTTCCAGGGCGTCGCGGCGGCCTGGAAGACCGCCGCTGACGTCACGTTCCTCTTGGCTGGGCTCGCCGTTCTCGTCCTCCTGATCAGGCGTTCGCCTGAGAGAGCAGGAACAGACCGAAGCAGGTAAAGCCCACCATCACCGCGAGCATGAAGTACTGCGAGCGAGATGCGTGGCGGACGTTGTCGTATGCCGCCAGGGCGCGGTCGTGGGCCAGGGTCAGCGCCAAGACGTGGCCGACGACCAGCGCCGCCACCTGGACGTACCAGACGGTGTTCGAGCTGACGATGCCGTAATTGATCCCGCCACCCGCGGTCCCGAACAGGTCGGAGCCGTGTCCGAGGGGGTCGGACAAGATGTAGGTGAACTGGGCCTGCTCCTGGTAGAGAAAGGCGCTGAAGTAGTGGGCGACGAGGTAGGCGAGCGCGATAGGGATCAGGGTGTGCGCGAAGGAGCGACCAAGCTCCTTGATGCGCGGCGAGCCGCGCACCGTGTGCATTCCTGCCACGCCCAGCCAGTAGAGGGCGGAGACGCCGGCCACGGTGATCAGCAGCCAGATCGTGTTCGCGATCCGGAATGAGTCGGGCAGGCTGAAGCCGATGTCGCTGGAGCGCTCGAAGGTCCACCTGATCACGCCCGAGAAGGCGCCCTCCTGGGCCCCGTCGAAGCTCGTCACCGCGATCGAGGTGAGCACCAGCGCCGCCGCACCCGGGATGGCGGCCCATTGCGGGGCGCCGGTGAGGAACTTGCGGCGGCCGATCCGGCCCTCGCGTGCCTCGAACGGGCCGAGCTGGGAGAACATCCCGAAGTAGGCGTTGAAAGCCTCGCCTCGGCGGATCCATTCCTCCACGCCGAACAGGGCCATGCAGACGAAGGTGATTCCGCTGTAGATCAGCGTGGCGACGGCGACCTTGTGGGGTGTGGGCGATGCGCCCCCGCCCGCGATCAGCTCGAGCCATATGAACAGCAGCACGCCGAGCACCGCCGGCCAGCGGCCCAGCGCATCCGGGTAGGTGAACGGCGCCGGCGCTGACTGCCCAGCCACCAGCCGAAATCCGCCCGAGATGGCGCGCCCGATCGCTCGCCACGGATTGAACGCCCGGAAGACATCCCCGAACAGGACGCTCAGCAGAACCATGCCCAGCCAGAACGTGTAGAAGACGAAGATGATCGCGAAGTTCTGGGTCGGGTCCTCGATCCCCCTGAAGCCGGCGTAGAGGACGACGACGAAGAGCCCGACCCCGATCAGCCCGCAGACGATCTGGGTCCCGACGTTGAGGAGTGCGCCGGAGAACCACCGCGGCATCGCCCGCCAGTCCTCCTCCTGCAGGCGCGCCTCGGTCCAGGCGACCGAGAGCAACGCGAAGGAGATGATCAGGACGAGAGAGGCACCCCAGGCGAACAGCCAGGCGGGGACCGGCAGGTCCTTGCGCCCGACCAGCGCATGGGCCGAGGCGATGTCCGGGAATAGGAGGACGGCGATCGGCGTCGCCAACGCGACGCCGATCGCCACCTTGAGCCGAGCCGCTCTCATCACGGGTTGACGTGGAGCTCGGCGATCGGCCCCTCCGTCTTGTCGGAGCGGTGCACCTCGATCTCGAACACCCCGTCCAGGCTCGCCGGGAACGAGAAGGTGACCGGGCTGTGCTCGGCCGGCTTCTCGATCTCGTAGCCGTGGACGTGGACCTCATCCTCGGGCGCCGCCAGGTTGACGTGCAGCTGGACCTGGTCGCCCTTGTTGTAGGTCAGCGTCCTGACGCCGCCGACCGGATTGCCACTCGCGTCGACTTTCAGCGTCTGGACACCCTTCGAGGTGTCGCTGCTGTTGTCGCTGTTGTTGCTCTTGAGCACGACGAAGACCACGATCGCCGCGACAACGACCGCCGCGATCAGGCCGAGCCGTGCAGCTCTGGATTGCATTCGGAAAAGCCTCCTTGGATGTGCGCACGCTGCCTTCGCTGCCTAAACGCAGGCGAAACGCGCACGGATTGGCACCTACTGGGCAGGTGCCGGCGGAGGCGGCCGTCGGGCCAGGCCAAACGCCAGAGGCGCAGAGAGAAGGCTGATACCGCGGGCCGGAACGGCCCTGCCGCGGATCGACGGTGGGCGGAGGCGCAATGGCCGCTCCGCGTGGATCACCGCGATCACGCGCTCGACGCTCTCGAGCATGTGGGCGAGCAGCCCCGCCAGCGTGCCGATCATCACGGCGAGCGGCAGTGCGATCCACCCCCCACCGGCAATAAGGGCAGCGAGGCCCGACACATGCCCGGTTGCGATCAGTCCCTCGAGCAGCTCCTGGCTCACGTAGATGGCGAGCAGCGCGCCTGCGAAGACAGCGATGCGGCGAGCGAGCGGTACGCGAGTGGGTGAGGCCCCTTCGGTGCCGCGGACCAATGTCGCCAGGACGGCCGCAAGGACCAGGACGGCGAGCGGCGGCAGGAGATCCGACATGTAGCGGTGTCCCTCCTGGGCGAGCTGCGCGGAGGCGTAATCCCCGAAGGCGAGCAGGTACCGGAGCTGGTGCAGCGCGAAGGCGCCCACCGCCAGGATGCTCGCCAGCCGGACCCTGTGAGCGGTGCGCATTGCCGATCTCATCGGTCGAGAATCCTACTGAGACGGTTTCGGCTTGGACACCTTCGGCGGCGGGACAGCCGGTTGCGTCTGAGTCTGAGTTGCCTCGCCCGAGAGCGAGGGCGCGTCGATGGTGCTGCGCGAGCCCAGGAACAAAAAGAGCAGGATGACCGTGATCCCGAGCAGAATCCCCAGGAAGATTCCGATCGCGCGGTCGCCGACTCTCCCAACGCGTCCGCGCACCGAGGCTCCTGGATTCAGCTGACTCCGTCGAGCAGCCGCAAATTGGCCCGGAAGGCGGACTCGGCGGCCTCGACGAGCGCGTCCTCGTCCGCCGGCGTCATCGCCTCCTCGATCAGCCTCCGCGACTCCTCGGCGTGGGCGTGGTCGGCCCCCTCGTGGACCCGGAAGTACTCGCCGCCGGGTCCGCCGTTGATGCCGTAGAAGCGGGAGAGCCCCTCGCGCTTGATGCGCGAGATCTCCGGCTGCCCGCTCTCGATCGCGTACATCCGCGCCAGCTGGGACAGATAGCCCTCGGGCGCGGTCCAGGCCGTCACGCACTCGGCCGTCTCCGGCGTGGGCTCGGCGCCGATCTCGCCGCCTGTCGCTTCGACGAAGTCATCCCAGAGGCCGACGTGAGCATCCTCCTCGGCGGCGTGGGCCTCGATCTCGTCGCGGTGTGCCTCGGGAGCGGCGTCGGCGGTCTGGCTGCAGAGACGGGCCAGGGCCTCGGTCGCGTGGCGGTACTGGCCGGCGTAGCGAGCGAGCTCCTCGCGGCTCAGCTCACCGGCCGACCAACGCACGTAGAAGGGATGCTCGAGCACGTTGTGACGGGCCCGACTCTCCTCGATCCGCTCCCAAACCGCTTCGCTCACTCAGACCACTCCTTTGTGAAGATGGGGACTTCGGGGACGCGGGGAGCATACCCTCCGGCGCCTGCGTCCCCCGCGACCCGACATCGCCGTGCCCCCCATCCCGCCCGGGCTCGACTGGGTGGGCGAGCCCGTGGAGTCGATCGACCGGATCGTCGCCGCACGGCCGGCGCTCGTCCACTTCTTCGACTTCGCGCAGCTCAACTCGATCCGGACGCTGCCCTATCTCCAGGCCTGGCACGAGCGCTACGACGGCGACGGCCTCGCGATGATCGGCGTCCACTCCCCGCGATTCCCGTTCACCCAGGGCCACGACGCGGTGGCCAGAGCCGTCGAGCGCCTCGGGATCGACTGGCCCGTCGCCGTGGACCCGGAGTTCGACCTCTGGCGGATCTACGAGCCACACGGATGGCCGGCCCTCTTCCTCTGGGGACAGGGCGGCGCGCTGCGGTGGTACCACCTCGGCGAGGGGGAGTACGCGGGCACCGAGGAGGCGATCCGCGAGGCGCTCCCCGAGACGAATGGAGACCGCGAACGGCCGCCTCTGCTCGAGCCCATTCGGCCTTCCGACGCGCCGGACGTCAAGGTGATCGCCCCCACCCCCGAGCTCTTTCCGGGCGGATCCACGGAGGAGCCGTGGTCGAGCACCGAGGGACGCGCTTCGCTCGAGCTCGAATACGAGGCCAGCGGCGCATATGCCGCCACCGACGGCGCTGGCCGGATCGCGATCCGGGTGGATGGTGATGGGCGTGAGCCGATCGAGATCGCCCACCCTGGCCTGCACGAGCTGACGTTGCACGACCACAACGAGCGTCATACGCTCGCGCTCGAGCCCTCACCCGGCCTGCTGATCTACTCGATTCAGTTCGCTGCCGGGGTGCCCTGAGACGCAACGACCTTCTTGCGGATCTCGCCGGGGAGCATGAAGCGGACGTCCTCGTCGACCGTCTTCAGCTCGGAGATGTCGTCGGCGCCCCGCTCGCGGAAGAAGGTGACCAGCTGCTCGACCAGCTCCTCCGGGGCGCTCGCCCCGGAGGTGATGCCGACCGTCCCGACGCCTTCGAGCCAAGCCTCGTCGACCTGCAGGTGGTTGTCGATCAGGTAGGAGTCGGCGCCGTGCTCGCGGGCGACCTCGACCAGGCGGTTGGAGTTCGACGAGTTGGTTGACCCGATCACCAGGACCAGGTCGCACTCGCGCGCCAGCTCCTTGACGGCGGCCTGGCGGTTGGTGGTCGCGTAACAGATGTCGTCCGTCTTCGGCCCGACGGCGTTCGGGAACTTCTCCTTCAGGCGGGCGATGATCGAGCTGGTCTCATCCACCGAGAGGGTGGTCTGGGTGATGTAGGCGATCCGGTCGGGGTCGTCGATCTCGAGTTCGTCGACGTCGGACTCGGTCTGGACCAGGACGGTCTGCTCGGGCGCCTCGCCGGTCGTTCCCTCGACCTCCTCGTGACCCTCGTGGCCGATCAGGACGATCGTGTAGCCCTCCTGGGCGAACTTCCGCGCCTCGACGTGGACCTTGGTGACCAGCGGGCAGGTCGCGTCGATTGTGCGCAGCCGGCGCTTCTCGGCGTTCTCGTGGACGCTCGGGGCGACGCCGTGGGCGGAGAAGACGACCATCTCGCCCTCGGGGACCTCGGTCTCCTCTTCGACGAAGATCGCACCGCGCTTCTCGAGCTCTTGCACCACGTGCTTGTTGTGGACGATCTCCTTGCGTACGTAGACGGGCTCGCCGTAGAGGTCCAGGGCGTGCTCGACCGTCTCCACGGCGCGATCGACGCCCGCGCAGTAGCCGCGCGGCGCCGCGAGCAGGACCTTCGAGGGACCCGTCAGGGACTTGGACTCCACGCCCAGGAGGGTAGCGGCCGTCCCTCAGCGTCGAGAGGCTAGGCTTGCCCGGGATGGCACAGGGACATATGGACAGACTGAGCTTCGATCGACGCCTCGTTCCTTACGAACGAGACATCGAGCGCGCACATGCACGTCGGCGCCATCCTGATCTTCGAGGGGCCGCCGCCCGCCTACGAGGACTTCCTGGCCCATGTCGACAGCCGGTTGCACCTCGTCCCCCGCTTCAGACAGAAGCTTGCCTTCCCGCCGGTGGAGACCGGCAGGCCGTTCTGGATCGACGACCCGCACTTCCATCTCGCGTATCACGTTCGCCACTCGGCGCTCCCCGCGCCGGGCTCGGAGGAGCAGCTCCGGAACATCGCCGGGCGGCTCTTCTCGCAGGCGCTCGACCGCTCCAAGCCGCTCTGGGAGCTGTGGCTGGTCCAGGGCCTCGACAAGAACCGATTCGCGATCGTGACCAAGACCCACCACGCCCTGGTCGACGGCGTCTCCGGCGTCGACATCGCCACGGTGCTGTTCGACGTCAAGCCGGTCCCCGAGCCGATCGAGCCCGATCGCGACTGGATCCCGCAACCTCCCCCCTCCTCCGCCGAGCTCGCGGCCCGCGGGCTGGCCGAGCTCAGCGAGACCCCCTTCAAGTTGACCCGGCGCGCGATGCGGGCGGCAAGCCATCCCATGCGGACGACCCGCCGGGTAGTGGAGGCCGGCGAGGCGCTCGCCGAAGTCGGCTGGAACTTCACCAATCCCGCTCCGGACGTTCCGCTCAACTCCGAGATCGGCTCCCACCGCCGCTTCGCCTGGGCCAAGGCGGAGCTCGGCGACTTCAAGCGGATCAAGGACGCACTGGGCGGCACGGTCAACGACGTGGTGCTCACGGTCGTCAGCGGTGCGCTGCGGAGCTGGCTGCGGAGCCGCGGGATCAAGACCGAGGGACTGGAGCTGCGGGCGCTGGTGCCCGTCTCGATCCGAGCCGAGGACGAGCATGGCCAGCTCGGCAACCGGATCGCCGCGATGCGAGGGCCGCTGCCTGTCTACATCGAGGATCCGGTCAAGCGGCTGGACGCGGTCCGCCGCGCGATGGGGAGCCTCAAGGAGTCGAAGCAGGCTCTCGGCGCCGAGGTGATCTCGCGCTTCAACGACTTCGCCCCGCCGACGCTGCTCGCCCAGGCATCGCGGATCAACTTCTCGACCCGGCTCTTCAACCTGATCGTCACCAACGTCCCAGGCCCGCAGATCCCGCTGTATGTACTCGGCCGCGAGCTGCAGGACGTCTTCCCGGTCGCCTTCCTGCCCGAGAACCACGCCCTGGCCATCGCGATCATGAGCTACCACGGCGGCATCGACTTCGGGCTGCTCGGGGACTACGACGGCATGGAGGACATCGACATGCTCGCCACCGGGCTGTCGGAGTCCCTTGGAGATCTGCTCGCGGCGGCCCAGGCCGCCGAGGTCCGCTCCCAGGCGAACCTGGCCGCCGGCGCAGACCTGCCCGGTTAGAGGAGCCGGCGCTTCAGCCTCGCGTCGGGAGTGGCGGGTGGCGCCTCGCGGTTCCCGGCATTGTCGACCGCGATCGAATAGAACCGATAACGACGGTCGCGCTTGGCGTGGAAGCGGAGCTTGCCCTTGCCGGTCTTGCCGATCGCGTGGTATCGACCGCCATTTGCCGATGCGAACACCACGACCTCCTTGACGCCGGTAGCGGGCGAATTCACGCAGCCACCGCTCACCAGTGGATCGTCCCGCTTGATCTTCAGGACGACGACCCGGTGACGGGCTCTCCTCGCGCGCGCGATCCTCGAGGTCGGAGGATCGATATCCGTGTTCAGGGCAGCCGCCACCGCTTGATCAGCATTGATAACTCCCCAGCCGATGCCACCTCCGTAGGAGCCGCAGTGGCTGGCCGTCGCCTTGATCAGGCTCACGACCTTCGTGTTCGCCATGTCGGGCTTCACCGATCTGATCAGCGCGGCGACGCCGGCGACCTGAGGGGTGGCCATGCTCGTGCCCACCAGGTAGGAGAAGCGGTTATCGCCGTTGACGGTGGTGCGACCGCCGGCGGAATCCTCGGTGACGCTGTTCGCGGGCCAGGTCGAGAGAATGCCCTGCTGTCCTGTGCTCGCCAGGTCCGAGGCGGCACCGAACGCGGCGACCGAGACGCGCGTGGTCGACTCGGCAAAGGTCGCCCGGGTCCCGTCGTACTTGGCCGCGGTCACGACCAGCCCACGGTCGGAGCCGGCGGTGGGACCGGTGCCGAGCGGCTGCACCCACTCCTCCGGATAGAGGCAGTTCGTCCCCATGAGCAGGCCGCACGATCCGCTCGGCGTCTGGGCGTTGTCAGCGGCCGCAACCAGCACCGCATTTCGCGACTCCGCATAGCTGAGCGCCGAGCTGATCGGTTCGGGCGGGCAGCCACCGAGGCTCATGCTGATCACGTCGCTGCTGCGATTCGCGGCAGCTGTGATCCCGTTGGCGACGTCTGAGCAGAGTCCATCGATCTTCGCGATGAAGAGCCCGCAGTGAAAGCCGATCGAGGCGATGCCGTAGCCGTTGTCGGCGTCGCCGCAGGCAAGCCCGGCGGTGTGGGTTCCGTGACCCACGCTGTCGGAAGTTGGTGAGCTACTTGTGCCAAACGACGCAGCGCCGACGATCCTGGGCGCCAGATCGGGATGGCTGCCGTCGACACCTGTGTCCACCATCGCCACCTCGGCCCCGGTCCCCTTGGAGCGATCCCAGGCGCGCGGTCCGCCCTCGCGAATCAGGTTCCACTGAGCGAGGTCGCCACTGGGGGCGTTGACGTCCTGGTGGGTGAACGCGTAGTCGTTGGGCGCGTAGCGAAGCTGGACCGGGACGTCCGGCCGCACGGCCTGCACCCGGGGGTCGTCCGCGAGATTGCCGCGCAGGGCCGTGAGCCCGCCGGCGCCGAGGTCGACGCTGAGCGCCCCGATCTCGGCGTTCGAGGACTCGACCTTGAGGTCATTGCGCTCGGCAACGCGATCGAGAATCTGCCGCGAGTCCGCCCGCAGCTCGTGCCAGCGTGCCCGCGCGACGGCGCTTCGCCCGCTCGGCAGCTCGGGCGTTGAGACCATGACCACCGCGCGATCGGTCGCCGGCGCGAGGCCGGCGCCCGCCGGCTCAGCTTGAGCTCCCGCCACCGCCGCGATCGCCAGGGCCGCCGGCATGGCAATCATGAGCGCTGCCCGCCTCATGCCACCCATGAGAACAACTGTAGGCACCGATTGGTGCGGCGTGTCTCAGTCAGCCGTTTAATGGTCGGGTGCCGCTCAGCGTTCAACTGGGGCGCCTACCGTGAGCGTCGAGGGCCGAGGCCTGCTAGCCCCGGCGACCTGGCAGCTCCAGGCCCCGCTCCCCGACCCGCTCCGCCGTGGCGCGCTGGCGGCCGCGCCGGTGGGAATCGCGTCCCTGATCCAGCTGGCCACGGACGACGCAGTCTGGGGCGGCATAGCGACCGCGTCGCTCCTCGCCGGGTTCGTCGCGTTCGACGCCCCGGCCCGGGTCAGGACGATCTGGCAGCTGATCTTCGCTCCGGTGATCGGCGTGACCGGCGCGCTCGGAGTGCTCTCGACCGACCCCGCAGGCGTTGCCATTGCGGGGATGACGCTGTGCGGGATCGCCGGGGGCTATTGCGTGGCAGTTTCCCCCAGGCTCGGAGTCGCAGGGATGATGGCGGTGCTCGCGTTCCTGCTCGGGCAGGGATTCCTCCTGGACCCGGTCGACGCGCCGCGAGCCCTGTTGGCGGGGATCGCTGGGGGCCTGGTCCAGGCTGTCCTCTCGGCCGGCGTCTGGATGCTCTGGGGCGGGGGCTCCGAGTCACCCGGGATTGTGGAGCGCGCTCGTGCGGCTCGCGGGCTTCTGGCGGAGAACCTGACCCTGAACTCCCCCAGCCTCCAGCACGCGCTGCGATGGGGCGTCGCCCTAGGAATCGCCGTGGCGATCTACCGGCTCGTCGACCTTCAGGGCCACGGCTACTGGATCCCGCTCACGGTCCTGTTCGTGCTCAAGCCGACCACCAACGACACCTGGGAGCGGGTCGCGATGCGGACCGCTGGGACGATCGCCGGTTTGGTCGTAGCCACGGCCCTGGCCGAGGCACTCGGGGCCAGCCCGGTCCCGGTCGCGATCGCCCTCGCCATTGCGGCCATGTTCGCCTACGCCCTGCTCGCGCTCGAGTACGCGCTCTTCACCGCCGCGATCACGGTTTTCGTCGTGCTGCTGACGGACTCGCTGGGCGAGGGCGCCTTCGAGGCCGCCGATCAGCGAGCGGTCGCCACGCTGCTCGGCATCGCCGTCGCGGCCGTCGCCATCTTGGTCTCTGCGCGGGACCGGGAGGTGACTACCGTCATGTGACCTGGACCCGCTCGCGCTGCCGGCGGGCGAGTGCGTCCACCGTCACCGCTGCGAGCAGCACGCCGCCGGTGATCATGTACTTGACGTCCGAGTTCAGGCCCAGCAGATCCATCCCGTTCGAAATCGACCCGATCACCACGGCGCCCAGCAGGGCCGACCAGACCGAGCCGCGGCCGCCGAACAGGCTCGTGCCGGCGATCACCGGCCCGGCGATCGCGAGGAGCAGGATGTCCCCGGAGCCGGATGCCTGATTGACGGCGATCAGCCTCGAGGCGGCGAGGATCCCGCCGGCCGCCGCCATCGTCGAGCAGATCATGAAGACCAGGATGCGAACGCGGTTGATCGGGATGCCGGCCCGCCGCGCCGCCTCGGCGTTCCCACCGGCCGCGAAGATGTGGCGGCCGAACGGCGTACGGGTCGTCAGCCAGGCGAAGAAGCCGCAGAAGGCGACCAGGATCAGGGCAGAGAGCGGGATGCCTCGGTCCGAGGTCAGGATCGAGACCGCGACGAAGCTCGCCACCCCGACGATCACCGTTCGGATGACGATCCCCGCGATCGGATCGGTTTCGAGGCCGGCCTTCTGCCGGCGGCGGAGCTCCAAAAGCCCGGTCCCGAAGGTCGCCGCTGTCACGATCGCGGCGAGCGCATAGCCGACCCCGGCGCCGTAGAAGGTCCCGGCCAGGTCGGTGATGGTGCTCGGCGGCAGGTTAATCGTCCCGGTGTCGCCCAAGACGGCTAACAGCGCCCCCTGCCAGGCAAGCAGGCCGGCGAGCGTCACCACGAAGGACGGGATCCGGAAGAAGGTCACCATGAATCCATTGAAGAGGCCGATCAACGCGCCGGTCATCAGCCCGGCGAGGATGGCGAGTTCCGGGCTCCAGCCATGCTTCACCTCGAGCACCGCCATCACGCCCGCGGCGAGCCCGCTCACAGCACCGACCGAGAGGTCGATCTCCCCGAGCAGCAGGACGAGGACCACCCCGACCGAGATCGTCCCGATCGCCGCGATCTGGAGGGTCAGGTTGGTCAGGTTGATCGCGGACAGGAAGCGATCGTTCTGGAGCTGGAAGATCGTCCAGATCAGGGCGATCGTGATGAAGACCCGCAGCGACCCGAGCTCGCCTCGAGCCAGGCGGGCGATGACGCTGAGCCTTCCCTCCTCCTGCGCCGGCTCCGGGGCGGTGGCGGTCTCGGTTGCGCTCTCCATCACTCCATCTTCTCCATCATCTCGTCGCCCGCCGCGGCACCGGTGATCGCCGCCACCACCTTCTCGCGCGTCGTCTTCTCCCTCTCGAAGGTCGCGACCCGCTTGCCGAGGCGCAGGACGATGATCCTGTCCGCCACCGCGAAGACGTTCGCCAGGTTGTGGCTGATCACCACCACGCCCATTCCGCGCTCGGCGAGCCGCTTCTCGAGACGCAGGACCTGCTCGGTCTGCGAGACCCCGAGCGCCGCAGTCGGCTCGTCGAAGAGGAGGATCTTAGGCTCGCCGACCAGGGACCGGGCGATCGCCACCGACTGACGCTGACCGCCCGAGAGGCTTCCGACCTCGGTGCGGACGCTGCCCAGCGTGGTCACCGCAAGATCCTTGAGCAGCTGCAGCGAGCGCTGCTCCATCTCAGTCTCGTTCAGGGTGGGCAGCGGGATGCCGCCGTTCCCGGCCACCTCCTGGCCGAGGTAGAGGTTGGCGACGACGTCGAGGTTGTCGCACAGGGCGAGATCCTGGAACACCGTCGCGATCCCCAGCCGGGCCGCCTGCTGCGGGCCGGTGACGTGCACGGACTTGCCCTCGAAGTACATCTGGCCGCTGTCGGGCGGCTGCACTCCGTCGATCGCCTTGATCAGGGTCGACTTGCCGGCGCCGTTGTCGCCGACGAGGGCGACGATCTCGCCCGCATCGACCTCGAAGTCGACGTCGGAGAGAGCCTGAACGGGACCGAAGCTCTTGGTGAACCCCTTCAGCGCGAGGAGATGATCCGGCTTGCCGTTGCC
Source organism: uncultured Solirubrobacterales bacterium (assembly GCA_963817275.1). Classification (GTDB taxonomy): domain Bacteria; phylum Actinomycetota; class Thermoleophilia; order Solirubrobacterales; family 70-9; genus DASUPK01. The sequence continues at coordinate 82,282 of CAWFOA010000001.1, read as the reverse complement.
GCTCTGCTTCTGCTCGCTCACCCTCTCATCTCCTCGCGCCTGGGGTCATTCTTCTACTTCCGCCTACTCCTAGCTGATTCCGGCGGCCTGGCAGGCCGACTGGAACTCGGGGGTGCAGACGTCGTCAGCGGTCCAGTAACCGTTCGGACCGATGAGCGGCTGACCGCCGTACTCGGCGGTGGCGACGTTGTCCTTCGTCACCGCGACCGGGGTCAGCAGATCCGACGGGACGTCAGTCGCGCCGTTGTTGGTCTTCGTGGTGATCATGTTGGCCGGGATCGGCTTGCCATTGGCGAGCGCGACCGCCATCTGAGCTGCGGCCGTTGCCTCCGGCTTGGTCGCCTTGTAGACCGTCATGTACTGGTCGCCGCTGAGGATCCGCTGAACGGCCTCGAGCTCGGCGTCCTGACCCGTCGACGGGATCGTCTTCGGATCGATGCCGGCGGCCTGCATCGCGGCGATCGCACCACCGGCGGTGCCGTCGTTCATGGCGTACAGGCCCTTGAACCCGGTCTTGCCGAGCGCCGTGATCGCCTGATCCATCTCGGACTGGGCCTTGTCGGGGCTCCAATCCGGGGTGTCGTACTCCTTGGCGACCTGGACGCCAGCGCCGTTCAGGGCCGAATCCGCACCTTGCCCGAACAGCTTCGCGTTGTTGTCCGTCGGCGAGCCGTTGATCTTCACGATCGGCCCGTTTGCGTTGCCGTCATCGGCAAGCTTCTTGGCCAGGGTGCTGCCCTGGAGCTCGCCCACCTTGACATTGTCGAACGAGACGTACGCGGCGACGTCCGGCGTGTCGAGGATCAACCGGTCATAGCTCACGACCGGAACGTTCTGCTGCTTCGCCAGATTCACCATCGACGCCGCGGACGCGGAGTCCACCGGATCGAGGACGACCACGTCGGCCCCGTCCGTGAGCGCCGCCTCCATCTGTGACTGCTGCTTCGAGGCGTCCTGGTCGGCGTTGCTGTAGATGATGTCGCAGTCCGAGCACGCCGCCTTCAGGGCATCCTCGAACTCCGGATGATCGTGGGCCTCGTAGCGAGTCGTCTTCGACTCCGGCAGCAACAGGGCGATCTTCGGCCCTCCGCCGCCACCGCCGCCTCCACAGGCGGCGAGCCCGAGCCCGATCACCAGCGCCGCAACGGAAAGCACGGCGCCGCGAGCCCAGCTCTTGGATCTAGTCACACGTACCACCTCCACTGTTGTTCCTCTCTTTTGATTTGAAATCGAAACAGGTCATGCGGCTACCTCCGCGGGTAGGCCCGAGCCGGGGACGCCGTCCCGTGCATGCAGGACGAGGGCCAGGGCTCCTTGCAGTTCCGCCCGCTCCCCGAGGATTCCCGCGACCACGCTCACTTCCTCCGCCGCGCTGGCGATCGCGTAGCGGCGGATCGACTCCAGGACCGGCTCGGTGATCAGCTTCCCGGCTGCACTGAGGTCTCCGCCGATGATCACGCAGTCCGGATTGATCAGATTGACCAGGCCGGCGAGCGCCACGCCGATCTCGCGTCCGGCCTCACCGATCAGCCTGCTCGCCGCCGGGTCCCCATTCGTGGTCAGCTCGAGAAGCTCCCTTGTCGACACCGGCTCGCCCCGGCTCACCCCCAGCTGCTCGGCGATCGCGCGCGCCGAGGCGACCGTCTCGAGGCAGCCCCGGCTGCCGCAGCGGCAGATCGCGGTCCCGTGCTGCGCGGGGGTATGACCGATCTCCCCTGCGGTACCGCCTGCTCCTTGGTGGAGCCGGCCTGCAAAAAGCAGGCCGGCCCCCACTCCGGAGGAGAGCTTGATGTAGACGACGTTCGAGTGACCCTTGCCGGAGCCCCAGACGAACTCCGCCAGAGCGCCCAGATTGGCGTCGTTCTCGACATGCACCGGCAGACCGAGGCGGCGTTCCATCTCGGTCGCGGCATCGACCCCCACCCAGCCCGGCAGGATCGACGATGAGCCGACCGCGCCGGTCGCTCGGTTGATCGGGCCTGGCACGCCCAAACCCACCCCGATCACCCCTTTGCGATCGACCGCGGCCTCCTTGAGGACCTTGTCGACCAGCTCCGCCGCAGCATCGAGCCCCTCTTCGGCGGAGTGGTCCACATCCAGCTCGCGCCAGGACTCCGCCAGCACCTCGTGGGACAGATCGGACACGGCGACACGAAGATGGGTGTGACCGAAATCGACTCCGATGGCCGTGCCCGCGGACGGATTGAGCGAGAGCAGCACGGGCGGCCTGCCTCCGCCCTCTCCGTGGGCGACTCCGGTGGCCTCGTTCTGCTCCGTCAGAAGGCCGGACTCAATCAGATCGGAGACGATGCTCGACACCGTCGAGCGGGAGAGACCGGTGAGCCGGGCGATCTCCGCCCGGCTGGCGGTGCCTCGGCCGCGAAGCGCGTCGATGACGCGTCCGCGATTGAGCTCACGCAGTGACCGGAGCGATCCGGAGTCTGCCGATTCCACGGAGGCCGAACCCTTATCGACTCCCATGGATTTGTCAAGTGTTCGGAGAAACCTTCCGCATTAAGCCCGTATGAATGTTTGAAGTCACAACAAACACTGGGGAGTGACGATGCTCACCAAATCTGGGCGATGTCGAAGCTCGTAGATACCTAGCGATGACGGACGAGAACGTGCAGGTGGTTCGGGGCTACTTCGACGCTCTCAACCGGTGGCTTGCGGCGTACTGGTCCGACCCGGAACAACCGATCGAGCAGGCGCCCGGGCTGGACGAGGTGGACGAGCACCTCGCCCCCGAGCCGGAGTGGGACTGGCTCTTCACTCCGGAGACGTTCCGGGGCCGCGATCAGATATTGCAGGCGGTCTCGGATTGGCTCGAGACGGTGAGCGATTGGAGGGTCGAGGTCGATGAGCTCGTCGACGGACGCCAGCACCGGGTGATGGTCGTCGGGCGGGTAATCGCCCGCGGCAAGGGCAGCGGCGCTCCCATTCGTCAGCCGCTCTTCACGGCGGTCACCGTTCAGGACGGCAAGGTCGCCCGGATCGAGGACCACACGGACAGGGCGAGCGGCCTCGAAGCCGTCGGACTGACGTAGCTAAGCCGCCGCGCCTAGTACCCGAGGGCGAACTTCGCATCCTCGGACATCATCTCGGGGGACCAGGGCGGGTCGAAGATCATCTTGGGATGGACCTTGTCGATCCCCTCGAGCTGGCCGACGAACTCACGCATCTGCTCTGAGACCTGCGGCCCGATCGGGCACGCGGGGGTCGTCAGGGTGAAGGTGATGAACGCCTCGCCGCCGTCGATTTCTACGTCGTAGACGAGGCCCAGCGAGACGAAGTCGAGGCCGAGCTCGGGGTCGATGACCTCCTCGAGCGCCTCGTAGACGTCCTCTTCGCTTGTGGTCTCAGTAGCCATCAGGGAAAGGATACGGGGGTCGGCCCCCGAGCTTGCCCGATTGGCTCCATGAGTAGCCTTCGCAAGCCGTGTTCCTGCTCGTCGCGATCTTCATCATCGTCCCGCTCGCGGAGCTCTACGTGATCATCCAGGTCGGTGGGGCGATCGGTGTCGTTCCCACGCTCGTGCTGCTGCTCGCCGACGCGCTGCTGGGATCGATGCTGCTCCGCCAGCAGGGCCGCGCCGCCTGGGTCAGGTTCAACCGGGCACTGGCCGAGAATCGCATGCCACACAAGGAGGTCTTCGACGGAGTCCTGATCATCTTCGGCGGCGCGCTGCTGATCACCCCCGGCTTCATCACCGACATCTTTGGCCTGATCCTGCTGATCCCACCGACCCGCGCGATCGTGCGCGGCATCTCGTCGCGAATCGTCCGAAGGCGGATGGCCATGGGCGCCACGATGTGGACCATGGGCCGCGCCCAGCGGCCACCCCGCGAGCGCCCAGCGCCCAGTGGGCCGGAACCGGGCGGCCCGCCCCCCCGTGGCCCGGCCCCGGATGACCTCTTCGACTGGGAGGAACCGCCGGCCCCTCCCCGGCCCCGTCCCGATGACATCGAGGGGACGGGCCATGAGATCAGGGACGAGGACGAGCTCCCGCCGGGCCGGGAGCCCTTCGGCGGATGAACGACACGCCGGACCGGGCTCTGATCTGGGGCTTCGGGGATGTGGCCGCCGGACTCGGCGGGCTCGCCTGGGACCTTGGTGAGCCCGGCGCACTGCTCCTCAGCAAGGGCGCGGTTCGGCCCGCAACCTTCGCAATCGAAGAGGGTGGGGGCGCCACCGTCCTCGAGCTCACGGGAGAGGACGAAACGCTCGAAGCAACGCTGAGCCCTCAAATGGGCCTGGTTCATCAGGCCGGCGAAGGGAATCCGATGGGCTTCAGGGCAATCGCCTGTCTAGCGGAGGTCCGCTCCAAGGGCGGCTCCCAGACGTTTCAGTGCTCCGGCCAGATGACTCGCTGGGAGGGCCGGTTCCTGATGGGCGCCGGCACGCTTCGGCATCTGGCGATCCAGGACGGGGACGCGCAGGTGATCGCCACGTCGCAGGGTGAGCCGGGCGCCGCGCACGGCGAGGAGCACTCCTCCGGCTGGCTGCTCGGCGGCGAGGGCGCCTCCTTCGAGGAGACCCTGATCTCGACGCAATACGACGGCAGCGGCGAGCCGATCCGGATCGGGCTCGAGCTCTGGCCGCCCGACGCCGACCAATCAACTCGCGCCGGCGCGACGCGCGTCACCGGGTCCTTGCTGGGCGCTGCCCGGATGGGCGAAACCTGGGCCGGACTCTTCCGCTGCCACACCGACGGCACCGAGGGCCTCGGCAGCTACCTGCTCTGGCGCGCGTGAGCGACCCGGCAAAGATCACGACGGTCATCTCCGACTTCGGGGGCGTGCTGACCACTCCCCTCGTCCAGTCCTTCGCCGCGGTCCAGGACGAGACCGGCATCGCCTTCGAGGAGCTGGCGAAGGCCATGGCCCGCATCCAGGAGGAGGACGGCAGGCACCCGCTCTACGAGCTGGAGACCGGAAAGCTCACCGAGGCCGAGTTCCTCCGGAAGCTGGGCGAATCACTCGAGCCTGCGCTCGGACACCGACCGGAGCTCCACCGGTTCAGCGAGATCTACTTCGATGCGCTCCACCCCAACGAGCCGATGATCGATCTGATGCGCGAGGCGAAGCAGGGCGGGCACCGAATGGGGCTGCTGACCAACAACGTCCGCGAGTGGGAGCCGCTCTGGCGCTCGATGCTGCCCGTGGACGAGATCTTCGAGGTGGTGGTGGACTCAGGCTTCGTGGGCTGCCGCAAGCCGGACCGCGAGATCTACGACATCACGCTCGAGCGCATGGGCGTCCCGGCCGAGGAGTGCCTGTTCGTCGACGACATCGACGTCAACTGCGACGCCGCCCGTGAGCTCGGCATGTCGGCCGTCCACTACCAGCACAACGACCAGGCGATCCCGGAGATCCGCGAAACGCTCGGGCTCTGATCAGCTCAGTTGTCCGAGCCGTAGCGGTCCCACATGTAGAGCTCGGTCGCCTCTCGGCAGAGCTCCATTACGCGGGGCGGCGAGAGAAACTCGAGCACCAGGTCCAGGGCGCGTTCCTCCGAGATCCCTTCCTCGAAGGCCTCCTCGCCGCGGAAGCCGGCGGCGAGCTTGAGAGCCTCGCGGCGATGGTCGCCGAGCGAGTCGAACGCTCCCATCAGGAAGTCTCGGTTGGGCAGAGGCTGACCGACCTCCATCGAGCCGTGCCAGGCGGCGAGCATCGAGATGTCGTGCTCGTCGAGTTCGGAGATGGCCTTGGCGTAGTGCTCCTGGAGCTCTGTGTCGGGGATCTCATCGACCCAGGCGCGGACCGCCTCTCCGAGGAGCTGGCGGCGGGCCTCTCGGCCGACCGAGTCTGCAATCGCCCTGATGGCGTCAGCTGGGTCTACGAAGCAAAGTGTCATTTCGGTGGGCTCCCGTGCTTGGCTCTGGAGGGGTGATCTAGAGCCAAGGTAGAGTCGCCCCCGGCGGAAAAAATCAGGCCCGGGTTTCCGCGCGTTATGCGGGTTTCCGAGTCGTTTTGGGGCCTTCCGAGCACTTGGACCCGCGCCGCGACCCGGCCTATGCTGGATCGAATGGCGCTGAATCTGATCGCCGGGCCCCCAAACTCCGCCCGAGCCGGTGCGGTCCTCGGCGGCTTCCGGGAGAACCTCGAGCGCGACCCGCTGCTGGTCGTCCCGACAGCCGATGACGCGGAGCGGTTCGAGCGTGAGCTGATCTCCCCCGGAACACTGCTCGGTGGCTCGGTGCTGACCTTCGGCGGCCTCTTCGGCGAGCTGGCTCGCGCCTACGAGCTGCCCTGGGAATCGGGGATTAGCCGGTCGCAGCGGACCTGGCTGGCGCGGGCGGCGGCGCGCCGGGTCGAACCGAGGGGGCTGAGCCGATCCGTCTCGCGCCCAGGGTTCGCCCCCGCGCTGGCGGACCTGATCGAGGAGCTCCAGTCCGCCGCCGTCGATCCGCAGACCTTCGCGGCACAGGCGGAGGAGGGTGGCGAGTACGAGCGGGACCTCGCCCGCCTCTACGGAGCGTGGAGCGAGCTCCGCGACGAGCTCGGCCTGACCGACCGGCACCGCCTCGCCGCCTCGGTCTCCACCGCCATCCGCTCCGATGCCGAGGGCCTTCGCTGGGGGTCCCGTCCCGCGTATCTCTACGGCTTCGACGACCTGACGCCGGAGCAGCTCGACCTCGTCGGCGCCCTCTCCGAGGTCACCGAGGTGACGGTCGCGGTGACCTACGAGGATCGCCTCGCGCTGCGGGCCCGGGCGACCCTGCTCGAGAACCTCAAGGCGCTCGTGCCCGCGGACCGGCTGGGATCCGAGCGACATCTGGAGACCAACCCCGACGCGACGCCGAACCCGGTGCTCCGCCATCTCGAGCGTGGCTTTCTGGAGCCGGGGACCGAGCGTGTGGAACCGGCCGACGGACTGAAGCTGCTGCGCTCCGCGGGCGAGCGGGCGGAGGCCGAGCTGGTGGGCGGCGAGATCGCGAGCCTGCTGGCGCACGAGACAGAGCCGGACGAGATCGCGGTCGTCCTCCGAAGCCCGGCCCGCTCCGGTCGGCTGTGGGCGGAGGTGCTGGGCAGGCTCGGCATTCCGGTTGCGGTTGAGGCCTCGATGCCGCTCGAAGCCACCGCCGTCGGGCGCGGCCTGGTCGCCCTTGCCCGTCTGGCCGGCCCCGACGCGAGGGCTGAGGACCTGATCTCCTTCCTGCGGGTGCCGGGCCGCGCCTCGAGCGGCAAGGTGGACCGGCTCGAGCGAGCCGTCCGCCGCAGCGGCATGGGGTCCGCCGCCGAGGCCGAGGCGTTCTGGGCGAACCAAGACGGAAATCGCGAGCTCTTCGAGCTTGCGGACATGCGAGAGGTGGGGAGCGGGTCGGACCTGCTGCGCACCGCTGCGCGGCTCGCGCGGATGATCGCCGAGTTCCCGGTCGAGCGGGAGGCGGAGATCCCCGGCCCGGTGCGGGCGCTCGAGCTGCGCGCGGCGGCCGCCGCCGAGAGCGCACTGCTCGAGGTCGCAGAGCTCGACCCCGAGGGACTCGGCGCTCCGGAGCTCGCGGAGCTCCTCGACACGATCACCGTGCGCCAGCATCAGGGGACGGCGAGCGGCAGGGTGCGCGTCCTCAGCCCATACCGCCTTCGCGCTCGGCGAGTTCAGCACCTGTTCGTCTGCTCTCTGCAGGACGGCGAGTTCCCGCGCCGCGACCCCGCCTCTCCGCTGATCCCCGAGGATCGGCGGGGAGAGCTCGGCCTGCCACGTCGCTCCGAGCCGGAGGACGAGGAACGCTACCTGTTCGCGATCTGCCTCTCCCGGCCCGAGCTCGGGCTCGCCCTCTCCTGGCGCGATACCGACGACGAGGGCCATCCCTCCTCGCGCTCCCCGTTCGTCGACGAGGTCCGCGACCTGCTCCTGCCCGAGCAGCCGGACGATCCCGACGCGCCGGACCCGTTGATGGAGACGATCGGGCGGGAGCGAGGTCCCGCCGACGTGGTGATGACCCCGAGCCGCGCCTCCACCCCGGCGGAGCTCGCTCGGGCCCTCGCAGCCCGCGGCCGCGATCGCTGGCGCGCCGCCCTGGACGCGATCCAGCTGCCGGATGAGGTCGCACGAGAGATCTCCAGCCGGCTCGGGGCGGCCGGCGATGTGACCGAGCCACGCCGCCTCCGCCCGCGGGACCTTCGGTCCGAGGCGGTCCTGGCCGCGATCGGCGAGACCGACGCGTTCGGCGGCACCACCCTCGAGGAGTACGCGCGCTGCTCCTACCGCTGGCTGATCGGACACGAGCTGCGTCCGCAGCGCCTCGACCCGACGGACGAGCCCCTCGTCCTCGGGGGTCTCGCCCACAAGACCCTCGAGGACCTCTACAAGGAGCGCCCCGAGGGGAGTCCCCGGCCGACGCCGGAGACCCTGGCGGCGTGGAAGCACCGCGCCCGAGAGCTGGTGGAACACCATGCCGAGGAGTCAGACCTGCCCGCAGCCAACCCCGTCGCGCTCGCTCAGATCCGCCGCGTCGAGGGGCTGATCTCGGCCTACCTGGCCGACGAGGCGGCCAGCGAGCGCGCGCTGCAGCCCGACGCCGAGCTGATCGAGGCGCACTTCGACGATGAGGCCGACGATGGGCCAGGCGCGCTCGAGTTGAACGGCTTCCGGCTGCACGGCTCAATCGACCGAGTCGATGTCTCGGATGGCGCGAACGGCCGCGTCGGCCTCGTCAACGACTACAAGCTCTCTCGCGAGGTGACCAAGGGGGCTGACCTGGAGACCGACGGCAAGCTCCAGCTCCAGCTCTACGCCCTGGCGCTGAGGAATCTGTGGGGGATCGAGCCGGTGGGCGGCGTCTACGTGCCGCTCCGGGCGACCACGGGCCGCCGGCCCCGCGGCTTCCTCAACAAGGACGCCGGCGACGCGCTCGAGGGCACTGAGATCATCGGCGGCGACGGGCTCGACGCGGATGAGTTCGAGGCGACGCTCGAGCGCGCCGCTGAGCGCGCTTCGGAGATCGCGGGCCAGATCACACGTGGCAGGGTGAGGCGCGACCCGCTGGGCGGCGAGTGTCCGATCTTCTGCCGCTGGCAGACGATCTGTCGCAAGGAGCGAGGCATGGGCGACCCCGAAGACCTCGACGACGAGGACGACGAGCCATGAGCCAGATGACCCCCGAGCAGTCCGAGGCGGTCGGCCGGCGCGAGATCGACGTCTTCTGCGAGGCCGGAGCCGGCACCGGCAAGACCAGCGTGCTCGTCGATCGCTTCGTGACGGCCGTCTGCGATGACGACATCCCGATGAGCGACATCCTGGCCTTCACCTTCACGGAACGAGCCGCCGACCAGCTCAGGGGTCGCGTCCGGGGCGCCCTCCGCACGCGCGCCCGTGAGGCCGGAGCGGACGATGACGCCGAGCGGCGACTCGAGCTCGAACGGCTCTCTCGCGACACCGAGGCCGCCTGGATCTCGACCATCCACGGCTTCTGCCGGCGGCTGCTGGCCGCCCATCCCGTCGCGGCCGGCATAGATCCCCGCTTCCGCGTTCTGGACGAGGGGGAATCCTCGCGCCTGCGCGGCCGCGCGTTCTGGGCGGCGCTCGACTCGATGCTCTCGAGGGGCGATCCCGAGGCGGCCAGCCGGATCGTCGCCGCGGTCACGCCGAAGGGCCTGCGCTCGATCGTGATCAGCGCCCATGACGAGCTCCGCAGCCGCGGCCAGGAGGCGCTGCTGCCCGAGCCGCCATCGGTCGACTCGGCGGTGGCCCTGGCGGAGCTGGGGGAGGCGGCCTCCGAGGCCCTCGCCGACTGCGCCGAGGCGACGGGAACGGCCGCCCCCGAGATGCTCGACCGGATGACCCGCGCGCGAGAGATCGCCACAGGCGAGCAGACGGGACTCGACGACGTGATCGCACTGGAGCTGAAGACGAAGCACAAGTCCTTCGCGGGCCCGGCCTGCGAGCGATACCGCGAGGCCTGGAACGCCGCCCGCCAGGCGCTCGCCCAGGCCGAGATGGCCGATTCCTACGAGCTGATCCGAGAGCTGCTCGCCGACTACGGCGCCGAGTACGACCGGCTGAAGAGCGCGCGCTCGGGCCTCGACTTCGAAGACCTTCAGCTTCGCGCCCGCGACCTGCTCCGCGACAGCGAGGCTGTGCGGACCCGTTACCGCGAGCGCTTCCATCACCTGCTGGTCGACGAGTTCCAGGACACCAACGAGGTGCAGCGCGACCTGATCCGGCTGCTGCAGGGACCCGACACCCGGCTCTTCTGCGTCGGCGATGAGCTTCAGTCCATCTACGGCTTCCGCCACGCCGACCTGGCTGTCTTCCGCCGCGAGCGCGAGCGCTTCAAGGAAATGGACGACGGGACCGGCCGGATCCTGCCGCTGACCGGCAACTTCCGCGCCGAGACCGAGATCCTCGGTGCGGTGAACGCGATCGGCGAGGCCCTGATCGAGGGCTTCGAGCCCCTCACGGTGGGCAGCGAGGAACAGGCCTCGGAGCCCAAGGCCACGCCCGCGGTGGAGCTCATGCTTGTCGCGGCCGACAACAAGGAGAACGACTGGTCGGCCGATCAGGTCGGACTGGACCTCGACGAGGACGAGCCCGCCCCTGCCTATCGGATCGCGGAGGCGCGCCTGCTCGCCTCCCGTCTCGCGGCGCTTCACCAGGACGGGATCCCGAGAAGCGAGATCGTGGTCCTGCTTCGCTCCTACACCTGGGTCGACACCTACGAGCGGGCGCTGGCCGACGCCGGGCTCGAGCCCTACGTGATCGGCGGCCGCGGCTACTGGTCGCAGCAGCAGGTGGAGGACGTACTGGCCCTGCTCAGCGTGATCGCCAACCCGCTCGACGACGAGGCACTTCTCGGCGCGCTTGCCTCGCCTGCCTGTGCGGTCACACCCGACACCCTCTGGCTACTTCGGCGGGTCGCGCTGGACCGGCTGGAGCGCGGCTGGTCCACTCGGCTCTGGCCCGCCCTGCGCGAGGTCGCCCGCGATGAGGTGCCCGAGGACGCCGGCGGCCGCCGATGGGCGGATGCGATCGAGGATGAGGAGGTGGAGCGACTGCGCCGGTTCACCGACGGGATCGAGGGGCTTCGCACCGATGCGCCGCTGCTCGGTCTCGAGGGAACGGTGCAGGCGACCTGCGAGCGGCTCGGCTACGACCTCGCCACCCTGATGCGGGATCGGGGCGAGGCTCGCTGGGCGAACGTCCGCAAGCTCATGCGACTGGCGCGGGAGTACGAGTCGAACGACGGAGCCGACCTGCGTGGCTTCCTCGGCTACGCCGCCGACGAGACCGATCGGGCCGGGGAGGGCGAGGCGCCGATCGCGGCCGAGGAGCACGACGGCGTCCGGATCATGACCGTCCACGGCGCCAAGGGACTGGAGTTCGAGGCGGTCGCAGTCCCGGAGCTTGGTCGCCGGATCCTGGCGGGCTTCCCGCCGGCGATCCGGATCGGGACCGCCGAGGCACAGGCGGAGGACGACGAGGAGGACTCGCCCTCGCCCCTTCGTATCGGGCTGCGCCTGGCGCGCCTAGGCCGGCCCTCCGAGCGCCTCTACGACCTCGACGAGCTCGAGGAGCGAGCCAAGGTCGAGGAGGCCGCGGAGGAGCTCCGCCTCGCGCACGTCGCCCTCACCCGCGCGAAGCGAAAGCTGATCCTGAGCGGCACCTACAACCCGGGCAAGGACCCCGAGAAGGCGATGCTGCCGGGCTCGCCCGTGACCGACCGGCTGATCCATGCGTTGCGGGAGGGGCCGCTCGGCGCGCTGCTCGCTCTCGGCGAGTCAGCGGATACGGAGATCGAGGTTCCATCACCGTCGCCACGACCGGGCCTGGAGACGAGCTTCGGGCCGGCGCGCATCGCGGCCTCGATTGCCTTCCCGGTCGAGGGTGCCGGGCGGGCGCTGGCGCCCGCGGTCGTAGACGAGGCACCCCGGGAGGAGCCCGGCGTGACGGCCCCTCCCCCCCTCCTCGATCTCGCCACCGAGCCCGTCTCGAGCGCACGACTCTCCTATTCAGCCCTGTCGCAGTATCACCGCTGCGGCTACCGGTTCCTGGTGGAGCGGGAGCTCGGGCTCGGCGTCGCCGCGCAGCTCGGGTCGGGCTTGCCTGCGGCGGCCTCGGTGGACGAGGGCGAGGCCGACCCCGGTGATGTGCCGACCCGGGAGGCCCGCTTCGGCTTCGGCAACGCAATCCATGGGCTGCTCGAATGGAGTGCCCGGAACGGCTGGCGCGGACCCGACCCAGAGCGCATCCTGCGCCTCTTGCGGAACAGCGGCCTGCCCGGTACGGCCGAGGAAGTGGAACGAGCCGAGGGCGTGCTCGCTGGATGGCTCGATTCCCCGCTCTGCAAGGAGCTCGGCGCCGATGGCGTGGAGCTCCGTCCCGAGGAGCCGTTCCTGCTGCCCATGGAGGGAGCGTTGATCCGCGGCTCAATCGACCTGCTCGCCCGCCACCCCGACGGCCGCCTGCTCGTGCTCGACTACAAGACCGATCGCCTCGCCGGCGAACCCGCTGCCCTGATCGAGCGCTACTCGGTCCAGCGCGACATCTACGCGTTGGCGGTCGCCGGCGGCGGAAAGCCCGTTCGGACCGCATACGTCTTCCTGGAAGAACCCGGGGATCCCGTCGAGATGGAGTACTCCGACGAGGAGCTGAGCCGGGCGCGCGGTCACATCCTCGAGTTGCTCGAGGGCATTGCCGGCGGCAGCTTCGAGGTCACCCGGCACCCGCATGCAGCCCTCTGCGCCGACTGCCCGGCGCGCGATCGCCTCTGCAGCCACGCCAAGGCCGACCTGCTGCGCGAGTCCCCCGACCCGGCAGTGGAGCCGCGCGGCCGCGAGAACGGCGATCACGAGGAACCATCCGAGCAGGGCGGCGCCGAGCCCCAGCTCAGCCTGCTGGAGGGTCAATGAGCGACGGTCGCCTCGGCCTGTTCGGCTACGGCTCCCTGGTGCTGCACAAGAGCGCCTCGATGACGCTTGGACGCCCCGCCGGTGAGCTGCGGCCCGCTCGGCTACGCGACTGGCGCCGGCGCTTCTCGCAGCGTCGCGACAACCTGACCTGCGAGAAGACCTTCGAATGCGACGGCGGCTGGCGGCCGGAGTGGGTCCTCGGCCTGAACGTCGAGGAGGGTGAGGACAACGCCGGGCCCGTGAACGGCGTCGTCATCGAGCTCACCGAGGCCGAACTCGACCGCCTCGACATTCGCGAGATCCGCTACGACCGAGTCGAGGTCACCGGGGCGGTCGAGGGCTCAGAGCTGCCGGAGCGGATTGTCACCTACACCGCCAAGGAGTTCCACTTCGCGCCCGAGCCGCCGGACGACTCCATCATCCTCGCCACCTACGCCGCCGCGGTCGAGCAGGGCTTCGAGGCACTCGGCCCGGGGGAGCTGGAGCACTACCTCACCACCACTCCGTACCCCGTCGATCGCCACGACGCGACCCTGGTGATCGACCGGATCCCGGACGGCAACCCGCGCGCCTGGTAGGGCCTAGGCCCGGTGCCAGCGGCGGGCCCAGTCGCGCAGCTCGCCCATCACCGGCTCGAGCGAGTGGCCCTTGTCGGTGAGCTCGTAGCTCACCCGCACCCGGTTGCCCGGCTGCACCTCGCGCTGGACCAGGCCCGCCTTCTCGAGCTCCTTGAGGCGGCAGGAGAGCAGGCGGTCCGACATGCCGGGGACCGCCTCCTTCAGCTCCGCGAAGTGGAGCGGCCCGTCGGTTAGCGCGTAGAGGATCGCCCCCGCCCATCGGCGGCCAATCAGCTCCACCGCGCCGTGGTAATGCCGACAGACTTGTTTTGGCTTGGCCGCCCCCCTGGTAGGGCCGACGCCGGACTGCGATCTCACCTCATTCCAAGCTTACCGATCGTAAGGGACCGGCCAACCGTGTTTTACCGCTGATCTATCCCGTGCACGGCCCCGTCGTCACCTGGCGGGTCGTGTCGCTCAGGGCGCGCGAGACGACGTCGTTCGGGACCGCGTAGCCGCCCGGCTTGCCCTGTGTGGTGGCGGCGAAGATGGTCCCCATCACCTTGCCGGCGCCGTCGACCAGCGGTCCGCCGGAGTTGCCGCTGCGGACCTCCCCGCGCACGGCCGTGAGCTCGCGCGTCACCGGACCGCGGCCATAGGAGTCCTGCGTGACCACGGGGCCGGTGGCGCCGACGCGTGCCGGGGCGATGGTGAACGGGCCGTTCTCCGGGTAGCCGAGGACGGCGCCCGCCGTGCCGCTCTGGACGTCCGGCGCCAGCGACAGAGGAGCTCCGTCCAGCCCGTTTACCCTGAGCAGGGCCAGGTCGTTCTCCGGGTCGTAGTGGACGGGCGTCGCGTCAAGGGACGAGCTCGAGCCCGCGGGCGTGACCGTCGTGTCGCTCTCGCCCGCCACCACGTGCGCGTTGGTGACCACCACGCCCGGCCCGGCGATCCAGCCGGATCCCTCCACGCCCAGCCCGCAGGCGGTGCCCAGCACCCGAACCACGCTTTCCCCCGCGGCCTGCACATCGGGGTCGTGCGCGATCTTCGAGTCCGGAGCGGCAACGTTCGGGCTCGGGCCCTGGACCGCCACCCGGGGGTCGATGCGGTGAAGCGCGTTAATCAGCGAGCTGGACGGCGGGAACGTGTGGTTGAGCGCACGCAGGATGGCCGAGCGCTGGACCGCCGTGCGCAGGCCCTTTGCGCCGGGCGCGTTGAGGGCAACCGCCCCGAAGAGCCAGGCCACGCCGAGGGCCACCACGACGAGGAGCAGCGCTCCTCCGGACGCCTCGGCGATCGCGACCCCTCGCCGGCGCCCAGCCGGGCCGAGCAGGCGCCGGCGGATCGCCAGCGCAATTCCCTCCAAGGAGACCGCGACGATCCCCCCGATCAGCAGCGCCCCGGCGAGGGCGGTCGCGGGCGCATAGGGGGAATGAGAGCCATCCGGCAGCAGCGACGGGCCGAGGCGGCTGCCCAGGAAGGCACCGATCGCGAATCCGCCCAGGCTGAGCAGTCCGACGATCAGGCCCTGCTGGTACCCCCAGAACCCCATGGCCAGGGCGAAAGCGAGAATCAGCCAGTCGAGACCGGTCACGGTTTCCCGAATACAAGCGTACGAGCGACTAACTTTGCCCTCGTGAATCCGCCCGTGACACGGTCACGGACCCGCGACGGGGAGACGCCACCGCCCAGGCGGCCAATCAGGTCGCCCCGGGCGCAGCGCGGACCCCTCACAGAGCGCCAGCGGCGCCTGCGTCAGCGCGCGCTCCCCCTCGGCGTCGTAGCCCTGGTCGCCTTCATCTTCGGGGTGATCAGCTCCGCCGGCAGCCCGGAGCAGGACATGGCTGAGCGGTTCGTCAACGACTGGGCGCACCAGGACTACGAGGCGATGCACGACGAGCTCTCAGACTCGGCGCAGGCGCAGTACTCCGCTGCGGACCTCGCCTCCGCATATCAACAGGCGCAGGAGGCCTCAACCGCAACGGCGATCGACCCCGGTGACGCGGACGGCCCGAAGAGCGTCAACGGCACGGACGTCGTGGACATCGGCGTGGGCGTTCGCACCAGGCTGTTCGGCAAGATCGACGGCGCGCTGCGGCTTCCGCTGGACGGCGGCAAGGTGGCCTGGGACCCGCACCTGACCTTCCCGAACCTGCAGCCCGGCGAGCAGGTGGGCCGGCGCCTGACGCTCGGCCGGCGGGCGGCGATCATCGCGAAACACGGCGTTCCGCTCGCAGAGGGGCCGACCGACGATCGCTCCTCGCCCCTGGGCTCCGACGCGATCGACGTCGCCGGCAACACGGGCGTCCCCGATGCCGAGGAGCGGGCGAAGCTCGAGCACGCGGGCTACCCCGCCAACCAGGACACCGGTGTGAGCGGCCTCGAGCTCGCCTTCAACTCCCGGCTCGCCGGGCAGCCGAGCGGGCAGCTCCTTGCCGTCAAGGAGGGCAGCTCAACACCAGACGTTTCCGCCGGGACCCAGGGCCGCGTGCTGGCGACCGCGCACGGCAGCCCCGGCCAACCCGTGAGGACGACGATCGACCCGCGGCTGCAGTCGACCACCGTGAACGCGCTGGGCGGGCAGTCCGGCGGCGTCGCGGTCCTCAACGCGCGCAACGGCAACGTCCTCGCGATCGCCGGCTCGGCCTACTCGTCTCCCCAGCCGCCAGGATCGACCTTCAAGGTGATCACCACGACGGCCGCGCTCGAGGGTCACGACGTGAAGCTCAGCGACACCTTCCCCGTCCTCACCGAGATCAACCCGGACCCGAACGCCGGCGCCCGCGTCGTCCACAACGCGCACGACGAGACCTGCGGCGGGAACTTCACCGAAGCCTTCGCGGATTCGTGCAACACCGTCTTCGCTCCCCTCGGAGTCAAGGTCGGAGCCGAGCAGCTGGTCGATACGTCGGAGCGCTACGGCTTCAACCAGCCCACCAGCCTCTACAACGCGTCGGCGACGGCGGCCACAGACCCGGGGCGCATGACGATCCCGACCGCCGCGGATCTCAACGGCGAGCCGACCCACACCGACCTCTCAGTGACCGCCTTCGGCCAGGGCAAGGTGCTCGCCACCCCGCTCGGCATGGCCTCGGTGGCGCAGACCGTCGCCAACGACGGCGTTCGAGACCCGACCCCGATCGTCAAGGACCCCGCGCTGCAGAGCGCCGTCAAGCCCGTCCAGGTCACCTCCAAGGCGAACGCGCGCGTCCTCACGGGGCTGATGCGCGCCGTCGTCACCCAGGGCACGGGCGTGGCCGCGAACATCCCGGGCGTCGACGTCGCCGGCAAGACGGGCACCGCCGAGCTCGGCCCCAAGCCGGGCGAGCCGACGCCCCCGCCTGGCCAGGAGGACACGGCCAAACAGATCGTCGACGGCTGGTTCATCGCCTTCGCACCTGCTCAGAAGCCGAAGCTGGCGATCGCGGTGATGCTGATCGACGCCTCAGGCGACGGAGGCACGACCGCGGCGCCGATCGCGCGAGAGATCCTGGGCTCGGCGCTCTAGCTACGGCATCCCGAACGCCACGCCCACCATCGCCATTCCCCCGCCGACGGCGGTCAGCACTCCGCCCGGGCCCTCCAGGGCGAGGCCGAGCGGAACGCCGATCAGCGCCAGGGCGGTGCCTCCGGCGATCAGGGCCCACCAGTTGAGGCCTCCGGCGTCGGGTTCCGGCGCCGCCGGTGCGGTGAGGATGGTGCAGGCGGCCATCAGGCCGACGCCCACCACGCCGCCGGCGACCCCGAGCAGCTGGATCAGGGCGAGCGCAGCGCCGATCCCGCCGATGACGAGCAGGGCTTGGAGCTGGGTCTTCCTCATGCGACGGAGGGCTCCCCTCCCTCGAGCC
Organism: uncultured Solirubrobacterales bacterium; assembly: GCA_963817275.1. Taxonomy (GTDB): domain Bacteria; phylum Actinomycetota; class Thermoleophilia; order Solirubrobacterales; family 70-9; genus DASUPK01. The sequence continues at coordinate 65,023 of CAWFOA010000001.1, read as the reverse complement.
TAAATATCCAGGGTGATTTCGCCCGTCTCGCCCTCGAACTCGATCTCGAGCTTCAGCGGCCGGTTCTCGTTTACCGCCTGGTCAACCAGGAAGAGGACGATGGCCCCCTGCGTCGGCCCGTTGGCGCCGGCTGTGCCCGGGGCCGGAATGTCGGCCCCGCCGGCCAGTTCGGTGCCCAGCGGGGCCGCGAAGTCGGTGCTGCTCGGAATCGACTGGTACGCGGCCCCGGTCGTGTCAACGACGCTCATCTGGGCGTTGGTCGGGAGCCTGACGGCGTTGTCGCCATCGTTCTCGATCGTCAGGAAGACGCCGAGGTAGGACTTCCCCGCCGGGGTGGGCAGCTTCTGGCCCTGCAGATACTCCTTGTCGTCAGCCTGCGCCGGGTTGAGGAAGCGCGTCTCCTGCACGTTGAACTTGAGGTCCCCGAGCTTGATCGGGACGCCCTCGTCGGCCTCCTTGCCGAGATCGTTGCCGCAGCCGGCCACACCCACCAGGGCGAGGGCAAGGGCGAACACGAGTGCCAGGGCTCCCTTATTGGCGGGCCGCATGAGGGCGCGCAGTCTATGTCAGACGGTCGTAGGCACGCGGTCGCCGCCCGCTACCCCGGTGCGCGGAGCCGCCGCCCCCGACTCGATCTGCTCGCGCATGCGCCGCAGCGCCGTGCCCCAACGGCGCCGCCACCAACGCGTGCGCCCGAGCTCCCGGAAGCGGTCGAACCTCGACGCCGGTGTCGTCCAGAAGGTCAGGGTCACGTTGGTGGTGGGGCCCTCCTCGAGCTCCCAGACCAGCCGCATCGGCACCCGGTCGAGGCGCCCGCCCCGGCCGTGCTCGACGACCCGATAGGGCCGCTCGGCCTCGGCGATCACGGTCTCCATGTAGCGCACGCCCGCGGGGGCGTCGACACGAAACCGTGCCGCGGCGCCCTGCCCGCTGGCGGCAACCCGCTCGAGCCGGTAGTCGGTCGCGAAGTGATCGATCCAGCTCAGCCGCGTCGAGAGGTCGCAGATGAAGTCGAAGACGCCTTCGCGCGGGGCGTCTACGGAGATGTTGAGCGAGATCGGCCCCACGGGCGCGCAATTCTAGTTGGGCGGCCCGCCGGGGGGCACTGGCTGATCAGCCAGGACCCCTGGAAATGCTGGACTTTCCGTACCACGTGACGAAAAGTGACTAGCCATTAAGCAGTACCCCCAGTAGTATCGGCCGCACCCCCGATGATGGCTATTGGACAGAGTCAGGACGATGTCCGGCATGCAGGTGAGCCCGCCGGCGGAGTCGGCTCCTTCATCTGCCAGGGGTGCTCATTTCCGGTCTCCTTCGAGCCGGCCGAATCGATTCCGAAGTGCCCCAACTGCGGCGGCACCGACTTCCGCCGCTCCTCGATGTTCGAGCAGCCAACGCTCAAGAACCTCGCGATCACGCGTCCCACCTCCAAGCCCCCCGAGTGGCTCGACGGCGTGCGCGAGTCGATTGCGGAACCCGGCAAGTACCTGGCGATGTTCGCGGACGGCCGAACGCACCTAATCGAGCTGTCCGATGGCTGGTCCCGAATCGGGCGGAGCCGCTCCGCGGACATCCGCCTGGACGACCCCACCGTCTCGCGCCGCCACGCAGTCGTCGTGCAGACGCCCGAGGGCGATCTACGCGTGCTCGATGACCGCTCGATGAACGGCATCTGCGTGAACGGTGAGCCCGTCGACTGGAGTCCGCTCGCCGACGGTGACGAGCTCCAGATCGGTCGCTACACGCTCAGCGTCATCGAGAGCAGCGGCAGCGTCTAAGTAGGTCCGAGCGCGCGCAGCGCGTCGGCCATGGCAGGGTCGATCGGGACCGAGTCCTCCATGGAGACGGCCGCCAGGACCTCTCCGACGAACGACTTGGGCGCCACCACGAGCCTGAGCTGCTGGCGGCGAGTCCGCATGCGTGCGGCCGCATCGAAGATCAGGCTGATCCCGGAGCTGTCGATGTAGCTCGTCTCCGTCAGGTCCAGGACAAGCGCGCGGGCCCTGTTCGAGACGGCCTCCAGCAGCCTCTGGCTCAGGTCCCCGACGTTGGATGCGTCGACCTCGCCCGTGACTCGGGCCAGCTCCACGTCGCCGTCGCTCTCGACGGAGAGCTTCGCGAGCTCGGGCGTCAAGGCTTGACCCCGATCCGGCGGCTGAGCTCCACCGTCGTTCCGTCGTCCCCCGTGTCGATGACGACATCATCCATGAACTCCCGCATCAGAGGAATGCCGCGGCCCCGGTTGTCTCCTCCCGGGGTTCGCCAGCGGCCGCGGTCCCGGATCGTCACGGTCGCCTCACCGTCCATCAGCGCCGCGCGCATCTGGACGCTCGCGTCGCCAGGGCCGTAGGCGTGCTCGACCGAGTTCGCGCAGGCCTCGGTGACGGCGATCGCGAATGCCGCGCAGTCGTCGTCGGTGCCGTCGTTCGCCATCACCCAGCGCCGGATCAGATGCCGGATGGTCGCCAGCTGCTCGGCATGCGCCGGCACATCAACCTCGAGCAGCTCGTGAAGGCCGACCGCCCTGACGGCGAGCACCGCGATGTCATCCGGAACCTCGATGGCCTCGGTGAGCCGCTCGATGACGGCGCGGCACTTGAGCTCCGGCTCGTCTGGGGCCGCGGCAGCGACTTTCGCGAGAGCTGCCTCCCCCTCCGAGAGGGTCCGCCCCCGGCGCTCGATCAGCCCATCCGTGTAGAAGAGCAGGGTTTCAGCCGCGCCCAGCGTGACGCGTTGCTGGTCGTAATCGCCTACGGCGCCGGAGCCAAGCGGTGGCCCGCTCGCGTCCGTGAGGAAGACTGCTTGCCCGTCGGCCCGGATCAGCAGCGGATACGGATGGCCCGCTCGGGCAAAGTCCACCACCCAGGTGTCCAGGTTGAGCGTCGCGTAGATGACCGTTGCCATGCGTGAGCGCTGATGATCAGCGAAGTGAGAGAGCTTCCCGAGAAGATCCGCCGGGCGCTCGACGTCGAGCGCATACGCTCGAACGGCACTGCGGAGCTGGCCCATGTAGGTGGCCGCGGCGAGTCCGTGGCCGGCCACGTCGCCGATTGTGAGGCCCAGCTGGCGGTGGCCCAACTCGATGACGTCATACCAGTCGCCGCCGACCGCCGACTCCTGGGCGGCCGGGAGGTACCAGGCCCCCATGCTCAGACCGGGAAGCCGCGGGAGCGTGTGAGGCATGAGGCTGCGCTGAAGTGTTTCCGCGATCTGCCCCTGGACGGCGAGCTGGGATCGCTCGATCGCGAGGGCAACCCGATCGGCGACCAGCTGGAGGAGCTCGACGTCGCCCTCCCGGAACTCCCGCGGCGCCAGCGTTCCCACGTGGAGGACTCCGGTCACAGCACCCTCAACGACCAGCGGAACACCCAGCAGCGAGCGGACACGCTTTTCCCTCATCAGGGGGTTGACGACCTCCACGGGAGAGTTGTCCAGGTCCGGGATGATCACCGGCTCCCGGGTTGCGGCCACACGCCCGGCGAACCCGCGACCGATCGGAAGGCGAAACTCGCGCTCGACCTCCTCCTCGAGCCCTTTGGCCGCTCGGGCGGCAAGCGTCCGCCCGTCGTCCTCGACCAGGAGCACGGCGGCGGTGTCGACACCAAGGATGTCGGTAACTCGCTGCAACAGCTCGGTGAGCAGGTCATCGAGGTCAAGGAAAGCGAGGGCGGCCTCGGTGACCTTCTGAACGTCCTCGAGTCGCGCGGCGGCTTTTTCCACCGCGGGCTCCCGCCTACTCGGTGGAGATGCTCGGGTCCGCCTGAACCTTCTGCGGAATGATCATCAGGAAGCTCTGCTGTGCATCCCGGGCCAACGCCTGGACCCTGTCGGCCTCCTCGGCCTGGTCGGTCGCGCGCAGCTCGCCGGCGTAGTGGCCGAGCAGGTCCTCGATGTCGAGCTGGCCCTCCGCGTCGAGCTCCTCGAGCGCCACCTTGGCGCCCTCGCCGAGGCGGCTCTGGATCCCGTCGCGGTCGAGGTTGAGCTCGTCGTCGATCCGCACGTAGACCCGGCCACCGGTCATCCCGGCACACGCCCACGGCCCGATGTCGCCGAGCACGACCGCGCGACCAGAGGTCATGTACTCGAAGGCGAAGCCCTTGGCGTTGGCGCGGTCGACCACGCAGCCCTGTGAATCGTCGACGGGCGCCTCGGGCTCGCCCGCCAGGACCACGTCCGCGCCCGAGAGCCGGATGCAGAACCGCGAGTCGGCCGACCCCTGCACGAAGAGTCTGCCCCGCTGGGCCCCGTAGGCGAAGGACTTGCCGACCGAGCCGTTGACGCGGCGGCCCTCGGCGTTCTTCCCCTTCATGATCGAGACGGTCCCGCCCAGCATCGTCTTGCCGACACCATCCTGGGCGCCGCCCTCGACGCGGCAGGTCACACCCCACTCGTTGAAGGCGCCGAATCCCTGGCCGGCGACGCTCCCGCCGTTGAAGACCAGCTCGGCGAGCTCGTCGTTCTCGGTGCCCTCGGGGGCGCCGTCGTAGATGCGGGCGCGCGCGATCGCGCCTGAGAGCTCGGTGCCCAGAACGCGGTCGTGGGCGTCGGTGCGGCGGGGGAACTCGACGCTCACGCAGGAGCCGTCGAAGACGCGGTCGGCGACCTGGGCGATCTCTGCGGACGCCTGCTTGGGCTCCATCCGGAGCGGCTTGGCGCGGACCAGGCCAGCCTCGGCGCGCGCCTCGACCAGCGCCTCCTCCTCGACCGGGAGGTCGATCGGCTCGAGGTCCAGGAACTCCTCGAGCGGCGTGATCAGCGGGGTGAGGTCGACCTTGTCATGGTGCGAGACCTGCTCGAGCAGGTCGTAGCGGCCGATCAGGTCCTGGGCGCGGTCGTAGCCGAGCGAGCCGACCACCTCCTTGACCTCCTCGCCCATCTGGCGGAAGAAGGCGGCACAGCTCTCGGCGGCGTTGTCTCCCGGCGGCGTGAACTTCTTCAGCCCGTGCTCCTCGGCCTGCTCCACCGTCTCGATCTGGGTGGCGATGCCGACGTGGCAGGTGTCGAGCTGGCAGCCGCGGCAGATCGTGCAGCCGAGCGAGACCATCGCCAGGGTGCCGAAGGCAACCCGGTTTGCCCCCATGCAGTGGAGCTTCACGATGTCGTGGGCGTGGCGGTAGCCGCCGTCGGCCCAGATCTCGACCCGGTTGCGAATGCCGGCCTCCATCAGGGCTCGGTGGACAGCGCGGGTGCCGATGTCGGAGGGCAGGCCGACGTGGCGCAGCGCGTGCTGGCGGGCGGCGCCGGTGCCGCCCTCGAACCCGCTCAGGGTGATGATGTCGGCGCCGGCCTTGGCGATGCCGAGTCCGATCGTGCCCACGTTCGGCACGACGGGGACCTTGACCGACACGCGCAGGTCCGGATTGACCGTCTTCAGCTCGTCGATCAGCTCTGCCAGGTCCTCGATCGAGTAGAGGTCGTGGTTGTTGGACGGCGAGATCAGGTCGGTGCCGGGTGAGGCGTTCCGGGCGGCGGCGACCTTCTCGGAGACCTTCTTGCCCGGCAGGTGCCCGCCCTCGCCGGGCTTTGCGCCCTGGCCGATCTTGATCTCGGCGACGTAGGAGGAGTTGAGCATCTCGGCGGAGACCCCGAAGCGGCCCGAGGCGACCTGCTGCCCGCGCCACTTCCGGAACTTGCCGTACATGTCCTGGATCTCTCCACCCTCCCCGTTGATGCAGAGGATGTTGATCGCCCGTGCGGCCTCGGCGTAAGCGCGGAAGGCGGGCTCGGACTGAGACCCGAAGCTCATCGAGCTGATCACCACCGGATAGTCGTGGTGGCCGACCGAGGTGTCCACTTGCGAGGCGTCCACCGGCTCGCGGTCGGGTTCCTTCTTCAACCCCATGATGTGCCGCATCGAGATCGGGCTCTGCGCCTCCAGCTCGCGCACCTTCTGCGAGAACTCGTCGAAGCTCGCGGTCCCGTTGGCCGCTGCGATCGCAGCCTTGTAGACCTTGGGATAGAAGCGGAAGGTCTTCGCCGGCTTCGCGTCCTCGTCCCCGGTGAGGACCTTGTGCCGCGAGTCGGTGTCGGCGTCGAGGTGGGCGAAGCCGGTGCCGCCCGTCTCCGAGGCCGCGAAAGCCTCGGTGTGGAAGATCTCCGCGAGCTCGGGCTGGATCCCGATCGAGGAGAACTGGCGGGCGTAGCCGCGGACCTCGTGGATCCCGATCGTCGAGATCACCTTCTCGATTCCCTTGCGGAGCGCCGCGCAGAGGTTGCCGACGTCGATCTCGTAGTCGTCGACGCAGATCACCTCGACCATCACGTACGGGCAGACGCCGTTGGCCCCCAGGCCCAGGGCGAGCATGACGTCGTGGACATTGCGGATCGCGGCCGAGCGCAGCACCAATGAACAACGTCGGCGCAGGTTCTCCCCCTCGCCGCTGAATTGCTTCAGCGCCTGATCGATCGCGGACGTGGCGAGATGCGGATCGATGTAGCGCCGCTCGCCGTCGTAGACGGTGCGGTCGGTCAGCACCAGCAGCTCGGCGCCTTCGGTGACCGCGCGGACCGCTTCCTGACGGAGCCGCTCGATCGCGCCCTGGGTGGTCTCGGACTCCAGGAGCGCGATGTCGATCGCCTTGGCACGGTCGCCGAAGGCGGCCCAGAGGTCCTCGAGCACGTACGTCCCCTGCTTGCTGGCGATCCGGCGGTACGAGCTGTGAGGGAGCGGCGCCAGGTCGTGGTGGCCGCCGAGGATCACCGGGAAGTCGGTCTCGATCGTCTGGGTGTCCTCGGCCGGGTTCTCGAGCGACGGCCGGCGACCGAAGACCGCGCGGGTGGAGAAGTGCTCGATCTCGCGTTCGCGGTCGATCGCGGGGTTGGTGACGACCGCCACCGTCTCCTTGAAGTAGTCGGCCAGGTTCTGCCGCTCCGGCGAGAGCGCGGCCAGTGGGCCGTCGTAGCCGAGCGAGCCGATCGGCTCGGCACCGTTGTCGGCCATCTGCTGGACGAGCTTCACGTCGTCGCGCTGCCAGCCGAATCCCGCGAGCACCCTGTCCTCGACCTGGACCGGGTCCTCGGGGCCGGCGTCGGTGTATCCAGGGATTTCCGGGCCCTCGAGCGGACCGCCGGTTTCGAGCGCGCGGTCATAGGGAGCGACCTGCTCGGCGCCGGTCCTCTTCAGCCAGCTATCGCGCACGCGGCGCAGCATCTCGGCGTGTGGATGGAGCGTCGAGCGCTTGCGATCTCGGTCGATCAGCACCAGGAACTTCTCGCCCGGCGCCATCGGCTTCGGCTCGGAGATCATCTCGTCCACCGGGACGACCCCGGGCTCCGAGCTGAAGATGAAGTCGTGGCCGGTCTCGAGCTGCCAGAGCGGCCGCAAGCCCATCGCGTCCGCCGAGAACACGCACTCGTCCTGGTGGCGGGCGATCAGCGCGACCGGGCCCTGCGCGAACGGCCCCATCGTCTGGCGCAGGTACATGTAGAAGGGGTGGAGCTCCTCGGGCAGGCCGGCGATCTCGGCGACGATCGGCGGAACGACCGTCTCCATCGCCTCGGCCAGTGAGAGGCCGTGCCGCCGCACCAGCGTCTCGATCGTCCGGTTCAGGTCCTGCGAATCCGAGTTCCCTTCGCCGATCGGGACGTTCAGCATCCGCGCCTCCTGGCGGAGCTGCTCGATCGTGTTGATCTCTCCGTTGTGCCCGAGGACGCCGAAGGGCTGGACCCGGGTGAATGACGGCCAGGTATTGGTCGAATAGCGGTTGTGGCCGAAGCAGCCGATCGTCTCGGCGCGCTCGTCGGAGAGATCTACGTAGTAGGAGCCGAGGACCTTCGGGTTGCCCATCACCTTGTAGACGCAGGTCCGCCCGGAGAACGAGGCCACGTGGACGCCAAGCTTCTCCTCGAGGACGACCTTCAGGTTGAAGAGGGCTCGATCGGCATCGGCAGCCTCCGGCACCAGGCCTGCGAACTGCCAGAACTGCGGCTCCTCCTCGCGGGCGGTCGGGCCGAGGGCCGCGGAATCGACGGCGCCGACCCGCTCGGCGAGGATGCGGAAGCCAGCCTTGCCGAGCAGCTCCCTGGCGCCGTGGCGGACCTTCTCCAGGTCCTGTGAGCGCTCGACGAAGACGTGAGCGACCGCGAACGCGTCGTCCAGCGCGAGCGAGGGGTTGTGTCCGCCCTGGCGGACCTCCTCGGCCCAGATCTTGGTTGGGATATCGACCAGCAGGCCGCAGCCGTCGCCCTCACCGTCGACGTTGCCGGCGCGGTGGAGCATCTTCTGGAGCGACTCGAGCGCGAGGGTTACGGGATCGTGGCTCGGGGTCGCGTCGCGGCGGACCGACGCGTAGATCGCACACGCGTCCTTGTCCTCAACACTCGGGGGAGAGACGAGTGGGCGATAGGCGCGCTCGGGAGAAAAGCGCTCACGCTCTGGGGACGAGTTCTTCAATTTGGTCTCCGGTTCCGCGCCTTCTTCGAGCGGGCGCGCGACGGGGGGGTGGACCGACGGACCGGGAATTATAGGCGGGCCCCTACCCGGCACCGCCCCGGCCGTCACGTGACCGCCTCTCGCTTTCTCCGCAATTTGCTAAGGCGGCCACCGCCGATTCCGGCCTGCTGCAGCGCTACTTTCAGCCTGGTGAGCGGTTCTACATAGTGTTTAGCGAACGCTCACAAACGTGCTACAACTAACGCCAAGGGGAGCAACATTGGGGAATGACGGAGAAGGATGACTGAGCAGAACAAAGCAGAGACGGGGGAGCAGGCGATCGGGGAACCGTCCAGCCCGGGCTCGGAGACCGAGCGCTTCCGGGCCATCGCGGACGTCAAGCACAACGAGGCGGTGACCGGCGAGTCCGGAGTCCCCGCCAACCAGCGGGACCACGAGCTGCGCCGCCAGACGCGCTCGCTCGAAGAGTTCTCGTAGGCCGCTAGCCCAAACCGGGATTGATCGTCGATAGCGGGCGCGCGATTCCGACAACGTCGGTCGCTAGATTCCCGCGCCGATGCTCCTCGCCGTAGTCGGCAGCGACGCCTACAAGTGGCTTCTCGCCTTCCACATCCTCGTTGCGGTGGTGTGGGTCGGGAGCAACACCGCGATCCAGATCTTCGTCATCCGCGCGGTGCGCGCGGGTCCCGACCGGATCGCCTACCTGGCGAGCGAGATCGAGTGGTACGGGACCCGCGTCCTGGTTCCCTCATCGCTAACCCTGGTGATCCTCGGCTTCGTGCTGCTGCACGAGTCGAGCGGCGCCTACGACCTCGGACAGGGATGGGTGACGTTCGGGTTCGCCGTCTGGCTCTTCTCGTTCATCGCCGGATTGACGTATCTCGGCCCGGAGTCGGGCCGCCTCAGCAAGCTGGTCGATGAGCGCGGTCCCGAGGACGCGGAATATCAGCGCCGGCTCGGCCGGATCTTCCTCGTCTCGCGGGTCGAGCTGATCCTGCTGGTCCTGGCGGTGCTGGACATGACCGTCAAGCCAGGTCTTTGAGCTCAGCGACCTAGCCCCAGCCCATCCCCTGATAGCCGCTGTCGACCGGGACTCCGATCAGCAGCGCGCGGACGTTTGCGTCCGACTCGTTGCGGATCGTGCGGTTGACCTCCGGGGCGAAGCGGCAGAAGGTGCCAACGGGGGCATCGTGCTCCTCGCCGTCCGTGACGATCTTCCCCTGGCCCTCCAGGATGATGAAGACTTCCTCCTGCTTGTCACCGGTGTGGTCGTGGGCGGGAATCTCTCCCCCGGCCTCGATGTCGACCACGTTGAAGCCGAATGCCTCGGCGCCCAGTGACTTGCGGGCAAGTCGCCATGTAGCTCCGCCGCTCCCCTCCATCTCCTCGAACTCGTCGATTCGCTTGATCGTGTAGCCCTCGGCCATCGCTCCTCCTCTTTGTCCTGTCCCCTTGTCTCTCCGGGCGAGCGAACATATCCTCTTCGCGTGGGAGAGGACTCGGCACAGAGTCTCGAGGATGCCATCGGCCGTTACAACGACGCGTGGAACGACCACGACCTCGACGCGATCATGTCGATGCACGCCCCGGACATGGTCTTCGAGAACCACACCGCGGGAGAGTCGGCACAGGGTCCGGAAGAGGTCAGGGAGCACATCGGGTCGATCTTCGAGAGCTGGCCGGACCTCCACTTCGACACCCGCAGGCTCTACGTCCGCGACGGTGTGGTCACCCAGGAGTGGACGGCAAGCGCCACGCACTCCAACACGATGCGCCGAGGCGACCTGGTCGCCGAGCCCACGGGCGAGAGGATCGAGTGGCGCGGGGTCGACGTGATCCCCTACGAGGACGGCCTGATCAAGCGCAAGGACGTCTACTCGGACTCCGTCTCCATCCTCCGCCAGGTCGGCCTGCTCGACTAGTCGAGATCAGGCCGTAACCCTCCGGCGCTCCCCGGCGCTTATGCAGGTGGGGAGTCAATTAGCCATGGAGGTGAAAGACGACGTGAAGCTGAGAACGCGAAAGCTGGCGGTCTTTGCGACCTGCCTCGGACTTGCAGCCGCATTTCCGGTTCTGAGCTCCGCCGACAAGGGCGGCGTTCCGCATAACAGCAAGCCGTGCCCAGCCAAGGGCAAGCGTCACCACAAGAAGCCGAAGCCCAACAACAAGGGCAAGAAGTGCGGCTTCGCCCCTGGCAGCACCACCACGACTACTCCGTCGACGACCAGCACCACCGAGACGGAGTCCACGACTACCACCTAATCGGGGATCCGGACGGGCGGCCCCGCGGCCTACCGGACGCTGCGGGGTCGTCCCGTCCGGTTGCTTATTTTCGGCGCCTATGGATCGCCCAGCCGGCGATCGCTGCGCCGCAGGCGATCAGAATTCCCGCCGAGAGCAGTCCTGCCTCGCTCCGCTCCGGGTCACCCATGACCGAGTCACGCGCTCGCGCTGAGAGCACCGAGCCGGCCGAGGCGAATGACATGACCGATCCCGCGGAGCCGGCCGATGCCACCGACAGCGCGGACCCGGCCGAGCCGATCGACCCGATCGAGGCGAACGATCCGACCGATCCGATCGAGAGGGCGGAGCCCTTCGAGGCGATCGAGAGGAACGAGTCCTCCGACCACAGCGAGAGCGAGTTGCCATCATTCGAGCTCAAAGCTCCGGCACGTCCGCGCCCGTCGGGGAGAAGGGGACGCGGCGAACCTCCGCCCAATCCCCCACCCGCTCGCTGAGCGCCTTCATCACCTCGCCGGTGCTCTGCCAGAAGGTCCAGACGAGCACCGTCGGGCCGGCGCCCGAGATCGTCGCTCCGATCGCGCCCATCCGCGGCGCCTCCTCGACGATCTCCATCGAGCGCGGGTACAGGTGAGCGCGCAGAGGCTGATGCAGCCGGTCGGAGAGCCCGCGCCCGATCAGGGTCAGGTCAGAGCGCTGGATCCCGAGCACGAGCTCCGATGCGGCTGAGATGTTGGCAACGGCGTCGGCCATCGGCACCTGATCCGGGATCGCCTTGCGAGCGTCCTCGGTGGGCACCTGCTCGCCGGGGATCACCACTACGGCCTCCACACCCTGTGGCGGATCCAGCCTCGTGGCGGTGAGCGTGCCGCCCTGGCTGGCGCAGACGACGAAGCCTCCGAAGAGCGCGGCGGCCACGTTGTCCGGATGGCCTTCGATCGCGGCGGCCTTGGCGAGGACGTCCTCGGGCTCCTGGGCGAGCTCGTAGAGGTGGTCGGCCGCGAGCAGACCCGCGACGATCGCCGCGGCGCTCGAGCCCAGGCCCGCGGCCAGCGGAATCTCGCTCTTGATGCGGAAGGCGATCCCGTCCGCAGAGCGCAGCGACTCGAAGGCGCGAACGCAGAGATTGGACCGATCCCTCGGCACGTCGAGCCCCTCGGCATCGACCGAGAAGGCATCAGCCTCCTCCACCTCGAGCTCGAGGTGCATGGCGAGGGCGGCGGCCAGCACGTCGTATCCCGGGCCGAGGTTTGCCGAGGAGGCCGGCACCTTGACCAGCCTTCGCCGCGCGGTCATGGGCGCAGGCTATCCGCCCCTATGACCCGAGGATCTTCGCCTTCTGCTGCTCGAACTCGGCGTCGGTGAGGGCGCCGGAGTCCCGGAGCTTCGCGAGCCGCTCCAGCTCGGCCACGTGGTCGCCTGCGCCGGATGGGGCGGGCGCCGGAGCGGGCGCGAAGCCCGATCCACCCACCGGCCGGACCTCGCCGCGCTGCGGTGCACTCTGTGCGCTCTCCCAGTCGATCGCGATCTTGGCCGGGTCGTTCGGGTCGACCTTGATCGGCAGGCTCATGCCTGGGCCGAGAGTGGCCCCAGCGGGGACCATGTACTGGTTGTTGACGCGATAGGGCTGGCGGCCGCTGACGTGGACCTCGAGGTCGATGTCGAGGTTGAACCATTGCGCGCCGCGCTCGGGCGTGCCATGGGCAACGATCACGCCCTGCCCGGGAATCCCGTTGGCGAGGAGCTGGCCACGCTCGCCGGAGCTGTCCGTGAGGTCCGCGAGCTGCTCGTTGGCCTGGGAAAGCATGTCCCCCATCTGCTGCATCTGTCCGCCGAAACCCGGGTTGTAGCCCGCCTCCTGCTGCTGCTGGCGCTGAAGCTGCTTCGCCTCCTTCGTCAGGCTGGACAGGTCCTTCATCGACTTGAACAGTCCCACTTCTCCCCTCGCTTTCCTCGAGCTGAAGTACTGCCGCCAAGCCTACCGAGGCGCCCGGCCTAGTCGAAGACGGCCTTTTCGACCGCCGACAGCTCCGCCTTGCACCCGGTGACCGCCGGTGCCTTGCCGAGGGCCGTGTCCGGGTCCTTCAGGCCGTGACCGGTGAGAACGCAGACGACCGTCTCGGGCACGCTCCACGCCGTCCGCGACGGGCAGCCCGTGAGCCAGCAGCCCGGCCACCGAAGCGGCTGACGCGGGCTCGCAGAAGACGCCCTCGCTCGAGGCGATCCAGTGATACGCGTCTAGGATCTGCTCGTCCGCTGACCGCCGCGACGCGTCCTCGGGATGCGGTGAAGGCGTTCATCGCCTCCTCCCAGCGCGCCGGGTTGCCGATCCGGATCGCGGACGCAACCGTCTCGGGGTTCTCGATCGGATGCCCCTCGACCAGCGGCGCCGCGCCCTCGGCCTGGAAGCCGTAGAGGATCGGCGACTCCCCGTACTCCTGAAAGCCCGCCCACCAAGAGGTGACGTTGCCGGCGTTGCCCACCGGGATGGCGAGCGCCGCCGGGGCGTGGCCGAGCTCGTCACAGGTCTCGAAGGCCGCCGTCTTCTGGCCCTCGATCCGGTACGGGTTGACCGAGTTGACCAGCTCGACTGGATGCTTCTTCGCGATCTCGCGGACGATCTCCAGGGCCTGGTCGAAGTTCCCCTCCAGGGCGATCACGCGGGCGCCGTGCATCAGCGCCTGGGCGAGCTTTCCGATCGCGATCTTTCCCTCCGGGACGATCACCGCCCCGCGCATTCCGGCGCGTGCCGCGTAGGCCGCGCAGCTCGCCGCCGTGTTCCCGGTCGAGGCGCAGATGATCGCCTCGGCGCCGCTCCCCTTTGCCCGCGACACCGCCACCGTCATCCCGCGGTCCTTGAAGCTGCCGGTCGGGTTGGCGCCCTCGAACTTGAGGTGGACCTCGGCGCCGACTCGCTCCGAGAGCCGCGGCGAGTGGATCAGCGGCGTCGAGCCCTCGTTCAGGGTCACCACGGGGTCCCCGTCCTCGAGGGGAAGGCGATCGCGGTAGCGCTCGATCAGCGGAGTCGGCATCAGATCTAGCCGAACTCTTCCTCGATCACCCGGATCGAGCGGGGCGGCGAGCGCAGGAACTTGAGCTTGGCGATCCGCTTCAGCGCCGCCGCGAAGCGCTTCTCGCTGACCGGGTGCATGACCATGATCAGCTGCGCCTCTCCGCCCAGGCCGCGCTGGACGACGCTCCGCACCGAGACCTCGTTGTCGCCGAGGACCTCGGCCACCTGCGCGAGCACGCCCGGCCGGTCGTCGACCTCGAGGTGGAGGTAGAACGCCATCTCCACGTCCTTGGCGACCTTCAGCTTCGCGTTCTCCTCGAAGAGCGGCGAACCGCCCCCGATCACAGAGACGACGTCGCCGAGGACCGCCGCCGCGGTCTCGGGGCCACCCGCGCCCGGTCCGGACATCGTGATCTCGGTGATCGCGGGGGACTCGACCATCACCGCGTTGAAGGGCCCGGAGATCGGCGAGAGAGGATGTCCCGGGTACAGGAAGCAGGGGAAGACGCGAACGCTGATCTCGCCCTCGCCGACCCGCTCCGCGACCCCAAGCAGCTTGAGCGAGAGGCCGAGCTCCTTCGCGTAGGCGATGTCATCGGGCTTGACCTGCTCGATCCCCTCGTACGGGACGTCGTCGAGGCCGACGGGGGCGCCGAAGGCCAGCCGGGCGAGGATCGCCATCTTGGCCGCGGCGTCGGCGCCGCCGACGTCATCGGTCGGGTCCGCCTCCGCGTAGCCCAGGTCCTGAGCCTGCTTCAGCGCCTCCTCGTAGGAGAGCCCGCTACGCGTCATCTCGGTGAGGATGTAGTTGGTCGTCCCGTTGACGATCCCGAAGACCTTCTCGATCGGAATCGCGCCGAGGCTCTCCTGGACAACCCGGATGACCGGGATCGCCCCCGCGACCGCGGCCTCGAAGCGGAGCTGGGCGCCGCCCTCTCGCGCAGCGGCCACCAGCTCCTCGCCGTGCTGGGCGAGCAGCTGCTTGTTCGCGGTGACGACGTGACGCCCCTCCTTCAGGGCGCGGGTGACGTAGTCGAGCGCCGGGTCGATCCCGCCGATCAGCTCGACGACGACGTCGCTGGCAGCGAGTATCTCGTCGAAGCTCCCCTTCTTGCTGCTCAAGACGCCGGTCACCTTCGGCCGGCGCCCGGAGACCTCCTCGACCATGTCGGCGCGGTCCTCCAGCAGCTTGCGGAAGGCTGACCCAACGGTCCCCTTCCCGAGTATCCCGACATAGACCTGGTCCGCCATCACTCGTCCCTGGCCAAGAGGTCGTCCCAGGTCTCGCGGCGGACGACCACCCTCGCCTCTCCGTCGCGGCAGAAGATCACCGGGGGCCTCGGTACCCCGTTGTAGTTGTTCGCCATCGCATAGCCGTAGGCGCCGGTGGCCGGGGTGACCAGGACGTCGCCAACCCGCGGCGCCCCCAGCTCGGTGTCGCGGATCAGGACATCACCCGACTCGCAATGCATCCCGGCGATCGTCGCCAGCGTCTCGGGTGCCTCGCCCGCCCGGTCGGCAATCACGGCCTCGTAGCGGGCCCCGTAGAGCATCGGGCGCAGGTTGTCCGACATGCCCCCGTCGACCGCGACGTAGGTCCGCACGCCCGGGATCTCCTTCACGGTCCCGATCCGGTAGGCGGTCACACCCGCGTTGCCGACCAGCGAGCGCCCGGGCTCGACCAGGATCGTCGGCGCCGGGTCGAAGACGCGCTGCACGCCGCGGACCTTGACCTCGACGTAGTCATCGATCGAGGGCGGCTCGTCGGAGTCCAGATAGGCGATTCCGAGCCCGCCGCCGACGTTGAGCAGCTCCGGCGCCAGGTCGACCGAGTCGCAGAAGTCCGCGATCACCTCGATCGCCTTCACGTAGGGCTCGAGCTCGAAGATCTGAGAGCCGATGTGGGCATGCAGTCCGACCAGCTCGAGGTTGGCGGATTCGCGGACCCGCTCGACCGCTCGCTCGGCCAGCCTGTCGGCCAGGCCGAACCCGAACTTGGAGTCGAGCTGACCCGTCTGCACGTAGTCATGGGTGGAGGGCTTGATCCCGGGAGTCACCCGGATCAGGGCCTTCTGGGGCCGGTCCAGCAGCCGGTCCGCCAGCTCGATCTCGTCGAAGGAGTCGAGGATCAGGTGGCCCACCCCCGCCTCGAAGGCGTAGCGGAGCTCGCGCTCGGTCTTGTTGTTGCCGTGCAGATGGATTCGCGCGGGGTCGAACCCGGCGGCCAGAGCCATGTGGAGTTCGCCGCCGGAGGCGACGTCGACCGAGAGGCCGGCATCGCGCATCAGCCTGTATGCGGCCGTGCACGGAAGCGACTTGCTCGCGTAGATCACCTCGAAGGCGTCGGTGCGCTGCTCGAAGGCGCGCACGTATTCCTGCGCCCGGCGGCGGATGTCGTCCTCGGCGTATATGTAGGCCGGCGTGCCGAATCGCTCCGCCAGCTCGACCACGTCGCAGCCTGCGATCTCCAGGTGGCCCTGCTCGTTCACGCGCGATCCCGCCGGGTATACCGGCGAGGCGGCGATCGGGTCGGCGGCCGCCACGGAGCCTCGATTGTTCCCTTCCACGTTCATGGGAGAGGCAATTCTGACGGGAACGAGCACAATGCCCGCAATGGAGCGCTCTTTGCCTCGGCGGCCCGACGTCGACCGCCACAATGGGCTGGCCTACGCGCTCTGGCTCCCTGACGACCGAGGGCCGTGGCCCGCAGTGGTGGTTGTGCACGGCGCGGCGTCCCGAAAGGAAAACCACGCCGACTTCGCTCGCCTCGCGACCGCGAATGGCTGGGCCGCCCTCACGTTCGACCTTCCAGGCCACGGCGAGTCCGACGGCGAGATGTCCGGTGCCGCTGTCGAAAGCGTGATCTCGATGGTCCATATGCTGGCTGCGCAGGACGGCGTCGACCCCCGCCGGGTGGCGGTGCGCGGCTCCAGCCTGGGCGGCTTTCTGGCCATCTGCGCCGCGTCGGCGGCGCCGGAGATCGCCGGGGTGATCGCGATCTGCCCCGCCAGTGAGAGCCACCTCGCTCGCGGCGTCCGACAGGGGCGTTTCGAGATGCGAGTCGCCGATCCGGTGGACCTCGAGGCGTGGCTGTTGGCCCAGGACGTCGGCGACGCCGTCGAGCGACTTGCCCCCCGGCCGTTGATCCTCATGCACGCGGAGGGGGACACCCAGATACCGAGCGACCACTCAGAGGAGCTCTACGACCGGGCGGGCCAGCCTCGGAAGCTGGTCATCGCCCCCGGCGGCGCCCACACCACGGTCCAGCATGACCCCGAGCTTCAGGGCATGGCGCTGCGCTGGCTCGAGCGGGAGCTTGACGCGGGTTAGCCGTCGCGCTGCTTGAGTTTGGTGCGCCGGCTCAGTGCCAGGACCGCGAGGACCCGTGTCCCCTGCCATGGCTGGAGCTGGAGCTTGAGCTGGAGCTGGAGTGCGAGCCGGAGCTGGAGTGCGAGCTGGAGTGAGAGTCGGAGGAATGGGTCGGCCTCGCGAACGGTCCCTTGCCCGTCACGTCGGTGTCATCACCGGTGGGCTGCTTTGAGCCCGTTGGCACGTTCTGGTGGGGGTGGTCCGGATGCGTTGGGTGGACCGGATGAGCCGGGTCCTTGCCTGCCTGCACCGGCGGGGTGCTTCCGGAGCCGCTGGACCCGTCCGAATCCCCCGAACCGGAGTTACCCGAGTCGCTTGTGGGGGGCGAGGTGACTGGTGCGGTGCTCGGAGGGGAGGACTTGGGTCCCTTGCCCGCTCCACCGCCGCCACCCGAGCCGCCCTGCTGACCCCCGGTGTTGCCGTTACCGGCGTTGCCGGCACCTGACGCGGCTCCCGCCGGTACAGCGGTCGAGGCGACGGTCTGTACGGATGCGCCACCCGCCGGGGTCAGGGAGGCGCTGGGGGTGGCGCCCTTCGTGGCGGCGCTGAGCTCGACGTTGCCGTCCACCGTCGTGTCCTTCGAAGCCGGCCAGACGTTGAAGGAAACGAGGCCCACCAGAGTCACGAAGACGATCGCGGCACCGGCCAATACGGCACCGGACGCGCCGATCCCGACAATGAAGCTCTCGGGGGTGTTGTTCGTTGATGTCTTGGTGGCCGTGTGAGCCTCCCCCTCCCGCACGGCACGCCATTCGCGCGCACTCACTCTTCTGGCATCGTCGCGCATTGGGCCGACGTTAGAAACCCCATTGCTGGGTAGCTATTTGTTCTAACCCCCGGACGAAGTCCCTACTTGCGGAACAAGCGCCTGTGGGTCCCGCGCTACAGGTACCCGAGGGGGTCGGTCGTCTGGCCGTTGATGCGAACCTCGAAGTGCACGTGCGGCCCGAAGCAGTACCCCGTGCAATCGCTGAGGCCGATGATCTGCCCCTGCGCGACCTGCTGCCCGCCGGAGACGAGGAACCGCTCCTGGTGCCCGTAGCAGGTGGAGAGCCCCCCGCCATGGTCGATGCAGGTGTAGTTCCCGTATCCGCCCTCGGGCCCGGCGATCGTCACCGTTCCCGCGGCGGCCGCCCGAATCGGCGTTCCGGTCGGCACCCCGATGTCGACGCCGGGATGGAACTCGTAGCCGTTCCCGATGTTGCGCGAGCCGTAGCCCGAGGTGATCGGCCCGTTCACCGGCCAGATCAGGCCATGGCCTCCAGCTTGGATCGGGCCGGCGGGAAGCGCCCCTGACCCGGCCGCCAGCTGCTCGGCGATCTTCTGCGAGATGTCGCTCAGGTCGCCCTCCAGGCCGCTCTGCTGCTTTCGCACCTGCGTCAGCGTGGAGTGCTGCTTGCGGCGGGCTGTGGCCAGCTGCGTCGTCCGCTGCTTGAGCGCCGCCTTGGTCACGTCAAGCTCGTGCTTGCGGGCCGCGATCTCGTCGCGGGCGGCGCGGACGGTGTTGACCGTCACCTGCATCTCGTTGCGAAGCTCGCGGACTCGGGAGACGATGTCGTCGTCCTGGTGCTGCAGCGTCTGAAGGTATTGGGTCCGAGCCAGCAGGTCGTCGAAGCCGTGCGCCTGAAGGAGAACGGTGATCAGGTCCGGCTCGTTGGACTCGTAGATCGCAACGAGCCGCTGCTCCAGGATCTGGATCGCCTCGTGGAGGCGCTGTTTGAGGGCATCGAGGCGGGTCTGCGCCTCGTTCAGCTCCGTCTGCTTCTGGGCCAGGTCGGCGGCAACCACCGCCTCGCGGTTTCGCAGGGCGGCGACCTGGGCGGTGAGCTGCTGGAGCTGCGCCGACTCATGGCTGATCCGGCCGGTGAGGACACCGGCGTGTGCACGGACGTGCGAGAGCTTGTTCTGAGTGGTGTTGAGCTTCTGCTGGAGGCTCTGGCCCGAGGCGCTGCCCACCGCCATCGCGCATGCGCACGCCACCAGGGCGCCGGAGAGCGCCAGCATCAACCGCTTGGATCCCGTCATCTGAGCGTCAAAGGTTGAACGCCCGCAGCCGGGCTACTGAAAAGCCGGTTGCAGGCGACCTCTTAGGCGACGCTCGGCACTGCCACGGCCTCGGCGCCGTTGGTGGAAGCACCATTTACCGCCTGCCCGGCGATCTCAGCGGCCTCCGCGAAACGCTCCTGGTAGGTGCGGGCCTGCATCCGCGAGATGACCAGGCGCTGCACCTGGGCCGTGCCCTCGAACAGCTGGTAGATCTTCGCGTCGCGGAACCACTTCTCCAGCGGGCAGTCGGTGGTCTGCGCGTAGGGCCCGACCAGGTCCATAAGCGTGGTCGTGGCCCACATGGTCACGTCGCCGGCCTTGAGCTTCGACATGGAGCCCTGGCCGCCGGTCATCGGGATGCCGTTGCGACCCATCCATGAGGCGCGCTGAACGAGCAGGCGCGCCGAGTCGATCTCGGTCGCGACGTCGGCGAGCACCTGCTGGATCCGCTGCTCCTCGAGCGCCGGCTTGCCTCCATCGACGGTCTGGTCGCTCAGGTACTCGAGCGTCCACTCGTAGGCGGCCTGGGCGATGCCGATCGCCGAGGCGCCGACGATCGGGCGCGTCATCTCGAAGGTCGCCAGGGCGTTCGACGAGCCGCCCGTCTGACCCGAGCGGGCGCGCTCGAGCTTCTTGTTGAGCTTGTCCATCCCGCCGAGCAGGTTCTCGACCGGGATCCGGCAGTCCTCGAGGATCACCTCGGCCGTGTGGGAGGCCCGGATGCCGATCTTCGATTCCTTCTTACCTTGGCGCAGCCCCGGAGTACCCGGGCCGATCACGAACGACGCCTGGCCGCGGTGGCCGAGCTCGGGATCGACGGTGGCGACGACCACGTGTACGTCGGCGATGCCGCCGTTGGTGATGAAGACCTTCGTGCCGTTCAGGACCCATTCGTCGCCGTCGAGCTTTGCGGTGCTCTTCAGGCTTTTCACGTCGGAGCCGGCCTGCGGCTCGGTGACCGCGTAGGCGCCGAGGGCGATCTCGTCGTCGGTACCGAAGCACTGGGGCACCCACTGGGCGATCTGCTCGGGCGTGCCCGAGGCGGCAATGCCGGCGGCGGCGAGGCCCGAGCCCTGGACGGCCAGGGCGATGCCGGCGCAGCCCCAGTGGAGCTCCTCGGCGGTGATCACACCAAGCTGACCGCCGGGATCGGAGCCCAGCTGCTGCATGTGCCCGAGGCCCTGCAGGCCCCACTTGCGGGCCTCCTTCATCACTTCCCAGGGAGTGCTCTCCTCCTCGTCGTGCTTGCGGGCGACGGGGCGGATGACCTCGCGCGCGAACTTGCGAACGTAGTCCCGGTGCTCCTGCTGCTGGTCAGTGAGCGCGAAGTCCATTTTCGGGCGGCCTTTCTTTCGGGCGAAGAATTGACTGACTGGTCAGTCAACCAGTTTACCCCACCCGGAAGTGGAACCTGCCACATACCGCGCAGCCGTCCGTGGTCCTGCGCGCCGCCGGGTTGTGGGTAGCGTTCCCCGCCGTGCGCCTCCCCCGCCCGATTCAGAACGCGATCGACTGGCTCCGGTTCGATCTCCTGTCACGGTTCGATCGCAGGGTGCTGGTGGCGGCCGGAGGCGTGCTCGTGGTCGGCCTGATCGCGCTGCTGATCGCGGTCAACCCGTTCGGAGGGGGCGGCAACGGCGGGACCCGGGTGGTGACGATCGCCGTCGCGACCGACAACGCCCAGCAGGCGCCGGTCGGGGTACTTGGCTTCCCGCTGGTCGCCACGCGCAATACGACCCGAATCAGCGGCCCCGATCCGACCGACGACGCCGCGGCCGCCGCACTCGCAACGCACCCTCCCGCGCCCGAGGCCGCGCCGCTCGAGGCGGTGACCCTGGTGCCCGACGACGACTGGCAGGCAGGGATCGCCGCCTCCGTACTCGCCGGCCCTCCCACGCGCATGCCCGTGCTGATCAGCCAGCACGGAGCGGTGCCCGACGCCACCACCCAGGCCCTCGCCCAGCTCAACCCGCGAGGGGGCGGCAGGTCGGGCGACGTCGCCGTCTACTCCGCCGGCGGAGCGTCCGTACCCTCAGGCCTGAAGTCGCAGGATGTCCATGGAGACTCGCCGGCAGAGATCGCCAACTCCATCGACCAGCTCCGCCAGCGGCTGGTGAAGGACGAGCCGCAGCACATCCTGCTCGTCAGCTCCGATCAGGCCGGGTACGCCATGCCCGCGGCGGCCTGGGCCGCTCGCTCCGGCGACCCGGTGCTGTTCACCGGCCCCAGGCAGGTTCCGGCGGCCACCATGGCGGCGCTGCGGCGCCACGCCGCCGCGACCGTATACGTCCTCGGGCCGGAGTCCGTGATCTCCAAGGACGTCGTGAAGCAGATCGGCAGAGTCTCGGCCACCGTGCAGCGCGTCGGCGCCACCGGAGTGGTGCAGAACGCCCTCCTCTTCGCGCGCTACTCGGACGGCTCCTTCGGCTGGAACATCAACGATCCAGGACACGGGATGGAGCTCGCCAATACGGACCGGCCCCTCGACGCCGCCGCTGCGGCATCCCTCGCCTCGAGCGGCAAGTGGGGTCCGCTGTTGCTGACCGAGACAACGGACGTCCTGCCCCCCGAGCTGAGAGGCTTCCTTCTCGACATCAAGCCCGGCTACGAGACGGACCCGACCCGGGCGGTGTACAACCACATCTGGCTGATGGGAGACGCGACCGCGATCGGCGGACAGGTTCAGGCGGAGGTCGACGAGCTGGCGGAGCTGGCGCAGATCGGTTCGGCCGGCGGGAACCAGGGGACCGCCAGTGGAGGCATTGCGCAGCCAGGCGGGCTCGAGGGAGAGCCAAATCCAACACCGCAGAAGGGGAAGAAGAAATGAGCGAAGCCGAGCGACCCGACAGGCTCTCCAGGACGGTCACCGTCGAGGACATCCGGGCGCTGGCGGGCCCCTCAACCCCCCACTTCGCCCTGCAGGTGCGTAACCGGATACAGCGACTGATCGCCGAGTTGCCCCAGGGTGACCCCGTCCGGCAGGAGGGCGAGATCCAGATCGCCCGGCTCGAGGAGCTCGCGCAGCACAGCGGGGACCCCCGCGGAGGCACCGGCGTGGCTCACTGATGAAGGAGCTCGCGGAGGGCGTCTGGCACATCAAGTGCCTGCCCGGAATGCCATGGGCGGTCAACGCGTATCTGGCGGGCGACGTCCTGATCGACGCGGGCTGCAGGCAATCGACTCGCCGCATCCTGAAGCAGCTCGACGGGCACGAGGTGACGTCCCACGCCCTGACCCACGCGCATCCCGATCATCAGGGAGCAAGCCGCGACGTCTGCGAGCGACTCGGCATCCCATACTGGTGCCCGGAGCTGGATGTGCCCGCCGCGGAGGATCCCGAGCTGATCGACGAGCGACAGCCGGACAAGTTCATGGCCCACTTCTTCTGGCGCATCTTCCACGGGCCTGGGCACAAGGTCGACCGCGCCATCAATGGCGGGGACGAGGTCGCCGGCTTCGAGGTGATCGATGTGCCGGGACACTCCGCGGGACACGTCGCCTTCTGGCGGGAGTCGGACCGCGTCCTGATCCTCGGCGACGTCCTGGCGAACATGGACCAGTACACGGGGATTCCGGGGCTACACGAACCCAAGCCGGCCCTCACCCCCGATCCCGAGCGAAACCGCGAATCAGCGCGCAAGCTGGTCGCCCTCGAGCCGGAGCTGGTCTGCTTCGGGCACGGGGCTCCGCTGCGCGACCCGCAGAAGCTCAAGAAGTTCGTCGAGGGCTTGGGCGACTAGACCGGGCCGAAGGCCGAGATGATCTTGGCCTGGTACTCCCCGATCTGCTCCGGCGGGATGAAGTAGGTCGCCGGGGTCAGGAAGACGCCGTCGCCGCGCTCCGCGACCTCGGCGACCCGCTCGCGCACCTTGTCCAGCGGTCCCGCGGCGGTGAATGTCTCGACCATCTCGTCTGGAATCTGCTCGGGGACGGCCGCCAGGTCCCCCTTGCGGAAGGCGTTTCCCGCGGCCTCGGCGGCGTCGGCGAAGCCGTGCATCTCCCAGAGCGGCTTGTAGGTGCGAACGGTCGAGTAGAAGGCGATCGTGCGACGCGCGGCGTCCAGGGCACGCGCCTCGTCGTCGTCGATCACCGTCGTGATGGTGGGGATGAAGTCGAGGTCGGAGCGCTGCCGGCCCGAGCGCTCCAGACCCGTCTCGAAGCTCGGGATCACGATCTCATCGAGCCAGCGCACCGGGCACATCGGATGCCCGATCAGCCCATCCGCGACGTCCCCCGCCATCCGGCACATGCCCTCTCGCATCGCTGCCGCGTAGATCGGCACGCGATCCCGCACGGGCTTGTGTGGCCGGACCCAACCCTTGATGTCGATGTCCTGGTATTCACCCTCGTAGCGGATCGGCTCACCGGTCGAGGCCTTCTCCATGATCAGCCGGGTCGCCTCGATCGTCTCGCGGAGGTGAGGTGCGGGCTTGCCGTAGTCGACCGAGTGCCAGGTCTCGTTGAGTCGCTTCACCCCCGCCCCGAGGCCGAGCCGGAAGCGGCCTCCCGACATCTCGTCGATGTCGAGTGCGCTGACCGCGAGGATGAAGGAGCTGCGCGTGAAGGCCCAGGCGATGCCGGTGCCCACGCTGACCTTCTCCGTCTTGGCCGCCAGCCAGGTGGCCTGGGTGACGGAGCTGCGGAAGAGCTCCGGCGTCCAGACGCAGTCGATACCGGCGGCCTCGGCGGAGCTCGCCTGCTCGGCGAGGTCCGCCGGGGTGTCCCCGATTGCGGCTATCGAGATGCGATCGAGGGCTGCCACGGCCGGATGAGCCTACTTCGCGGGCTTTTCGACGGGAGTGTTGTCCAGGGAGCGCCACAGGTACAGGCAGGCAAGGGTGCGGCGGGGCCGCCACTCGTCCGCGATCCGTTCCAGCTCCTCGGGCCCCGGCAGGTCGTCCATCCCGTATTCGATCTGGACCGCGCGCCGGATGCCTAGATCGCCCACGGAGACGACGTCCTCTCGAGCGAGATGGAACATCAGGAACATCTCGGCCGTCCAGCGGCCGACGCCCTTCACCTCGATCAGCTCCGCGATCACGTCCTCGTCGGGCAGGTCCTTGATGCGATCGAAGTTCAGCCGGCCGTCCTTGACGCGCTCAGCGAGATCTCGAAGGAACTCGACCTTCGCGTTGGACAGGCCCGCCTTGCGCAGGGTCTGCGGCCGCTTGCGGAGCAGCGCCTCGGGGGCAGGCGTCTCACCGCCGAACTGCCCGAGCAGCTTCTCCCAGATCGAGCGCGCCGCCTTGGTGGAGAGCTGCTGACCGACGATCGCCCTGGCGACGGCCTCGAACGGATCGGGCCTGCTGCCGCGGCGATCGATCTCCGGGTCCAGGGGGCCCCGCTCCTCCATCACCCGACGCAGGACCTTGTCCGCGCGCATCAGGGCGCGGTCAGCCGCACTCCACTTCAGGGCAGGGCTTTGTGAAACGGGTTGCTCCTCGCGGAGCACCCTCGCATCATGCGCCCCTGCGGGCCTCGGGGCCATCAGAGACTCAACGCCCGCGGGCGGTTGATCGTGAGATCAGACGCGCTGGATGAGCGTGCCGGTGCCGAGCCCGCCGCCGCAGCACATGGTCACCAGGCCGGTCTCCTTGTCGGAGCGCTCCAGCTCGTGGAGCAGCGTGGTGATCAGGCGCGCGCCGGTCGAGCCGAGCGGGTGACCGATAGCGATCGCGCCGCCGTTGACGTTGACGCGGTCCATGTCGGGCTCCAGCTCGCGGCGCCAGGCGGCGACCACGGAGGCGAAGGCCTCGTTGATCTCGACCAGGTCGATGTCGTCCATCTTCATCCCGTTGCGCTTCAGGATCAGCTGCGTCGCGGGGATTGGGCCTGTGAGCATCATCACCGGGTCGACGCCGACGGTCGTCTGGTCGACGATCTTGGCGCGGGGCTTCAGGCCGAGCTCATCCGCCTTCTCGCGGGTCATCAGCAGCACCGCGGCGGCGCCGTCGGAGACCTGTGAGGAGTTGCCGGCGGTGACCTTGCCGTCCTCCTTGAAGGCCGGCTTCAGCGAGGCCAGCTTCTCCGCTGAGTCCTCGGTCGGCGGCCGGATGCCCTGATCGGTGACGTAGGTGTCGCCGTTGTTCTTCCACGGGATGATCTCGCGCTCGAAGCGGCCCTCCTCGGTCGCCTGGTGGGCGAGCTGGTGTGAGCGCAGGCCGATCTCATCCATCTCGGAGCGGGGGATCTCCCACTTGTCGGCGATCATCTCTGCGGAGATGCCCTGCGGGACGAGGTTGTAGCGCTCCATCAGCGCCGGGGAGAAGGCGAAGCCGTGCTCCTTCATCACCTCGGCGGAGTCCGCGAAGGAGATGTGGCCCATGTGCTCCACGCCGCCCCCGATGGCGACGTCATGGACGCCGGACGCAATCAGCGCCGATGCGAAGTTGACGGCCTGCTGGGCCGAGCCGCACTGGCGGTCGACCGTGGTGGCGGGAGTCTCCATAGGGAGCCCTGCCTCGAGCCAGGCGTTGCGGGCGATGTTGATGCCCTGCTCGCCGAACTGCTGCACGCAGCCGGAGACGACGTCCTCGACCTCGGACGCGTCGATCCCGGCGCGCTCGATCACGGAGGAATAGGTCTTGGCCAGCAGGCTGGAGGCATGGACGTCCTTGTAGTAGCCCTTCTCCTCATGGCCGCGGCCGACCGGCAGCCGGGCGGCCTCGACGATCACTACCTCGCGTCCACTGAACTTTCCATTCTCAGCCACCTCAGGCCTCCTCAGTCGGTTTCTTCAAGCAACCAAGCCTTGTAGATACGAGCATACACCCCTTGACTGGCGAGTCAGCCAGTCCCATCCACCTCCTCGAGCGACTCGACCCGCTTGCTCGCCTCCGCTCCCGGCGTGATACACCACTCGCCCCTTGGCGGCCTTCGAGACATACGAGCGACCGGCGATCGCCGGGAGCGGGACGATCGCCTGCGGGCTCGCCGCCTGCGCCAGCGTCGCCTCCAAGACCGTGCTCCTAGCTCGCTCCGACGCCTCGGCCTGGAAAGCCGAGGAGCAGGCGCATTCGCTTTGCGCCAAGGTCGACGGGGCGGACCCCAAGCGCATCAAGGTGACCACCAAGGTGGCCGACATCGCCACTTGCGATGTCGTGATCGAAGCCATCGTCGAAGAGCTCGAGCCCAAGGTGGAGCTGATGAAGACGGTCGCCGATGCGGCCGGCGGCGCCGACCTCGCGACCACCACCTCATCGCTCTCCCTCGACGAGATCGCCTCGGGCGGCGGCCACCCGGAGCGCACCTTCGGCCTCCATCCCTTCAACCCCGTGGTGCGGATGGATCTCGTTGAGCTCTGCGTTCCTCAGGCCGCCAGCGAGGAGATCGGCCCCCGCGCTCGCAACTGGTGTGAGTCGATCGGCAAGACCGTCGTGGAGGTGCCGAACGAGCCGGGGTTCGTGGTCAACCGCCTCCTCTTCCCGTACCTGTTCGACGCCGTGCGGCTGATGGAGCAGACCGGGATGAAGGCGGAAGAGGTCGACCGCTGCATGACGCTGGGCGCGAACTACCCGATGGGGCCGCTCGCGCTGATCGACCTGATCGGCGCCGACGTCGCGGTCGCGATCGGCGACGCGCTCTACGCCGACAGCGCCGAAAAGCACCACCGGCCGCCGGGCCACCTGATGGCGCTTGTCGACCAGGGCAAGCTGGGACGCAAGTCGGGGTCCGGCTTCTACGACTACTAGACGGTCGAGTCCGAATCCGCGTGCGACCGGTGGCGCGCCTGGCCGAGCAGCTCAAGGACTCAGGGCGAAGCCCTTGGTGGTGCCAAGGGCGAGTCCGAGGACGCGGAGATGCGAAGCGCCAGGCGCGTCTCAGGGTGCGCGGGGATTCGGAGTCGGCCGTCTAATCGCTCAGGTCGATCACGAGCTGCGCGACGGTCTCCCCGACCTTGTCGAGCACCGCCGGGTCGAGCTTGTCCGGGGTGTCCTGGACGGTGTCCGCAAAGGGGTAGGAGAAATCGATCAGGTCGATCGACGGGACGGCCTGCTCGAGGAACGGAATGTGATCGTCGAGCACGGGACCCTGGGTGCCGGCCGGGAAGATGTCCTCCGTCCCAACCTGCTCGGCCGCCTGGCGCAGCTGCGCCCAGAGCGCCGGGCTGGAATTGCCCTCGCGCGGGATGCGGGCGCCCTTGTTGGCGATGTAGTCGAGCAGGATCATGTCCCCGACCTGATCTGGATGGGCGGCGGCGTATGCGCGGGAGCCACGGAGCGCGCAGAACTCGAAGTCTTTGTCGCTGCACCCCGGCGGGTCCTCCTCCCCGTCGAAGAGCACGAAGCGGATCTCCCGGTGGTCCTTCGGCAGCTCGGAGGGAAGCCGGCGGGCCAGCTCGATCAGAGCTGCGGTGCCGGCGGCGCTGTCGTTGGCGCCGACGAATCCCTTCGGGTGGTACTCGCTGTCGTAGTGCGCCCCGATCAGGATCGCCGGCGCCCGGCCCGGTAACACACCGACGATGTTGCGGAGACCCTGCTGTGGGCCCGTGCTGGCAAACGGCTCGAACGTGCCGTTGGGCAGCATGGGCCGAAGCCGGGCGGCGAGCCGGCGCAGCTGGGGAGACCCGGCGGGCCGCTGCCCGACCGCGACCTGGCGCTGGACCAGCGCCATGGCCCGAGCGCCGTCGAAGCGGTTCGCCTGCTCGGAGCTGCTCGAGCTCCCGCATCCGGCGAGAGCGACCCCCACCAGCAGGAGCGCGGCGAGGCTAAGCGGCCTGCTTGCCCTTCCGCTTGACGCGGGACTTCGTTCCGATTGGGGGGACAGCCGGCTCGTCATGGCGGCCGGAACGATCCCAGATCACATCGGCTTCCGAGACGCCCTGCTTGCTCGCCTCCGCCTCCACCTCGCCCCAGGGCAGCTGGGCCTCGGGAAGGTCATCCCAGCGGGCCAGGTCGAGCGCCTCCAGCGCGCCCTCCAGTGCCGGCCCCCGGTGCTCTTCGGAGCGGAGCACCGCCCTGACCACCTCAAGCTGCTTGTCGCTGAACCGGACGACCCACATACAGCCTCCTAAGAGCCACTGGATTGCCGTGAAGCTAGAGCCGTAAACGGACGGAAGGGAAAAGTCCTGCAACCTGGGGACTACGCGGACTTGGAGTGGATTCGAACCGCTTCGATCCGGTTTTCGCGCACGGACTCAACGCGAATCTCGAATCCGTCGGCGGTGATCAGATCGCCCCGCTTCGGCAGGCGCCCGAGCTCGCCGAAGACATAGCCGCCGACCGAGTTGTAGGCATCGGTGTCAACCGGGAGCTCGATGCCGCGGTCGGAGAGATCCCCGAGAGAGACGTGGCCGCGCACGTACCAGTCGCCGTTCGCCAGCTGGCGCAGGGAGCCGGCCAGCGGGTCGGTCTCGTCCTCGATCTCCCCCACCACCTCCTCGAGGATGTCCTCGACGGTGACGATTCCCACGGTCCGGCCGTACTCGTCGACGACGACTCCCATCGAAGAGCGCTGGCGCTGCAGCTCGGTGAGCAGGTCGTCGAGCGGCTTGGTCTCAGGGACGATCAGTGCGTCCCGGACGGCTCCCTCGATCTTCCCGTCCGGGCCCTCGCTCATCAGCAGCCGGACCAGGCGGAGCGCATGAACAATGCCCCGAACGCGGTCCGCGTTGCCATCCTCGACCACCACCAACCGGTTGTGGCCGGACGAGGTGCACATGTCGAGGGCCTCGGAGACGTTCGAGGAGTAGTCGACGGTGACGACTGCCGGAATCGGCGTCATCACCTCGCGGGCCTCCTGCTCGTGCAGGTGGAAGACGCCGCGCAGCATGACGGCCTCACCCGGGTCGAGCCTGCCGCCGACCGCGGACTGCGAGATCAGCACCTTGAGGTCCTCAGTTGTCGGCTGCTCGGAGAGATCCCCGGGCCGCACCCCAACCAGTCGCGCCAGTGAGTTCGACAGCCAGGTGAGCGCGACGGTGAACGGAGCGCTGACCCGCCGGAACCAGCGCAGCGGCCCGGCGAGGAAGCGGGCGCTGTCCTCGGGTCTCGAGATCGCGAATAACTTCGGAGCCTGCTCCCCCACCGTGACGTGGAGCGTCGTGACCAGCGTGTAGGCGATCCCGACCGAGATCGCGACCGCGACACCGTGGGAGAGGCCGCCGAAGACCGGCTCGATCAGCTTCGCCACGGCGGGCTCGCCGAGGAATCCGATTCCGATCGACGCCATGGTGATCCCGAGCTGGCAGGCGGAGAGGTACTCGTCGATTCGGTCGAGCTGCTCCAGCACCCCTGTCGCGCCGCGGGCTCCCTCTGTCGCCAGCTGCTCGATTCGCGACCTGCGCGATCGAACCAGGGCGAACTCGGCGGAGACGAACACGCCGTTGAGCGCGATCAGAGCGAAGAGCAGGATTAGGAGAACGGCGGTCATCGGAGCCGCTCCGACTCAGGCGGCGGAGATGCGAGGGCGCGCGCAAGCGCGACCCGTTTCATGCTGGTCGCGCCCGGTCGGGCGCTCGTACTTCGAGGGAGGTCGTCGTCGGTCACAGGCGACGGCCCAAGGCTACCGGACGCCGTGACGGTGTTCGCGGGCGGCGTGAACAACCAGAACCTGCGCTTCCTGGGACAGCCCGCCTCCTTCCCACCGGGCTCGATCCCCGAGCAGTTCCAGCCGTACTTCGACCAGGGGGGTGGCGGTGCCTACGTCGTCGGTGACGTCCCGGCCGATCCACGTTGCGCCGCGAGGGTCGACACCCGGGCGGAGCGCCACCGGATCCACTCACACGGCAAGAAGTGCAGGCGCCACTCGAAGCAGCGCTGCCGCAAACGACGCTAGGCCAGCTCCTCGACCTTCTTCGCCAGCTCGAAGTCGTTCTCGGTTATCCCACCCTCGGAGTGGGTTGAGATCGCCACCTCGACCTGGCTCCACGAGATCGCGATGTCCGGGTGGTGGTTCATCTCCTCGGCGGGCGCCACGATCGAGTCGACGAATTCCACCGAGCCCTTGAAGTCCCCGCGGTCGAAGCTCTTGACGATGTACTCGCCGCGCTGGCGCCAGCCGTCGAGGCCCTTGAGGCCTTCCTTGATCTGCTCGTCGTTCAGAAGTGCCATATTCGTTGGGTGCGAATCGCGAGCCTGGTCCCGTCCGCAACAGAGATGCTATTCGCCCTCGGCCTGGGGGATCAAGTCGTCGCGGTCACTCACGAGTGCGACTACCCGCCCGAGGCGGCAGGCAAGCGTCATCTGACGCGGAGTCTCGTGCCCGAGGGTCTCTCGGCGGGGGAGATCGATGCCGCCGTGAGACGCCTGACCGGCGAAGGCAAGCACCTCTATGCCCTCGACGAAGAGGCGCTGGCCGAGCTCGACGTCGACCTGATCGTCACCCAGGCCGTATGCGAGGTCTGCGCGGTCTCCTTCGACGACGTGGTGGCCGTGGCGGACCGCCTGCCCAGCCGGCCGCGGGTGATCTCCCTGGACCCATCGAACCTCGATCAGGTGCTGTCGGACATCCCGCGCCTGGGCGAGGCGACCGGGGTCGCCGATCGGGCGGCCGCTCTCCGCGATGACCTCGAGCGGCGCCTTGAGGAGGTTCGCAGGGCCGTGGATGGCGCTCCCCGGCCGAGCGTTCTGGCCCTCGAATGGCTCGATCCGCCGTTCATCGGTGGCCACTGGGTTCCGGAGATGATCGAGATCGCGGGCGGCACCGATGTCCTCGGCGTGGGCGGCATGAAGTCCCGGACCGCGGAGTGGGACGAGATTGCGGCCGCGGAGCCCGATGTCGTCGTGGCCATGCCGTGTGGCTGGGATGCGGCCCAGGCGCGCACGGAGGTCAGCGGACACGCTCCCGAGGTGGCCGCGATCGGCGCCGAGCGCATCTGGGCGGTCGACGCCGCGGCTTCGTTCTCGCGACCCGGGCCCCGTCTGGTCGAAGGCACCGAGCTGCTTGCCCATCTGCTCCACCCGGATAGGGTTGACGCGCCCAAGGGCGTTCCGTTCGAGTCGGTGCCCACGGCCGAGCTTGCGAGCCTGGGCTCGTAGACCGCGAGAGGAGATTGGGATGGGCTTGAACTGGGCCGAGCACACCGTCGAGATCGACGCGCCGATCGAGACCTGCTACGCCGCGATCATCGACTACGAGACCTTCCCCTCCTGGCAGGGGGCGGTGGTCGACACGGAGGTCCTCGACTGGGACGCGAAGGGCCGTGGCAAGCGCGTGCGCCTGTTCGTGGACGCGAAGATCCGCAAGGTCGACTACACGCTCGACTACAGCTATGACGAGCCGAAGCGAATCGAGTGGGACTTCGTCGAGGGCAACGGAATCAACGCGGCCGACGGCCACTACCTATTCGAGGACCTCGGAGGTGACCGCACCCGCGCGACCTACAAGCTCGGCCTCGAGGTCGGGATCCCGCTGCCCGGTCCCGTCGCCCGACGGGCGCACAGGTCGACCCTGAAGGGCTCCGTCGAGGACCTGAAAAAGGAGGCGGAGCGCCGAGCTGCTGACTCAGCCAAGGCGAATGCTGTCAACGGGAGCCGGGCCACCGAGCGCGAGGCGACGCTGGCGGAGAAGGCAGGCATCAAGGGGCCCTCCGCGCCCCTGTCAAGGAGCGCCCCTCCCACCGATCGCCGCGAGCCACCCGCGGACGGCGACCCCGGCTCGCTCCTCGAGCTGCCCGTCAAGGTCGCGGGCCGCGCCGCGGGACTCGGCTTCGGCGTCGCGCGCCGTGCGGTCGGCGTCGGCCTCGACGTTGCCGGATCCGTCACGGATCGCCTACGCAGGCTAGCCGGCGACCGCTAACGCGCCCGCGAAGGTCGCGGCGATCATCAGCACGATCCCGGCCAGCTCCAGGGTGAATCCCGGGCGGCCGCTCATACGCCGCTCGACGAAGATCACCAGCAACGCAGCCACCGCGCCCCCGATCAGGCCGCCGATGTGCCCACCCACCGAGATTCCCGAGATTGAGAAGGTGAGGACCAGGTTGAGGACGACGAACAGGCCGAACTGCTGGGCGAGCTGCTCGACCCCGCGGCCGCGCGCGACCACGATCACCGCGGCCATCAGGCCGAAGATCGCGCCCGAGGCGCCGACCGTGACCGTGTTGGGGTCGACGATCAGCGCGCCGAGCGACCCTGCGATCAGCGAGACGAAGTAGATGCCGAGGAAGCGCGGGGTTCCGATCCCCGGCTCGAGGATGCTGCCCGCGATGTAGAGGACGTACATATTGAGCAGCAGGTGGAGGAAGCCGGCGTGGAGGAAGCCTCCGGTGATCACCCGCCACCAGTCGCCGTTGGCGATGTCCGGCCCGCGCAGGCCGGCGTCGTGGATCAGCTGACCCCCGCCGTTGAGCGATCCCGACCCTCCGCCGAGCAGCTCGGCGAGGAAGACGATCACGTTCAGCCCGATCAGGGCATAGGTCGCTGGCATCTTGGAGGACGCCGAGCTGAAGGCGCCCTGGCCGACCCGGACCTTGGTGGTCTGCCGCGCACATTCCGGGCAACGCATGCCAACCGATGTCGACGTCATGCATTCGGGGCAGATCGGCCGCCCGCAGTTGGAGCAGGAGACGCCGGTCTCCCGGTTCGGATGCCGGTAGCAGGTCTGGCGCTGGGTCTGGGTGGCTTCCATCGACCGCCAGCGTAGTTCAGAGGGCACTTCGGCCCGACGGCGCTACTGGACGGTCGCGCTGAGCAGAATCGGCCGCGTTGGCATGGTGCTCCCGGGATGTGGCTCCCTCGTCACCATCACCCTCGCCCCCTTGTTGAGATGGCCGTCGACCGCGGTGGTTGCGCGGCCGAAGCTGTCGGGGATGAAGTTGGAAGAGGGCCGCACGCTCGATCCGCGGGCGACCCACACCTGGTAGACCTCGCGCCCCGTCAGTCGCTTGAGCCCGTGCAGGTCGAGCATCGACGAGGTGTCGCCGACCGCGAGGGTGCCGCCGATTCCCTTTTCGGCGACGACCGGCACGGTCGCTTCGCCTCCGCCGCCGCCGCTGTTGTCCGCAACGAGGTATCCGCCGGCACCGGCCGCGACGATCGCGAGCCCCGTCAAGCCCACCGCTGGGCGCAGCAGGAAACCCTGAAGGCCTCGGCGCTCGCGCCTCGTCGTCGTCTCCTTCCTCACCTCAGGCTCAGCTGCGGCCGCCGACCTTGCCTCGACGTCGTCGCTGACGATCGCCAGCACTCGCTGCCGTAGCTCCGGCGGCGGCTCGAGCTGTTCGACCGACTCGCCGAGCACGGCTACCGCCGGGGCCAGAGCCTCGAGCTCCCTGCTACACCGGGCGCAGCTCGGCGCGTGGGCCTCCACGGCCGAGGCCTCGCGCGGGTTGAGCGCCCCGAGCGAGTAGGCGACCAGGTCGTCTCTGTCCGGGTGGTCGCCGATCACCAGCCCTCCGCCAGGGTCGCCCTGATCTTGTCCATGGCCAGCCGCATGCGGCCCTTGACCGTCCCGAGGGGCTCGTTGAGCATCTCGGCGATCTCGGAGTGGCTGAAGCCACCGAAATACGAAAGCTGGATGACCCTCGACTGGTCGTCAGGCAGGCCCTTGATCGCGCCGCGGACCTCGCGCGCGGTCTCGCGGCGTAGCGCCTCCGCGTCGGTGAGCTCGTCGGACGGGCTGCGCTCGAGCAGCTCCTCGCCGCCCGCGGCGAGCTTGGGCGAGCGTCCCGACTCCTTGCGGAGCAGGTCGATCGCCCGATTGCGCACGATGCCGAGCGTCCATGCCCGGACGCTGCCACGGGCGCGGTCGTAGCGCGCGCCGCTTCTCCAGATCGAGAGCAGGGCCTCCTGGGTGACGTCCTCCGCAGCGGTCCGGCTGCCGACGATCCGGTACGCGAGCGAATAGGCGGCTCCGGCGTGGCGGTCGTAGAAGACCTCGAAGGCCATTGGGTCCTCGCGCGCGACCAGGGGCATCAGGTCCTCGTCCGCGAGGCGCTGCAGCTCCGCCCGGGTCATCTCGTCGACTCCCGGTGATCTACTTGACGACCTCCCACGCACATGGCTACGAGCAATTCACACAAACGGATCATGCCTGCAAGGAGGTCGTGATGGAGGAATCAAGTCCCGCCAGGCTCTACTGCCTGCTGGTCGGTGGAGTGCTGGTGATCGCCGGCATCATCGGCTTCTTCTACGAGGCGAGCTTCGCCAGTGGGGACTCAATCAGGACCGAGGACGTGTTCGGGATCCTCTCGGTGAACGGCTGGCACAACATCGTCCACATCGGGATCGGTGCACTGCTCCTGGTCGCGGCCGGATCGGCCGCGCGGCCCGCTGCGCTCTTCGTGGGAATCCTCTACATCGTCCTCTGCGTGCTCGGATTCATCGCCACCGGGGACGGCGGGATCACCTTCGTCGCCAAGGACGACGTGCTGATCAAGCTGGTCCCTGTCAACAACGAGGACAACGTCCTGCACCTGATCCTCGGGATCACCGGGGTGATCGCCTACCTGGCCTCACGGCCCGCGAGCAGGGCGGCACCCGCGACCTAGGCCTCAATCGATGCGGTTCCGAACCTGGTCTCGGACCTGATCTGCGATATCCGAGACCTGGTCCGCGAATCCCGACAGGCGGGACGGGCGCTTCCTCCGACGGAGCTCCACCAGCACCAGGCCCCCGGCCGCGACGCCCCCGGCGGCGATCGCGGCCGCGGGGCGCACCCAGTTGCGAGGCTGGCGCAGCGAGCGAAGCTCGGACTCCGAGAGCTCCTCGGCCCACGCCGAGAGCTCCTCGGCCGCGGCCTCGGTGACGGCGCTCAGCGTCTCCTCGAGGCGGCCGGACAGCTTCTCCGGCGGCTCGATCGGCCGCAGGGCCGAGCGCAGCAGGCTCTCGACGTCGGCAGAACTCTCAGCTGCCATTGACGCTCATCTCCTCCTCGAGCTGCTTGATCGCGCGGTGGATCAGGACCTTGGTCGCCCCATCGGAACGGCCGAGGGATCTGGCGATCTCGCGGTTGTCCATGCCGAGCGCGAAGCGCATGATCAGCGCGTCGCGCCGGTCGTCGGGCAGGTGCTGCAGGTGCTCCATGACGCTCTTCAGCTCCTCCCGCCCCTCGACGATCCGCTCGGTGCCGTGCGGGGCTGCGATCGGCTCCGACTCGTCCAGCACCCTCTGGGGGCGACGGGCACGGTCGCGGTGGTAGTTGGAGGCGAGGTTGTGGGCGATGCGGATGAGCCAGGGGCGCAGCGGGCGCCCATTCGACTCGCGGCGCGCGCGCTCGAAGTGCCGGTACGCCTGGAGGAAGGCCTGCTCGGTGACGTCCTCGGCGTCGTGGTGGTTGCCGACCCGGTAGTAGGAGTACGAGTAGACGTCGCGCAGGTGGTCGCGGTAGAGCTGCTCGAAGGCACGGTCGAGATCGGCCTTCGACTCCTTCGGCTCGCCGTTGTTAGCGGCGACCTGCTCCGCGTCTGACACAGAGCAAGCGTACTCGCGGCCGCCATCATGCCGCCCGGCCTCCGGCCGCCGGTTCGCGCCTTGCACGCTCCGCCTGCCTGACCCGCGACATCCACTCCGCCGGGGAGATCTCGCCTGCAATCAAGCCCGCCAGGCCATCGAGGGCAGAGCTCGCCATCCCCGTCTTGCGGACCGCCGCCGCGATCAGTGGCACTGAGTCGAGGGCTTCAGAGGCCTGTCCGATGATCCCGGGGATCTGCTCGGCGGGAGTCCCCTCGCCGAGCAGCTCCCCGGCTCGCCGGTTGCGGCTGCCCTCAGCGAGGATCGTCGCCGTCAGGTCGCCGACGCCGGCGATGCCAGCGAAGGTCTCGTGCTCCGCTCCGCGCGCGCGGGCATAGGCGACGCACTCGCGCCAGACCTGTGCGGTCGCAATCCCCGCGGCATTCATGCCCTGTGCCTGCGCCGCCGCGCCCGCCAGTGCGGCGGCGTTCTTCGCGGCGCCCGCGACCTCCACCCCGATCATGTCCTGGGAGCGCTCACAGACGAGGCCCGCCTC
Organism: uncultured Solirubrobacterales bacterium; assembly: GCA_963817275.1. GTDB lineage: Bacteria > Actinomycetota > Thermoleophilia > Solirubrobacterales > 70-9 > DASUPK01. The sequence goes on along the minus strand of CAWFOA010000001.1, from coordinate 29,081 downwards.
ATCGAAGACACTGCCGAGCTGGTCGCGGAGGTCCGCGTCGCGGCTGCCGAGGACGAGCGCCGCGGTCCCCGAGACCGCTTCCTTCGCGTGCGCCGGCCCGCCCAGGGATGCGATCGCACGCGCCCTGATGCGCTCGGAGACGTACTCGGATGGCAGCGCGGCCATCGGCGCCACCAGTCCCTTGCTCAGCAGCAGCACCGAGGCTCGCTGGCCCACGCGGTCGCCGATCGCCCCCACGGCCTGCGGCAGCGCCGCGGAGGGGACCGCCAGACAGACGAGGTCGATACCCGCCAGCTCGATGTCAGCCGCCCGCTTCACTGACAGCGAGTCCGGGAGCTGAACGCCCGGGAGGTACTCCTCGTTGCTCCGGGTCTCGTTCATCTCCTCGGCCCGCTCGCCGGTGCGCGTCCCGAGCTGAACCTCGAGCCCACCGCGGGCGAGGAGGACCGCCACGGCGGTTCCCCAGCTGCCGGCGCCGATCACCGCCGCCTTGCGCAGCGGCGGCAGTCCTCCGAGCCACTCCCACTGCAGCTCGATCACAGGCCAGATCCGGGCCCCGACGGAGTTGGCGAGCGTCGGGGAGGGATCCTCGGTGCGCGGGAAGGTGAGGGCGCGACCCATCCGGACCTTGACCTTCTTCGGCCGGATCCTCCAGCCGCGCCGGACCTGCTCGGAACCGTGAACGGCGACGGGCAGCACCGCGGCGCCGGTCTCGAGCGCGAGGCGCCCGAAGCCGCGCTTCGGGCGGGCCAGCGACCCGGTTCGGTGGCGTGTCCCCTCGGGGAAGATGCAGACCGCGCCGCTCCTCTCCAGGACCTCGCGGGAGGTGATCAGCGTCTGCTCGTCCGACTGGCCGCGCCGCACCGGATACGCGCCCAGGCGGTTCAGGATCCAGCCCTGCCAGCGCTTCTCGAAGAGCTCGACCTTCGCCACGTAGTGCAGAGGGCGACGCCAGGGCAGCGAGGCGCCGATCACGAAGGGGTCGAGGAAGCTGCGGTGGTTGGCGGCGACGATCAGCGGCCCCTTGACCTTGCCGTGCTCGCGGCCGATTCGCGAGAGCCTGAAGTAGACGAGGAAGAACGGGACGAGGATCAGGCGCGCGAGGAAGTAGAGCGGGCGGTTGACGCCGTGCTCCCGCGTGAAGCGGTGGTAGCCGAGCAGCCTCTCCTCGTCCATGCCCAGATCTCAACCCTACGGAGACAGCCAGTTACAGGCTTCTCATACCCGCCCGGGCGTCTACCAGGCCGCGTCGAGGATCGCGGCGAGATCCGCGGGTGCCACATCCCCGGGGGTCATGTGGGTGAGCTCGGGCCGCGCCATCGCGACCTCGACGACCTGATCGACCCGGCCGCGGTCGGCCCCCAGCTCGCCGAGCCGCCGGTGACCGGCAAGATCGCCGATTCGCTCCCGGACCCCGGCGCTGTCGGATCCAAGGGCCCCCGCGAGCGCCTCGATCTGCTCGGGGGCACGCGCTCGCATCGCCTCCATCGTCTCGGGCAGCAGGGCCGCGTAGGTCTCCGCGTGGGCCGTGCCCAGGACCCTGACCGCGGTCTGGCCGAGCACGTGATGGAGGGCGATCCCCGCCCGGTCGACCGCGATCGCGCAGAGCAGCGCGCCCAGAGCGAGGGCCGCGTGGTTGCGCTTCTCGGGCGGTTGATCAAGCGCTCCAGCCAGCATCTCGGCACCCCGCAACGCAGCGTCCCGGGAGGTCTCATCCGCGAGCGGCGTATAGAGCGACTCCGCCCCGTGTGCCAGGGCGTTCATCGCGGTGGCTCGCAGCTGGGGCTCCGGGGCGCCCGTCATCGCATCGGCATAGGCGATCACCAGCGAGGGCCTCACCCCCGCGGCCGCCTCCGATCCAGCCGGCAACCGGTGGATGGCCGTCATCGGAGCGCCGGAGAGCGTCGTCGGGATCGCCGTCACCTCGCCACCCCGGACCGCCGCGATCCCCTTCGCCGAGTCGATCACCCGCCCGCCGCCGAGCGCCACCAAGCGGTCGCTGCCGACGTCGTCGATGATCGCCGCGGAGGCCTCCGGGACCGGGTCGGCGGGAACCAGGTGGGTCCGGGCAGCGCCCTCGCCGAGGCCGGGTGCGTCCGAGAGAGCACGGGCCGTCGAGAGCAGCTCGAATTCCTCCCAGCCCTCGCCGGCCAGCGTGCCGAGCGGATCCGTGATCGGCCCTCCATAGAGGAGGAGCTTCCTCCGGTCGTCGGCGAGCTCGAGCCAGTTCCTCTCGCCCGGCGGCTTCAGATCCTTGAATGACAAGAGCCCGGAGTGGGACTCGAACCCACAGCCTCCGCTTTACAAGAGCGGTGCTCCACCAGTTGAGCTATCCGGGCGCCACTCGAAGACTAGGCCGCCGCCGCGCCCGCGGGCAGCGCGATCAGCGCGGCGGCGGCTATCCCTCCAATGGCATACCTGACACTCACCTGGGTGGTATCGGCCCGATGCCGGCGTGTCCCGACCCCAAAAATCTGCGTCGTCGTGCCGGCGGTGGGGCATACTCCCGGCGTGGCCCCCACGCGCAACCTCCGAGAGTCCCTTGCCGATCCCGGCGCCGCCGCGGCCCGCGGCCGCTGGCTGGCACGCGGCGCGTGGCTGCTGGCCGCCGCGGAGGTCGTGCTCGCCGTTCGCAACCACGTCACAACCAGGCTGAGCGAGAAGGACCGCCAGCGAATGGTGGAGATCGTCAAGGCGTCGAAGGGGCGGCCGTCGAACCTCTCCGATCGCCAGCGCAAGGAGCTCAAGGCGCTGCTCGCCAAGACCGAGCCGCGCGAGCTGGCGAAGACCGTCGCCACAAGCGGCTTCGCCAGCAGGTTCACCAAGGGATTGCGCCGCAAATAAAGCGACCGCCCCTCTCGGAGCGGCCGCTTGGCTGCCGTGCCGTTACCTACGTGGAAAGCGTTGTCTCTTCAGACCTTGACCATGCGTGAGTCGAGGTGGATACCGACCTTGCGCTTGACGCGCTGCAGGGCGTTGTCGACTGTCTTGGTGTCGCAGTCGAGCCGCTCGCCGATCACCTCGTAGGAGTGACCGTCGAGGTACAGGGCCAGCACCCGGCTCTCGAGCTCGGAGAGGACGCTGGTCAGGCACGCCACCAGGCTCTCCAGCTCCTCGCCGGCGATCACCTGGTTGGCGGGGTCGCGCACAGCCGGGCCCGGCAGGACCTCCTCGAGGGTGGTCTCGGAATCCGGGCCCGCCGCTGCCGGCGTCTGGCTGAACGAGACGTACTGGTTGAGCGGTGTGTGCTTGTTGCGGGTCGCGGTCTTGACCGCCGTGATGATCTGCCGGGTGATGCAGAGCTCCGCGAATCCCCGGAAGCTCGACTCGCGCTCGGGCCGGTAGTCGCGGATCGCCTTGAACAGGCCCAGCATTCCCTCCTGCATCAGGTCGTCGGCGTCGCCGCCGAGCAGGAAATATGAGGAGGACTTGACCCGCACGAAGCGCCGGTAGCGGCGCACCAGCTGGTCATATGCGTCAGTCCGGCCGTGCTTGGCCAGCGCGACGAGGAACTCGTCGTCCGGGCCGGGCCCGGTGTTGCGGGCGCCTTCGGGAATGGCTCGTGAGGGGACGACCGCGTGCTCTTCAGTGCTTGGGGTAGGTACAGCCACAGCAACCTCCTTGACGGGGTGGTCTGTGGCGCTCCGTACCTCCCCTGGAGGCGCCTTCGGTCCGGGTGCTGTCCATCAGGCTCGACCTGAGGTTCACCCTTACTCGCGGAGCAGCCTACTGGGGGATCGGGGAATGTCAACCACGGTTCGGAGCCGATGCAATTCCGCTTGCAGGATCCGTGCCTGGCAGGGGCCCAATCGACCCGTCCGTCCGCGAGCGCTGTTAAACGGTGCCCCGCTCGGCGTACGTGCGCGCGAGGAACAGATCGAGGAGGAGAGATGGAAGCGAGCGGCAACCGAATCGAGGCCGGCCGCGTGATCGGCGAGGCCTTCGACACCTACGGGAAGTACGCCGGGCCGCTGCTCGGCGGAGCGGTGATCCTGCTCGGGCTCGCCGGGCTGATCAGCGGGCTGCTCAGCGCCACCGACAGCATCGTGCTGAGGCTAGTCGGGTCGATCGTCACCCTGATAGCGACGGTGCTCTACACCGGCTACGTGGTCAAGCTCGTCCAGGACGTCCGCGATGGCCGGCTCGACCAGAGCATGGGCGAGCTCTTCTCGGCGGCGGCCCCTTTCATCCTCACCCTGATCCTCAATGGGATCGTCTTCGGGATCGCGGTCTTCTTCGGCTTCCTGCTGCTGATCGTGCCTGGCTTGATCCTGGTCACGATCTGGGCCGTGGTAGCTCCGGCGATCGTGGTCGAGGACCGCAGCGCGATGGAGGCATTCGGACGCAGCCGCGAGCTGGTGCGCGGCAACGGCTGGTCGGTTTTCGGCGCGATCCTAATCGCCGTCCTCATCCTGCTCGCCCTCTACATCGTCGCCGCCGCCATCGGGCTTGGGGTGGCGGGGGATGCCGGGATGGTGGTAGCCAGCGTGATCTCCAGCGTGATCGGAGCTCCGGTCTGGGCCCTGGTCTCGAGCATCCTCTTCTTCGACCTCGGCGGTGGCAGCGAAGCCGGCGGCGGAGCGCCGGAGGTACCGGCGGCACCCGAGGCACCGGCGGGCTAGCGCCCCCGCTCAGCTGCTAGTCAGGCGTGCAGTCGCCCTCGGCGTCGCCGAGCCGGCCGAGCAACTCGGCGAGTGTCTTCATCTCCTCCTTGCTGAGGACGGTGCCGAGCCTGCGGTCGATGTCCTCGATGTGGCCGGGGGCGGCCTCCCTCAGCTTGGTAAGGCCGGCTTCGGTGAGGATGGCGTAGCTCACGCGCGCATCCGACTTGCACTCGCCCTTGCCCACGAGGTCCTGAGCCTCGAGGCGGTCCAACAGGCGGGTGATTCCGGAGGGGGAGAGCTGCAGCTGGTTCGCGAGATCGATCCGGCGCATCCCCTCCTCGCCGGCCCGAGATAGGAGCAACAGCGTCCCGTAGTCGTTGATCGTCAGTCCGTGGCTGGCGACAAGAGAGGCGCTGAGCTCGCGCGTGAGCGAGGCGTGTGCCTCGAGAAGCCGGCCGAAGGCATCCGTGGACGGAAGCGCTTGAGTTTTCAACTGTTGTGGAGTCAAGTTCTCCTGCTAAACTGTTTGATAGGTCAAATAAGTCTAGCTCACCTGAAGGAGCCCCTCAATGACCACAGCACAAGCAGAGTCAACCATCCCAGCAGGCACATGGCAATCCGATCCGGTGCATTCGCACGTCGGATTTGCCGTCAAGCACGTCGTGGGAACCTTCCGCGGCAGCTTCGGCGAGTTCGAGGCGACGCTCAGCGACGCCTCCGGACAGCCGCAGCTCTCCGGGCGAGTTCCCGCCGAGAGCGTTGAGGTCAAGGAGGAGACCCTCCAGGGCCACCTCCTCTCCCCCGAGTTCTTCGACGTCGAGAAGACGCCGGAGATCTCGTTCCAGTCGACCGGAATCGCCGCGGAGGACAGCCAGGTCGTCATCGACGGCGATCTGACCGTCAAGGGCATCACCAAGCCGGTGGTGGCCCGTGGCGAGGTCAACGGCCCCGCCCCCGGTCCCGACGGAAACGAGAGGCTCGGACTCGATCTGGAGACCAAGGTCGACCGTCACGATTACGGCCTCGACTGGCAGATGGAGCTGCCTGGCGGCGGCAAGACCCTCGGCGACGAGGTCACCCTCTCCGTTCACCTCGAGCTGATCGAGGAGAGCGAGTAGTCATGAAGGTGCTCGCGATCTCAGGAAGCCTGCGTCGCGACTCCCACAACACGACGCTCCTGCGGGCGGCGGCCGAGTTGCTGCCGCCGCCCGTGGAGCTCGAGATCTTCGATGGGCTGAAGGCGGTCGAGCCCTATGACGAGGACGACGACCATGGGGCCGCCCCCGCCGGCGCGCGCCGCCTGCGCGATGCGATCGCCTCGGCCGACGCCGTCCTGATCGCCACCCCCGAATACAACTCCTCGATTCCCGGACAGCTCAAGAACGCGATCGACTGGGCGTCAAGGCCCCTGCGCGGCAACGCGCTCTGGGGCAAGCCCGTCGCAGTCGTCGGCGCCAGCACCGGGATGTTCGGCGCGATCTGGTCACAGGCCGAGGCCCGGAAGACGCTCGCCGCGAGCGGGGCCCGCGTGATCGAGAAGGAGCTGCCCGTCGGCCACGCCGATGAGGCATTCACCGAGGACGGCCGGCTCGCCGACGTCGAGCTGCGCGAGCGGTACGTCGAGATCCTCGACGAGCTGATCGCACTCGCCGAGCAGACCCCCGAGCCGACGCAGATCGCCGCCTGAGCCGGCTAGCCGTTCCGCTGGCGGCGAGCCTCGAAGAGGATCACCGCCGCGGCAACTGAGGCATTCAGCGACCCGACGCTGCCGGCTATCGGGATCGAGACGAGCTCGTCGCAGGTCTTCGCGACTCGCTGCCTGAGGCCTCTGCCCTCGGAGCCGAGCACGAGCACTGCGCGCCCGGTCCACTCGACCTCGGTGTAACGCCGCTCGGCGCCCGCATCGGCGCCGTAGGTCCAGGCCTCCGCCCTCTTGGCCTCCGCCAGCCAGTCGGCCAGGTTCCTCACCCGCGCGACCGGTAGGTGCTCCACCGCGCCCGCGGAGGCCTTGCACGCCGCGGCGGTAATCGACGCGGCGCGCCGCTCCGGGATCACCACGCCCGCCGCCCCGGCGACCTCGGCGGCCCGGCAGACGGCGCCGAGGTTGTGAGGATCCTGGATCTGATCCAGCGCGACCACCAGCCCCTGGCCGTCGTCGTCCTCGAACAGGCTGTCGGGATCGGCGTAGGGATACGGGTCCACCTCGGCGACAACGCCCTGGTGGTCGGGCGATCCGCAGAGGCGCTCGAGTTCCTCGGGCGATGTCTCCGGCGACCGCCAGACCCGGTGGACCCGGCGGCGGCCCCGCTCCGCCTCGGCCACCGGCCGGCGTCCGTAGATCCGCTCCCGGTCGGGCATCTCTAACGGCGCCGCACGAGCCGGGCGCCGCCAGCCTCGTCGCGGACCTCCCAGCCCATCTCCGCGAGCTGGTCGCGAAGCGCGTCCGCGCGATCGAAGTCCTTCGCGGCCCTGGCGGCCTCGCGATCGGCCATCAGCCGCTCCGCCTCCGGCGGGGCCGCCTCCTCTTCGCCGAGCAGCGAGTCGAGTCCCAGCAGGGGCAGCAGCTCCGTCAGCAGCTCGCGGGCTCCGGGGAGCTCGCGCTTGTTCCCCTCGGCCACGATCTCGAAGAGGACGGCGAAGGCCTTCGGCGTATTGAAGTCGTCGGCCAGGGCGTCGAGGAACGCCTGCCGCTTCTCGACCAGGAAGGGATCGGGCTTCCCACCGGGCGCGTCGCGAAGGTAGTCGCGGATTCGGTCGACCCGGGCCCTGGCCTGCTCCAGCTGCTCGTCCGAGAAGGCGAGCGGCTGGCGGTAGTGCCCCGAGGCGAGGTAGGCGACCACCGTCTGCCCCCCGTAGCGCTCGATCGCCTCCGAGAGCTGGAAGATGTTGCCGATCGACTTCGACATCTTCTCCTCGTCGATCTGGACCATGCCGTTGTGCATCCAGATCTCGGCCAGAGGAAGGCCACGGGCCGCCTCGGTCTGGGCGATCTCGTTCTCGTGATGAGGGAAGACCAGGTCGATGCCGCCGCCGTGGATCGCGAAGTCTGGACCGAGCTCCTTCTCGGACATCGCGGAGCACTCGATGTGCCAGCCGGGACGCCCGTCGCCCCAGGGCGATGGCCACGAGGTGTCCTCCCCCTCCTTCCGGCCCTTCCAAAGGGCGAAGTCGAGGGGGTTCTCCTTGAGGGAGGCGGTGCCCGCCTCCTCCCCCTGGTCCATCTCGTCCGTGTCCCGGTTGGAGAGCTTTCCGTAGCCGTCGAAGCTCTTCACGCGGAAGTAGACGTCCCCGTTTGCCTGATAGGCGTGGCCGCCCTCGATCAGCGCCTCGATCAGCGAGACGATCTCCGCGATCGTCTCCGAGGCAAGCGGCTCGGCGTCGGGCCGCTCGAGGCCGAGCGCATCCGTGTCGGCGAGGTAAGCCGCCGTCATCTCCGCCGCGTACTCCGCCGACGGTTGCCCCGCCTCGCGCGCAGCGTCGTAGATCTTGTCGTTGATGTCCGTGACGTTGATGACCAGCTTCACGTCGAGTCCCCGGTGCTCGAGGAAGCGCTTGAGCAGCGTGAAGATCACGTATGGCCTGGCGTTGCCGATGTGGATCCGCCCGTAGACGGTCGGCCCGCACGCGTAGATCCCGACCTGGCCCCGTTCGGGCGGCCCGAGCGGGCGCGTCTGGCCGCTGAGCGTGTCGTGAATGCGTACGTCCGCCACGGCGCGGATGCTATTGACGCTCGGAAGGGCGCATATTCCGTGAGGAATCGGTTAAGAGAATCTGACGTGAACGGGAACAACCGTTCGGGGCGATACCCTGATTCGGCCTTGACTCAGGCGTCGCTTGAGCATCAGCGGTTGCGCGCGGTGGAGGATGCATTCGCCTCCCTCCCCGTCCGCTACCTGGGAGCCCACCCCGGCTTCAGCGCGAGCTACCGCATAGAGCTCGACGACCTTGGCCTGAGCTGGGCGATCGAGCTCGACGAGGCAGGCTGCGAGGTGACGGTCTCGCCCAAGAGCGACCTCGACGTGGTGATCGGCACCGACGCGGCGACCTGGCTAGAGCTCCGCGAGGGACAGCTGTCCGGCCTGGACGCCTTCCGCTCGCGGCGGCTCTGGGCACGAGGCAACCTCGACCTGGCGGTCGCCTTCGAGGGGTTCTTCAGGCTGCCCAACGGCAGACCCCCACTCGTTCGCATCCACGAGGTGAGGGCCGGCAAGGCCCGGGTCTCGACGCTCAGAGCCGGCGACGGAATCGAGAACGTGATCCTGATCCACGGACTGGGCAGCAACAAGACCAGCTTCTTCGAGACCGTGTCGGCCTTGACCCCCGAGTACACGGTCCACGCGATCGACCTGCCCGGATTCGGCTCCTCGTCAAAGCCGCTGCGGGCCCCCTACGACGCGGCATGGTTCGCCCGCTCCGTCTGCCGGTTCATGGACGCCGAGGGAATCGATCGCGCACATCTGGTCGGCAACTCGCTGGGAGGCCGCGTTGCGATCGAGGTTGGCCTGCAGGCACCCGAGCGGGTCCGGAGCCTCAGCCTGCTCTGCCCCTCGATGGCATGGAGGAGGCGCCGCCACTTCGTGCCCCTCGTGAAGCTGCTGCGGCCCGAGCTCGCCGCCATCCCACACTCCTTCGGCGACGTGCTGGTGCGCCAGCAGTTCTGGAGCATGTTCTCCCGGCCCGAGCGCATACACCCGGCGGCCGCCGACGTCGCCGTGGAGGAGTTCCTCCGCAACTACCGCTCAGTCAACGCCCGGGTCGCGTTCCACTCCTCCTTGCGGCACATCTATCTCGAGGAGCCCAAGGGGCCGAAGGGCTACTACACGCGCCTCAGGGAGCTCGAGCCGCCTGCGCTCTTCGTCTGGGGAGACGAGGACCCGCTCGTGCCCCTCGCCTTCTCCCGGTACGTTCGCGACGCGCTGCCGACCGCGCGCCAGGTCGTCCTCGATCAGTGCGGCCACGTGCCCCAGGTCGAGCACCCGGTCGACGCCAACGCGCTGGTCCACGACTTCATCGGCCACGCACAGGCCTCCCCAGCTGAGCGCGCCGCGAGGCGGCTCGGCCGGGCCGCCCGCCGCCTCCAGGTCCGCATCAACGGCAATGGCGGCGTCAGCGGGCAAGCGGGCGGCGACGGCGCGAACTCAGCGCTCACCGCCGACGCGGCGTAGCCGTCCTAGAATCGACGGGCATGCCAGAGACCGGTGCAGATACCGCTGCCCGGGCCGGTGAGGGGCAGAGTCAGAATGGAGGAGATCCGCGCCGTCGCCGAGCCGGCGGCTTCGGGCGACCCTCCCTGCTGCGCCGTTTCTTCGAGGAGGTGCAGAGCCGCCTCACCGCCGACCTCGACGATCGCGATCCGGATTTCATCCGCGAGAACCTCTCGCTCTCCTGGCTGATCGCGAGCATCTGGTTTCGCGGCGAGGTCCGCGGCATGGAGAAGGTCCCCGAGCAGGGACCCGTTCTGCTCGTGGGGAACCACTCGGGCGGCACGATCACCCCCGACACCATCGTCTTCACCCTCGCCTTCAACACCTACTTCGGCGTGGAGCGGCCCTTCTACCAGCTCGCCCACAACCTGGTGCTCACTTCGCCGGTGGGGCCCTATCTGCGGCGCTTCGGGACGGTGGCGGCCTCGCACGAGAACGCGCGGAAGGCACTGGACGCCGGCGCGGCCGTCCTGGTCTACCCGGGCGGGGACTGGGAGGTGAACCGCCCAACCTGGGAGGCGAATCGGATCGACTTCGCCGGGCGCCGGGGCTTCGTCAAGCTCGCGCTGGACGCCGGGGTGCCGATCGTGCCGGTGGTGTCGGTGGGCGGCCAGGAGACCGCGATCTTCTTGACGCATGGCGAGAGGCTGGCCAAGCTGCTGCGGCTCGACAAGCTGTTCCGGCTGAAGACGCTCCCGGTCAACCTCTCCCTCCCCTGGATCGTGAACGTCGGCGATTTCCTCGGCCACCTGCCGCTGCCCGCCAAGATCACCGTCCAGGTGATGGACCCGATCGACCTGCGCGAGCGCTACGGCCCGGAGCCGGACCGGGACCGGGTCTACGAGGACATCACCTCGATGATGCAGGACAAGCTCACCGAGCTGGCGGCCGAGCGGCAGCTCCCCGTGATCGGGTGACGCCGGCGTGAGGATCGAGCAGAGGGTCACCGTCGATGCGCCACGGCGTCTCGTCTGGGACCACATCACTGAGCCCGCCAATTACCCCGTCTTCATTGAGGGGCTTACCCGCTGGGAGATCGCCGGGGACCTCCACAGCGGCCTCGGCGCCCGGTACCGGATGCTGCTCCGGGTCGGAGCGGCGGACGTGGGCGGCCTGATCGAGATCGTCGAGTGGCAGCCCGAGGGCGACATGGCCTGGAGCTCGGTGACAGGGGTCGACCAGCGCGGCCGCTGGCGCCTCCGGGAGCTCGGAGACGGCCGCACCCGCGTCACCTTCCGCTTCGCCTACGGCGTGGCGGGTGGCGGGCTCGCCGCGCTGATCGCCGAGCGAGTCGCGGCGCCCGGCCTGAGGCGGCGCTTTCACCAGTCCCTGCTCAACCTGAAGAGGGCCGTCGAGACCCAGAGAGAGTCGGCGGCGGTCGGCTAGAAAGAGGGTTGATGGGGGTTAGGCGTGTGCGCGGGGGCGCCGCAGGCCGAGCTGGGCGCCGCACGCGGCCGAAGCGGGTAGTGGTTACTACCCGCGAGGGTGCGGGTGGCGATCCAGCGAAGGCATGCGGCGTCATCCACGTGCGCGGATAACCCGCATCAGCCCTCTTAATACGTGCGCAGCCGCCGGCCGCCGACGTAGCGGGTGCCGGCGGGTTCCCCCGGGGGTGCCTCATCGGGAACGCCCGGGCGAGCCGGCTGGCCCGGTTCCTCGGGTGAGCCGTCGGAATCCTCGGGAGCGGCGCCGGTGAGAGCCTCGCTGCGGGCGCGATCCACCTTCTCCTGGACCTCCGCCTCGGCGCGGCGGCGCGCCGCCTCCACCCGCTCGTCGGCCTCCCGCTGAAGCTTGACGGCCTCCTGGCTCAGGGTGGCCTCGGCCTCGGCGCGCGCACGGGCCTCGGCCTCCTTGGCGACGCGGTCGGCGAGCCTGCGGACCCGATCCTCGGATTCGCGGCGCGCCTCGTCGGCGGCCTCGCGGATCCGGCGCTCCATCTCCCGGCGAAGCCGCTCGGCCTCGGTCTTCTCGCCTTCGGCCGCAGCCTCGGCGCGGTCCTCGGCGGCGATCGCGCGCTGTTCGGCGTCGTTCAAGTGGGAGCGGAGCTCCTCGATGCGCCGCTCGGACTCAGCGGCTCGGTCGAGCGCCTCCTGGGCTTCCGCCTGAGAGCGCTCGCGGTACTCCTTGATCGCGCTCTCTGCCCGCTGGCGAGCCTCCTCCTTGAGCTGCGCGATCGCCTGCTCCGCGCGCTCGCGTGAGGCAGTTCGCTCTCTGTCGGCATCAGCCGCGCGAGCTTCGGCGCGCTTCGCCCTCTCCTCGAGCTCGCTGAGCTGGCCCTGGATTCGCTCCCCTGCGGCGCTGCCCGCTTCTCGCTTTCGGACGCCCGGCTCTCCGCCCGCCGCTGCCCATCCCGGGCGTCGGCCAGGGCGCTCTCGAGGGCTGTGGAGCGCCGCTCGGCCTCGCCCGCTTTCTTCCCGGCCTCCCGGATCACCTCGCGTGCCTTCGCGGTTGCCCGCGCCTCGATCCGCTTGGCGTGGTCAATCGCCTCCTGGGCCGCGTCGCGGGACTCTCGCGCCTCGGTGCTGGCTGTCTCCGCGGCGGCCTCCGCGGCGATTGCGTCGTTGCGGGCCTGCGTCTCGCGGTCGCGCAGCTCCTTGATCAGCTCGGTCGCCTTGGCGCGGAAGCGGCCCGTCGCAGCCCGAGCTTGCTCGATCTCAGCTCGGATCTCGTCCGCGTCCACGGGAAGGGGAAGATCGTCACGGTCCGCCTCACCGATCGGCTCAAGGCTCTCAGTGTCGGACAATCTCTCCGCCCTCCAGTCGCTCAGTCGGCGGGCTGGCGCTCGGCCAGCTCGCGTTTGAGGACCTTACCCGTCGCATTGCGCGGAAGCTCGTCGACGAAGACGATCTCGCGCGGGACCTTGTAGCGGGCGAGGTTCGCCTTCACGTACTGCTTCAGGTCGTCCTCACTCACCGTCGGCATCCTCCCCCTTGACGACGAAGGCGCGCAGCCGTTGGCCGAATTGCTCATCGTCGACCCCGACCGCGGCCGCCTCGACCACTCCGTCGTGGTCGGAGAGCAGATCCTCGACCTCGCGGGGGAAGACGTTCTCGCCGCCGGAGACGATCATCTCGTCGTCACGGCCGTCGATGAACAGGCGCCCCGCCTCGTCGAAGTGCCCGACGTCGCCCGAGGAGAGCAGATCGCCGAGGTGCTCCTTGTCGCCGCCGCCCGTGTAGCCCTCGAACGCCAGCTGGTTGCCGATGAAGATGCGGCCCTGTCTCTCCGGGCGGCACGTCGTGGCCGTCCTCGTCGACGATCCGGATCACGGTGCCGCGCGGGGGCCTGCCGGCCGTGCCCGGAGCCGCGCGCATGTCCTCCGGAGTTGCGATCGTCGCCCAGGCGACCTCCGTCGAGCCGTAGAGGTTGTAGAGGTTGTCGCCGAACTCGTCCATCCATTTGCGTGGCGAGCTCGCCGGGAGGGTCGAGCCGCTCGCGGCGGTCACCTCGAGCGCGGAGTGGTCGTAGCGGCGCTTCACCTCCTCCGGCAGGGCGAGGATCCGCTGCATCATCACCGGGACCACCGCCAGCACCCGGGCGCGGTGCTCGGCGGTCGCCTTGAGGGTGTCCTCGGGGTCGAACCTCGGGCGCAGCACCATCGTCGCGGCCGTGGGCAGGCTGAGGATGAAGTGCAGGAAGCCCCAGGAGTGGAAGAGGGGCGCCGCGATCATCACGGTCTCGTGCGAGCGCCTCGGGATCTTGGAGAGCAGGGCAGCGAGCGCGCCGCAGCCCCTCCGGCTGGCTGCGCTGAGCGCCCTTCGGCGTCCCGGTCGTCCCCGAGGTGAGGATGATGTACCGGGCCGGATCCGGAGGGGGATCGAGGTCGTCGCCGTGGGAGCCCGAGATCAGCTGCTCGAGGGTGACCTCGTCGGTCCCGTCCCTCTCCTCCCACGCGACGAACCGTCGCATGTCCTTGCTCGCCTCCGCAAGCAGCTCGGTGAACTCCTGGTCGTAGATCAGCGCAGCGGGCTTCTCGCGTTCCGATCACGTCGGCGAGCTGCGGGCCAGCGAAGGCCGTGTTGAGATAGAGGGCGATCGCGCCGAGCTTCGCGCAGGCCATGGTCGCCTCGATGAAGTAGCGGTGGTTCCGGCACATGATCGCCACGCCGTCGCCGGGCCCGACCCCCTCGTCGCGGAGCGCCCGCGCCAGCGCGTTGGAGCGGCGATGGGTCTGCTCCCAGGTGAGCGTGCCCGCCTCGTCGACGATCGCCGTCCGGTCGGGGACGGTGACCGCGTTGGCGGCGGAGCCGAGGGCGGGCAGATGCCCCCCAGCGGATGTAGCGCTCGACCACCCGAGCGAGCTTGTCCGGGCGCATCGGGCGCACCAAGCCGACCTCGGAGAAGACCCGGAGCTCGAAGGCAACGTCGCCGAGCGCCGCCGGCAGACGCAACGCCACGCCGGCAAGGCCCTCTCTCAACCGGTCCTGCGCCATCCGGTCAAGCTTATGTGTCGACGAGAGCGACCGCTATGCAGGCGATTCCCTCTCCCCTGCCGATCGCGCCCATGCCCTCGTTGGTCGATGCCTTGACGCTGACGGGAGCTGAGAGCACCTCCGTGAGCCGGGCTCCGATCTCCGCCTTGTGGGGCGCGAGCTTCGGCTGCTCGCAGATCACGGTCACGTCGACGTTGGCGACGGCACCGGATCAGCCGGCCGACGACGATGCGGAGCAGGTCGATCGAATCCGCATCGCGCCATTGATCCTCGGTGTCCGGGAACAGCTCCCCGAGGTCGCCGAGGCCGCAGGCGCCCAGCAGCGCGTCGATCACCGCATGGGTGAGAACGTCGGCATCGGAGTGCCCCTCGAGGCCGCGATCGTGCTCAATCTCGACTCCGCCCGATCACCAGGCGCTCTCCGTCGGCGAAGCGGTGGCTGTCGTAGCCGATGCCCACGCGGCATGGCCATCAGCCGGCCTCCTCGCGATCGGCGAGCTCCTCCGGCTCGAGTCCCGTTCGCCCGATGGGCTCGGTCCGGCGCTGGCGATGGTCGAAGACGCAGATCCGCTCGACGCCGAGCTCGCCGAGGAAGCCGATGGCCTCGTCGTATCCGAACCCCACCTGGTCCGGTGCGTGCGCGTCCGAGGAGAGCGAACTCCGTCCCCGCCTCGAGGCACATCTCGGCCAGGGCGCGGGCGGGGTAGATCTCGCCGACCGGCTTGCGGAGCCCCGCCGTCGAGATCTCCACGGCGATCTGGTATTCGGCCAGCGCCTCGACGAAGGGTTCGTAGTGGAAGCGCGGATCGCGCTCAGGCGCGGGGCGGTCCTCGCCCCAGATCTTCACCAGGTCCGGGTGGGAGACGATGTCGAAGAGGCCCGACCTGACCAGATCCGCCTGCCACTCGAAGTAGGTGCGCCAGAGCGAGTCGGCGTCCCCGAACGAGTCCCAGACGTCGTAGCGCTGGTCGTCCACCGCGCCCTTCTCTCCCAGGTAGTGGACGGACCCGACCACGTAGTCGAAGTCGTGGCCCTCGAGAAGACTCGCGATTTGATCCTCCGCGCCCCTGATGTAGTCCGCCTCGACGCCGAGCCGAAGTGGCGTGGTGCGGACGAACTCGCAATAGGCGGCGAGATCATCCTCGGCCTGGTCGTGCCAGTAGGGGTGGCCCCAGAGCTCGAGAGCCTCCTTGAAGCGGTAGATGTGCTCGGAGACGCCGAGCTCGTCGATGCCCTGCTCCTCCGCGGCCGCGAGATAGCGCTCGGCGTTCTCCTGGGTGAAGTACTCCTCGGCGGACCCGACCTCGTCGGGCCGCAGATGCAGGTGGTAGTCGGTGAGCACGCGCCAAAGGTACCCGCCTCTAGAGTCCCGGTCCGTGCTCGTCAAGCTGGTCATCGTGCTGGCGGCCTTCGCAGTCGGCGTGGGACTCGCCGAGCTCTTCGGCGCCAAGAACCTCGGGACGGCCCTGGGCGTCGGTCAGCTCACGTTCGTCGTCGCGCTGGTCTACGTGCTTATCCGGCGCTAGGCGAAGGGCTCAGAACTCAATCTCCGAGCCAAGCGTGACCGTTCGCTTGCGGGGCAGCCGGAAGTAATCGGCCGGCTCCGCGCTGATCAATGCCGTGATCAGGAAGAGGCGCTTGCGCCAAAGACCCATCCCGGGTCGATCCGTCGCCTTGAGCTCGACCCGAGACAGGAAGAAGGAGGCATGACGCGCGTCGACCGGGCACTCGACTCCGGCCTTTGCGATCTGCCTGATCAGCTTGGGCACGTCGTACTCCTCGGCATATCCGTGCTTCGCGCGTACGAAGGTCAGGCGGTCGTCCTTGTAGCCGAGGTCGTCCACCTCGAGGCGGTCCCGCGGTCTGACCCGCGGGACCGGCAAGGTCTCCATCGAGAGGATGATCGTGCTCTCAGGGAGCGAGTTCAGGTGGTCGACACAGGCCCGCATCGAGAGCGGCGCGGTCTCCTTGCCGCGGTTCAGGAACACCCCTGTTCCGGGAACGCGTGCCACCGGCGGTTCCCTGCCGCGGATCTCCTTGACGAACTCCTGGAGTGGCCCCTCCACGCGAAACCGCTCGGCGTTGACCAGCTTGCGGCCGCGATACCAGGTGGTCATCACGAAGAAGAGAAGAGCGCCGATCGCGAGGGTCAGCCATGCACCGTGCCCGATCTTGGTCAGGTTTGACGCGAAGAATGCGAGCTCGATCGTCAGGAAGAATGCGGCGCCCAGCAGCGTCAGCCACAGCGGACGCCGCCAGCGGTGCCGCACGATGAAGAAGAACAGCACCGTCGTCACCAGAATGGTGCCCGTCACCGCGGTCCCGTAGGCGAAGGCGAGCTTGGCCGACGACTGAAAGGCGAGCACCAGAGCCAGGACGGCGACGAGCAGCAGCCGGTTGATGATCGGCACGTAGACCTGTCCGTAAGCGCGCGTCGAAGTGTGGACCACGCGCAGGCGTGGCAGGTAGCCGAGCTGCGCCGCCTGGTGCGCGATCGAGAAGGCGCCGGAGATCACGGCCTGCGAGGCGATCACGGTGGCCATGGTCGCCAGGACCACCAGCGGAATCAGGCCGCCGTGGGGCATCAGCTTGAAGAAGGGGGCGCCGATCGCGCTGGGATCGTCGAGGATCAGGCCGCCCTGCCCTAGGTAGCTGAGGATGCAGGCCGGGAAGACGAGCAGCAGCCACCCCTTCGTGATCGCGGGACGGCCGAAGTGGCCCATGTCGGCGTAGAGCGCCTCGACGCCGGTGAAGGCCAGCACCACCGATGTGAGGACGAAGAAGCCCGTCGAGCCGTTGTGGAAGAGGAGGTCGAAGGCGTAGCTCGGGGAGAGCGCGTGGAGCACGTCCGGGTGCATCGTGATGCCACGAACGCCCAGAACCGCGATGGTCGCGAACCAGACAAGCATGATCGGGCCGAACAGCTTGCCGACGGCCCCGCTGCCCAACCTCTGTATGAGGAAGAGGCCGACGATGATCGTCACCGTGATGGGGATCACGAGGCTGTCCATCGACGACGAGATGGTCTTGGTCCCCTCGACCGCAGAGAGGACCGAGATCGCCGGAGTGATCATGCTGTCCCCGAAGAAGAGGGCGGCGCCGAACACCCCGAGGCCCGCCAGCACGAACTTGGTCCTGCCCTTGACGTTGTCGCCGAGCTGCCGGACCTGCGAGATCAGCGCCATCATCCCGCCCTCGCCGTCGTTGTCGGCGCTCATGACCAGCCCGACGTACTTGACCGTGACGATGATCGTCACGGCCCAGAAGATCAGCGATGCCATCCCGTAGACGTGGTCGGTGGTGGCCTGAATCGGGTGCGGGTCGCTCGGGCTGAACGCGGTCTGGATCGTGTAGATCGGGCTGGTGCCGATATCGCCGAAGACGACCCCGAGAGCCGCAATGGTCAGCGCCGCTCGTCCGGCAGCGCGCTCTCCCTCCGCCGGGGCGTCCATCTAGCCTAGGCTCGCTCGCGGAGCAGGAACTCGGCCACGCGGAGGTCGAATGGCGTGGTCACCTTGATGTTGTCGGGCGACGTCGAGTGGATCACCACCCGGCCGCCCCGGCGCTCGACCAGCATCGCATCGTCGCTGGCGGCGGGAAGGGAGTCAGGATCGGCCAGGGCCACGCGGAGTGCGTCCGCACGAAAAACCTGGGGAGTTTGAACCGCCCAGAGACCGGAGCGGTCGAGCGTGCGCTCGACCTGACCCTCGTCGCCAACCTGCTTGATCGTGTCGGTCACCGGGGTCGCCGCGATCACACCCGCCGCGTCCTTCTCCGCGGCGAGCTCCTCGACCATGGCGTCGATCAGGCCAGGAGTGACCAGCGGCCGGGCGGCGTCGTGGACGACGACGAACTCTCCTGAGCAGAGCGCCAGCGCGTTGGCGACCGACTCGGAGCGGTGCTCGCCGCCCGCGACGGCGACGACGCCCTGATCGGTCACCAATTCGTGATCGCCCGGTGGCGCGGCGACCACAATCTCGGCGATCGTGGCCGCGGCGCCGAAGGCGTCGAGCGACCAGCTGAGCAGCGGCCGCCCGGCAACCTCCACGAAAGCCTTCGGGCCACCGGCTCCGAGTCGCTGCCCGGAGCCGGCGGCCGCGATTACGGCCGATGCGGAGGGACGCGCCTTGTTAGGCGGTCGCCTTTGCGGCGCCGAAGCGCTCCTCCAGCAGCTCGTCCAGATAGGACTCCGCGCCGTCCTCGTCCTTGTCCAGCGCGTACATGAACTCCGACGCGAGGATCTTCTTGGCGCGGGTGTACATCTGCTTCTCGCCGGTGGAAAGCCCCTTCTCCCATTCGCGGATGGCGAGGTTGCGAACCACCTCGGCGAGCTCGTAGACGTCCCCCGTCTTGATCTTCTCTCGGTTGTGCTTGAACCGGCGGTTCCAATTCTTCGGCATCTCGGAGACATCGTCGGTGAGGACGCCGATCACCTTCTTGACCTGCTCCTCGTCGATCACGCGCCTCAGGCCGGCGCGGCCGGCGTTCTCGCAGGGAACCATCACGGTCATGTTGTTGTGGAGGATGTTGATGGTGAGGTAGTCCCGCTTCTCGCCCATCATGTCCTTCGATTCCTTCTTCAGGACCACCCCCGCTCCGTGATGCGGGTAGACCACGTTGTCGCCGACCTCAAAGTGAATGTTCACTGGCACTTCGAGTTCGAGGTCGGCAACCGACGCCTCGTCTACTACCTCCTCTGTTAGCTCTGGAATGGCTTGCTCCTTTCGTCGAGACGGCCTGGCGGGGCCGTCAGGTTTGGGTGTACCGGTCGACAAAGTCGACCTCTTGAAGCCTGCGCAGGCCCTCGCGGATGTCCTTGGCACGTCCGGCGCCGACGCCCTCAACGGCCTCGAGGTCGTCGTCGCTGGCGGCGAGGACCTCCTCCAACCCGCCGAACACCTGGATGATCCGCTGCACCACCAGCTTGGGCAGGCGCGGGATCCGCCCGAGGACGCGATAGCCCCGGGGCGAGACCGGGAAATCGAGGGTGGACACCTTGCGGTCGTAGCCGAGCAGCTCCGCAAGCCGGCCGTAATCGAGCAGATCCTGGTGCGGCATGCGGGCGATCGACGCCAGCGTCGTGGAGAGGTTCTCCTCGGTGTCCTCGACGGAGTAGTCGCGGATCAGCGCCGCCTTGTCGGCGGCCACCCCGACCATCGTCTCCTCGAGCTGCATCTCGATCAGCCGGCCCTCGGTGCCGAGCTCGACGATGTAGCGCTCGACCTCGACGGCCATCCGCGTCACCAGCTCGGACCGCTGGAGGACCGAGAGGACCTCGTAGAGGACCGTGCCGCCCTCGAACTCGAGCTGGGTCAGCCTCGTGGAGACCGAGTCGAGCCGGGCGCGGTACTTGTCGAGGGTGGCGAGCCCCTGGTTGGCCTTCGCCAGAACGGCGGGGATGTCCTGGAGGATGTACTTCATCCCGCCCAGGTAGAGGGAGACGACGTCGCGTCGCTCGGAGATCGCCACCACCAGAGCGTCGGTCTGCTTCGAGACGCGCTCGGCCGTGCGGTGGCGGGTACCGGTCTCCGACGAGAGGATCGTCGGGTCCGGCATCAGCTGGACGTTGGCGCAGACGATCTTCGTCGCCTGCTCGTTGAGGACGATCGCCCCGTCCATCTTCGCCACCTGGTAGAGCAGCGCCGGGGTGTAGTCGATGTCGAGGTTGATGCCCCCTGAAAAGAGAAAGGAGACCTCCTCTGGGTCTCCGATGACGATCAGCCCGCCGGTGCGCGAGTGGACGATGTTGTCGATGCCCTCCCGCAGGGCAGTGCCGGGGGCGACGATGTCGAGGGCCCGGAGAAGTCGCGGATCCTGTCGCGCCTCCAACTCCTGTAGATCGTCGCCGGGAAGCGAAGACGCCATCGGGTCTGATGGAAGCAGAAAGCAAAGAAGCTTGCTTTGCGGGGAAATCCGTGTGGAGACGTCGGAATAGGACTTGTCAAGCGTTATCGGCGGGCGGGTCCTGTCCCGGAATTTGACCGCGGATCGAGGCATCTCACCGCGGATCAAATTCCGGGCCACCCGCCCGAGATACCGCTAGGCAACCCGCTTTAGATTCCCGCGGCTTCCGCCGGACAGCGCCGCCTTCAGCGAGCTGACGGCCGACAGGCCCTGTATCGCTTGATCGCCGGCTGGCGGGCCCAGCACCTTTCCCAGTCCGAATTTGCGGGCCTCTGCCACTCGGCGGTCAGCGTGGGCTACGTAGCGGATCTCACCCGTCAGGCCGATCTCGCCGAAGCAGGCGAGCGGCTTGCCCTCAGTCTCGAGAGCCCGGCCCGAGTGGGCCGATGCGACCGCCATCGCGATCGCCAGATCGGCGCCCGGCTCGTCGATGCGGACGCCCCCGGCGACGTTGACGAAGACGTCGGCGGCGCCGATCGAGAGGCCCGCGTGGCGGGTAAGGACCGCGAGGACCAGAGCCAGCCGGTTTCGATCCACGCCGGTCGCGGTCCGGCGGGGCGGGACGATCTCGGTCGGGGCCACCAGGGCCTGGACCTCGACCAGGAGCGGGCGGGTTCCCTCCATCGCGCAGAGGACGACCGACCCGGGGGCCGGCCGCGCCTCGCCGACGAAGCGTGCGGACGGATCGAGGACCTCGACGAGGCCGCCCTGCCGCATCTCGAAGACGCCGACCTCGCTGGTCGCGCCGAAGCGGTTCTTGAGGGCACGCAGCGTCCTGAAGGTCCGCTCCCGCTCCCCCTCGAAGTGCAGGACGCAATCGACCAGGTGCTCCAGGGCGCGGGGCCCGGCCAGCGACCCCTCCTTGGTCACGTGCCCGATCAAGATCAGCGTGACGTCGAGCCGCTTGGCCGACTCGAGCAGGGCGGAAGTGGCCTCCCGGATCGCGCCTACGCTGCCGGGAGCCGCGTCCGGGATCGCCAGCGTCTGGACCGAGTCGATTACGCACACCGCCGGTCGCTCCGCCTCCAGCGCCGCAAGCACGGACTCCAGCGAGGGCTCCGCGAGCATCGGTACCGACAGGGCGTCCTCCCCCAGCCGCTCCGCGCGCCGCCTCACCTGGGCAGGGGACTCCTCGCCGGATACATAGAGCACTTCGCTGCCGGCCCCCGCGATGTTGGCCAGCGCCATCCCCGCCAGCGTGCTCTTGCCGATCCCGGGCGCCCCGCCGAGTAGGACCAGCGAGCCCGGGACCAGGCCGCCGCCCAGCACGCGGTCGAGCTCCGCGATCCCGGTGCCGAGCCGCGAGGACCGTTCGGATTGCACCTCGCGGAGCGGAACAGGCGTGGGAGCGCTGCCGCGCCTGGCCCGGCCGCCGCGACTCGAGCGAGCGGGCGGCCCGCCGGCCTCCTCGAGGGTGTTCCAAGCGCCGCAGCCGGCGCACTGCCCGGTCCAGGTGAGAGCGGCGTGCCCGCACTCCGAACAACGGTATTGGGAACCCTTCGCTGCCATTTACTCAGGCTACGGACGGGTGATGACGCCTCCCGCGCGGTTTGACACGCGGAGGTCAAGAACTGCCCTCGAAGGGCCGATGAACGAGCATGACCTCTAGGGGAAGGTTCGATGCCCTCTGGAATCGCGACGGGCTGCCGCCCGCCGTGCGTTCACTTGCGCTGATCGCGCTCGCCGGAGGACTGAGCGGGCTCTTCGCCGCGGCGTTCCCGGCCAACCCGGCCGCCCCCGTTGAGCTGCTCCGGCTGGCCGGCGTCGTCGCGCTCTGCGCCTCGCTCGCCCTCTGGTGGCTTGGCAATCGGGTGCCGCGCTGGTTCCTCCATTTTGCGGTGATCGGCGGGACGGCGCTGATATCGGTGCTGATCGCCCGGTCGGCCACCGGCGTGGGGATGGTCGTCACGGCGTGCGACTACATGTGGATGGGCGTCTATGCCGCCTTCTTCTTCTCGCGACCCGCCGCTCGCGCGCACACGGCTTTGATCGCGGTCGCCTTCGCGGCGGCGCTTCTCGCCAGCCCGCACCACGTGCCCGCCGACGCCTGGGTCTTCATGACCGCCTCGCTCGTCGTGGCAACCGAGACGATCGGCCGGCAGAGCTCGCGTCTACGGCACGAAGCGCACACCGATCCGCTGACCGGGCTGTTCAACCGCAAGGGTCTGGCGCCCGCCGCGGAACGTGCCTTCGCCCTCGCGGATCGGACGGGAATCCCTCTCACGGTCGGGCTCATCGACCTCGACGACTTCAAGCAGGTGAACGACCGCGAGGGACACGCTGAAGGAGACCGCCTGCTGGTCCAGATGACCCGGACGTGGAGGGCGGAGCTCCAGCCGGGCGACATCTTCGCGCGTCTCGGCGGCGATGAGTTCCTGGTGATCCTGGTGGGCTCCGGGGACGAGGAGGCCAGGCGACTCTTCGACCTACTGCTCTTCGTCTCGCCGGCCCAGTGGAGTGCCGGAGTGATCAAGCGACGGAAGGGCGAGGGCCTGAGCGCCTGCCTGGCGAGGGCCGACAACGCCCTCTACGACTCGAAGCGCGAGCGCCGCGAGCAGCCGGGTCCGATCCCCTCGGCCGGCACCCCCGAGCCCGAGCCCCAGCTCGAGCCGACGCACTGAGCCTTCCCTAACGCGAGCGGGCGGAGCGCCGCCTAGGAATTGGTCGGGAACGGCGCCCCGGCGAAGAAGGCGAACCAGATAAGGAACGCGATCATCGAGACGATCGCGGTCGCGACGAACAGCCGCTCCACCGGGTCGCTGCGCTCGTGGCCCGGCTTGTAGGGCGTGTCGCGCATGCTGCGGTTCCAGGGGTCCGCGCGCGGGCCGGCCCATTTCGCGCTTCAGGAGCCGCGCCCGGACCCAGGACGCGATCAGCAGGAGCCCGTAGTACGAGACGAGGATGCCGGTCCCGATGAAGACGGCGACCGGCCCGTTGACCGCCCCGGTCTTGCCGTAGAACTGGGAGGCGACGTAGATCCAGAAGAGCGGCACCCCGAAGCCGATCAGCAGCGCCCCGACGAGCGTGAACGCGGTCGAGCCGGTCCCGACGAGAACTCTCCTGAGCGCGGTCATCACTGCGGTCATTCGCTCGATCCGATCGATTCCTGGCGCGTTGAGCGCCTCGGAGTCAGGTTAGCGGGCGGGCTCGGCTGCCAGGTACCGCAAATCCCGCTCGGGGTCAATTCCCCACTCGCTCGCCACCGCAGCGAGCTCGGGGCTGACGGACCAGCGATCCGGCCGCTCCTCGCCCGAGTGGTCCGGGGTCGCGCCCTTGAGGGCCATGCATCCCGCGTTGTCGCCGATCGCGCGGATCTCGTCGACCTGGTCCGCGCTCAGCCGCTGCTCGGCCGGAAGCGCGGCCAGCTCGGCGCGCTTCTCCTCGATCGGCCTGGCGGTGTCGCCTGACTCCTGGATCAGGGTCGGCACGACGCACTCGACGGCCTCGTGGGCGAGGTTCCATTGACATGCCAGCTGCATCGGGGTGAGGCCCGCTCTCTCGGCGATCGGCCGCAGGCGATCGAGCTTCGCGCGGCCCTCGGCGATCCAGCCCTCTGGGCGGAACGAGCGGTGGTCGCCCTGCGGCAGGACCGTCTCCGAAGTCACGTCATCCCAGAAGATCCCGCCGTAGTCGACCACCCGCGTGATCACCCGGACGCCGTGGCGAGTGGCCGCGTCGAAGCAGAGCTCGCCCGGCCAGGGCTCGAACGGGTTGAGGATGATCATCGCCCAGTCGATCGTGTCGCCGAAGCGCTCGAAGCAACGGACGACGTCGAGCGTGAACCCGTTGGCCGGTCCGGGAGCGACGCCGATCGCGTCCGCGATCCCGGCCTCGCGCAGCGCGGTCATCCCCTCCCAGACGACCTCGCTCTCGTAGCCGGTGCGGTCCGGGTTGTGGAGGAGCAGGAGGTCGAAGCGCTCCTGCCCGAGCCGCTCGAGGCTGCGCTCGGCGGCCATGCGCAGGTAGTCGGCGTACTCGGCGGGAGCGCGCAGCGAGGGATCCGTGAATCGCGGGAAACCCTTCGGGCCGTTGCGCTCGCCCTCGTAGAAGTCGTGGCCCACCGCACCGACCAGGCAGTACTCGTCGCGGGCAACGCCGTCGAGCGCGCGTCCCAGCAGGGAGTCCGCCTCTCCCGCACCGTAGACGTCGGCGGTCAGGACCGTGTCGATGCCGTCGCCGGGACACAGCAGGGTCTCAAGCCGATCCGGCTCGATCACCTCGCCGAAGCGCAGATAGCGCCCGCCGCTCCAGGTGCCTATTGCCTTGTTACTTGGAGGCTTCGTCGCCTGAGGATTCGGGGTCGCCGCCGTCGTCCGCCTCGTCGCCGTCCTTCTTGGCGCCGACGCCGACCTTCTCGGGCTCGGCCTTCTTGGCCGGCCGCTTGCGGGGCTTGACGATCTTCAGCTTGAGCGGATGGTCTTCCTCGTCGCCCTTCGCGTCGCGGTCGACCTGCACCGTCGAGCCGGGCGTCATCTGGCCGGCCTTCAGCACCTCGTCCGCGAGCGGATCCTCGACGTAGCGCTGAATCGCGCGGCGCAGTGGGCGAGCGCCCATGGCCGGGTCCCAGCCCTTGTCGACGAGCAGCTCCTTGGCCTCCTTGCTCAGGTCGAGCTGCAGCTCGTGCTCCGCGACCTGCGTCCGAACGCGCTCGACCATGAGGTCGACGATCTCCAGGATCTCGTCCTTGGCCAGCTTGTGGAAGACGATCACCTCGTCGATCCGGTTCAGGAACTCCGGCCGGAAGACCTTCTTCAGGTCGCCCATGATCCGCGACTTCATGTCCTCGTAGGTGACGCCGGTCTCGTCGGAGACGGCGAACCCGAGCGGGGTGTTGCGGGCGATGTCCTGCGCCCCGATGTTCGAGGTCATGATCACGATCGAGTTGCGGAAGTCGACCGTCCGCCCCTGGGCGTCGGTGAGCCTTCCGTCCTCGAGGATCTGCAGGAGGATGTTGAAGACGTCGGGGTGGGCCTTCTCGATCTCGTCGAGCAGCAGGACCGAGTAGGGCTTGCGCCGCACTGCCTCGGTGAGCTGTCCGCCCTCGTCGTAGCCGATGTAGCCGGGGGGCGAGCCGACCAGGCGCGAGACGGCGTGCTTCTCCATGTACTCGGACATGTCGATCCTGACCATCGCCTCCTCGTCGCCGAACAGGAACTCGGCGAGCGTGCGGGCGAGCTCGGTCTTGCCGACGCCCGAGGGGCCCAGGAAGATGAATGAACCGGCCGGGCGCTTCGGGTCCTTGATCCCGGCGCGCGAGCGGCGGATCGCCTTGGAGACGGCGGTGATCGCCGGTTCCTGGCCGATGACGCGCTTGTGCAGCTCGTCCTCCATGCGGACGAGCTTCTTCGACTCGGCCTCGGTGAGCTTGAAGACGGGAATGCCGGTCCACATCGCGACGATGTCGGCGATCTCCTCCTCGCCGACCTCCGGGCGCTCGCCACCCTCACCCGAGGTCCACTCGTGCTCGAGCTCCTTCTTCTTATTGGTCAGGCGGCGCTCCTGGTCCCGCAGGTTGGCGGCCTTCTCGAACTCCTGAGCGTCGATCGAGGCCTCCTTCTCGCGCCGCGTCGTCTCGATCTCCTCCTCGAGGTCGCGGTACACGGGCGGCTGCGTCATCGACTTGATGCGCATCCGCGAGGCGGCCTCGTCGACCAGGTCGATGGCCTTGTCGGGCAGGAAGCGGTCGGAGATGTAGCGGTCGGCGAGCTCAGCGGCGGCCTCGAGCGCCTCGTCGGTGATCTTCACGCGGTGGTGCTGCTCATAGCGCTCGCGCAGGCCCTCGAGGATCTTCACCGTCTCCTCGGTGGAGGGCTGCTCGACCTTGATCTGCTGGAAGCGCCGTTCGAGCGCCGAGTCCCGCTCCAGGTACTTGCGGTACTCGTCGAGCGTGGTCGCGCCGATCGTCTGCAGCTCGCCGCGAGCAAGAGCTGGTTTGAGGATGGAAGCGGCGTCGATCGCGCCCTCAGCAGCGCCGGCGCCGACGAGGTTGTGCAGCTCGTCGATGAAGAGAATGATGTCGCCGCGCTGGGTGATCTCCTTCATCACCTTCTTGAGGCGCTCCTCGAACTCGCCGCGGTACTTCGACCCGGCGACGAGGGCGGCCAGATCGAGCGTGTAGATCTGCTTGTTCTTGAGCAGCTCGGGGACCTCGCCGTTCGTGATCCGTGCGGCCAGGCCCTCGACGACGGCGGTCTTGCCGACGCCAGGCTCGCCGAGCAGCACCGGGTTGTTCTTGGTGCGGCGGGAGAGGATCTGCATGATCCGCTCGATCTCGATCTCGCGCCCGATCACCGGGTCGAGCTTGCCCTCGGCTGCGAGCTTGGTGAGGTTGCGGCCGAACTGGTCGAGCAGCTTCGAGGACTTCTTGCCCTCGCCGCCCGCACCGCCGCCGGCGCCCTGGCGCCGTCCGCCGGGACCGGAGAGCATCCGGATGACCTCGTTGCGGATCTTCTCGGAGTCTGCGTCGAAATCGAGCAGGATGCGCGCGGCGACGCCCTCGTTCTCGCGGACCAGGCCGAGCAGGATGTGCTCGGTGCCGATGTAGTTGTGGCCCAGGGAGAGGGCTTCGCGCAGCGCCAGCTCCAGCACCTTCTTGGCGCGCGGAGTGAACGGAATCTGCCCGGCGGTGACCTCCTCGCCGGAGCCGACGATGCGGACGACCTGCGAGCGGACGCGCTCGACCGTGATGTCGAGGGACTCGAGCACGCGGGCAGCCAGGCCCTCTTCCTCGCGGAGTAGACCCAGCAGGATGTGCTCGGTGCCGATGTAGTTGTGCTTGAGAGTCCGCGCCTCCTCCTGGGCGAGGACGACTACCTGGCGGGCTCTCTCTGTGAATCGCTCGAACATTCAGTCGATCGCTCTCTGGTCTATCAATCGCTCCGGTTGTGTCTAGTTGCGGTCGTCGGGTTGGCTCTGAGTTAAGTAGTACGAAGGTTCAGGGGACGCGGACTCCCCGGGGGCCCAATCCTCATCGGCTCCTGGCTGCCGATTCCTTGATTTGACCTCCGGTTCTGTCGGGGACGGCGAAGCCAAAGTATAGCCAGGGGGTTTGCCCGGCCAGGCAGCACCCAGGCACGGCAACAGAACTCCCTGCAAGGTGCGGAAAGGAAAGACTGGTCGCGTCCCAGATCGAGACCGAATGCCCCACAGGGCGTTAGTGCTTCTTCTTCAGCTTGACCTTTGCCTGCCCGGTGGTCGGATTGCCGGCGGTGGGCGTGAAGGTGATCGTGACCTTCAGCTTGGCCTTGCCGGTCTTGTTGAGCTTGCGCCTGGACTTGCCCTTGGCCTTCAGCTTGACGTTGACGACGCCCGGGCCGGGGACGGCCGTGGAGGCCGCGGCTCCGGACGCCACCTGTGCCCCGACACCTTTGCCGCTCACCGACAGGTCTCCCGCGCTGGGGACCGTGACCGGCAGGATCGCGGTCCCCTTCTTCTTGCTGAGTTTCGGCTTGCCGAGCGCGATTGCGTTCGAGGTGTTGGTGCCACGGAGCAGGAAGATCTGGTCGGGGTTGGTTCCGAACCAGCAATCGGCCCGGGAGCTCCAGCTGAAGTCAGGGCAAGCACTCCCTGCCCCGAACCAACGCGCCGGACCGCCGCTCTGCACGGAGCGCGTCGTCCAGCTCCAGTAGCCGCCCATCCCGAGCACTTGCTGGACCGTGATCCAGTACGCGCCGGCACCCAGGCTCGGGACGTTGGCGAGCGGAACGTTGTAGTCCGGTCCTCCCGGCGCAGAGATGTTGGCCTGGCTGAAGAGCCGCGTGCCGGGCTTGCCGGCCGCATCCCGGAAGATGTAGACGTTGACGACTCCCTGAGCGGGGCTGTTATACGCCCCGCTCACGTCGACCTCGTCTATGGCCCACGCCTGATCCGCGGGGACCGTGAAGTCGTCTGCGGTGCGGTCCTGGCCGAATCCTCCTGAGGAGAAGTTTGAAGGCGAGAAGTTCGGGGCGCTGGAGTCCGCGTTGTTGGCGCCCGCGTGGTCCGTTTGGTCGTAGAGGACGAAGGCCTGCGCGGCCCCGGCCATCGACAGCAGGGTCACCACGAGGACGCTTGCCGCGAGGACGACTCTCCGGATCATCGATCTCTCTCCCTTGCTCAGCGGCCATCCCCACGCCAGCCGGTGATCGGATCGTATCCGGGTCCCCGGCGACTCCACAAGCCCTCCAACGGGGCGTCCCACCGTTGGGACCGGTACCTTGCCGCGCGTGGAATCAGCCGACCACGCGGGCGACGGAATGGAGGCGGCCGAGGGGATCTTTGAACGCGTCCGGTCCAACCCGCGGCTCGCGATCGGAGCGGCCGTGGGCGCCCTGCTGGTGGTGGCGTGGATCGGCTGGGCCATCTACGTGACCAGCGACCACGGCGCCCGAGCCGGCCTGGGAGTCGTCATCGCCTGGCCCGCGATGCTCGCGGCGCTGGCGATCATCTCCCTGCCCTTCATCGGCGGATATCTCCTGATCCGGCGGCTGACGCCGTCCGAGGGAGACGGGGGAACCGCCACCGCCGACGCGGAGACCCCGGATGCAGACGACGAGGACGACGAGTCGGAGGAGGACGAGGAGGACGAAGACGCCGAGGAGGACGAGGACTCCGACGAGGACGAGGAGTCCGAGTCGGACGCGGAGGACTCCTCCGAGAGCTAGTTCCGCATCGCGGGGAAGAGCACGACCTCGCGCAGCGTCTTTGCCCCGGTCAGGATCATCACGAGCCTGTCGATCCCGAGGCCGGCGCCGCCGGTCGGCGGCATCCCCTGCTCCAGCGACTCCACGAAGGTCTCGTCATAGGGCTGGGTCTCCTCGTCGCCCCTGGCGGTCTCCTCGGCCTGCGCCTCGAAGCGGCGCCGCTGCTCGTCCGGGTCGTTCAGCTCGGTGAAGGAGTTGGAGATCTCGATGCCACCGACGAACGCCTCCCAGCGCTCAACGAGGCCTTCGTCGCTG